>NZ_CP179214.1:0-1287500 GCF_051201695.1 Tenacibaculum sp. nBUS_03 | reverse complement strand
CTATATTTGCACCCGCAAACGGATAAGCGTATAGTTTAAAAGTGAGCAAAGTTCATTAAAATAGGGTTTAGAATATATTATTAAAGGGTTAAAAAATAAGTTAAAAAAAGCTTGTTTACAACAAATTAAAGTGAGTATATTTGCAGTCCAAATTTTACAGAGTAGTTCATTGATTTAGTCGGGTTTACAAATTAGAAAAAAACTTCAAAAAAGTTTTTGTCAGAATAAAAATAGTTTGTAGGTTTGCATCCGCTTAGCGAAAGCGGTAAAATTTAAGAAATTTTGGAAAGGTTATTAAAAAGCCAGTTAGTTCGATTCTAGCGTTTCTACAAGAAGTTGATTGAGATTTTGGTTGAGAGATATCAAGTATTAAGATTAACAAAGTTCATTGAAAATATTGAAATTGACAGCGTAATTAAAGAGTAGAATTACCACGATCTAATTAGTTAGATTAAAAAAATTCTTTTGAAACTTATTCATTCATAATATTAAAGATTATACAATGAAGAGTTTGATCCTGGCTCAGGATGAACGCTAGCGGCAGGCTTAACACATGCAAGTCGAGGGGTAACAGGGGAGCTTGCTTCCGCTGACGACCGGCGAACGGGTGCGTAACGCGTATAGAATCTGCCTTGTACAGGAGGATAGCCTTTAGAAATGAAGATTAATACTCCATAATACTGATATGTGGCATCACACTTTAGTTAAACATTTATGGGTACAAGATGACTATGCGTCCTATTAGCTAGATGGTAAGGTAACGGCTTACCATGGCAACGATAGGTAGGGGGTCTGAGAGGATTATCCCCCACACTGGTACTGAGACACGGACCAGACTCCTACGGGAGGCAGCAGTGAGGAATATTGGTCAATGGAGGCAACTCTGAACCAGCCATGCCGCGTGCAGGAAGACTGCCCTATGGGTTGTAAACTGCTTTTATACAGGAAGAAACAGATCTACGTGTAGGTCACTTGACGGTACTGTAAGAATAAGCACCGGCTAACTCCGTGCCAGCAGCCGCGGTAATACGGAGGGTGCAAGCGTTATCCGGAATCATTGGGTTTAAAGGGTCCGCAGGCGGTCAATTAAGTCAGAGGTGAAATCCCATAGCTTAACTATGGAACTGCCTTTGATACTGGTTGACTTGAGTTATACGGAAGTAGATAGAATGTGTAGTGTAGCGGTGAAATGCATAGATATTACACAGAATACCGATTGCGAAGGCAGTCTACTACGTATATACTGACGCTCATGGACGAAAGCGTGGGGAGCGAACAGGATTAGATACCCTGGTAGTCCACGCCGTAAACGATGGACACTAGTTGTTGGGATTTATCTCAGTGACTAAGCGAAAGTGATAAGTGTCCCACCTGGGGAGTACGATCGCAAGATTGAAACTCAAAGGAATTGACGGGGGCCCGCACAAGCGGTGGAGCATGTGGTTTAATTCGATGATACGCGAGGAACCTTACCAGGGCTTAAATGTGGTCTGACAGCTTTAGAGATAGAGTTTTCTTCGGACAGATCACAAGGTGCTGCATGGTTGTCGTCAGCTCGTGCCGTGAGGTGTCAGGTTAAGTCCTATAACGAGCGCAACCCCTATCGTTAGTTGCAAACAGGTAAAGCTGTGGACTCTAGCGAGACTGCCGGTGCAAACCGTGAGGAAGGTGGGGATGACGTCAAATCATCACGGCCCTTACGTCCTGGGCTACACACGTGCTACAATGGTATGGACAATGAGCAGCCACTATGCGAATAGGAGCGAATCTATAAACCATATCACAGTTCGGATCGGAGTCTGCAACTCGACTCCGTGAAGCTGGAATCGCTAGTAATCGGATATCAGCCATGATCCGGTGAATACGTTCCCGGGCCTTGTACACACCGCCCGTCAAGCCATGGAAGCTGGGGGTGCCTGAAGTCGGTTACCGCAAGGAACTGCCTAGGGTAAAACTGGTAACTAGGGCTAAGTCGTAACAAGGTAGCCGTACCGGAAGGTGCGGCTGGAACACCTCCTTTCTAGAGAAAGATGGTGAGTTACAAAAGAGGTATATTTTGCTCTTTGCTGTTAATTTTATAATACACTAATATATAGCTATTCTAGTCTCGTAGCTCAGCTGGTTAGAGCGCTACACTGATAATGTAGAGGTCGGCAGTTCGAGTCTGCCCGGGACTACAAAAAAGAAGAGGGTTATTTATTAGGAAGGAAATTCTGGAAGTTAGAGAATTCAACATTCATAATTGAGGATTCAAGTTCTGAATTTCAAAAATGGGGGATTAGCTCAGCTGGCTAGAGCGCTTGCCTTGCACGCAAGAGGTCATCGGTTCGACTCCGATATTCTCCACAATCAGATATAAGTCTGAAAACGTTCATTGACATATTGGTAAAAATGATATCGTAAAGAATCAAGATAGAGAAGTTAGATTACGATCTAACAACAATATTTTTATAAAAATAAAGAATTATAAAGAGCTCGTTGTAGTAGAGATACTACAGCAAAAAGTACAATAAGCTAAATAAGGGCGTATGGCGGATGCCTAGGCTTTCAGAGGCGATGAAGGACGCGATAAGCTGCGATAAGTTACGGGGAGTGGCACACACATTATGATCCGTAAATTTCCGAATGGGGCAACCCGGCATGTTGAAGACATGTCACCTATTTATAGGAGCAAACCCGGAGAACTGAAACATCTAAGTACCCGGAGGAAGAGAAAACAATAGTGATTCCGTTAGTAGCGGCGAGCGAACGCGGATTAGCCCAAACCAATGCTGTTACGGCAGTATTGGGGTTGTAGGGCTGCGACATTAGAATCTAAGTGAACTAGAATCGTTTGGAAAGACGAACCAAAGAGAGTGATAGTCTCGTATAGGTAAGCGAAGAAGATATAGCAGTACCCTGAGTAGTGCGGGACACGAGTAATCCTGTATGAATCTACCGGGACCATCCGGTAAGGCTAAATACTCCTGAAAGACCGATAGTGAACTAGTACCGTGAGGGAAAGGTGAAAAGAACCCTAAGTAAGGGAGTGAAATAGAACCTGAAACCGTACGCCTACAAGCGGTCGGAGCACATTTACTGTGTGACGGCGTGCCTTTTGCATAATGAGCCTACGAGTTACTGTTGCTAGCAAGGTTAAGGATTTAAGGTCCGGAGCCGAAGCGAAAGCGAGTCTGAATAGGGCGACCATAGTTAGTAGTAGTAGACGCGAAACCGAGTGATCTACCCATGGGCAGGTTGAAGCTGTGGTAACACACAGTGGATGGACCGAACCAGTTGACGTTGAAAAGTCTTTGGATGACCTGTGGGTAGGGGTGAAAGGCCAATCAAACTCGGAAATAGCTCGTACTCCCCGAAATGCATTTAGGTGCAGCGTTGAGCAAAAGTTTTATAGAGGTAGAGCTACTGATTGGATGCGGGGGCTTCACCGCCTACCAATTCCTGACAAACTCCGAATGCTATAAAATGTTACTCAGCAGTGAGGGCATGGGTGCTAAGGTCCATGTCCGAGAGGGAAAGAACCCAGACCATCAGCTAAGGTCCCCAAATATATGTTAAGTTGAAAAAACGAGGTGAAACTGCTTAGACAGCTAGGATGTTGGCTTGGAAGCAGCCATTCATTTAAAGAGTGCGTAACAGCTCACTAGTCGAGCGGTTTTGCATGGATAATAATCGGGCATAAACATATTACCGAAGCTATGGATTTTATACTAGATATAAAGTGGTAGGGGAGCATTCTATTTGCGCAGAAGGTGTACTGTAAGGTATGCTGGAGCGGATAGAAAAGAAAATGTAGGCATAAGTAACGATAAAGGGGGCGAGAAACCCCCTCACCGAAAGACTAAGGTTTCCTCAGCGATGCTAATCAGCTGAGGGTTAGTCGGGACCTAAGGCGAATCCGAAGGGAGTAGTCGATGGCCAACAGGTTAATATTCCTGTACTTCTTATAATTGCGATGGGGTGACGGAGTAATGAAAGCACCGCGAACTGACGGAATAGTTCGTTGAAACATGTAGGTATTAGACTTTTAGGTAAATCCGCTAGTCTAGCTGAAGTGTGATAGTACAACAAGTCTTCGGATGCGTTGATAGTGTGCCTAAGGGCTTCCAAGAAAAACCTCTAAGCTTCAGATTATGAGAACCCGTACCGTAAACCGACACAGGTAGTTGGGATGAGAATTCTAAGGTGCTCGAGAGATTCATGGCTAAGGAACTAGGCAAAATAGACCTGTAACTTCGGGAGAAAGGTCGCCAGCAGCAATGCTGGCCGCAGTGAAAAGATCCAGGCGACTGTTTATCAAAAACACAGGGCTTTGCTAAATTGAAAGATGATGTATAAGGCCTGACACCTGCCCGGTGCTGGAAGGTTAAGTGGAGGGTTTAGCTTCGGCGAAGATCTAAAATGAAGCCCCAGTAAACGGCGGCCGTAACTATAACGGTCCTAAGGTAGCGAAATTCCTTGTCGGGTAAGTTCCGACCTGCACGAATGGTGCAACGATCTGGATACTGTCTCAGCCATGAGCTCGGTGAAATTGTAGTATCGGTGAAGATGCCGATTACCCGCAGCGGGACGAAAAGACCCCGTGAACCTTTACTATAGCTTCGTATTGACTTTGGATAAGTAATGTGTAGGATAGGTGGGAGATAATGAAGCGGCGTCGCTAGGCGTTGTGGAATCATCCTTGAAATACCACCCTTTGCTTATCTAGAGCCTAACTCAGTGATGAGAACAGTGCGTGGTGGGTAGTTTGACTGGGGTGGTCGCCTCCAAAAGAGTAACGGAGGCTTCTAAAGGTTCCCTCAGCACGCTTGGTAACCGTGCGTAGAGTGCAATGGCATAAGGGAGCTTGACTGAGAGACATACAGGTCGATCAGGTACGAAAGTAGAGCATAGTGATCCGGTGGTTCCGCATGGAAGGGCCATCGCTCAAAGGATAAAAGGTACTCCGGGGATAACAGGCTAATCTCCCCCAAGAGCTCACATCGACGGGGGGGTTTGGCACCTCGATGTCGGCTCGTCACATCCTGGGGCTGGAGAAGGTCCCAAGGGTTGGGCTGTTCGCCCATTAAAGTGGCACGCGAGCTGGGTTCAGAACGTCGTGAGACAGTTCGGTCTCTATCTGCTGTGGGCGTTAGAAATTTGAGTGGATTTGACTTTAGTACGAGAGGACCGAGTTGAACTGACCTCTAGTGTACCTGTTGTCACGCCAGTGGCACTGCAGGGTAGCTACGTCGGGAAGGGATAAGCGCTGAAAGCATATAAGCGCGAAACCCACCACAAGATGAGATTTCTTTAAAGGGTCGTGGGAGATTACCACGTTGATAGGCTATAGGTGTAAGTGCAGTAATGTATGTAGCCAAGTAGTACTAATAACCCATAGGCTTATGTACGTATCCCGACCTTCGGGTCGGGACAAACTCTTTGAAACTTTACAATATTATATTTATCAATATGTTAACTTATACAGTTGAAATATACTGAAACAATTTAAGGTGATTATTGCAATGGGGCTCACCTCTTACCATTCCGAACAGAGAAGTTAAGCCCATTAGCGCCGATGGTACTGCCACAGGTGGGAGAGTAGGTCGTTGCCTTTCTTTAACCGTTCTTTAGTAAAATAAAGAACGGTTTTTTTTTGCCCTTTACTTTTATCTAAATGTACTACACTTAACAAAATACTTACTTATAAGTTAGATCCTGTAATAAATGACAATAATGCTATTAGAACATAGCAAATCTGATTAATAATAGCTATCATTATGACGCTATATGTAGTGAATCGGTAAATATATAATGTGTTAATTAACTAGTTGCTTATTTTAAATGATAGATTAAATAGAAAAATTAAAAAAGTGTATTAATATCTATTTAATGAGACTTATGGCTTTTGCTAACAATATATGCAAGCTGTATATTCCAACTAATTGTTTAACTATATGTTTGTATGACTATATAAATACTTATTGTATAGTTTATCTTTTATGATAATGAATGATTTTTACTATTCAAGTGCAAGCTATCAACCTAAAATTTTTAATATAGAATGTATTAATAAATTAATATGATATTCACTAAATTATTACATAATTATAAAGTTTCACTAGTAATTTTAGTTAATACCTTATAGAATTATGTGTACAGATTTTAAGTAAATATTATAATTATTACATATTGACCTATCTTTTATTTTGATTTGTCAATTAGTGTATATCTTGGAGTCTTAATTTGTTTAATTGATTATTAAAAGCGATTACAATAGTTCTTTATCACATCATAAATTGACCATCTTATTATACTTAGTGTTCTTGCTTATTTGTTGTATATATATAAAGTGTAGACCAATTTAAAAGCATAATGTTACTTTATAAGTATCTTTTATATATTATCTATTTATTTTAAAAGGCTCCTTACAATGATGTTATAGGTCTCTAAAAGTGAATAATCATACTAGTAATATTATTTCTTTTATTAATTTTAGAGTATTGCTGTTATAGGATATATTATTTACTATGTAAAGTGTAATATAGTGATGTTAGGAATGACATTATTAACTAGTGATGGAAGTTTCTAATATAAAAAAGCTTGCATTATGCAAGCTTTTTTCTTTAATCCCCTAAAAAAAATCCGAAGCTTTCGCTTCGGATATGCGGAGAAAGAGGGATTCGAACCCCCGGTCCTGTTACAGACAACGGTTTTCAAGACCGCCGCATTCGACCACTCTGCCATTTCTCCTTAATGACTCATTCAGTATTCCCTGAATGCGGGTGCAAATATAGAACCTTTTTTTATTTCTAAAAAACTTTTTAGACCTTTTTTTTACTTAAAAAAAACTTTTTTTTAATAGCATTATTTAATCGTTTTATTATGAATTAGTTATAGTTTATGTTTTCCTGAAAATATTTTTGATGTTTTTATTTATCTGTATAGTTTAAATTTTAAATATTTTATTTTGATGAATATATTGAATTATTAAGTACAATTATTGTTGTTTAATTAGTGGTATATTAATAAATAATTTTACTTTCGTTCTCTAAATTATTAAGCATGTTTAATTCATTTGGAAATATTTTAAAGTTAACCACCTTTGGTGAATCACATGGTACTGCTATTGGAGGTGTAATTGATGGTTTTCCTGCTGGAATAAAAGTAGATTTTAAAGCTATTCAAAATGAATTGGATAGACGGAAACCAGGGCAGTCTAAAATTGTAACTCAACGCAAAGAACCAGATAATGTTGAGTTTTTGTCAGGTATTTTCGAAGGAATTACAACAGGAGCTTCTATCGGTTTTGTAATCAAAAATACGAATCAAAAGAGTAAAGATTACAATCATAATACGAATGTTTACCGTCCTTCTCATGCTGATTATACGTATGATAAGAAGTATGGAGTTAGAGATTATAGAGGAGGAGGAAGAACTTCTGCAAGAGAAACAGCAAATTGGGTGGTTGCTGGTGCATTAGCCAAACAATTAATAGCTCATATTGATATTAATGCTTTTACATCTTCTGTTGGTGATATTTTTATGGTCAAACCCTATCAAGATCTTGATTTTTCTAAAACAGAAAGCAATATAGTTCGTTGTCCTGATGATGAAACAGCTGACCAAATGATTGATAAAATCCAGCAAATAAGAAAACAAGGAGATACAATTGGAGGGACAATAACCTGTGTAGCCCAGAATATACCTGTTGGTTTAGGTGAACCGATTTTTCATAAACTACATGCAGAGTTAGGCAAAGCAATGCTCTCTATTAATGCAGTTAAGGGATTTGAGTTTGGTAGTGGATTTTGTGGTGCAAAAATGCAAGGTTCTGAACATAATGATGTTTTTAATGTAGATGGAACTACACAGTCAAATTTATCTGGAGGAATCCAAGGCGGCATATCAAATGGAATGGATATTTATTTTAGAGTAGCTTTTAAACCTGTCGCTACTATTATGCAAAACCAAGTAACTATTAATGCTGATGGAGAAGCAGCGGAAATACATGGAAAGGGAAGGCATGATCCTTGTGTTGTGCCCAGAGCTGTGCCTATTGTAGAAGCTTTAACAGCTATGGTATTAGCTGATTTTTGGTTACTTAATAAAACTAGAAAAGTGAAATAAATAGTCGTATGACTTTTACCATATAACTGTTATCATATTTATATAAATATAGTTTTGAACCTCCGAGAGTAGCAACTCTCGGAGATTTTTGTTTTTATAAACGCTGTTTTTTAATTTTTTTATTGATTTACTTATATAATATTATAATAGTCTCCTCTTTTTAATTCGTAAAGCTAACTTTATCAGTTTATTAATGCATTTTTTTTATGTTGATTTTAAATCTTTAGTTAATAATTTCTTTAGATTATAATAGATTCAATAAAAAGTTAACGTGCCAATTTAGCTTATTTTTTATACTTTGTAAGTGAAGCTAATTAATTATTTTCTGTCATCTGTAGATGAAATGTTGTTTTTTATCTAAAAAAATTTGACTTATAGTTTACTAGTGTTTGTTTTAGTGTTGTAATAATTTAAAAAAGGATGTACTAAAAAGCCAGTATAATTTTTTAAAATATTGCATAAACAAACAATTTTAACCCTTCAAAATTCTAAAAATGAAACAAAAAGTTAAAGCACTTTTAGTGCTACTTATTTTTGTTACATCTAGTTTGATGTACGCTAATTCTGAAATAAACGTCAATTACTTCTCTAAAAAAATCCGGCAATCTCATATAGATGATACTATTAAAGAGGCAAATACACACCCTTTACTATCAAAAGAGCTTTGGAACAAACTATTTCCATACCGATTTGGTTCTAAAGACATTGGAGATGGTGAATGGGTACTAGACCCTAAAGATGATTTCTATACCTATTCGTCTTTTATAGAGGCTATAGATAGAATGTCAAAAATCAAGGTTATTTTCGATCGACGCTGCGGAACCAACGCATACAAAATTACACGAATCGATAAAACTACAGGAGAAGCGAAGTTGATAAGAATTGACGTAGATTATAATGCTCCTCGAAATTCAGATCTAGAAGTCGTTTCAGAAGAAGTAGATTATGGGGCTTTTCTGGAGGAAGGTGATACGGAAACTAGGAAAAGAGAATTAGCAGCTTTTTTTGCAAATATATCACACGAGACTACTGGTGGTTGGGCTACGGCGCCAGGAGGTAGGTTTTCTTGGGGTTTACACTTTAGAGAAGAGCCTACCGATGCACCTTATGCCTATCCAGATACAAATTATCCTCCAACCCCTGGTAAATCGTATAAAGGAAGAGGACCTATTCAATTGTCTTATAACTATAATTATGGTCCGGCAAGTGAGTTTATTTTTGGGGATAAACAAGTTCTACTCGATAATCCCGATCTAGTTATTCAAGATGCAGCTCTGGCTTTTCAAACAGCAATTTGGTTTTGGATGACGCCGCAATACCCAAAACCTTCTGCACATAATGTAATTACCAATAAGTGGGTTCCTAACGACTTGGATACAACTAAAAATAGAGTACCTGGATTGGGAATGACGGTAAATATTATAAATGGAGGGGTAGAATGTGGTCAAGGTACAGAAAAACCTCAGGTAATTGATAGAATTGGATATTACGAACGTTATACCGGGATATTTAATATCGGAACGGATATGGACGGTGTTAATGATTTGTCGGATTGTGGGTGTAAAGATATGAGTAAATATGGTGGAGATGCTGCAGATTTGACGGCGGAGCCTTGTGCTCAAAAACCTGCTATTACATTTACAACCCCTATAAACAATCAGGTTATTCAACAAAATTCTTTCACCACAGTTGGTGTAAATTTAGAGATTGATGAGAAGAATTCGGTATTAACTAAGGTTACTACTCAGATAGGAGGGCAGTCGTATAATGGTACCTCTTTTTCATGGACGCCAAACGCTTATAAAACGTATACGTTGCTTGCTACTGCGACGTTTCAAAATGGGGCTACAGCTACAAATTCTATTAAGGTTATTATTTGGGATGGAGTAAATTTGGACTGTACGGATATTCCGGAGTGGAGTGCTACTCGAATTTATGATAAACCAAACAATTATGTAAAGTATAACAATACAATCTATAGAAATAAATGGTACGCGGCTAATGGTTTGAAACCAGATGAAAATGGCGTTTGGGAACAAATTAAAGTTTGTACGGATAATCCAGGGGAGTCTCCTGTAGTCACTTGGATAAAACCAACTAGCAATCAAGTTTTTGAAACGGAAGAACTTCAACCAATTGCTATCGAAGCCTCTGCAATAGATAATGATGGGAATGTTCAGTCTTTTTCTTTTCAATACAAAGGAACGACTATCGCAGCGGTTAAAAATGGCGATACCTATTCTGCTAATTTTACGCCTTCTGAATTTGGGGTACATACCATAGCGGCAATCGCTACGGATAATACCAATAGAACAACTACAAAAATTGTTTCTTTTGTAGTAAAAAAAGTAGGAGGAAATACGCCACCAACGATACGTATTGTTACTCCTATTGATGGAGAAGAAATAGTGCAAAGACAATTGTCGGCTATTGAATTGATTGCTAACGTAGCGGATGACGATGTCTTAGACACTGTAGAATTCCGAGTGAATAGTCAACTTATTAATGTTAGTGCTAGTGGGGATAATTTGTATTCGGCTTCTTGGCTTCCCTCATCGTTTGGTACGTTTACCTTGGAGGTTCGTGCTGTGGATAGTGATGGTGAAAGTAGTACTGGAACATCTAGTTTTAGCATAAAAGAACAAACTACAGATTCGCCATGTGATGGCATTCCTGATTGGGTTGCAAAGGTATATGCAGCATCTGGAACGAAGGTGGTGCATAATGGAGCCGTTTATCGAAATAAATGGTATGCATCAAGTTCTGAAGAACCAGGAAAAGCAGGCGTTTGGGGTTTTATAGAAGCTTGTGATGGCGGTAGCAATGATTTTTGTGGTTCTCCTGCTTGGGTAGCTACAAAAATATACAATAGTGGAGACAGGGTATATTATGATAATAATATTCATGAAGCGAAATGGTGGACACAAAATAACATACCAGGTGCATCAAATGAGTGGAAAACCGTTGCACCTTGTGCACAGTCATCTCGTACAATGTTTCAAACGAAGGCGTATCCAAATATTGTTCAGGAGCAAATACATTTTTCTGTGAGGATAGATCAAAAATCCCCTTTGAAAATTGAGTTGTATGATCATTCTGGTAGAATGGTTAAGTTACTGGTAGATACGAATATTGCCAAGGGAACCCATCAGTTTCATCAAAATGTTTCCGACTTAAAAAGTGGCATATATTTCTGTAAAATCTATACAGAGGGAAGTATGCACACCAAAAAACTAATCAAAGAATAATTAGAAATAAAAGATTCTGAGAAAGAATTCATAATTCTAACTAACTAACAAAACAACAACTTATGAAAAAAATAGTAATACTTTTTTATTTTTTATTTTTGAGTATACTTGTAAATGCTCAATACCAATTCCCAGACTGCAGTCCGGCTTGGGATGCTTCCAATGCCCCATATAGGCAAGGGGATAAAGTGTCTCATAATGGACTAAATTATACTGCAAAGTGGTATACTAATGCTGCTCCTGGAGATTCTTCCTGGCAAAATGAAGGCGCCTGCGGCGATGGTGGTCTAGGGCCAGATTATGCTGGTAAGCAACGTATCATTGGGTATTTACCAACTTGGATACCAGATTACGATATCACCAATAATTTTAATCCGGAGGTAGTAACGAATATCAATGTTTCTTTTTTAATGTTCAAGAGAAATAATAACGATTACAATAGTAATGATTTTGGTTCGATAGCCTTTGATGACTTCCAGTTGCATAAGGTAGATTCTGTTTTAACAGATTGTAAAGTATTGGAAAAGTCAAAAGCTAAAAATGTGAAGGTTTCCGTAGCACTGGGTGGTGCCACAGATTTTGCATTTTTATGGCTAATGACCAAATACCATAACAATGACCAAAAGTTAGAAGAAATTGCAGATTTATTGGTCAACTATGTTAATGAACGCCAATTGGATGGTATCGATTTGGACTTAGAGTGCTGGTGGGCGGATCCATCTATTGCAGGTACTTCGGATCAAGGAGGTAGAGTAAGAGGAAGTAAGTGGGGCGATCAAGACCAAGGCCCGCACCCTGCTGCAATTGGAATGACGAATTTGAGTAGGAAGTTACGTCAAAAAATGCCAAATAAACTAATTACAGCGGCCGTTTTTGGTACTTCCTGGTATGGTAATAATTACGATGCGGATGTTGCAGAATATCTGGATTGGATTGGTTTAATGACTTATGACTTTACAGGTTCATGGGATGATTCTCCAATAGGTCCACACTCTTCTTTATATAAAGTTCCGTTGAATACTTATACAGGGCAGAGTGCAGATAACCCAATATATTCGGCGCAAGATGCTTTAGAATATTGGTTAGGTATTGCACCAGCAACCTGGAATCACGATGGTGGCTTTGGCATAAAAAAAGCAAAACTAGTGATTGGAGTTCCTATGTATGGCTATGATTTCTCCGAAGGTAAACCGAATGGAGGGAATGGAGCTAAGTTTGTACCGTATAGAAATATTATTGAGGAAGCTCCGAACGCAGCAACGAGCTACGATGCAAAAGACCCTAATGGATTGGGGGGGCACGTTACTTTAAATGGCACAAATATTTACTTTGATACGCCTAAGCAAGCAGGGGAGAAGATTAAGTATACTAAAGATTATGGACATCAAGGAGTGATTATTTGGGAATTGACTCAGGATGTAGATTATAATTCTTCGTCTAGTATACTTAGGGCAATTAATGAGGCTGCTGGTAATTCTGATCCAATTAACTCTGCCCCTAAAGTAACTTGGGTAGCACCTACAAGTGGTGAAGTAATTGAACAAGAGACATTATCAGAAATTACCTTAACCGCAACTGCAACGGATAGCGATGGTTCGGTTACTTCGTTCCGTTTTGTGTATATGGGAGAGGAGATTTCTGCTACGAAATCTGGAGCAGAGTATTCTGCTAATTTTACCCCGAGTGCTTTTGGAGAGGTAGAGGTATCTGCAGTAGCCGTAGATAATGAAAATGCAACTTCTACTAGTGTACTTTCTTTTACAGTGAAAAGGAAGTCGAATGACCCAGACCCTAATACCCCTCCAGTTATTGCCTCTGTAAAACCAGCTAATGGAAGCGAAATAGAGAAAGCTTCTTTATCGAGTATTACACTTAAGGCGACAGTAACGGATGATAAATCCGTAGAAACAGTTCAGTTTTATGTAGATAATATGCTTGTTACACCGGTTACCCAAGGAATAAACGATACATACGAAGCAGTTTGGACTCCAGGAAATTTTGGAAGCTTCACACTTAAAGTGGTTGCTACGGATGGAGATGGGGGTACTACCACTAGCACGTCTACTTTTTCCGTAAAAGAAGAAGCTGCAGGTAATATATGCGACAATATAACGCCTTGGGAGGTAAGAGTTTATGCTGTCGCTGGATCGGAAGTAAAGTATAATGGTGCTATTTATAAAAATAAATGGTATGCTTCTCGTTCAGAAAGACCAGGAAGTAGTGATGTATGGGATTATGTACAGTCTTGTACAGGTGGAGATGTAACCTATTGTGGTTCTAAAGAATGGATGCCAAGTAAGGTATATAACACTGGGGACAAGGTGTATTATAATGAAAGTATATTTAGAGCGAGATGGTGGACAAGAAGTAATACGCCAGAGAGTTCTAATGTATGGGAATTTATTTCTGCATGTACAGAGAGTAGAGCCAATAATGCAATGCATAATCTAGCATATCCAACATTGGTAAAGGATGAGATTACCATTAGTATGGAGATGAAAAGGAAGTCAAATGTTACTATAGAATTATACAATCTTTCAGGACAATTAATTAGAGTTTTTGTAAAAGAGAATAATTTTAAAGGAGTGAAAGCATTACAGAGTGATGTTTCGGATTTAGAAAGGGGCATTTATATATATAAAATTAAGGTGAATGGGCAAGCGGTCACCAAAAAACTTATACTTACAAAGTAAGTACTAATGTTGATTTTTGAAGCGGTATTTTTAAATACCGCTTTTTTTGTGTCTATAAATAACTATATTTCGTAGAAATTGGAATAATGAACTATTATAAAGAACTCCTAGATATATTGAACGGCAACTGGGAAAAAGATATAGAATTAAAAAGAGGTGAATATTTAGTAAATGAAGGAGAGGTGCATACCAATTTATATTACGTAGAAGAGGGTAGTATGCGGGTTTTTATCTATGATGAAGTAGAGGAGCATACGATTCGTTTTGGGTATCCAAATTCTTTAATTACAGCTTTGGATAGTTTCTTAACAAAGCAACCTACTAATTTTTTTATCCAAGCAATAAAGAAATGTAAGTTGAAATGTATTTCGAAAAGTTCGTATGATAATTTGCTGCGATCGGATCCAAATTATACTGCTCTTTGGTTGAAAATGATGGAAGTTTTTGTGTACCAACAGATAGAAAGAGAAATAGATTTACTTACTTTTTCTCCTACAAAGCGTTTTGAAAGACTTTTTCGAAGAAGTCCCCAAGTTTTCCAGGAAATACCACAGAAATATATCGCATCTTATCTTCGAATGACTCCAGAAACCTTGTCTCGAATACTAAAAAATATTGATTAGAATCAAGATGTATGTTTTTATAAATTCAGAGCTTTGAGGAAAATATAAAGATGGTTGTAGATAAGAATACTTTATTGGCTGAATTGGAGGAGATGACAAATGCACATATCCAATATGCAAAGTCACTTCAGGAGGTTTCTGACGAAAAATTACAGTGGAGAAGTTCTAAGAAATCTTGGTCGATATTAGAATGTTTGGAGCATTTAAATAGGTATGCCTTATTTTATAATATGGAAATAAGAAAGCGAATAACAGCAGCAAAAGATGTTAAAGAGAAGCGGTTTATTTCAGGTTGCTTAGGAAATAGGTTTGCTGTAGATATGCTTCCGAAAGAAAAAATGAAGAAGATACGTACGTTTAAAAGTAAGAATCCTATAAACGCTGGGATCCATAAGACAGAGGTATTGTCTAACTTTATAGCCTTACAAGAGGAATTGTTAGTTCTTTTAATCCTTGCGAAGGAAAAGGATATTACTGCGATTAAAACGAATATTACGCTACCGTTTATAAAGTTTCGTTTAGGGGACACTTTTCGATTTGTAATTTATCATAACGAAAGACACATTACGCAAGCAAAAGGTATCCTGTATAAAAAATCCAGTCAATAATTACTGACTGGATTCTTATATGTATTACTTATTTTATTAAGCCAGCATGGTCACTGGGTTTTCCAAGTATGTTTTCAATGTTTGTAAAAACTGAGCACCAACAGCACCATCCACGGTTCTGTGGTCACATGCTAAGGTTAATTTCATAGTATTTCCAACTACTATTTGGCCATTTTTAACAACTGGTTTTTCTACTATCGCACCTACAGATAAGATCGCAGAATTTGGTTGGTTTATAATAGAAGTAAAGCTTTCAATACCAAACATCCCTAGATTAGAAACGGTAAAGGTACTTCCTTGCATTTCTTCTAAAGATAATTTTTTGTTTCTAGCGCGAGTTGCTAAATCACGAACTTGGATATCAATTTCGTTAATGTTCATATGATCTGCATGCTTTAAAACTGGTACTACTAATCCATCAGGTACTGCAACGGCAACCCCAACATGAATTTGTTTGTGGAATAAAGTAGCACTATCACTCCAAGAAGTATTTACTTGTGGATGTCTTCTTAAGGCCATAGCACAAGCTTTTACTACCATATCATTAAAGGATACTTTCGTATCTGGCATTTGATTTATAATCTTTCTAGATGCTATAGCATTATCCATGTCTACTTCAATATTTAAGTAGAAATGTGGTGCGTTGAATTTAGAATTAGATAAAGATTTAGCAATTGCTTTTCGCATTTGTGAGTTCGTAACCTCTTCGGTACTCTCACCAGCAATGGCAAACGAAGTAACTGTTGCTGAAGTAGAAGTTTTTGGAGCTGAACTATTCGCTTTAGTTTCTACCTTTACAGAAGGAGTATAATTCTCTACATCCTTTTTAATAATACGGCCATTTTCACCAGAACCTTTAATTTCTGCCAAGTTTATCCCCTTGTCTTTCGCAATTTTTTTCGCTAGAGGAGATGCAAAAATACGTCCACCTTTAGAAGAGTTACTAGAATTCTCCATTGTAGAGGTCTCAACATTTGAAGAAACACTGGAAGTATTTGTCGTTTCTTTTACCTCTTCTTTTTTGTCAGAAGCAGTACTCGTTGAAGTTAAGTTCCCAGCTTCGTTTGCTTTTATTAATGCAGAAACATCAGTTCCTTCATCACCAATAATAGCAAGTAAACTGTCAACAGGAGCACTATCACCTTCTTGAACACCAATATGCAATAAGGTACCATCTTGAAATGATTCAAACTCCATAGTAGCTTTATCTGTTTCAATTTCAGCTAAAATATCACCTTCTTCTATTTTATCTCCAACATTTTTTAACCAAGTAGCAACTGTACCATCTGTCATAGTATCACTTAAACGAGGCATGGTTACTACCTTTACATTATCAGGGATTGAAACAGCAACGGTATTAGATGTATCTTCCGTTTTAGAAACTTCTTTTTTTTGGGTTTCAGAGGCAGGAGCTGAATTGTTATTTAATAGTGCAGAGAAATCTTCACCTTCGTCACCAATAATAGCTAGTAAGCTGTCTACTGGAGTTGCTTCGCCTTCTTGAACACCAATGTGTAATAAAGTTCCTTCATGAAAAGATTCGAATTCCATAGTAGCTTTATCTGTTTCGATTTCAGCTAAAATATCACCTTCTTCTACTTTATCACCAACACTTTTTAACCACTGAGCAACAACACCCTCTTCCATGGTGTCGCTTAAACGAGGCATATTTATTATTGTAGCCATATTTTAATGAGTTTTTGTTGGATTTATTATTTTATAAAAGGGTAATCTTCTTGTTCGTATACCATATCATGTAATTGATTCAATTCAGGATATGGAGATTCTTCAGCAAATTTTTCACATTCACTAACAGATTCTTTTACTTCTTTTTTAATTGCTTCTATCTCTTCATCAGAAGCATATTTATTCTTTTTAATAACATCAAGAACTTGAGTAATAGGATCTATTTTTTTGTATTCTTCAACTTCATCTTTCGTTCGATAATGTTGAGCATCAGACATTGAATGACCTCTATATCGATATGTTTTCATTTCTAAAAAAGTAGGGCCGTCTCCTCTACGAGCTCTTTGAATAGCTTCATCTACAGCTTCAGCAACTTTTATAGGGTTCATTCCGTCTACTGGTTCACATGGCATTTCGTATCCTAAACCTAGTTTCCAAATATCAGTATGATTTGCAGTTCTTTCAACAGAAGTCCCCATTGCATATCCATTGTTTTCAACAATAAATACTACTGGTAGTTTCCAATTCATAGCCATGTTAAATGTTTCATGTAATGAACCCTGACGAGCAGCACCATCACCAAAATAACATAAAGTTACTGCGTCACTTCCTTTATATTTATCACCAAAAGCAAGTCCAGCACCTAAAGGAATTTGACCACCAACAATACCATGACCTCCATAAAAACGATATTTTTTAGAGAAAATGTGCATAGATCCTCCCATTCCATGAGAGGTACCTGTGGCTTTACCATATAATTCGGCCATAACTCTTTTTGGATCTTCCCCCATACCTATTGGTTGAACATGATTACGATAAGCAGTAATCATTTTATCTTTGGTTAAATCCATTGCATGCAATGCTCCTGCTAAAACAGCCTCTTGACCGTTATATAAGTGTAAAAAACCTCTTACTTTTTGTTGAATATAAACTGCTGCCAATTTATCTTCAAACTTTCTCCAAAATAACATGTCTCTATACCAGTTGATATAGGTCTCTTTGGTGATTTCTTTCATTATATATTAGTTGTTTATTTTGTTTGTTCGTTTTACTTGTTGTAAAAAATTCTGCCTACAAAAGTAGTAGTTTTTAGTAATTTAAAAAAAGGTTCTGGCTAAAAGTTAGCTTAAGTACCCATAAGAATAAAAACTATACTTTTTATTCTTTTTCTTTGGCTATAATAATTGTTGCTTTTGCACCTGTTGCAAGGTTCCATTCATTTGATGAAATTAACATTCCAGAATCATTATAAATTTTAAAAGCTGCAGTGTTACGGACCAGAAGTACCTTGATTTAACGCAAGGATTTTTATGATATTTACGCCCTCTTCTAAAGGGATATTAAACGATTGGAAACGTTGTTTAAGAGTAAGGTTTGAAATAACAGGTATATCATTAATATATATGGTTACTTTATCTCCATCGGGATATTGGTAATCTCTACAAATAATATTAACATTTTTTGCTTTTGTACTAAAACTTCCTAAATCTTGATCTATCACTGGGTATTGAAATTGGCCATTTATTTTTTTAAAAGCCTTTAAATACTGTTCTTCTGCTATTTTAGCTTTGGTAAGAATTCCCTTATTCATATAGGCATCAGCGACCTGTTTTCTTTTTTGTTCTTTTTGTTGTTTTTTATGCGCAGTTTTAAAGCCATGATCGTTTTTAAAATCTAAAGCTTTTGGTTTTTTTATATTCTTTGCAGAAACATTAAAATTTCCTAAAGAAGACTTTCCTTTATCTTTCCCATTTGTAGAATTGTCTAATTGACCATAACTTGAAGAAGAGATAGTAAGAAATAAAGCGAAAAAAATAAATCTAATAGTATATGACATAATAGAGTATATCTAAGCAAATATAATACCGATTTTAAAACGTCTATCTAAATAAAGCGTTAAAAGTTATTATTTTATGGGGAAATCAAAATAAGTATGAGGAAATGGTTCATTACGTAAAGTAAAGTGCCACCATTCATTTTTATAGGGTCTAAAGCCAAATTTCTTCATACTTTCTTGTAATAAAGATCTATTTTTCTTTTGCGTTTTAGTTAATTTTTGAAAGGTAATATGAGATGAAATTCCAAAAAAATCATACGGACTTCCCATGTCTAATTCTTTGCCTGTTGCAATATTAACAATTGTTAAATCTACTGAACTTCCTCTTGAATGTCCTGATTTAGTGGCAATATATCCAAGTTTAAATAAATGGCGTTTATTTACTTTAGGGTAATATTGTTGTTTCATTATAGTATCTTTCATTACTCTTGCCCATTTAACAAAATGGTTAACTGCGGTTTGAGGTCGGTAAGCATCAAATATTTTTAAGCTATATCCTTTTTTAGCTAATTCAGCTTGTACTTTTTTTAAAGCTTTTGCCGTAAGAGTAGAGGTAATTAAAACATCATCTATATAGCCATTTACAGGAGTCCCAACAAAGTTATTATGGTTGCAATAACGAAGTTCTCGTTGTATAGTTGGATCTATATCTTTAACATATGAAAAACCATCAGGTAAATTTTGCGACTGTAGTATTAAAGTTGAGAGTAAAAAAAAAGAAAAAATCCATTTCATGGTGTAAAAATAGTAAAAAAAGAAACACTTATATTTTATAAATATTAGGTTTTAATAAATTTATTAAAAGCTTAAAAAGCTGCGCATAGTTTTATTTGATAGGCTGTTGAAAGTTTTTTTACACTTTTTTGACATTTCATTTGCAAACTTGATTGGGGGTTAGAGGTATATTCGAACAAACATTAATAATTAAGTAGTATGAATAAAATGAAAAACAAAATTTTGATGATAATAGCTCTAGGAGCAATTGTTGTTTTTAGTGGTTATACTAATAGAGAATCAGAAAGAAAAAAAAATGAAAGCAGTAAAGTGTTTGAGGGGAATTTTATGAATTTGTTTGTTACGCATGGCCATTGTAGTACCCCTTTTAGTAGTACCGTAAATAATTTAGAGATTCTTTTATTTAAAAGAAAAAACCAAGGTAACCCTCTTGAAAATATGAAGCTTTCTTTTGCGTTAGACCCTGAGTCGTTTAAAGTTTGTTCAAAAGAAGTTGATGTGAATAAGACAATTAAAAAGCCAGGCGTATTTATAAATGAAAAAAAAGAGCAAATTACTTTTACATCTACGGATGTTTTTACAATGGGAATAGACTGGTATCAAGTTAATGGAATCATGTCGATAAGAGGAGTAGAAAGAGAGGTTAAATTATTTGTTTCAGGAATTAGAAGCACAACTGAAATCTATCCTAGTTTTTTAATTTTAGAAGGCAGAGTAAATTTATTTGATTGGGGAATTGATTATGATAAAGTTGTTACAGGAATATCAAGTACTACTTCTACAAAATGGATGCACTTTAATATGAAAATAAGAGTATCGTAATATCTAGTTTTAAAATAAAAAAGCCAAAGCTCCTCAGCTTTGGCTTGTAAACTAATAAAACCAAGTATTAGTGTCATTTAGCGTTAGCTAGCAAAAATGAACTAATGTTTTTAGTATGAACTATATTTTAATGTAAACTAATAACCTTTGTCATTGTCCATTTATTATTTTCTTTTTTCCAAACTGCTATAAATTTACTGGGTACAGATTTAACAGTTGGCTCTTTTTTGTTAAAAAACGTATGGTATCCAATTTCAATAGCACCGTAATCTTTAATAGGATACACTTCTATGCTACCTTTAATTAAAGTACGTTTTACTTTGTTACAGATATTTTTTTTGATAGATTTTATTATTTCTTTTTTAGATGTTGATAATCCTCCTTTGTCATGAAAAAATTCAATATCGTTACTCAATATATCACTTTGAGTTTTAAGATCACACTTATTATAGGCAGTAAAATAAGTAGCGTCCATTTTTACAATTTGATTGTATAAATTGATGTCAGAAGATTTATATTTTGGAATTTCATGAGTTTGCGCTCCCGTAAACCATGAAATTAATAAGGTATATAATAACGTTAAAAGCTTCATGAAAAAATTACCTTTAAAAAAGAAATCGAAAAAAGAGTCCATAATTATTTTTTTAATAGTTAGTTAGCAGTTACCAAGTTTTAAAGGCTAGTGTACCTTCTTCATTATAAATTCTTCGGAAACCTTTTGGTATATCTCTTAAAGTATTATTAGATATTGTAATATTTCCAGTATATCCATCATTACAATCAATATTTAAAATTAACTTTTCAATCATTCCGTTCTTATCATACTTTGGATTGATAATATCAATATCTATATCTTTTTTGTTTTTAAACCAAAGAACTAGTTTCTTTAGTTCATTTTTAGTAGTGTTTTTACTTATTATAAATTCAGATTTTATATCATTGATGGTACTGTCAAATAAAAAGCTAACATCTTCATTGTTATCAGACTCCCAATTATCATTATCATCTTCAAAATCATCATCAATTCCGTTTTCTTTTTCACAATCTGTACAATCTAAGCCTTTCAAAGTCATTTTAAAGTGATGGTTAGACATATTTCTATCATAGATATTATCAATATTGTCAATGTGATATAGAAAGTTACGTGATGATGCTTCAAAATATATGGTTGTACCTTCTGGTATAAATAAAGTAGCTTTTATCTCTTCGTCTTTCCAGATGTTTTTATAGTTGCTTAAAAAGAATGCATCGAAAACAATTACATTATTTGCTGATTTAAAGTTATACACTATTTCTTCAGCATTTTTATTAGCTTTATTACGTTTTCTTCCTTCTGAAGTTTTTTTAATCTCAATATATGCACTGCCAGTCTCACTTTTTTTAACGTCAATGTTTACATCGTTCGAGTATTTCATTTCTTTATCATCAATAGTTACACTGATACCATTGTTTCTATTGCGTAAATTATGTTGATAATAAATATTATCATCGTTTATAACTCTAATTTTTAAAGGATTATTTTGGTTATAATTGATGCTATGTTTGTTAACATTCACTCCATTATATGCTCTAGATGTTCCGTATTCTATAGCAGAAAAACCAACTCCTAAAAGTGCTATAAGCCAAAGACCTAGTAAAGTTAGTACAGCTGTTGTACTTAGTTTTTTTATGTTTGGAGATAAAATTCTTAATCCTAAAATAAACAATACTATAAATGGAACTCCAACTAAAATAAACAATAAAACGGCTAACAACCATTTAGGTATTGATGAATCGTAAAAAAATGGCGGATAATGAATAAAGTCGTTATCAATACTTAACATTTCTATACTGCTTACTGAAAATACTCCTAAGAGTAATGATATAATGGTAACTCCAGCTATAAATATTAATAGAACACCCATGAATTTTCCAAAAACTTTAAAAACAGCTAATAAAATTTTACCCATCGTGTCAATAAAATCTTGAAACCCTGATTTAGTTTGTGCACGAATTTTATCATAGTCAGCACTTGAAATTTTATCAGAAAGTTCACTGGCGCCATCTTTTAGTTTAGTTGAGATGTTCCCAAACTCGTTACGAATCTTTTTTTCAATATTATCAATATTGACAGCTTCGCCTTCCATTTGTAATTTTTCAGCTGTTGTTTTAGCTTCAGGCAATAAAATCCATAATATTATATATACTAGAGGAGAAAATCCACTGGCTAATAGTAAAATAAAAGCTAGTCGTACCCATATAGCATCAATACCAATAAAATGACCGAGCCCAGCACAAACACCACCTAAAAATTTATCATTACTATCTCTAAATAATTTTTTAGAAGTATTTTTTCTTCGTTTAGTATATGTTGTATTTTCATTATATGCTTCTTCAGCTTCTGCATAATCTTCAGGTTGTCCCATGATACCAATGATATCTTCTATATCACCTTCATTTACAACTTGACGGGCATCTGTAATTTTTTCAGATAATAGTTCACTAATACGTGATTCAATATCTGCTATAATTTCATCTTTTCCTTGAGGGTCGTCGCTTAAAGAGCGAGAAATCGCTTCTAAATAACGGTTTAATTTTTGATAAGCAGTCTCATCTATATGGAAGAAGAACCCGCCTAAATTTATGTTTATAGTCTTATTCATTTTTAGTTGATTTTGTGCTTGTTACTTGGTTTACTGCGTTTACTAAATTGTTCCAGGTTTTATCTAATTCTTTTAAGAATAATTGTCCGTTTTCTGTAAGGACATAATACTTTCTCGGTGGTCCAGATGTTGATTCTTCCCATCTGTAAGTTAATAATCCAGCATTTTTCAGCCTAGTTAATAATGGGTATATTGTACCCTCAACCACAATCATTTCTGCACTTTTTAAGGTTGAAAGAATTTCTGATGTATATGCATCTCCATTCTGTAAAATAGATAGTATGCAATATTCTAACACACCTTTACGCATTTGAGCTTTTGTGTTTTCTATCTTCATTGAGCGTTGTTTAAGTGGTTATTTAATAAATTTTATTGTGAAAGGGTACTTATACATTTCCCCTTTGTTCGCTTTCATTGCTGCTATAATAATTAAGGCAATTTTAATTAAGCTAACAATACTTACTAATGAAGCTATACCTAAAAAACTAAATATCCCTCCGTATGAATGGTGTCCTCCGAAATCAATATCTACTCCGTTAAAAATATCTAGAAAACTTCCAAAGAAAAAAGAAAAGAAAGAAGCGCTTAATATAAAAATATACAAACCAAAACTAATATTAAAGTTTACAGCTTCTTTACCATTTTCGTCTAAGAATGTACTTCTGTCTTTTAAAGTTTGCCATACAATTAATGGAGTTATAATACTTCCCAAAGGAAATAAATAGCCAGCAAAAGCTGAAATATGTATTAAAAAAGCATTGGTATTTTCGTTGTTATGTTGCATAATAATAAAATTATATAATACTTGACTATGCAAATATATGTCTTTTAAAAGGTATTATGCAATACATAGTACTGTATTTAACTTTTTTTTAACATTTTTAAAAATGTTATTTTCTCCTTATTTTAAATATTAAAACACTAATTTCGCCGTCCTTTATGAAATTTGGCCAAGTTTCTGGATCGGTTATATTTATCTACTACGTTTTTATTAAGCACAATATTTTGGATAAAATCATATTTTTTATCCGTCAAACACATTAATACATATTTAAAAATGAATACAATAAAAATATATGTTGTAATGGTGGCTACCATTATAATGAAAAGCTACGCTCAAAACGTACATATAATTAACATTCCCGATGCAAATTTTAAACAGCATTTGTTACAATCTTCGGTAAATCGAAATGGTGACAATGAAATTGATAGTAGCGAGGCAAACAATTTTGTTAATTTGGATATTCCATATCTCAATATTAGATCACTTGAAGGTATCGAGGAATTTTCAAATTTAAAACATATAGATTTTTCTGGAAATAATGTTCGAGTTATAGATTTTTCTAGGAATCAAAAATTAGAATCATTAATTGCCGATAATAATGCTCTTGTATATCTTGAAGTAAGGTACAACGATAAGTTAAAGCACCTTTCTTGTCATGGAAATCAGCTTCAGTTATTAAGGCTACCAACTTCTGGTAAATTAAAGTATTTAAAGGCTAGTAGTAATCTTTTAACTTTCTTAGATATCTCACAAGTTCCTGAGTTAGATGCTATTCATGTTTCAAATAATAATTTAGTAGGTTTGAATACTTCTAGTAATATAAATTTAATTGAAATAATTTGTGATAATAATAGGATATCTTCCCTTGATACTAGCACGAATAATATTTTAACCCGTTTGAATTGTAGTAATAATAGGATATCTTCATTAGATATTAGATCTAATAGTAAACTTAAGGTTTTAAACTGTGAAAATAATGAGCTTAGATTTTTGATGATATATTATTTAGGTGGATCAGGGTTTAGTTTACAAACTTTAAATGCTACATCTAATAGACTTCTTGATAAAATATATACTAATGATTTAGAGGATGCATTAAGAGCCAAAAGTCGTCGTTTTTTTTTAGTTGATGAACATTCAAGGTTTGTAAGTTATAATGTTGAAAGAAAAATAGTTAGTAAAAAAAAGACTGATGTTTTTCCTTTAAACGTCGATTTAATTATGTCTACAAATGAAATTAGCTATCAGTCTGAAGATGGTATTAGCTCGTTAGATATAGAGATATTTAGTTTAAATGGAGTTAAACTTGTTAAGAAAACTAAGTTGACTAATAGAGATACAATAAATTATAACTCACTAACTCCAGGAGTATACATTGTTTTACTTTATGTTGATACTAAAAAAATTAGTAAGTTAGTTAAGATTGGTACTATTGAAAGTTGTCAATTAATTCGTATTGATTAATAATTAAAAGAAAGTACATTTCCTGAGAGTCTTTTGATTAAGGACTTAGGCTACAATTTACTTAAATTAAAAGAGGTTGTTTTGAGTTTTCATTCAGCCTCTTATGATTTTTATAATTGTTTTAAGTTTTACTTTTAACCTATTAGAGGTTTAAATATAAAGTGAAATTTTGTTAAACATATAGAATAACAATAAAAAAAGTCTGAATACCTAAGGTAATTCAGGCTTTTAGATTTTTATAATTAGTTTATTTTAATTTTTCATATCCCTAATTCTTCAAACATATTTAAAAGTTTTTCGTCATTTGACGGTCTTGGAGCATTTCTACTTACAATATTCCCTTCAGGGTCAATCATTATAAATCTGGGTAATACTTTAATAGCGTATTTTTTTGTGAAATCAGAACCTAAAGACTTGTCTGCGAATAATTGAATTCCACCCATTTCTTTTTGATCAATAGTTTGTTTCCATTTCTCTTTCGCATTAATGTTGTCAACACTTATACTTACAAATTCAATATTTTTATCGTGATATTGAAGTTCTAGTCTCTTTAATAAAGGAGTTTCACGCTTACAGTATCCGCACCAAGTAGCCCAAACATCAATATAAATGTATTTTCCTTTACCTAATAAGTCATCTAAAGAAGTTGTACTTCCATCATAATTTTCATAGTTTTCAAATTTAGGAGAAGGTTTTCCTTTGGCAGTAATTTTTAATGAATTATACATTTCAGTGATTCTGTCTTTGTGACTTTGGTTTGTAGAATACTTTAAGAATTTATAGTAAAAATTTTCAGGGTCATCAGTAGTTGATATCCCGATTTTAGCATTTGAATCATATTTATCAGAAAATAAAAGATCATTTTTTGTTATTGAATCACTTACCTCGTTGTGGATTGTTTCTATATATGTCAAAAAGAAATCTCCGGTTTCTTTTAATCTAGCGTTTGTTTTTCTCTTGATTTCTCCTTCTAAAATTTCTCTGTAATAGGCAGAGTTAATGTAGTCTTCACTATTATTGTAACTAATTTTATCAGAAACAGAAGGAAAGTTTTCAGATAAAACAAACTCATCATTACCAGTTAGATATGGGTGGAATTCTGGATATTTGTATAAAAACATCAAATATTCATACTCAATATTTTTGATTTCTTTTTTTAAGAAAGCCTCAGGTAACTGACTACCTACAGCTAAATCAGTTATAGCATTCTTATAAACGTCAATTTTGTTTAAAAAAGCTTCTTGATCAAGAATAAGTATTTTTTTAATATGACCTATTTGTTCTTTATATATTTTACTTTTCTTAATAAAGTATTCATTGATTACTGCATTATCACCATCAAATTTAATAACACCTAATTTCTTATAATCAAAAGTAAGTTTAGTGTCCTCATTTTTAGTTAGGTATAAATTTATAGGATTTTTATTAACTATAAGTTTATAATAACCATCCTTATCAATTTTTATAGTGTCAATAAAAGTTTTATTCTTCTTATCAAACTTTATTTTTTTTTCAAATCCAAATCCCTGTAGTTTAACATCCCTTTTTTTAAAGTTGTCAATTGACCCAGAAATAACTAAATAATCTTTTATTGGTTTTTTTTTCTCACATGAAACTATAATGCATCCTAGAAAGGCTAAAAGTACTAGTTTTTTCATTCTTCTGTTTTTAAGTGTAATATAATATTTAAAAGTATTGTAAGGTACTAGAAAAAATAATAAGTTAATTTTCTTCAATTTTAATGTTTTAATTTATTGATATGTTTATTTTTTAATTAAAATAAAATTAGCAACCAATCTTAAGCGGATATTAACTTGTTAGATGTTTAGTTGAAGTGGGGGTAAACTTATTAAGAAAATTAAGTTCACTGACAAATATACGATAAATTATAACTTGCTGACTACATTTGAATTCAATGCCCTATTTTTTGTTGATGCAAAAAAATAGTGAGTTAATTAAAACCGATAGTATTGAAAGTAGTCAATTAATTCGTGTTGGTTAATAATTAAAAGAGAATTTATTTTCTTGCATGTATAAGATTTTTCATAGGGCAATATATATCTATATAAGAGAGGTTGTTTTCATTTTCTAACCAGCCATTTTATACTTTTTTAAAATGGTTTAAAATTTACTTATAACTCATAAGATTTAAAAATATGATGAGGTTGTTTATCTACTTAACTTTTTGTTTGTGTAGTAAATTTTTAACAAAATTGGCTTTTATTCTTAATCGTTACTATTAATTTGGTTATGTATATATCTTTGAGTGTTTTTTGAATACAAAGAAATACCGGATGTGATATTGAGTATACATATCAAAAACATAGAATTGTCATTAGTTAATTTTTAAAACTAAATACTGTTTATATACTAATTCAAACGAGGCTTTTCCATATATTTGAGATAATTAATTATAATTTATTGCATACTAATACCATTTAAATGAAGTATACACCAAGAAAAATAAATACTTTTTTATTTTTTAAATTACCATCGGCTTTTTTAACAGGGGTTCGAGTTAAAGCCATTTCTGAAACTGATGCAACTGTAATAGTTAAGTACAAATGGATAAATCAAAACCCATTTAAATCTGTGTTTTGGGCTGTTCAGGGAATGGCTTCGGAATTATCAACAGGAATATTGGTTATGAAAGCTATATATGATTCGAATAAAAAAATATCGATGCTGGTAACCAATATGAATGCGGTTTTTACAAAGAAAGCTACTGGTAAAGTTAGATTTGAATGCAATGATGGAATACTAATTAAGGAAGCAATAAAAAAAGCAATTGAAACAGGTGTTGGACAAACAGTTATCGTTACATCAGAAGGAATAAATGAAGAAGGAATTTCAGTTTCAAAATTCGAATATGAATGGAGTTTAAAAGCAAAAATGTAACAAAGTTTTAAAATAATAGTCTAATTATTAAAAGCTAATTATTATGAATGCACACGAAATTGATTATCGTATTTTTGGAGAAGAAATGCAATATGTAGAAATTGAATTAGACCCACAAGAAGGTGTTGTGGCTGAAAGTGGAAGTTTTATGATGATGGATAGTGATGTAAAAATGAATACTATTTTTGGGGATGGATCCAATCAGGAAAAAGGATTGTTAGGAAAAATATTTTCTGCTGGGAAAAGAATTCTTACAGGAGAAAGTTTGTTTATGACAGTTTTTACCAATGTTGGTTATGGAAAAAAACAAGTATCATTTGCTTCTCCTTATCCTGGTAAAATTATACCTGTTGATTTAACTGAATTTGGAGGTAAATTTATTTGCCAGAAAAATGCATTTTTATGTGCGGCAAAAGGAGTTTCCATCGGTATTGAGTTTTCTAAGAAGTTAGGTAGAGGCTTATTTGGTGGAGAGGGGTTTATAATGCAAAAAATGGAAGGAGATGGAATGGGATTTATTCATGCGGGAGGAACTATGGCTAAAAAGGTACTCCGACCTGGAGAAATACTTAAGATAGATACCGGTTGTATTGTGGGTTTTACGCAAGAAGTAGCGTATGACATTGAGTTTGTTGGAGGTATAAAGAATACTATTTTTGGAGGAGAAGGGTTGTTTTTTGCAAGTTTAAAAGGACCTGGTACTGTATATGTTCAATCATTGCCTTTTAGTAGACTAGCTGGAAGAATTTTATCTATGGCGCCCCAAACTGGTAGCGGAGATAGAGGAGAAGGTAGTGTTTTAGGTGGAATTGGCGATCTTTTAGATGGAGATAATAGGTTTTAAGGTACTCATTAAGTAAACTTTATAAAAAAATCCGCTTTTAAGCGGATTTTTTTATAACAAAGAATGTGAAATTTTATATCCCTAATTCTTCAAACATATTTAAAAGTTTCTCACCATTTGAGGGTCTTGGGGCATTTCTACTTACAATATTTCCATCAGGATCAATCATTATAAATCTTGGTAACCCTTTTATAGCGTACTTTTTTATAAATTCAGAACCAAAAGATTTGTCAGCAAATAATTGAACTCCTCCCATTTCTTTTTGATCAATAGTTTGTTTCCATTTTTCTTTAGCATTAATGTTGTCAACACTAATACTTACAAATTCAATATTTTTATCATGGTATTGCAGTTCAAGTCTTTTAAGTAAAGGGGTTTCTCGTTTACAAAAACCACACCAAGTAGCCCAAACATCAATATAAACATACTTTCCTTTACCTAATAAGTCATCCAAAGAGGTTGTACTTCCATCATAATTTTCATAGTTTTGAAATTTAGGAGAAGGTTTACCTTTTGCAGTAATTTTTAATGAATTATATATTTCAGTAATTCTATCTTTATGACTTTGGTTTGTAGAGTATTTTAAAAATTTATTGTAAAAAGTCTCAGGGTCGTCCGTGTATGTAATTCCGACTTGAGCATTTGAGTCATATTTTTCGTTAAATAAAAGATCATTTTTTGTTATTGAATCACTTACTTCACTGTGTATAGTCTCTATATATGTTAAAAAGAAATCTCCATTTTCAGTTAGTCTAGTGTTTGTTTTTCTCTTGATTTCTCCTTCTAAAATTTCTCTGTAATAGGCAGAGTTAATATAGTCTTCACCATTATCATAACTAATTTTATCAGAAACTAAAGGGAAGTTTTCAGAAACGACAAATTCATCATCACCAATTAAAAGAGGATGATATTTTGGGTATTTGTATAAATCTCTCAAATACTCATACTCAATGTTCTTTATTTCTTTTTTTAAAAAAGATTCAGGTAATTGACTAGCCATTGCTAAATCTGTTAAAGAATTTTTATAAGTATCAACTTTTTCTAAAAAAGCTTCTTCGTCAAGAGCAAGTAATTTTCTAAGATTACCAATGTCACTTATAAAAATTTTATTTTTCTTAATAAAATACTGATTAATGGCAGCGTTAGTTCCTTCAAAATTGATGGCATCTAATTTTTTATAATCAAAAATAAGTTTAGTGTCTTCAGTTTTAGTTAGGTATAAATTTATAGGCTTCTTGTTGACTATCAGTTTATAATAACCATCTTTCTCAATTTTTATCGTATCGGTAAAAGTTTTATTTTTCTTGTCAAACTTTATTTTTTTTTCAAATCCAAATCCCTGTAGTTTAACATCTCTTTTTTTAAAGTTGTCAATTGACCCGGAAATAACTAAATAATCTTTTACAGGTTCTTCTTTCTTACATGAAAGCATAATACCTCCTATGAGGGCTAAAAGTACTAGTTTTTTCATTCTTCTGTATTTAGGTGTAATATAATATTTCAAGTATCGAAAGTACTTTATTTAGTTTTTTTTTCAAAGAAATAAACAGGTTATTTCATTTTTGTTTAAAATTATATAGTTTTTTTCTGTTTTTAGTTTGATGTTTTAACTTTTTTTCGTGGTTTTATTTAGTTGTAAGTATTATTTAGATTATACTTTGTAGTTATGTGTAGTTTATTATTTGATTTTTTTTGGTTTTATTACATCATATCCATCTAAGTTTAATCATAAATGACTGTTAGTAGATTATGAATTTTATGTTTTGAAAATAATTTTTTGTAAAAAAAACCGAAGTTGAAACTTCGGTTTTTTACTTTCTTTTTCAATAACAATCATCCCCTCAAGTCTGTGATAGTAAATAGTAAATAGTTCTTCATAGTTAATGAATAATTGTTAAGACAATGTTAAATCAATAACTATGCCGTAATTGTTAATTATTTTAATAATAACATTATTATTTATGATTATCTTAGTTTTTATGTGTTTTTGTTAACGTATATGTTGTAATACTAGGATAAATAAGAGTAATTGTTTTTTAATGTTTTGAAACGTGTATGTTTAGGTATAAAAAAAGATTAAAAACCCTCTACTTTTAAATAGAGGGTGAAAAGTTAACTTAATGTACAAGGGGAAAAAAATTAAGTAACCTCACTAAGTTACAAAAAATAATATAATATCCCAAAAAAGATATTTTATTGGTATTATTTTGTTTTTATTTTATGTGTTGATAAATAGCTGTTTAAGTGCTTTATTGTTTTGATATCTATTAAGTTTGCAATTATAAGGATATAAGAAACTTGCCTATAATTTCTTTAAGTTTTATGAAGGTCTTCTTTAGTGTTCTTAAAAGGAAAGTTTAATAAAATAAAAATTCCTACCCGAATGCGAGTAGGAATTTTCCCCTTGAAATATTAAGCTACTTGAAATTTTCATTTCAAACTTATCGCAATTTATGTTAAAAGAATAGATTGAGCAATAAGGGGAATCCTTGAATTCAATGTAGTGGTTTTTACTTATTTAACTACTCAAAAACCATTAGATTTTAACTTAAGTCAATGTAAAACAGTAAAATGTATAGGGTTTTTTAGTTCTTAAATTTTTTGTAGTCAAATGTTTTTTTCTTGGTTTGTTTATAAAACTATGAAGTAAGGTGTTAAATAATTTAAGATACTTTTTAGTTTTAAAGAAGTAATCGAATTTATTTATTAAAAGTGTATGACAAGACCAATGATGAATCGATTAAGATTAATAGTGGTTTAGAAATGTTTAAAATGAATTATAAAAATAGTTCAATTTTTTAATAAAGCTTCTATTAATTCTATGATCTTATCATAGTTGTCTTTTTTTTAATTTTTCTATGAGAGAATAACATTTTACTTTTTCATTTAATTTTCGGTAGTTTAAATAGTTGTTGTGGTGAGAGGATAAAATGATAAGAAATATCAAAAAAAGTTGAGATATTGGTATTTCCAACAAAAGTTACAGAAAAACTATTTTAATTATTAATGCTATATATCAACTGAAATTATTTTCATGACAGCTTCCCAAATTAGTATTGTTATAGCATTAGTAAATAGAAAATAATTAGTTAGATGATTCATTTTTTTATCGAATCATGCCTAATTAATTTAGAAAGATAATAGTTTTAAGGTGATTAATTTAGTGTTAAATAAAGGTGAAAAGGGATATAAAGAAACTGCGCATTAACTTTTTTGTTTGGGGACGGGTTTTAATAACTCAGGTATAGTTAATACGCAGGAAGAAAAATAATAATTCTTTGTAGTACTAATTTCTTGAAAAAAATAAACAAAACAAATAGGTAAAATCCTTTAAGTTTATATAGGTACAATCCTGTAGTTTACTAAGTGAATACCATTAAGTAATCGCTGTGTATTTTGGATTATTGTATAATTTTAACTTAGATAAAATGTATAGTGGTAAGTGAAATATTAAAAGCGGGTGATCTATTATTTATGAAATAAACCACCCTATACCTTAAGCCCGTCCCCACGGGTCTTAAAAATTATTTTTTAAAGATATAAAAATAATTTTTAAATCCTATTAAAAGTTCAATTTAGAGATAAATAAATCTAATTGAGTCTTACTTTTCTTAGTTACAAAGATTTTAGAATGCATTTAAAAGTGTAGTCAAATATTTATTCTATATCCTAAGTATAATATGAAAGTGTAACAAATTTATCTTTTTTTATATTATTCGTAATCTTCTTTTTTGACCGTTGCGAGGTTAGATGTAATTTTTTAAAAGATAATTTAAAAGTTCAATTTTTTAAAATTAGAAAGTAATAGAGTAAATAAATGATTTAAAATAGTACATATAAGTTAGGTGAAATTTTAGAAAACGAATAATAGAAAGTACAATTTTAATATTTAAGGAAGACAAAAGACAAGGTCAATATTGAAAAATCTTATACTTTATTTCTATTTAGCAAAAAAAGTTGATCTATTCTTAATTAAATAAAAATAGACCAATCTAACCTCAAGCCCGTCCCCACGGGTTCTGAATGTTTTGTTTAAATGTATGATATAAATTCTAAGTTAAGTGAGTTGTAGTATGGAAGTAGTATTAGATTTTAGAAAAATTTAAATGTTTTGTACAATTAAGTAGTAAAAATTGAATAATTGAAGTTGATTTCTGTATTGGGTTACTAAATTATAATACAGAAAAGTAAAAAATGTTCAGTAGAATATTTTCTTCGATACTACAATTTAAACTATAATACTACAATTTTATATGTTTTGATGATGAGAAAAATTGAAATAGAAACAGAATGGTAAATATACTTAATGTATAAGGTTTCCCTATAAATTGTTTATTTAGATGTGTAATGTAATCTAAGGGTACCCTGCGTAATCAATAAAAAAAATACCGTGGGGGGTTATTGAAGTTACATGAGAACGCAAGGATTAAAATTGATTACAATTATAAATAAATACTTTTAAAAAACAAAAAAAAATGATCTTAACGACATTAAATTAGCTGTAAACGTAGTTAAATTAATTATGAGCGTATAAATAGAAAATAAGAAAACCTAACTATTAACATTCAAATTATTATATTAATATATGGATAAGAAGCTTTAGAAAATAATCTGAAGTAAGTTCAAAGAAATTCATAAAGTTTAAAATTAAAATTCTAATATAAGTAGAGATACGGTAATACTAGTTTTTATTTGTAAGGAATTAATAAGTATATATTAAAAATACGCTAAACTTTTTTAATTAGTCAATCTGATAATAAACAGAAAAGAAGCCCCCCCACGGAACTTCTTATTCTTTTCTACTTACTTAAATTTTATTAAAAACGAATAAAATATTTTATTTATAGAGTCTTTTTTAAAAAAAATATACTCTTTAAAAATAAAATAATTTAAAAATATTTGTAATCAAGATAGTTTTTACAATTCTAGATTTTTAGAAAATTAGTGTAGATTCAAAATATTTTTATATTCATTAAATAGAATATCTTGGAACAATTAATATATATGGTGTAAAAAAACTGTGCATTAACTTTTATGATGTGGGGGCCTTCAAGTTTATTAAGGAGTTTTGTTAATGCACAGTTAAAAAATATAAAAGTTTCTTTCATAACAAATATTGTAAAAAAAATAATTAACACAAATAGGTAGAAATACTTAAAATCATTATAGTAAAATTACTAGTATTAGGTAGTTTAAAGCCTTAATAATGATAGGGTAAACTATTAAGTTTTGTTATTTAAAGGAGTAATAAGGTGTTGTAAGAAATGTGATTTTATTCATTCATAAAATTGCTTGTTCTCAGAAGTAATAAAAGATTATACGTAAATGATAACTAAAGTATACCCTGCGAAATTATTTAATAAATACTTACTTAGGGCTATTGAGATTTATTGAAAACGCAAGTATTTAAATTATTAATAAATCTAAAAAAAGTGTTTTAATATAAAAAATAACTTATTTCTTTAACACAATAAAATAATTTATAAACGTTTATAAACAGAAAAGAAGCCCCCCCACGGAACTTCTTATTCTTTTCTACTTTTAGATAATTACTAAAAACGAATAAAACTTCATTTATGATTAAGACTCAAATTATAATAATAAGTCACATAAATTTTTAAAAAAAATATAAAATGTTATTTAGTGTTAATTTTGTGGAGTACTAATTTGGTAATTTAACCTTATAAATTTATGCATTATCAGTAATAGTTGTTGTTACATTCCTTCAGAAAATTAATTAAGCTCAATAGATATATCTGTATTATATTTTTAGGTTCTTTACCAATTCCACACTGTTGCAAGGAAAGACTTGTACGGTTTTATAAATCCATTTTTAAGTTTATCGATTCCCATTTTTTCTTCTAATTTTTTGAATCACAAATAAGAACTATAATATCTTGCAGCTTCATTTTTATTATCTTTAATCATATCCTCTGAAGTAAATTTAATTGTAGTTCCAGGAGGTGTGTTTCCATTTTTATCAAGATACTTTTGTCGTTCAGGAGTTAATTGTTTTCTAACAGTTTCTTTATTTACAGCTATCCCGCCCCATGACTGCAGGTTGATTTTTGCATCCCTTTTAATTACTTTATCGTATTCCTTTTTAAGCAATTTTGATTGTTTGTCGTACGTTATGGGAACTAAGTTTTCCAAAATTTTAGACTCAGAGCATTCAGCATGCCCTTCTGAAAACCACTTAGGTAATTTATCACAGGTTGCAAATTGATGTTGCCACGTATGAATCTGTTCATAACTAATAAAACGATACAGTTATTTTTCTGAGTCTTTTGATAATTTTTTTTTCGAATTCTGTACTATCCGTCTCGTTTTACCTAGAGTAGTAGCTAGGTAGGTAGTGTCATTAACTAATCCAATATCGGCCCAATTTACCTTTTCATTATTTGTAATGTAAAATTTCAGGATTTCTCGATAAATTATATTTAAATGATTAATGGCTTCAATCACTGAGTTTTCATTTATTTTATCAAAATATATTTTATATTCTAAGTTGTTTTTTTTGTCATTAATATGCTAATTCTTTATTTGTGGAATTTTTTTTTTGATAGATGTAATGTTTATGATTGCAAGAAAATAAAAGACTTATTATAAGCTCGATTGGTATGTTTTGAAACTTAATTCTCATATTTTAATTTCTGTATTACTTCCCTCAAATTTATTTTTTAATTTTATACTATTCAGTTAATTAATGTTATTTAGTGTTAAATGGATTTTCTTAAATGTTAGCTAATTTTTTAGAAAATTAAAACTACGAGGTTAATTTTTTTTGCTTTCTATTGAGGAACAATGCTAAAGGAAAAGAGCTAACTTATTTATTAGCTCTTATTTGGTTTTTGTATACGGTATCAGATATAATTATTTTTTTATTAGATGTTCAATAGTTTTTTCAATATTATTTATTGTTGTTGGTTTTAAACCACTAGATGCGTATGCAATTTTTAGATTTTTGTCTATAATAATATTGGTTGGATACCCTGATACTTTATATTTTGAAGCAATCTTTCGACTATTTGGAACTATGCTATAAAAAAAGTCTTGTGTTTTTAGAAAAGAATCAATTTGTAATTTACCGTTGCCAGAAAATCCTAAAAAGACAACCTCTTTATTTTTATATTTTTTCACTAAATTATTTAGTTGAGGCATCTCTCTGATACAAGGTTTACATTCTATAAACCAAAAGTTCATAACAATGATTTTTCCTTTCAAATTGTTTAATGAATACTCGTTTCCATTAATGTCAGTAACTGTAAAATCAGATGCGTATGTTCCAATTAAGTCATTCTGATTATTTTTTTGAGCAGTTAAGCTTATTGAGTAAAGAAAACTTACTAAAACTGTTAGGATAATTTTTTTTATAAACTTCATATATGTCTTGTTTTTTACTTAAGACCACTCATTTAAAATAAAGTTACATAAACATTACATGTTAACCTTATGTTTTGTAACTATGAAGTAAATGGTTAATAAATATCAGGTAGATGTAGTTTAAAAATTATAAGGATATAGTATTTTCCTGAATTTTATTCATTCTAATAAGAAAACTGATTAGATTATTACAATGGTTTTTAGAGTGATATAAACTTTATCTTAATCTAAAAAATTGTAGATTTAGCACTTATTATTCTTTTAAGATAACAAAATATATACATTTAATGAATCTTATTAATAAATACATTTTTTGTCTGTTTTATTTTTTATTTTTTGTGGGAATTATTGAATCTCAAAATAAAAAGATTGATAGTTTAAAAAAGGAATTGAATACACATTTGGAGAAAGATACTGTTCGTGTAAAAATTCTTAACCACTTAGCGTATTATAATTATCGAAATAATCCACCTCAGGCACTAGCATATGCTGATCAAGCCGGTAAATTGGCAGATGAAATACAGTCTGTAAAAGGAAAAGCACGTAGCTTTTATATGAAAGGAATTGTTTATATGGAGCAAGCCGATTTTAAAGTTGCGGTTAGTAATTATGAAGAAGCAATTAAACTATATAATTCTATAAACGACATAAAGAGTATAGCAGGTTGTAAAAATGCTTTAGGAGTATTATATAACTATCAAGGAAATTCTATGCTTGCTTTAAAATATTATAAGGAAGCATTAGCTATAGATATAAAGTTAGGAGTGAAAATGAATATACCAAACTATCTTTATAATATAGGTGATATTTATTCAGATACAGGAAAGTATGAAGATGCTTTGACTAATTTCAAAAAGGCTTTAAATGTTTATACTAAAAGTAATAATGAACACGGAATACTTAGTTGTTGGAATGCAATGGCTATAGTGTATATTGAACAAGGAAATTATCCATTGTCTTTAAAGTATCATAATAAATCACTTGAGGTAGCTGAAAAATCGAAAGACTCAATAGGTATTTTTCAGTCGTTTAATAATATAGGGAATTTATATAGAAAACAAGAGCTTTATGATAAAGCTTTGAGTTTTTATAATAAAGCTTTGGCTATTCATCAAGCTAATTATAATACTAGAAATATAACTGCTATAAAAAATAATATAGGGAGTATTTATAGTAATAAAAAAGAATTTACCAAAGCAATTCCGTACTTTAAAGAGTCAGTTAACATTAGTAGAAAGATTAAGAATGACAAGCAATTAGCTATCAGTCTTGTTGGGCTTGGATATGCATATATCGGAATTAAAGAGAACTCGAAAGCATTGATGTTTTTTGAAGAGGCAAAAAAAATTACTGAGTCTAGCCAAAAGAAGTATGATTTGTTAAGTTCCTGCATAGGAATTGCTAATGCATATTATAATTTAAAAAAATATAATTTAGCTTTAGTTAAGGCAGAAAAAGGTTTAGTGTTAGCAAATAAGTATAAATTTTTGATACATCAACGTGATGCATATAATTTACTCGCAAAAATAAACAATCAATTAGGGTACTACGAAAAAGCATTTTTAAGCTCTCAACAATTTAAGATATTAAATGATAGTATTTTTAATAAAAAAAATGTAGAGAAGATAACTCAGTTAGAGTATGAATATAAATATAAGAATGAGTTAGCATTAGCAGAAAAAAGAGAATTAAAATTAACAAAAACTGTAAATATTAAGTCTCAAAATTTAGAAAGAACTCAACATAATTTATTATTGGGTGTTATTGCTTTTTTAGTAACTACGTTAATTTTGGGAGGAGTAATTTTCTTTTTAAAATTAAGAAATGAGAAATCTAAAACCCAAAATATAGCCATAGAACAAAAGTTATTACGTACACAAATGACACCTCATTTTATATTTAATTCACTTTCAGTATTGCAAGGTATGATATTAAATAAGGAGGAAAAAACATCGGTATCTTACTTGTCAAAATTTTCAAAGTTACTTCGTATTACATTAGAAAACTCAAGAGATAAAATGGTTTTGCTTTCTGATGAACTCCTTGCAATAGAAAACTATTTAGCACTTCAAAATTTAGAGAATGCTTCATACGTGTATAACGTAACAGTAGCAGATTCTATAGATAGTTCACTTTTTAAAATTCCTCCTATGCTTATTCAGCCATTTGTTGAAAATGCTATAGAGCATGCATTTGTAAATCAAAAAGAGGATAGAATTTTAAAGGTTCATCTTGATTATCTTAGTAAAGAGTTAATTTGTACCATTATTGATAATGGAATAGGTGTTCTTGTGCAAAATGAAAAAAAAGAGAGAAATAAAAAATCATTATCCACTATAATCACTTCTGAACGATTAAAAATTTTAGCTAAAGATTTTAAAATGAAAGGATCGGTTGTTATTGAGGATAGACAAAAGTACAATGCGCAAGGAACAATAGTTACTTTATCAATTCCCCATATAAAAGAAGTTATATAACTAATATATTATCAATAAGAGATAATTTAGCATACTATAAAACTTCTTTCTTTTACAAATATCATATAAAGTAGTACACTTATTTATTTGAAGACTTCGGAAATAGATTTACTATTTCCTAGGTTTCTATTTCTCTGTACTTTTATTCTAGGAATACTAATATTAGTATTAATTTCTTAGGAATAAAAGAGGGGGGCTTTAAATTGTGTGAGGTATAGTTACAGAAAAATGAACTCAAAAAAGATATTTGATTAAACGTTAGTTTTAAGAAATCTTAACCTTATTACCGTAAATAGCTGTAAATAAATATTAAAAATATTAGCGCTTAGTTTAGTGAAAGGTAGTTGTATATAAAATCAAATAAATTTAGAAATTCCAAAAGGAAATGGAGTTTATGATTTTATGTTTTAGTTACATCAAAAAATAGAGATACATAACCCTGAATAGTATGTGGTTTTTAGCAAGAAAACCTGCAAAACTTTAAATCTGAGATATATTATAAGTAAAAGAATTTATAAAAAAATAGGAATAATAAAAATGGAAAAAATAGTTACAATTAAAAACGAATATAATTCTTTAGAAACATTACATGATTTTTTAAAAACAACATCTTCTTTTGAATGTTCTATAGAGTATGATAAATGGGAAGTAAGAACAAACACTAATGGACAAATGGAACAGTGTCTTGTACTTAAAAAAAGTGGTATGCACGCTGTGAAGTTATATTTCCCAAGAGAAAATGTTTTGAAAATCAGTTATATAGTTCCAAATTTAATTATGAATGCTTATTTTGGTAAAAGTGTGAAAAGAAGAAGAGATGTTATTGAAATTATTGCAGGAAAAATAAAGGAAGTTTTATTAGCACCTGCTCAGAAAAAAGCTTTTAAAGAGTTGGAAAAAGTAGTTTATAGAGCAACTATGCAAAATTAGGATGTAAGTCTAAAAAATAAAATTCTAAGTAAAATGAAATAGGCCATAAAATAACACAAAGCGCTATGCATGAAAGAAAAATAACTATAAAAAAAAGGGATAATGTAATTGATAGATAAAGTTTTAAATTAAAGGCAATATTTAATAATATATGAAAATTTTAAAGCAAATTACAGTTTATTGTATTTGGACACTGGTAGCATTATTAATAGGTATTGGTTATATGCGTTGCATTCAAGTTATTTTAGGAGTTAATGAAATACCTGCCAAAGGTGTGGGGTACTTGTTACATGCTTTTTTTTATTGGGGAGCTATTTATGTAGGGCTAATAATTGGAGCTATAATAGCACTTTTGTTTATTTTACTAGATGTTTTTTATTTAAAAAAGAAGTTAAAAAAAAATATAAAATCAACAATTATTCGGTTTTTGTTTCTTGGCCTGATACTAATGTTTGTAGGAGGGATGCACTATGTACTGGAAAAAATTATTGATATAATTTGACATGGAAAATAAGGAAGAATTACAGAGGATATTATTAGAATTTGTAAAGAGTAGAAATTGTTTCGCACAACAAACAAGGGAAGTGTCTTTGGAATATAAAAGCCTGTGAGGAACTCAAAATGATTTGGTGAAAATGTTCTAAAAAATAAAAATGGAAATATAACTAACGAAACAATACAACAAGAATAGATGATACTTTAGAGTTAGCCACTGGTTATTGTAGATTAGAAATGAGAGTTTGGAAATAAAACTTTAATAAAAATGTTTTTACTCTTTTAATAGAAACGTTTTATTAAATAACGCAAAAATTAATACAAAAATGAATAAAATATTTTTCATATTAGCGTGTGTTATACTAAGTGATTTTTGCTGTGCCCAAGAAGATTACAGTAAAGATTGGATGCGAAATGGTAGAGAGTATAATAGTAATAATGGTTCTTTTATAGATGTAACTAAAAAGATTCTTTACAAAAAAAACATATCATATTTGTTAAGGGGAAGATACCCAGACTACAATTCGAAAAATGAAATTATTCCATTATATGGTCTTTTAGGTGATGAGTTTAATAAAATAGAGTTTGTTTTTAGTGAAGTAAGAAAAAGTGAAAAACAGAATTCACTTTACAAGTTAAAAGGGAAAACAAAATGTAATGGAAATATTAATGACTTTACAGGAGAAGTTATTTTTAACAAGGCAACCGCTTCTATTTCTGAAAAATCAGAGCCGTCTGCCAAAGTTACGATAACAGGAACTTATAAATTAATTGAAAATACTTCAGGTAGAGAATCAGGAATATATGTTGGTCAACTAAAAATAATTCTATTTACCCAAAACATTTATGATAGCGATGTTTTATTTGATATGGATATGACCTATGAAGATGGAGCAGTAAGAGGTTTTGTTGGAGTAAAGAAAAGTTATAAAAAAAATACTTCACAAAGTTGTATTTGGGGTTTTACAAGGTTTCCTCATAAATATGCAAAAAAATTTGACATAGGAGATGGAGAGCAAGTAATTAATTTAAAATATGCGAAGTCATGGTTTAGCTATTCTGATGCTAAATGGGATAGCATAGTAAATGAAAAATATAAAAATTTTTATTTGCATAGTACTAATAAAGATAAAGGAATTCATACCTCTAATGAAGGGTATATAAAGCCAGAAGATGTTACTTGGTATAAGTTAAATTCTATTAATATAGAGAAAGCTGTTATTCAACAATTACAACTGAAAGCTACTAAAGTTGAAGTCAAATTACAGAAACAACTTTCTAATAATGAAACTCTAGTGATATTGGGTGAAGTTGAAGGAGCTATTTTTGATGCTGATGATTATAGGTTAACAAGTCATATTGTAATAGTAAACTCAGTAACAGGTAAAATTAAAAATTACTTTAGTGAAAACTCTAAAGGGAGCGGTTGGATTTCTAATGTAGAGTTTATAGATGATATTCTTATAGACTCTAAAAAATATGAGCTATCCGAAGGTAGATTAACTTTTGGAATTATTACTAGTTTTAAAACAAGTTCTCAATCCAATCCTTATCGTAGTACTTATCTTTCTCTGTATACAAAAGAAGGAAACAAGTTAAATAAAGTACTAGATAATATAGTATTGGATAGATATTCAGGAGAAGCTACTGTGAATATAAATGTTTGTCATTCTAATATAAAAACTGAAAAAAATGAATTGGTTGTCAGAAAATCAGTTACTAATGGATATCACGATATTCTTGTAAAAAAAAGACAATGTAATTTAATTTCAGAGATTAATTCAAAGGGAGACTGTAATCAGATAGAAAAAGGATGCGAAAAAAAAGTTGTTATTCTTAAGTATAACACTGAAGAATATAAGTAAAATGTTTAGCGTAAAACTTATTTATAAAGTATTATTTATAGTAGCGTTAAGTGCTGCTGTTTTAGGTATACGCTTTTACAATTCAATGACTTTTTTAAAGTCATATAAAAGCCCTGATGGTAAGTTTGAGTTGGTTATGAAAAGAAATGATTTTCGTTTTTTTACCTTAACAATGCCAGGAGATGGTTCTAGTTTTTATATAGAAATTGTTTTAAAAGATGCTGAGGGAAGGGTAATTGGTTCGACTAGTAATCATAATAATTGTGCTGTTTTTAATGATAGTATTGAGGTTTATTGGGATATTAAAAACAATGAAGTATGGTATGGAAGAGGAAAAACGATTAACCTTAAAACAGGTAAAGTGTCATGTTAATAAATTAGAAAATAGAAAATCATACAAATGAAAAACATATATCTATTACTTATACTAGTATTTTTTTCATGTGCTCAAAACACAAAAGAAAAAGAAGAAAGAGTTTTTAAGGTACAAGATGTTAGTGAACAAATTGTAGGGACATCTGTAGATGAGGTAAATGACGGAAAGGAAAGTAGTATTGAATATATTACAGAAGATATTTCAGGAGTTTATGAATTGGTACAAGGTAAAACTCATATTATTGGTGGCGATAATTTCGATATACACAAAGCAGCTATTGTAATTAATAGATTATCTGAAACTGATTTTGGTTTTTATTCTGCTAATAAAACAAAAGGAATTTCACCAATAGGTGATTTTGGAGTTTTAAGAAGTTTTAAAAACGGCTTTTATAAACTAGCAATATGTAATGAAGAAGGTGTTGAAGGCTACGATAAAAACAATTTTACGAATGGACTTTATTTGTATAATAAAGTTATCATTCATAAGAAAGGAGATTTATTAGGAGTAATTAAGTATGGAAGTAATTTTAGAAACTACATGCTTTATAAGAAAAAGAAAGACGCATCTAATTTTTATGTATCACTAGTTAAAACAATTAAAAATAGTAAACTAGAGTATTATAAATATCTTCAAAATTATAAAAAAGCAAAAAAAATCGATGTCGCTAAACTGAAAATAGAACACTATTTTGATGGTGATGTTTGGAAAACTAAACATTTTCATAGTGAAGACTATATCAGTTTTGAAAGTACGCACTCATATCAAAACCCAAATCAAAAAGGTCAGTTTATAAAGGAAGATACTATTTTTAAAAATCAATTCAAGAACATAATTTTCAGCAATGCAATCAGTGACATTGAAGTCAGAGAGCTCCCTTTATTTGATAAAACAGATTTTGATAGTTTTATTGAAAAAGGTGATTATAATGAGGTAAATATAAAAGTATTAAAATTAGAAGAAGTTTACCCTAATTTAAATAAAGAAGGCTATAATTACAAAGCAATAGCTTCTTATAAAGTGAAGATTTCAGAAGAGTTTTATACAGTGGTAGTAACTATAAAAAAGGGAGATAATGAAATGGAATCTCGATTAATTAATTATGATTTTGAAGGTGAAATTATTGATTCAAAAGTAATTTCTTATGATGAAATTGCTGAAGGGCAGTCAAAAATTGAATCCAAAATTGAAAAGAATAAGCTAACTATTGATAATATCTTATGGATTGATGAAAAGAAAATTGAAACAACATTTTTTGAAGTAAACTCACATGGAAAAATAACACCTATTTCTAAAGAAGAAAATTTAATTGATAGGGTAATAGAACAACTTAATATAGATGTTTCAAAGGTGAAGAGTGATTTGGTGATATTTAAGAATGTACCCAATACTGCACAAGAAACTATTATGGTTATTCCGGAGTACGTTAATACCAATAATGATGAACATCATTATGAATTAAATAGTCATATAATAGTAGTAAACAATACCACCGGAAAAATAACTCACAAATATTTTGAAAGTTCCAAAACAAATGGTTGGGTTTCTGATGCTATACAACTTAGAGAAATAACGATTGATACTTTGCCTTATCTAGTTTCTGAAAACAATAAAGCTTTTGGAGTTAAGGTATATTATTATGGAAGTTCTAAAGCTAATCCATATCGTAATAAAACCATTTCCCTCTTTATAAAATCAGAAAACAAGTTAAAAAAAGTACTGGATAGTTATGATATAATGAATTATGGAGGTGAATGGGATACCCAATGTGTTGGAGAGTTTACTGATGTTAAAAATACACTCCTTATGACTAAAGAAAAAACTAATGAATATTTTAATATCCTGATAAAAAGTAAAGTTACTAATACCATAAATAATGTGGGTGATAATGGAGAATGCGATTTTAAAGAAAAAATAACGACAATGTCAGAAGTATTAAAATTCAATGGTGAAAAATATATAAAGAATAAAAAAATATAAAACTCTATTACTATAGCAATGAATCTATCTTGTGAATTAAATAAATATAAAGATGAAAATTAAAGCTTTTTCTTTACGTATGTGGTATATGATTTTGTTGATGTTCACATGTTGTATATCATCTTATGCTCAAAAAATGAATTTTTTTTTACATAAAGAGTTGATTGCAAAAGTAGGCTCAATTTGTGAGGAAACGCCTGATGATAATCCTTGTGCAGGTAGTGAAGTGTATTTAAGCCTTCTATTTAATAAGGAAAAAGTAGAAATAGCTGAAAAAGAAATTTCAACTTGTGGTAAAGAGTCTTTGTCATTAATAGGAAGCTTTAATTGGAAATTAGTAAGAAACGGGAATATAGTTATAGATATTGTTTCAGAAAAAACAAAAGGTACTTATGCAGATAAAATGTTTTTAGAGTTAAAACAACAACAACTTATAGGAAATGTTACTCATTTAAATGGACGAGTTATTAAGTGTGTTTTTAAAGAGAAAAAGTAGGTGTGAAAAATAGAGTGTTAAAAGATAATTTATATTTTGAAGGGGAAACAGAAGGTGTTATCTTCAATCATTACTCTTTCTGTGAAATGATTAAACACATCATGGTAAAATATGGTGAAATAACATATCAACAAGCTAACGAAAAGTTAGAAAATAGTTTTTTAATAGAAGAACCAGAATCCAAAGATGATGTAGAGTTTTTAGGTCATGAAATAGAATTTCATTGGGCAATGTTAGCATGTTATGGTGATATGTATTGGATAAAAGGAATTCCAAGTGATTATAATAATTTTAAAAAAGAATATCTAGCTTGGGAAACAGCAATTAAACTAAAGTACAAGTTGAAAGAATTGTATATCTATTATGAAATAAAATAACTAAATATTTTTATTGTATACTAATACTCATAATTAGTTCTTGTTCAGTAAACAAAAAAGAGGTTTCCATACAGAAGAGTTCTAATGTAATAGAAAAAGCAATAAGTTTAAAAGAGGAGACATCTATTCAAAAATTTATGTTGTTAACAAGAGAAGAAGCTGTTGCCAAATATGGAAAAGCTTCTTTAGTTTACCGATTTACTTTGCAGGGTTCTTATGGGGAATTTAGAAATAATATAACTAACCAATACATTCACAGAGAAAGGGTAAGTAAAACTATTATGATAGATGAGGTTACTTGGGAAAAGATAAAGAAACATGGATTACAGTTTGGTATGAGGTTCAAGAAAGCAAGTCAATCCCCAAAACAGTATATGCATGGAAAAAAGGAACTGAATTTTAAAGAGATATTGGATAAACTTATTCTTGAAAACAAACTTTACAAGAAATGATATGTTTGATAGGTCCACTTTGTAATAAATGATTATTGTAGAATGAAATTTCAGAAATAAATATTTTTGAAATTTAAATAGCATTTAATAAAAATAGAACTAACTGACATAGATTAATAGTCTGTGAATATTTATAATAGTGTTGTATATTAAACATACTTAATATTGCATCGTAATCTATGATAAAAAAGTATTTGTTTATATTGTTTTTAAGATATAGTGTTATGTTTAACTAACAAAAATAAAATTGAATGAAAAAGAAAAAAATAATAGGAGTGTTACTAGTTTTTATAATTCCATTTATGTTGGTATTTGTAGCAAATTATTCTATAAAAAGAAATGCGGTAAACAAAACTTTTTCTAACTCCTCTGAAATAAAAAAGAATAAAGTAGGACTTGTATTGGGGACTGCGAAAATTCTAAAGAATGGTAGGGTTAACCTATATTTTAAATATCGAATACAAGCAACGGTGGCACTTTATAAAAAAGGGAAAATAGATTTTATCTTAGTAAGTGGAGATAATGGAAATAAAAACTATGATGAACCAACCGATTTTAAAAACGAACTTATAAAAAAAGGAATTCCATCAAATAGAATATTTCTTGATTATGCAGGATTTCGAACATTAGATTCTGTGGTAAGAGCAAAAGAAATTTTTGGGCAAACTAGTGTTACTATTATTTCACAGAAGTTTCATAATGAGCGTGCAATTTTTCTAGCAGAAAAAAATGGAATTAAAGCTATTGGGTTTAATGCAAAGGGACCTAACTGGAAAATATGGGTTAAAAGTTAGAATTAGAGAATACTTTGCAAGAACAAAAGCTTTTTTAGATATCTTGTTTGGAGTAGAACCTAAATTTTTAGGGGAAAAAGTTGAAATAAAATGAAGTAATACTAAAAATAATTAATAATAACAATAGGTTCTATTTCAAGAGAAAAAGCAACAGAAATTTTTCCTTTTTTATAATTAAAATATCGAGGAAGGAGAAAAAATATTAAGGAGTATACGCATACATATCCTGAGTTTGTTTTTTGGATTTATCCAAATGGTAAACTATTTAATGCTAAGATGCTTATAAAAAGAATGTACCTAAAGGGTTTGACTATATTTTAAAAGATGAGCCTAATTATGAAGTTTTTTTAAGAGGTAGGTTGGCAAGACATATTTGAATATAAACAAGCAACAGATAATTGATATTTTAGAGTTTAGAGCGTTGATGAAGCTTTTTTCAAACAAAGGAATTGATATAGAAATACTAGGGGAGTGTTGTAAATGAGGCTGTTAATCGTTTTACCTCCAAAAAAGATATAGCACCTGTTAATGAATAAAATTTTATGAGAGAATATGTAGCAACATACAAAGATAAAAGAGGAACTGAAATGATCAGAATAAAGTCTGATGGAAGTGACATGTTTTTTACGCTTCGAGAAATTGACTTTGAAGGTTCTGATTTTGAAATGTTAACCGCTTCAGAAATAGACAACACTAAATTTGATTATGAAATGTTTGAAGATGGTTCAGGAGATATCACCAATTTTAAAATAACTATAACTATTCCAATTCAACTTTATAATGTAGAAAATGATGAAGTTTTTATAGAAAACTTAACTGTTTATATTGAAGTTGGTGAAACTATTACCATTAAAGGGGCAAATAGCGAAATTGATTGCTTAACATTAAAAACATCTTTTGGAACATACATAGTTAAAAAGAAATTAGAATGGATGGAGGATGCTCTAATAGTTTTGCAAAACCAATTACCAGAAAACATTTACTTAAAAACTTGTTTAAGTTGTAAATACTCTAATTATAGCCCTTATGGGAATGGAATGTATGGCAATATTTATTGCTTTAAAAAGTTAAAAGATGAACTTAAAAAAATTAAAGATAAACATGGTTTATTGCACTTATAGACTTCTGAAGCGGTAGGCAAGGGAGATGTGTTTTCTGTACAAGAAACCTTTGATTGTTTAGAATATCAAATACCAACTAAAGAAGATTGGTACTATAAAGATTGGAGAAAAATAATTTAGAAATGGATGAAGTAGAAAAGGTGGTGAATAGTTTATTTTATGAGGAAATCAATGCACTATTACGAAATACGTTTGCCATTATAAGTGAAGGAGTAACTCCGAAACATGAGGAATTATTAAAAGAAAGAAAGTTTAATAATCCTTTACGTATTATTTGCAATTTTGAAAATGTAAGTTTGGGAATACGTAATAAACAATGGCGATTAGAATTAGATTTTGATGATTATCAGTGGTCTTGTAAAACAATGAAACCACATTTTTTAACTGCCTTGGTTAGTATTGAAGTTGGTAAAGAAGTTCTTCATTTTAAATATCAATTATGTAGTTCTTTTAATGAGGGGTTAAAACCAATGTATTCACAAGAAATAGAACAACAAAAATTAAATGATGAAGAGTTTGTAATTGAAAAACTAAAAGAGCTTACTCAATTTTTAAAGGAACTTCCAGAATGTTTCTTACAAGAAATAAAAAAGATCAATTTTAATGAATTAGAATATATTATGCATCCTAAAATACAAGAAAAGTGGAAACAAGGTTATTTACCAGGTATTGATGGCGTGATTATGGGAGAAGGAGAAATTATCATTGGAAATGTTTACAGGTGTTATGATCCGAATAACGGAGAAACAAAACAATTTTGGTTTCCTCTATGTGATACTATTATTGAAAGTATTGAAAAATACGATGATGATATTTGGGTAGAAGTTGATGTTTTTCATGGAGCATTCGAATATGAAAATCAGAAGTTTGTATTTGGTGATGGAGCTATGGGAAATGAAGGTTACATTGCTTCTACAACAATGTATGGAGAACTCAACTGGGCTATATTTTTCAAATTTTCAAACCCAATTCATAAAGCAGAAGTAAAAGACAAACATTTAATTTGCTATGGAGATTCAGGGACAATTATTCAAATTAATCTTAATAATATCACTAAAATAAAAATAGTTTCTAAAGAAGGCAACTAAAATGGAGGTGGAACAAGAATTTTATATCTTGAAAATAAATAATTAATATGAAAAAAATAGGATTAATTATAGCGATTATATCGTGTACATTATGTTTTGGGCAAAATAAAAGTCAAGAAAAAACTAAAACAGTTCATGTATTTGTTGCTTTATGCGACAATATAAATCAAGGAATAGTTCCAGTCCCTAAATTGATTGGTAACGGTCAAGACCCTAAAAATAATCTTTATTGGGGAGCCTTGTACGGAGTTAAAAACTTCTTGAAAAATAAATCAAATGATTGGGTGTATAAAAAAAGAATTACATCGAAAAATTCAAACATACTTGAGAGCATATTATTTAAACATAAAACTAAAAATATTTATTTATTAGCCGAAGCTTATGATGGAGAAAAAATTAAAGTTTGTACAGAAGATTTTTTATTAGCGTCCAATAATAACTTTAAAAGAAGAATCAATTATAATCAGATAAATTTAGAATTTGGTGGAAACTCAGAATTAGTCGCTTACTTAGGTCATGATGGATTAATGGAGTTTAAAGTTAACCTAAAATATAAACAGACCCCATCAAAAAAAATAGATGCTATAATTTTAGCTTGTGCTAGTAAAAATTATTTTAAAAATGAAATAATTAAATCAAAAGTCAATCCTATTTTATGGACTACAAATTTAATGGCACCTGAAGCATATACGTTAGAGGCAGCTTTAAATTCTTGGGTAAAAAAACAGAAGGGTACTCAAATTAAAGAAGCAGCTTCTGAAGCCTATCATAAATATCAAAAATGTGGATTAAAAGGTGCTAGAAGATTATTTGTTACAGGATTTTAAATAAAAGTAATAGGTAATATATGGGGGTAAGTTTTGGAATAGATCTTTAAATCAAGTGTATCTTTATTTTGATTTTTTGTGCTAAAATTTTGCTTATTGAATTGTTTTTTAGGTGTTTAATGTTAACATTGCGTTGTTGTAGCTGGTTTTATAAGGTGTTGAGGATTATGAATTAAATTTTTGATACAAAATATGTAAATTAGTCATATAAATAAGAACCAGTATAGGTCATTTAAAGAACAAAATTGAAGTTAAAAAACACCATATCTGAAAAAATTATTCTAGATAGAAATATTGAATGGTTGTTTGAGTTCACTCAAGATTTTAATGCACGAAAGAAATGGGATCATCAAACTCTTGAGATAGATTTTTTTGATGGTTGTACTGAACTTAAAAAAGGAGCTAAAGTTTATACTAAATCAATTGAAGGAATCCAAATGAACACCGAATATTTAACGTTTGAATTTCCTAATGAAATATCAATTCAGATGCTAAATAGATCACCTATTTTCAAGTGCTTTATAGGAACCTGGACTTATACCAAAACTGAAAGTAATAAAACTATTTTAGAAATAATTTATAAATTCAATTTGAGATTTCCATATAATTTAATTTCAAGAATAGTCTTTAAAAAAATCCGAATGAATATTTTGAAGAAACTGGAATCTCTTGAAAATTATCTCTTAAAAGTAAACAATGAATTGTATTAAATTGCTGATGTTAATGAAATAAGATAGTTTTTAATTTAAGTGTCACTTGTTAGAAGCATTGCTTTTCTCATAGAGAATGGTTTTGTTAGCTTTAGTTATGGCGTTATTGTTTTTCCATATTTTTCAATTTCTTCAATTATTGGGAGAATACTTTTTCCATGTTCAGAAAGCGAATATTCAACTTTAGGTGGTATTTCTGGGTAGGCTTTTCTAGTTAATACTTTGTGTGATTTTAAGCTTTTTAATTCTTGGATTAGCATTTTTTCACTGATTTCTGGTATTAATCTTTTTAATTCTCCAAAACGTCTTTTTTTAGTTCCAATTTCATAAATAATTCGTAGTCTCCATTTTCCACTAATTATATTCAATGCTTTATTAACGGGGCAATTAATTTCGTTGTTTTTCATGTGTTTAAGTGTTTGTTTTTTAGTGGTTTATGCTTTTAGGTAAGTACCTTACTTTTAGGTAGGTACTTGATTTTTATAAAGTAAAAGTAGAAATTTGTACCGAATTAAAAAATAAAAATATTATGAATAATAATAAAGTATTTGTAACTGGAGCAACAGGTTTTCAAGGAGGCAAAATTAGTACTATGTTAATTGAGAATGGATACAACGTTGTAACCATTGCACCTCAAACAGTTGAGAGCTCAGATATAAAGTCAGGGTTACAGATTATAAATGGTGATTTAGAAGATAAGGCTACAATAAAAGAAGCGTTAAAAGGAGTAACTAAATCTGTGTATACGTTTCCATTAATTTTTGATATGGAAAAAGCAATTTCTTATACTAATAATTTTATAGATGCTGCTAAAGAAACTGGTTTAGAACTGATTGTTTTTAACACAAGTTTTCACCTTCCTAAAAGTGACACAGGCTTTCTATCTTTAGATTTAAAGAGAAAAATAGGTGCACTTTTTTCTGAGTCAGGATTAAATGTAATCACATTGATGCCTGACATCTATATGGATAATTTGATTGCTCCTTGGATGAAACCATTAATTGTAGATGAAGGGATTATACCCTATCCAATAGCAGAAAATCAGAAAGTACCATGGATAAGCCAATCTGATTTAGGAAGAGCAGTTTGTAAAGTTCTTGAAACACCTAGTTTGATAGGTCAAACCTTACCTATTGGAGGGAATATTTATACTGGAAAAGAAATTTCACAAATAATTTCAAAAGAAATTAATAAAGAGGTTAAATTTATAGCATTAACTCCAAATGATTTTGAAAACCAATTAGTAGCAGGTTTTGGTGAATTAGCAGCAAAAGAAATTTCAAATTTATACAGGTATGTTGAAGCTAATACCGAAGTACTATCGTCTAAAGATTTCAGGAAGACTAATGATATTCTAGGGCTTAAGCCAGAGTCACTTGAAGATTTTGTAACTAAAATTAATTGGTAATTTAAAGGAGGCTTACTAGTTCATCAATTTTGATTGAATTAGTAAGCTTTTAAAATTTGTTTATGTTGTAGTTTTTCAATTGAGTTACATTGGCCCCCTTTCTATTAGTAACCTCGTTTATATTAAAACTTTTAGTATCTTCATTTACAGATGTGCCAACGTCTTTATTAAAATAGAAAACGAAGAGTTTTATTAGTAAATAATGATTTTTTATTAGTTTTTTATTGTATTTAGCTTAGGATTTCCTCTTTTTTAGAATATTTAAAGTTTTCATTATAATATCACTAGTCTTTTAATTTGTAATCTAGAATTAATGATTAGATTGTCTTTTTTGGAGTAATTTCTTGCTAATGAACACAATTTAAGTTTGCATTTTTAACGTTATATTGTTACTTTATGATTGAAAAATAAGACGACTTTGTTAATATGAATTAATTTTTAGAGTTGGTACTTAGTGAATAGTATTTAAAAATCTTGTTATAATTAGTTACTTAAGGGCAGGGTAGGTAAAAAATAAAAAATGAGTTAAATTAAATGTGAAGTGCAAAAGTATAGAACTTTCAATTCTTTTAGTTTTATAATAAATATATCCATAAAAAACTCCTGCTAATGATGCTAGAATCATATAAGATATTCCGCCCTTAAAATGTACTAGTCCAAATGTTACAGAAGCAACTAATATACTTGTAATTATTGCAAATCTACCAGTTAATGAATCATAAATTTTTTGTTGAATAAGTTTTCTAAATAAGGCTTCTTCAGCAATACAAGTGAAAAATAAGTTTGTAAGAATCCAAACAGGCGAGAAAGAAGGTAATTTTGGCTCAAATTTAGAATAGCCTAAAACTATTGCTAAAATAAAGAAAATAACCACCATTAATAAAAGATTTATAACGAACAATTTTAAAATTGGCAACACTTCTATTTTTTTATATTCAAAACCAAAAGCAATTATAAATATCCCAATTAAAGTTTTATCCAGATTGAAATACAGGTTATAAGGACTAGAATGACTTGTTAAAGAAATATTGTGTAAATATTTATAATTGTTGAAGTCAATAATTGGTAAATGGAAAAATAAAGGAATAGATAAAGCTAAGACTAAAAAAAATAGTAGTATGTTTTTCTGTTGATAATTGTAATAAACAGAAAACCCAAAAATTAAAGTATAAATTAATGATAGATAAGAGGCTCTTTTAAACGTTATAGCTAGAACGAAAGATATTGTTAAAAATAACAACCATATGGGTATTTTATTGAATAGTTTAAATTTTGTCCACGTAGAAATGACACTTAACAATAATACGCCATAAGTTAAAATAATATTGATATCCATAATTGCTAATTACTATGTTAATTAAAAGTGTTTAACCTTTTGATTATGCACTTTGCCAAAACCTTATATTTTGTTTTATATTTTTTAATTGTAATATTAGATTAAAAGATTTAGCGAACGTAGTTAAAAGTTCTAAACTCTTCATCAATTATTAGATTTTAGTTTTTCTATAATTAATTTAACTTTTCTTCAGTTTTAAAAACTTGGGCTTCCTATATGTACACTTTCTTTTTTAATTTTTTTAGTTTTTGAAATTAAATCCAAAATATTATGTCATAGTTTATCGAAATGCTCTTATCAAAAGTAACTAAAAATTCTTTTTCATTGGTTTTTATGCATCTACTTTTAATTACTATAATTGTAAAAGTCATTGATTTTTTTAATCTAATCTTTCTTTATTTGTAAATGTATATTTACTAACTTATTATAATGAGATAAATTTAATTCTCCAGCCTAAAAATATACCTCTTTATTTGAGATATTTAAAACACACGTTATGGTAATAATCAGATATCAAATGTAGGATTGAATAATGATAAATATTGGAGGAAGTAATGATAATCCAAGTAGATAAATAAAGGATTGAAAATCTTTAAAAAATAGAATAAAAAATGAGACTATAATTGATACTATAAAGAAAAGAAAAGCGAGCCTTGGTTCGCTTTAACAAGTTTAGTTTGGTTGTTCACATAGACTTAAATTACATCCTAAAGCCCCTTTCCTAGCACAAGGAGGACAATAAATAACACCTCCATTAATTGATTTTTGTTCAGTTTTGTTAATGCTTGTGCCTAATTTTTCAATGTTTTTTAACATGATTTTAAAATTTAAAGTTTATCAAAAAAATAAAAAATAGAGATGAACATTTGAAACTTCATAAGCGTATAAACAAATGTATATATGAATTATAATTTCTTTTGAAGATGAGCCTCAATTGAAGTTGTTAAAAACAATTGTCGAAACTTAAAAACAAGTAAAACTAAAGTAAAAAAGGCTCCCGAAGGAGCCATATACAAAGGGGGACATATTTAAGATACATTTTTTTAGTAATAGTCACAGGTAAATTAAAATAAATTTGGACTAAAGTAAAGCTATGGTAATAGGAGAAATTAATTACGTAAAGAATAAAGTAATTTCTGTTGAAGTAGAATGAATAGATACGAGGATTTTTAACTGCAGAGAATCAATAAATTCAGTAGATAGGAATTGTAATTAACGATGTATAAAAAATGATGATAAGATGAGGAATGGTAGTAAAATTGGACGTCAAATTAATTGTAGGTAAATGAATTTGAAAGAAAAAAAAGAGCTTGAGAGAATAATCAAATTTCATGGTGAAACTTTAAAAGAGAAAAAAATAGAACTTGATGCTTTAAACAAGAAAAGAGAGCCAGCTATCAAGGAATTATATAACGGTATAGATTCATTTATTTCTGTAGAAAATAAAACTAGATAGTACGATTATAGTTTATGGGGTGATGGAAGGTATTCACTGTGTTTTGAAAAACGAAAAGGAATAATTGCAGAAATTAAAATAGATGAAGGTGTTTTTCTAAAGAAAGAACAAAAAGACACTGTTAAAGTGTATGTAAATAAGTTATATAAATTAGACTTTGTAAAGTTTATTGATAATTAAAACAGTAGTTAGTTTGGTTTGGGAAGTGATTTAAACAGTAAAGGTTCATAAGGCCATGGCCATCCAGTGTGACAAGTGAATATTTTATTTGGAGCTGCATAATTATAATCTAATGCATCAATTAATTCTGCTAGAGGAATGAATATGAAAATTAAAATTAAAATGACAGTTGTGTACCAAACAAAAGAAGAAACGTTTTTAGTTTCTTCATACTCGATATTAAGTTGATCATAGCTGTTTTTCATAAAGGAAAAATAATAAAAACAAAATAAAGAAAAAAGAGTAGAAATTAGAATAAACAAGTTAGCTAATCTATCTAAGATTAGCTAACCAAGAGTATATTTAAGAACCACTACAAATCCTAAATAAATAAACAGAAAAAACTGTGTATTAACTTTTTTAACCTGTGTGGAGTTAAAAATTTATGAAGACTGTTTGTTAATACACAGAATCAATACAATGCAAATATTGTAAAACAAAAAGATAATTAAAATAGGTGTAATACCTATAGTTGTTATGGTATAAACCAGTAGTTTTGAATAAGTGCAAACCATTAAAACAATAGGGTATACCATTAAAAGAGTAGTTATTACAATAAAAGAAGAAACCATTACAGTTCTTTTCTTTATCTAAATTTAATATATGAACATACATTTCCAATAGCAGTCTTTTGGACTATGACCTAAACCAAATTAAATTATAATTGCAAAAACACATAGTGAAGGGGGGGGCTTTACCTTTATTAATGGATTTTTGACTAGTTTTATTTAGTTCATAGACTAAATTTTTTCAAATGAAATGAAAAATAAAGAGGAAAGTAATGAAACTTCATAGATGCAAATGATAAATGTATAAACGAATAAATAAACACTAGTTATTACAATAATTAACAATACAATACCATGAATAAATAATGAAAAACAAACGCAGTTATAAATATTAATTTAAGAAATATTATAAGTATCCATTATTAAAATGAAATTTGGTCGTGATGTTTTCTGAATAAGTACAATCAAACTAAAAACATAGTAGGTTTTAACAAAAAAAAGGAGCATAAAAGCTCCCTCTAATTCAAGAAATTAATAAAACCCTTCAAAAAAATTCAAAAAAACTCTTGGTGAAATTAATCACACTGCAAATTTATGATTGAATTATGATTAAAAACTGAATGAAGTGATAATGATGTAAGTTAATAATTAAAAGAGAAATAATATGTCTAAAAGAGAATAAAAACCGTAATCTTAAAGATAAGATTGAATAAAATACAATAGTTTTTGAAGCTGAAAAAGTGAAAACCAATTTATAAACGATAATTCATATGAATTTTCTAATTACCTATTATGTTAATGAAAATTTTAAAATTGAAACAAAAAAAGGAACTTAAAACAAGCTCCTTCATTTCGTTAATTAGATCCCTACGAACTAATTGTGAATATAAGTTGCAAACCTAATAAAAAAAAGAAAGAACACATAAATTTTAACAAAAGTATGGTAAGTATAGGAACTATTGAGACGAGCATAAAATTTATTGAGTACTTGATTAAGTAATTTATTTTAATAAGTATGGGATTAGAAGACATGTAAGGCTTTATAATTTATTAGTTAATGTTTTTGTTTTAGAGTCTGTAACTTATGAAATCAAAAAATATTAATATAGTAGGTAGGATATGGAAATTACAAAACAATAAATACCCGTTGGGTAAGACGATCGAAAAAATAACATTCATGCATATTATAGATGTACTCTAAATCAGTATGAATTTCGACTAAGAGGCGCATTATCAATTTTAAAAATAATGTAATTCATGCGGGTTAGTGAATAGAGGAATTCTTTTTAATAGATTTTAAAATTAAGTTGTTTTTGTTGAGTTATTTAGGGGTATAAATGAAAGAATACTAAAACAAAAACTCTCATTCTTAAAAGAAAGAGAGTTTCTATGTTATAATTGAGATTCCCGTAACAATTATAAAAATAATTTAGAACAAATCTAAATAATATAATTAAATAAATGAACTAAAAGTCTAAAAATTATTGATATAACATATGATTTATGTTATAGATTGAAGTAATTATTAATTAAAAATAATTGAAGGTGAAAAATGAGTATATGTTATTTGTGGAGTTCAAATTTTCAGTTAGGTAAAACTTTTTAAAGAAACGTTATAAAAAACGATAGATACTATCAAGTTGGATACCTTTTTATCTAGACGAGTGCACCTTATTAGAAGATTAAATTTTAAAGTGAGTTCCATTTGGTTTAAATTGGATTATATAGCCTTGTCAATAAAAATAGAACAGTAGAAAAAAACTGTGTATTAACTTTTTTAACGTGGGGGGCTTAAAATTCATGAAGAAATTTTGTTAATACACAGTAAGAATACATTGTAAAGATTGTAAAATAAAAAGATAATTCAAATAAGTGAAATACTTAAAATCTGTATAGTATAAACCATTAATCGTAAATAGTTGAAAACCATTAAATTAATAAGGTAAACGATTAGGGAAGTAATGACTGAGATATGACGATATTTTATTTGAATTTAAATAAGAAATGGTTCCATTTTAACGATGATGTCATTAAAAACAGAAGTTTATAAATAAAAAGATTAATAGAAAGGTCAAAAGAGTAATAAGAATTGTCTTGCTAGTATTTGTTATTATAATAGTTATGAATAAAGATAATCTTATTTTGCTTTGGAAAAATGCTAATGAAGCTTTTGGTAAATGTTATAATTTTTTTGATACTTCAACTTTATCAAATAGTTAGACTGAAAACATACTAAAGTTTAAACTTATTGATATAAAAAAAACAAGGAAAAAGAGTATTCAGTAGATATAAATAGTGTTTTTTGTTTTAAAGTATTGTAAAGAGGTACTAAATTAAATTTAGTAATTCGATAAATAAAAAAATCCCAAAACTATTATGAGTTTTAATAGGTTTGAGATTTTTTATAGGGGGCGGACGTATTAAAATTAAATTCTAAAACTATTTGGCAAATATAATTTAAGACTTAATTAAATAATCAGCGTATTTGATAAAAGGATTAAATGTGTAGATGAACGGTAAATTATGTAATATTTGATACTAGAGAATAAAGTAAAATACTGGTAAAAAGAATTAATTATAAGTTTCAATAAGGAAACTTATAATTAATTCAAATAATTAAGGGGAATGAGATAGTTCTAATCTTTAAAACTATGCAGTAAAGATAGTTTATAAAGAGGTCTAAAATTTAAAAAATTAGATTAGATGAAAAAAGGTATAGATGAATGGTGCTAACATTTTTAAATAAGCACTACTTAGAGCTTATTAACGATGATAAAGAGAATGATAAATGTAAAAATTGTACAATTGAAGTTAAGTGATTGGAAAATATAAAACGACTAAAAGTTGGGGTGGGAAATTGATACGAAAAACACAATATATTGAGAATTTTCATTGTATTATCAAATTAAATAAGATTAAATGAAATTCGTATTAAGATAAATTTTTTAAAAATTAATTATTAAAAGCAACAAAAGGCTATAAACAATCTGTTAGGAATCGAAAATAACCTTTTATTAAGGGGGAAATCAAAATATTTTGTTCTCATTTTTAAGGGGATAAAAACGAGATTTATTTAGAACAAATCTAAATAATAAAATTTAATAAATAAAACAATTATGAAGATAATTGAAAAAAAAACTTTAGTCTCTATTCTCATTAATTTCCTTTTAACTAATCTGAATTTATTAATATCTCATTTTTTCATGAATGAAAAATTTAACTATGTAAAAAAAGTGAAATTTAGATAAAAACAGTTAACTCATTTGACTGTTATCATTCTTAAATAAAAAGTATAAAGGCCTCTAAAATGTATTGATTATGAAATGTATATGCTTTCCGAAAACACCCCTTATTAGGTGTTTTTTACTATTCAGGATTTAAGTAAATGTATTAAAATTAAGGATAGTCAGAATAAACAAGAAGCCCCCCCACGGAACTCCTTGTTCTTTTTACTTATTAAATTTTACTAAAAAATAACAAGCCTTCATTGATTAAGACTCAAATTAAATTAATAAGTCACACAAACTATAAAAAAACTATAGTTAGTAGTTTATGATATTCATAGTCAAGGTTACGACAGATAAGCTTAGTAATTCAAAAATGATGAATAATGCAGTAGTTTTTTGAGACTCTAAATATAGAAAAGGAATCTTTGAGAAATGGTGTTAATCAAAAACAACCACAAGTATGTATGTTTATGAAAAATAGTTAGCTATGCATACTTTTGCATATATAAATAAATTTGAGTTGTATCTTAAAATTATATGTGCATCATAACACCAATATGTTAGAGGTATATGTTAATATATGTTAATGTATTCTTTAAGGTTTTATAAAATAGTACTTTTAAACTACAGAAATAAATACAAATGTATTTATAATAGACCTTAGAAATTGATAGATTAATCTAGTTGAGGTCGTAAAAATGATTATTCAATCTTCTATTTATGTCAGACTATCTTACTGTATTACTTATTATGACCTGTGTAGGTCTTTTATTACTTATTCCATCTGCTTATTTTGGTGGTAAAATAGGAGTAATTATAGTTGCTTCAATTTTAACAATTCTTAGTTGTTATATTTTAGTTTGGGGAATTGGAATAGGTAAGTCCTTTTCAAATAGTCATGCTTCTTCAAGCTTGAATTCAGATATAATTTTTCAGTTTTTATCTTTTACTATCTTATATGCTTTTTTAGCTTACAGTTGTTTTTGTTTTAGCCAAGTCCTTCATGGTATAAATGGTTATAAAACTAAATCATTAGTTTGTCTTGTTATATTATTTGGATATCCTATGTTCTTATTTATTAGGAATAATGTTAATTTACAAAGTAGACTTAAAAAAAACTATAGTAATGAAATTATTATAGCGCACCCTAAAGATTTTCCGATATTAATAGATCGGATAAAATTTTGTAATTCTAAAACAAAAGAAGCATTTCATGTTTCTTATAATTTTTATGAAACTGATAGAAAACTATATCAAATTGAAGGATTACCTGATAAGAGCCAATTTATGCAGAGTCAACGGTATTATACTCAAAAAACAAAACACTTAATTCCAATTAGCTTTGATTCTTTTGAATTGTCTTGGTACTCAATTTTAGAAAATAAGTTTTATAAAGATATATTCCCTATCGATACTAAAAAGTTAAAAATAGGCGAGAACTATGACAAACAATTAACTATTAATGATTTTTTAATTCATATCCTACCTAATGGGCATGTAGATTTATTAAAGAGAGAGTATACTAATTATACTCATTTAATTAGTTATTTTGATATTAAGTTTCGTTCTGTTGAAGGACAAAGTATTGATTCTATATGGAAGAATAATTCTCAAGTTGAACAGCAATATTTAAATTCCCAAAATCTAAATTTTCGTTTTGAAAAACTTAAAAGAGGTACAGTTACCAAATTAACTCCTGAACAAATATTGAGTTTTAGAAGTGTTTTTTCTTTTGGGATTAATATTGAAATTGATCAAAAAGACAAAAAAAGTAATACCCTTAAAAACATTAAAATCATTGACTTTTATTTGAATCAATACAGTAGAAGTGTTGATTTTTTGAGAATAGCAAGTGAAAAACCTTTACCAAGTCTTATTAGAATTGAAATATTAGATAATGAAGAGGAAAGACATTGGGTGAGTATTGTATTTGATAAAAAAATGTTGTTTGATCAGTATACGAATTTTATTAAGACCAATAATAAAGATGTTTTGTTTCAGGTTAATCTAAATATAGGTAATGTAAGTAAAAGTAAAATTTGGTTAAAATCAAAAGGACAAAAAAAATCAATAGATGGTTGGGATATAAAAGGTTAATTTCAATATTGAATTTAATACTTAGGCACAATGAATTACTATAAACACCTTAATTAAGGTGTTTTTTTATGTTTAATATTTATGTAAAACAATGATAAAAAATGAGTTTTTTCATTAATAGGAGGTTTTTGATAATGAATTTATTTACTAATAAAAATTGAATTGTAGAGAATAAATTGAAATCAATTATAAAGATAGTAACTATTTCTATAATTGAATTTCTTAAAAATATATTAGACGAACAGTGTAAAGGAATTATAGAGATTTATATACAATGTGAAGAATATTAAGTGTATAAACAATCAGTTGGTTAAGTATTTTGGTGATGTAGTATAGAATAGGGGAGAGCGTTCAAATGAATGATAGAACAAAGTGAATTTTTCGGTTAATTTCTTTAAAAAATTAATAAGAGGATTATAGCAAGGCATGTCATTAAAAGGAAAAACAATCTAAAACAGTTAGCTTTTAAAATAAAGGAATCAAATAAAAACAAATCAAAATTTTATTAAAAAGAAGAAGTAACCCTTCTAAAGTACTTCTTCTTTCTATACTAACCAAACTACTAACTAAAAAAATGAAATTTTAAAATTATACAGTAAATATAATTTAAGATTGAAGTACATAATTAAATTATTTGATGAGAAGAAAATATGTGTCGATGAATGGTTGCAAATGTATTGATTAAATGAAAAAGGGTAATGAAACAAAAAGTATAATAAATCAGTAATTAAAGAAATTAGCAAAACCCTAAATAAAGGGCTTTACTAACCTCAATAGTTCAAATAATTATATAATGCGGTTATCACTAGAAGTCTTTATCTAAAAATAGGGACTCTTAAAAGACATAATATGAAAGCAGAATGAAAAGTATAGGTATTGGCGGTTAACCATTAAATAATTTTAGCTTTTCATAACAATAACAACTAATTACTTTTTTTTCATGATAACTATCCACTTTACAAAGTAATAAGTGTTTTTAATAAAAATTATACTCTTAAAAAAATATTAAAAAAGTAGAAATTATGTGAGTTAGAATTATCTGAACTGAGGCAGTAATTATTTCTTTATAGTAAATATGCCTCTTTAATATGTTTGAATGTTTGCTTTCATTAAAATTACAGATACAACAGAAAAATAATGAATAATAAAAAGTTCCCGAAAGAACTTTTTAAGAAGGGTTTTAATTGTAGTAGGTTATGCAATTTATTCAAAAAAGAAGTGAAAACTATTATTAAAAAGGGAATAATAGTTATGAAAAAAAGTAGCAGCGAATATTGAAAATAATTGTTGTTAAATTAGTAAAGAAACCCACTCAATTATTGAGTGGGGAAATTGCTATTAAAAAGAAAATCCTTAGAATGTATTCTAAGTGATGACAAATTAAGCAAGATTAAATTAGATGTGAAATAAGTGATAACCCTGAAATTTATATCGGGGAAAACCATCAAAATTATAGGTTGTCCTATAACTAAACAATGGAAAAGTTCTTTGACATTGAGGCTAGAAAATTTTAGTTTAAAAATTTGGGTAAGAAATGTACTATTAGTATGTGCAAAATTAGATATTATGTTTTGATATAAAATCTTAATAAGAGCATTTAAAATTAATAGAATGAATGTATTTTATACAACAAAAATTAAAATTATTTTAGGTCATGAAACAATTATTAAAAAAATAAAAGATAAAAGTAAAGCGACAAATAAAATCAAAGAGTTATTTTTTTTCATAGTGCAATTTTTATTAAATTAATAACAAATTAATAACAAAATTCCCTACCTCAATTATAAAGTAAATAAATAAAAAATGAAAATTCTGATTAAAGTATTGGAATTGATAAAGGGAGTTACTCTAGTAGCTGTTTATTATTATTAAAATTTTTTGTTCGAAGTTTATTTTATGTAACTCTGTCAATAGAATTAATTGCTAGATACTTAATTGGTTTTTTTATGTCAATATAAATAACAAAATAAATGTGAAAGAGAAGAATTATAAGTATGGAGAAAGCTCCCGAAGGAGCTTGTGATAGGGGGACCATCATATATTTTCACAATTTTAATCAAATAATTTTATTTTGATATTATTAAAAAAGGAATAAAACTTATTAAAAAAGGTATAATAGTAGCAAAAAACGAAGAAATGGAGTGACAGATTATGTAAAAAGGATAGTTTACCTTTAGTATTTTGTTGTCACAGATTTTTAGGTGTTTTTTATATTAGTAGCATAAATTAAGTATTTGGAATTATTCAGGCTGATATTTAGCATTTTCAAGTATGCTATGAAATACTTGGTTGCTTTGTTGATAATTAGAAGTTTTTACTATATGTAAAATACCTTATTTAATTAACATCAACGTCCTTAGATAAATCATTTTACTTGTAGAATTTATTTATAAAAAAAACACCTTTTAAAAGGTGTTTAGGAGTGGGGTATAATTATTCTTTACTTTACACATGTTCATGATGTAAGTAATCATAGATGTTTTATATTATTACCTTTTTATTTTAATTGTTATCGAGTTGCTTTCTAGTTTTTTAGGAAATAGGTTGTTAAACTTTTCAATTATTAGACGTTGCTCATCGAAAGTAGAATTAATCATTGTTTTTCTGAGTGACTTTTCTAATTTAGATATTTGCTTTTTTTGTTTGTCTGCACTCATCATTTTCATTCTAACACTGTTCTTTATGTATTTGATTTTAGATTGAATTTTTTGCTCATCTTCTTTGCTGATTTTGGTTTTATAATTTTTTTTAATAAAATAACTTTCAGTATTATAATTATGTTTTATTTCATAATAGTTATACCTTAAGTTTAGTTTTATTTCTTCTTTATTTGAGTTATCTTGATTACAATATTTAATAAAATAACTTCTTCCAGAGATAAAAATATCTTTTGTTTGATTTGGTAAAATTGTTATAAATTCATTTACTTCCCTTCTAATATCATCTTCACCAACTTCAAATATGCAATCCGTTCCTTCGAAACCTTCTAAAAAATTAACACGGAAATAATCAGGATTTACATTATATGATGATTTAGGACTTAAAACGGTAATAGGAACTTTTGATTTGTTTTTTATTTTACCTTTTAAATTTAAGAAATCTCCTTTGTTCCAAACAAAATTTTCAGGCTTTTTATCCAAGGTCAATTCTACAAGTACTGGTTCTTGATTACTTTTTTCTTTAGTATTTTTATTAAAGTTTTTTTTTGAAGAGGAGCAACTTATTATTAATGTTAAAATAGTTAAAAAGGATAAAACTTTTTTCATTTTCTTTGTTTTTGGAAATATGTTAACGTTATGTATGTGATTGTTTTATGAGTGTTTGTTCGGGAGCTTCATAACTTTTTACGAACTTCAAATTTAGTAAAATATTCAATAAGATAAGTACTACAGGATTCCTAAAATATACTTTTATCTCATTTATGGCATCATAAAACTCAGGTAATACAAGCAAATATTACATGTTTTTTAATGCAGCTAGAGTAGAACACTACAATCTTTAGTATTTTTAAATATAAAGCTTGTTTAATTTTAAACAATAAAGTACTACAGGCATCCAACATACAAATTAATAGAATGTTAGGTTGGTTCATAGTTTTCATTACTATGAAAGTTCTTGATTAATGAATTTGACAAAACGCGATCCAATAATTATTTAATTAAAAACTACATGTTAAATTTTTTCAATATTTTTTAATCTTTACAGAATATTTTAGAGTTTAGGTTTTCAAAAGATGTTTTGCATCAAATTTTGATAGTAAATGAAGAATTTGGTAGAGTTATAAGTGTAGCTTTTAGGTTAATTTTCGAAAAGGAATTAAAGAAAAGCTAGTTCAAAGAGCTAGGATATGTATTCGTATGGTCAAAAACTTAAATAACTGAGGATATAGTATTCAGTCCTATTGAATTTTAACCCTTACAATATTGCTAGTAAGGGTTTTATTGCTTAATGTAAGATTATATTTTTTTAAAAATATCTACATGCCCTTTTTTAGTCGTCGTCGTCATGGTTTTATTATTGTTTGAAAAAATTACTGTAAGACTTTCAGACCTATTCTGAGCAGTATTTTCGTAAATTTTTTCTGATTTCTTTTTCCATTTTCCCGTTGTTGTATCATCAACTATACAACAACCATTAGATGGAGCTATGCTGATGGCTGTAAATTCACCATTTTCTAAAAATTCAGTGGTACTTTTTAATTCGCATGGGTCAATTAATTGGATCATTAATACTTGGAGAAGAAACAAATTGTCATTTTCCTATGATAGGGTCATTTATGGTATCTGTTGTATAATCGTTAGAAGAACAAGAGACTAAGCTAAGAACAGTAATTGTTAAGAATAATAATTTTTTCATAATTTAATTTTAAAATATTTTAGATTTTGAATGCAAACATATTAATATTATAAACTTCATAAACGTAAAGAATAAATGTAAAAATGAAGAGAAAAACACGATAACTATGAGTAATAAAATTAAAAGAAAGAGCATTTGAAAAAGAGGTATATTTGTATTGTTCAAGTAGAACACATCTCAATTTTAAGATAGTTTTTTCGAGTTTCTCTCTTCATTTCTTTTTTTATTTCAATTAATCTTTACTTTTAAGTGTATATAAATCACCTATATTTTGTGACCTTGTTATACAATCAGAATAAGGACAAGATATTTTTGTTCATTACACAGGTTTAATTAATGACATTAGAGAAAACGACAAGGTACAGTTTGAAACTGAAAGAGGAAAGAAAGGGATGAATCCTTACAATGCAGAAGTAATCGATTAAATATTGTTACATAAAGTAACCTAAGAGAATTGTTAAAAATAACATTCTCTTTACTAATGACATTTACCTCAAAACACCTTTAGCAAGGTGTTTTTTATATCCAATATTTAAGTAAATGAATTACAAAAGAGAGGTAATAGAAGAACTAAAAAGCTCCCGAAGGAGCTCCAAACTATTAACTAACTCATAAAATTTATTTATTATTAAATTAATTTTATGAGTTGATAAAACAACCTTAATTGATTTAACCCTAAAAAAAAATATAAAACACTAATAAAAGAGATGTGGAAGAAATAAAAGTATATCTCTAATTTTTTTAATTAAAAGTTAATAAGCGAATTTTAAAAAATTGCGTAAATCGTATACAACAATCGGCAATTTGAATACATTTCGACTTTTTTGTTGGGCTAGCTTTGCATCGTAAATAAATTTAAAAATAAAAAAATGAGCAAAGTAATTTTAATAACGGGAGCATCTTCAGGTATAGGAAAGGACGCAGCAATTCAATTGATAAAAGAGGGACATAAAGTTTATACTGCCGCAAGACGAATTGAAAAAATGAAAGAATTGCAAGAAATGGGAGGTTTTCCAATGCAAATGGATGTAGCAAAAAACGAAGATGTAAAAAATGTAGTAGATCAAATTTTGCAAAAAGACGGTAAAATAGATGTGTTATGGAATAATGCTGGCTATGGCTTATATGGTTCTGTAGAAAATATTTCTATTGCAGCTGCTAAAAAGCAATTTGAAGTAAACCTTTTTGGATTGGCAAACCTTACGCAAAAAGTGCTTCCCTACATGCGAAAAGCTAAAAGTGGAACTATAATTAATACGTCTTCCATGGGGGGAAAGATGTATACACCTCTAGGGGCATGGTATCACGCTACAAAACATGCAGTAGAAGGGTTTAGCGATTGTCTTCGATTAGAAACTAAACAATTTAACATAAACGTGGTTGTATTAGAACCTGGAGCTATTGCTACAGAATTTGGAGATGTTTTAACTCAGCCCATGCTGGATAACTGTAAGAATACAGCCTATGAACCTATGGCAAAACTAGTAGCCAAAACAGTAAACGATTCTTACCATAAGCCAAACGGTGCATCCCCGAGATCGGTTATTACCAATATAATTTCTAAAATTGTACGTTCAAAAAAGCCTAAAACTAGATATAGAGCAGGGAAATGGGCGAAGCCAATGGTATGGATGCGCTTATATTTGGGAGACAGAATATTTGATAAAGTAATAATGAATGAAGTAAAATAAGAATGATAAATTTTACAGAACATATACATAATTGGGCGAAATCTGAAGTAATACAGGGTAAAATAATGATCGTTGTTGGTGTTCTATTTTTAGTTGCGCTATTGTGTATACTGAAAAGTCAACATCAATTATTGCGAGGAGCCTTAATTCCATTTAGCATAATAGTTGCAATATTAATTGGATATGGTAGTTACGTTATTTATAGTCGCACTATGCACGTCAAGGAGCGTCTTGCATTATTTCAAAAATCGCAACATGAAGCCATTGTAAAAGAAAAGAACAAGCATGCAAAAGAATACAAAATGGGTAAAATATTCATGAAAACATATCCTGTAATAGTTGTAATTACAATGGTAGCTTTACTTTTTCTAAACTCCCCTTATAATCAAGGTTGGTGCATAGGGATTGCAATCTTATCTATTATTGCTTTCATCGTTGATTATGGTTTTGTATCCAGGTCTTCTACTTTTTTATCCTTTTTAAACACATAAGTCATGGCAGAAATTATCCAAATACATTCTATAGCAGAAACACATCAATTTTTAGGCTTAGGAAAACCCAAACATCCATTAATTTCCATTATTCGAGTAAGTGAGATATTGCAAAATATTAAGGTTGAAAATTTGAAGTACGTGTTTGGTTTATACCAAATAAGTTTAAAGGATAACTGTTCTTTTTCTATTATTAATTATGGTAGAAATTCTTATGACTATCAAGAAGGAACCATGATTTTTACGGCACCAAATCAAGTTTTAGAATTTAAAAAAGCAGAAGCAAATGAAAAAGATGAAGGATGGTCGTTAATCTTTCATCCAGATTTACTTCGAAGATCTGAAGTTGGGAAGAAAATGGAAAACTACTCTTTCTTTTCTTACGCTTCCAACGAAGCGCTCCATGTATCAGAAGAAGAAAGACAAACAACTACCGAAATTGTTGAGAAAATAGAGAAGGAATTTAGTAACAATATGGATGCCCATAGTCTAACCTTGATAATTTCGAATTTAGAATTGTTACTCAACTATTGTGTTCGTTTTTATGATAGACAATTTTATACGAGAACAAACCTGAATCAAGATATTACTAGTGAATTTGAGCAACTAATACAGAAGTATTACAAAACAGAAAAGCATCTAAGTTTAGGAATCCCGACTGTCCAGTATTGTGGAAAAGCAATGAACATGTCTCCTAAATATTTAAGCGATTTATTAAGAAAAGAAACAGGAAGAGGCACCCAAGATCATATTCATCATTATATTATTGAAAAGGCAAAAAACAAGCTGTTAAATTCCAACGATAGTGCAAGTGAAATAGCCTACAAGTTAGGGTTTGAATACCCACAGTACTTCAGTAAAATCTTTAAAAAGAAGACAAAGATGACTCCAAATGAATTCCGACAGAGTATAAATTAGAGAACACCAATTATTAATCTTGCATTCAAGTATAGCGGTACGAATTTTTCCAAGATTATTTTTTATGTTACACATATTTCCCATGAAAAATAGTTGAAAAACATGTAACTGTTTGTTTTTATTGTTTTAAATAGGTGTCTCGGAATGGTGAAGATATTTTGGTTATTGATTATTTAATATATTTTACCGTGAATAATTAATTATTGTTTGAAAAATTTGAAATAGACCCTAAACAGGGTATTTTAATTTGTATTACCTTTTTGTTCATTATTAACTTCTAAACATAGGTATGCAAAGTTTTTATTTATGGGTTTAGTACTTCTTCGCGTTGTTTCCCTTTTTTAATAAAAACTTTAAATTCAAGCGTATTTATATCTTTTACTTGTAAATGAAGTATTTCAGAAATTCTTGATCCTTTACAGTAAAAGATTATAATAAAACGCCAAAAAGTATAGTAGTTAGATTTTAAATGAAAATGTATTAGTTTTCTGTTTCCTTTAGTTAAAATTTCACGTAATAGTTTACCAGTAGTTAGTTTATTTAAACGAAAATTAATAGCACTGTGTAAATATAAAAACTAGGAGTTTAATCCGAGTAAAGAAGGAAATGATTGGAAAACTGGTGGAGTTGAATATATTGAAATAGGAGTATCTGATGTATATTATAAATAAATTGAATTAGAGTCTAAATCATTATAGATAGGTTTCTTAAAAAAAACAAATTATAAGAAACCATATCATTAAAATAAAAAAATGAGAGAGGAATTTGCATACGGAAGAGTTAGTACTGAAAGTCAAAATTTGGATATCCAAGTTGATAGGTTTAAACTTTTAGGAATAAAAGAAGAAAATATTTTTGTAGATAAAGATTCAAGTAAAAATGATGATAGGAAAGAACTTCAAAAGCTATTATCAAAATTAAGAAAAGGGGATAAAGTTGTTTTTTACGACTTAACGAGACTAGGAAGGAATTTGAGGTATTTATTAACCTTGGTTGATACTTTTTATGAAATAGGTGTAGATTTTCAAGACTTGTCAAATCCGTTTATCAATACAGAGAGTACAAGGACATCAGAAGGCGAATTAATATTTTTAATTTTTGGAGCACTCGGACAGTATTTTAGAAAATCGAGTAATGAAAAAGTTAAAGCAGGCTTAGAAGCAGCTAGAAGACGAGGTAAAAAAGGAGGTAGACCATCTGGCCCATCTGAAAGATTGAAAGAAGTTGCTCCGCATGTAGTAGTAATGCATAAAAACCCAGACACTTCAATTAAAGATATAATGAAAGCATTTGGTATTAGTCAAGGAAGCGTTTATAAATGTTTTAGTATAGAAAAGTATGATTATAAAAAGCAACATAAGAACGTAGGTAATAAGAACGCGGCTTATAAATATTAAATAAAGAGTAGAATTATGAATACAAAAAAAGCTCCCGAAGGAGCTTGTGATAGGGAAACTATTATCGGGGGTATCACATTTTTTTTGCAATATTATTGAGAAAATTTATACCTAATATTATTAAAAAAAGAATAAAGCTTATTAAAAAAAGTAATAGTAGTAAAAATAGAAAAAGAAGCCCCCCCACGGAACTTCTTATTTTTTCTACTTATTAAATTTTACTAAAAATAAATAAAATTTTCATTTATGATTATGACTCAAATTAAAATAATTGTCAAATTCATATGCCAAATATAAACAAACTAAAATAATGGTAGAAAGTTGAATAAAAAAGTTAGCTAATCTATTAAGATTAGCTAACCAAGAGTATATTTAAGAGTCCCTACAAATCCTAAATAAATAGAAAAACTGCATACTAACTTTTTTACCGTGGGGGGCATAAAAATATATGAAGATTTTTGTTAATACACAGAATAGATTAAATATAATCCAAATATTGTAAAACAAAAAGATAATTAAAATAGGTGTAATACCTATAGTTGTTATGGTATAAACCAGCAGTATTGCATAAGTGAAAACCATTATGCTAATAAGGTATAACCATTAAAACAGTAGTTATTTTTTCTTTTTTTTAATTAAATAAATTACTGAGAAGGAGAGGAATATAGCAACAAAGCTGAATACAAAAACTGGTGGCTTATTAGCCAAGATAATAGTCAAATTCATAAGTCAAATATAAACAAACTAAAATAACAGTAGGTTCTCCGATACCTAAAAAACGGAAAAGTTCTTTGACATAATTGTGGTAAGTAAAATTTGAGGATAACAACAATCTTTTGATTTGTATAAAAAACGAATAAAAGGTTGTTGTTGTCTTTAAATAATTAATTGTAAAAGTTATATTTGTGAAAAAAAGCACCTTAACAAATAAAGATAAAGAGGAACAAAAGTTCCTTTTATCCGGAAGAATAATCGGATAAACGAGAACTTTATTCTTTATATAAGGAGTTGTAGCCAATACGAGAAAAACTCAACTGAATGAAAAGAATATTAATGCTTATGGGAATTTTATCATTCTTTGGGTGTGGAGCAAAAAACTTAACACCGAAAGAAATTGAATTAGTGAATAAGTTGGATTTCAATATCGAACTTATGAATGAATTAAAAAACGAAACAAAAAATGAATTAATTCAGTTGCCTGCAATTGACCAAGAAACTGCGGATGTATTGGATGAATTTTTTAATGGAATTCACTCAAACACTTCAGAAGAAAAAGCGAATTCGATTGTTAAAAAATTAAAAGAAAAATTTAGAGCAAAAGGATATTTAATTTTTGCTTTTACGGGAGAAGAAGATTCAAAAAGTATAGGAGTTATAAAAGGAACAAATGACCTTGATATTTTACGATATAGAAGAACTGACGGAATTAACCACGACTACGAAAATAAGGACATCGTAAAAAAAATATCGGAATGGAATGATAAATTTGGACTGACTGTGATTGGTTGCGGAAGAGATTGGCTTGAACTGAAATTTAAAAAATTGCCAAATGATTTGGACGCTTTTGCTAACGAAGTTTATGAATTCTGCCCTGACTCTGTTGACCAAGGTGTTGGCGAAGTAGAAAATTTAAAACTTATGATTAAGGAAATGAACGGTATTTGGTTGTGGTGGGACTAAAATACTGGCTACAACACCACCTAAACTGCATTAAAACGCAGCTTAGCCAAACCGTTGTACACCATTAAAGCAAAAAACGAAAGGAAAAATGAAACGTTTTAAAGAATGTTATTTTGAATTCACTTACATCTTTATCCTTTGCATAATGATACTTTCTTGTAAAAAAGGAAATAATGACAGAACCATCTTTAGCTATAAAATAATATCATCAGATACAATATCAAGAGGTTATCATAACCAAATCTGTAATATCAAAAAAACGAAAAAAAATAATTTGAGAATACTCTTAAGTATAGAAGATAGTACAGAAGAATTATTACAACCGAAGAATACTTTCATTACAATATCAAAAAAAGGCGAGATTATAAATGAAAAAAATATTTCATTCAATTATTCACTAACTGATTATATTGAAAGTGATAATGGGTTTTACACGATAAACACTCTTAGAGTAACAATGGGGAAAAATTTTACTCATGATTTTCTGGGTAAATATGACGAAGATTGGAAATTATTATGGAAAAAAGAATTATCAACACATAAATATCCAGCTGGTAATAGCTTTCTTTATTCTTACAATAAGGACAGTTTAGTATTATTAACTGATTATTCTGACAAAAAGGATTATGGGCTCTCCCTGCAAAAATTTGATAAAGAAGGAAATCTTAAATCAAAAATATTTAATAGAAAGTATAATAACCCTTTAACCGTAACAAAAACATTTGACGAACAATTATTAATTTCAACATTGGACAATGAATATGATAGTCTTATTCTGTTAAAAAAAGATTTTAATAATAGAATTACATGGGAAAAGTCATTTGACAAAAATATATTTCCAAAACAAATTATTCAAGCCAAAGACAGTTCGTTTTTAATATATGGAACTGAGTATGAAATTAATTCAACAAAACACTTAACTGTTCTAAAATTAGACAAGTTAGGCGGATTGATTTGGAAAAAGACTATAAATAAAAACTACTATGAAGAAGCAGGGAACATAATAGAATATGGAAACAATTTTCTTTTTTCCAGTACTATTACACCAATAAATGATGGAGGAGATTTTCCCTATATTTTTGAATTAGATCAAAACGGAACTCTTATATCAGATAAAAAGTTCAATTTTTATTTAGGCATTTCAAGTGTTCCCTATTTAATAAATGATTCCAAGACAATAACAATGATAACTCAAAATTGGATTGGAGAATTTGGAGATATCTTTTCACGACGTAATATTAATAAATAGAATTTTAAAACATTAACGGTGTACAACAAAACCTAAACTGCATTAAAACGCAGCTTAGCCAAAACGTTACCTACAATATGAAAAAACTTATCCCAATAGATGAAAGAGAATCTAAGCTAATAGAGTTTGGTGCCCCAAAAATTTTTATTGATAATATTGGTAATATTTCTGAGTTAGAATTTCGTCTTGAAAAAGTAGATGGGGCTTATTTCTATTTACCAACAATTACAGATTATGAAATATTGAGAGGATTAAACATAATTCCAATATATGATGAAGGAGAAGATTTTCGAGTATTTGGATATAATGAATCTATTCAAAAAATCTTTCACTTTGAATTGGAAAACGACAAAATATATACCGATTACGATACAAATTGGAACCTACTCTTATTTGATATAATGTTTCAATATTATGAAGATAATATTGACGAAGAAATTGATTTGGTCAATTTTAATAAAGTTGGAAAAAAGTTAGGTTTTGATAAATCAGAGTCTATGTACCAATTACTAGATTTTCCTTTTGAGGAATATAATTATGAAAAGGTTCAAAATTGGAAAATAGAAATAGCTAAAAAATTAAAAATAATGTAGGTAACACCACCTAAACTGCATTAAAACGCAGCTTAGCCAAACCGTTGTGCGTCATTTACGAGAACCGAAATTGAACAGTAATCAATGATTAAAAAATGGATTCATAATCTTCTCAAAAAAGAAGAAAGTAATGATATCAATCTTGATATTTTTCAAGATGCAATAATTGATTATCGTCAAGAGGGAAAAGAACTTATGTTTAGACTCGGAGAAAAATATGGTTTAAATATTGAAGTTAAAGAAGACTATGAAAAATTAATATCTAGAAGCAATAAAAATATACCGAGAAGAGGAGAACTTTCGAATAGATGGAATTATAGCTTTCACGGTGGAGAATGTGGATTCTACAATAAAAAACATCAAAAACAAGTGGAAGTTGTTCTAAGTAATCCGCCTGAATTTGGACACATTGATTCTTGGTTTCTTTTGTCTTATATGCAATCAGTCGATAAATACAAAAGTGAAGTTGCAGAAATGGATTGGCAGAAATTAAAGTTGGTTGTCGAAAAACTATATATGAATAGTAAAATAAAAAAAGTAATTGAATAAAATATACAACATACTACTAAATGGACTTCTAATCGGAACAACTGAATTAGAAAAAGCTGATGCACCTATGGGAGTAGTTTTTGGACTGATTGAATTTGATGGAATTGAATCGCCTTACGAATTCTTCAAAGATTATTGTTTAAAAAACAATATCGTGATAAATACTGACGACCCAGAATATGCATTTATTGACACTCTAGTAATGTCGGAATTAAAAGTATTTAGACAAGACGGAATTGAAATAAAAGGAGTTGCTGGAAATGCAATTACAGGGATGAAAGAAGATGGATATGAAATTTCAATTTTAGGCATCAGTTATCCTTTTTACGAAGAGGAGTTTCCACATCACGTAAAGGAATATGAAAATATGTTAGGAAAAGAATGAAAAACGAACGCACAACAATGGCTATAGTTAATACGGGTTTTGGTGCTTAACCCAAAGTTTAGAGCCTTTAACCAAGTCCGCCAAATCTTTTTGATTTGGCTTTATGAACAAAAAATAAAACAAAATAAAAAGTTTTGGCTAAGTGCTTAATCGAAAGTTCACTACTTTTAATTCCCGTACTAACCATAGCCGAGACGTTAGGCACAAGCTAAAAAAACCAACGATATTGAATAACGAACTGATAAGTATTCCTAAAGCCATGTTGGCTACTCTACTCTATCTGATTGGAATTGAACTAATAGGTTCTTGGTCTCTTATAGCTGAAGCAATTGGATTTGAAAGCTATTACAAATATTATTTATTAATTCAAGGAACTTTACAGTTAATCGGAGTTCTGATTTTTATTTATTTTGTAAGGAAACGGACTTTCAAAAATCTGATTAAAAAGACTCATCGTAAATGGTATTTATTTGCTCTGCTGTTGGGAATTTCATTTGTCTTTATACAAACACCTTTGAAATGGATTTATAACTTATTATTCGGGACTGAATACAATATTGCTTACAGATTTGATGGCTTACCAAAATTCAAGAATTTAAATATGATTTCTGCTGTCCTAATGATTCCCGTCGGAGAAGAATTGTTTTTTAGAGAATATATCCAGAATAATTTACAGAAAGAAATGAATAATATAGTTGCTATTTTATTAGCTTCTCTATTATTCGCTTCAATTCATTCACCATATATGAATTTGGTTTTGGAATCATCAAAACAAGATTGGCATTTATTCTATTTGACAATATTTGGCGGAATAATGTCTGGAATTCTATATTTTAAATCTAAATCAATTGGACCATCTATTATCTTTCATATGTTTTGGAATATAATGGTTTACATTGTCTAAATTGCATAAAAGCCAGTGCCTAACACCGTGTATAATTAATTGCTTTGGCAAGTGATTATTTGGAAAATTCCTTCGGAATTTTCTCAGGTTCGTATTTGTTTACTAATTTAGTTGCTTAACCACGCAACTAACCATACACAAACACGTTGTAAATAATTTCAAAAACTGCAAATATCCATGAAAAAGTATTTTCTAATTCTCCTATTAGCTTTTTCTTTCTTTAGCTGTAAAAAAGATTTGAATGGTCATTGGCACTCTAAAGGTTTAGAAAATTATGAATATAGGTTAGATATAGAGAATGATAGTCTTTGTTTCATGATATCCTCTCTTTATTCAGAGCCTAGTAATGGAAAACATTTTGGAAATGAAAAGAAAATAGAAATTTACGCACAAGCATGTGGAATTTATGATTTTTACTATGAAATTAAGAATGGCAATGTATACATTAAAAATTCTCTTGGCAAAAAAATTATACTAGAAAGAAAACAAAATTGCGATAAAATAGGTGATTACAAAACTGAACTTAAAATCGACTTTTTAAAAATTAAAAACATAAAAAAAGATTCTGTTTATAATTTTAGACACAATTTAAATGAATATATAAATATTGGGTTTTCTAAAGAAAATAAAACTCTTTTGATTGAATCTTGGAAATTAGAGGGTTTACAAACTCTAAAATCTTTTGATTCTTTGACTTATAAATTTGAAGAATATTATACGAAAGAGGAGACACCTTTTATAAATTATATAATAACTCCTGATAAAAAACTAAAAGCTAGAGATTTAAATAAAATTTTAAAATCACTAAGTAAAAATAAGAGTAAAAATGTTTACATAAGAACATTGAAAAATAGATTTTTAAGCACAGAAAGGAATATTTTTGACTATGTGAATATTAATTTTAAGAAAAATAGATTTGATTTCGACTCTAATAAAAGTCTTGATGAAATCATAAACTGATAAAACTATTTACAACACCACCTAAACTGCATTAAAACGCAGCTTAGCCAAAACGTTGTGCACCATAGGACAAAAAAAACAAACTAAAATCAAAAATGAAAGGAATTAAGAGAAAAACCAAGATTGTTTATGTTCTTATTCTTCTATTTGCTATTTTTTCTTGTAAAAATGAAAAAAGACACAAAAATGAAGTAAAAAAAATTCCTGTTTTCAAAATAACTTCGACTGATACAATTTCATTTGGTTATCATAATCAAATCTACGACATAAAGGAAACAAAAAGTAAAGATTTTAGAATGCTTTTGAATATTTCAAATAATGATGTTTCTTTAAAGTCAAACAACAAATTCATTACAATATCAAAGGAAGGAAGAGTAAAAGATGAACAAAATATTTCTTTCAAACATTCACTAACAGATTATGTTGAATTTGGTAATGGATTTTATACAATAAATACGCTGAGAGTAACAATGGGAAAAAATTACACTCACGATTTTTTAAGCAAGTATGATACAAATTGGAATTTATTATGGGAAAAAGAATTAAAAACACACAAATATCCCGCAGGAAATAGTTTTATTAGATTATTTGATAAGGATAGTTTAATGTTAATAACGGATAGTTATAACAAAAAAGAATACGGATTTGCAATTCAAAAATTTGATAAAAAAGGAACTATTATGTCGAATGTTTTTTTTAACAAGTATGATAATCCTTTGACCGTAACTAAAACCTTTGACAATCATTTTTTAATTTCTACATTTAAGACTAAATCAGATAGTCTTATTCTAATAAAAAAAGAGATTAACAATAAAACAATTTGGAAAAAAACACTTGATAAAAATATATATCCAAAACAAATTTTTCAAACAAAAGACAAATCTTTCATAATCTATGGAACAATACAGAACACGAATTCAAGAAATAGTTTAATAGTCTTTAAGATTGACAAAAAAGGCAAAATAATTTGGGAGAAATCAATAAATATGAATTATTACGAACAGGCAGGAAATGTAATTGAAAATAAGAATAATTTTGTGTTTTCAAGTGCTATCACACCAACCAAAGACAATGGAAGTTTTGCTTATATATTTGAATTAGACAATAATGGTAAACTTATATCTGATAAAAAATTTGATTTTATGTTAGGTATTTCAAGTGTTCCGTATTTAATAGATAATAATGAAAGAATAACGATGATTTCACAAAAATGGATTGGTGAATTTGGCGATCCATTTCACGATATATTAATAATAAATAGAATTAAAAAACAGTAACGGTGCACAACAATTTATATAGTTAATGGCTACTAATTGCTTACATCAAAGTTTATTTCATTAAACGAAGTTTGGTGTATAACTAAAAATGTAATAATTTTAAGACGCCACTAACCATATAAGTAGCCGTTGTGTGCAATTAAAGAAAACGCTGAACTAATGAATATTATTCAAGAATTAACAGAAAAATATAGCGGAAAATATTCAGAGGATTTGGCAAAAAGTGTAAATAGTCCAATCGGAAAATATGTTTATCAACCGAAAAACGGAATTATAGAAGTTGACGGAACTAAAATCAGTATAAACATAAATGAAGTTAGTGGAGCAATGCCTGTAACAGAACCTTTTCGAATTACTTTACACTTAGATAAAACTTATGAAACTGAATTGAGTGTGTATCCAAAAGGTTTATGGAATTTATTCTTGGATTTTATTCTCCCAAAACGACGAGTATTTATCCCAAAACCGATTTTGAAACAACTTTGGTTTGGTGGAAACAAAGGCTTATTAAAGCAACTCGCGTATGACAAACTTTTTACGGAAAATATAATAAACGAAAGAATTTACATCGAAAGTATTGACAAACCAACAAACCGAATTGTTTTAACCCCTGAATATGGAATTAAAGACATTGAACAATTTGAAAAGTTTGTTATTGTTCTTAAACGAATTGAAAAAGAAATAAAAAACTGCACACAACACGGTGTATAATTCATTGCTAGTTAGAGTCTTCTTGCGAAAGTCCTCGCGGACTTTCTATCTATGATTTATTTACTAACTTTAGTCCTTAAACACGCAACGAAATCATACACAAAACCGTTGGCGTGCATTTGAAAAAAGTAATGGATAAAAAAGCAAAATCAATTTTATTTAAAACATATTGGAGTTCCCAAGGTTGGAAACGTGAATATGAAACTGACCCAGTTGACTTTGAATATGCCAAATCTAAAGGATTAATGTTTGACCCAATTTCACTCTCAATGAAGGAGGTTAAATCTAGTTTAAAAAGTTTATTAAACCGAATTGAAAAAGAGAAGATAACCAATGGGTTTTTATCAAGTTTGAGCAATAAACGACTTGATTGGCGTTCAGCTCTTGCAAGTTATTTTAATGCCAAACTTATACTTGAAGGTAAAAGAGAGTTTTATCGTGCCGAAATTTTTAAATACGAAAATGAAGATCTTAATGTTCTCAATTTCGAGCGCATTAAATGGAGTGGCGTTAGACATTCAGACTTATTATACAACTATCTTGATTTAAAGCTATTCGAACAAGAAAGTGTTTCTAAACCTACCGAATTAGATATTCAGACTTTTAAAGACATTTTAAAAACAATAAATGATTCAGAAAACGGAGAGTATCCTGGAAAGTTAAGAGATAGACTGAAAGATGTAATGAAAGGAAGCAAAAACGAAAGACATACTTTAATGGAAATTCTTGGTTGTTGTGAAATTTTGGAACCTAAAAGTTATGATAGACCAACAACTGGAAGGCACGATTGGGCTTTTGTTGAATATTGGAGAGGAGAAGATAAGTTTAATAAAAAAATAGTTGATGAATACTTTGGACAATATTTAAAATAAAAAACGACACGCCAACAATGGGTATAGTTCATAGCGGCTTTCAGCACACTACGAACCATACCCGAACCGTTGTAAACAATACGAATGAAACCGATTTTCAAAATAATATTCATCGCTTTTTTGACTATTTATAGTTGTAAAACAAAGCAAATTGAAAAAACAGAACCGAATACTAATCCACCGAAAGTTGAGTTTTCGGAATTTGATTTAGGAAAAAGTGATTTACCGAAATTAAAGAGAGAAGTAAATGACTTTGAACATATTTTTGATGTTGAGCAACTGGAAAAATTGACTTTAATGATTAGAGAATTTGAGAAAAACACAACTAATCAAATAGCAATCGTTTCCATAGACTCTATTGGAAAATACACGGATTTTGACAAGTTTGCGGTTGATTTATCAAATTATAACGGAATTGGATTAAAAGAAAAAGATAACGGACTTTCTATTGTTTTTAGTAAAAACTTGAGAAAAATAAGAATTTCGACAGGATTTGGAACTGAAAAGATTCTGACTGACAAAATTTGTAAAAATATAATTGACCAAACCATTATTCCTGAATTTAAAAATGGAGATTATTACAACGGAATCAAAAAAGGAATGGTGGAATTAATAGCAAAATGGAAATAAAGTACTGTTTACAACAAAAGCTATAATTAATACGGGTTTTGGTGCTTAATCCAAAATTTAGTCTATTTTAATAAAGTCCGCCAAATCTTTTGATTTGGCTTTAAAATGAAAAGATAGAACAAAATAAAAAGTTTTGGCTAAGTGCTTAATCGAAAGTTTACTACTTTTAATTCCCGCACTAACCATAGCCAAAACGTTAGGCACAAGCAGAAAAAACCAACGATATTGAATAACGAATTGATAAGCATTCCAAAAGCCATTTTGGCGACTCTACTCTATCTAATTGGAATTGAACTTATCGGTTCTTGGTTTCTAATAGCTGAAAAAATTGGATTTGAAAGCTATTATGAATACTATCTCTTAATTCAAGGAACTTTACAATTAATCGGAGTTTTGATTTTTATCTACTTTATAAGAAAGCGGACTTTCAAAAATCTGATTAAAAAAACTCATCGAAAATGGTATTTATTCGCTCTAGTGTTGGGAATTTCATTTGTATTTATGCAAACGCCTCTAAAATGGATTTACAACTTTTTATTCGGAACTGAATATAACATTGCTTATAGATTTGATGGCTTACTATAATTCAAGAATATAAATATGATTTCTGCTGTCCTAATGATACCTATCGGAGAAGAATTGTTTTTTAGGGAATATATCCAGAATAATTTACAGAAAAAAATTAGTGCCGTAGTTTCGATTTTATTGGCTTCTCTATTGTTTGCTTCAATTCACTCGCCTTATATGAATTTGATATTGGAATCATCAAAACAAGATTGGCATTTATTCTATTTGACAATATTTGGTGGAATAATATCCGGAATTCTATATTTAAAATCTAAATCAATTGGGCCATCTATTATTTTTCATATGTTTTGGAATATAATGGTTTACATTGTCTGAATTGAATAAAAGCCAGTGCCTAACAATATGTATAATTAATTGCTAGGTTCACTATACTTTAAAAAGTATTCTCTGAAACAAAAACCAATAATTTTTAGTTACATTTGGAAAAAAATCGCAACTAATCATACACAAACCGTTGGCGGTAATTAGATGAAAACATCGATTTACAAATTATTTTTCATTTTAACTCAAACAATATTTGGGCAGACTATTTATGAGCCAATTTTTATAAACCAATGCACGAAGAAATTAGAAAAAGGTGTGATTTGGTATTTGGCGGATTCTACTAAAACCTATGGAATGGAAAATCTAGAATCTAAACCAGTCGAATTATCCAAAGCTGGACCATATAAACTTTATGTAAACTTTGACAATCCTATAGCTGTAGAAATAACTTCAAACAAGACAAATCGAGATACAATATTCTTAAAAAAGCTTGATTTAGCTATTTATGTGAGTAACCCACCTCATTCTGAATATTTTGATTGTGGAAAACTTGCAAATGGAGAAGTTTTGGATTTTTATTCCAACGGTAATCTTAGAACGAAAGGAACATTTAAGGAAGGTCAGCCTATTGATACACTATTTGAGTATCATCGAAATAGTAAATTATCCGAATTATTCATTCCAAGTAAAAAATGGAAAAGAATCACCTATTTTGACAACGGAAATCTAAAATCCGTTTATGACACAAAGAAAAGATTAGAAAAAGAATACTATCAAAATGGTCAACTAAAAAAAGAGGAGTTTTGGAATAAAAGACATATAAAATCAACCGAGTTTGATGAAAATGGTAATGTTATAAAAACCGTAAGTAAGAAAGAACAAAAGAAATTTAATAAGAATGGGATTGTTACTGAAAAGATAACTAGAAAAGAAATTTTAGTTTTTGACAGAATATTTGCCAAAAATAAATATGACCGTAATAATAAATTTTATGAGTACAAATGGGATACATTCGATGAGAATGGAACAATTAAAAGGAAAGTGATTTTTTTTAATAGTAACGGTTTTTTGATGAGTGCTTTTCCTGATAGTTTAAAACAAATTGACAAATTCTTATTTGAGAAAGTTTTATTTTACAAAAATGGAGAGGAATCTAAAAAAATTGAGCTAAATTATGTATTTGAAAACAATAAGTCTGTCAAAAAAATACTTGTTTTCCTAAAAGAAGATGATAATTGGATTAAAGAAAAAACAACTACCGCCAACAATGTTTATAAGCAATTGGGGCTGGAGTAAATAAACAATAATAAAAACATAAAACAAAGGTCAGTGTCAAACTGAAAAATTTGGAAATAAAAACCCCCAACTGCTCATACACTAGACGTTGTAGGTAATTCCAATAGTACCGAAAAATTACTGAGTACTTTAGCAAACATCAAGAGAAACATGGGGACTAAAAACACTAATAAAAAAATTGACTTTAATCAGAATTACGAAAAATAAACTCTATGAAAATTTTAAAAAAATTAGAAGGCTTAATCACAAAACCTAAAAAAGGAATTTTCGAAATAAATAGGGAAAAAAAGTTATTAAATAAATGGAATTATTATATTTTAAAATATGATTTTTCAAATGTACAAAATCCATTTATCGCAATAGAAAGAACAGGAGACAAGTTAATTTCTCAAACTAATCTAAACTTGACAGAAATTAGATCTGAAAAATATAATAATTTTTTAAAATTAAGCAATTCTGAAAAAATAATAAAAGAATATTATTTAAATAAGACTGAAACAATAAAAAAATGGTATTTAGAAAGTAAGAGCCTAGATAAATTTAATGGTGATTGGATTTCAGAAGATATTTTTAGATTCATTGACGATACAAATTATAGTAATTGGGTTCCTTTTAGGCATTCTGATGGTAACTTTAAATTAAGGATAGATATAGAAGAAGAAAAATGTGATATAGGAATACCCGTTGAATATGATGATACAGGAAAAGGATATATGACATTTTATAGTGGTAGATTTGAATTAGCTCACAATCATATTTTAATATGGCAAAATGAAGGTTGCCCTGTAAAAATAAGTTATAAATGGAAAGACAAAAAACTGATATTAGACAATCCAAAACTTTTGGGAACGTTTGTGAAAGAATAGAACTACCTACAACACCACCTAAACTGCATTAAAACGCAGCTTAGCCAAAACGTTATAGGTAACCGTAAAAATGATACTTAAAAAGGTACACAGAGACTTTGAAAATTATATAAAACATTTAATTGATAAAACAATTATTAAAGTTGAATATGCAGAAATTGACTATCAAAAGTTAAACGGTGATTTTAATGAAAAGCCCTACTACTTTACTCATTTTAGTAATCTAGATTCAATTGATTTTTCAATTTTCTTATATTCGAAAACAAATGAAAAAATAGAAATATATTGGGATGATAATTTTTTTCAATTTGGACTTGGGATGAAAATAAACGAGAAATCGGATTTTTCTGACTTTAAGATTTGGGATGTTTCAAATAACCTAATTTGGTCGGGAATCATTGGTGAAACCATAGAAAATGTCAAGTTAAATTGGGAGGAGGTAACGACGACTGATGAAAAAAATGGAAAATCTGAAACCTTTATCTATCCGCAAGATATTTCATTAAAATTTTCCAATGGAATAATGGTATTTATTAGTGCTGCTGCTTTTTTAAATGAACATGATAATGAAGTTTTTGGAATGTGTGATAATTTGACAGTAACTAACAATGAAGAATTAGCACGAAAAACAAAAATGATAAACTAAAGGCAACCTATAACACCACCTAAACTGCATTAAAACGCAGCTTAGCCAAACGTTAAAATAAAATATATACTTACCACAAAACACCTTTTTTAAGGTGTTTTTTTATGTCCAAGATTTAGTAAACAAATTATAAAATAATAGTAGAATGAAGAGTATAAATAAGCTCTCATCTTCAAAACAAAAGAGAGAGCTTATTATTATTTATCATACGAGGGATAGAAAAATAATACTTCTAATATACAAAAAAAATAATAAAAGAGTAGAATTATGAACACAAAAAAAGCTCCCGAAGGAGCTTGTGATAGGGAAACTATTATCGGGGGTATCAAATTTTTTTTGCAATATTATTGAGAAAATTTATACCTAATATTATTAAAAAAAGAATAAAGCTTATTAAAAAAAGTAATAGTAGAATATGGAACTAAGTAAAATCAAAGATAATTGGGAGCAATTTGAAGAAAGAAACAACCTTTCAACTACACTTGAAATTAATCCAGATAATTCTGGATGTCTACTTGAGTTTTGGGATCGTGAACGATTTTTTTCTTTTTCCTCTTTAGAAGAACTCAATGAATTTTTAATCAATGGCAATCTAAAGAAAGCTAAAGATGGTAGGTCAGTTTCACCAATAGAAATATTAAAATAATTGTAGAAATTTGAATAAAAAAGTTAGCTAATTTATTAAGACTAGCTAACTAAGAATGTATTTAAGAATCCCTAAATTCTAAATAAACACAAAAAACTGTGTATTAACTTTTTTAACCTGTGTGAAGTTAAAAATTTATGAAAACTTGTTAATACACAGAATAAATACAATGCAAATATTGTAAAACAAAAAGATAATTAAAATAGGTGTAATACCTATAGTTGTTATGGTATAAACCAACAGTTTTGAATAAGTGAAAACCATTATACTAATAGGGTATAACCATTAAAACAGTAGATTTTGGAATTAACAAATGGGAGTTTATTCAGCGGTGCCGGAGGGTTTGAATTAGGTGCAGAATGGCAAGGAATTGAAACCCTTTGGAATTGCGAAATATCAGAAGAAAGAAGAAAATTATTAAACCTAAGATTTCCCAAAGCAAAACAATATGGAGATATACGAGAAATTAAAAACCCCGGATACACAGACGTTATATGTGGAGGATTTCCGTGCCAGGACATTTCAATCGCTCAGCAACATAATGGAGGAGCAAAAGGAATTAAGGGAGAGCGATCTGGGTTATGGATTGAAATGCATAGGATTTGCAGGGACATTAGACCTAAGTACATACTCATTGAAAACAGCTCAATGCTCGCTGTTCGAGGTCTTGAATACGTCTTATGCGACCTTGCCAAAATCGGGTATGATGCAGAATGGAGATGTTTACGAGGTTTCGACTTCGGATTGCCCGATAAAAGGGAACGAATTTACATTATTGCCTACCCCAAGCAAATCAGATGCTTTAGTAATAATGAAATCACACAGTGCTTTCGAGAAATATTACCGAAACGGACACCAGGACAAATTGCTTTATCAATGCCAATTAAACGGTTTAAGCGCAGAGATAGCTTGTCAGGTTTACGAATGGATAATGGGTTTTCCAAAGAACTGGACAAAAACAGAATAGAGGCAATGGGTAATGCAGTTAAACCAATTATAGCAAGTTACCTATATAAATGCATAAAAGAACATTATAATCAAATTATAAACTAATTGTAGGTTCTCCAACACCTTAAAAACGGAAAAGTTCTTTGACATAATTGTGGTAAGTAAAATTTGAGGATAACAACAATCTTTTGATTTGCATAAAAAAGGAATAAAAGGTTGTTGTTGTCTTTAAATAATTAATTGTAAAAGTTATATTTGTGAAAAAAAGCACCTTAACAAATAAAGATAAAGAGGAACAAAAGTTCCTTTTATCCGGAAGAATAATCGGATAAACGAGAACTTTATTCTTTATATAAGGAGTTACCATTAATAGTGCTGAATGAAACTTGAGATTACTAAAAAGCTCAAGAAAGTATTTTAAAAATATCGTTGATTTAGTAAATTATTAGATTAATATCCTTTTTTGGGAACTAAACGCCAAAGTGTTCTCTGTCCATTTAAAAATATGTTGAAAATATTGAATATGTAGTTTGTAATTGAAAGGTTATAGGCTTGCGTTCTGCCTCGTTCTTATTCCAAAAAAGGTGTTGGTGCTTAAAACTATGTACCAACCTAAACGCTTTATGGTTGAGTATATCTTCCATGTTTGATTGTTTAAAATTAAAGGTGTTTTCTGTTTAGATAGTTAAGGCTAGCGTTCTGCCTCGGTTGGTTTTAGGAGTATATAGTATGGATTTAGTTTTACATTTGGTTTGTGTAGCACTAAAAAGGGTAACAATGCATATAAAAAATTGCTACATTATTACTGGTTTCAAATATTTTACTAAATTTGATACTTAAAAAAGCTATGAAAACTTCCGAACTAAAATTCGCAACTTTTCATATCCTTAAACGTTACCATTAATAGTGCTGAATGAAACTTGAGATTACTAAAAAGCTCAAGAAAGTATTTTAAAAGTATCGCTTATTTAGCAAATTATTAGATTGATATCCTTTTTTGGGAACTAAACGCCAAAGTGTTATCTGTTCATTTAAAAATATGTTGAAAATATTGAATATGTAGTTTGTAATTGAAAAATTATAGGCTGGCGTTCTGCCTCGTTCTTATTCCAAAAAAGGTGTTGGTGCATAAAACTATGTACCAACCTAAACGCTTTATGGTTGAGTATATCTTCCATGTTTGATTGTTAAAAATTAAAGGTGTTTTCTGTTTAGATAGTTAAGGCTAGCGTTCTGCCTCGGTTGGTTTTAGGATTATTTAGTATGGCTTTGGTTTTACATTTGGTTTGTGTAGCACTAAAAAGGGTAACAATGCATATAAAAAATTGCTACATTCTTACTGGTTTCAAATATTTTACTAAATTTGATACTTAAAAAAGCTATGAAAACTTCCGAAATAAAATTCGCAACTTTTCATATCCTTAAACGTTGTACAACATACTAAAATAAACTAATGAAATTTTATAAAATTATAGCAGGAATACTATTATTCACTTCTTTTTGTTATTCTCAAGAAAACGGAAATGACTATAAAGATGAAAACCTTATAAATAAAGTTAAATCAGTAACGACTAAACATTATGAAGCTAATTTAGTTGACAAAAAAATAATAAAATTAAAGAGGGACAAACCTGTTTTAAACAGAAAATACAGATATGACTCTTATAAAAAATATGATACTAGAAAAAAATTGGTCCAAACACATAAATATCATATAACTGGAGAACTTTATCTTTCTACTAATTTTTTATTCAATGAAAAGCAAAATAATATTGAGGAAATTATAGAATATCCTGATGGTCATAAAAGTAAAAAGACTTATGAATATAATGATAAAAATTATTTAATTAAAAAAATTATACATGGCAAGAGTTATTTAATTATTGACACTTATAAATATGATAAAAATGGCAATTTAATAACCAAGTATAATACTGACGAGAATAATAGCAATAAAGGAAAAGAAACTTATAAATATGACATTAAGAATCAGTTAATAAAAAAAGGACAATATTACTCAGATGGAAGCTTTTCATATTTGTGGGAATACAAATATGATGAAAAAGGTAATAAAATAATAGAAATTATAACTGGGTTATATGAAAGCTTAAGTCGTAAAAAATTATTTCGTTATGATAATAGAAATAATTTGACAAAAATTACTATATATGATATAAAAGAATCTCTTATTGGCGAAGAATTTTATCAATTTGATTCTAAAGATAATATAATTGAAGAACGTTTTAACTATCCTGTTGACAAAGTTAATGATTTATGGAATTATAAGTACGAGTTTGATAAAAATGGAAATTGGATTAAAAGAACGTCTTTCAAAAATAACATAGTACAGTTTGTTACTGAAAGAAAAATAGAGTATTATGAGTAATGTACGCTGTACAACACCGTGTAAAATTAATTGCTAGTTTTAGCCAATTTACGAAAGTCCTCACGGACTTTCTTTCTGTGATTTATTTGCTAACTTAAGTGCTTAAAATACGCAACTAACCATACACAAAACCGTTGTAACACATTATGAAAATGAAAACTTTATTAATATTAATAATCCTTATTACGTCTCAAAGTGGTTATAGTCAATTTAAAATAGAGAATTTATTAGGTACTTGGGAATCTTTTGAAACTAGAGCTCAAAAAGAAGAAAGAAATGAAGATATACTACTTATAGAGTCTACAGAATCTAATGATTCAAATAAAAATTTAACTCAAACAAAATTAATTTTACAATTTAGTGAAAAGAGAGAAATTGACTTTATGCAAGCAGGAGTTCAATATAAAGCAAAGTATGAACTGAAAGATAGTATTTTAACACTTGGAAATAGGAAATATATAATTTCTAAACTAACAAATCGCTTGTTAATATTAAAAGATTTTGATAATGTTTCTTTTGCTAAAGAAACAAACTATAAAAAAATTAAACAAAAATTAAAAAATATAAAAGAGTTTGAGGATCTAGTTGAAAAATTTCCTAGCGGAAAATTAAAATTCAAGGGAATGCTTCATAATGGATTTAATCACGGAAAACATACTGAATGGTATGAAAATGGCCAGAAAAAAAGTGAAAAGTATTTTACAGATGGCATCTCTACTGGAATTTGGAAAGAATGGAATATAAATGGAGAATTAATTAGAACCAGAAAAATGAATTAACGTGTTACAACACCACCTAAACTGCATTAAAACGCAGCTTAGCCAAACCGTTAGCTACAAGTGCGCAAAAATCTATGTGGAAAGAATACGAAAGAATACTTTATGAAACTTTGAGTGAAATCTATTCTAATTGTGAAATTGAATATGATGATTCTATTTATGGATTATATAGTAAAACGGAAAGACAAATTGATTTCTCAATAAGAGGGAATTTAGCAGGTAAAAGAATACTTGGAATTGTAGATACTAAATATTATAATAAAAAAATTGATGTTAAAGTTGTTGAAAGTTTCATTGGGATGACTGAAGATGTTAATGCAAACTTTGGTCTTATAATTACCAATAAAGGATATTCTCAATCAGCTAAAAATCGAGTGAAATTTTCAAATCTAAAACTTGATGTATTAGAACTAAATGAATTGAATGAAATAGATATATCTGTAGATTACTTTTTCAATCAAAACATTAAAGGTTTACAATTGTCTAAATATGAATTTAATAGACGAGGACATCAAAACACTAACTTTTTCGATGAATTAAAATCTGACTACAAAAAAAGAATACTTTATTACAAAGAGGGGTTTGCTAATACAGAATATTTTGCTTTCAAAAAATTATTAGAAAGTTCAACAAGAGCATTTAGAGATTTTGAGCAACTAGACAAAATAAATGTATTTATACCATCAAATAAGAACAATAAATAGACAAATTATAATGATTTGAAAACATTATACTCTTGTTCTGTAAAAAGAACAGATATTGAAACTTTTATGGAAATAGATATTGATTACCTTAGAGAGGATATTAAAAATTGGAGAAATGATTTTTTAGGAAAATTAAACAAGGATAAAGTAATCCAGTTTGCAGAAAAATTTGTGACTCAAAAAACATAAAAAGATACGGAAGTAACCTGTAGCTAACAATGGCTATAGTTAATTCGGGTTTTGGTGCTTAACCCAAAGAGTAGAACTTTTAACAAACACCGCCAAATCTTTTGATTTGGCTTTAAAATGAAAAGATAAAACAAAATAAAAAGTTTTGGCTAAGTGCTTAATCGGAAATTAATCGCTTTTTAATCCCGTACTAACCATAGCCGAGACGTTAGCTTGCATTGAATAAAATGGAAAAAATAATAGACAAATATCTTGACGAACTTATATCAATTGAGTTAAATAAACTTCCAGAACAGATAGTATCGGAAATGTCTGACCCAAATCAAGATAAAAATGAAGAATGGAGAATTTGGAATCCAATTCAGAGCACAGTCACTGATGAGGAAATAAAAGAATTTGAATCGAGACTTGGTCACAATCTGCCTGAATCTTACACGAAATTCCTAAAGTATAAGCATTTCTATGAACTTCAAATTGGAGAATGCTCATTTTGCGAGCATCCTGCCAGAATTTGGAGAGCTTCACTTTCCGAAATGATATTTGACGGATATCCAAGAGAGTTTTTAATTGATACAGGAAGAATACCGTTTGCAAACTGGAGTGATTGGGGATTATTGTGTTTTGATACAACTGTTGAAAATCAAAACGGCGACTATCCTATTGTTCTGTGGGATCACGAAGTTTTTGATGAGTTTGAACCAAAGTATTCCAATTTTGACGATATGATTATTGAATTAGATAAAGAGGAAAAAGAAAACGCAAGCTAACAAGGTTTATAGTGCATACCCTTCGGGATACGCACCATATACTAACCGTTGTACCCAATTTCGCAAAATGAGAGATATTGAAAAATTAATTAAGGAAATTATTCCACCGCTAACTCGAGATGAAAGGGAGGGGTTTACAAATGACAAAATCATTACTGGACTGAACGAACAGGAGTTTTTGGCAGTTGAAAAAAGATTAATTGAAGAATTGGAAGAAAAAGATGATTTATTGATTGGGCAAACATTGGTCGCTATGGAATCCAAAAATGCTCTAATAACTCTGTTAAAACGTCTTGAGAAAAAAGATTCTCATTTTGAAAAAATTTCTTGGGCTGCGTTAATAAATGATCTTAAAAGAGGGGATTCCGAAATGGAAAAAACAGCTTTTGAACAATTTGAAAAGTTGGAATTCATTTATGCTGTGCAAGGTTCGATTTTTATGGACTTGATAAAATTCAACAGTCCAAGAATAAATGAACGGATTGAAAAATATGTTAATCACAAATATGACTTGGTTTCGCACAACGCCAAAATGGTTCTGAATTATAATGGTTATGCCGATTTATATAATAAAGCTGAACCTAAAAATTGGTGGGAATTTTGGAAATAAAAAAACTGGGCACAACAACACCTAAACTGCATTAAAACGCAGCTTAGCCAAAACGTTGCCATTAATATGAAAAAATCGATAATATTATTTATAACTTTATTCTTGACAGCATTAACTTATTCTCAAAATGAATTTGTTGTAACAGCTGAAAATGGTTTGTTTTTGAGGCAAAAACCTAATTCAAATGGAAAGAAAATAGGAAAGCTATATTTTGGTGCCGAAGTTGATATTATTGAGAAAACCGAAAATAGCCAAACTATAACAGACAACGGACAAGAAATAAAAGGTAATTGGGTGAAAATAAATTTTCAAAACTTTCCCACATTTATTTCTAATGCTGAATATGGATATGTATTTGACGGATATTTGAAACCTAAGAAAGAAAGTATCGAAGAAATTAAAAGTGAAATTTCTAAATATTCAGAATTCGTTAATCTAACCTTAGATACAGATATCAACCCTTTTTTTTTGAAAGGTGACTTTTTCGGAGACAAAATAAATGATGTTGTAATTCTATTAAAAAACTCTGATGGAGAAACAAAAATTGGATTTATCAACAAAGGAATTAAAACTAAAATTCACATATTAGGAAATGAAAATGACCCGTTCAAAATGTACAATTATGGCTGGATTGGTATCTTTGAAAAAGTTAATACTAGAGAAACTTTGTGGTCAAACTATGAAGATGATTTTGTAGAGTTTAAAGATGTTCCTGAAAACAAAAAAGTCCGACTAAATTATAACGCTCTTTATATGCACGCATCTGAAAGTTGTGGTGGCGGATTTGTTTATTGGAAAGATGGGAAATTTAATTGGTTACAACAAGAATGAAATACTAATGGCAACAATAGCTATAGGCAATTGGGGCGAAAGTGATAAAACGAAAATATAAACATAAAGCAAAAGTCAAAGCTAAACCGAAAAGTTAGTACGTAAAAGCCCCAACTACCCATAGCCGAGACGTTGTAAATAATGCGCAAAAATTGTAGATTAAATTTAATAATGGAAAATAACCTGAGTTGAAAACCATTAGAGAAAATGAAAATGGAAAACGAAATTAAACTGACTCTAGCAGCTGAACCGTTCGCAAAATGTTATGGAATTTTAATTCTTGAAAATGGAGATTATATGATTGAAATTGATCAGTCAAAAATACCATCTGATTTTCTAAACAGACTAAAAACATGGTACAAAGAATATTATCCATATACAGGAATAGGGTTGAAGGAACTTGAATCTCATATAGCACATACTGAAAAATTGGATAAAATTGGAATTGAACTCTTGAATGAAATTTATAACGATAAAATATTTAGTTACCTGGATATTAACAGATTCGTTTATTATAGTCGGGGAACTGATCAACCAATATTTGAATTGAATTAAATCACTATTTACAACACCACCTAAACTGCATTAAAACGCAGCTTAGCCAAACCGTTGGTAATAACTATGAAAAGAACAACAATACTAATTACTATTTTATCTATTTTTCTGTCATGTAAAAAAGAACACACAAAATCTAATTTCTTAGGAAATTGGAGTTCTACTTCTGATAGTAATTTTAATATTGATATACAGTTTTTCAATGATTCGACTGTAGTTGATAATCCCCTTATGATAGGTACCTATTCAACAAGATGGAAAATTGTTAATAAAAGGATAGAACAGAATATGTTGAGAAATAATGGACAATTTGCCAAAGAGAAAAGCGTTTTAGACTTCGAATTCAACTCTACTAAAGATACATTATTAATAAAAAAACAAGCCGATTCAATATATTTTAAGTTTAGAAGAATAAAAAATAATTTTGAATATTTAGAAAACAGGATTGGTTTAAAATTAGACCTTCCTATGACTAATGAGCCTTTAACTTCTTATGGAAATAAAGATTTTGTTTTTAATGTTTATCTAGGGAAAAAAAATGATTCTGTTATTATTAAAACAGACAATCACTTACGTCGTTTTGGTAAGCTTGAACATCAAGTGATTTCATTTTATTCTTCAAAGAAAGAACAAGAAAAGGATAGTTTAAAATTTGTTGTATTCACAGACAGATCTCTTAAAGATAGAGATTTAGACTCGATTAAAACTATTTTGAAAAAGTTACCAATTAAAAAGTTTTTCCGAATTTATAAATGTCAAGAATATATAAAAGATAACTGGAAAACTGAGATTAATTGGGTTGGGAAATATGAAAATTAACTATTACCAACAATACCTATAGTTAATGCGGGTTTTGGTGCTTAACCCAAAGTTTAGAGTTTTTAAACAAGTCCGCCAAATCTTTTGATTTGGCTTTATAATAAAAAAGATAAAACAAAGTAAAAAGTTTTGGCTAAGTGCTTAATCGAAAGTTCAGTACTTTTAATTCCCGTACTAACCATAGCCTAAACGTTGGTATTAATATGAAAAAAGGAGAAACCATTTATTGTATAGACGAGTCATTATATTCTGACCATATTACAAAGAGAAAAAGTTATAGAATAGAAGACGCTAAGTTAGACCAAATAAAAATACCAAATGATAGACAAAAACTTGTTTGGCTTCCTTCCCATTGTTTTACTGATTCCATAATACCAGATATAAAATCAATTAATATTGATGACGAAATTAATGACAATTATAATTCATGTGTAGAGGTGACTATTAAATTTAGTGATGGAACAAAAAGATGGGGAACTTTTATGACTATTAATCGGTTAAACAAACTATTTAATAATCATAGACATTATTTTACAGGAAAAAATTTAATTTTTACTCAACAGATTAACAAAGACATTATCGAAAGGACAATAATGGAGCTAGATAAACAAAACGAATTGTATAAAAATACAAATGAATACTAATACCAACAATATGTATAATTAATTGCTTACGGATTTATTCCTTCGGACAAATCTCGTAGGCAATAAATTTCAAGTATTTTAATTATTTTTACGTTAAAATTCCGCAACCAATCATACACTAGACGTTGTAGGTAATTCCAATAGTACCGAAAAATTACTGAGTACTTTAGCAAACATCAAGAGAAACATGGGGACTAAAAACACTAATAAAAAAATTGACTTTAATCAGAATTACGAAAAATAAACTCTATGAAAATTTTAAAAAAATTAGAAGGCTTAATCACAAAACCTAAAAAAGGAATTTTCGAAATAAATAGGGAAAAAAAGTTATTAAATAAATGGAATTATTATATTTTAAAATATGATTTTTCAAATGTACAAAATCCATTTATCGCAATAGAAAGAACAGGAGACAAGTTAATTTCTCAAACTAATCTAAACTTGACAGAAATTAGATCTGAAAAATATAATAATTTTTTAAAATTAAGCAATTCTGAAAAAATAATAAAAGAATATTATTTAAATAAGACTGAAACAATAAAAAAATGGTATTTAGAAAGTAAGAGCCTAGATAAATTTAATGGTGATTGGATTTCAGAAGATATTTTTAGATTCATTGACGATACAAATTATAGTAATTGGGTTCCTTTTAGGCATTCTGATGGTAACTTTAAATTAAGGATAGATATAGAAGAAGAAAAATGTGATATAGGAATACCCGTTGAATATGATGATACAGGAAAAGGATATATGACATTTTATAGTGGTAGATTTGAATTAGCTCACAATCATATTTTAATATGGCAAAATGAAGGTTGCCCTGTAAAAATAAGTTATAAATGGAAAGACAAAAAACTGATATTAGACAATCCAAAACTTTTGGGAACGTTTGTGAAAGAATAGAACTACCTACAACACCACCTAAACTGCATTAAAACGCAGCTTAGCCAAAACGTTAAAATAAAATACATACTTACCACAAAGCACCTTAATCAAGGTGTTTTTTTTATGTCCAAGATTTAGTAAACGAATTATAAAATAAGAGTAGATAATTAAATAAAAAAATAAACACCACAAAGAATATATTATGAACTCGGTGCAAATGCAATTACATTTAAGTCAAGAAATGAATATAAAGGCAATGTCTTTTGATGTTGCAAAGCGATTAGCGACCACTAAAGGTTTTATTGAATATTACTTTAAAATAGTTGGGCTTTGTAAAACCCAAAAAAAGGCATTTGATTTAACGAATGAACTTTATTATTTAATTTTTGGTGAGTATAGGTATAGTAGTTGGAGGTCTTTTAAAACAAGTAAAAATAAATATGTAAAAATATAGATATGTTAGAAAATGAAAAAACGGCAATTATAATAGATTTGTTTTTGACGTCCCATGATAACCGTGTGGGAGTAATTGCTGAAAAAACGGGTTTGTCCGAGCATAGGGTTAATAGAGTAATAAATAAGTATTTACAAGATATAAAAGTTAAGCATGACGAAGTATAAAGATTTACAAATTTTAGTAGTGGTTTTGGCAACATTTAGTTCTATGTTTCTAACTTCACTGCTTTTAGAGTTAGAATTGTTTAAACATCCAGTAAGGATTGTACTTGTCTGTATGCTTTTATTGGTGGAGTTATACTTCGGTTTTCTCATTTTTAAAAGTTTTTTCAATAAAAAATAAAAAAGGGCATAAAATGACCCCAATTTAGAAAACTGCTCATAGCATCTTTACATCCTAGAATGTAAAAGTATGTTATTCGATTCCTTAGATTTAGCTTTTTCAGAAAAAAGAAATCAACCTGTTAGTTCAGGTGGTTTCTTTAATTTGTTTGGTGGTGCTACAAAAAGTGGTAAGCCAATCAATTCAAATACAGCCTTAACATTATCCGCATTTTATAACGGTGTTAATATTCTTTGCAATGATTATGCAAAACTACCGAAGTCTATATATAGAAAAACAGATGGAAGCCGAAAAAAAATAGACAATCATTCTTTAAGTTATCTAGTGTCAAAAAAGCCTAATAGCTATATGACAGCATATACTTTTGATAAAGTAATGCTTTTGAGTGCAATTCTTAAAGGTAATGCATATGCTATTAAAGTAAAAGATGAAACTACTCAACGAACTACCTCAATAGAGTTTATAGATCAACAAAAGAAAACTGTTCAGGTTTTAGATAGTGGAAAAGGTTTGGTGTATAAAATTGACGGTAAATTGTATGATTCAGATGATATTATTCATGTACTAGGGTTTACTACAAATGGTATTGTAGGTATTGGAGTCGTAACAATGGCAGCAATGAGTTTGGGAGTTAATTTAAATGCGCAAGAATATGCATCAGAGTATTATGAAAGTAAAGGAGAGGGTATTGGAGTTGTGACCACAGCCAAGCCTATGGATGGAGATGCTAAAACCAGATATTCAGATGGGCTATCAACTCGTTTATCAAGTAAGGATAAATTTAAAGTAGCAGTATTGGATGAAATGGGTTCGTTTCAGCATATAAAGCTAACACCCCAAGAATCACAATTTTTAGGAACTCATAAGCAAGGAGTTGTTGAAGTTGCACGATGGTTAAATATACCTCCTCACAAACTAAAAAGCCTCGATAATGCTACGTTTTCAAATATAGAACATCAAGAAATTGCTCATGTATCAGATTCTATTTTGCCTTGGATAAAGGCATTTAAAGCAGAATATGATACAAAGTTACTTACTAAAAAAGAAATTGAAGGTGGCTACTATTTTTATTTCAATCACAACTCGTTGTTGCAATCAGATAAAACTACTCAGGCAGATTATTTTTCTAAGTTGATTTTTTGTGGATCAATGACACGTAATGAGGTGAGGGAATTGTTAGAATATAATCCTATTGATGGATTAGATGCTCCTTTAACGCCTGTTAATGCTCAGACCTTAGAGCATATCGAAGCAAAATTGAATGAATTAAAACAAAAAACTCAAGAAAATGAATAAGCATACTATACCAGAGTCTGAAAGTAGATTTTTTTTAGCTCCAATATCCGTTGAAAAAAGGGGTGAAGGAGATGCTAAAAACCCTTCAGTAATTGAAGGAACTGCGGCTTTATTTAATAAACGTACTAAAATAGGAGGTTGGTTTTATGAAGAAATATTACCAGGAGCATTTGATGATGTATTAAGTGATGATGTACGCTGTTTGTTAAATCATAACCCTAATCATATACTTGGTAGAACAGCATCGGGTACGCTTGAAATATGGGTTGATGATGCGGGGTTGAAATATCGTTACACTACACCTAATAGGAGTTATGCATTGGATTTAGAGGATGCAATTATAGCTGGAGATGTATCTGAATCTTCATTTCAGTTTAAGGTAAAAGAAGTGATTTGGATTGAGCAGGATGATGATTTAGACATTCGTCAAATTAAAAAGTTTGATAAGCTTTATGATGTTGCTCCAGTTACTTTTCCAGCGTATCAGGATACTTCGGTGGCTAAGAGAAGTTTTGATTTACAAAAGGAGAATCAAAACTCAATAAAAACAAGAAAAACAGTGCGTGAAGCACAATTAATTATTAATAACAATAAGTTTAAACATGAAGAAGTATAAACAATTATTAGAAGAGCGTGCTGGGTTGTATAATGAACAACAAGGTATTGTAAGTACAGCTAAAACCGAAAAGAGAGAATTAAACGAAACAGAAGCAACACGTTTTGATGATTTACAAAGTCAAATGGATGCTATGGATCCTGGAATCAAACGTGCAAAAATCATTTGGGAAAATGAGTTGCGTGAAGCTGATAACACACCACCACTTGATTCAGGCATACCACCAGCTGTTCATACAGATAAAGAAGAACGTAATAATTATTCACTTGCTGGGGCAATACGTTCAGTGATGGATGGTGAGAAGCTTTCAGGACTTGAAGCCGAGGTAAGGCAAGAATTTGAAGCGGAGTACCGTGAAGCAGGTTTAGATGTTCCTAAAGGAAATATCATTGGTTTACCAGCCTCTATGATGGAGAAAAGAGACCAATCTGTAACAGGTGATTCAGGTTTAAAAGGGGGTAAATTGGTGGTTAATGATGCTCCAAGATTGGTTGCACCTTTGTTTCCAAATAATCCGTTAGCAGAGTTAGGGTTAACTCATTTAACAGGTTTAACAGGGAACGTGCCATTACTTTCTCATACTGATGTGTCTTTTGTTTGGGCTTTAGAAAATGAAAAAGTAGATGTTAAAACAGATGCTGATTTTGATGGTCCTATTTTAAAGCCAAAACGAGTTGTAGCTGTAGTTGATATTTCTGAGCAGTTAATATTACAATCAAGTGTTGGAGTAGAATCTATGATTATAGGGATGCTAAATAATGCTTATGGTCGTGTTTTAGCGTCTGCGGTTATTAATGGATCAGGAGGTAGGTCTCCTTTAGGGATATTAAATATACCAGGTGTTAATGATGCGAAAATGGGAACTGGTTCTATGCCAAGTTTTGAAAAAATAGTAGAATTAGAAACCTTAATAGAGGCATCAAATGCGACGGATGCATCGTTGGGGTATGTTACAAATAAGGTTTTAAAAGGGAAATTAAAAACCACTCCAAAGGTTGCAGGTTCAGATAGTATAATGCTTTCTGATGGTAAGGAGCTAAACGGTAGCAAACTTATAACGACCAATTTAGTACCTGAATTATCTGGAATGCACCCGCTTATTTACGGGGATTGGGCGCAGATATTCACAGGTAGTTGGGGAGGTTTATCTATTAAGGTAGATCCTTTTACTCAGTCTACATCTGGTAAAATTAGATTAGTAGTTACTGCTTATGCAGATGTTCAAGTAGTACATCCAGAGGCATTTGCTTTTAATAAAAAATTCACTACAGCTTCTTTATAGTTGTTTGTTAATGCTCGGTTATTTTATGATAACCGAGCTTAAAATTAGTTTAATATGTTTGGAAATAAAGAAAATAAAGAAAATAATAAGAAAGGTAAAAAGGTGAAGGTTCGGTTTTTATTATCGCCTTCAGGAGCGTTTTTATTATCACATAGTGTGGGTGAAGAAGTTGAACTTTCAGAGTCGTTGGCTTTAGATCTAATTGAATCTAAATACGCAGAAAAAGTAGAATAGTTATGTCAATGTATATAGAAATAAAAGAGTTTGAACCTTCTGAGATAGTTAGTTTGTCAGAGGTAAAGTCACATTTAAAGATAGAGCCTGATTTTACGGAAGAAGATGTTTTAGTTCAGGGGTATATAGATGCTGCAATATCTCATATATCAGATTATTTATCAAGGAGTGTTCAAGATGAGCAATTTGAGGTTTTTGGTTGTTCTTTTATTGATGTATTAGACTTTAAATTTCAGACAAAAAAAAGCATTGAGGGTATTTGGTATTTAGATAATGGAGAATACAAGAAGTTAGAAGAGGGTTTATACGCTTTAAAAAAGGTAGATAAGTTTGAAACGATAATCGAGTATTTAGGAGACTTACCAAAATTGACAAATAAGAGTTCAAAAGCTGTAAAACTTCGAGTTACTTGTGGTTTTACAAAATTATCAAAGTCAATAAAACAGGCGGTTTTGTTGTTAGTTTCTGATTTTTATGAGTATCGCGCTGATAGGTCTAAAAAGTTAATTAATAGTACAGTTATGAATTTGATAAGCTCGTATCGTTATTACCATTAATGGCAAGCTCTACTTACATAGGACAATTAAATGAGCGTATAACGATTCAAAGTAAAGTTGCGCAAAAGTCTCCTATTTCAGGGGCTACTTCAAATGATTGGGCAGTTTTAAAAAATTGCTGGGCAAAGGTTGCTGATGTTTCAGGTTCAGAGGAAATAGAGGGAAGTGTACGATATGTAAATATCAAGACTTTTACTATTCGTTATGATAGGGCTATGGTAAATGCAACAGATAGGCGTATTGAGTATCTAGGTGATTATTACAATATAATTGCAGTATTAGCTGAAGGAAAAAAGAGGTATCAATTATTGAAAGCAGAATTAGATCGTGAGTAGAGGGTTGTTTGAAGTAGAGGGGTTTGATGGCTTGAGTTCAAAACTTAAAAAATTAGGTGATGATAAAACTAAAAGAAAGCCAGTAGAAAGGATTTTAATGAGGTTGGCGAATCCAACATTAAAACTTGTTAAAAGCAAAGCTCCTGTAAGTAAAACTCCTCATATTTTAAAAAGGAAAAATCAAAGATTTGGTACTTGGGTTTTACCAGGTACAGGGAAAAAAAGTATTGGTAAAAAGGTAATGAGAAAGGCGAAAAATCCAATGGTTAGCATTAGTCCAAGAAGTACCAAACGCGCTGATGGTTGGTATTTAAGACAGTTTGTAATACCAGGAACAAAGAAAATAGCAAGTAACCCTTTTATTGACCAGGCATTAGAGCAAACAAAGTCAGGAGTAACTAAAGATGCAGAAAAACGAATGTCTAAGTTTATAGAAAAGGAAGTAAAAAAGTTAAGTACATGAGTTTTTTAAAATCATCAAAAATAGTTTATGAAGATTTAAGTGGTTTTGCAGGGCTTACTGATTTGTTAAGTAATAATGAATCTAGTGTGTATCCTTTGGTAGCACCTATGCAAGAAGGAGAAAATTTTATTACGTATCATATTCGATTTGTGGTAGTAGAATCAAAAAATAATTTAAAAGGTTTTGAGGTAGTGATTCGTTCTTTTTCGGCTAACTATGATGATTGTTGTGCGATAGCAGATAGTGTTGTTGAAGCGTTAAAAGAAAGTAAAACATCTTACTCTCAAGCAGGAGGAGAATCTGTTCAGACGGATGAAGGATGGTTATTTATAGAACAAAAATTTGGTTTAAAAATTAATTAAAAAGTAGAAAGTATGGCATTTTATGAAGGTTCGGTAATGCGAATAGAAATAGGAGGTAAAAAGATACTGCATGAGCAGGATGCGACTTTAAATGTTAGTAGTGACTTTAAAGAAATAGCATCAAAAGATACAAACGGAGTTGAAACTTCTCCAGGGAAAAAATCGTGGTCATTAAGTTCTAATGCTTATGCAGCTAATTCACCCACTACAAATAATGGTATAAAAGATATTTCAGAGGCTTGGCAATCACAAGCGTTGGTGGATATTAAATTTACTGATGGTGTAGGAGGGAATATGGTTTATCAAGGTCAGGCATATATAGAGAGTTTCTCTATTAAAGCGACTACTGACGAAGCGGTTACGTTTGATTATTCGTTAAAAGGAAATGGAGAGTTAACAATTGCATTAAACTCATAAAAGATGGTTGTAGAAATAGGTAAACAAAAGCACGAGTTAAAATTCGGATATGGTGCGCTTCGTATGATTTGTGAGGAGTACGGATATGAAAAAGTATCAGGTTTTGATGCTCTTATTAAGAAATTGAAGTTGGATAAAATGAAAGACCCAACATTTGAACAATTAGATTTTGTTGGTCGTTTAGTGGTCGCGGGTATTCATAGCGTTGATAAAAAGTCAAGTGTTACTTCTGATGAAGTTTTAGACGCGGTTTTTTCTTCAGAATTGGGTATCTCAGGAATTTTATCAGAGCTTCAAAAATCACTACCTAAACAAAAGGGAGGTGAAAAGGGAAAGTAGTTCAGGGGTCGGAAGAGGATATTTTCGACCCTGATTTTGATGAATTAGAGCAGTTAGCTTGTGGGGATTTAGGGATGAGTATATTCTATTTCTATAGTTTAACTCCTCGTGAGTTTGTGAATGTATTAATAGGGTTTCGTAGAAAAGAAGCTGAACAGGAAAAGGATGTGTGGATGCGTTCAAGATTAAAAATGTACTGTTCCTTACTTCCTTATTCAGAGGATAAGGAGTTTACACCACAGGATGTTTTTTTGTTCCCTTGGGAGGAAGAAGAGATAAAAAGTAAGAAGAAAAGAAAGGTAATGTCCTTAGAGGAAATGGATAAAAAGTTTTGATAAAATGGCGGGATTGGCAAGTATAAATATTAAGTTTTTTGCAGATTTAAAGCAATTTTCTACCCAAATGCAAAATGCAAATAGAAAGTTGCAGAAAATGGGTAAACAATTACAGGGCTTAGGAACTACCTTATCTGTGGGGGTGACAGCTCCATTTGTTGGGTTCTCAGTTTTGGCATTAAAAAATTGGGATACTCAAGAAAAGGCAATAGCTCAAGTAGAGGCTGGTTTATCTTCTGTTGGTGATTCGGTTGGATATACTTCAGAGCAATTACAAAAAATGGCGAGTGGTCTTCAGGAGACTTCTCTTTTTGGAGATGAAGATATTTTAAAAAATGTCACTGCTCAGTTATTGACGTTTACTAATATAGCTAATGAAGAATTTTCAAGAACTCAAAAAGTAGCTTTAGATTTAGCTACTCGTTTAGGAGGAGATTTAAAGGGAGCTTCTATTCAGTTAGGAAAAGCTTTAAATGACCCAATAGCTAATTTATCTGCGCTTTCACGTTCAGGTATTCAATTTTCAGAAGATCAAAAAGCTTTAATTAAAAGTTTTGCTCAAACAAACCGTTTAGCAGATGCTCAAAATGTTATTTTAAATGAATTAGAAAAACAATATGGAGGTTCAGCAGCTGCAGCAGCAAAAGCAGGAACTGGTTCTTTTAAGCAACTGTCAAATTCTATCGGGGACTTGTCGGAGGAGTTTGGGAAAATTATAGGAGAATTTTTAGTGCCTTTTGTAGAGAAAGTCAAAGGTTTGGTTACTTGGTTTCAGAAACTTAGTGTGTCTACTAAAAAAATAATTGTAGTAGTTTCAGCATTTGCAGCTGCTTTAGGCCCTTTGTTGTTATCACTAGGATTTTTAATGACCACAGTAATACCTGGATTAACAACTGCCTTTGCTGGTTTATCTGCTGTTATAGTAGCAAATCCTTTGGGAGTGTTGGCAATTGCTTTAACAGCTGTAGTTAGTGGTGTTTTGTTGTTGACTTCTAATTTAGGAGGGTTAACAGATGTTACAGAGCAGTGGTCAGAGGTTACAAAAAAAGCGACTAAGAGTATCGCGGATGAAAAGTTGCAGTTAGACAAAAATCTTATTGTAGCGCGTGATGAAGGAAAATCAAAGAAAGAACGATTAAAAGCAATTGATGCATTAAAAAAGCAGTACCCGAAGTATTTAGATTTTCTATCGCTTGAGAATATTAATACTCAAAAGACTAAAGATGCAACAAATCAGTTGATAGATGCTTTACTGGTAAAAGCAAAAGTTCAAGCAGCGCAAGAGAAAATGGTGGAGGTAGAAAAGAAGCTACTTGATTTACAGTTAGGGCAAAATGAAGCTATTAAACCTAGTTTATGGCAGGATATGGGCGCGTCTTTAAAAAGTGTTCTTTTTCAAAGGCAATTTCAAATTGAGCAAGGTTTAATCATTGCTGAGAATTACGGAAAAGAAAAAACGGCATTAGAAGATTTAAGAGATAGTTTAAGAGATTACATATCTGATAACGATGATTTGGTAACTTCCTTAAATAAGGTAAAAAAAGCTTCTGTTGTTCCTTCTGATACATCAAATAAAGGAGTTAGAAGAAAGGTTACAGGTATTCTTTCTGATCAAAGAGGGGAGGATGGAAAACTAGAGCAAACTGTTAACTTAGGTATTGTTGAAGGAATAAAAGTTGAAGGTGAAGAACTTAAAACAGAGTTACAGGGTATCCAACAATCTTTTATTGATTTTTCAGAACAAACTTCAAATATCATAGCAGAAAGTACCAGTTCGTTTTTAGCAGGTTTTGGTGAAATGATAGGTGGTTTGTTTACAGGTAGCGTTACTATTGCTGATATTGGAGGGATGATTCTAAGAACAGTAGGGGATTTTCTTAAAAAATTAGGAAAAGCAGCAATACAAGTTGGAGTTGCAGCCAAGGCCATTCATTTAGCTTTTACGAATCCGTTTGCAGCTATTGCAGCAGGTGTCGCTCTTATTGCTATAGGTTCTGTTTTTAGCAATTTAGCAACACAGCAATCTCAAGGTAATGCTGTGCCTTTTGCTAATGGAGGAATTGTTTATGGTCCGTACCAATGCGCTTATAGGTGAGTATGCAGGAGCAAGTAGTAATCCAGAGGTTGTTGCTCCACTTAATAAGTTAAAAGAATTAATTACACCAGCTTCACAAAACCTTGATATAAAAGTAGGAGGGTTGGTTTGGACTGAGCTAGGTAAATTAAAAGTAGCTCTTAATCAGCATGATATTAGAAAAACCCGAACTACTTAATGAATACAGATTATTTCGATATAAAGATTATAGATACTCATGAAAATAATCGTGAGTTACATTTGGAGGATACTCAAATGAGATCTCCTAAGTTGGTTTATAACGGTACGGATGATAAGTTGCAAAACTTAATGACGGCAGAGCTTCATTTTAATATGCTTGTACCTGATAGTGAAAATGCTACTTTTTGGCATTTGTTTACTGGTTCTGAAACACGTTATAAGGTTTTATTGGAGTCAGAAGAGAATGGAGAAGTAACTACTGTATTTACTGGTTTTTTACTACCTGAACAATTTGCAGAGCCTTATGATTCAGGAGGTTTTTTTGTTGAGTTTGTAGCTACAGATGGTATTGGTAGGTTAAAAGGATTAGATTTTTTAGGTACTACTAGTCAAAGGCAGTCAGTTATTGAGGTGTTGTTACGTTGTTTAATATTAACGGGATTAGATTTACCTCTTAATTTTGCGCCTGCTTTTACAAATGCAGCTTTTGATTTTAATTATAAAGAGTTAGAAGTTGATACTGTTTGTTATAAAGATATGACTGTCTATGAAGTTATGTTGGCATGTTTGGAGAGTTTGGGTTGTAAATTAGTTCAGGTAAATTCTCAGTGGTATGTTTTAGGGTTGAATAGATTTAGTGAGCAAGAAATAACTTTTCATAGATATTCTTACAGTGGTTTTTACTTTCAGTATTTGGGAGAATCAAAAGGAGGTTCGAAGAAAAGTAACAGGGCGTTTTTTATCAAAACCTTTTTTAACGGTAAAACAACCTACTGTTAAGGTTGAAGTGAAATGGGAGTCAGAAAACACTAAATGGTTACTTCCAGAAGATTTAGTTACTGCTTTTCCTGAGAACTTCCATGCGGATCATACTGATAATAGTATGCGGTATTTAAAACAACTAAAATCTGATGATCGGTTCAGGGCTTATACTGTTTGTGTGTATGTTAATGATGCCATAAATACAAGTGGGTTATATAGTTATATAAAAGGTTTTTCTATTTACGAAAATAGAAGTCAAACTCTTATAGGGCCTTATGTACAGTTATTAAGTTTTAAAAATGAAGCTGTTACTCAAACCAATCAAGAAAGTTTTATAGCTAAAGAAGATTTAGCAGATAACTACCTAACACTTAAAGAGTATGTTTTTGTTTATGGAGGGGTAGAAAAAGAGAACAAAGGTTCTTTTTTCGTTGATTTTGGGGTTGCTTTTAATGGGTATAGTGTTACTGCGGATGAAATTAAAAGTTTAATAGAATCAGGAGAAGTAAAAAAATTAGTACACATAGCTATTTATTATAAAGAGCATTTAACGCAGGGTAAATCGTCAGAGCAAATGGTGTATTCTACGCTTGATGATACATTACCTGGTAGTTTATTTGATTTTGATTTTGAGGCTTCAGGGTATTTGAAATGTGTTTTAAAAGTAGATTCTTTTTTGTTTGAAAAAGATGGGTTTTACACTGTGCGGTTATATCCTGTATTGGAGCATCCGAAACTAAGTGCTAAAGTAGCTTTACATAAATTACACTTAAAAACAGAAAAAGAGAAAAATGAGTTGTACTGTGTAAAAAATGTTGAGGACTTTACATTGGTTTATAAAAAGTCTGTTTTTCATGGTACTTCGAGGATGAATCTATCAGAGAGAAGATTTTATTTTTCAAAAGAAATACAAAGGTTAATGGATGCAGGGGAGCTAATGGTAAGAGAGCAGGTTCTTCGTAAAAGGTATCACAGAGTAAAAGAGTTTTATAATGCAGGGTTGCTATGGTATAGAAATGCTGAAATAGGAATTTTCAAAAATGATCAGCAGTTAATTCTAAACGGCTATAGTTTGTATAGAAAAGTAGCAAGCGATTTTGAAGAAATACCAAAAGATAAATATACAATAGAAGATCAGGGTGACTTTTCAGTAATAAAACAAGTTTCTTTTGGGAGTGTCGCTCCAAGTTGGTTTTTGTCTGATGAGAATGAGCAACTGTATATTGCACCAAAAGCAGCAACAGGAGAGGTAAACTATTTAAATTATTGGATGGATAAGTTTGTTGTTTTAGGTGCCAAAAACACTGAAGTATCAGCTTTAGGTGGAGGTTTGTCTAGTATGTATGCATGGCTTACTTCTAAGCCGTTTTTATGCTTACAAGGAACGCTAACAAGGCTTTTAAATCCGTTGTATTTATTCCAATTCAATTACGTAGCTCAAAAAGATTTGTATGTAACTAATTTAACGCTTGATTTATCAGAAGGGCTTTCTGAGGTAACGCTTATTGAATGTAATGATTATCAGGAAGTACCGAGTGAAATCATTGATACTACAATACCAGTTACTTTAAATCCGTCAATTAATATAGGGGTAGTTGCGGTTGCTCCTCAATTATTTAATCCTTGGTCTATTAATGTTTCTTATGAATTTACAGATTTTACTGTTGTTGATGCTGTGGTTAAGTTTTTACATTTTACTGACCATCCAGCAAATGGAGGTGTTACTTCAGGACTTGAATTTTCTAAGAATATTAATGATTTAAAAGGGGATTATACTTTGTCTTTTCCTTATGCAATGACTTCTCAGGAACGAGGGTATTATGAGGTTTTTGTAAAACAAGGAGATGTATTTTCTAATAAAGAGGTGGTTCTAGTTAACCCTGTTGTTGATGGGAGTATTGCTATTCAAAAAACGTCAATAGAAGGAAGGGTTCTGAGTTTTACTGCTGAATTTCAGGGTAATTTACCTACGCCTTTGCATTTGGTGTATCAGGAATTAGAACAATGGACTGGAGTTATTAAGGGGCTTCCGGTATATCAGGAAGTTCAGCAAAAACAGGAATATCAAATTAGGTTAGAACAGGGGGATAACTTTAGGGTATGGTTGCAGGCTGGTGAGATAGGGTCAAATCAAATAACACAAAGTTTTCATTTATGAAAAATAATATAATTCATAAGCTACGATTTAAAGTGCCTAAATATGATAACACAATAGGGCAAAGGGTAACTTTTGATAGTACGGTAAAAAAGTTTGATAATACAGGGTTAAAATTTGATAAAAAATGTCTTTAGAAAAAATTAAAATAGGTCAAGAGCCAGATGATGGAACAGGGGATACGCTTCGAGAGGGAGCGAAGAAAATTAATGCAGCAATAGATCAAGTTAATAATGGATTAAAACCTTTTAAGATTGGAGAATTACTGGAAGATATTGGTGAGCCGATTTATAGGATTCATAAAGGAAATCATTATAGGTATATTGGAGTTCTTCCAAATACCATTCGGTTGTCAGATGTGCCTGGGGTGTCTAATATTTGGCGTAAGGTGTTTTTTACCGAACTAGACAGAGCTATTAAATCAATATCAATTTCAGGAGACACTACTAAGATTTTAAAACTTATAAAGGAAGATGGTACGGTTTTGCAAGCTGATTTTGCTATCCCAAGTGGCGGAGCAGGTCATCCAAAAGATTTTTATGAGGAAGTAGACTTTACGCCTAGGTTATATGCGACTGACGATGATGAATATACGGCTAACTCATCAACAGGAAAGCTTATTAGAGTAGGAAATATTGCCCACTTTTATATTAAAATGATTGGAATTTCTGACCCCGCAAATATAAATGATACAAGTAGAGATAATCGAGGAGCATATATAACTGGAATTCCGTTTCTAAATGATGCTAATCTTAATTTGTACACGTCTTCATCTTCTATTAATCATTTTGTAAGTACAAGTATAGAATCGGGGGTTGATTTTTTCAATTTAAGCACATTATTAGTTGGTAATCGTCTTTTGATAGTTGAAAGAGGTACTTCAAGAAGAGTTACAAATATTTCTTTTGGAGGAGGTGGTGACGGAGATTATTTAGGGATACAAGGTACTTTTTTTACAAACGTTTATACACCGCAATAGTAAATAAAATGAAGCAGTATATAGTTGATAATATAGGTACAGTATTAGCAGTTTTATTTGGAGCAGGAGGTTTGTATGATTCTTACCTTCAGCGTAAAAAAAGAAAGACAGATGCGCTTTCAGGAATGCAGACTGCTTATGATAAATTTGTTGAAGATTATGACAAAAAGTTTGATGATGTGTTAAATGAAATGGCTAGCTTAAAGAAAAGTCATCAAATTGATATGTCTAAATTTCAGTCCAAGTTAGAAAAGGTTGAGGAACACTGGAGGCAAAAATATAATGCATTAAAAAAAGAGTTTGACATTTATAAAAAAACACATCCATAATGAAAGCGATACTTAAAAGGCAGTTTTATGAGGATAAGCAAATCTTATCCTCTCTTAAATTTTTTAATGGCTCAGAATGTTTGCTATCAGTTAAAGCATTAGAGCTACCAGATAGAGGAAACCAAAATAGTATTAGTTGTATTCCTGCATTGGTATATTGTTGTGAGCTTAGGTGTTCTTCAAAATATGGATGGCATTATCATGTGAAAGATGTTCCTGGTAGGTCTTTAATTTTAATCCATTTTGGAAATTACTTTACAGATACTAGAGGATGTATTTTAGTTGGTAATGCTTTTAAGGATATTAACGGAGACGGTTACAGGGATGTTACCTCTAGCAAGAAAACTATGAAAAGGATACTTGCTATAATGCCAAAAGAATTTGAATTAACAATATTAGATTAATAATTATGAACTGGAAAAATACCGCAGAGAATTTAGGAATAGTAATCGTATCAGCCCTTTTAGGGGCTGGTATCGGTTATTTTGCTTCTACTTATTCAAATAAGCAAAGTATTGAGCTTTTTACACCTACTTTGTTAGAGGCTATTAAAAAAGAAACAGTAAAAAATGAAATAGACAATAAAATTTCGATAGGGAAAATTAAAAAGTCTGATAGTATTAATATTGTATTAAGTCCTCAAAACAATCAAGAACCAATAAATAACATTGCTAAAAGTAATTGTGTGGATATATCTGGATTGTCTGATTCAAGAAAGAGGCGTGTGTATAGGTGGCTGAAAAAATAGTGTGTTTAAGTATTCCTGAGTTCTATTTTCGACGATAGGCACTTGTTTTTTAGCGAATTTTTTTAAAAAATGTTAAAATTTAACATTTTATGTAAGGGTTTAGTGACATAGTTTGTTTTTTTAATTTTTGATATTTGCCATATGAAGAAAATTAAAGTGGTTATTGCGGAGGATCATCCAATATCAGCACAATCTTATAAGCTTCTTTTAGAAGAGGATGGTTTGTCAGTTGTTGGAGTTGTCGGAGATGGTCTTGAGCTTATTAAATGGTTGGAATGTAATGAAGCGGACGTAATTGTATTAGATATTCAAATGCCAAAGATGGATGGGGTGGAGGTTGCTAAGTATTTTGTAAAGGAGGGTTTAGATTATAAAATATTAGTTGTTTCAGCTCATCACACACCATCTTTTATAAAAGCTTGTAAAACAGAGTTGAAAATTAGAGGCTTTATAACGAAAGCTTATTGTCATTTAGAATTAACAGAAGGGGTAATTGAATTATTTGAAGGAGGTACATATTTTAGTCAAATGCCAGTTTTAGAGAACATGGAAACTGTGTACATTAAAAGACGTATGGTTAATTATGAGTTAAATGATACTGAGCGTGAATTGTTATCAATGTTAACTTTGTATACCTATAAAGAAATTGCTACTAAAAAAGATAAAACTCATGATTCCATTAAAAAATCATTTCAACGAATACGTGATAAGTTAGGGGTTAATAGTAATGTAGAGCTAGGTAAAATTTTAGCAGAAATAGAAAAAAGATAAATTTATTAATTGAAAATAGAGAAACAAAGTAGTAATATGGTTTTTGTACCTTTAAAGATTAATTTAAAATCTTATAAAGATGAAAAAAATACTTTTATTATTATTCGTAGTAAGCTTTGCTTTTGTTTCTTGTACAGATAACACAGATGAAAATATTACACAACTTGAAACGCAATCAATCGACAAAGAAGACGCAACACATGACGGAGGAAGCGGGGAAACTCCATCAGATAACGACGAGGACTAGAACAATTGCGACAATATTTATTGTTGTTTTATGTACAGTTTTATTCTATTCACATAAGTTTTTTCCTGATTTAAAAGACGATCCAGAATACGCTTTAGCTCAAAAGAAGTTTTTAGATCTTAAAAAACAAAATAAAATAGCACTTTCTGAAATTAAAAATTCAGTTAAAGGTACTTCTGTGTATAAAAAATACATGAAAATTAATGCAGAAAAAAATCATGCCTACAAAGAATATATGGAGATATATAATTCTAAAAAAGTATTTGGTTTTACTTCTCTAAGATATTTTATAGAAAGGTTCGGTTTTATACTTTGTATTTTTATATATACCTTATATAACCTAATAAAATCTTTTGTTAGAGAACGTCATAATATAGGAAGTAAAATTTTTCATACCTATATTTTGTCTATTTGCTTTTTTTCTTTCTTCTGGATATTCCAAAAGTTTCAGGACTTTAACAGGATTATATATTATTTTATGACTGTAATGTCAGCTTCTGTTGTTACCTATGCCATTTTACTAACTACAAAATATTATAAAGAGCAGATTAATAAAACACGCGAGCAAATGTTTTTTGTAGCGAGATTAGGTTTAAGAAATTCAAAACCAGAAAAAAAGGAAGCTATGCTTAATGTGTTTAGAGAGATAGCAGACGATAAATAAAAGCTAGGAAAAAGATTAAGAAAATTTACTGGAAAATGAACAAAGAAGAAGTGATAATATTGGATCACATAGGAGATTCTACGCAAAAAATTAAAACACTTTTATCAAAAACAAAATTGAGTAACAATCAGATTTATGAAATGTTAAATGTTAATTCAAGTGTTCAGATTAAACAATTCTATTTTGGTAGTAGAAATAAACAAGATGTTTTTTCGACTGAATTATATTTTGAGTATCAAATTTTATTTTAAAAGATTTGACCAATCATCTATTTTGTAATATCCTATTTCTCTTAGGTAGTTTCTTACTGTGTCGTTATCTTTATGAGCAGTTATTTTTCTAATAAAATCGAGTGCTTTGTCTTCAAAGTCTGGAGTTCCTTCTTTTCTTAATTCTTTTACTTTTTCAATAAACATTTTCCCAATAGCAGAATGCCTAAATGAGTAAGATGTATAATCTTTAGCAAAACCCATTGGTTCTTTTATTATTTTATTAAATCTTTTGCCCCAGTATCCACGCCTGTTAATTTCTTCCGTTATGCTTCTTTTTCCTGTTTCTTTGTTTGGTCTTGTTAGCCATTGGCTAGGTTCGTTATCTTTGGTAAATAGGAAGTAGTCTTTAGGGTATTTAGATAAATCTAAGTTAGTATAAAATTCATCTATCAGTATTTGTGGTATTTGTTTATAAAAATTACCAGTTTTGGTGTTAGATTTAATTTTCTTTTCTTTTATATTAATGTCAGCTATTTGTATTCTAACTATTTCTACATTTCTAAATAAGCCATAGTAAATATGGGAAATAAAGTAATATAGCCAAACATCCTCTTTTTTCGCCTTTTCAAAAATAGCTTTCACTTCCTCTTGATTAAATGCGGTATTTTTTTCAGGGTTAGATTTTAATACAGGAATTTTATGAATGAAATTAACAGGTATTATATCTTCATTTGATAAAGTTGTGAAAAGAGAAGATATATCAGTTCTACTATTATTTCTGTTACTTGCACTTGTTTTCTGTAAAACATCGTTTAGATATTTGTTAACGTCTTTTTTAGTAACAGAAGTTATAAAACGATTTTTAAATCCATTTTGGAGTAAATATTTTTCAAAATTTTTGATTCTGTTTTTATAGTTTCCGAAAGAGGTTTCTGCTAAAGTTTTCGCTTTTTGACTTAAGGCAAATTTAAAAGCTTCTTCTACAGATAAAGTTTCGTTGTTTTTTATTTCGTCGTCATAAGGGTTTAATTGCCCTTCTTTTAAAAGTCTTGATAGGTTTTCTCTCACTGCATTGAGAATTTCCATTCTTTCCTTTTTTGTTTTATACCTATTTCCCGCTTTAAGATTTATTTGTCTTTCTAGCTTACCATTTTTTGGGTTTCTGTACGGACCAACGAATATACCATTGCTTACTTAATGCTTCTTTTTTTTGTTTTTGAGAAAGTTTATTCCACTTCTTTATGTCTATACCTCCAGTATATAGCTTAGGCTCAGAATAAGTTTTTTGTAGTTTCATTTTCTCTGAATCGTGTACCGAATCGTGTACTTTTGTTAAAAGTAAGGATAATTTTGTCATAAAAAAAATGCGGTTTAAGTACACTTAAACCGCATCGTTGTTGACTTTGTAGAAATCTTCTACTTTGTAGCGAAGAGCAGATTTGAACTGCCGACCTCAGGGTTATGAATCCCTTTTATTCTTATATTGAAAACTTATGTGTTTGTAAAAGAGCGTTTTAATAAAAATACTAAAGACCGAAATTAAGTAAATAAATTTATTTGGCACGGCTCTGGAACGGTAATTATTTCTGAGATAATTCTAAAAACTCTCACTTTCTATAGTTATTGACCACTGGTTTTCTGAATTACGAGTTTTCTTAATCTTTTTATATAACTGTTTTTTGTTGTATTTAAATCGTCCCCCAGAGATATTAAACTCTTCCAACTCATCTGTTTTAAATTTATCTTTTATAGTTTCTGAGTTCAAACGAAACGTAAGCCATTTTTTCCAGTAACGATTATAAATTTCTGATAGGTTAAATTTTCTGTTTTCTAAACTAGAAACAGCTAAAGGTTTTTCATCTTTTAATCCGTTATATAAAAACAACTGTAATCCTTCAGTTTCTTCAATTTTAGCTGTGAATATATCATCTTTTGAAACAACTGGTAGCATTGATACTTGTGATGGTATTTCTATAATATCTTTTTTTCTATATCCTACAGTATCATTTACAACTCCTTTTTTACTTATTATTTTTTCTTCTAAAGAATGAACTAGCTTATATATTTTGTTTTGGTTAAACTTAATGTGTGGTATTTCTTCCTCTAAATGTGTTTCATCTTTTAAAGGAACACTTAAAAACTTATCTTCTATATAATCTATAGTAACTACATTTTTATTAAACGTGATTTCTAAATTAAGCCAGTTTTTTAGTTTATTTAGCAATGACCCAAAAGTCATATCTGGCATTACTTCAGCTAATGAAAAAGATTTAGGAAACTCATTAAGTGATCCATCCAGTAAGTCAAAACGAAAATTATTAAAACCTGAAATATTACCTATTCCATCCGAGGGGTTATTTGCTGTTTTTTCTAACGTTAATTTAAAATTTAAATATCCATAATCGTCTATGTTTTCAATATTCAAAACAAATGATTCATTAACAACATTAGAAGTTGATGTAAAATAAACCTGATCCTGTTTGGCCACACTAAACTCTTTTACTTTTAATTCATTTGGTATATTGAAAAATAAATCAATAGCATAAGAACCTTTTTGATTTAACTGATACGGTTTATTAAATGTAGCGGTAACAATTCCTTTATCAAAAAACTCACTTGTTGTTGTAAACTGGAATCCATCTGGTAAATCAGATGAGAATTTCTCTAAATAACTATCTGTATAAACCATCAATTTTTCATTGGCTTTATCTGAAACAAAACTTCCTTGCATCATTATGTTTTCAGTTGAAAAACCAACTTTTAAAATTTCCATTAAATACGGATATGGTACCAGTATATTTTTATTTAAAGCAGTAACTACGCCATCTACCATAGCATTAGAGTTGGTTATGAAATAACCGTCTTTATAATTATTTATAACTCCCTTAAATGCTTCATATTTTGATTTTGATTTAAAATTTTCATCTATAACCATCGGGAAATTGTAACCCGTTTCTGGGTAACTTTTTGTTATAGTTTCTTTTGCATGAATTGCTAAAGAATTTGTTTGTATTACAGAAAAAGGCAAATTTTTAAGTTGCACATCAAGTAATGCAATACTTTCAGCACCATAATACAAAGTGCCTTTTAGAGTTTTATTTCTAAAATCTGTAATTATAAAATATGCTTTTTCAAATCTATTATCAATAAGTAAATTCCCATAAAATCGAGTTTGATAGTTAGCTGCATTTTCTAACCCTAAAAAACCTAACTTATTTAATGTATCATCGTCTATATGTTTTGAAAAAGGCCAGGAGTATTTTTTTACGATATAATCATAAAACAATGGGTTTTCTTCAATTAAAGTAACCTTGGTTTTTGTTAGGTTTAATTCAAAATTATCTCCATAAAAAACTATCATATTATTGTGTTTTCAAAGGTTAACTTAAATTCTTTTAATTCATTAGTAGTTTGTTTTACTAATAGTTTTCTAGTAGTTGATTTAACTTTTGTTAGTTTATCATTTCTAAGCAAATACAAGTTTTTAGCTTCCAACATTTTTTGCAAGGTTTCAACCTCAGATTCTAAATATAAATGCCCAGTATTTATTTGATATGAAGTTTTAGTTTCTACATTTAAAACTTTAGTTTCTGAGTGTTTATAATCTCTTCTAAAACCAAAGGAAGTATCTTTAAATTTAGCAAATTGTTTAAAGGTTCCTGTACATTCAAAAGAATCCCAACAACCCCACTTATTTTCCCAAAACAACATACAATGATCCTTTGTAGGTTCTTTTATAAATACTTCTAATGAATGCGTGCCTACTTTTATTTTTATGGAATTTCCAGCAATCAGTTGTAAACTTTCTAAGGGAACATTTACTGTATGAATCATAGCACCGCTATCATCAAAAGGATATTCTATAGCTTTATCACCAGTAATTATTAACTTATTTATTGTGCTTTTGTCATCATTAAAAAAACTAAATCGTACAACTGCTTTTGGACTAACAAAAACCTGTTTTGAAGTATTACTCATCCAATTATTAGGAGGAACTACCCCTTTGAAGAAACGGATATTTTGTAAATTAATAGTTTGCGTTATGTCTGAATTATAAAATGAAACCTCGTTAATATCAAGGTTTAAGTTTAATGGCTGATATGGACTAAAAAGACTCACAGAATCAATATTTAGTAGTGATTGCGAACCTATTATCTTAGAAGCTTCTAATCCTATTCTTTTCTGTGCTTTTGTTTTAAAAAAAGGTACATTATAAAATAATTCGTTTGTCTGTGATTTGTAAACTGAACTTACTTTAATTTGTAAATGAGTTTCTGTTTTTCCTGATGTTACTACAATTAAATTATTCTCATCAGTAAAATAAATGTTATCAGGTGACAACAACTCCTCAGCAAATACAAAAACTGTTAAGTTTACTGTTATGTTTTTGGTTATAGCCCCGTTTGTTATTGTTACTAACCCCGTGTAATTTCCTTCTGTTAAACTATTGGTGTTTTGAAGCCCTACATCTATATTAGAAGCCCCAGCTAAACCATTTTCAACAGATAAATTTAACCATGATTCATTTACAGTTACCGTCCAGTTTTTTGAGGAATTTAACTCGATAGTCTTTAAACTGGGCAAACTACCCAATAAAGTATATCCGAAATTAAGAGAATTAGGGCTTACATTTAAAAAATCATTATTTGTACTTGAGACAATAAGAACAACTGAAATTTGTATATTTTCGACTCCATCATTCACCGTAATAATACCATTATGGGTTCCATTGTTTAATCCGGAAGGAACAACAGAAACTTCAAAACTCCCATCATTCACTCCTGAATTTTTAGAAAGAGTAAGCCAGTTTTGATTAGAGGAAACACCCCAAGAATGAACACTTGAAAGACTTATAACTTCCGCGTCAGGTAATACAGCCCCTTGTAAATATTCAAATTCTAGGATTGATGGTCTTACCTCGGTTTGCGGGTCCTCGCTTAGTTCTAAGGTTACCGTTATAGTACCTATTAAATCCTCTCTAAAGGTTGGATTATTTGGATCTGACGTTTTATTAATATACTTGTGAAATAACTCTACTTCTCCTTGATGAGTTCCTGGAGAAAGTTGGTTGGTATTCGTATAATTCAACCCAATATCACTTGAAGATAATGTTTTATTATCTACGTGAATCCAGTTATCATCTGTTTTGTGAATTACTTCCTGCTCTTCTGGAAAGGTAGGATTGATAAGTGTATATTCTACCTTTTGAAGCGGTGGATTACTTTGCCCTTTTTTGTAGGTAAAACTTAAACTTGTAGGTGTAGTTGGCATGCTATTGTATTTTTGCTTCGGTTCTTGAATCTTGTAATTGCTCTTCTCGTTCTCTAAGTGCTTCTATAGCATCATCTCCAATAAGTGCTTTAGCTAAAATCTCTTTATCTAAAAGAATACTCAGTTTAGAGGAAATATCCTGTAAAAGCTTAATACTTGAATCTTCTTCAGTATCCTGTTCTATAAAATTTTCTGAAATTTCTTGAGCTCTTGTGTAATTCCCCTTTTCAAAACCTGGTGTTTTTGTTTCTGTTCCATTATGTAAATCCAAAATATGCTTAATAATACCTGGATCTAATTTTGAAAAGGTAACATCGTCAATAATCATTTCAGGTCTTCGCCTTTCACCCACCAAATATTCTTGCATTAATGTGGGCTCTGAAACTATTTGTGTTCTTGTAGGTTCGTCCTAAACGAGCATTAAATTTTTTACCATCCTCACGCGTTACAGGGTATTTTTTGTATAATCCTTTTTCAAAACCTTTTATTGATTTTGTGGCAGATGTAGCGTTTTTAATAGCTGAAATAATGCTAGTCGCTTGCGCGGCAAACCCAATTAATAAAGGAATATTTTGAGGAAACCCAACCTTTGCGGTATTTGCTGCTCCTACAGTAGTAGCCATAGTCCCCTCAGCTACTGCTGTAGCTGCTTTAGCTTTAATAATACCTAATTGGATTAAACTTTCTTTGGCCGCCATTATTCCTTTTGCAGCAAGTAATGCCTGACCTACTCTAGTTTCCTGCCCTGCTAATGCTATTGCTCCATTAACAATATCGTTCTTTAGCTTTTTTCTTGCTAATACTTGTTTTTTATGGTGTTCGCTATCTCTTTTTTCTTTGTCTTTTTTAGCCTTTTCATCTTTTGCTTTTTTAATCTTTTCGTATTTGTCCTCAATACCCTGTAATTCTATTTTTTTGACTTCTTCCAATCTTAACAAAAGATCTTTTTCTCCATTAGCATCTGCTTCTAATTTTGCGTATTTAGCTTCAAGTTCCAGCTCATCGGTTAACTGTGCCGCCTCGTCTTTTTCCAATTTTTCTAATTCCTCTTGAAGTTTTTGTTCTTCTTTAAACTCTTTTAGAAATTCTGCTAACTTTTTTTTAGATTCTATAATCTTTTTATCCTCTGGTGTTAATTCCTGTAGAGTAGCTTTCTTTGAATCGTCAACAATTGGTTCATCTATGGATTTTGAAGTATTTGTTTCAACAGTATCTAAAAACGCCTTTAAATCAATTCGTTTCTTTTTGTTTTTTCCTTGTAATGCATCGTAAATATCATTTGCATCATTTTCCACTTCTTTTTTTATATCATTCACCATAGTAGGAATGAAATTAATCGATTGTTTAAAACCTTCTTTAATTCTTTTCCAATCGCCAGTAAAAATACCCGCAACAACATTTCCTAAACCTTTGAAAGATTCCCACGCGTTTTTTACTAAGTTCCCTAAAATTCTAAAACCTCCTGTTGCCACTTTTCCTATTCCTGAGAGTAGCCCAGAAAAAACAACACTTTCATTATTTAAATCAACAAACCAATTGTATAACGAAACGCCCCCTTTTAAAATTTTAAGTAAGGTTTGAGTAGCAAAGATTTTACCTTTTGTAATCCAATTCCCTAAACCTTCCGAACCACTAGCAAATAATTGAGTTGTAACAAGTTTTAACTCTTTTTTGATTTCTAGTTCTTCTTTACGGAGCTTTTGAGCTTCTGTTAATGGTTTTTGTTGTTCGTTTAAAGCAGTATTTACAGCTTTTAATATTTTCAATGAACCTCCTGCGTCTTCTCCAGCTGACTTGAATAAATCTGCTGTTAACTGAGCTTGTTGTTGTTGGTTTAAATTTACTTTTTTAGATTCTTTAGCTATTTCCTGTAACGCTTGCTTAGTAGTTATTTCACCTTCTTTTACCCTTTTTAAAAGAGATTTAGAAAACTGAGCGCCAAAAGCATTCGTTAAAGCTGTTGTTGTAGCCTTTGATTGTTGTTTTAAGGAAAGATTTGCTTCTTTTAATGCATCCGGAAGTTTGTCTGTGTAGATACTTAAATCAATACCAGCATTAACTATATTTATAAAGTCTTTAACCGAATACCCTGCATTTTTAAATTGTACAGGATATTCTTTTACACTATCTAAAAACTCAGCGTTTTTAAGTTTTCCTTTAACTGCTGAACTTTCTATTTGGTCAAAAGCTTCTTTATATGAAATACCAAATCCTTTTACTAAGGATTTAGCAGCTTCTACACTTTTATTTAATTCAACATCAAATAGCTCTTTAAGTGATTCAGCACGAACTCGAATGGCATTGGTAGCATTTCCTGTAGTTTGTGTAATATCTCGTATTTGCTCGTTGGTCTTTTCAATTTCTAAATTAAGTGCTAGCCAGTTTTTTAAACCAAATCCAATACCAGCTATTGCAGTTATTGCAAGCCCTATTGGTGTTGCTATAAATGCTCGTGCAGAGGCTAAAACTCCTTTGAATCCGTCTTTAACTCCTTGTAAACCCTCTTTTACTTTTTCGATATCACCTGATAAAAAACCATCAAAAACATTGCTAAAAGCTCCTTTAACATCATCAAGTGTGGTATTAGTTTGATCAAGTTCTTTATTAGTTTGATTTATCTCATCCTTTATTTTATTATAATGAACTCTTGCTTTTTTTAATTCTGCTGATTTTTTTATAAACTCATCGGTACCAGGTCTTAACTTTTTTAAATCTCTATTTAATTTCCCAACCTCTTTACCTATATCATTAAGATTATTTTTTACAGCTTCTCCATTAATTACAATATCAATATCCCAAACTCCTTTTTTCTTTGCCATTACTTTATTTTTAATTGCTTTCCAAATACTAAAACCACTTCATCCATTCTTAATTTCCCTAACTCATCAAACACATATTCAAATGCGCCACTATTTTCTACACTCATTTCAATAAAGGGTGTTTTTCCTAGTATCATGCCATGCTCTTTTACTGTATAAAATGTTTTTCTTGGAATATTTCGCTCTTTAATATGGCCCGTTCTTTTAGTGTCAACTCCATGTTGATGAATAAAACCATGTTTAGTCATATTAATACGAATACCAAACAATCGTACTTTCCCCATTTTTCTGCCAACCTTTACAGATTTTAAAAGAGAATCATTCGGGTTTTGAGATTCGCCAAAAGCTAAAGCGATTTCAGTTTTTAGTTTTTTACGAATAAGCAAGGAAGCCTTGTCTCCAATTTTAGTTTCCGCTTTTTTTATCTGTTGCATTCTATTTGAAAACTCTGCCATACTATTGCCATTTTTCAAGGGTTAGTTTATCACAAAAAGGAGACTTAAAAACAAACTCACAACGATACCCGTATAAATAATCAGAGGTGACGGGTCCTATTTTTGTAAATTGAAATGAAAGTTTATCCAATGCGGAATACCAATTATTTTTAGTTTTATCAGTATTAAAAGCAGTCGTGCTTTCTTCTATCAATTTCCGATATAACTCTATGGCTATTTCTAAAGCATTATTAATTACTTTGTTTTGTGATATCTCATCATTACGGTCACTTGTGTAAACACCATCCATTCCTAGAATATTAAACGCACATTGATAGTTTAAAAATGGTAAACTTTCAGTATTCCCAACCTCAATAGTTGGGCTTTCAATAGTCATTAAAGGAAAAATAGTACCAGGGCGAACAGGGCCATCAAATTCGTTTAAGTTCCAACGGTAATTTGTTTTAATATCCTGGTGCTTTTCGGCTAGGTTTTTTAATTTTTCAATTATATCACTATGCGTAATTTTAGTTTTCATTTTCTGAAGCTTTTAATTTTTTTGAGTAATCATCTAAAAATGTATATAGATTAGTATGATAGGTTTTATCATAATCACCAAAGGTTCCTGCAGACATGCTTAGTATTAAATCACCTATACCTGAACTTGATGGCGTTTTTTTAGTGCTGCTTTTTGGCTTTGGAAATACCAAGGCATATTTAGGTAAACTAGCTATGTAATCTCTACATCCCATATAAGATAGTAACCCTGCATATACAATCTCTTTTTTTACCTTTTGAAAGGCTTTTGCTTTTTTTTGAAGTAACTCTTTATTAAAAACAGCACGTGTTCCATTTGTATCAGGCGTATATAAAACAGCTAGTATGTATAATAAATAATCATATCCGTAATTTTTTGAAGAATCTTCTTTAGTATTTAAGTACCCTAAATACAAATCTTCTAATACTGAAAACTCACCTATTGAAATATTCCCTAATCTATCAGATGGTGGTAAATGATTTACCCCATTGACTTTAATACTAGAGAAAAAACGTGTTAAGTTTTGAGCTTCATAAAAGTCTTTATAATGTGTCTTTATCTCAGACAAACTCATCACTTTTAAAAGCATTAAAAAACGCCTTCTCAACCTGAGCTTATACCACTTGATTTTGAAGAGAATTTTTAAAAGAGCATAATCAAAAAACAATGGAGGCAATTTTGAAAAATACAACTTCGCTACTTTTTTAAGTTGTGAGTCACTAAGCTCATTCCATGTCGTGGGAATGCTGAATACTAACTTCATTTTTTAATTCTTTTTAAAAAGATTGGAAAACATCTTGAATCGTGTTAGTATTTGTGGTGAAAACCAAAACCCCAATAAAGCATACACCCACCAAGGAATTAGTATAACTTTTTTAAAAATATACTCCTCTGTTTTTTGCTCATCAGTTTTTTGAGTATCCTCATTCCTTGTGCTTGTAACAATTTTGTTTTGGCTTCCTTCTATTGAAAAACTAGTAATTAGCTCCCGATTTTGGTTATCATAATATTGCTTATACCCAGATGAACCACTTCTTTTTTGTGTGTTAAGTTTAGACAGTATTTCGTCTATTTTTCTATCTGTATGTGGGTTTCCACTTGATACAACTGGAGTAATTATGCTATCTCTAATTGGAGAAGTTTTTACGGTAATATTTGTACTGTCTTTTGTAAACTCTTTAGAGTGCTTTATGTTCTTGAAACTCTTTTGCTCTACTATTTTTTTTGCACCCAAGCACGAGCAAAATAAAAAGACACCTAGTAAATAAATTAAATTTTTCATACTCTTCTAAATTGTAATAATCGTTTTTTTGGATAGGCTTGAATATTTACGGCATTGTTTTGATTGCCTCCCAACACATACACCCAGTTTTTTGTTTGACGGATATAAAACCCTACGTGTCCTTTCCAACTGTTAGGGTTTTCACGCCATAAAACAACAATATCTCCTTGTCTAGGATTCTCCACTTGCACACCAACACTAAGCCAACTTCGAGCGTTTAACTTTCCTGAATAAGGCACTCCTACTTTTTTACAAACCCAATTAGCAAAAGCACTACACCAAGCAGTTTCATCTTTTAAACGATAGCCATCATAGCCAAGTTCATTAAAATAGCGTAACACCTTTGGGTTATCTCGAATACCTTTAATCTCTCTAATTCCATATTGCGACAACGCTTTTTCTATTATTTTACTCATGAGTTAACGGGTTTAATTCTTCTACTTCTTTTATACTTTCAGAATGTTTATGTGTATCTATGTTTTTTAGTATTTTCAGTAATAACACATTACTTATAATACCAAGTAAACTCATGTTTTTTAGTACGGATATCAACTGAAATACTAGAATAGGCAGTAATATTGCTTCACTTAAAAAACTAGCAAAACTGTAGGCATCCTCTATGATTAATACCGTAGCAAGTAACCACCAAAAAGCTCCTATTTTATAAAGTGCTTTTACTGATTTTTTGGTTTGAAAAGTACCTGACTTCAAAGCCTGTATTACCCCAAAAATCATATCTATAACCACTACCGCGAAAATGGCTACAAATTGATTTTGTTCTTTAATAAGCATGTTGATTAATCCTGAAAAGACACCTCCAGCGACTCCAAGAAATAAGAGGAATTTTAGTTGCATTGTATGCTGTTTTATTTTTAAAATTATATTCATTATGTATTGCTTTTTTCTATGTAGTAAACTACTATTGTAGCTTTTGTTTTAGGTTCAAATACAACTGGTATTTGATAACTATTTGATTCGTCTTTGTATTGGATCCCCTCATGAATACCTCCATCAACACTCATAATTGTTGGAACTCTTGAAGAAGCTGTTATAATTGCTTTAGCATTAATTTTATTTTCATACCAAGCAAAATTTTGAGCATGAGAAAACCCTCCTGTAAATGTCTGCTGAGGGTCATCGATATTAAAGGGGATTAAATTTTTAAAAACAACTCGTCCTGAACTTTCAAATTCTGACGCTGGTAAACTTACAATATCAAGCTCTCCAATTCCTGAATAATTAACAGGGTGGTTATCTTCAATATCTGGAGAAGGGGTCGCTATTTTTAATGAGCCCGTAAAACCTACTTTTGAAAATAATGGAGTGCTTACGTCATATTTACCAAATAGCGACACCTCAGATTTTTTTAATCGTATAATTTTATTTGGCCCATCGTCTACTACTTCTAGAAAAACATCAATTTCATAATTCAATTCAATGGACTTCTCTTTTACAATAGAAAGCCCTGTTATTTGATTTGTTTTATCTAACTCTAAATTGATAAAATCATCAAATCTACTATCACTTTCAAAATTTATAATTTTTGCTTTCATTCCTCCAGATTGACATGAACATTTTGATTCACTTATTTCTATGTTTGCGTTTACCGTAATCATATTGCTACAATTCCTTTTCCGTTAATAAATGGTTTTGATATACTTTTTGTTTTTGGTGCATAACCTATAAACACATCAGGGTTGTCTTGTATTAATTTTTTAGCAATTTTTAAAAAGTTAGATGCTTCATTCTCTTTACCTTTTTTTTGTTCATTTATGAAAGAACTCAATCGTTCTTTTGAACTAAAATTGCGCTCATAATCCAATAAATCAAAACGTAATTGAAACCCTGTAGACTCCTGAAAATATAGACCACTACCCAAGGTTTTAGAAACCACATAAAAAACATTAGCTTTACTTACATAATCCTTTACTTCTTTATGGATCTCATTTTGAACTTCTGAATTTTTTAAAGTTTGTAAAACTGATTTTCCTAAAACAGGAATCAAGTATTGATACTCTACCGTTTCAAGTTCATTTGTAAGAGATAAAAAGGTTTGGCGAGAATCAAAAATATTATAATGTTCTTGAAAATCTTGGGTACTATTTACCAGTAACTTTTTAAACTTGGTGTATTGTTTTGAACTTTTCCAAGCTGGAAATTCAGCTTCATTTTCTTCTAGTACCTGAAGTAAATTATCTAATGCTTTTAACCCTGTTCGTTTGTAATATCGTTGAACATCTCTTATATCACTTGAAGCTGCTGATTTTTGGTCTTTAGGAGCTACAATATTAATTCCTCCTGAAGTAATCTGAATTGCGCCAAGTGGTAAATATTCATAAATAGCCAAATTAGTTTCTGTTTGTTTAGCGTAATGAACAGCCTCCTTGATTATTTCTGAACCTCCTGAGTGCTCTTTGATTATCTCTGCCTGTTCTTTTCCAATATATTTACACAACGTGTTTTTATATACATTTTCTAAAAAAGGTGTAAGCTTTTCAAACCCATCTTCTCTAAATGAGGTTTCAACCGGAATAAACTTTTTAAAGTCTTCTAAATTTTTAGTTATCATAGATTTGCTGCTTTTTGGGTTCCTGTAGGGTTTTTATCTAGTGTTGTGAGTATAGTATCTTCAAAACCTCCTAAAACTTCGTCAGACCACCCGTTATACTGTTGGATAAATTCAAAAGATTCTAGTACCGTTTCTCGTTTAGGTTTGCTTCTTGCGCAAAGGATGGTCCATGCTTCACGCTTATCACTTCCTCCACCTGCACCCATTCCCCCAGGAATACCTGCACCGATTAGCGTAGGGTCAACAGAAATTGCAAATAGCACCTCAGAGTTAGCCGCAGTACCATCTGGCAAAAAAGCCCCATCTTTTAGTTTATCATCAATCGCAGTTATTTTAATTCCTGAAAACGGCTTTCCTTGATTATCTTTATAAATCATGGACCAGATAGACTTACCAGCATTTTCAGTTCCTCGTAAATATTTATCTATAAATTCAACTAATGCCTTTCGGGTAGTTTCTTTTTCTTCTAGTGTAAAATCATCCCACTCTTTGTCTCCTCCTTTATACTTTCGTTCAAAATATTCTTCATCAACCTCAATATGGTATTTGATATTTACTTGGTTTTCAAACAAGGCTTTTTTAAACTCTGGTATAGAATTGGCAACATGTATCCATTTTGAATAATAAGCAGAATGCCAAGAAGCAACAGGGTAATAACTCTCATCCAGCATGCTGTAAAACATGGGACGAACAAAGCTTTTAATCTTGTTTTTCTTACAATATTCTTTAACCTCTTCAGCACTCCAATAACTATCTATTAACGGGATTTCTTTTGCATAATCAGATTTTAAATCAACACCATCAGCCCATTTTGTTGATACCCATACATTTTTTATAAATCCTGACTTTTCATTCATCAGTTCAAAGCGACAATGTGCCGCCTTTTGACGGTAAACTCTGCTAATGGTATTTCCATCATTCGATAAAATATACTCAGGAAATGAAATAGCTAAATAAGTTAAATCAGCGATGCTTTCTTTAAAAAAGCGTTTCATCTGACTATTTTTAAAAAAGGTATTTATCTCAGGATATTGTCGTAATGACTGTTGGATTAATTTTCTTTTAGATTCACCATTTTTATCATCTTCAAAAACTTCTTTGTATAATATAAAACCACTACCATACAAAGCGTCACAAACTAAACTTAGCCCAGAGGTTGCCGCTGCATTTTTACGCACTTCTTTGAGTAGTTTTTGTGGAAAGTCATTATCTGAACCCCAAGTGGCAATACCTTGCTTTTTGTTTTCGGTATGAACTATTACTTTTGTTGGTTCGTTAGTAGTTTTTGTACTACTATTCATACTTACCACCGCCTGACCATTACCTACGATTCCTATGTGTCCGAAACTTTGCATTAGTAATTCACTATTTTATCGTTAAACAATTTGATGTATCGTATTTTAATTTTCCTAATATTTTTCACATTAGCCTCTTCAAACTCAATATTGATAGTTGAATTTTTAAAATGCTCTGGATATTTTTTTTCTTTAGAAAGCAAAGACGCTGAACGTGTCATTGAAGAAAGAGTGCGTTTCTTTTTTACATTTCGCATTACCAATCTTGCATTTGTGTAATGCTTTAATTTTCCACCTTTTTTAGTGAAGTCATTAAAAGTAAATGCAGACAAAGAAAATGCAAGCCCATCACCATTGGCATCTGTTTTGCGCATTTCTTGTAAAACTTCTTTTAGTGTAATTGAATCCATATAGCGAAAATATATTCACCTATAGAAATGTGGTAGGACAAAAAAAAACACCTTGAAAAAGGTGTTTTGGGGTAAGTATGTATTTTATTTAACGATTAATGTATGGTTTCGTTGGTGCGAACACTAAGATAGTAAAAAAGAAAAGCCTCATTGTTCAGCCGTGGCGAATTTTCCGATAGGAAAATCCGCAGCAATGAACTATAGATGTTGTTAGCACATGTTTTTTTTTATTACAAAGAAAATTGACATAATCAAAAGCAAGGGAGTAATCCATAAGACAGTTGAGTAAAGAGCATAATAACCTCGAAATTTTAAATTTCCTTTATTTTTGACCCATAATCCGTCGCTAAGTCCAAATTCATCAACATTGAAAGGCTCTTTTTTGAATATTATGTCAAAAAGTATAGTGATTAGTTTTACTATATTCAGTGTTATAAATGGAGAAAACGTAATTAGAATACAATTGTAGTTACAGAAAAAATTCCATTTTAAAAATACGAGTAATATTCCCAAAAATCCAGCTATAAAGGTTCGATTTAAGATACTTTTGAAATATTGAGTTTTTTTTCAAATCTTCAGAGAAATTAATTATCAAAATACTAGCGATTGGGAAAATCGAAATTAGTATATAGAAGTAAATTTCCGAAAGTGTCATTTTTAAATATTTGCTAACGGCTCTGTATAAACTTTGTTGCGTTGTTTTCAAGCTAAAAGTAAGTAAAATATTACTGATTAGAAAGTCCGCGAGGACTTTCCCAAGTAAGCTATTAGCTAGCAATAAAATTTATACCTTGTTAGCCATAGTTTTTTATTCCGTTAAACTGTTCAATTGTTTTTCTAATTCAGCAGTTCCATTTTTAATTTTACAGGTTTTAATCAGCTTTGATTTACTTTCAAAATATTCAAATAAGAATTTTGATTTATGGTAACACTTGTTGTCGTTTGTTATAAATCCTTTACATATTGAACCATAAGCTGAATGTTTTGCGTCATTTAATAAATTGCTAAAATCTCCTTTTTCATTCATTGAATCTGGAAAAAAACCAATAAAATCTAAATTCATATAAGCTGTTGTATAGTAATCAATATATGTCAAAGGATTTGTTCTAGTATTTCCTCGCAATGATAGTCCGAATTCAACAAATTCCTTTAAAGAACTACTAATACCCATCATTTTTATTAATTCGTCCAATTGAGCAACTGAAAAATTACAGATACTCTTTGGGTCTAGTTTAAAATACGTTTTGATAATATCATCTCTTATTGGACCATACTGGTCTGTCATTTGTTTTACAACAGCTAATGGCATTGTTGCATTATCAAAAACATTCTGTTCGAAAAACTCAAGTGCATTTCTATTTTCAACATTAACATAATCACGTCCAAAATATTTAACCATTACTAAATTATTTGTCTTTTCAGAAAGATAATTCAAGTCATTTATTCGTGTGCTAGATGATTTTTCAGATGTCTTTTCTAAATCTCCAAGATGTGCATCCGAATAAACTAAAGTAATTTTATCTGATTCTCTTTTTAGAAAATCATCCAGAACGATATGAGGATTCAATTTTGGTTCTTTGAGTATGGAAAATAAATTCCAATCTATGTATGTTAATTCCTCTGTTTTCAATGTTTGGGAAAATTATGGCTAACGTTTTGGCTAAGCTGCGTTTTAATGCAGTTTAGGTGTTGTTGGCGGTAGTTTTCATTTATTATCCAAATTCCCAGAGGACTTTTTTGTTTGCTTTTATTGCCTGATCTAAAAAATCAAAACAAGCTTCAAATTCCTTTTTAAATTGCTCTGCCTTGGTTATTGACTTTGTGAAATATTTAGTATCATTAAACTTAATCATAGGTTTAATATCCAAATAAAAGTCAATCTTTCCATAATCATCATTATAACTTTTTATATGGATTTTATTTCTTACATTTTCATAATTATCATAATGGTATAAATCTCCTTCAATAAGCCCCTCTATTCCATCAATTAATATGGAACCAACTTCTTCATTAAGTTCTTTAGACTTGAAAATTGAATGGACTAATGGGAGTTCAAAACTTCTGTCAATCAAATGATTTTGAATCTTTTTCAGAATCTTTTTTAATCTTTTGGGATCTCTTTCCCTATCTTCAACTTTTTCACTGATTATTAAAAAATCATTTAAAAGATTATTAATATTATTTAGACTTCCATTTCCAGTTGTGACATCTGATATTTTATCCAAAATTTTTGATTTGTCCCTTTCCTCAAAAGGCTGTTTTTCTCCTATTGTAATTTCACCGTAAGTGTTTGGTGATACTTTTTTTATCTCTTCATCACTTAAAAATGATTCAAAATTCAAATACCAATCAAAAATTATTTCATCTTGAAAGCTTCTCGAAAGGTGTGGACTTTCAATGCTTTCATCATAGACATATAAATCGAGGTCCATTCCCATTTTAGTTCATTTTAATTACTGCCAACGTTTTGGGTATGGTTTGTTTTGGTTTTTTGGCTGTAATTTAGCAAATAAAACCGAACTTTAAGCTTAGTAACTACTTTACTAAATAAACCTAACAGCGAAAATAAACTATACCCTCTTGTTACCCTTAGTTATTAAAAGATTTCAATTTATTCATAAAAGTTAATCTTCTTTCTTTCTCGTCATTCGTTTCAATTGGAATTTCTTTAAGATAAAATATTTCGTTAGGTTCAAAATATTCAATTTTCCTTAACTCTATCGAATATGTTTTCTTGGATGATATAGGAGTGTTATTCTTGTCAAAATTTTGTCTAGAATGAGTTTTCTTTATCCAATTACCATTATTGTCATATTCATACTTGTAATAATGGATTACAATTTTATCTTCATAAATAGTCTTCTCTTCAATTAAATCTTTTTTATCGTTAAATTTATTTTCGATTGTCTCACGATGATACTTTGCTGGAATTTTACTTTTAGGCATGTCAAAAAAAGAACTATCATTCGGCACATGAAATGAATTAATTACTTGAAGATTGTCTTTGGTTTTTCGGAGAGTTAAAGCAAAGCCATCTCTACCATCACCAATTATTCTAATCTTTTTGATTAAATTATCATCATACTTATAAAGGTGTGTATAGTTAAATCCTAGTTTATATTTTTTTTCACTTATAAGTCTATTACTCATATCAAATTTATACTCTGACACTCTATCAGATTCATTATCAGAAAAATCTAAATCATGATTTCTAAAGAAAATAATCTCTCCATTTGCATTATATAAAATTGTATTGTCATAAGTTTTATAAGCATATTCAGAAAAAGTGTCATCAAGCATTTCTCTTTCTACAATTTCCAAAATGCCTTCATCTAAATGTCTATACTTATAAAAGCTTCCAAATTCACTGATTACCTCTAGATTATTCTTTAAATCATATGAATACCTTTCTTTTATTTCATTTTTATAATTATATACCCATCTGTGTATTTTATCAATTGTATATCCTTTAATAGATTTTATGTGATATTTTTTATAAACTAATCTTCCAATAGAATCATAATAGTACTGAGTATATAATTCATTATCAAATTGATTGCGATAAATTCTTCCATCTGGTAAATAGAAAATTTTTTCTTTAAAAAATAATGTATCAGTTCCAATAACTTCATATTTTTTGTTTTTATCATCTTTACCAGTCTCATAAAACTCTATCGATTTGGGAAAGTCTGAGTTTTTAATATTTAAATTATTTGACCAATCTACTTTTGATAGACTAGAAATAATTTTTTCCTCATTTTTCTTTAAAGAATTGGAAAATTTAACACACTTTTCAATTTTCGAACTGCAAGAAGCTATAATTATTAAAATAAAAACTAAAAATTTGAATTTTCTGTCCATTTTTTTCAATTAAGGGTAACTCCTTATATAAAGAATAAAGTTCTCGTTTATCCGATTATTCTTCCGGATAAAAGGAACTTTTGTTCCTGTTTATCTTTATTTATTAAGGTGTTTTTTTTCACAAATATAACTTTTACAATTAATTATATAAAGACAACAGTAACCTTTTATTCCGTTTTTATAGTTATCGGATAACCTACAGTTTTTGTAGTCTTTTGATTTAAAAGCCATCAAATCATTCTGTTTTATCTCAAAAATTAGGCGTTTTTTGAATGTTTTCTCATTTTTAAAAACATAAAACATTGATTAATAGTAGTTAGTGTTGTTTTTCACCCCTGTAAATTCTCATTTTATAACGATAGTCCTCGCAGAACCCTAAGATATTTAACAATTGTTGTTTTTGAAATTTAGTGAAATATGAAAAACGCCCCCAGAATTTACTGAAGGCGTTGAATTGATTTAAAAAAATTAGGCGGTTAGAAATTCGATATGCTCCCTATCTCTATCACTCAATAAATCTTTATAGAGTTCCCATATAGGTATATCAAAGGCATCAGAGTAATGTGTTGTGTGTTCTTGCTTCATACTCTGATTCTTCTCATCTTTCTTTACCTTTTCTATTCCGTTGCGTCCATCGGTGGCCTCAGCTCGTTCAATAGATATTATTAGATTCGGATTGTTTACCTCATTAATGGTAATCTTAGGAAAATTCATATACCCCTTGAACATTAGGTTGATAAGGGTGTACTTTAGATTATGAGGAGCTGCAGGTTTTCCTTTGGATTTATCAGTAACTCGCCAACCTCTTTGTTTAAGCATTTTTACAACTTGATCCCCATAGGTATCCATTGAGTTGGATGTACGAGCGTTTCCATCATGCCCATAATAAAGTTGTATTCTTTTGTTTGGGTATTCCTCATAATAATCACAGAAATCATCTATTAAATTATTGATAATCTCTGGCTGTTGCTTGTGAAAGGAATTTACTACTCGGTGTTCATTAGCATGAGTTTGTGATACTACTAAGGAAATAAATATCCCCCAATCAATAGAAAGCGTTAATGGTTTACTAGTATCTAAATCAGCATCTTTTCTACAATCTAAATGGGAACTTTGATAATTTGGAGTCAAATCCATCAAATACTTTTTGTTTAGATTAGTATAAAGGTGTTTTTTACCAAATTGTGGATAAAATCCGTTTAGTATTTCTTTTGGTCGAATATTTAAAATCTCCGCATTATAAATGATTTTTGAAGGAGCTTGCTCTTCCATTTCAATGTACCATTCTGGTCTGTTTATTTTGTTTACAGTGGCAGGGGCTTTGATAAAAATATATTTTTCGTGAAATTTTATTTGTTTTTTAATGATTTTCTCTTCCATATCGGTAAACCATTTCCCCTTTTTACTTAGAGGAGTGGAGGAGGCATATATTTCACACCCTAACAGTGAAGCGTTTGGGAATCTTTCAGATTTAGCACGGTTGGTAGCTTTAACATTATAATACAATTTCTCAGGATCAAATAAAGCGGCTTCATCCCCTAAAACTCCAAAAACATTAAAACCACGACCACTATCGGAATTATCCAATGATACAAGATGAAAGATTGCCCCGTTTGAAAAGTGAATAATATTTTTCCATGAATTAGGAGCTTCTTCAGGAGGTTTAAAGCCATTACTTTGTGTTCCATTTTTTCCAACTACATAATCAACATTTTCAAAAATACCAAGCTTGGCAAGCCCCTTTTTTGTAGATGGTAAAGTTCTAGCTAGTATTTGTTGATAGGTTGACCCAACCAAAGCAAAGGATGCACCAGGCATTTGCTTTACCATCTTTTTCATGAAATAAGCAAGAATGAAAGATTTTCCAGTTCCACGTCCCCATTCAAGATATACTTTTGATTTCTTTAGCTCTTCAACAGCAAAAAAAGCTGCCATTTGTGCTGGGTTTAGTTGAATTTCTCTGAAGTTATTGTTATTCTTCATCATTCTTATCTTGTTTTACTTCCTCATAATCAACATCTTCTATTGTTAAATTATTGAAATCCCCTACACCTCCTTCTAGAAAAGAACTGAGTTGATCAGCTACTCCTTTAGGTAATGAATATTTATCTGGTTTGTCTTCAAGTTTAGCTGCATTAAACTCTGAAGCTTCCTCTTTGTCTATTTCTAGGTACTTTTCTAATTTGGTAAGGGCTTGGGTAACTGCTATCGGGTTTTTCTGCTTCATAGCCATAAGGAGTGCCTTATGGGCGTATTCTGATAATACAACTAAAGATGCTTTTCTATCTGATTTATGCACCTCGCCAAACAAACGTTCAGCAAAGGTCATGTCCTTATAAAGTTGTTGTTGTGAAATGGAATTACCTAAAAGTTCTTGTTGATCTTTATAGGCGTTTATAGCTTGTAAGCGTGAGTGAAAATTTAAGCGTAAAGTAAATAAAGTTAACCAACGTTCCCTTTTCTCATTTTGCTTTTTGGTAAGTATTATTTTACCAGGGTTTTTGTAGTATGCCCATATTTTATCAAATGTAGTATCTCCTATGTTTATTTGTGGTAAACCTGACATCTATTATTTTTATAACAAAAATGATAGACACTAGGTTTATATCATAGGACACTTTTACAATGAAGTTTCAGCCAGTTCAATGAAACACCAAACAATTGATAACCCATTTTCATCAGTAGAATCTTTTTGAGGCAAGTAACCTAAACTAGTTAGTATATTATAAAGGTCGTATGTATCAATAGAATCTTTAGGAAAGGAAGTAAATAACAACTCTAAAACTTCTTCACTACTTAGTTTATGGTTTGCATTTTCTGGGGTACTTGGTTGGAAATTATTCTTAATAAAATCTGTGATTGGTTTAGTAGTATCTATCATTGTTTTTTATCCTTTTAATTATCTCAAAAATCAAGATTATGAATGTTGTGAGGTAGGACAAAAAAAACACCTTAATTAAAAGGTGTTTTGAAAGTTATTATATATACTTACTAACGTTTTGGCTAAGCTGCGTTTTAATGCAGTTTAGGTTTTGTTGTGTGTAGTTAATTTAATTCAACTCCTGGTAATAGGTTCGAGTTTGCGGCATTTAATAGTATCTCGTTTACGACATTCGGCTTCCAAACTCTACCTATTTCTGACGTACCATCAATTCTGCCGGAATAAACTCCTAAAAATTTCGTGTGTGTTCCAATTCGGTTCCCATCTTTAAATTGCGTCATGCCAGTGCTTCTGAGTACGACCGGGGAGCCAGACATTCCGCTTCTTGTAGTCGCATCAATTAAGAAGACAGGCTTTCCATTATAATTAAGGTCAACATCACTGGCAATGTGTCCAGTTTTCCAAATTGAAAACTTACCTCCTGATGTTAGGCCGTTAGGATATCCAATTATACTTACTGATTTTGAAGGATATAAAACGATTTCCAAATTAGCCGTATTAAGATCTAACTCGCGAATAAAAATGTCATCCGTTTTTTGAAATGGAATAGCGACAACATCTATTTGCCTTCCATTCTGATGTTCAATCCATCTAGGCGTTCCGTCTTCGTTTTTTAACGTTATTGTTTTAGGCGCCCATGTCCCAATTTTATTTGTGTAAAACCAAATCTTCATTTTGTCAGGGTCACATAGCCCATTAGACGAAAGAGGGTCGTTTGATTCAGGGTTTCTTCCCGTAACATTATGCCAATTAGTTATTAGGTAATATTGTTCTTCAGCTTTTACACAAAATCCCGTTCCTACACCAAGAGGAGAAGCGGCTCCTTCAATGGACATTTCTAAGAATAAAGGTATGACTGTGTATTCGTCAATTGTCATATACTAATACTTTAACCCGATTTTAATTACACACAACTTGTTATATAAAGAATAAAGTTCTCGTTTATCCGATTATCTTCCCAGATAAAAGGAACTTTTATTCCTTTTTAACAAATATACTTTTTTATCATAAAAACCTTAAATTTTTTCCAAAACAAAACTCAAAGTAGACTCAAGATTGATTAACTTTTTAGTAGCCTTTTCAATTTTCGTTTCTAGTTTTAATTTTTGAGTTCTTAATGATGTATTTTTTAATTCTGCTAGTAGTTTTTCTTTTCGTGTTTTTTGTCGTGTTATAGATGAACGTAGGGAGTTCTGTTTTTTTAACAACTCAATAGGAGTTAAATTCTCTAGCGTTGTTTTAGGTACTTGTATGACTTCTTTATGCTCCAGATAGTAATCAATTATTTTCCACGCTTCGTTTATGGCCTTAAATAAGCTTTCTATTTTTAAAATAACGCCCAATGCTTTGTGTTCAATTTCATGTTCTTCCAATGCATTTAATTGCATTTTTAAACTACAAGCTTTAGCAAAATTATTTTTTTGCTCTATGTAGGTAGCATGAAGTTCAAGAGGTAAATCTGTTATTAGAACTCTTGGTTTGAAGGATGGTTTAGGCTCTGTGGTTCTTATTAAAGTAGGCTTGTTTTTTTTGGAAATAGTAGCTTTTGGCACTTCTAATTTTTTGTATTTCTCTAGTTGGTACCGAAGCTTTATAAGGTTTTGGGGAGTATCTGCTTTTTGCATCGCTTTTAAAAAATGGCGGTTGCAAGTTGGTAGGGCCTCATACAATTGTAAGGCAATTTTATAATCTTGGTTATTGCTAGAAAGCCATGTGTCTATTGTCATTTTTTTATTTCAAAATTGACAATTGTTATTTTTTATTCATAGGACAAAAAAACCGCTCAATAATGAGCGGTATCAGTTTGTAATTTAAAACAGTTTAAAGTGACCTTGAGGAATTACACTCTTTATATAACATAATATCGTTATAGCCCGTTTTATGTGTGGTTTTATTATAATGATAAGCTATTTTCGCTTTATTAAAAGGGTTAATCCCTCCAGTATTTGATTCTATCCATTCACATAGTTCAACAATACTAGATTTATCTGAAGTGAAGTAAAAATATTTGGTATTCATTAAAACCTTTAAAACATCTAAATAATCGGAAAGTCTCCAATAATTTTTATAAGTTGAACAATCTGTGCTTAGATATGGAGGATACTACTAAGAATACGATGTTATCGTGTTTACGATATTTTTCAAAAACACTTTTATAATCATCATGAATAAACTCTACATTTTGCAAATATCCATTGTTCTTATACACTGATTTTCTTAGATTATTGTAAAATGTTTGTTTCTCTAAGTCTTTAAATGATTGAACATATTTCATACTAAATAAAAGATTAGATGATAAAGTTATGTAATCAACAAATCCGATATTATCATAGCTTTTTATAATTTTTAAGACTTTGCTTTTTAAACATATTGGAATTTTACTGTTTTTATTTAAGTCAATCAATATTGGTTTTAGTTTTGATATTATTTCATTTGTTAAAGGAATAGATTCTAATCTTTCTTTAAAATTATCAAAATCATTATAAATTACTTTTGCATTTGGCTTTTCTGTTTTTACGGTATGACTTAACAAGCCACTACCTCCAAATAAATCTACATAAATTGCATTTTCTGGAAATCCCTTTAAGGCTTCTTTAAACTGTTTTATAAAATTTCTTTTTTGTCCTTGAAAAGGTAAGGGCGCACTTGTGTGTTTTATATACATTTTTTACGTTTTTACATATAATGTTATTACATTTGTTACTCCTACACCTTAAAACCCAAAAGCCAACGACAACCAGAAGACTTTGTCCTCCAGTAGCCGTTGGCTTTATGTTTAAAAAGGTGTAGGAATTTTTTTAACGCTGGAGGACTTTTTAAAACCCTCCCAACAGATTAAATAATCATTTTATAAAACTGGTTTTGGTTTTGGTTGTAAATTTATATCACCTAAATAAACAGGAGCTGCTACTACATTTTTATCTGTAAAAACCATAGCTACATTATTTTCACCTTCTTTTTCAGAGGCTACTTTTGGAGTTCCTTCTGATAGTATTGCCCCGTAGCTTTTATCTCCTAACTGGCGTACACGTCCTGAGCCTGCCTCACGAGCTAACACTAATAAAGGTTTTTTTCCTTTATACATACGTAAAGCCCCTAAAACAGTAGGGTCACTACCCTGAACTACGACATTAAGTTTGTTTTCAAAAACTAGCTTTTGTTCACCAATAAGCGAACTTTCAATTCCGTTTTTATCTTGAATTGCTTTAATTCTTGTAAAACCTTTACCTTCTTTAAACATATGACTTTCAGTAATTGTTGCCAACTCTTCAATAGTTGTAGCAACATTAGCTGTGTCCTTACCATCCATGCTTTTAAGAGACCCTATTTTTTCTAAATCATCTAAAAAAGCCACATAAATTTCATCATGAACCATTCCTCCTGTAGGCTCAATATCTGTACCCCCGAGGGTTTCTAATCTTATATCTAACATACTTTTTTTAGTTTACAGGTTCTACATAAAAGGATTTTCCGTAAACAAGCTCTGACATTATCTCTTCGTCCTTAATTAGTTTACTTGTCTCCTGAACAATACCTTTTACTTTAAGAGTCTCAGGAGCCTCAAATTTAAAAGCAAAATCCTGACCATCAATTTTAACCGTAGGACGAGTTTTTAAATACTCCTCTTTGGTTAGTACTTTTTGAGCAATTACTGGCTTAGCGGACTCTTTTAACTGTTCATTTTCTTGTGAAAGCTCAGTGTTTTTAGCTTCCAAAGCTTCTTTTTCTAACTCTACGGCTTCTTTTTGTTCTTTTAAATCTTTATTTTCTTGATTTAAGTTATCTACCTGAGCTTCTGAAACTTCTAATTTATTGGTTAACTCCTTTTTTTCTTGCTCTAATTGAGTTATTTGAGCAGTTAAAACTTCAGTATCTACTGAAGCTTCTTTTTTATTATTTGTGTTTTTTCCTGACATATTATTTTAAATTTTCCATTGGATAATACAATTGATTCAGATCTGCATTCCCTAAACCTTTACCAGCTCCAGAGAAGTCTGCAACATAAACTAACTCATTAACGTAAAAATCATATCCTAGATGGAACTCCATAAAGATTTTTAGTAAATAATCTTGCTTTTGTATATCCGTAATACTTGGTTTATTTGCTTTTTCTAAATCTATTAATCTTAATAGATTTCCTTTTGTCGTTGCAAAAATGATGTCATCTGGTAAATACCTTAACCCTATGATTTTATAACCATTTGTTTCGGTTTCTTTTTTTCTTGAACTATCATAATCATTATGGACTCCGTATTTTTCAGTAATTGAATCACCATATCTCAATTGCATTTTTTTAGAACAAAAAATGTAATCAATATCTGTTTGAGAATTTTCTGGAATATTTCTCTCAAAAAACTCAAACTGATCTAATACATTAGCATCAGTAATTACATCTAAAGGAATCTTATAAAATGGGTTTTTAGTATTTAGCCTCCCCTTATTAATAACCGAGGCTATTCCATCTAACGAATGCCCAAACTCTCCTGAAGCTTTGGTTTCATCATAAACTCCCCTAATAGATAAATCATTAACATCATTAGCTACAGCTTTCATTAAATCATCAATAATTACTTTTGATATTGGTTGATCTTTAGGATCTTTTCCTTCAACTAATAAGTCACTTAACCATGTATTGTAAACATCATTTACATTTAAAGGATAGTTTACTTTTTGTCTGAAATTAATAGATACTTTTTGTCTGAATTGAGTATCACCAAGTGGTTGCCAAACATCTTTAAAACCTTGTACAACTCTTGAAGTTTTATTGTGGTATTGAGGGTATTTCCCGTGCACTTTTGATAATGAAGTACAATATTTATCAAGTTCTACATCTGTATTATAAAACTTACCAGAAATAATACTAGTATTTTTTTTGATATAATCATCTAATTCAGCCTTTACGCTTTCAACATTTACTGCCATTATAGTCTATTTTAAAAAGTTATTTGCTTCTTTATTATGAGCGTACTCTTTTACTGGTGCACTATCTCCAATTTCTGGATCAGCGGTAGCACTTGTTTGAGTTTTTGTAGTTGCTGAATTCTTAGCAAACTCGTTTCGCTGATTATTCAATAAATTGATTTTTTGCGATAAAGTATGCTCAGCGTTATATTCAATTTCAGCATTGTCTAAAGCTGCATTAATAGCAGTTTCAGCTTTACTGTTGGTTAAATTAGTTGCATCTAACTTCGCTTGAATATTAGTTGCTTTTTGGTCTTTGTTTACTAACGCCTGCTCTAACGTTTGCAATTCCGTTTCTTGGAAATATGCCCCGTTTTCATTTGCACCAATAGGTGCATCATACCCCAATACAGTTTGTATTGTAGGTACTTCAATTGTTTTACTCATATTTGTATTGGAATTAATATTACTATTTGAAGTGTTGTTATTGGCTAAATCAAAAACTTTATCAATTGCTGTTTGAAAATCTCCTATTTCGTCGATTAAGCCTTCTTTTAAAGCATCATCAGGGTTGAAAATGTCACCTTTTAAAGCTTTCTCAGAAATAGATGGACGATACATTTTTATATCATCATGGAATTTTTGAGCATTTGGATTAAGTATTTTTTCAAGTAAAGGCTTATTATTACCTTCCTTTAATGCTCTACTTTGCAAGTTCTTTTCGGGTGATAAATCAGCGTAAATTTCGTGAAGTTTAGCTCCTTTCTTTTCTAAAACTCCAGAAACATCTAATTTTTGAAACATCGTACCAATACAGCCAATAAAATCGGCATGTTTATTGGCTACTATGAATTTACAACCAGCAGATAAATAATAGGCTGCTGAACCTATAAGGTCATTTGTATATACTCCAATTGGCTTAGGGTAATTGAAATTATACTCAGCAAGTTCAGAAGTTCCTGAAGCCTGACCTCCTCCTGAATTAACGTCATATAGTACACCTACAATACTTGAATCTTCTTTCCATTTTTCTAATTGACTAATAATTGATTGAGTGCCTTTTGGTTCACATTCCTGATTGTATTTGAAAATTGGATGATGCATTTTAATAACACCAACTGATCCTGAATTATTTTTACCAGACGCAACATTTTGAAAATGTCCAGAATTTTCAATTGTTGAAAATTCTGTTGCGTTCAATGTTAATTCTTGATTCGAACCGTTCATTATTTTAAATAAAAAAGGAACTAACGATGCCTTAGAATTTTCTTCTAGCATCCAATTCGAACTTAAAAGAGAGTGTAAATTTGACTTCATGTAACATGCTTTTTTTTGCACATTACAAACATAAATCAGGAGTATATCCTATGGTAGGACAAAAAAAACAACACTACTTATTGGTTATAAATACAGGCTTTTGAGGTATTTTACCTTTAATAGATACTGCTATTTTTGCAGGGTTTTCTTGCTTTTTTGAATGTACATGCTGGTATATTAATTCTAAGGGAAAAATTTTAGAACCATACAAAATTGAAGAATCCGTATAGGTGTTTGCTTTTAAAATAAATCCTTGATTTATTATCTTATTAAATAATGTGTCAATTTCGCCAGAAGGACTTTTAATTTCTAGGCTTGAAGCTATTGCATAAAGTAAACCATTTGCGGTTCTCCTTGGTTTACATGATACTATTAAAGTTTCACCAACTGGTTGAATAATGGTATTATTTGACTCGTTTTTAGTATAGGTAAATTCAGATACGTTACTATTTGTAAGTACTCCTGGGCAAGTTAAAACATCTGTAATTGGTATGATTTCAAATGAATGAAAAGCTCCTAACTCCATATTATTTTCTCTTTTTTATAGACTCATTCGGACAAATAAAAATTTTAGGTAAAAGTGTCCGAGCTAACCCCTTTATTTATAAGGGGTGTAGAGGTCTTTTTTTTTTATGTTTTTTTTTTGTCCGAATTACGTTTTTTGGAAACATATCTAGAATAATTTTTATAAGCAGTTTCTAGGTTTAAATCATCTTCATTTATATTGTAAAACTCTAAAAACGCTCCTAAACATTTAATTATTTCAGAAGACTGATCATACTTCCCCGTTTGTAAATTTATCCTCACAAATTCATACATAGAAGTCTTAAAAATATTATCTATCTTTTTCTCTAATACAGAAAATGAAGTGTATTTAGGAAAATGCCCATGAGTTACACATAATTGATTTGCTACAATACAATTATAGGTAGATTTTTCATTAGTAAATATAGGTTTCTGATAGTCTTTAGTTAAAACATCTACTATAATTAAACCTAAATATGTACGTTTCGTTACTTTGTACTCCTTCCCATAAAGTTTAGTTAAATATTTTACCAAATATGACCTCATTGGAATTTTTATAACCGTTGGATCTATTGTAGTTTTAAGAACTTTAGCCATATATAAATATACTTATTTACCTGTTAAAACAGAAGCGATTTCGTAATTATTACCATTAAAAGTGTAGGTTTTTTCAACAGTTTTTGAGCATACTTTGAAACACTCTTTTTTAGATTTTAAATTTTGAATCACAGCTTCAACACTTTCATCTTTTAAAAGCTTTCTTTCTTTCCAAATAAAACTTTTATTCCTGGTAGTTGTTTTGAGTTTTCTTAATTTTATTGTCTGCATTTTCTGAAACGTTTTTATTTTTCGTAAAAATATTTCTCCCCAAGTTTTTTCCAAAGGACAGTTTTAATAACAGTATTAAATTTTCAATTTTCCAAGACCTACCGACCTACCTTTTATTAATAAACTCAGTATTTATAAGGGTTTCAACTATATTTAGCACTAATAAACACCTTATTTAAAGGTAGGTGCAAGTAGGTCTAACCCTTAAAAAGGTAGGTTTGGGGTTTTTCATCAAACCTACTTAAACCTACCTTTTTGACACCTCAAACCTACCTCCAAATAAATGAACAAAGCCTTTATTAATAAGGGTTTATATATATAATTATATATATATAGTATAAAAAGTAGGTCGGTAGGTGTAAAAAATCAATTGATTCCAAAAACAGTTCGCAGTCTTATCCTTTACCCGTTTTTTTAATGGTGGGGTACGGGGAATTTCACGCACAAAAAAAGACCCTCAGATTTGAGAGCCTTTTTTGGATTTTATTTATAGTTTTAAACGACACTTCTTTTTTTGAATTTTAAATAACACAAAGCGAAGTTTATATCTTCATTATATTTATGAATTACACCTTCATACGGATCTAAATATTTTTTCTTTTTTTTCAATACAAAATGACCTGTTGGAACACCTTGTTTAGATATTAAAACAATTGAATTTTTAGGGGCTTCCTCAAAATACCTGATTCGTTTAAATTCTGTATCATACCCATGATTTTGTAAAAAAGGTTTTAGATCATTGAGCATTGAGGTTACTCCTTGTTTACCTATTTCATTACAAATAACATCTATTGGTAAACCTGTTATCATAGACAATACTGTTTGCCCACATTTTTTTGTTTTATATCCTTGTGATTGATATTTCATTGTGTTTTATTTTTGTAAAATGAATATTGTTGAACTTGATTTGATTTGTAAAAAGAGAAGTAGAGAGGTTTTTGAAACGGCTAAATATAGATTAATCAACCATCCTTTTGTTGACACCCCTATTAATCAGAATATAATTAATGATTGTATAGAGTGTGATATTAAAGAATCTCTTGGTGCTAAAATCCTTAAAGATTATCTTTCAAAATACAGTGTTAATAAAAACGATATTAAAATTATTGATGAAAGAATTAAAATTTATGAATCTATTGTAATTAAAACTTTCAAAGTTTTTGCGAATAAGAATATTGAATAATTTAAAGGTTTATAAACTTTCCCATGATTCAAGTTCTTCCGTGTTATTTGCGATGTATTTACCACAACTCTCTAAACTTCCATAATGTTGAAGTCCTCCTCCTTGCCAAACTTCCCAGTCACCATCACTTCGTAATTGTAATTCTATCATAATTTCTACTCTTATTTTATAATTCGTTTACTAAATCTTGGACATAAAAAAACACCTTGATTAAGGTGCTTTGTGGTAAGTATGTATTTTATTTTAACGTTTTGGCTAAGCTGCGTTTTAATGCAGTTTAGGTTTTGTTATGAACAGGTCTGAAAGACGGAAAGGTAAAATAATTATCTCCAAATGTAATTTGCTCAACATCTAAAGATTTTAAACTCATTCTATATATATTCATTGTAGGGTTGTCAGATTTCATAGGGTCTCTATTTGGGGTTTCTGATCTACTATAGATAATTGAGTTTCCATCATTAGAAAGAGATACACCAAGTTCATATATATTAGGTGTATTCGTTAAGTTTTTGAGTTCTTTAGTGTGAAATATGTATTGATATATTTCTCCTTCTTCGCCTATAAACATAGATTTTAAGTCTTTAGAAATCGTGGATGAAAAAAGAGGAGTATCCATTTTTTCAATTTGCCCGATTTCTTTCTTTACAGCACCATCTAGATTTATCTCATAATATTTATTAACAGGACTCTTCTCCGTTTTATTTATTGAAAAATAACCAATTCTACCATCAGGATAAAGATTTGGAAAATAGTCCCAATATTTTCCTTCATTTCTAGTTATGTCTTTTATTTTCCCGTCTAAAGATACAGAATAAATCCCTGCGTCTCCTTTAGAATGCCACTTAAAATGATGTATCAAATATCCATCAGGATGCCAAAACTGTAATTCTTTTTCTTTATTTTTAATATCATAGTTATTTGTTTCCATTACAGTTCTTGTTGTTCCTTTATCAATAGTGTAAATATGTGTACCTGGAATCCCTTTTACAATACCAGTAAAACCGAACTCTTCACCATTCGGAGACCATGATATTTTTCGATTCCAACCACTATTTTCATCTTCTATCTTAACGATTTCTTTTATTGTATTTCTTTCTATATCTAATACCTTAAATGACATTGATCTTTCATCAAAAAAGCCAATTTCATAGTCTTTTGTATTTGAATTATTTTCTTTGCAACTAATCGTTAGTAATAGAAGTGATAAAATTGTATAAATTAATTTAATAGATGTTTTCATAATTAATAATGTTTTATTCTTTTATTCAATTTCGGAGGGTTTTATAATTAACGAAATTCTTGTTCATAACGTTTTGTGTATGATTAGTTGCGATTTTTTTCCAAATGTAACTAAAAATTATTGATGTTCAGTTTCAGCGAATACTTTCTAAAGTCACCTATAGTCCGCAATTTATTATACATTTTGTTAGCTATAGATTTTTTTCTCTTATGATATGTTTAATTGTAATAGGAAAAATCACACATTTCAAGAAGTCTAAATAATGTAAAATTCCATATTTTGTTTTAGAATAATTTATCTTAACTTTCTCATAAAATCTTATTGAACCCTGTGTAATTTCATCTCAATTTTTATCGTTGTCCAAATATTCCCCCAAGGATAAAGAAAATTGGAGTAAGTATTAAAAATGAAAAACCTATTTTCCTTATTCGTATTTTTCTATTTAACCTTTCAATAATTTTTTTGTCTGAGGTTAAAGAAATAGCTTTTCTAATATGTTTGAAACCATAATGAGGTTTGTCACAAATTATTTCTGAGGTTTTTATTTTAGATATAATCAAAGTTGGATTTGAAATAATTATTAATATCAATCCCAAAATCCATGAAGACATCATTAATATGGAAAATGTTTCATTCATTCTTTTAATTTATAGCTAACGGTCTCGTATAACCGTCAGTTACGGGTTAATATACGCACACTTTTCGGTTAAGCACTGACTTTTACAATTCCGAGTGGATTCGGACTTAGTCGAATCCGCCGTAATTGCGGTTATACATTGTTACCAAACGTATTTTTTTATAGTGTTCCTCCATCTGGCCAGTTTTTCCAATGATTATTTGGTTCATTAGTTGATTTGTAGAATTCCGCTTTTCCAGTTTCCAATACTTTGGCTATCTGTTTAAAAGTTTCATTTTTACTTGGAAGTTCCGAATCAGCACAATCTGGATGATGCCATTCAGTCAGCTCCATAATTTTTGGTAAATCCGGTGGAATTCGTTCCCTTATTTCCTTTTCGGTCGCCTCTAATTCATTGTTGTATTCAGGCTCTAAACCTCTCATAAATTCCCAAACGAAAATTTTGTCTTCCTCTTCGAGTTCAATTCCTTTATTCAGATAAAATTCTCTGTTGTGATTAATACTCAATTCTTTTCCACGTAAAAGCATTGTTTTTGCTTTTGGGTTTAGACTTTCCAAATATTCTTCGTCAAAAGTCGAATTGTCCGCACTATTATCTGTTATGTATAAAAAGTTTGCGTTGTCAGTTCCAGGCTTTGTGTCTATGCAGTTACCAAAAATGTGTAAGCAATTGGAAATTCCGTCGTGTCCTCCACCACGATAATTAAATCCGATTACTTCAATGATTAAAGCCCATTGTTTTTCATCTCGGTAAGCACTCATTTTTGAGTGAATCGGATAAACGTAGCCATTGTCCAACCTTGGAAAGGTAAAATCCTCAGCACATTTGTCAAGTTGCTTAAGTATTTCCTTTGCTGAATATTCCTGTTTTTTCTTAAATCCGAAGATGTTCATTCGTATGTTTGGTAACTCCTTATATAAAGAATAAAGTTCTCGTTTATCCGATTATTCTTCCGGATAAAAGGAACTTTTGTTCCTCTTTATCTTTATTTGTTAAGGTGCTTTTTTTCACAAATATAACTTTTACAATTAATTATTTAAAGACAACAACAACCTTTTATTCCTTTTTTATACAAATCAAAAGATTGTTGTTATCCTCAAATTTTACTTACCACAATTATGTCAAAGAACTTTTCCGTTTTTTAGGTATCGGAGAACCTACAGATTAATTGTAAACCGCTCTTGATTCGGCCTTCTTTGCATTATAATCTAAAAACTCAATTTTTAATCCTGCTCCAGAACGTGATATTTCGATGTTGTCAAAATCCCAACTATCGGCCATACTCATTAAAGCTTTAATTTGATTTGTAGAAATTTTAGAATAAGTATTAATCTTGGCCGACTTTACAATCCCTTTTTCAAATTGTAACGTTTGACTTGTTGCTGTTGGTTTAAAGATTTCATCCTTTTGTTCGTTAAATCTTATTGTTTGTAATTCTTGCATAATTTTTGATTTATGGCCAAATAGCCGATTAATGTTTTAAAGTTGTTTTACTACTGTTATTGTAATTCTTATATTATCTTTCATTTAATCTGGTCTTTTCTTTGTAAGGTTATTTACTTATTTACGTCTATTAAAATCCTAAGAATAGCATCACGTAAATTCTTGGGGATTTTAAGGGGGATAAAGACTGCTGATTTTGGCAGTCTTTATTATTACAGATTTAATATTGTTTGTTTATCCTTGTTTAATTCAGTCAAAAGAAATTCTAATCCTTTTTTTGATGCTCTATTTGTGTTATCAAGGTTTTTCAATGCCCTAGATATTTTTTGTTCCTGGTCTTTCAAAGTTTCTTCTAATGTTGACATACCTGGTTCTCCCCAACCTAAAGTTTGAGCTCCACAAATAACACTAAGTTCTTTATCTGTTTTTGTTATTCTCAAACAACAACAATCGTTTCCAATTTCAAATAGTACATCCATAATCCTACAGGTTAAATGCTTTATCTCCCTCTTCAAAATCATCAACATCTACTGTTACTTCAATTTTAATTTGTGCTGATCTTCCATCACTTAATTTAAATACATCAGTTGAAAAATTTATTCCACACGCCCAAAAGTCTAATACTAAATCTTCCAAACATCTATCTATTTCTTTAGATATAATTTTATTTCTTTTTAGTTTGTTTAAATCATCATCACCAATAGTATTTTTGTGATATTGATAGCCTCTTTCAAATATGGCTGCTAACTGATATTCATCAATTGTTATCGAGTTATCTTCTTTTATTTCTTCCCAAATTCTTTCAATTTCTTTATTTTTTGTATTCATAATTTATATATCATTTAAGTCCTGGTCTAGTTTTTTGTTTTTTGAAATAGTTTTGTTGATTTTTGTTTTAATCAGCTAATTACATGAGATTTAAAATACTCTTCGTCAGAAATGTAATAGTAGTTTCCAAGCTCTCCATCGTTTAAATATGTTACTTTATTATTGTTCATATTTTGATATATATCTATATCATTAATATTTTTTGGGATTACTTGACATAAGATCTCTTTTACATTGTCTGGAGTAATTTCATTTGTATTGTAAAGCAAACCTATAAATGTTGCACCTCTATACATGGCGGTTATCCATAAGTCTTTTTTTAATAAGTGAATATGTACTAAACATATATCAAGTAATTTTTTTGATATAATTGCTGTTTTCATTTATCATAATATTGATTGTTGTGGGGATTCTTCTCGTACCAATGTCACTACATTGTTTTCTTCCATACGGGTATAATTAAAAACAAAACAACTGCTGTTAATATGACCGTTACCATTCTTAAATTTTTTATCTTTTTTCTTCCCTATAAAGTAAGATCTACTTTTAAAGTAGTTTCGTATTGTAGTTTCTCCAATTACATCAATACCGTCTCTTAATGAAGCTTCTTTAACATAGTCTTGATGAACACTACTTAAACGTAAGTATAAAATTTTATCCCCTTTGGTATTCTGATAATCGAGCTCGTTTTTTTTACAAGTTATATGAGGTGTTTGTTCTATTTTGAAATGAACTAATTCTTGAATTCTACCATGTTCAAAAAGCCATTGTAATATTTTCCAGAATTCAGAAACTCCATTACTATCAGTAATTTGCTCAGAGTTTTCAATTATTGTTTTTACACAAATCTCTCTAAACTCTTTAAAATCAAAACCAATATCAATTTTATCTTTTAAAATTTCAACAGTAGTAATTAACTTTATAATACCTTCTAAAATTCGTTCTTGATAATCTTGTTCTTTTAGCTCATCTTTTAATTCTCTTGTAACTTCAGCATATACAATCGGTAATTGGTTTTCAAAATACGTACGATGTTCTATTATTTCTAAAACAAGTGATGAAACTCCTGCATTCATCCAATCAACCAATTTATTAAATTGTTCTTTTTGTGCTGCAGTAAATTTGTTACTTGGAAACATCATTGCAATGGTTCTGGTAGATAATGCATTGTCAAAAATTGATGGCAACCATTGCCCCATATACACTAAAGCAGAATTAATACGGTCGTTAGTAGTTCGTTTATCAGAAGTATTCATTCCTTTTTCACGCCCTAAACCATTATAACCACCCATTACTCCCTGTTGTATTTTAGGATCTACATTTTTATCTGAGTATTCATCCAAGGCAACTATTGTATTATAACACCTAGAAACTCTACGATTAAAACCAACATGGGTTGATTGAGATAAATCCAACGGTTTTAAATCGGTATAAAAAAAGTCTTGTAGAATTTGACCGAAAGTAGATTTTCCTGAATCCTTTTCACCAAAACAACCCAAAAGAGGAAACGATTTGTATTGTTTTAAAAATATATCTCTAAAACAACTGGCCAGCACAAATGATATTCCAATAAATGCTTTTTCTTTAAAAACTACTAACATTTGTTGTTGCCATTCCAACAAGCTTACAGGAGATTTTTTATATACAAAAGCCCTGTCATTTTCATAAGGGTCATCACCTTCATCATTTTTTCTATGCATCACTGAAAAAGCAGGGGAAAAATAATTTTCAATAGCCTCGTTATACTCATCTACATCGTTATCAATTCCATCAAGACAAACAATACCGTATTTATTTACTTTTTTAAATTCATTTTTATAATAAATCCCATCTGCAAAAGCCCAAAACCCTTGTGGATTCCAACCCATCGTATGTAGTTCTTTTGCTGGCTCAAATTCCTGGTCATATCTTCCTACAAATCTTTCAAAATGTTCGTTTCTGGTACCGTTTTCAACTTTAAATCTAAATCCACCAAGTTTGTACAACTCTCTTTTAAATTCTCCAAAATTAGCAAGCATGGTAGAATCAAAATCAATTAACCTACGTTTTGAAGTTTCGTTAATTAACTCAACAACACGTTTGTTTTCTTTTCTCCCGATTATGTGATACAACGGATTAAAAACAAAGTTTGAGCCACAAAAGAAATTTCCTCTTTGATCCTCGAAATAATAGCTATTATTTACTGTTACAAAACCAAACTGGTTGTACTCTTCTTGATCAGCTCCTTTTGGTAAATTCTTTTTTGCTGATTTAAATTTCCCATCTTTTTGTAGCCTGTTATCAGTAGCTTCTTTTTCTAAATTACCAATTTCAACTTTAAGTACTGAAGGAGTAAACCCTGTAACTTTAGCAACATGCCTTATATATTCATTTCTAGTTGCTTCTTTTTTTATTCTGAATAATACAAAGCATATTTTAGAAAGTGACATAGAACGTTTTCTAACATCATATTTTACAACGTTTTTTTCTTCTTTTTTATGTTCTTTTTTTAATACTTCAATCTCTTTTAATAAGGCGTTATTGTGTTTTTTAGCTACTGTAATCTCATCAGCTTCTTTTAGTTTTGATATATCGGTTAAATCTGATTTTAAGGAATCAATGTTTATCTGTAATACATCGTTTAAGTTATCAATATCTCGTTGATAATTATCACGAGTAGTATTTTCATCAGAAAATAAAAAATTAGTGTACCAATAAACAGCATCTTTTTTTGTTGCTTGAATCCACGCTTTTATATCATTATCTTTTCTTGAAAAACTATCAGGATCTTCTCCTTCAGGAAGCTGACAAACATCTACAGTAAAACCCGCTTCAATTGCTAGTTTAATATCTTTTATAGTCGCTTCAAAGCCTGCCTTATCAGCGTCTCTTAATAAAACTAAGTGCTTACAGTATTTTTTTAGTAATACTAAATGCTCTTCAGTTAAAGCAGTACCAAGTGTTGCAATTGAAACCGAACAATTAGCTTGATGTAGTGCAATAACATCAGTATAACCTTCGGTTAAAATTGCATACCCTTCTTTACTTATATCCTGTTTTGCTTGCCATAAGCCATATAAAACTCCTGATTTATTAAAAATATCACTCTCTTTCGAGTTTAAGTATTTTGGGAATTTCTCATCTTCATCTAAATTAGATTTTCTTCCACCAAAGCCAACAACTTTACCTTTGTGATTAAGTATAGGAAACATAATACGTTTTTTAAACATATCAAATGTTTTACCCTCTTTGGTCTTACACAAACCAAGCTTTTTAGCGTTTTCAAAATTATTGGTTTCTTGACTATTTTTAGTAATATCATTACTTAATGATGCAAAACCAATTTGAAAATCAATAGTAATTTCATCAGAATATTTTCTTTCAGCAATAAGTTTTTTTGCCCAATGTTTAGCGGGTAATTTTACATAGTTTTGTTTGTACACTGAACTGGCTAAAAAACTATATTCTTCTAAACTTTGTTTTGCTATCCTGGTTCTTTTTGCAACTTCACTTTCTTGGTGTTTTTCTAAACTTATATGATGAATTTTTGCAATAATTTCAATAGCATCAATAAATTCAACACTTTCTTGTTTTCTTATAAAACTAATTCCGTCGCCACCATTACCAGAACTAAAACATTTAAATATTTGCTTTGAAGGAGAAACAACAAAACTGGGTGTTTTTTCTGTAACAAAAGGGGAGAGGCCTTTATAATTAGCACCTTCTTTTTTTAACTGAACATACCCTTGTATTGTTTTTACAATATCAGCTTCTCTTACTTTATCAATAGTGTTTGGTGTGTACATTTTTAAACAATTTCTGTTTGTATTGAGTAATTTAATTTTTGTAGCTTTTTTAAAGCTTTGTTTACTTTTGGCGGATAATCATCCGCCTTGTAAAAACTGGAATAAAAACTGTTTTGTTTCTGGGTGAATACTTGAAATATGACTTTATAACTTGATGTAATTTATATCTCAAATAATTAGTGTTTTTATATTTTTTGCTCATGGTAATACGAGTATTTAAGTAACGTTTTAGCATTAGGATGCTTTTTGCATGTACTACCTTGATTGGTTTCTTGAATTTTAGATGATATCTCACTATTTGTAAAATCATCTTCAAGCTCAATAATTAAAAAGCTATTCTTTAACTTATGGTTGCACACGCTACAAAGCTCTTTTACCCTAATGTGTTTGGTTATCATTGTTTAAGTGTTTTTGGTAATACAATTCAACAGTCATTATTTGTTTTGGGGCTTCAGGAATTGATTTAGATTGCAAAATTTCATCTAAGTACTTTGATGCCTTTTCTGGTGATTTCGTTTCCTTCAATAACTGTGATTTCATTTGCTCTACTTTTATCGAACTCAGACAACCACTCGGGGTGTGATTTTGATATTTTATTGCGGTATTCTTTGATTTTATCATCATAGAAGTTTTTAGTAAGGTTAAAAGAAGCCTTTGACCAATCTTCTTTAGATTTCAATATGAATTCTCTTTGATTGTAATAGCGTTTAAGTTCTACTTTAAAAAAATCTGATTTTAGTTTCATGTTTAAAGCCTTTCTAATAATTTTTGTTTTTGTTCTAATGAAAGTTTACTTTTTTTAGTTTTTTCTGTAGAAGAAGGCTCTGGTGTTTCAACAATCCTGCAAGATTTATCTACTAATTTTTTTAACATTTGTTCTCCCTTTATTACAAGGTTTTTACCCTTTTTAATAAATGCATGGGCTATTTTAATTTGTTCTTCTACAGTCATAATTTAAAGTTGTATTACACCATATTTTTGAGCTTTTAATACAAAAGCAGTTTTATTGGTTACGCCACATTTTTTAAACAGTTCACGCTTTAAATAGTCTAAGTAAGAGTGTGATATATTTAAACTGTCTGCAATTCTTTTATCTGTTAAGTCTTTTTTAAAAAAATCAGTGATTAAAATTTCACGAGGTGTTAAAATGTAATCTTGAATCTTAAATACTTTATGCTTAAAAATCATACTTGGGCAGTTGTCAGAGTCTCTAAAATTTTCAGGCTCTTGAAGTACTCCATCTAAAATATCAGGAGTAGTATCAATAGCACCATATAAATAATAGGTGTACAACTCAAGTTGTTTGCTAGGAAGTGAAGTAACTTTACTTAGAAACTCTTGTGCAGGTTTATCAGAGTTGTATTTTGCTTTTAATTGAGCTACGTATTTTAATGGAAGATCAGAAAACTGATGTGTTTTTCCATTTTGTATATACACTACCTCTTTAGTGTTTTTTATACCTGCAAATTCTATATTAGAATCTGATGGTAAAAACCCAGCAACTATTTGCTGTTGAGCTTCATTTTTGGTACTTTTGTTTACTGTAGTAATCATGGATTTATACGATTAAATGATTATTATTAATGATTAGGAATCTGTAGCTGCAACTACAGATTTTCTAATTTTTTGACCTTTTGCAATTACTTTACTTAATTTTTTTTCTAAAAACGGATACTGTTTTATTTCGTTTTTATTTACTGCTTGGTAAGATTCAACAATTGCTAATAATTCGTTGTGGTTTTGTATTAGTGCTGACATAATATGGTTGTTAAAACCGCTCGTCAACCCCTAGTATCAGAGCGGTAAAATGAAATTAAAATTACGTGTTTTCTTACTCGCCAGTAACAATGAACGTATATCTAAAAATCAACTATTAACAAACATCTACTACATTTGTTTTTAAACTGTCTTTATCTTTTTGGTATTGGTTAAATACGCCCTCAATAACTTTTGCTTCTTCAAGGGTTTCTTTTTGGTGCTGAGTAAACACAACTGCAATTGCTTTTGCTACTTCTAGGTTATCTCTAGTACCTAAATACACCTGACCAATAAATGAAGTTGACACCTTTATACCTTTATCTTGAAGGTGCTTTTGTACCTTTAATCGATATTTAGGTGGCTTTATTAGTGCTAATTCTTTTCTTTGTTTTTGTGATATCATAGAAATCATATTATGTAAACACTCTAACAATTATTAGTATTAACTATATTTGTGTAATGTTTGTGTTACGTTTGAGTTACAAACATAAAGACATTTTTCTTAATTACAAACTTTTATCTTAATTATTTAAGATATTATTCTTAATTAGATATGAATAACAGTAACGAAATTGGTGAAAGAATAGCCCACATAATCAGTAATTACGGGGAATCTATAAACTCCTTTGAAAAAAAAATAAGTGTATCAACTAATTCTATTGGCGCAGCTATAAGAAAAAAATCTGCACTTAAAAGTAATGTTTTGATAAAAATCTTAGAAGTTTTCCCTGAAATAAACCCAACTTGGCTTCTTGTAGGTAAAGGCGAAATGTTACTGTCAGACACAAAACCAGAAACTACTTCATCAGAAACTACTTTAGCATCATTAGAATTAGATCTTAAAAGAAAAGATTTTGAAATAAAAGGTATGTTGCTTGAATTTCAAGAATTAAAGGAAGATGTTGAGTTGTTAAAGAAAATTACTTCACTTGAAGAAAAATATATTGATATAGTTGATCAAAAGTTAGACAAAGCTATAGACTCTAAAAAAGGGTAATTTATATTTTTCAGTACATCTATAAATAGTCGTTGTCACAAATAAATTAACGAATTTTCGAGATCTTTTATTAATTCGTAAATTTATTGTGAATAATTATGTGAATAATAATGACCTTTAAAACCTAAAGGACAAGCATGTTAATTGCTATATTTGTGTTGTTGAAATGATAGTTTTTGGTGTTCGATAAAAACAATTTACTCATAGTACAATGTAATAACGTCATTGATTAAAAACACAAAACATATCAACTTTCAAAGATATTAACTAACACAAGCTTTATTCTTGTTTATAACTTTTCTATATAATAATAGTTAAGAATATAAGTAAACCTGATGATTTGTTTTATCTTTGAAAAACAGAAATAAAAAAAGACATACGCTTAAGTTTGGAGACCTGAGTACATCTTTTTTAAATTACTTGGACATCAATAATAAAAATTGACTCCTAAATAAGAAATTGTTTAACTAAAAATATTCAATTATGGATTTAAAAAAAACCAAAATTGAAAAACTCAATAGTTGTATAAAAATAATAGGCCTACTATTAGAATTTATAACAATTGTTATAGAGCTTTTTAATTAAAAGAAAAGTGGCCGTTTTTAAACGGTCATTTTCAATTCTACTACAAATATACGTATTATTTTTATAATATTCTATATAAGAAGACTTATAAGAATACCTTTAACATATACTAAACAATATATTTAATAGTATACTTCCAAAAATACCTTTAAGTATAATAAGATTAAAAACACAATTAATCATAAAACTATTAATAAGTTTTAAATAATATAAAGCTTAAACAGTACTTATAAAACAATTACTTAAACTTTAATTTAAACAATACCAATTTGCTCTATTGCTATTACTTTTAGTACTTATTTTAAGTTCTTTTTTAATTTGTGTTATTTCATTTTTAAGAATAATTAGATGGATAAATTTTTCGGTATTATTTAAATCTTTATTGTCTTCAATTTTATAAATTTCTTGTTCAATCTCTCTAATCTTTTTTATACTCATCTTTTATCTTTTTTCTAGTGAAGTAAAACTAAAAAAACTAATTGTTTAGAACTCTAAACGAAAACACAAAAATACTATAAACAAAACCCTAAATTTACTATAAACAAAACCCCAAGTAATCACTTGGGGTTTGTTATATTTATATGTTTATTTATTACAACTTTGACTTTGTTAGCTTTTCAAACATGTTAAACATATCTTTTTGTTTACCTGGTTTAGTATTTAAAACTGTAAAGCGTGATATTTCTCGAATATCTCCTTTTAAGCTATTAATATAACTTTGTTTATACTTGGTAAAAATGTAAAGACCTATAGTAACAAAACAAGCTGAAAAAATAGTAAGCAATAAATACGTTAACTTACTAAAATCTTGAAATGTATTAAATATCCAAAAGAGATTAAATATTCCAACTGACAATACGAACGTATGAAATACCTTGCTAGAAAAATTTTTCCGATCATAATAAAATGAACGAATTAAATTAAATATAGAGTAGACTAATATTAAGAATGTCAAACCAAACCTTTCTAAAAAAAAGTGCAACGATTTAAAACCAAATACTTTTTCATCTTTTTTAGTTTCAAGAAATATCTTCCAAGCTTTATCAGTTAAGGTTTTTGAATTGATGAATGTTTCATATTCCTTTGTTCCTTTAGAGCTCTCTATAATGTTTAGTATAGCTTTTGTTCTTTCTTTTTTTATTGATTTATGGGAATCTAATTTACTTTGATAACCATCACTAAAAGGAGTGACAAATTTATGTGAATAAAATAATGTGGCACATAATAAAACCAGAAAGTAAACAATAATATTTTTTGGATTAAATACCGTTGTCACCATCATTTTCACCATCGCTATCGCTCGTGGTAGTATCTTCTTTATCGATACTTTGAATTGAGTTAAGAAGTTCTTCATGTTCTTCTGTATTATCTGTACAAGAAACAAATGCTAAGCTTACTACGAATACTGCTAATAATATTTTTTTCATAATCATTGAGTTTAAGTTAAAACCCAAAGATACAAAAGCTTACATTTTATAACTTTATACTTAATTAATATTAGTTAAAATCATTTTTAATTGCCAACTTAACTAAGCCAACATTTGTTTTTACTTCTAATTTATCTCTCATTCTAAATAAATGAGCTCTTACGGTAGCTTCTTCAATGCCAATAAAATCAGAAACTTCTTTATTTGAATACCCTCCTAAAATTAGCTTTAAAATTGCTACTTGCGTGTCTGAAAGTATTTCATCTAAATTAACCCCTTCTTTGTCATTACAAGGTTTACTCTCATGCTCAATAATAATACTTTTAACTTCAGGCGAGTAATACAAAAAACCATCATTTACCATTTTTAATGCTTTTACGATATTTTCAAGTATATCAGATTTTAATAAATAACCTCTAGCACCTTTAGCCATAGAGTTTTTAATAAAGTCATAATCTACATAACCAGAAAACATTAAAACTTTTTGTTCAATATTATTATCTAAAAAGTATTGCAACACATCATTACCATCCATATTGGGCATGCTATAGTCAACAATCAAAACATCAGCAGTATTGTTTTTGAGATACTTTAATAACTCTACACCATCACTGCTCCATCCGTCAACTGTAATTCCTTCTGCCTCTAACATAGCCTTAAAGCCTTCGTAAATTACTTTGTGATTATCAACTACATGCACCTTCATTCTTTCTTAATTTTTTTCTTAAACTCGTTACAAATGTAATAAGAACATTGCTAAATAACTGTAAACAAATACGTTTACTTACTGTAAACAAATCCCTAGTACGGTTAAGGGAAAGCCCTTAGATATTGTTTTTTTTTATCAAAAAAAATTAATCAGGTTTTTCAGTCTCATAAAAAGAAGCGTCCACATTTTTTAATCTATTAATAGTACGTTGCTTTTCATTTACTGCATAATGTTCTTTCATCATTTTACTAGAGGTATGAGAGTTTAGTTTTTGAGCATGAGCAATATCAAGTTGTTCAGAAATTTTATCACCATATAAATGCTTTAATGAGTAAAAATCGGCAGTTATATTCAATTGGTTTTTTACATGTGTTTTCCAACGCCTGGTAATTTGTTCGTACCTAATAGGGTTTTTACCTTTTGATAGTCCTTTTGAAAATAAATAATCGTTAGGGTTTAAGGTGGTTGAATTTCCTTTTTGTTCATTAATAACCTCTATCCAAAGGTGTGCAAAGTTTTTATTTATGGGTTTTAGTACTTCTTTATGTTGTTGTCCTTTTTTAATAAAAACCTTAAATTCAAGCTTATTTATATTTACATCTTTTACTTGTACCTGAAGTATTTCAGAAACCCTTGATCCGCTAGAATAAAAGATCATCATAAAACGCCAAAAAGTATAATAGTTAGATTTTAAATGAAAATGCACTCGTTTTCTGTCTTCTTCGGTTAAAATTTCACGTAGTAGTTTATCAGTAGTTAGTTTTTTAATTTTATAAGTAGGGTTATGCTCTAATATTTCATCTTCAATCATGTCGCCAAACAAAGCGCTTAATTGAGCTTTGTATTTATTGTACTTATAGTTTGATATGTTTCTAGTTTCTTGCTGATGCCTTAGAAGTGCTTTTATATCTTTTCGTGCAATTTGACTTATAGATTTGTATTGAAGCTGCAATGCATATATTGAAACTTTTAAAAATTTCACCATAGAAGTAATGTCGGTTCTATAGCTATCAGATATTTTTTTAATTTTTAGGTAATACTCTAAAGAATCTATTAATGTACTGTTTTGAGTTATGGAATTTTTAACTTCCATATATTTTTTAGTAATAGGATTCCAATGTTCGTTTACTAATTTACTTACTAAGCCATCAATTAAAATTTGTGTAGCTTCTCTTCGTTCGCCTAAAGTTTTGAAATCGTTCATCCCTTTCATGCGATAGCGTTTGCCATTTGGATATTGTTTTTGGAGTAGGGGGTCGGTGAAATAATAGTTAATGGTCCATACTTTTAAAAGCAGTTCTTTACCACCAGTCTTCCAATTTTTAGGAGTTACAGTTGGATAAGTGACTTTACAGCCACTTGAAAGTGAAATAATTTTTTTCATTTTTTACTTTACATTTTTGGCACGTTTACTGGCACGGCAGTTTAAAATGTAAATCTTGCAGGATTGTAAAAAAACGAAAAACCCCTTATTTTATAAGGGGTTTTTATCTGTAGCGAAGAGCAGATTTGAACTGCCGACCTCAGGGTTATGAATCCTGCGCTCTAACCAACTGAGCTACCTCGCCTCATTGCGGGTGCAAATATAGAAGTTTTTTTGTTTCACACAACAAAAAAAAACAATTTTTTTTAAAAGAAATATTTGTATATATTGGCGGACAAACAAAAAAATAAATGAGTAAAGTTAAATTTGAATTAGAGTTTCCAATACATGCTTCTCCAAGTATGTTATATCAATATTTAGCAACGCCTGCAGGATTAGAAGAGTGGTTTGCTGATAGAGTGAATTCTAGAGGTAAATTAATTACCTTCATTTGGGATGACTCTGAGGAAGAGGCTAAAATAATGGCTAGTAAAACTGACGAACGCATAAAATTTAAGTGGACAGAAAGTGAGGGGGATGAAAGTTATTTTGAATTTAAAATACAGGTAGATCCTATTACTAAAGATGTGGCCGTACTTGTTACTGATTTTGCCGATGACGAAGACGATGCTGAAGAAGCCAAAATGTTGTGGACAAACCAAATTGAAGAATTAAAACACACTATTGGAGCTTAATAGAAAAGCCTTAAAAAAAACTCGACAATTTGTCGAGTTTTTTTGTATACATAACTTACTTAAATTAGTAAGTTTGCATTTGTAAAAATTAGTATAATGGTAAACTTTAACGGAACAATTGTATCGCCTAAAGAATTGCAAATATCTCCTGAAAACAGAGCGTTTAAATATGGAGATGGGGTTTTTGAAACTATAAAGGTAGAAAATAATAGAGTTATCTTTTTCGAAGATCACTATTTCCGATTAATGGCTTCAATGAGAATGTTACGTATGAAAATTCCTATGGAGTTTACTCTTGAGTTCTTACAGGATCAAATATTAAAAACAGTAAAAGAAAATGTGACTCAAAACACTAGTAGTAGAGTTAAATTAACTGTTTTTAGAAAAGATGGAGGATTATATACTCCAAAAACGAATGAAGTTGATTATTTGATAGATGTTAAACCAATTAGCTTAAAAGAAAAAAATAGTTATACCATTGATTTATATAAAGATTTTTATAACTATTCAGGGTTATTGTCTACAGTAAAAACAACAAATAGAATGTTGAATACTTTAGCTTCAATTTTTGCAAAAGAAAATGATTTTGATAATTGTATCTTATTAAATGAACGTAAAGGCGTAGTTGAGGTTACGAATGGTAATATATTTATTGTAAAAGGTAATACTATTAAAACACCAGCATTAACAGAAGGTTGCATTAAAGGAGTGATTAGAAAAAAAATAATTGAAATAGTTACTAAACATCCTGATTTTACTATAGAAGAAACTACCATTTCTCCATTTGAAATTCAAAAGTCAGACGAGGTTTTTATAACAAACGCAATAGTAGGTATTACGTCTGTTACGAATTATCGTAAAAAAATATTTAATGATTTAGTGGCACAAAAGCTAAAAAACAGTTTAAAACTAGCTAGTTTTACAATGAGTTAATTTAGTTGAACATCACTGGGGGCATTTGCCCAAATTTTATATTCACCTCCTTTTTTTAGAAGTTGATTTTTCCAAATAGTCTTGTTGTTAATAGCTAATATATTGGGATACTTGTTTTTAGAAATGAACCAAGAATTGGTATTTAATTCATCATCTAATTGAGTAGGTTCCCAACCAGAATAACCTAAGAAAAAACGAATATCACTAGGTTTGATTTTATGGTTATTAAGGTGTTCTTTTAAGTAGTTAAAATTACCTCCCCAATAAATACCATCAGTTACTTCTACGCTATTGGGTAACAAATCTGGAACTTTATGAATAAAATATAAATTGTCTTGCTCAACAGGTCCACCTTGGTACACTGTAAAATCACAATTAATGTCAGGAACTAAATCGCTGAGCGTATAATGTAAAGGTCTGTTTAAAATAAAACCAACAGAACTTGCTTCTGAATGTTCAGTGAGTAATATAATAGCTCTTTTAAAAGAATTGTCATTTAAGATAGAAGGTTCCGCTATTAATAATCTTCCTTTTTGAGGTTTTAATACATCCATAAACTTGTATTTGAAACACCAATATAAGTAAAAATTAATAAAAATTTAACATAATTAATAAAATATATATTAACTTATAGTTTCTGAAGTGCTTCAATAACTTCTGTTCGTTTACGAACTGATACTGGTACAGTTTTATTATTTTGTAAAAGAATATACCCTCCATCAGATTTTATAAATTCTTTTACATATTGTAAATTAATAAGGTGACTTTGATGAACCCTTATAAAATCATATTCTTTAAGAATGTCTGAAAAATATTTTAATGTTTTACCCACCAGTATCTTTTGATGATCAGCCATATAAAATTCAGTGTAATTGTTATCTGATTTGCAGTGTATAATATCATTTAAGTTTACTACTATAATTTTATCTGATGAATGTAAAGAAATCTTTTTTGGACGTTGGTTAGGGTGTGTTATCGATTCTTGTAAAACTGTTAATTGTTCTTTATTTGGAATAATTTGAAGTTTTGCTTTTTCTATAGAGTTTGTTAAGTCGTCTGTTGAATAGGGTTTTAAAACATAATCTATAGCTGCAAATTTAAAGGCTTTTATAGCGTATTCATCACTGGCAGTTACAAATATGACCTTGGATGATAAATTAGGATGAATTTCTAGAATATCAAAACCAGTACCATCCCCTAACATAATATCTAAAAATAAGATATCGGGTTGTTTTTTTCTGAGTAATTTTGATGCTTCAACTACACTTTTTGCTGTGCCAATAATTTCTATCTCTGGATGTTTTCTTTCTAAATCATTTTGTAACATCTCTATTGCAGAAGATATATCATCAATAAGAATAGCCGTGAGTTTATTCATTTTAAAAATCAGTTTTTAAAGGTATTTTAAACCAAACTTTAGTTCCTTTTACAGTGTCATTTTCTATAACCTCATTAATTTTTATAGAAATATTTGAAGTTAAGTTTTTAATACGTTCTTTAGTAACTTTAATAGCTAAAGAAGCATGATCATTTGTTTTTTTATTCTTTTGTGACTGGTGAACACCCACACCGTTATCAATAATTTCACAATGTAAGTGATTTTTAATATCATAAAACTTTACTGTTATCTTACCTTTATTGATGTTTTTTATACCGTGCTTAATACTGTTTTCAATAAAAGGTTGAATAAGCATAGGAGGTATTAATACTTCTTCAGCATCATATGTAAGTTGAGTTTGAATATCATAAGTAAAGAGATTACTACTCATTTGTTGCTCTAATGAAATGTAGTTTTTTAACGTAGCTATCTCGTCAGATAAATTAACTTCTTCTTTTCTTGAAGTGTTTAATATAGAACGTAGTAGGTTTGAGAATTTATTAATAGTAGTATTTAAGTCGTCAAGTTTTCCTGAATTGCCTAAAGCTTTTATCCCGTTAAGTACATTAAAAATAAAATGAGGATTCATTTGTAGTTGCAAAGCTTTCTGCTCAAGAGAAAGTAGGTGATTTTTTATTTCTAGTTTCTTAATGTTCTCTTTGTTTATTCTTCTTATTTTTTTGATATATTTATATGTAATAAAACCACCCAGTAGTAATAAGAAACAGATTGCTAACCATTGAAACAAATTTTTTTTATAAAAAGGTTTATCAATAAAAAATTGAAAATGAATAGGTTTACTTTCTTGTTTGTTAGCTAATTTAGATTGAACAGAGAAAGTATAATTACCTGATTTTAAGTTAGCGAGGTTTACAGAGTTATTGTTAGACCATGGACTAAAATTACCATTTAATTTATAACGATAAAGTACTTTTTTAGGATTGTTTATATCAATTGATTTATAAGTAAAAGCCAGGTGGTTTTTTCCAGGAGGTATTTGTAAAATACCCTTGTAGCTATTAAAATTTATGCTATCAATTGTTTTATACACTACTTCAATATCTTCAAAGGATATTAAAGGAGTCATTGATTTTTCTTGAACCTTATTCTCTTGTTTATAAATTCCTTTATCATTGGTTGCAATCCAAATATTATGTTGACTATCTTGAAATACAGCTGTAATGGCATTTGTTTTAAGAGTGTTGTATTTGTTTATTTTTTTGATAAATGAAAAATTTAAATCTAAAACTTCAATACCATTACTATTTGAATATATCCAAAATTGATTCTTAATCTTCTTTATACCTTTAATTTTTTTTGTAGTTGAATGTATTGTTTTAATAGTGTCGTCTACAATTACTTTTATACCACTATTAAATGTACTAGTAATAACTTGTTTATTATGAATAATAATAGCAGTGTAATTAGCTAAGTCAATTCTTTTAAGAAGCTTAGGTTTTAATAAGTTGTCAATTTTCCACAATGCTTTTTGAGTAGCAACCCAATAAAATTCTCCATCAAATTGAATGTCATTAATTGAAGTTAAATCTATTTGGAAATTAGTACGAAGAGGAGATAAAAAATCGTCTCGTAACCGATAGATTCCTTTTTTTGTTCCTAAAAAAATATGGTTTCCAATTTTTGAAATACAGTTAATTTTTTTGCTTTCAAAAGATTGAAAATTAGTAAGCTGTTTTATAAATAAACTCTTTGGTGAGCCTATTAAAAGTCCATTGTCAATAGTAGCTAGTTTAGTTATGTAATTTGTTTTTAAACCTTCTTTTCTTGAAAAAGTAATGTAATTATTTCCGTCAAATTGAGTTATTCCTTTGTTAGAAGCAAACCATATGTAGCCAAGATTATCTTGTATTATATCGGTGATAGAGTTACTAGGTAAACCATCTTCTGAGGTGTAATTTTTAAAGTTTTCATTTTGAGCAATTAATGATGTAGCTTTTAATAAAAAGAAAAAATAAATAATGTATTTTAAAAACTTCATGTAACAAACTTAGTTAATTTAACCGTTACTATTAAAAATAATATTCTATTTCTAATAGTAACGGTTGTTAAATTTTTATTTCATAGCATATAAACGTTTATTTGCAGTATCTGGCTTTACATGTTCTAAATCACCATAAGGTTTTGTAATAGGTTTTAATACACATAATACTGTTGACATTCCTTTTAAAGTAAGTTTGCTATTCTTCACTTTCCAAGTCCATCTAAATTTTTCAATAGGAATATTTAATTGGTTTACTTTTTTAGTTAAATCTTCATCACTAGCAATCCAATCCATTACTTCTTCTTCCATTGTAAATGAAGGGATGTCATTATCAGAATTACTATAATCTATTTCAAGTTTAATAGGCACATTATATTGTTGCGTATATGGTTCTCCTATGTAACGTTCTTTTTCATTCGTTAAAGCAGCAAACCATTCTACTTCTTTTTCATTTTGATATTTTCTAGCAATTTCTTTTGATAAATCTACTTTTCCAGGTGAATTTGCTGTCGGGTAAAAAACATAAAATGCCTCTGCTAAATAATGGTTTGTAAATTCACCTCCAAAAATATTGTAATATGGAGATGCTATTATTTGTGGTGTTTTATCTGTTATAAAAGTACTTTTTAGGTTATTTATTAATGCTGTGTTTTTTGCTAATTGATTAGCATGAAATATAATTTTAGTATCATTAGTTATGACATTTTTTAATGTAGGTATATTACCTTTGTTTATACATTCTTTTAATGATTCTGTAGTGATTTTTTCACCATTTACTACCGTTTCTAAATCCATACCTAACCATGGATTTGTTTTATTTACAATATGAATTTCTCCGTATGGATTGGTAGTTGCATTTGTATTTAACCACTCAATAATTTCTTCTAATGAATATGCATTTTCTATAATTTGGTAATTTTTATCTTTAAAAAAGGTTCTTGCACCATTATAAAAATTGCCATCTTTTTTATCGTATCCAGTAATAAATACAACAGGACTTCTATATGCTATATTAGTTTCTTTTTTTATTGTGTTTACAGCTGTTTTTTCTATGTTTTTTGTTGCTTTTTCTGTTTTTTCAGTATTAACGCAGCTTGTAAATTGTCCAATTATTGATAACAATCCCATTGTCATTCCTATAGTTCTGATTACTTTTTTCATAATTTATTGTTTTAAGATTATTACTAAATTTTTTGTTGATGAAAGGTTACTAGGTAATTGATTTAAAATTTTCCGTAAGTTTCTGTCAGGTAACCAATTTCCATTTTCTTCTTTTTCTGTTTTGGTAATTTTGCCATCTTTACCTATATGTATTTTTAATTGATGATATTTTTGTAAATACATATTTAATATTGCTGAATAACTATTTTCTAACCACATAATTTATTTGTTTTTATACCTCAAATGTAGTTAGAGAATAATGGTAAATATTGAGTTAATTAGAATTCGTTAGGGTTAAATTAGAATTCGTTGTAATGAAAAAAACACTCTTTATTTTTTTGATAAGTAAAGAGTGTTTTAGAAAACAGGATGAAAATTATTTAGTAGCAATCAGTTTTAATTTGATTAGTTTTTTTAAAGAAATCAAAAGGTGTTTGAAGCTTGGTTTCTGTTATTTTTCCAATAATTTTAAAAGTAGCATTCATCATAGCAACCGAACCACAAATTAAAATAGATCCTTTGTTTTTTAGAGTTGAAATAATTACCTCTTCATTAATTGATACAATATCTTGAACATATTGTTTGGTACTGTTCTCTTGAGAATAGGCAATATGTACGTTATGAAGTTGTTTTTTGTTTATGGCTTCTTCAACGAATTTTGAGTATATTTTGTAGGAGTTTATAGTTCTACCTCCCCAAAACAGTGTTGTTTTTATTTGCTTGTGGTTTTCATTAAGCATTCCTATAAAAGGAGCAATACCAGTACCATTTGCTATTAAAACAATTTCTTTAGCTTTTTTAGGAAAATGAAAAGAAGGATTTTGTTTTATGGAGGCTGTTAATATGTCGTTTTTATTTAATGTGTTTAAATAGTTTGAACAAATACCATATTCATGTTTTTTAATGCTTAATAGTATTTTCTTATTTACTTTTCCTATAGAGTATAATCGTTCAATGTTATCTTCTTTTGGGCGAATAGATAGTAAGTCACCAGAAGTATATTTTATTTTTTTTGATGGGTGTAAATGAACTAAAAAAGTGTTGTCATTATTAATACTTGTATTTTCAGTAACAGAAAATTTATGTTGTTTTTTGGTTTTAAATACTTGTTGTTTTATTTGAAAGTCAAGTTGTAGTTTTTTACCTAGTTCAATAGTCCAATTTTTAAAAGCATCAAAAGATTGATTATTAATTTTATAAATAGGAAGAATAGGTGAGTAGCTAGAGTGCTGATCAAGAGCTTGATTTACTTCAATAGCGTATTCACAAAATTTAGGATATGCCATAGAACCAAAGCCTACAACAGCATATTTTATTGGACGTTTTAAAGTAGTGTTTTGAATTTTTGTTAAAAATGTTTTCGCATTGATAGGAGCTTCTCCTTCTCCATAAGTAGCTGTTAAAATTATTAAGTAGTTGCAATTTTTGTAAGCACTATACTTGTTTAAACTTGAAATAAATACTGTTTTCTCACTTTTTAATAGGGCTTTGTATAACGAGTTGGCAAATGAATACGTGCTACCAGTTTCTGAACCAACAAGGATAACATATTCAGCAGAATCTTTTTTTATTTTATTTTTAGGGTGTATGCTATTTTTTCTTCTAGTAAAGGTCATTAAAAAACCTGAATACATGAAAAAGAGAATTCCTAAACAAGAAAGTAGCAAAATAATAGCCCAAATATAAGATCCTTTCCCAGTATGTAATGCTAAGCTCCATTTTAGAAAAAAGTGAGTTAAAGAATTGTTACTAGCACTTAATATATTTCCTGAGTATTGATGAATAACTAATTCTTTATGATGTAATTTTAAAAGAAAATAGTCTTCTTCATCTTCTGAAAAAGGAAACTCGATGCTTTTTATAGTACTTAGTTTTGTGTTTTTAAATAGCGTAAAATTTTCAGGAGAATTTTTTTTTGATTTTTTTTGATTTTCAAAGTTAATTGAATGACTAATTTTTTGAGAAGGTAAAAGAGAAAATTTCTCTAAGGATAAGAATATTCCTGTAAAAGTAATAATTATAATAGGAATTAATGTAAACCGACCAATGATAATATGATAATATTGCTCAAAATTTTCTTTGATTACTTTAGAAAATAATTTTAAAATACCACCTTGTCTTTTTATAATTAATATAAGTCCTGAAATTGCAATTAAACAAAGTAAAAGAGATACAAAACCAATTATAAATCTACCAGTTGATTTTAAAAACAAAGAGCGATGTAAGCTAGTTGCAAACTTGTAAATATATTTTTTCTTGCTAGGTACTCCAAGTTTTTTTCCAGAAGTAGGGTCAATATAAAATGTTTTATTATTACCATCTTTAGTAACCACTAAAGCTTTTACAAAATCATTTTCATCAACTTCAATAGAGACGATTTCATTAAATTCTTTATTTAAAGATATAATTGTTTCTGAAATTGATATGGTATTTAAGTTTTCAATGGTATAGGGCTCAAGTTTTTTTGAAATAGGTTCAAAAGCTAAAATAATACCAGTTAGAGAAGCAATTAGTATAAAAAAGAAAGAAGATATAGCCAATGTTAAGTGGCTATATCTCCATATAGAAATGGTCATTTTGTTAACTTTTATTGAGGTATTAATCTTACGTAACGAATAAATCCTTTTCCTTCAATTTTGTTTTTAATGTTCTCAGAAGTAAGATCAATTTCAACATCATTTTTATAGTATTCTTGATCTTCTACGGCTGATTCAAATCTTAGTTTATATCCGTTGTTTATTTTATCATTATCAATTTTTAACAAACTTATAGTTCTATTACCTCCACTAACTGTTGCTCCAGTAATAGCATCTATATCATTTCGAACTTTTCCCTGGAATTTCCACCACTCAGTAATGTCAGAGTACCACTCATCATCATCTCCTTGAACGTATAAAGTTTCTACATAATTACCGTCTTTTATCAATGAAACAACAACATATGCTCCTTCGCCAGAGTAGTTTTTCAATTGAATCATACATTTGTAAGTGCTGCTATCATTGATAACAGTAAAACTATACAAACAAAAAATAGTTGCTAATGCTATAAGAATTCTCTTATTTAAACTTTTAATTATCATGTTTATCTAATGTAGTTTATTTTAAAAATGTAACGTCAATATTTTGATTTTTTAATAGCTCATTTTCTTTGGCTAAATCAAAAACAGATTCTTCAAAATTAGTAACTATAGATTTATCTGCTCCAACGCTCAATAAATATTTAATAATTTTGATGTCTTTAGCTTGCATTACAGCTTTGTGTAAAACAGTTAAACCGTCTTTATTTTTTGAGTTTATATCTATATTTAGAGTACTAATTTCTTTTAATAAATCAATACTATTCTTATCAACAGCTAAATGAAATAAAGTATTATTATCAGCTTGCAATTTATTTAATTTTAAACCAGATTTTAACAAAAGACTTTTTTTGTTTTTGAAATCTTCTAGATATTGCTTACTGTAGCTTTTTATTAAATAATAAGCCAAAGAGTTTCCTTTGTTATCTAGTATGTTAATGTCAGCACCTTTATCTAATAGTATTTTTGTAACTTCAGTAGAGTTTCCAGTAACAGCTGCAGTAAGGGCAGAATTACCATCGTTATTTTTATGATTTATGTTTTGAGGTTTGTTAACAAAAAGAGTAACAATTTCAGAAGAGTTTCTATACGCAGCATGCATTAATACAGAATTTCCCTCTTCATTTACTTGATTTGGATTTACTCCTTTATCTAAGAAATATTTGAAAACTTTCAGGTCTTTATTTCCGTAAGCTAAATTATGTAAAGCGTTATTTCCATCTTTGTTAGTTATATCAACTTTTAAACCAAGACTTTCTAAGTATTTAAGATATTCTAGGGTATTGTACCCTTTTCTTGAACCTCTTGTAGCTAAGAAGAGTGCGTTTTCCCCCTTTTTGTTTAATTTTTCTTTAGAGATATTTTTCTCTATTAATTTTTCTAGAAGAGGTTTATTACCACTTTTGGCTACATAATTAAAAATACCATTACCGTCGTGGTCTTTACTGTTAAGGTCTATACCTTTTGAAGTAAAATAATCAATTAAAGTAAAATCTTTTAAACTACCAGAGGCTAATAAAAGAGCATTAGCACCGTGTTCATCTGTATCATTTATGTTAATACCATTCGAAATGCACAGTTCGTATATCTTTTTATTGGTATTACCGGTAGCTGCAGCAAATGTTAATACAGAAAAATTATGAGAATCTTTTAAATCCATTCGAGCATTTTTAGCAATTAAATGCTTCATTAACTCTAAATTATTTTTATAGGCAGCCCAAAATACATACGTTCTTTTATCATGAGTCAACTTATTTACATCATTTCCTTTTTTAGTGAGAAGGTGTTTAATAACATCGTTAGAGACATTTTCAAGAATTGCATATACTACAGCATCAAATCCGTACGAATTTAGTTGAGCTGGGTTATTACCTTCAGTTATTTTTTGTTCAACAATTTCAATAGATGGATTTGTTTTCCAAAACTTTCTATTAAAAAAATCATTTTTAGTTTGAGCTTTTATAGTACTACTAAGTATAATAAAAGCGAGTATTAATTTAGTTTTAAACATTTTTTAATTGTAATTTACGGTGTAACGTCGTTTTAAAGCTAGCAGGTTGTATTTTGTTTAAATCACAGATTTTTACTGGTGTTGAAACCTGTGGTGTCAAAGATATCGTTACCAAATACATCGAAACTTAAACTTTTGTTAAATTTATATGAAGCTTTAAAATTTAGTATTACACATGTTTTTAAATCAAAAGGTTTTTAACCATGAGAAACTATATAGCTATATTTTCTAGAACTAAAATTATGAGGTTGTTCGCCTAAATAATATGCCCTAATTACCCACAATACCTTTTTAGTGTTTTAGTTTTTTTGGTTAAATATTATATAAAACACACTTACAATACTATTGAGATTATAAATCTCACTTTTTACTTTTAGTAGGTTTTATATATTGTATACACTACTTCTTTACAAAAGATTCAATAGCTTCATTTATTTCTTTCTCTTGAGTTATTTTGTCAGAGAACAAGTGTTTATAAAGTGGCTTATTTTTTACTTTGCTTTCTAATGATAAATTACTTTTTCTACCATATACCTCATTCCATTTGTTCCTAACTAATTTCCATTTACCAGTATTTTTTTTCCACCAGTCTTGAGCCCCTTTACATCTACTGTCTGGAACTTTAACATACGTATTGTATCCTTTTTCAGAAGCCAATACGACATCTTTAGACCCTTCTTTTCTAATTATTTTTTTGTTATCTTGATCATGGAGCCATCCATAGCTTGTTATTTCATGTCTGTTACCTCTTTCAGTTACGTTATAATCACTTCTTTTGGTATATTCTCTTCTTGGTAATGGAGCATCTGTTGTGCTTTCCCAATAACTTTTTCCATCTATATGTACCCAAGAACCAGAACCTTCATAGCGAGGGCTATCATCTACTTGATACACTTTCTGTGTCCATTGTTTTTTAACTTCTGATTTTGGTTTGTTTTGGTAAATCCAATTATTATCTCCGTTAAACATATAAAAATCTCTGTTTTGGTATACCCAATCTTGTCTCCAGTGCTTTACGATATATGGATTTTGAGGGTTACCAACTTGAAGTAAATGTTGAATAGAAATTTCATTTTTGTCATCAACAATTAATTGTGCCCACTCTAAAGCTTTGTCGGTTTTTGTTTTGGAAGGCTTATATAGTGAGTCTTTACTGTAGTTAAAAGTTTCTGCAAAATTGAAAGTTACTTCAAAACAACCACACATGTTCTTAATGGCTTCTCTATCTTTTTTCTTTTTGCTTTGAGCATTAATATTGGCAATGGTCAATAAAGTAATAAATAATGTTAGTGATATGTTTTTCATTCTGTTTGAATTTAAGTTTTAAACTTTTAAGCAAAAATATAAAATTTATTTAGATTGATTCAAAATAAGAATATATATTTGCAAAAAATTATTAAGAATGTTTCTAAATAGATTTTTAGGATTAGGGTTAGGATTGATTAGTATCTCGGTGTTCTCTCAAGAGAGAATAGAAGTAAAGAAAGATTCTATTAAAGAGAACAATCTAGATGAGGTTGTAGTTACAGGACAGTTAAGGCCTCAATCGGTTAAAAAATCGGTATTTGAAGTAAAAGTAATTACTAGAAAAGATATTGAAAATAGAGCAGGAAATAACTTAGCTGATTTATTAAATCAAACATTAAACGTATCTGTTTTTCAAAACTCTTCTACTGGGAAATCAGGTATAAATGTATTAGGTTTAGATGCTAAGTATTTTAAAGTTTTAGTAGATAATATTCCGATTGTTAATGAAGAGGGGTTTGGTAATAATACAGATTTAACATTAATTAATATAGATGATATTGAACGTGTTGAGTTAGTAGAGGGAGCAATGGGGGTTCAATACGGAGCGAACGCTTTATCGGGTGTAATTAACATTATTACTAAAAAAAGTAGTAAGAGTAAGATAAATGTAAAAGCCTATGTGCAGGAAGAAACTGTTGGAGAGGAGTATGAGTTATTTGAGAAAGGAAGACATATACAGTCTTTAAGCTTAGGATACAAGATATCTAACAAGAACTATATTAATCTTAGTTACAATCGTAATGATTTTAGAGGATATTTAGATTCTTTAAAAGGAAAACATCATGATAAAAGTGATGAATTAAGAGGGCATGTATGGTTTCCTAAACAGCAAAATAACGCAAAGTTATTATTTAATAGAAAAGGAGAAAAGCTATCACTTTTTTATAAATTCGATTATTTACATGAATCTATAGACGATTATAATAAAGTTGTTCAGTTAAATACAAATACTACCACATTAATTAACAACCCATCTGCTTCTGATAATATTTTTAGGAATATACGTTATTTACAGCATTTAAATTTAAGGGGGAAATTATGGCAATTACCATTTAATGTTTCCTTTTCGCACCAAAAACAAACCAAAGATCAAGAATCATTTACTTATTTTATTTATCAAAATGCTAAATCTAATGTTAGAAAAAATACTTTTTTATCTAAAGAAGTGTGGTTTTCAAGAGGAACTTTAGCAGATGTAATTAACACTAATAGGGTAAAATTACAAATTGGATATGAGTTTGTTAATGAAAAAGGATTTTCTTCCCGAACTCGTGGAAGAAGAGAAGGAAGTAATACTTTAACTAATTACGATGTTTTTACATCTTCAGAAGTTAATGTTAATGATAGTTTTTCGATAAAACCAGGAATTAGAGCATCATTTACAAATTTATTTGACACACAATTTTACTATTCGGTAAGTGCAAGACATTTGTTTAAAAATAATTGGGAAGCAAGAGCAATTTTAGGTTTTGGTACAAGAACTCCAAAATATGATGAATTATATACGTACGTTGTGGATACAAATCACAATATACAAGGAAATGAGGGGCTTAATCCAGAAAAAGGGTTATCTACGTTTTTTCATGTAAAAAAGCATTCTAATTTAACCGATGAAATAGTGATGAAAAATAAGTTTACTTTTTCATATATAAAAGTAGATGATAGAATAGAATTGATTGTGCAAAATGAAACTCCTTTAGAGTTTAAGTATAATAACATAGATGAATTTAAGTCGATAGGAGGAGCTTTAGAGAATCAATTTATATATAATAATTTACAGTTAAATTTAGGATTTAGTTTCTTTAGAGTAAAAAAATCATTAGGTGCGGCAGCTCAAGAGTTATCGAATACTCAAAACAATTGGCAAATAAATGCGAATTTATCATATAAAATTCCTAATTGGAATACTACAATAACAGGATATTCTAAGTATTTAGGAGCTACTAATCGTTTCATACAAATAGTAGGAGCTTATAGGGTTCAAAGAATTGATCCTTATTCATGGTTAGATGTTGCTGTAAGAAAAGATTTATTAAACAAAAAAATACAAATAACAGGGGGTGTTAGGAATTTGTTAGATGTAACTAATAACAACACAAATACCTTGTCAGGAGGTGCGCATGCTCCTAATATAAATAGCGTTTCTTTAAGTTACGGGAGATACCTATTTTTTAAAGTTAGCATATAATTTAAATATTTAATTAAGTACATAAATCATGAAGAAAGTCTATATTTTTTTAGTAGCATTTTTAATCATTTTCACATCATGTAGTGACGATGCTGAAGTAATTGAGCCTCCAATTTTTGATGGAGGAGCATTTGAACCAAGTGTAGGAGGTGCCTAACCAGCCAAACCAAGTTTATGTTGATTTTAGTTCAAATAAAGAAACTGTGGTTAAAAGAGATGTTTGGGATTTAGGGTTTTATTCTGGAAGTAATTTTAGAGTAGCCTTAAATGGGTCATTATATATGGCAGCTAAAGCGTTAGCTACTACCGATATGAAAAGTGTTACTGAAACTAGCATAGAATCATTAAAAGCTGAAGTAAAAGTAGGTAGTTTTAAGGAGTCAAGTGCAGATTATGTTGATAATCCAGATGGAGATATTACAAAAACTGCGATTGCTGAAGTTTATGCAGATAATACTAAGAACGTTGTTTATTTAGTAAATTTAGGTGTTGGATTGGAAACAAAAGAACCTGCAGTTGGGAGTGTGGATGTATCTGGTGAAGCTAGAGGTTGGAGAAAGATTAGGATTTTAAGAGATGGAACTAATTACAAGTTACAGTATGCAAATTTAGATGATACAACATTTAAAGAAGTTGTTATTAAAAAACAACCAGATTATAATTTTACATTTTTCTCTTTAACTGGAGAAAAAGAGGTAAATGTTGAACCAGTAAAGAAAGATTGGGACATTTGTTTTAGTGTTTTTACAAGTGTTTTAGGAAAAAACGGAGCTTATGGATTCTCAGATTATGTGTTTGGTAATAGAAAAGGAGGTGTAACTGCATATAAAGTTGAAGGTTCCGCAGCAGATTATAGCGCTTTTAATTTAGCAAAAGTAGATAGAAGTTTGTTAAAAGAAGATCAAACTGTAATTGGAAGTAGCTGGAGAAATGTTTTCAAAAAGGTAGTAAAAGAAGACGTATTTTATATAGTTAAAGTTACTAATGATATATTCTATAAAGTTAAGTTTTTATCTTTAGTTGGTATTGATCAAAAAAGAGGAAAGCCAAGGTTTGAATTCAAAAGATTAAAATAAAAATAACTCTGTGGTGATTTCTTTATAACTATAGAGAAATTTTGCAGAAGTAAAAAGTTTTCAATAAGAAGTTTGAATTCTGTCATTTTTTAAATACCTCAGTTTAATACTGAGGTATTTTTTATAAAAAACTTCACTTAATTTTATTTAGACTTAATATAAATAATTATATTTGTACGCAAACAAATTAAAACTATAGATTATTTTAAACTGATAAAAAAAGAAATACTCAAATACATTAAAATTATTAAATAATGTTTATTATTTGATGTATACAAGTTATATGAGTATAACATTAAAAGATAATTGAAAAGTTTATGTAAAAAGAAAAAGTATTCATCCCAGTATAGGGATTTAAAATCTTCAATAAGTATCTTATTGAATTTTGTTAGTTTTTGTTACGTAAAACCCGTTTAGCCTTGAGAAAGTTGAGCGGGTTTTTTTATTTTTATAAATGGGTAATTTTTTCAGTTTTTACATACTAATAAAATAGTAACCTATAATAACTATTAATTATGTTGAAAAATTTAAAAATTAAAAAGGGTAACTTTTTAAGCTACATTTTGTGTGCTTTTTTAGTAATTGTATTTTTCGTTTCTTGTTCTCAAGAGGATGAAATAAGTTCACCAAACTCAATAGAAAAAAATGTAACGTCTTCTGGTAACAGAACTACAATTAAAAAGAAATTTAAATTCCCTACAATAGGTGTACATTCCGTAACTCCATGCGGATATGGGTTTAGGGTCAAGTTTTATTATTTAGGAACTGGAGCAATGGCAACAGGAGTTACAAAATCATATCAAATTTTTAATTCTTCTGGGGTGTTGGTAGATTCAAGTATAGTTACTCATAATGGAAATACCAATTGGGTGTTAAATCCTTGCGAAGTATACACTGTTCAAATTGATGCAGGTCCGATTTACAGGAGTAGTTACTTTTACGGTAACAAGTGATGGATGCGGAGGTACTTTTATTTGTTAACTTTATAAAATTAAAGTTTAAGAAAATAAAAAAAGTGGAGTAAAATTAACTCCACTTTTAATTGTTAAATTATCTTTTCTTTAAGGTATTTTGAAGTGTATGAGTTTTTGTTTTTAACTAATCCTTCTGGGGTACCTGAAAAAATTAACGTTCCTCCATTTTTACCACCTTCTAAACCAAGGTCAATTATGTGATCTGCACACTTTATTAATTCAATATTGTGTTCAATAACTATAATAGAATGACCTCTTTCAATAAGTGCGTTAAATGAGTTTAGTAGCTTTTTAATATCATGAAAATGTAACCCGGTTGTAGGCTCATCAAAAATAAATAAAGCTTTATCTTTTGTGGTTCCTTTTACTAAAAATGAAGCCAGTTTTATCCGTTGAGCTTCACCGCCAGAAAGTGTTGAAGACGATTGGCCTAGTTGCACATATCCTAAACCGACATCTTGTAGAGGTTTTAACTTTCGTGCTATTTTAGGTTGGTTAAATTCTGTAAAAAAAGAAACAGCGTCGTCAATTGTTAGGTTTAAAATATCATCAATACTTTTACCTTCAAAAGTAACTTCTAAAACCTCTTTTTTAAATCGTTTACCATTGCAGGCATCACATTGGAGGTGAACATCAGCCATGAATTGCATTTCAATAGTAACTTCTCCCTCTCCTTTACAAACTTCACAACGACCTCCTTCTACATTAAAAGAAAAATGTTTAGGCTGATAGTTTCTAATCATAGATAGTTTTTGAGAAGATAATAGTTTGCGAATATCATCATATGCTTTTATGTAGGTAACAGGGTTTGATCGAGACGACCGACCTATAGGATTTTGATCAATAAACTCAATATGTTTTAGTGTTTCAAAACTACCTTTAACTTCAGTATGTTGTCCGAGTTTATCACCATACCCTATTAATTTTTTTTGCATTGCAGGGTATAGTATTTTTTTGACCAAAGTACTTTTACCACTTCCTGATACTCCAGTAATTACGGTAAGGTTATTTAAAGGGAAAGAGACATTAACATTTTTCAGGTTATTTTCTCTAGCCCCAATGATATCGATAGTGTTTTTAGATGCTCTTCGTTTTTTAGGTATTTCAATAGTTAGTTTTTCCGATAAATACTGTGCAGTTAATGAGTCAGAATTTAAAAGTTCTTTGTAGGTGCCTTCTGCAACCACTTTACCTCCATAGGATCCAGCTTCAGGACCAATATCAATAATGTAATCTGCTTCTTTCATGATGTCTTCATCGTGCTCAACAACTATAACAGTGTTTCCTAAATCGCGTAAATTTTTTAGCACTTTTATAAGTCGTTCAGTGTCTTTGGGGTGTAAACCAATACTGGGTTCATCTAAAATATACATAGAGCCAACTAAACTACTCCCTAAAGAAGTTGCCAGATTAATTCTTTGACTTTCTCCTCCAGAAAGTGTGTTTGATGTTCTGTTTAATGTTAAATAGTTCAACCCAACATCCTGTAAAAACTGAAGTCTGTTTTTTATTTCAGTAAGTAAACGCTTCCCAATTTTTTCTTCGTACTTATTAAGCTTAATAGTGTTAAAAAAAACAGCAAGTTCATCTAAGGGGAGACTAACTAATTCAGAAATAGTTTTAGTGTATACTTTAACGTAATTAACTTCTTTACGTAATCGTTTTCCATTACATTCAGTACAAGTTGTTTTCCCTCTATAACGAGATAACATAACCCTATTTTGAATTTTGTAACTCTTTTCTTCTAGGGTTTTAAATAAGTGATGTATCCCTTTAAATTTTGATGTACCATTCCAAACTAATTCTTTTTGTTCATCAGTAAGTTCAAACCAAGGCTTATGAATAGGTATATTAAAGTCTGCTGCGTTTAATATTAAAGCTTCTTTATATTTTTTATAACTATCTGTTTTAAAGGCAAAAATGGCATCTTCATATATCGACAAACCAGTATTGGGAATAACTAGTTCTTCATCAATTCCTATTACATTACCGTACCCTTCACAGGTTGGACACGCACCATATGGGTTATTAAAACTAAAAAAATGTGTATTTGGTTCTAAAAATGTTAGTCCATCTAATTCAAATTTATTACTAAAAGTTGTTGTTGTATTAGTAGATATATCATCAATAAAACACATGCCTTTTCCTTCAAAAAAAGCAGTTTGAATAGCGTCAGCTAAACGGTTGTAAAAATCTTCTTCATGTTTTACAACTATCCTATCAATAACTAAAAAAAACTGATTTCCTTTAAAGGTTTTAACAGGGAAATCATCAATTCGATACACTTTATCATTGTATTTCAAACGTGCATATCCTTGTTGTGTTAATACTTGAAAAACAGTTTCTACTTTACGATCTTTTGTTAAGGTTATTGGAGCTAGTAAAAGTAATTTACTACGTTCTTCAAAGTTTTTTATAAAATTTAAAACATCAGTAACCGTATGTTTTTTTACCTCTTTACCAGAAATTGGAGAGTACGTTTTACCTATACGAGCGTATAGTAGTTTAATGTAATCATAAATCTCTGTTGAGGTTCCAACGGTTGATCTTGGGTTAGTAGAGTTTACTTTTTGTTCAATAGCTATAGCAGGAGAAATTCCTTTAATATAATCGACTTTAGGTTTGTGAAGTTTACCTAAAAATTGACGTGCATAAGATGACAAGCTTTCTACATAGCGCCTTTGACCCTCAGCATACAAAGTATCAAAAGCTAAAGATGATTTTCCAGAGCCAGAAAGTCCAGTGATTACAACTAGTTTGTTTCTAGGAATTACAACATCTATATCTTTTAAATTATGGAGTTTAGCTCCTTTTATAATGATATTTTCCTTTGGATTTATAGTAGAAAGATCTCTTTTCATTTTATGCTAAAAAATAAGCGATAAAAATACGGCTTTCTCTAATAAGAAAAGAAGTAATGTTTAAAAGAGTTTATTTTTTTAGGTTAAAAAAAACTTCCTTTACATTTCTTTGTAAAGGAAGCATTAAGTTTTGATATTAAATATTAAGCTATTTGGTTATGGTGAAAGTATAACCAGCAACTGGTCTAACAGTTGAGTATATTGTTGTTGATACATTATACGTTTGTCCGCGTTTTAAAAATTCAATAGTCGACACAACTTTAATCCCTTGAGCAGGGTCATTATGATCAAGTTGAGCAATCCCCACTTGTCTTCCTTCTCCAAAAGTTGATCCTTCACGAATAATCATCCATGAATTATAATATCCAAAACCAAGAGGGTTTGAGTCAAATTTATAAAAAGAAGTGACTGATTTTATTTCGTGAGAAATGTGAGTACAAGCAGATAATCTTAAATCTATAGGTGACCCAAAGAAAATTTTAGCTGAACTCACTACTATTTTTACATTATCACTATAATGAGGAGCATAGGCTAAAACATAATTATTTTTTGTGAAATCTATAGCATCACTAGCAACTTCAGCATTAAAATCCCCTTTGCCACTATGAAATTGTCTAATTATTGGTTCTACATTAGGAGTAATTTCATTTAAATATAGCATTAAATAACCTCCAGTAGAAGATCCAGAATCTGGTCGTTCAACATGGCATTTTAAACTTTTAGCCCCAGTCAACTGAATATTGGAAATAGCAGTTTTCCATATCTGGTCTACTTTTACATATTGTTCAGCAAGTAAAGATTGATTATTAATACTTTCAACTTTAGGTAATTCTTGTGTTTCTGTACTCATGATGATTAAGTTTAATAATTTGTTCCCATTCATAAGGTTTTGGGATAGTACCTCGTTTGTTATAGTAGTTTCTGAACTCTACTTTTGGTTTAGTTTTAAAAATGATTTGTAGCGCTATTAATCATTTTTTAAGAGAGTAATATTACAATCTATATATCCAAAATTAAAGTGTAAAAGTCTAGTTTACAATACTTAATTTCCCTGAAAATTATAAAGGCAATTGGTTATTTAGTATAGGGTTTTTGCGTATTACTAACTAACCATAAGTGAGTTATTAGTTAATGATTATATATAAAAAATCCTGCTCTATATTTTAAATTATAGAACAGGTTGAGGTAGTTGCTAAATTATTTAAAAAGTTAAAATTAAACGCTAGGGACTTCTATTTTTAGAGCTTGACCTATTTTTTCTGCCCAAATTCCATTTTTATCACTAGAGAATTGCCAATTCATCATACCGCCAAGAATAGCATTTTGCTGAATTGGATCTATAATTTCTGAAATAATTTCATTTATAGGTATATATCCAGATCCTGCATCTTTAGGTGTTACAGGTAAACCAATTATTATTTTTTCGGGACTTAAGCCAGGAAGTTTTGAAAATTGCCAATATGAAGTTATAATTTGGTTTGGGTTAGAGCTCCATGGTGGATTATTGTAAAATTGAACATTTAACCAATCAATAGAGTTCCCTATTTGTTGCATTATTTTTACATAACCGTCCATACCACTTCCAATTTCTAAATAAGGAGGTTGTGGCGCATGCGTAATTAAGTATTCAGGACTTGGTAATTCTGATCGTAATGCCTGAGTTAAGTTAACTAAAAAGGCAACACCTTCATAATTAGCATTTCCCGTAAAAGAAGCAGTGTCTTCAAAATCGATATCAATTCCATCAAGATTGTTGTTTCTTACAAACTTAGCAATTGATGTTGCTAATTCATATTCATGACCAGCTATCTTACTATAAGCAACAGAAGACATTTCTCCACCTCCAAAGGAAATAAGAACTTTTTGTCCATTTGCTTTTAGCCTTGCAATTGCATTTTTTGTTGTTTGTGTTAATTCTGGAGGAGAAGTGGAAGCGGCAATACCACCTGCTAATTTCAAGGATAGTGGTTCGTCCTCAGTAGTATACAAAAAAGATAAAATAATATCAGTGTAAGGGAGGTTCACTGCATGTTCTAAAGGAATTGATCCATTGTTATAATAGCTAATTAGTTTTGACATAGTTTTAGTTTTGTAAATTAATTTAATTATTGAAAATGTTCTGATTTTTATATAATGATTTTTTGATTTAAGAGGTTTATTTAAAAGTAATACAAAGTATGATATGAATGTAATAAGGTTCTTTAAGTGATATATAATGGTATCTAAATGATAGAATAATTAGTATAAGAGAAGGTTATAGAAGTATTTAATAGAAGTAAAAAAAAATTAAAAACCTGTTCTATAAAGTGTTGATATAGAGCAGGTAGTTGCAACGTTGTGTAACACTTGTTACGAGTTTATTATTCTTTACCAGTTAAGCTAAATTCTAATAATTTATAAATAGCATTCTCTAAGTCTTCAGGTTGGTCCCATAAATTATGGTTGTATAACCAATTTGTATATTTTCCAATTGAAAATAATCCTAGGTTAGAATATTTTGATTTCTCTTGAACAGAAACTTCTCTTCTAGCAAAAATAATAGCAACTTCACTATATTTTAATTCCCAGTCTGTTGCATTTAGTCCATTAAGTTTGAATTTAAACACAGAATCTTCTATTTGAGCATGAGGATTGTATGACGCCGTTAAATTAGCTTTTTGATTGTTTGTTTTTAATACTTCTATAGTTTTAATTTTTGTTTTCTCTAAAGTTTTCATGATGTGAAATTTTAAATGTTTTAGTTATTGATTTAATTATTAAAGTTGTTTCAATAAATTAATAAAATACGTTTAGTGCTATCTGTAATTTCTTAAGATAAAAAAGTAGTTTTTTTACAAATTGATAGAAAAAGGATCGGATGCTTCTTCAAAGTTTTCATTTTGAAAGCCGTATAACGATTTATTTTTAAAAGTTAAATCTTCATTCTCGTTAACAACGATAAGTTGTGAAACAGATGAAGGAAATAATTCCATTTGATTAAGATCCATCCAAATATTTCCAATTGTACGAGTATTACAGAAATAATACGTTAATTCATCATGACTAGCAACAGTGGTCCAAAGTGTTTGTGCAATATTTGGGAACTCTTTAAGTTCTGATTTAAAGTTTACAGGAACTGAAGCATTCATTACTATAGATTTAGATTGAGTTAAAGAGTCAGAAGTGCTAACAGATTCATATAAATGATTTAAATAATAAGACGCCCTAGCAAATCTATCTGAAGGAAAAGGCCTCCAGGTAGTGTATTACTTGGGAAATTGTTATCATTACTCCATTGCCACTCCCAAAATTGATTTAATTCAATTTGTTTAGCATACGAAGGTTCGTTGGTCATTACTCTAAATTCAGGGTTGTTATATATAAAATATTTGCCCTTGTGAACTTCTATAATTGCTGAGTCACCGAATTTATCTGAAACAGCAAGGTGTAAAGCTGCAAGTTTATCAGAACCAGGAACTATTCCGCCAATTAGTTGAATTTGTGTTTGAGCACTTTCACTAAATGCTGCGACTACTTCTTTTACAGAACAACAAGTGTCTAAAACAAATTGTACCCAACGTAAAACGTCTAGGTTTTTACATGAACTTCCGTCTTTTCGAGCATATTTAGCACTGCTATCGTATAAAAGATTGGCTACTAGCCCAGCTGAGTTAATGCCGTCAGAAGCACCAAATGGAGCTTCAGTACCAACCATAGTAACAACACTATTATATTTAGCAGTCCAAATTAATGAATTTTCATTTTGAGGAGACGTTCCACTTTTAATTATTTCTTCTTCATTATTTACTTTGAAAGCAAAAATTGTAGTAGGCATTTGAGTTGCCCAATCCATATTTCTTGCAGTAGTTAAATAATTGTTTTCTTTATTGAAATTGTTAAATATTCTTGTACACATAATTTTAGTTTTTTCTAAATAAGAATTAATAGTTTTAAGCTACTTCACTTTATTTAAAGTAGAGTTACTTTAATTGTTTTAAGAACAAATAATGAAGCTAGTGCCTCCTACATTACCGAAATGAGATTCAAATGATACACTTTTATCACCAGAGGAGTTAACGGATTTCATTCCTCCACTTTTGTGAATATCTATCTCAAGATTATTACCGTTTATGCATATAAGTAAGCTAGCACCATCTGAAGTATAAGGTACTTCATTAACAATTTTTGGGTCTATTTGTAAGTTCAATACTCCATTAGTGCTTGAAACTCCAGTTGAATCTGTACTAATAGTTTTACTAATAATATTTAAACACTCTATCCCTTGATTTTGAAATCCTTGGACTTTTTCATTACTGTTCATTTCAACCCATCCATTAACGCCATAAGTTTTTACATGTTCTATATTAAAAGTTGTATTTTCTTTTTCTGTAATAAATTTAAAAGTTGTTTTTAAAAAATTTGACATGATCAATTATTTAATTGGTTATTCTTACTCATTAGGCTTTTCAGATTTCGCCTCGTTTTTTATAGTAGTTTCAGAACTCTACATTTGAATAAATAGAAAATTAGAAATAGCGCTAGTTTTAATTTCTGATATAAAATTAGATTTTAAGCAATATAGATTTTGAAGAGATGTTGTGAAATGGTGATTTTATGTTGTGAAATAAGTATATTGAAAGAGGTTTAATTTAACTTGTTAGTTGTTTATTTCAGGCCAACCTTCATTTTTCCAGTTTGAAGACCAAATAACGCCTTGGCTACCTAATAATGGAGTTGAAGAACCTTTCATTATTAACGAGCCATCATTTTCAAGTGTTAAAGTGGCAAAAGGATCACTAATCCACCTAAGTTTTTGGTCATCATATTTTGATGAGACAATTCCAATTTTATCAAAGAAGATGTTTCCATTAGTAAATATTAATTCATCAGTTTTTTTTGAATCAAATAAGGTAAAGCCATTTTGAGGAGTTCCCTTTTTTCTTATTTCAAGCTCTCCCTCTGTTGTAAACACTAAAGAATAAAGGTTATTTGAACTTTTAAGAATAGGTTTGTCAATTTTATTTGATCTAGAATAAGAAAGCTTTCCGTCAAGAAAAATGGTGTTATTAGGTATTATATATTCAGAATCAATCCATTTTTGATAGTATTTCCCCGAAGAGAAAATATAGTTTTTAGGTATAACAGGGTTAATTTCAATAGAGCTAAAAACATCTGATTTTTTGTAATCTGGGTAATATGTTAGAATAAAACCTCCTCCTAAATACCAATTATTAGTAGTAGTTAGCTCCAAATTAGTAGAAATAATTACACCTGTATCTAAAGATTTAAAGATATTAATGTTTTCTTTATTGAAAGTTGACTTTTCCTTTAATAGATCCCCATTTTTTATAGAAAAAGGATTAGATAAATTAAGATGATATTTTTCAATTTTTTCTTTTTCTACATATTCAAATGGGATAGGTCTTATAAACTGAGCATAGTAGGCTTTAGGGACAGTACCATTAAATTTAATAGCTGGAAATTCATTCATTAAAAAGAATAAACTTCCAGTTTTTTTTATTAATACAAGATAAGGTTGGTTAAAAAATTGAGTAGTACGTTCTTTGCGAGATGAATTTTTTGATGTGTTTTTAGCATAATGTATAGTATTTCCTTTCATTTTGCCTAATGTATTTCGGCTATATTTATTCTCTGGGTCAAAACTATTAGTACACTGGTATTTATCATTTATAGTTAACTCTTTATTCATTTTCACAGTGTATCCTTGAAAATATTCCCAAGGCTTTGAAATACTTCCAGCTGTTCCCATTATAACAGGAATTGCATCTGATTGTATACCTTCAGAAGGAACCCAGTCATTTAAATTGTGAGTATATTTTAAGGCCTCTAGTCTAGAGTTTTCATCATCTTTAATAAATTTAAAACCATCAATACAAGTATGACCTATTCTTGTGTTATACGTATCGGAAAGTGAAGCATAAGGTATATCATGACCTACTCCTATTTGTTGAGTTTCGTTATTGGTGTCTTCAAACAAAGCAACCATTTCTAAGCGCCCATTGAAATACTGCGTCTTATTTCCTCCCAGAGTAGGCATGTAAACAGATTTAATAGCACAAGTGGATAATAAATCATCAGAGAACATGTGCCTGTTATTAATCGCAGCTTGCACAAAATCTTTTAAAGAGGGGATTTGATTTTTAATAACAGAATTACCTAATTTACTTCCAAATATATGTTCCATTTCATGGCCAAAACCATCGTCACCAGTAGTAAAATAAGCAGTCATTTTATTAAATGCTTTTTCAAAGCCCAGAAGCCCATCCTTAGAAGGGTTAGTTCCTTCAACCCATAAAGGGTCAATAAATTTTAAACCATATGAAAAACGTTCATTCTGAGCATAATAAAAAGCTAATTGTAATGCTTGCATATAATATAGTTGCGATAATGCATTATAATAGGTTACAGTTAGTTTATTAATCGCTTTGTTTACAGCATTCCAGGGCACGGTAATATCGGAAACATTATGATTTAGTTTCACATAACTCAATTTTCCCTTATCATCATACACTAATTCTCCAAGAGCCTCTTGAAAATTTTTGTTAAGATCTAAAAAAATAGCAGTATCTAGGTTTTTTTGGAAATTATGACACAATAATTCTATTTTATTTTCAGAAGCATCGCCACCAAGTAAAGAAATGAGGTCTTTTGTTTTTGTTTCACAATTCCAGTCATATCCATCATCAAATTTACATGGGTTTACTGCGTACTTCCACAAATTGTTAACATTATATTCTCTATTGAAAGTACCATATTTATTAAATCTTACAAACAAACTATTTATTTCATAGGTTATAGAAGTAGCTCTAAATAAATCGTCATATATTCTATCAGCAACAATTTTTCTGTAAATCTTATCAATACCTAATACTATTTCTTCCGAAAAACTAATAAGAGTGTTCAATTTATCATCCATTTGATCTAACTTTGTTTCAATATTTTGAAGCTCTATCATATAGCCTGGTTTGGGGTTGGTTATTAATGAACCAAAAATAGCTTTACCTAAAGCTCCAAGTGTAGAGTCAAATACTAGCCCTGTCATTGCGCCTACTGTTTTGTCTCGAATAGCCCCGGTTACACCTTCTTTTACCCAGTTTTTAAATGTGTTTTCTTTTTGTTTGGTTAATATGACTGATTTTTTCATTATAAATAATTTATATTTAATTTATTAATTAAAATTACTTTTTAAGTAGGAGTGATTTTGAAGAGATGTTGTGAATAGATTTTTCAGTGTTGTGAACCATAAAAAAAGAGGCATGTAAAAATGCCTCTTATACTAAAAAAAGAAAAAGTGTAACAAAACTATTTCAAAATAGAGAAGTTGTAAATTAAGTCTTTATACTTAGAACTAAACGTAACCTTATGATTGTTTTTAAGAAGTAATAAATTGTCAGCAGTAACTATTTGCTCTATAGAGTTTATGTTTACGATGTATTTACGATGTATTTGTTGAAACACTGCTGTATTTATATACTTTAGTATTTTAGCTAGTGAAATTTGAATCACAAATTTTTCAAGTTCTGTAATAATAGAGCAATATCTATTGTCTACTTCAATATATATTATAGAAGATAAAAGCACCTTTTTTAAAGCACTTCTTTTTTTTATAAATAAATAGTCTTTAGTAACTACTGCGTTTTGGTTTGTGCTTGCAAATACATTTGTTTGCCCGTAAAACTTTTCAATAGCCATTTCAATAGCATATAAAACTTCTAGCTCATTAAAAGGCTTTAATAAAAAACGATAAGGTTTAGTTAGTTTAGCACGTTCAAAAATTTGTCGATCTTTTGATCCTGTTAAAAATATAAAAGGTTTTAAGGAGTTTGGTACGGTAGAAATAGTTTCTGCAAAGGTTATTCCTTCAGGATTTTCTCCTAAAAAGATATCAATTATAACTAAATCTACAGGGAGTTTGTAAAATAGCGTAAGTGCTTTTTGGTAATTTTCGGCAATTCCAGAAATTGTATATCCATTCTTTTCCAGAGTACTTTTAAGTTCAGAAGAAACTTCTACATCATCTTCAATAATTAAAATATTTATATTCTCCATGTTTAAACAGATTTTGGGAACGAGATAATCATTTTAGTGCCTTTATTTAAAGTACTTTCTATTTTAAAAAGCCCATTGTTTTTTGATATAAGTGCTTTACATAATTGCAACCCTAAACCAGTACCAATCTCTTCTTTGTTTTTCTTTTTACTGAGTAACGAAGTGTCTTTTAATAACTCAGCTATAATTTCTTTACTAATACCCATACCTGTATCTTCAATTACTAAATTTTCAAAATCTTGATTTTTTGAATACGAGTAAATAGAGATTTGGGCATTTAATTCACTAAATTTAATAGCATTGTCTAATAAATTTCGAATGATAATTTTTAAAGAATCTAAATCGGCTAAAATAAAAGACCCAGGAGGTGTTTTATTATTAAATGTAATGTTTTTATTATCAAATAAAGGTTGGTAATTGAAAGCAACTTGTTGTGTAACAGAGAATAAATCGATTGACTCTATGTTGAAATACAATTGTTTTGTTTGTATAGTAGCCCAATTTAACAAGTTTTCTAATAAATTATAAGAGCTATTAGCGATAGCTGCATTTTTAGTCACAATAGTATCTAAGACATTGTAGTTTCTATTTTGTATTTCATGCAAAAGTTTTGAGTTACTTTTTTGTAAAAGATTAACTGATGATCGTAAATCATGACTAACAATAGAAAAAAGTTTGTCTTTAGTATTATTTAAAGCTTTTAATTCTTCTTTTTGAGAAGTGATTATTTTATGAGATTTTTTTTGTTGAATGTAAAAGTACATTCCTCCGAATAAAATGAATAATAATAAAATAGAAGTAAGTATAAAACCATTTCTTTGAAGAGCTTTAATTTTATTTTCTGAGGTTAAAAAATTTATTTCTTTTTGTTTTTGATTTACGGCTAATTTTTTTTCAAATAGAGCCGTTTTCCATATTTCATCTTGATTAGTTAAAGAATCTTTCCATATATCATATTCTTTTCTGTAAACTAAAGCTTTAACTAAATCTTTTCGGTTTTCTTCAACAACTGCCATGTTTTTTGCAGTTTTCCGTTTTATTTCATAATTAGTTGTTTTTTTTGAAAGTAAATAGGCTTTTTCAAAATAAGGAATCGCTAAATCATCTTTATACTGCTCATAATATAAATTAGCAATGTTCGTATAGGCCTCAATAACCTCTACAGAGTTATTTTTTTTATGAATACTATTTAAGAAACGGGATAAATATATTTCAGCATTTTTATAATCTTTGAGGTGTATATAACAAACCCCAATATCATTTATAATTGAGGGGCGATATAGTTGATTAATTATAGAAAACTCTTTACTCTCAATCTCTTTCAAATACGAAAGTGCTTTTTGAAAGTTTTTTTGTTCTAGATAAATACCACTTAAGGCATACAATACCTTGTCATAAAAAAAGAAGTCAGTTGTAACTTTTTTAAGTTCTTTTTGAGCTTCTTTAAAAAGGTTTTTTTTCATGAAACTATGACCTCTCATGTATCTAAAGTAATTAGAGTTTTGTAAGGGAGTAGAATTAATAAATGCTTTAGAAGAGCTTACAATAACGGAATCCCATTGTTTGTGTTTAAAAAAAAGACTAGTACCTTTTAATAAAGGAGATACTGAATTTAAGCTATCAATTTTTTTGAAAAAATAAGAATGATTTTTTAGTGATGATTCTTGTGAAACTATCGTATAGTAACAAAGAAACGAAAGTAGTACTAACGTTTTTTTTAGATACATTTTGGGGGGATATTAAAAAGTATTAGGTGTTACTAGTTTTTACTACTGTTTCTGTTCCTCTAGATGTTTCAGGATCAATATTCCAAACAAAAGTTTGTACTACTTTAATGTTTTCTAAAGAAATTCCTTTTGGGAAGTTCTTAGTGTCATCAGTACTAAAGTCTATTTTATAAGCTTTATATCTACCCTCATTACTTTCTTTATCATCGTTTAATTTTTTTAATACTTCTTCAGAGCAGTAAATGAAGAATTGTAATTTACAATTGCCAAAGTTGCTAATAGAAAAAAGTTGTTTAATTTTTACAGCTTCAAGTGGAATTTGTGACTCTACAAAAATAAGAGCCTTAACAGTTATTGCACTTCCATTAAACTCAGCTTCAACTATTGAAGGTAAAGGTTGATTAAATTTATTATCAAAAGTTATTTCACCAGAAGGAATTGGAGTCTTGATACTTATATCCGGTAAACAAGTGCCTGGAGGATAAATGAGATTATCAATTTCATTAATGCTTGTGTTAATCATACTGTTTTGTTTTTATAATATGTTGCAAAGTGAACCCTAAATTTAAGTAACATTTTAGTTAAATACAATGATTAAGAAAAAGAAAAATAAAGAGATAACTATGAGTAGATTATTCAAATAATTACAAGAAATTAAATAAAAAATCAAATAATGTTTGTATTTCTACATAAAAAATTTAATATTTGTAACTCATTATTAATCAATATTTAAAGCCTATACAACAGAATTACTTTTAGAAATAGTTAACACCCCTTAACCCAAAAGAAATATTCATATTTCTTTTATAAAAGTAATTGTATGGACAAATATGTAGTTGTAGATAGCACCTTAGTTAAAGAGTACATTAATGGAAATGAGCATGCTATTGAAATATTGATTAAACGCCACCAGCAAAGATTATATAGTTTTATATATAGTAAAATTCAAAACAGAGACTCGACAGAAGATATTTTTCAGGATACTTTCATTAAAGTGATAAAAACTTTAAAAAAAGGTAATTATAATGAGGAAGGTAAGTTTTTACCCTGGGTAATGCGTATAGCACATAATTTAGTTATTGATTTTTTTAGAAAAAGTAATAGAATGCCAAAGTTTAATAATTCTGAGGAGTTTGATATTTTTTCTATTATTAGTGATGGTTCTTTAAATATTGAAAATAAAATAATAAAAGAACAAATTTTAGATGATGTAAAGGTTTTGATAGAAGAGTTACCAGAAGAACAAAAAGAAGTATTAGTAATGCGCATATACAATGATATGAGTTTTAATGAAATATCAGAAAATACAGGGGTTAGTATTAATACAGCTCTTGGTAGGATGAGGTATGCACTAATCAACTTGAGAAAAATAGTTGAAAAGAATAATATTATTTTAATAAATTAAACAATAAAGTGAAAAATAAGGCGTTAAGTATTTGAAAACAAACGATAAAAGTACAATACTACATGACGCAAATTTACTCAAGTAAGTCTTCGGACTCTAAAATGAAACCCAAAAAAGAAACAATTCAATTTTTGATTAACTTTTCTAAATCGTTAAAAGTAGTTAAGATCAAATCAAACCATCTCATTGAATTGAATTTGAATTAAGAGTGGAAAAAGCTTAATCTTTATTGATTGAGCTTTTTTTATTTGTAAAAGCCACTCTTTCTTGAATGAATAAGACTTATTATTTTAAAATTGATTTTCGTCCTATTGTTTTGGTAATGATGTCGTTTTCTATGTTCCATCCTCTAGCTGGTGAATATTCTCTACCATAATAGATAATTTGTAGGTGTAACTTATTCCATAATTCTTTAGGAAATAATCTTTTTGCATCTTTTTCAGTTTGAGTAACATTTTTACCATTTGTTAAATTCCAACGGTACAATAAACGATGAATATGGGTGTCAACAGGAAAAGCAGGAATATTAAAAGCTTGAGCCATTACTACGCTTGCAGTTTTGTGGCCAACAGCTGGTAATTCTTCTAGAGCTTCAAAGCTTACAGGAACCTTTCCGTCATGTTTATCAATTAAAATTTTTGACAATCCATGGATACCTTTCGATTTCATTGGAGATAGCCCCACAGGCTTAATGATATCTCTAATTTGATCAATAGTTAGTTTTACCATATCATAAGGATTGTCAGCTTTTTCAAAAAGCAAAGGAGTAATAGTATTCACTCTTGCATCAGTACTTTGAGCAGACATTAACACCGCTATTAATAAAGTATAAGGATCTTTATGATCTAAAGGAATTGGCGTTTCAGGATATAACTCTTCTAAAGTGTCAATAACAAATTGTACTTTTTCTGCTTTATTCATTTTATGATTACTATTAAATTAAAGTAACCAAAGGTACAAAGTGTTTGAATAATATAGCTGATTGATTTTAGGGTTTTATTTTTAGACTTTGTAAATTGCATACTTTAAAATGATATAAAAATATGACAACAATAAAAAAAGGAGATGCTGCTCCAAATTTTGAATCAAAAGACGAAAAAGGAAATGTAATAAAGTTAACGGATTATGCTGGGAAAAAACTAGTGCTGTTTTTTTACCCAAAAGCAAGTACTCCTGGTTGTACTGCTGAAGCATGTAACTTACGAGACAATTATGAAGCTTTTAAAGCTAAAGGATATGCTATTTTAGGTGTAAGTGCCGATAGTGCTAAGCGTCAACAAAACTGGATTAATAAACATGAGTTGCCATTTCCGTTATTAGTTGATGAAGACAAGGAAGTAATTAATGCTTTTGGCGTTTGGGGACCAAAAAAGTTTATGGGTAAGGAGTACGATGGAATCCATAGAACTACTTTTATTATTGATGAAAAAGGTATAGTTGAAGACGTTATTTTAAAAGTGAAAACAAAAGATCATACAAATCAAATTTTACAAGATTAGGGTAAAATCAATCCATTTTTGATTCCGTAACGTATTAATTCAAGAGTATTATTTGTATTTGTAATTTCAAATAGCTCTCGTTTATGTGATTTTAAAGAGCTTTCAGAAATATATAAAATTTTTGAAAGCTCTTTTTCATTTTTATTTGAATACTTGTAAAGCGCTCTTAAAACTTCGATTTTTCGTTTGGTAAAAGAAGTGTTTCCAAGGATAATTTTTGATGAGTTCTTTTTAAGTTGATCAAATTTATTGTTTGTTATCGTTTGTAATATAATAGGTTTAAAGTTTTTTAAATCTGAATCCTTTCCAACAAACTGATCAATTCCTTTTTCAGTAGCTTCTCGTTTAGTTAAGTTGTTGTTTAGTGTTGTTAATAAAATGATTTTAAAGTTTTTTTTGTTTAATCTTATTTGATCAATATAGTTCAAAGAACTAACACCATTAAAATTCATATCTAATATTAAGAGGTCTAATACATTGGTGTTTGTATAATTTATAAGATCTTTAATTGAGAAAAATGTAGCTTTTACATTAAATTCATGATCTAATTCTATGCTATCTTTTAAAGCTTCGCAAAAAAAACGATTATCATCAGCAATAACAATGTTAATTTTCTTCATTCTTAGGTATTTTAATAATAAAAGAACTACCATTATTATTAGTTGAATTAATGTCTAAAGTACCTTTCATTTCCTTAATTCTTTTTTTTATGTTTTTTAACCCGTAAGAGTTAGGATTTGTATTACTAACAGTAAAACCAATACCGTTATCAGCGACTTCTAATATAATGTTGTTTCTGTTTTCTTGATACATTTTAACATGTATCTCAGTTGCCTTTGAGTATTTAATGGCGTTTGTTATTAATTCAGATATAATTCTATATAAATGTACGCATTTGTATTGTGAAATTTCTGTGTTATTAAATGAGAGGCTGTGTTTTATTATATTATTCGATACTTCATTTATTTTATTAATAAATTCAATTAGATTGTCTGTGAAATTTTCTGAATTAATTTTTGGAGAATACAAGCTATTCAATAAATAACGATATTCGTTATAAAAAGAGTCTAAAATTTCTTGAATCTTTTCAGGAGTACCCTCAGATTTATGAAGTAAACGTAGTTTTAAAGCTTCTAAATACCCACCAAAGCTATCATGTACATTGCTTAATAGTTTGTTACGTTCATTTTGTTGAATTTCAATAGTTTTATTTTGAAAATTATATTTTAATTCGTCGCTAATTTTCTTTAATTGAGTGTACTGTTTTTGAGATTTAATAACTGAACTAAAAATGTATCTTGTAAAACATAAAATTTCAATTACTAAGGCTATATAAAAAATGTTGGCAGTTCCATAAATCCATGAATAGCTATCAGTGTTTTTGGGATTGATTCCTTGAGATACTATAAGGCTTATAATAGGTAGAGCAAAGGCAAAAACTAAATAACTTGGAATTCTTTTCTTTCTAACGAGATATATGTGATTAATAAGCCATATTAATATTATTATTTTTAAAATTATCCAAACATATATATAGAGATACATCATGCCACCTATTAAGTATTTGTAGAGGTATAGAATGATGAGTGGAATTGTAACATATGTTCCCCACCTAAAAATATTTTTAGAAATTATTTCTTTTTTTGAAAACGTATAAAATCTCATATAGAAATATCCCATACAAAAAACAGCAACCGTTTGACTTAAACTTCTTATGTTTTTAGCAACAAAGGGGAAATCTGACCAAATAAACTGAATGCCAAGACCTTTACCAGCAAGGAATTCAATAATCATACATAAAATATAAACAGCATAAAATAGTACACTATATTCCTTTTTGAGTATCGAAAAATAAAGTAAAATTATAATCATCGATGTCAAGAAAGCAAGAAATAACCCAAATTGGATATATTCTAATTGAGTTCTTTTTAAAAATTGATTGTTAGTTTCAAGATGGAATTCAAGTCGAGTTCTACTGCCACCATTCTTTATGTTCAGTAATGCTTCAGTATTTCTAAAAGAATTTGCGGGAATTACCCATGTTGGGTGTCTGTAAAAAAAGAATTTATAAGGGAATTCTTTAAAGTAAGAAATTTGATGTAAAGGAGTAATAGAATCTGAATCATTCAAGTAAAGCTTTCCATAAGAAATGTAAGAAGAAGAAAGAGTAAGATAATAATTTTCAGTTGACTTTTTTATAGGGATTCTAAACCACCAATTTTTGTTACCTAACTTTTTATAAATGTGATTAATTTTTTCTTTAGGAAAATTATCATTATTAAATTTTGATGCTACATCATTTATAGACAGATTTTTTTCTGATGAAATAACTGATATTTTGTCATAAACAGATACACTATCTTTTTGTTTAGAAAAAGTAAATGAAAAGTAAAACAGAAAAAAAGTAGTTAGTATTTTAGTAATCATTTTTTTAATAAAAACACCATACTAAAGTATGATATTTTTATTTGAAACTTCAATTAGTTTTGTATTAATCTTTTTATTGATTTTAAATAAGTTTTAAATGTGCTTGTTTGCTAATGATTAAAATAAATAAGTAATTTATTGTTTTTAAATATTAGGTAAGTTATGTGTAAAAAAATATTTTTATGTATTGTGTACTTTGTAGCTGTTTCTTTTACACTAAAATCACAAAGTAAAGAAAAATCAATTCATTCATCAGGTGTTAGTTTTGCTATTGATGAAGATTTTTTTGTGAAACGATTGGGGTTAAATAAAGATAGAAATTATACTTTAGGATTACATTTTTCTATGTTCAATTCAAATTGGAACTCTATATTTTCTGAGGTTTTAAAAATAAACAAAGCAGAATGTACACTTCTTCCCTCTGAATTTTCTTTTGATGTAGTTGCATTTACACCAAACATAATAAGTAAAGAAGAGATTCAATATAATGATAGACCTTATTCAAATGTGCTTTTCTTATCTCTTAAAAGACATGGGGTAAACAAAATAAATACTGAATACTATTCTAAAACTTTTTATGTAGGTGTCTTAGGCACTGGTGTAGCTAATTATTTTCAAACTGGAATTCATAGGTTAATGGGGTCAGTAGAACCTGAAGGTTGGCAAAATCAAATATCAGATGGAGGAGAACCAACAATATTGTACACAAGAAAAAAAATGAATTTATTCTCTGTTAATTCTGAATTATTTCAAATGTATCATGGATATACTTACAACTTATTTTATATAACTGGCATTACTTATAATCTTGGATTTAGATTTGGTAAGTACAATAAAAAGAATTGGTTATATGATATGTCAGGTTTTATTGGTAGTACATCAACTAAAACGAATAGGAAGATTCTTGGAAAAAAAAAGAACGAGTTTTATTTCTATTGTAATTTAAATACTAATTTGAACGTATACAATGCCTCGTTACATGGCCAATTTCGAGAAACAAACTATAGGCTTCCATATTCTAAAACAGGTTTTTTAACTATTGACACTAGTTTAGGTGTTGCTTTTTCTTTAGGGAAAACAACTTTATCGATATATCATAAATTACGTTCTCCTGAAATTTGGGATGTAAATTATAAATATTGGCATAATTGGGGAGGAGTTTCCTTTGTGTATGAATGTGGTGGTAATTAATAAATATAAAATGAATAATAGTATAGGTAATCCAGTAAGGAGAGAAAAACAAATCTTTAGAAAAGAAAACGAAGAACGATATAAATCGTTAACATGTAAAGAAAAAGAAGTTTTTGAATTAGTTGTAAGAGGAAATTCAACAAAGCAAATTTCCGAGATGCTATTTATAGCTTCAAATACGGTTTCAACCCATCGAAAAAGAATAAAAGAGAAGTTAGAGTTATTTAGCTCTTCTGATTGGTTTAAATATGCAATAGCATTTGAAATCCCAGTCTTTTAAAATCTCTACAAGTCTTTTTGAAGTTCTTTACTTGTTTTAGTACTTCCATCATGACTCCATCCAGGAGGCATAAAAACATATTTTAAACGCGTTGATAATGGTAATTTTTTCTTTCGAACAAAAAAATCTTTAAAAATCTCTTTCCACTCGTGAATAACAATATTAATTGGCCCTTTATCTTCTATTTCAGAGGTTAATCCATATTTTATTTTTTCATATTCAGTTTCTTTTTCTTCAGCTTTAAATGTTCCAAACATTCTGTCCCAAATAATTAGTACCATTCCCATATTCTTATCAAGGTACTTCGTGTTAGAAGCATGATGAACTCTATGATGCGAGGGAGTTACAAAGATATATCCCCATAAGCCTAATTTACTTTTAATAAAATTTGTATGACATAATGTTCCATAATTTTGATTCATTGCATAGGCAAACATAATATGTAATGGCTCAATACCAGCAAATGCTAAAGGCAAAAAGAACATATAACGAAATAGTGGCTGAAAAACAGGAGAATCTGAATCCTGTAGTTATATTGTAAAATTGTGAATTATGATGAGTTACATGAACAGCCCAGAAAAAGCGAGAATGATGATCTACATAATGATGAATATAGTATAAGAAGTCTTGCCCTATAAAAGCAATAAGCCAATAAACTGTTGGGTTTTCCCAAGTTATAAAGCGATACTTGAAGCACAATCCCATCACTAAAAATGAAAAGGCTTTCATTAAAAGATCTAAACTAAAATTAACTAAAGCAAAATACACATTAGTTGCAGTATCTTTAAATTCATAATTTTTAGCTTTAGTTCTGTAACTAAAGAACATTTCTATTAAAATTATTAGAATAAAAAAAGGAGCACTCCAAAAGTAAAGAGTATCTTGGTTTAATATATCAAACATTGTTTTTAGAAAATTTATGCAAAAATATTGTATTTTTATTGGTAAAAACTGATATTAATCATGTTTTAACACTTGATTATAATCTTTTTGTAATCCACTCTTTAAAACTATAAAAATTTTGAGGAGCAACTCCGTGTCCAACTGGATATTCAGAATACTCATTTTTTAAATTATTTTGTGTTAAAAAGGGAGGAGCTTTTCTTGCCCAATCAACAGGTAAAACTTGATCTACTGTTCCATGAGAAATATAGTAGTCTGTTTTTATGTTATTGCTAAGTTCATAGGGCAATAATTCATCATTTATATAACCACTTAAAGCAATTACATGTTGTACTTTATTAGGTGAGTTTAAGCTGACAGCATAACTTAAAATAGCTCCTTGGCTAAATCCTAATAAAAATGTTTTATTTGGGTTGGTAGCATACTTAGCTTTAACTTCATCAATAAAATTAGTTATTTTAGTTACTGATTCTTTAGCTTCTGGTATATCTGAAAATTTTCCACCACTTGCATCAAGGTTTATGGCATACCATGCATAACCACCAAAGCCCATATCATGAGGAGCTCTAGCACTAACAATAAGTAAATCTTCAGGTAGTTCTTCTGCAAATGAAAATAAATCTTGTTCATTACTACCATATCCATGTAGTAATATCAACAAAGGAGGATTGTCAACTTTGTTTTTAGGTGCTCTAACTATATAGTGTAAACTCATTAATTATAGTGATTTAAACTGATTTTGGAAAAATTCTCCAACAATAGGGACTATCTTTTTCTCTCCTTTTATTACACCAATAAAGCTAATTATCCACAAAACAATTATAACAGCATTTATACACCAACCTGTAAAACCACCTATAAATTTATAAACAAACCATCCATTTATGATAGAAATTAAATGAATACCCATCATTTGTCGAATATAAAAACTTGCAAATGGGTTTTTGTTTTTATTATTTAATACCAAGGCTATTAATGTACCAATAATCCAAAAATGACTTATAATCGCATTCGTTTTTCCTTCTTCTATAATACTTAGATTGCTCATTTGTTATGAATTTAAGATTAATTGCTTGTTATTATAAATACCGTAAGTTTTACCTTTTAGTTTTTTATCTAAAAAAACGCTATTCTTAGAAGTAGATAGTATGTCGTTTTTTGTAAAAGTATACTCGCCACTTGGGGTGAATAAAGATAAATTAGCGTTTTCGTTTTCATTAATGGTATTTAATTTAACTTGAAAACGTTCTTTAGGGTTTTTAGACAAGCAATTGGTTATTGTTTCTAAATCTAATACTGTGTTTAGAGCTCCGAAAGCACTTTCTAGTCCTATTGTGCCATCTTTTGCAGTAGAAAACTCTACTTTTTTATGTTCTATATCAATAGGATTATGATCAGTAGTAATTATATCAATAACTCCGTCTTTTATACCTTTCACTAGAGCTTTTACATCTTTTTTTGTCCTAAGAGGTGGGGTTACCTTTTTATTTCCATCAAACCCATGTAGCTCATCATCTGTTAAAAGCAAGTTATGAACAGCAACACTACAGCTTACATCTAATCCTTTCTTTTTTGCTTCTTTAATTAGCTTTACAGATTTTTCAGTTGTAATGGTAGGTATGTGTAATTTACCCCCAGTGTACTCTAATAAAAATAAATCACGAGCAACTTGCATTTCTTCTGCAAGACTAGGAATACCTTTTAATCCTAGTGTTGTACTATTTACTCCTTCATTAGCAACACCATCGCCAGCAATGGCTTTGTTTTTAGGAAAGCTTAAAACTAACCCATTAAAATTTTGAGCATACAACAAAGCTATTTTTAATAAGTTATCATTATTAATAGGTTTATTATAATCTCCAAAAGCGATTGCTCCAGATTGTTGCATATCATATAGTTCAGCCATTTCAACACCCTTACTTTGTTGTGTTAAAGTACCAATAGGATATAGGTTTGTGGCAAAATTAGTAGCCTTATTTATTAGAAATTCAACCGCGGCTTTATTTTCAGTAACAGGGTTAGTATTAGGATTTACAGCTATTTCAGTAAATCCACTTTTTGCAGCTACATCTAAACCATGTTTTATAGTTTCCCTTTCCTCATAGCCAGGTTCTCCTAATGATACACTTGTATCAAACCATCCAGAAGAAACATGAAGGTTATCTAATTCAACAATCTTATATTCCTTTTTGTTAGATATGTTGTTATCAATTTTAGTAATTATACCGTCAGTAATTAAAATATCTTTTACTTGGTTGTTAAACGGACTTGAAGTGTCTATAATTGTAGCCGATTTTAGCAGCGTTGTCATGGTTTGAAGAATTTTAATATCAAAATTTCAAGAAGCAAAGATACAATGGAAAGTACTAAAAACCATTTCCAAAGCCATTGAACTTCATTTTTTTTACGAATGTTATGTAGGGTGTCTTTTACAGAAGTTGATATACTACTGTTGTTTTTTTGCAGATTAGGAATCTTTTTTAATGATAAATAGTTGAGAGAGCTTTCTTTTTTAGTATAGTTAAAAGCTAATTTTTTTATTGTGTCTTTCTGTTGAGTGACATAGTTAAAGCCAGCTTTTAAAGGTTGACTTTTAGTTGAAATTCGAATTTTGTTTTGATAAGCTTGTTGTAATGGAATGAAAGAATTATTTTCATTACTAATTGATAGTATAATTTCTTTTCCTATTTCTTTATTTATATCAATACTATTTTTTTTATTAATGATATAATACAGTTTTGAAAGCTGTAAGCTTTGTTTACCCATATTGTAAAAAAGAGGGACAATTAAAGGTGAATTCGTAAAATTACTATTACTTTTTTGTAAAGAAGAAGCTATCCAAAAAAGAGTAGAATTTGGTAAATTTACTTGAGATATAAAAGAGGTGTTATTTTCAAAAGACAATATGTTACTTGAATTTTTTAATGAAGAGGTATAAGAGCTAGCTGTACTTGGATATTGAAAGTTACTAACTTTTTTTTCAAAAACATTTGTGAAAATAGGATGCTTAAAGTTTACTTTTGTTATTTTTAAGCTGTCAATATTGTGTTTTATAATACGGCCAACGCCTAGTTTAGTGTATAATTTGTTGTAAGTTGAAATAGATATGTTTTCACCAGGTATTATAGCTAAATCGCCTCCCTTATTTACATAATCAAATAAGCTAGTAATAAGAGTTTCGGGTAAGCTTTCAATTTCATTTAAAATGATAAGTTGTTGTTTTGGAATAGCATTGTAGTTTATACTTTTAATTGATGATTGTAGAAAGTTAAATTCATCTTTTGTGTAAATTTTAGCAAGAAAAGATGTTTGATCTCCTATAGATAAGACATTGATTTTTTCGTTAGTGTTTAATGAAAAATAATAGGAATTGTCAAAAGAAAAAGTATCCTTGAAATTTAATACTATCTTGCCTAAAAAATTAGGTGTTCTTTGAATAGAAAAAACTACTTTTTGTATACTATTTTCCGTAATGTTAAAAGTTTGCTTATTTATAAGTTTCTGGTCATTATATATCGCAATAGGGATGTTGTTTTTGACAGTACCTTGATTTCGAACTAAAATATTGATTTCAAAATTAGCTGAATTAGTATCATTTACATAAACACTATCAATAGAGAGGTTTTCTTTTAATTGCGGAGTTAATTGAACATAAGATGTTAGCTCGTTGAAGTTTTTAAAAACTTCTTCTGAAGTATTTTGAAAATCTGAAATTATAATATTTTTATTAACTGAATTGTCCGTTGTGTTTTTTGTAGAAATTTTCAAAAAAACATCTTTTAACTTTTTCTCTTCGGATGTGTTTTCAATTTTTAATAAAATATCTTTTAATTCAGAGGCGGTTTTATTTTGGTGAAAGTTGTTGTTCGTTTGTAATGAATATATTGCTTTTTCAGACAGATTTTCTAATAGTTCTTGAACAGCAACTTTTAATAAATCTCCTTTTTTACCTTCAGTGTTTGTGCTCAGTGAGTTGTCTAAATACAAAAAGAAATGTTCTTGTTTATCAGCTTTTCTACTACTAAAATAAGGTTGAGAAAAAGCTAGGATTATACAAGATAAAAGTATAAGTCGAGTAGCTAAAATTAACCATTTTTTAATTCGCGAGCTTTTTCGTGTTTGTAAAGCTAGTTTTTGTAAAAAAGCTACATTAGTAAAAGGAACCTTTACAAATTTTTGTAATTGAAACAAATGCACTAAAATTGGAATAATTAAAAGCGCTAAAAAGTATAAAATCTGAGGATGTTTAAATTGCATATTTTTCTAAATACCAGTTGTAAAAATAACTAAAATCCTTCGTACATAAACAAACAAGTTAAAAATATGTTAGAAGCGTTAATGATTTCCGACCAAAGATTAAATTTTACTATTTTTGAAGTATGACTACAAAAGAAAGTGATTGCAAGAATCCAGCTCCTTTAAACTTAAAGAAACATTGGGATTCTGCTTATACAAAAAACGATACAAGTGAGCTTGGGTGGTATGAAAGTAGTGCTCAAAAAACAATTTATTTAATTAATAAAACTGGAGTTTCTAAACAGGCATCTATATTAAATGTTGGAGTTGGGTCTTCTGTTATTATTGATGAATTATTAGAACAAGGATATACCAATTTAATAGCTAACGATTTGTCTGAAAGGGCATTGGCAAAAGTTAAAAGTAGAGTAAGTACCAAAGCTAATGAAGTTGTTTTTGTTGCTGACGATTTATTAAGTCCAACTAAACTAAATAAGTTAAAAGATATTGAAATTTGGAATGACAGAGCTGTTCTACACTTTTTTTTAAAGGAGGAAGAACAAACTGCATATTTTAACTTGTTAAAGTCAGTTGTGAAACATAATGGTTTCGTTATCATAGCTGTTTTTTCACTAGATGGGGCTAAAAAATGTTGTGGATTACCATTGCAATTGTATGATGAGAAAATGTTGCAAGAAAAATTAGGAAAGGATTTCAAGCTAATAGATAATTTTAAACACACTTTTATAAATCCTAATGGAGGAGAGAGACCTTATATTTATACATTGTTTCAAAGAATAAGTAAATAAATGACGATTAGACAGATATCATTTCAAAACACGGGTTTTTTCTCTAAAATAATGAGTGATTATTTAGAGAAAGATAAACAAATAAAACCTTTTTATGGTAATTACCCTTCAGTTAACGGGATTGAGAAACAACTCAATATTAAAAAAGGTTTAGTTAAAAAACAAACAAGAACAGCTCTAGTAAATGTTTTAAAAAAACAATATAGTAAGGTTGAAACATCTGATTTAACTCTGTTGAATATTGATAAATTACAATTAGAAAATACATTTACTATTACCACTGGTCATCAATTAAATTTATTTACAGGACCGTTGTATTTTTTGTACAAAATAATATCGACTATTAATTTATGTGAAGAATTAACTTCTGAGTTTCCTGAAAATCATTTTGTTCCTGTGTATTGGATGGCTTCAGAAGATCACGATTTTGAAGAAATTAACTTTTTTAATTTTAAGGGCAAAAAAGTAAGGTGGAACACTGGTCAAACTGGAGGCGTAGGCCGTTTTTCAACTGAAGGTCTTGAGGAAGTATTGAATGTGTTTTCTAACCATTTAGGAAACTCTAAAAATGCACAGTATTTAAAGAAGCTTTTTGAAGAAGCATATATTAATCATTCCAGTTTGGCAGATGCTACTCGATATATCGCTAATGAATTGTTTTGTGAGTATGGGTTAGTTGTATTAGATGCTGATGAGCGAGATTTGAAGCGCGAGTTTATTCCATATATAATAAGAGAGCTAAGAGAACAGGTTTCTTATGGAAAAGTAAATGAAACCATAAACCAATTAGGTAAGACTTATAAGGTGCAAGTGAATCCTAGAGAGATTAACTTATTTTATTTAGCAGATGGTATTCGAGAGCGAATAATACTTAAAGATGGTATGTATACTGTAAATAATACTGATATATCATGGGATTTGAATAGTTTGGAATTACATTTAAAAGAAAATCCAGAATGTTTTTCTCCCAATGTAATCATGCGCCCATTATATCAAGAAGTAATTTTACCTAACCTTTGTTATATTGGAGGTGGTGGAGAATTGGCATATTGGTTTCAACTTAAACGATATTTTGAGGAGGTTGAGGTGCCTTTTCCAATTTTGTTGTTACGTAATTCAGTACAAGTTTTATCAGAAAAACAGGCTAATAAATTAGAAAAGTTAAACATCACAATAGAAGAGTTATTTATTAAACAAAATGATTTATTGAAGAAAAAGGTAATTGAAAATTCTGAAGTGTCATTCGATTTTAATCAACAGAAAGAATTCTTAGAAAAGCAATTTAATGATTTACGTGATATTGCAAAAAATACAGATATTTCTTTTGTTGGTGCTGTAAATGCTCAAGAAAAAAAACAGTTAAAAGGACTGGCTAACCTAGAAAAACGTTTATTGCGTGCTGAAAAACGTAAACAATATGATTTGGTAAGAAGAATAACTGAATTACAAAATGAAATATTACCAAATTTAAGTTTAGAAGAGCGTCAACGTAATTTCTCTGAATATTATTTAGAATACGGAAGTAGCTTTATAAAATATTTAAAAGAAAATTTAGATCCTTTAGATTTACAATTTACAGTAATGTCTATCTAATATAAAATTTACTAATTGAGTTTGTAAAAGATACATCTATTAAAATATATATTATGGTGGTATTTGGATAGCTAATAAGTCTTAATCCTTACTTTTACAGAACTTTTTTTGTCAAAATAAATATGAAATCACTACATCCAAATAATTTACATAATAACGACTATAATTTTACTCTTCTTAAAGAGAAATACCCAAAAATTGGAAACTTTATTGTAAATAAATTTGGTAAAGAGACCATTGATTTTTCTGATCCAATAGCGGTTAAAGAATTTAATAAAGCTTTATTGTTGACGTATTATAATATTAAGTATTGGGAGTTCCCTGATACTAATCTATGTCCGCCAATTCCTGGTCGGGTTGACTATATTCATTATTTAGCTAATTTATTAGAGGATGAAAAAAATGTAAAGATATTAGATATAGGAACTGGAGCTTCTTGTGTTTACCCATTATTAGGTAATGCAGTTTATAATTGGGATTTTACAGGGACTGAAATAGATGCAGATTCACTTAAAATTGCTCAAAAAAATATAGATAATAACAATTTAGGAAGTTGTATTGAGTTACGTTTTCAAAAAGATGAAACAAATATTTTAAAAAACTTATTACGTTCTAGTGATTCATTTACTGCTTCAATGTGTAACCCTCCATTCTATAAATCTGCTGAAGAGGCTAGGGGTGCAAATAGGAGAAAATCTAGGAATTTAGGAAATAATGCGGTACGTAACTTTGCTGGTAATTCTAATGAATTATGGTATGTTGGTGGAGAAAAAGCCTTTTTACATACGTATTTGTATGAAAGTTCATTGTACCCAAAAGCAAGTAAATGGTTTACAAGTTTGGTGTCTAAAAAAGAAAACATTAAAAGTTTAGAAAATTCCTCTAAGAAATTAAGGGTAACTGATTTTAAAGTTATTCCCATGAATCAAGGAAATAAAGTTACCCGAATAGTTTGTTGGAAGTTCTAATAACTTAGTGTTTTTGTTAAGTTTATTAGCTACTATTAAAACTTCATTTTAACATTAAAGTTCATAACTCTTCCTGTCATAAAGTTAGGAATAGCGTATTGACGTTTGCTATAAGCATCACGAACCCAAGTATTGGTAATAGCATTACGAATATCAAAAACATTAAATAGCTCTAATCCAATAGTTAACTCTTTAAAATTTCGTAAAAATCCATTAGCATGTTGCTTATTAATATCTGCTACTACATAAGATACACCTAAATCAGCTCGTTTGTAGTCGTTTAATCTATTCTGGTATTGATAAACATCAGCATACGCAGGAGCGCCACCTGGAAGGCCTGTATTGTATACTATGTTTATGTAAGCTTTTAAGTCTGGTAGGTTAGGTACATAATCTTGAAAAAGCATTCCGAACTTTAAACGCTGATCAGTTGGTCTTGCAATATAACCTTGATTATTAATGTTTTCTTCGGTTTTTAAATAGCCAAAACTAATCCAACTATCATTACCAGGAACAAATTCACCATTTACCCTAAGATCTAAACCATAAGCATAAGCTTCTGTAATATTATCTGCTCTGTATCTAATACGAACATTATCAACAGAATAAGAGTTTACATCAGTTAAGTTTTTATAATACAATTCAGTAGTCAATTTAAAAGGACGTTTCCAAAGAGTAAAACTATAATCATTACCAGCTACTAAATGAATTGATTTTTGTGCTTTTACATCTGGTAGCGCTTCACCATCATTTCCACGAAGTTCTTTATAAAAAGGAGGTTGTGAATACCATCCGCCGGAAAGTCTGAATAACATGTCTTTTTCCCAATCAGGCTTAATAGCAAACTGTATTCTAGGACTAAATGTAACTTGACTTTTAGAGGGTTGATTGTTTGTGTTTACCGTCCAAGCGTGTGATCTCACACCTAAATTTATCCAAACTTTATGACTGTTCCAATCTGTTTTTCTACTAAACTGAATAAATCCAGTAGCTCTATTAATATCTACATTATTTTTAGCTTTTACCTTTTTAAATGGTTCAATAGGTCCAGTATAAGGTAAGTAAGGCTGGTTATTTGAAGAGTGATGAGGTGGTCGTACAGAAAATCCAAGCGAATCAATCACTTCCCATTCATTAATTCTATCTTTAATGTTTTCAATTTGGTACTTTATACCTGCTTTCCACTCATTTTTACCATCTTTTAATGTCGTTCTTATTTGAACAGAGTTTATCAAAGCATCTAAATCATTACGAGCATGGTTTATTTGAGAACCAATTCCTTGAGAAAATTTAACTTCACCAAAATTTTCAGAACCAACATTACTATCAACTTCACCTAAGTTATAAGCAGCAGCAATATCAAAATACTCCTCTTCTTGGGTGTTAAATGAAGAAATTGTACCTGTTAGTTTGAGGTTTTCATGTACTTGATAGTCTGCTGAAAAAGCACCAAAAAGAGTTTTAAAACGGTCTTTTTCTTGACCTCTATAAAAAACAATTAATTCAAGAGGATTGGCAATAGTACCAAATCTAGTTTTGCGAGTTAAAGGTTTGTAGATATAGTTGTTTAAAGAAAAATTACCAAGGAAGTTTAGTGTTAATAAGTTGGAAGCTTTATAAGATAAAGCTGATTGAATATCAGTGAATTGAGGTCGAAAATTAACTTCTGTTTGCTTACTATTTACAAATAAACTATTATCACGGTATCGTACGCCAACCATGGCACTTAGTTTATTTTTTAGAAAAAGATCTTCCACTGTAAAGCTTCCCCCTAATAAACTTAGGTCCAATTGTGCCCCAAACTGTTTAGGTTTTCTATAAGTAATATCTAGAACAGAAGAAAGTTTGTCTCCATATTTAGCTTGAAATCCGCCAGCAGAAAAATTAATATTCTGTATCATATGTGGATTAATAAAACTAAGCCCTTCTTGCTGTCCTGAACGAATTAAGAATGGACGATATATCTCAATTCCATTTACGTAAACTAAGTTTTCATCAAAATTACCTCCTCGTACGTTGTATTGTGTACTTAATTCATTATTATTACTAACACCTGGCAAGGTCATTAAAATATTTTCCACACCAGCGTTTGCACCAACAATATTCTTTACTTTCTTAATGTTTATTTTTGTAATACCTTGAGCTTCTTTCCTATTGTTTTTAACTACAACTTCTTCTAATTTTTCATTTAAAAATTCTAAACTAGGAGAAAATTTAAATGTTCTTTTACCTCTTGCAGTAAATTTTTTAGTAATTATTTTGTAGGAAACATGGCTAAAAGTAACTTTTACTGTTTTTCTTATAGGGATTGTAAACTGATAGTTACCGTTTTCATCAGTTGTAGTCCCTTTTTGTAAATAAGATATAGCAACACCTTCAATAGGTGAGTTATATTTGTTAGTAATTTTACCTTTAATTAATGCTGTTTTTTGAGCAAAAATAAGTGATGGAAATAAAAGTAATATGATCAGTTTCTTCAAAATAATGTATGTTTACTTTCTAAAAAACGTAGCTTTTAATGTTTTGGTATTACCAACGTTGTCAGAAAGTACAATTTTAAAAAGATGTTTGCTACCTACCAACTTTTTATCATTAAAATCATAGGTTAATATTCCTTTTTTATGATTATATTCCATTAAAACCCATTGATTATCAATTGTTGCATGATAATTTCGTATGCCAGATTCTTTATCGATAATTTTAACCTGGAGATTTTTATGCTTTGTAACCCATTGTTTATCGTAAAAGTTTAACAATTTAATGTAAGGTTTTTTTGTGTCAAATAGTAACTTATAACTACCTAATGATTTAGTAGAAGTGTATACTTTATTAATTTTTTTCTTTGTAGAAACATATCTTGGGTATTTTGGATAATTTACATTAGCAATATATACTTGTTGTTTTTGTAAATCGGTTAAATGGGATGTTTTAAAAGTTAATGTATAACGTTTGTCTAGTGGTATTGTAGGAGTATGAACCTTGGTTATTCCATTTTCAACTTTGAAATCTATAAAACAATTTTTATAAAAAGTATTTTTAGGAAAAGCTACAGTACTATTCTTTTGGTGAAATTTATTAAAGTTTTTTGCTGTAATTTTAAAGTTGGTTGTATCTTTCTCTTGAAAAAGTAAATTACTTTTTACACCTTCAACTGGTATTTTAACGCTGGTAGTATTCTTTTTTAAATCTTTAATGAATATTTCAATAGAGTAATTAGAGCCGTTTTCAATGGTGATTTTTCCATCATTTATTAAATTTTTATATAAACTCAATTTGTTTTCGAGTACTTTATGTGTTTTTTGAACTCTTCTCTTGTATTTTTTGTAGTGTTTGTAATCGATTAATAAATTTATGAATTTACTTTCAGAAAAAGAAAATGTTTCTACATCATGATAATATACAGTGGTTCCGTTTACTTTCATTTCTAAACTGTAAATTCCATTTTTATTTGTAGCCCCGTTTAGCCTATCAAAAGTACTAACACCAAAGCCAATTGTTCCACAAGCCTTAATCCTATCAGTAATATATTTTCCTTCTTTAACTTGCTTAAATTGTAAAATTGATTCATTGGTTGAATTATCAATACGGGCATCATCACTTAATGGGTAGGCGATTAACCTTTTTATAGTAGGTCTTCTATCATCTTTAGGGTTTATACCAAACAGTAAAGGGTTTATTATTTTTTCTGTTTTAGTATTTCTTATTTCGTAATGTAAATGTGGTTCACCTGAACTTCCGGTATCACCAGTAAAGCCAATTATATCTCCTTTTTTAATAGGGAATTTTTCAGGCTCAGGAAAAATATTTCCAATCGCATATTTTTCTTTTTTATACTGAATAGATTTAACGTATTGTTGTATTGTATTTTCAAATTTCTGTAAATGAGCATATACAGTAGTATAACCATTAGGATGCTCCAAGTAAATAGCTTTACCAAAACCATACTGTCCAATTTTTATTCGAGAAACATATCCATTTGCAGGGGCATAGATTGGAATTCCTTCTTTACCTTGGGTTTTTATGTCTATTCCTGAGTGGAAATGATTACTACGTAATTCACCAAAAGTACCAGATAAGATAATTGGTATTTTTAAAGGAGGAGAAAAATAATCTTTAGGATATTTATGTTGAGAAACTCCAAATTGACTCAGAAATGTAAAAAAAAGGAATAAGTAAAATTTCAAAATTGCAATAGTTTTGCAACAAAATTAGCAAAATTATTACGAAAAATAAGTAAATCAAAATCAACTACTTACTAAAAAGCTTCAAAAATTTTGTTAAATTAATCTATAATGGTAACTTTGTAGAAATAGTTTTATTCTCAAAAAATAAATGAGTAACACTCAAAAAGCAATTCATCTACTGGAAGATAGATTAAGAAAACTGTTATCCAATTATGAATTTTTAAAGGAAGAAAATAAGATTTTATTTCAAAATAATGCTAAGTTACACAATTTATTAAAAGAGAAAGAGCAAGAATTAGCGATTAGTCAAAAAGAATTTAAATTGCTAAAAATAGCTAAAACTATTGAGGGCAGTAACGAAAACACAAGAGAAACAAAACATAAAATAAATACTTTAGTAAGAGAAATTGATAAGTGCATCAAACTCTTAAATATTTAAAAGTTCTTTACATGACAAAGTTAAAAGTTAATGTTGTAATAGCTGGTAGAACTTATCCTTTAAGTGTTAATAATACAAGTGAAGAAGAAGGGATGCGTAAAGCCGCTAAAAATATTAATGATTTAATTGCTAAATATGAGCAAAGTTATGCAGTGTCTGATAAGCAAGATGTTTTAGCAATGTGTGCATTACAATTTGCATCAAAGTTAGAAATAGCATCAATAAGTAAAGAATTGGAAGATAAAGAAGTATTACATAAAATAAAGGCGTTAACTAATTTATTAGATTCGCAATTATAAGTTCTTTAAAATACATTATTAACATACTGCCTACATTAATACCTAGTTTAATAAACTCAACACTATTAAATTAAAAAGGATAAGTCTAGATTAGAAAAGCACGCCGGCTTTGTTTCGGATTCTTGATTAATCAGTTAGTCCTAAACCTGTTCACTCGGAGTTTATAAGACCTTATTAATGTAGGCTTTTTTTATACAATCAAATTAAAATTATGGAGGGAGTATTATTTCCTGTGTTAGCAGGAATTATAGGTTTAGTAATAGGTTTTATTATTGCTAAAATGATAGAAAAAACAAAAGCTAATAAATTAATACAAGAAACAAAAAAAGAAGCAAGAAATATTGTTAAAGAAGCAAGAGTAGAAGCTGATGCAATAAAAAAAGAAAAAATATTACAGGCAAAAGAAAAATTTATTGAGCTTAAATCTGAACATGAAAAAGTTATATTATCAAGAGAAAAGAAAGTTTCAGATGTTGAAAAAAGAATAAGAGATAAAGAAAGTCAAGTTTCTTCAGAATTAGATAAAAATAAAAAGTTAAATAGAGGTCTGGAGAAAAAAGAGGCCGATTATGACTATAAAATAGAGTTTTTAGAGAAAAAAGAAGCTGAGGTTGAAAAAATACATAAGCGCCATGTTGATATGCTTGAACAAATTTCAGGATTATCAGCTGATGAAGCAAAAACAGAATTGGTAGCTTCATTAAAAGAAGAAGCCAAAGCAGATGCTATGGCTTTTATTCAAGATACTGTAGAAGAGTCTAAAATGACTGCACAACAAGAGGCTCGTAAAGTGGTATTAAACACAATTCAAAGGGTAGGAGTAGAGCAGGCAGTTGAAAATTGTGTATCTGTTTTTAATTTAGAGTCTGATGATGTTAAAGGAAGAATTATAGGTAGAGAGGGACGTAACATTAGAGCATTAGAAGCCGCAACTGGGGTTGAAATTATAGTTGATGATACTCCGGAAGCAATTATCTTATCATGTTTTGATCCTGTTCGAAGAGAGATTGCAAGGTTGTCAATGCATAAATTGGTTACTGATGGAAGAATTCACCCAGCAAGAATTGAAGAGATTGTCAAAAAAACTGAAAAACAAATAAATCAAGAGATAATAGAAGTAGGTAAACGTACAGTTATAGATTTGGGAGTTCATGGTTTACATCCTGAGTTAATTAAAACTGTTGGTAGAATGAAATATCGTTCTTCTTATGGTCAAAACTTACTTCAACACTCACGTGAGGTTGCCAATCTTTGTGGTATTATGGCAGCAGAAATGGGCTTAAATGCTAAAGCAGCTAAACGAGCAGGTTTATTGCACGATATTGGTAAAGTTCCTGAAACTGAAAGTGAACTTCCACATGCTTTATTAGGAATGCAATGGGCAGAGAAATATGGCGAAAAACCTGATGTTTGTAATGCGATAGGTGCTCACCATGATGAAATAGAAATGAAGAGTTTATTATCTCCTATTGTTCAAGTTTGTGATGCTATTTCAGGGGCACGCCCAGGGGCTCGTCGTCAAGTTTTAGATAGTTATATTCAAAGATTGAAAGATTTGGAAGATATAGCTTTTGGCTTTACAGGTGTTCAAAAAGCTTATGCAATTCAAGCTGGACGTGAATTGCGTGTGATGGTAGAAAGTGCAAAAGTTAATGATACTAAAGCTGCTGAATTATCGTTTAATATTTCTCAAAAGATTCAAAATGATATGACGTATCCTGGACAGGTTAAAGTAACTGTTATTCGTGAAACTAGAGCTGTGAATGTTGCTAAATAATTTTAATAAATAGATAAAATCAAAAACCCAAGCTAGAGCTTGGGTTTTTGATTTTATCTATTTCTTCTTGATTCTGTTTTTTCTTTAGGTTTCGTTCTATTAAAGTAATCATCATCATTATTTCTTTTACTTTTCCTCCTTTTTAAAATTTTACTTCGTTTACCTATTCTTGCATTAGGTTTAGCTCTGTAATAATAAAAATTACTATCTTCTTTAAATTGACGGTAGTTATTTCTAAAATCTCTTCTATAAAAGTATGCATTGTCATAGTCAAAAACATCTCCAATATTGATGTCGATATTGAAACCGTCATCACAAGTTTCGTAATCATGATAATATCTTTGATTTTTTACATTTCCTTTGTAGAAAGGCTTTCCCCATCTATCATATCTAATACGTAAATTTCCTACTTTTGTTAATTGTCCTCTTCTATATCTAATAAATACACTACCAATACGTGTTACATTGCCCCTGAAGTCATAATTAACAAACACATTACCAACTCGTCTAATTCTACCCTTAAAGTCTCTGTCAATTCGAACACCTCTATTAACTTTAGTTCGTCTACCATAGTAGTCTACATATTGTGTATTTCTATAATGCGTATTAAAGTCAAATTCACCATTTAAAAATACATGAAACTGTACATTTCTTTCTACAAAGGTTACTGCATCATCATAGCGATATGTGCTTTCTATTTTGCTAGTTGATTTATTAATATTGTTAGCACTTAATGGTGTTACAAGTAGTATTGTTAATAAAAAAAGTATCCCTGTTCTCATAATTACTAGTTTTACAGTTATGCCTACTCTATATGCTTTTCAGCTACCGCATTTATCTATAGTTTTCAAATTGCGTGCCAAAAAATAAATTATAAAAACATTTAATTCATTAACAAAAAAAATAGTGATATTATTATGGTACTCTTAATGTAAAAAAACTCTCATTAGAAATTGATAAAAAACAATTTCTAATGAGAGTTTTTGTAAAATTTAAATGTACATTAAATAAATAGTGGTAATAATACCAATTCTTACTAAATACTTTTTATAATGTCTTATCTATGAATATAAATCCATCCTTTCTGATTTTTACTTTCATCGCTCCCTAGTTTCAATAAATAGAAATAAGTACCATCTGGTAAATCCTGGTTCTTATTAACAGTAGCTCTTCCATCTGATTTTCCTTTCCAATCATTTTTATAATTTTCAGCCTCATAAACAACATTTCCCCATCTGTTAAAAATAGATAACTTATTGTTTTTGTATTGTTCTATACCTTCAAATGTTAAAGTTTCGTTTGTATTATCACCATTAGGTGTAAATATTAAATTTATATCAGATAACTCGCCAGTAGCAAACTCAGAGCCAATAGTTATTATGGTATAGTCATCAGGGATAAATGAATTAGACATTATTTTTCCAGAATTAAGATTTCCAGAAGACGATGCTCTACCTAAGTCTACCCATTTGGATTCCGTTACACTCCAGCCAACAACTCTTAGAAGGTCGATATTTTCACTAATAGTATTAATTTCACTTTTTTGATTCCAAGTAAGAGTAATTGTTGTGTCCATGTTACCATCTAAATCCCAGAACTCTAAGTTGCTTATATTTTTAATAAAAATTTGTTTTTGAGAAGTAGGAAAAGACCCTCCAAATTGAGAAGGAGGTGTATTTGGATTTTCAAAATAATATGCTCCACTGTATTTGGTAGTAGCAGATTGAGATGATAGAATCATAGGTCTTAACCTGTTATCATCACCAATAGGAAAAGTGAATTCATTTGCTCCTGTAGCCGAAGAGTATCCGTCAACATGTCTAAGATTGTCTTCACCAACATAAAATTTATGGTTTATATAGTCTAAAGATACGTTAGTTACATTTCTTGGAGTAAATACTTTTCCATTAACGAAACTCATTTCTCCAGTTGTACCTATTGAACTATATAATTCAACATCATTTATGACATCAAACTCAAGGTTCTCAAAAACCGCTCTATTAGTTCCAGAGACAGTTCTAATTTCACTGTCGCTATAAAAACCAGCTAAACCACTATTATCATCATCCAATACTCCATCGTTAATAAAGTCAGTATGGAATCCTATACTTGCATTTTCATGCATTTTTATATTTCCGTAATTGTGAAACGCAGACGTTTGTGCGTTAATTAATAATGACATATATAATGCCATAATAGATAATAAAAACTTCATAAATACCCCCGTATTTTTAATTCTTTAATTATTTATTTTTAAACTTAAAAAAGTTTATACTGTATGTTGTTATTTTTTATGTTGTATTCATCACTTCATAGGTCGTATTCTTTTCTTATTAATTACACTTCAAAGATATTTTATTTTCTATTAAAGTTATTTATATTTCGGTAAAAAGTAAACTTATAACGATAAATAGGTATAAGATTATACTTTTTTATTTCTAATAATTCATAATTACAATCCCCAAAAGGTAATTGCATTTGTTTCTATTTCTTCGTATTCAGTAGTATTAATATCTACCCTATACATAATAAATTCATTAAAACTAGTGGTCGCATGATTTCCAGGTTGATTCCCAGTTGCCCAGCCAATTGCAAAATCTTCAGTTCTTGTACACCTTCCATTTATGTATGTTCCATTAAAACGTTGAACGCCTCCCGAACGAGCTATACTGTTTGTATTTGTTTTAATAAAGGAGTATACTTCCCATACATTTAAATTTACATTATTATTATAACTACGAGTAGGATTACAACATACACCAGGATCAAAATATAAATTTTGATCACTCCAATTTACATGAGAAGACCAGCGATTAGTGTTTACTAATACACCGAAAGTGTGTTGTGATTTACTTGTAGCTCTCATTACTCCTATAACTGTTCCTAGATCCCCATTTGTAGTGACGTCTTGTATTCCATTTGGTGTATTTATAGTTAGATGGTCATTACTACCATCCCCTTGAAAGTAAGGAAAAGAATTGGGGTAAAAGCGAGGCTGTCTGTTTAATGTTGTTTGAATAGCATGCCTGTTTAAACCACTTTGGTCATACCATGTATGTACAAATACATTATTAGTACCTCTCCATGCATTGATAGCGGCAATATCTACAATATCGTTATCTCCCCAACCAAAATCTTGCTCAGCATTATCTCCAGCTCTTCTCAACCTGATTAAAGGCCCATCGTAATCACTCTCTAAGACTCTCATAGAAAATGCAAAACTAATATTTGTAAGTTTTTCATCTAGAATGTGTGATGGTTTTAAAGAAGGATATTGATTATAGGTAGCTATTTGACAGTATCCAGATAAGGATATGAAGTAAATAAGGAATATTATTATCTTATATTTAAATACTATCATCTTTTTAAATCTCCTGTTAAATGAAAATTATTTGTACTGGTACATATTAAACCAGCACCAGCATCTTTACCAGCAGTTTTAAAGCGAGATAATCTATTTAAAACTGTAACTCCACCAACTCCAATTATTTCAACTTTTCCAGTGTTAACTTGATAAATACTTATATTAAAACCAATAGGTAATCCAGCAGAAACGTTTAGTGTAACATCTGTAACAGTATTGAAAGTAAAAACTTTTCCATTATCTGCAGATGTTAATGTATAGCTGGCTGTTTTATTAATAACTTCTGGTAAATTAGGATCAACCCATTCTGTCCCAGTAACTGTAGAGGAAAGAATTTGTCCGTTTGAACCTGTATTTGAATTACTATCTGAAAAAGAACCTATAACACTCAGGTTATTATTTATTAATGAATCACCGTTTAATGTAATTCCACCAGAAGTAGCACTTAATGTTAGCCCCAAAGCAGCAGAAATTTGTGTAGTGCTTGCTGTAGAACCTATTTGTGATGCACCTGTAGCAAATAACTGAGTAGTTCCAGTACTAAAAAACTGCAACGCATTTAAATTGTTGAAAATCAAAGAATTTCCCCCTCCGTTTAAAGTCCTTGAACCAGATAATATTCCATTTGATGAATAAATATTTGAAGATAGGTTGTTAGGTGTAACCCAGGTAGTTCCATTAAAAAAATATATGTTTTTTTCAGCAATATTATACAAAATAGAGCCTTCATTTGCTCCTGTAATATTGTTCATTTCAGTATTATTTAGGGTAGTGGGTAGTCCTATTGTTGAATTCGCATCAATTTGTGAAAATAAGAAATTACACTTGATAATAATAGCTATAAATAATACTGTTTTTTTCATAATTATAGTCCTAGGTATATAAATGTATTAACTACTAAATAGGGTTGATATCTATCAAATGATTGGTTAGTACCACCACTGTTTACGGTAAATGTATGTGTATGATTTCCTGCAGTACTCGTATTCGTATTCGCTCCTTGATTATAAAATGTTCTATTTGCATCCGATCCATTTCTAATTTGATCATTTCCAGCAAGTCTATTCATAGTATGAGTATGGTTACCATTTGTTGAAGTAGTACCATTAAAATTTACATTTGGTAAGTTTGCTTGAACTAAGGTGGTAGAACCTAAGCCACCAGTGTCAGCTATATTTTCACCAGTAGAAGGACCTTTTAATATTCTATTTTGTGAATTAGGAATATTAGTTGTAAAACCTAAATTATTTGCATTAGTTTGGGCATTAGCCGATAAGGTGTTAATAGCCCTTCCGTCAAGTAGGTACCATCCAGAATGATCAGTTGCTAGAACACTGTATTTTATTTCTCCCAAATTAATAGTTGGTTTATTAACAGAAACCCAGCTAGTACCGTCATAAATATAAATGTTTTTTTGATTAGTATTATAAACTAAAGAACCATCAGAAGCACCTGTTATACCATTCATTTCAATGTCGTTACTTACAATTGGAAGACCTTTTACTGAATTTGCATCAATTTGAGAGTTTATAGTATTAATTACTAACAGCATAATAATGTAAGTTATAACCTTTCTCATAATCCTAAATAAATAAAGGTATTAAATACGATGTAGGGTTGATATCTCTCGAAAGCTTGATCATTACCACCACTTGGTACTGTTACTGTATGATTATGATCTCCAGCGTTACTAGTATTAGTTACGCCTCCCTGATTATAAAATGTTCTATTAGCATCACTAGGATGACGAACTTGATCAACTCCTACTTGTCTGTTTATAGTATGATTGTGATCACCATCAGTAGATGTAGTACCAGTAAAATCTACGTTTGGTAAATTTGCTTGAATTAAAGTAGTTGTAGAGCTTCCCCCTATATCTCCAATATTTTGAGTAGCTGAAGGGTGTTTTAACACTCTATCTTCTGCATTTGGTAAGTTTGTAGTAAACCCAAGAGAATTTGCATTATTTTCTGCATTTGAAGATAATGAAGTAATTGCTCTTCCGTCAAGTAAGTACCATCCAGAATGATCTACTGTTTGTGAACTGTATTTAATATCTCCAATTGTATTTTTTTCTTTGTTAACGGGTACCCAACTAGTTCCGTCAAATATATAAATGTTTTTTTGCGAAATATTATAAAGTAAAGAGCCCTCGTTTGCTCCTGTCACAGTATTCATCTCTGTATCATTTGTAACTGTGGGAAGTCCCATAACTGAATTAGCATCTATCTGCATGAATGCTTTATGACTAAAACAAATTAAGAAAAGTAATACGTAAATTTTTTTCATAAAGGGGGGGTTATTTATATGCGCTAAATAAAACTACCAGATTTTCCGATCCAGCAGTACCAGTTTTTGAAACATTAATTGTAAATCCATTAGTATTAAAAGATGTCATTGAAGCCGATACAATTCCAAGGTTGTCTCCGTTTTGATTTCCATAACGAATACCAACACAATTAGAACTACTAGCATATCTTGATATATCATTAATGGAGTTTCCGCTTCCACCAACATAAATTACTTGTTGTACTATCGTTCCACTATCATTTCTAGCAAAACCAGTCATTGTTCCAAATGAATTGTTGAGTCCAGTGTTATTATTTCCAACATCATTGTCACTATTAATATTAAGACTTTCTATATTAGCATGAGCACTAAATGAAATTGAAGAAGGTGAGAAGGGAATCCCAGTTATTGTTTGACTTCCTGAAGAAGATATAATAAATGCTCCAAGATAAACATTACTTGATGTTAACATCTCTTGCCATCCTGAACCAGTGTACTCTACAACCCTATCTTTTGAAGTATCAAAAGCAAGACTCCCCAAACTAGGAGTAGTAATATTATTTAGCTCAATCGTTGTTGCTCTTGGAAGGCTAATTAATGAGTTTTCATCAATTTGAGCAAAAGCAACAACGAATTTAAATAAAATGAATATACAGAATAACTTTTTAATCATTTTATTAAAAATCTATAACAGTTAACATAAACTCTAAATCAATATCATCTTTTTGATTGGTTCCATTGTCACTATCTCCAATATTAACTCTAAATCCATTTGCTGTTTGATTGTGATATGTAATTCCAGGGTCATCGTAATTAGAATTAGTATTTCCAGGACAATTACCACCACAATCTTTAATCGCTAATTGAATAATATAGTTAGCATCATTCATAGCTGTTGTAAAAGTAACTTGATAATATTCACCATCATTTATTCTTGTAATTGAAGCTATATTATAACTCTTAGCAATAGTATGAGAAGCATAAGTATTCGTAGCATCTGTATTATATGTCATTGTAACTTTAGCAGCAGCTACAACAGTAGGTCCCTGCAAAATAAGCACCTCCATTTGCTCCTACAGTTAATTTATTGTCTGTTTCAACAGCTACAACATTTGCTGTTTGTGCAGCATTATCCTCATTAGTATAAGTAATTTGACCAGTAGTTGTGTTTTGAGAAAGCGAAGTTACTGTTTCGTTAATTCTTGTTGTAGTTCCATCCTCAGAATTGTAGGTTGCAATTATTCTTGCATCACCAGCAGTAACATCAGAGTCTTCATTGCCACCTGCTTGTGTAACAAATGTATTTGTTTCATGAGTTGCAATTAAAGCGGTAAGGTCTACATCATTAGTAGTTCCATTTTCGTCCTTGTAGGTTAATTTACCAGCAGCATTATCAACATTTAATACTGTAAGAGTTTCAAATCCAGCAATCACTGTAGATAGGTCAATACTAGTTGTAGTTCCGTCTTCATCAGTATATTCAAGAGTTTTTCCATCCGCATTTAAAGCCATTGTTGTAAGAGCTTCATGAGTTGCAATTAAAGCGGTAAGGTCTACATCATTAGTAGTTCCATTTTCATCCTTGTAGGTTAATTTACCAGCAGCATTATCAACATTTAATACCGTAAGAGTTTCAAATCCAGCAATGACTGTAGATAGGTCAATACTAGTTGTAGTTCCGTCTTCATCAGTATACTCAAGAGTTTTTCCATCCGCATTTAAAGCCATTGTTGTAAGAGCTTCGTGAGTTGCAATTAAAGCGGTAAGGTCTACATCATTAGTAGTTCCATTTTCATCCTTGTAGGTTAATTTACCAGCAGCATTATCAACATTTAATACTGTAAGAGTTTCAAATCCAGCAATGACTGTAGATAGGTCAATACTAGTTGTAGTTCCGTCTTCATCAGTATACTCAAGAGTTTTTCCATCCGCATTTAAAGCCATTGTTGTAAGAGCTTCGTGAGTTGCAATTAAAGCTGTAAGGTCTACATCATTAGTAGTTCCATTTTCATCCTTGTAGGTTAATTTACCAGCAGCATTATCAACATTTAATACTGTAAGAGTTTCAAATCCAGCAATCACTGTAGATAGGTCAATACTAGTTGTAGTTCCGTCTTCATCAGTATACTCAAGAGTTTTTCCATCCGCATTTAAAGCCATTGTTGTAAGAGCTTCGTGAGTTGCAATTAAAGCGGTAAGGTCTACATCATTAGTAGTTCCATTTTCATCCTTGTAGGTTAATTTACCAGCAGCATTATCAACATTTAATACTGTAAGAGTTTCAAATCCAGCAATCACTGTAGATAGGTCAATACTAGTTGTAGTTCCGTCTTCATCAGTATATTCAAGAGTTTTTCCATCCGCATTTAAAGCCATTGTTGTAAGAGCTTCATGAGTTGCAATTAAAGCGGTAAGGTCTACATCATTAGTAGTTCCATTTTCATCCTTGTAGGTTAATTTACCAGCAGCATTATCAACATTTAATACTGTAAGAGTTTCAAATCCAGCAATCACTGTAGATAGGTCAATACTAGTTGTAGTTCCGTCTTCATCAGTATATTCAAGAGTTTTTCCATCCGCATTTAAAGCCATTGTTGTAAGAGCTTCATGAGTTGCAATTAAAGCGGTAAGGTCTACATCATTAGTAGTTCCATTTTCATCCTTGTAGGTTAATTTACCAGCAGCATTATCAACATTTAATACTGTAAGAGTTTCAAATCCAGCAATGACTGTAGATAGGTCAATACTAGTTGTAGTTCCGTCTTCATCAGTATACTCAAGAGTTTTTCCATCCGCATTTAAAGCCATTGTTGTAAGAGCTTCGTGAGTTGCAATTAAAGCGGTAAGGTCTACATCATTAGTAGTTCCATTTTCATCCTTGTAGGTTAATTTACCAGCAGCATTATCAACATTTAATACTGTAAGAGTTTCAAATCCAGCAATGACTGTAGATAGGTCAATACTAGTTGTAGTTCCGTCTTCATCAGTATACTCAAGAGTTTTTCCATCCGCATTTAAAGCCATTGTTGTAAGAGCTTCGTGAGTTGCAATTAAAGCTGTAAGGTCTACATCATTAGTAGTTCCATTTTCATCCTTGTAGGTTAATTTACCAGCAGCATTATCAACATTTAATACTGTAAGAGTTTCAAATCCAGCAATGACTGTAGATAGGTCAATACTAGTTGTAGTTCCGTCTTCATCAGTATACTCAAGAGTTTTTCCATCCGCATTTAAAGCCATTGTTGTAAGAGCTTCGTGAGTTGCAATTAAAGCGGTAAGGTCTACATCATTAGTAGTTCCATTTTCGTCCTTGTAGGTTAATTTACCAGCAGCATTATCAACATTTAATACTGTGAGAGTTTCAAATCCAGCAATCACTGTAGATAGGTCAATACTAGTTGTAGTTCCGTCTTCATCAGTATATTCAAGAGTTTTTCCATCCGCATTTAAAGCCATTGTTGTAAGAGCTTCGTGAGTTGCAATTAAAGCTGTAAGGTCTACATCATTAGTAGTTCCATTTTCATCCTTGTAGGTTAATTTACCAGCAGCATTATCAACATTTAATACTGTAAGAGTTTCAAATCCAGCAATGACTGTAGATAGGTCAATACTAGTTGTAGTTCCGTCTTCATCAGTATACTCAAGAGTTTTTCCATCCGCATTTAAAGCCATTGTTGTAAGAGCTTCATGAGTTGCAATTAAAGCGGTAAGGTCTACATCATTAGTAGTTCCATTTTCATCCTTGTAGGTTAATTTACCAGCAGCATTATCAACATTTAATACCGTAAGAGTTTCAAATCCAGCAATCACTGTAGATAGGTCAATACTAGTTGTAGTTCCGTCTTCATCAGTATATTCAAGAGTTTTTCCATCCGCATTTAAAGCCATTGTTGTAAGAGCTTCGTGAGTTGCAATTAAAGCGGTAAGGTCTACATCATTAGTAGTTCCATTTTCATCTTTGTAGGTTAATTTACCAGCAGCATTATCAACATTTAATACTGTAAGAGTTTCAAATCCAGCAATCACTGTAGATAGGTCAATACTAGTTGTAGTTCCGTCTTCATCAGTATACTCAAGAGTTTTTCCATCCGCATTTAAAGCCATTGTTGTAAGAGCTTCATGAGTTGCAATTAAAGCGGTAAGGTCTACATCATTAGTAGTTCCATTTTCATCCTTGTAGGTTAATTTACCAGCAGCATTATCAACATTTAATACCGTAAGAGTTTCAAATCCAGCAATCACTGTAGATAGGTCAATACTAGTTGTAGTTCCGTCTTCATCAGTATATTCAAGAGTTTTTCCATCCGCATTTAAAGCCATTGTTGTAAGAGCTTCGTGAGTTGCAATTAAAGCGGTAAGGTCTACATCATTAGTAGTTCCATTTTCATCTTTGTAGGTTAATTTACCAGCAGCATTATCAACATTTAATACTGTAAGAGTTTCAAATCCAGCAATCACTGTAGATAGGTCAATACTAGTTGTAGTTCCGTCTTCATCAGTATACTCAAGAGTTTTTCCATCCGCATTTAAAGCCATTGTTGTAAGAGCTTCGTGAGTTGCAATTAAAGCGGTAAGGTCTACATCATTAGTAGTTCCATTTTCGTCCTTGTAGGTTAATTTACCAGCAGCATTATCAACATTTAATACTGTAAGAGTTTCAAATCCAGCAATCACTGTAGATAGGTCAATACTAGTTGTAGTTCCGTCTTCATCAGTATACTCAAGAGTTTTTCCATCCGCATTTAAAGCCATTGTTGTAAGAGCTTCATGAGTTGCAATTAAAGCGGTAAGGTCTACATCATTAGTAGTTCCATTTTCATCCTTGTAGGTTAATTTACCAGCAGCATTATCAACATTTAATACCGTAAGAGTTTCAAATCCAGCAATCACTGTAGATAGGTCAATACTAGTTGTAGTTCCGTCTTCATCAGTATATTCAAGAGTTTTTCCATCCGCATTTAAAGCCATTGTTGTAAGAGCTTCGTGAGTTGCAATTAAAGCGGTAAGGTCTACATCATTAGTAGTTCCATTTTCATCTTTGTAGGTTAATTTACCAGCAGCATTATCAACATTTAATACTGTAAGAGTTTCAAATCCAGCAATGACTGTAGATAGGTCAATACTAGTTGTAGTTCCGTCTTCATCAGTATACTCAAGAGTTTTTCCATCCGCATTTAAAGCCATTGTTGTAAGAGCTTCGTGAGTTGCAATTAAAGCGGTAAGGTCTACATCATTAGTAGTTCCATTTTCGTCCTTGTAGGTTAATTTACCAGCAGCATTATCAACATTTAATACTGTGAGAGTTTCAAATCCAGCAATGACTGTAGATAGGTCAATACTAGTTGTAGTTCCGTCTTCATCAGTATACTCAAGAGTTTTTCCATCCGCATTTAAAGCCATTGTTGTAAGAGCTTCGTGAGTTGCAATTAAAGCGGTAAGGTCTACATCATTAGTAGTTCCATTTTCATCCTTGTAGGTTAATTTACCAGCAGCATTATCAACATTTAATACTGTAAGAGTTTCAAATCCAGCAATCACTGTAGATAGGTCAATACTAGTTGTAGTTCCGTCTTCATCAGTATACTCAAGAGTTTTTCCATCCGCATTTAAAGCCATTGTTGTAAGAGCTTCGTGAGTTGCAATTAAAGCGGTAAGGTCTACATCATTAGTAGTTCCATTTTCGTCCTTGTAGGTTAATTTACCAGCAGCATTATCAACATTTAATACTGTAAGAGTTTCAAATCCAGCAATCACTGTAGATAGGTCAATACTAGTTGTAGTTCCGTCTTCATCAGTATACTCAAGAGTTTTTCCATCCGCATTTAAAGCCATTGTTGTAAGAGCTTCATGAGTTGCAATTAAAGCGGTAAGGTCTACATCATTAGTAGTTCCATTTTCATCCTTGTAGGTTAATTTACCAGCAGCATTATCAACATTTAATACCGTAAGAGTTTCAAATCCAGCAATCACTGTAGATAGGTCAATACTAGTTGTAGTTCCGTCTTCATCAGTATATTCAAGAGTTTTTCCATCCGCATTTAAAGCCATTGTTGTAAGAGCTTCGTGAGTTGCAATTAAAGCGGTAAGGTCTACATCATTAGTAGTTCCATTTTCATCTTTGTAGGTTAATTTACCAGCAGCATTATCAACATTTAATACTGTAAGAGTTTCAAATCCAGCAATCACTGTAGATAGGTCAATACTAGTTGTAGTTCCGTCTTCATCAGTATACTCAAGAGTTTTTCCATCCGCATTTAAAGCCATTGTTGTAAGAGCTTCGTGAGTTGCAATTAAAGCGGTAAGGTCTACATCATTAGTAGTTCCATTTTCGTCCTTGTAGGTTAATTTACCAGCAGCATTATCAACATTTAATACTGTGAGAGTTTCAAATCCAGCAATGACTGTAGATAGGTCAATACTAGTTGTAGTTCCGTCTTCATCAGTATACTCAAGAGTTTTTCCATCCGCATTTAAAGCCATTGTTGTAAGAGCTTCGTGAGTTGCAATTAAAGCGGTAAGGTCTACATCATTAGTAGTTCCATTTTCATCCTTGTAGGTTAATTTACCAGCAGCATTATCAACATTTAATACTGTAAGAGTTTCAAATCCAGCAATGACTGTAGATAGGTCAATACTAGTTGTAGTTCCGTCTTCATCAGTATACTCAAGAGTTTTTCCATCCGCATTTAAAGCCATTGTTGTAAGAGCTTCGTGAGTTGCAATTAAAGCTGTAAGGTCTACATCATTAGTAGTTCCATTTTCATCCTTGTAGGTTAATTTACCAGCAGCATTATCAACATTTAATACTGTAAGAGTTTCAAATCCAGCAATGACTGTAGATAGGTCAATACTAGTTGTAGTTCCGTCTTCATCAGTATACTCAAGAGTTTTTCCATCCGCATTTAAAGCCATTGTTGTAAGAGCTTCGTGAGTTGCAATTAAAGCGGTAAGGTCTACATCATTAGTAGTTCCATTTTCGTCCTTGTAGGTTAATTTACCAGCAGCATTATCAACATTTAATACTGTGAGAGTTTCAAATCCAGCAATCACTGTAGATAGGTCAATACTAGTTGTAGTTCCGTCTTCATCAGTATATTCAAGAGTTTTTCCATCCGCATTTAAAGCCATTGTTGTAAGAGCTTCGTGAGTTGCAATTAAAGCTGTAAGGTCTACATCATTAGTAGTTCCATTTTCATCCTTGTAGGTTAATTTACCAGCAGCATTATCAACATTTAATACTGTAAGAGTTTCAAATCCAGCAATGACTGTAGATAGGTCAATACTAGTTGTAGTTCCGTCTTCATCAGTATACTCAAGAGTTTTTCCATCCGCATTTAAAGCCATTGTTGTAAGAGCTTCGTGAGTTGCAATTAAAGCTGTAAGGTCTACATCATTAGTAGTTCCATTTTCATCCTTGTAGGTTAATTTACCAGCAGCATTATCAACATTTAATACTGTAAGAGTTTCAAATCCAGCAATGACTGTAGATAGGTCAATACTAGTTGTAGTTCCGTCTTCATCAGTATACTCAAGAGTTTTTCCATCCGCATTTAAAGCCATTGTTGTAAGAGCTTCGTGAGTTGCAATTAAAGCGGTAAGGTCTACATCATTAGTAGTTCCATTTTCATCCTTGTAGGTTAATTTACCAGCAGCATTATCAACATTTAATACTGTAAGAGTTTCAAATCCAGCAATCACTGTAGATAGGTCAATACTAGTTGTAGTTCCGTCTTCATCAGTATACTCAAGAGTTTTTCCATCCGCATTTAAAGCCATTGTTGTAAGAGCTTCGTGAGTTGCAATTAAAGCTGTAAGGTCTACATCATTAGTAGTTCCATTTTCATCCTTGTAGGTTAATTTACCAGCAGCATTATCAACATTTAATACTGTAAGAGTTTCAAATCCAGCAATCACTGTAGATAGGTCAATACTAGTTGTAGTTCCGTCTTCATCAGTATACTCAAGAGTTTTTCCATCCGCATTTAAAGCCATTGTTGTAAGAGCTTCGTGAGTTGCAATTAAAGCGGTAAGGTCTACATCATTAGTAGTTCCATTTTCATCCTTGTAGGTTAATTTACCAGCAGCATTATCAACATTTAATACTGTAAGAGTTTCAAATCCAGCAATCACTGTAGATAGGTCAATACTAGTTGTAGTTCCGTCTTCATCAGTATACTCAAGAGTTTTTCCATCCGCATTTAAAGCCATTGTTGTAAGAGCTTCGTGAGTTGCAATTAAAGCTGTAAGGTCTACATCATTAGTAGTTCCATTTTCATCCTTGTAGGTTAATTTACCAGCAGCATTATCAACATTTAATACTGTAAGAGTTTCAAATCCAGCAATCACTGTAGATAGGTCAATACTAGTTGTAGTTCCGTCTTCATCAGTATATTCAAGAGTTTTTCCATCCGCATTTAAAGCCATTGTTGTAAGAGCTTCGTGAGTTGCAATTAAAGCGGTAAGGTCTACATCATTAGTAGTTCCATTTTCGTCCTTGTAGGTTAATTTACCAGCAGCATTATCAACATTTAATACTGTAAGAGTTTCAAATCCAGCAATCACTGTAGATAGGTCAATACTAGTTGTAGTTCCGTCTTCATCAGTATATTCAAGAGTTTTTCCATCCGCATTTAAAGCCATTGTTGTAAGAGCTTCATGAGTTGCAATTAAAGCGGTAAGGTCTACATCATTAGTAGTTCCATTTTCATCCTTGTAGGTTAATTTACCAGCAGCATTATCAACATTTAATACCGTAAGAGTTTCAAATCCAGCAATCACTGTAGATAGGTCAATACTAGTTGTAGTTCCGTCTTCATCAGTATACTCAAGAGTTTTTCCATCCGCATTTAAAGCCATTGTTGTAAGAGCTTCGTGAGTTGCAATTAAAGCGGTAAGGTCTACATCATTAGTAGTTCCATTTTCATCCTTGTAGGTTAATTTACCAGCAGCATTATCAACATTTAATACTGTAAGAGTTTCAAATCCAGCAATGACTGTAGATAGGTCAATACTAGTTGTAGTTCCGTCTTCATCAGTATACTCAAGAGTTTTTCCATCCGCATTTAAAGCCATTGTTGTAAGAGCTTCGTGAGTTGCAATTAAAGCTGTAAGGTCTACATCATTAGTAGTTCCATTTTCATCCTTGTAGGTTAATTTACCAGCAGCATTATCAACATTTAATACTGTAAGAGTTTCAAATCCAGCAATCACTGTAGATAGGTCAATACTAGTTGTAGTTCCGTCTTCATCAGTATACTCAAGAGTTTTTCCATCCGCATTTAAAGCCATTGTTGTAAGAGCTTCGTGAGTTGCAATTAAAGCGGTAAGGTCTACATCATTAGTAGTTCCATTTTCATCCTTGTAGGTTAATTTACCAGCAGCATTATCAACATTTAATACTGTAAGAGTTTCAAATCCAGCAATCACTGTAGATAGGTCAATACTAGTTGTAGTTCCGTCTTCATCAGTATATTCAAGAGTTTTTCCATCCGCATTTAAAGCCATTGTTGTAAGAGCTTCATGAGTTGCAATTAAAGCGGTAAGGTCTACATCATTAGTAGTTCCATTTTCATCCTTGTAGGTTAATTTACCAGCAGCATTATCAACATTTAATACTGTAAGAGTTTCAAATCCAGCAATCACTGTAGATAGGTCAATACTAGTTGTAGTTCCGTCTTCATCAGTATATTCAAGAGTTTTTCCATCCGCATTTAAAGCCATTGTTGTAAGAGCTTCATGAGTTGCAATTAAAGCGGTAAGGTCTACATCATTAGTAGTTCCATTTTCATCCTTGTAGGTTAATTTACCAGCAGCATTATCAACATTTAATACCGTAAGAGTTTCAAATCCAGCAATCACTGTAGATAGGTCAATACTAGTTGTAGTTCCGTCTTCATCAGTATACTCAAGAGTTTTTCCATCCGCATTTAAAGCCATTGTTGTAAGAGCTTCGTGAGTTGCAATTAAAGCGGTAAGGTCTACATCATTAGTAGTTCCATTTTCATCCTTGTAGGTTAATTTACCAGCAGCATTATCAACATTTAATACTGTAAGAGTTTCAAATCCAGCAATCACTGTAGATAGGTCAATACTAGTTGTAGTTCCGTCTTCATCAGTATACTCAAGAGTTTTTCCATCCGCATTTAAAGCCATTGTTGTAAGAGCTTCGTGAGTTGCAATTAAAGCGGTAAGGTCTACATCATTAGTAGTTCCATTTTCATCCTTGTAGGTTAATTTACCAGCAGCATTATCAACATTTAATACTGTAAGAGTTTCAAATCCAGCAATGACTGTAGATAGGTCAATACTAGTTGTAGTTCCGTCTTCATCAGTATACTCAAGAGTTTTTCCATCCGCATTTAAAGCCATTGTTGTAAGAGCTTCGTGAGTTGCAATTAAAGCGGTAAGGTCTACATCATTAGTAGTTCCATTTTCATCCTTGTAGGTTAATTTACCAGCAGCATTATCAACATTTAATACTGTAAGAGTTTCAAATCCAGCAATGACTGTAGATAGGTCAATACTAGTTGTAGTTCCGTCTTCATCAGTATACTCAAGAGTTTTTCCATCCGCATTTAAAGCCATTGTTGTAAGAGCTTCGTGAGTTGCAATTAAAGCTGTAAGGTCTACATCATTAGTAGTTCCATTTTCATCCTTGTAGGTTAATTTACCAGCAGCATTATCAACATTTAATACTGTAAGAGTTTCAAATCCAGCAATGACTGTAGATAGGTCAATACTAGTTGTAGTTCCGTCTTCATCAGTATACTCAAGAGTTTTTCCATCCGCATTTAAAGCCATTGTTGTAAGAGCTTCGTGAGTTGCAATTAAAGCGGTAAGGTCTACATCATTAGTAGTTCCATTTTCGTCCTTGTAGGTTAATTTACCAGCAGCATTATCAACATTTAATACTGTGAGAGTTTCAAATCCAGCAATCACTGTAGATAGGTCAATACTAGTTGTAGTTCCGTCTTCATCAGTATATTCAAGAGTTTTTCCATCCGCATTTAAAGCCATTGTTGTAAGAGCTTCGTGAGTTGCAATTAAAGCTGTAAGGTCTACATCATTAGTAGTTCCATTTTCATCCTTGTAGGTTAATTTACCAGCAGCATTATCAACATTTAATACTGTAAGAGTTTCAAATCCAGCAATGACTGTAGATAGGTCAATACTAGTTGTAGTTCCGTCTTCATCAGTATACTCAAGAGTTTTTCCATCCGCATTTAAAGCCATTGTTGTAAGAGCTTCGTGAGTTGCAATTAAAGCTGTAAGGTCTACATCATTAGTAGTTCCATTTTCATCCTTGTAGGTTAATTTACCAGCAGCATTATCAACATTTAATACTGTAAGAGTTTCAAATCCAGCAATGACTGTAGATAGGTCAATACTAGTTGTAGTTCCGTCTTCATCAGTATACTCAAGAGTTTTTCCATCCGCATTTAAAGCCATTGTTGTAAGAGCTTCGTGAGTTGCAATTAAAGCGGTAAGGTCTACATCATTAGTAGTTCCATTTTCATCCTTGTAGGTTAATTTACCAGCAGCATTATCAACATTTAATACTGTAAGAGTTTCAAATCCAGCAATCACTGTAGATAGGTCAATACTAGTTGTAGTTCCGTCTTCATCAGTATACTCAAGAGTTTTTCCATCCGCATTTAAAGCCATTGTTGTAAGAGCTTCGTGAGTTGCAATTAAAGCTGTAAGGTCTACATCATTAGTAGTTCCATTTTCATCCTTGTAGGTTAATTTACCAGCAGCATTATCAACATTTAATACTGTAAGAGTTTCAAATCCAGCAATGACTGTAGATAGGTCAATACTAGTTGTAGTTCCGTCTTCATCAGTATACTCAAGAGTTTTTCCATCCGCATTTAAAGCCATTGTTGTAAGAGCTTCCGTAGCGAATATTGTATATGGATTGGCAGTTGTTCCCGTTCCAGTAACCACGACAATGCCACCACCATTAACAATTGTTTCGGAACCATCAGCAACTATTCCGGGAGTGTCAATGATTATAGCGTCTGCTAAATCAGATAGAGGGATAGATAATGAACCATTGCTATCTGTTATTTCAATATTGTCATTTCGTATTCCAAAATAAAAGTTAGTTTCGTTTAGAGGATCGCTATCACCATCATTAATAAGAGAACTTAAGTTTACAGTACCACCATTTTGTAATGTTAATTCTTGATTTGATGGGTTAAAGCTTAATTGCTGATTTGCTTGAGCTGAACATAAGCTATTCCATATTAATCCAGTATATTGATATACACACTTGTGATCTGTATTGTAAACAATTGCTCCTTCTAAAGGAATGATACTATTCATTTGAGCATCATTAACCCTTGTAATAACAAGTGCTTTGCTGCTACTTTCTAGCTCTAAAATAGATGTGTTGCTTATTACATTCGGATTGTTCCCTATTTTTACTTGAGCGTAAAAAGATTGATGTATAACTAGGGCAAAAAATAAAGACAGAAATATCTTCATATTACTTAAGGGGTTTAAGTTAGGTGGTTTAATCATTAGTCTTTGTTTTTTAATTGAAAGATTATGTTAATAATTAGACACTTATTTAAATTGAAAAATATTACAAAAGTATAAAAATTAATCTAATTTTTTTATGATTGTAACGTAATTCTTTAATCTTAGCATCTCATATATAAACAGTTTGGTGCTCTTATACGGTATATTGAATTGGGTGTGATTTGTTATTGATATATTGTATAATTCACTCCAGTGTTTACGTATTTCTTTTAAAGCTTTCAGATAGTTATAGTTTTTACTATCATATATATGTGTGGGTTCAGCTAATATACCATTTATTTCTAAGATTTTTAAATTTATTCCTTTTTGCAATTCATTAAAGGTATTGTATTTAATATCTAGCCTACCATAATACCAACCATCAATAGATTTGTTTATTTTGTCGAATGTTTTATGAAGTTCCTTACTAATTAAGTGGTTTCCGTTGATAAACTGTGTTCCTTTACAGTGATTTCCGATAACAGAAAGTTTTATTAGTTCATTTTTTTTAGGAATAGTGTTTAATTGTAAAGGATGAGTTTCGTTAATTATATCAAAGTATATCTTAGCTCTATTATCTTTTAAAACTAATTCTTTTAACGTGGAGTATCCATTTCCAGTAACAGATAAAAATTTTTTTAAAGTGATAGATGTAATTTTACCAGTTTCCTCGTTTGGGTTTCGATGATAAAATATACCACACTCATTTTTATAATCAATGTATTCTTGAATTATGATATTGATTGGATATTTTTTTAGATATGATAAGAGTTCTTCCTTTGAGTTTATTTTTTTTACCAGTAGTCCTCTAAAGCCAACATCTGGTTTTGCAATTAAAGGGTATGAAATCTTTGCCTTCTCAATTTTTTTTATAACAAAATCAATTCTTGTTTTAGGAAGTATCAGGATAGATTTTGGTCTAAATTGTTCAGGGATTAGGTACATGGTAGCGAATTTACTTTCAGTTCCATTACCTGAGCTTTTAATACTTGGATTTGCTGCTGTAAAGAAAGCAAGATGTTTTGCCTTATAGGCTAAATAGAAAGCGTAAGGTAAATTTGGAATATATAGCATTGAAGAAGGCCAATGTTCCCAATTAAAGATTTTATAAAATTTGTTTTTAAAGTTCAAATTTTATTGATTAAAAAGTGAATCTAATATATTCTTAAAAGTTTTAAATCCAAAGTAAACAGTGTATATAATTAATAAAATTCCAATTATTAGAAGAGCATACGCTATTACTATCTTAGGTTGATCAGGGAAAACTTTTAAGGCTTTAAATGAAATATTAAGTACTAAGGGAGAAAGTATTAATAGCCCTAGTAAAATAAATAGCCTTTTTAAGTTTTTATCAAGTGAAGTATTTTTACTCATTTTTATAATTTTTTACGGCGTTTCTAACATTACCATATTTTTGAATTAAATCACTAGCAATTTGTTGGTCGATTTGTAATTCGGAAACTAACATTTTTATACCTCTTTCTACTAACTTATTGTTAGATAGTTGCATGTCTACCATTTTATTTCCTTTAACTTTTCCTAGTTGAATCATAGTGGCCGTAGAGATCATATTTAGAACTAATTTTTGAGCTGTGCCAGCCTTCATTCTGGAACTACCTGTAACAACTTCTGGACCAACCACTACTACGATAGGGAATGATGCTGTTAACGCCAAAGGGCTTTTTTTGTTACAAGTAATACATCCAGTAATAATTCCTTCTGAATTACACTTCTCTAAAGCTGCTATAACGTAGGGTGTTGTTCCTGACGCAGCAATGCCTATAACAATATCGTTTTGATTTATGTTATGCTTTTGTAAATCAATCCAGCCTTGTTTTGTTGAATCTTCAGCGAATTCAACAGCTTTCCTTATAGCAATGTCTCCACCAGCAATTAGACCAACAACTAAATCATCAGAAACACCAAAAGTAGGAGGGCACTCACTAGCATCAACAATACCTAATCTTCCACTTGTACCAGCTCCAATATAAAATAGTCTACCTCCTTTTTTTAGTTTAAGTACTATTTGTTCAATTAAGTTTTGAATGGAAGTCAATTCTTTCTCAATAGCAAGCGGTACTGTTTTGTCTTCATTGTTAATAATAGATAATAACTCTGAAACTTTCATTTTCTCTAAGTTATTATAATTCGAATCTTGTTCTGTTGTTTTGGTGAAATTCATACATCAAAGTTACAAACTTTGAAAGTAAACTCAGCAAAAAATAATTATAAGTGACGCTTCAAAAAAAGTGGTGTCTTAAAAATAGAATTAATAAAAAATTAAATAAATATGGAAACAATACAAAATGGACTGTCCAACTTTTATAATTCTATTGCATCAGGAATGGGTGATTGGGGATTAAAATTGATAGGAGCTTTAGCTGCATTAATAATAGGATTATGGATTATTAGAATTTTAGTTAAAGGAGTTTCAAAAGTTTTTGAGTCCAAGCATATAGATGAAACTTTACGCCCTTTTTTGATTACACTTATTGGTTTTGTCTTAAAAGCGCTATTAATTATTTCAATAGCAGGTATAGTTGGGGTTCCTACAGCAACTTTTGCAGCTCTTATAGCTGGAGTGGGGATAGCAATTGGAGCAGCTTTTAATGGTTCATTAGGGCATTTAGCATCTGGAGTTATGTTGCTTGTTTTTAGGCCGTTTAAAGTTGGTGATTTAATTAAAACAAATGGAGCTTTCGGATTTGTAAAAGAGATATCTGTATTTGTAACTGTGATAGAGACTTTTCAAAATGAAACAGAAATTATACCAAATTCAGCAATAACATCAGGGAAAATAACAAACCTAACTAAAGTAGGAAGTTTACGTGTGGATATGCCATTTGCAATTCGTTATGGTTCAGATATAAAGAAAGCGAAAGAGATTGTAATGAATGTGTTAGTTAGTGATGTACATGTTTTAAATGATAACGATAAAAAACCAAGAGTTGCTGTAAATAATCTTGGCGAAAATAGTGTTGAGTTATTGGCTTTGCCTTATGTAAGTTGCGACAATTATTGGGAGGTATATTGGGATACAAGACAGAAAATAGTTGAGGAATTAGGAGCTGCTGGTTTTGATGCACCTTTACCACAAAGAATTGTTACTATGGTTTCGTAATTTGTTTTGGTTGTTAAGTAACAAAAAAGCAGGTGAAATATCACCTGCTTTTGATTTTTATATGAACCTAATATTAAAAACTTTCCAAAATTGTGTTTAGCGTTTGACTAGGTTTCATAATATCATCGGCCAATTTATCATTTGGTTCGTAGTATCCATCAATATTTACTGCTTTTCCTTGAACAGTATTAAGCTCATTTACTATTTCAGATTCTTTGGCAATCATTTTTTCAGCTAAAGAACTAAATTGAACTTTTAATTCATTGTCTTTATCTTGTGAGGCTAATGCTTGAGCCCAATACATTGCTAAGTAAAAATGTGAACCTCTGTTATCTAACTCTCCTGTTTTTCTTGAAGGTCCTTTTTTGTTTTCTAGTAATTTATCAGTTGCGTCATCAAGAGTCTCAGCTAAAATTTTAGCTTTAGAGTTGTTGTTCGTTTCTCCTAGGTGTTCTAAAGAAACAGCCAAAGCCAAAAACTCACCTAAAGAATCCCATCGTAAATGATTTTCTTGAACTAATTGTTGAACATGTTTAGGGGCAGAACCACCAGCTCCAGTTTCAAATAAACCGCCACCATTCATTAATGGAACAATAGAAAGCATTTTAGCTGAAGTACCAAGTTCTAAAATAGGAAATAAATCAGTTAAATAATCACGAAGAACATTTCCAGTAACTGATATAGTGTCTAAGCCAGCTTTAACTCTTTTTAAAGTAAACTCTGTAGCTTCAGAAACTGATTTTATATGGATTTCTAACCCATTAGTATCGTGGTCTTGTAAGTATTTTTTTACCTTTTTAATGATCTCAGCATCATGAGCACGGTTTTCGTCTAGCCAAAAAACAGCAGGAATTTGGGTTGCTTTAGCACGAGTTACTGCTAATTTTACCCAGTCTTGGATTGGCGCGTCTTTTACTTGGCACATTCTCCAAATATCACCTTCTTCAACGTTATGTTCTAATAATACAGTCCCATTATCGTCAATTACTTTAACTGTTCCACTTGACGTTATTTCAAAAGTTTTATCATGTGATCCATATTCTTCTGCCTTTTGTGCCATTAAACCAACATTAGGAACAGTTCCCATGGTTGTTGGATCAAAAGCTCCATTCTCTTTACAGAAGTCAATCGTTGCTTGATATAAGCTAGCATATGAACTATCTGGAATTACTGCTTTTGTGTCTTGTTGTTTCCCTTCTTTGTTCCACATTTGACCAGAAGTACGAATCATAGCCGGCATAGATGCATCAATAATAACATCAGAAGGAACATGTAAGTTTGTAATTCCTTTATCAGAGTCGACCATAGCAACATCAGGTCTACTTGAGTAAATAGCGTCAATATCTGCTAAGATTTCATTTCTCTTTTCTTCTGATAATTCATTTAGGTTGCTCAATAAGTTACCAAAACCATTATTAACGTTCACTCCAATTTCATTAAACGTTTGTGCATGTTTTGTAAATAAATCTTTAAAGAAAACTTTTACAGCATGACCAAAAATAATTGGATCAGATACTTTCATCATTGTGGCTTTCATATGCAATGAAAACAAAACATCTTTATCTTTTGAATCAGCGATTTGGGTGTCTAGGAAGTTTAATAATGCTTTTTTGTTCATAACTGTAGCATCAATAACCTCATTAGCGAGTAAAGGTGTTTTTTCTTTTAAAATAGTAGTGTTTCCTTTAGTGTCAGTGTGTTCTATTTTAACATTTGTAGCAGAAGAAACAGTAACTGATTTTTCATTGTGAGCAAAGTCACCCTCAGTCATTGTTGCTACATGAGTTTTAGAACTAGAAGACCAAGCACCCATTCTATGTGGATTTTTCTTTGCGTAGTTTTTAACTGCTTTAGGAGCACGACGGTCTGAGTTTCCTTCTCTTAATACTGGATTTACTGCTGATCCTTTTACTTTATTATATAAGGCTAAAACATTTTTATCTTCATCAGAATTTATTTCTTCTGGATAATCAGGTAGTGCATATCCTAAATTTTGTAATTCTTTTATTGCAGCTTTTAATTGAGGAACAGAAGCAGAAATGTTAGGAAGTTTAATAATGTTTGCTTCAGGTTTTTTTGCTAATTCTCCTAAAAAAGCTAATGCGTCTTCAACACGTTGCTCTTTTGGTAAGTAATTGGAAAAGTTGGCAAGAATACGACCGGCAAGAGAGATATCTTTAGTTTCAATTTCTATGTTTGAAGATTTAGTAAATGCTTTTACTATAGGTAAAAACGAACGAGTAGCTAACGCAGGAGCTTCATCCGTTTTTGTATACATGATTTTAGCCATTTTATTCATAAGTAAAGATTAAATTAATTATTTTGAAGTCAGGCAAATTTATGAATATATCATGAAATTTTTAGTGAAAAATTCTCATTAATTAGTTGTTTTGATTATTGATTTAATAATTTTAAGATTGATTATAGAGATTTTATTATTAAATATAGAAGGTTAACTGTTTGTTTTTACTTTGATAAAACAGTTTTGAAATAATTTCGTAGCTGAAGTTTAGTTATTTTTATTTGTTTAAATATTTTTTGATAAGGTCATCGTAATGATTACATATTTGAAAGAAAAGCTTACTTTGCTAATAGGAGGGATTGTCAAGTATATTTTTTTACAAAAAAAAGCATCATATAAAAAAATATATGATGCTTTTTAGATTGTGTAGAAAAAGGATTAAAATCTTTTTTCTTTAATTCTTGCTTTTTTACCAGTAAGACCTCTAAAATAGTAAATACGAGCTCTACGGATTTTACCTTTTTTGTTTACTTCTATTTTTTGAATAGCAGGTAAGTTAATAGGGAAGATACGCTCAACACCTATTGTACCAGACATTTTTCTAATAGTAAATGTTTCAGAGCTTCCGCTACCTCTTTTTTGGATAACTACACCTCTAAAAAACTGAGTACGTACTTTTTCACCTTCTCTAATTTCGTAGTATACAGTAATAGTGTCTCCAGCTCCAAATTCTGGAAAATCGTTTTTTGTTACAAATTCGTCTTGTACAAATTTAATTAAAGATTCCATCTTAAATGTTTTTTATAGTTTACTAAAACAACGTACACGATTCTCGTCAGAGGTTATTTTTTGTGCGTGCAAATTTATGCTTTTTTTCTGATAAAAAAAGATAAAGAGCTATTTATTTTTATGTTAATTTTTTTAGTGAATGTTTTATTAAAATGTTCTTTTAAAGTTAATTATGTTTAAAATAGTTATGCTAAATTAAAATGGAATTAAAGTTTTTTAAACAATGAGCAGATAGTTTTACAATATAAATAAAAGATATATTTTATTATGAGTAAAAGTATTGCTGTAAGATATAGAAATAAAAGTAAAGCCAATATTTGGCTTGATGGAGTTAAGAATGTCCTTATTCTTTTAAGCTTAAGAATTAAAAGACAAACGTATTTTGTTTATGGAGTGTTTTTTATTGTTTCATCTTTATTTATAATTTTATTTGATAAGTTTTTTCTTCATTTAAAAATAAATCAAATTCATACTTCATTTTTAGATACATTTTTTAAGTACAGTACTTTTTTAGGTGATGGAGTAATGTTTGGGGTATTAGCATTATTTTTTGTGTTTGTAAAACGTAGAATAGTGCTGGTTTTTCTTATTAGTGGGGTGCTAACATTATTAGTTACACACTTTTTTAAGAAAATTATTTTTAAAGGTATACCACGACCAGTTGGAGTTTTTGGAGAAGATTCATTGTATTTAGTAAAGGGAGTTAAAATGGCATTATGGAATTCTTTTCCTTCTGGTCATACAACAACAGCTTTTGCTATTTTTACAATACTATGTTTGTATTTTGCTAAATGTAAGTCTCAATATTTATGGATTTCTTTAGCTATCGTAGCTGGTTTATCTAGGGTATATTTATCACAACACTTTTTAATAGATGTTTTTGTAGGCTCATTTATAGGTATTGTAATAGGTTTTATAAGTATGGGGTTATTGTACAAGCATGGAAGAGGTATTTAAGTGAAGCATAAAATATCTTATAGGAGAGCAATATATGTATTAATTGTTGTTAGTACACTATTAAGAATTTTTTTGGCGAGCCAATTAGAGTTCGGTAACGATGAAGTATATTATTGGTTGTATGCTAAGTACCCTGACATTAGCCATTTTGACCATCCACCATTTGTAGGTTTTTTTATTCAATTATTTACATTTAATTTGTTTTATGACAATGAATTGGCTATTCGTTTAGGGGCAATTATTCCATCAAGTATTGATACATACCTATTGTTTTTAATTGGCTGTAAAATTAAAAATGAGTTGGTAGGATTTTTGTCAGCTTTATTGTATAACCTAAATCTATATGCTTTAATAATTGCAGGGACATTTATTTTACCAGATGCACCATTACTTTTTTTCTGGTTACTAAGTTTTAAATTTTTGTTAGAAGCATTGCCTTTAGGCAACCTTCAAAAGGTTCAAGAAAAAAACTTTTTATAGCTTTCTTTTTTATTGCATGTGCCATTTATTCAAAATACCAAGCAGTATTTTTATTAGTCGGAGTTTTATTATATGTTGTTTTTATAAATAGAAGCTGGTTAAAAGACTGGTCTTTTTATCTATCGTTTTTTTTTCCATTAATTACAATTTCTTTGATAGGATACTGGAATTATCAGAATGATTTTATTAGTTATAAATTTCATAACAATAGAGTTTCTTTGTTTAGTAGTTCTTTTAATATGGGCTCATTTTTAAGAGAGATATTTGGTCAAATGGGATACAATAATCCATATGTTTTTTTTTCAACATTTATAATGATTGTAGCTATAATCAGAAAGAAATTTATATTTAAAAAAAAGCTGTTATGGTTATTTATATTTTTTTCATTTCCATTAATATTAACGACAATTTATTTGTCTTTATATAAAGATACTCTTCCACATTGGTCAGGAATATCTTATGTAACATTATTGCCTCTATTATCTGTATACATTCATAAGAATAAGAATATAAAAAGAAATTTAATTAGAGGAGGGGTGTTTTTAATGATGTTATTGATTTTTACTTGTATTGAAGTTAATAAAGGATGGTTTTTACCTATTCAAGAAAATATTAATAAAGAAGAGTTTAATAATAAGGATGCTGTGATGGATATATATGGATGGAAAAAAATATCTACTAAAATTACACAACTATTAGAGCTAAAAAACTTGAAAAGTATACCAATTATTTCAGATAAATGGTTCCCTTTAGCACATATAGATTATTACATAGCAAGACCAAATCAAATGGATGTTTATGGAATGGGAGAGCTATCTAATATACATAAGTATTATTGGATAAATAAGAAAAAAAAGAAACTTACCTCCAAAAAATTTTTATACTTAACTGATAGTAGGAATTACAGAAGCCCTAAAGATGTTTATGGAAAAAGTTTTAATCAATATAATTTATTGAATACGATTCCAATTAAAAGGAATGATAAAATAGTTAAATATGTTTTCTTGTATTTATTAATTAAGGATTAACGTTATAATTTTCGCAATAAAAAACCCAAAATTTACGAATTTCTTTTCCTTTTTTAGATATGATAATGGGCTTTAATTCTGTTATCTTTGAAAAATAACGGTTTAATTCGGGGATTGTACTTCCTTTTTTATTACTTGTTTTAAATCGTGTGTCAGAATCTATGAAAATAGCATTTTTACCATTTAATATACTTAAGTCATCACCTAAATAATCAAAATGAAGTGCATGCTTGCCAATAATATTTTGTGCATATACTTTGTTTTTCATATAAAAATTTAAAACAGCTGATGTTTTATATTTATCATCAGAAAAAACAAATGTATTGGGATATTGATTTTGAAGTTTTCGAGTTTCTGTAGCTAAACCTTCCCAACCTTCCCATGTGTCATCACTTTTTATTGGTACTAAATAAAATAATATTTGCAAACTAATTAAAAAATGAAAAATGATGGATGTTATTAATTGAGCTTTTAATAATTTTTTGTTAATGAACATTCCTGCTATAATGATTCCTGTGATGTATGAAGGCATTAGCCAATTTAATTTAACCCAATAAATTGGTGTTAAAGCGAAAAAGCCTACAAAAGTTGGAATGAAAAAAGCTAATAAGAATACTATTTCTGAACTAGGTAGCTTAAATTTAGTTAACGCTCTTTTAGTATATTTAAACGTAAAAACAATGAAAATACAAAATAAAACGGGTAACAATAAAAATAATTGATGACCTATGGCTCCAAAGAAATACTTTGGATTAATATTAAACCCAGACATAGAGTCTGTTCTATTTGAAGACTGAAATAAGAAAGAAGCAAAATCATATTGATAATTCCACCACCAAACAGGAAAGGTAATAGCTACCGAGATAATGATACTAAACCATAACCAAGGTGAGATTATTAATTTTCTATATTTATTAGAAAAAAGAATAAATGAGATGAGACCAAATTGTAATAATAAAGCAGTGTATTTACTGTTAAAAGCCAAGCCCATTGCAATACCACCATAAACCCAAAACCATTTTTTTTCCTCAAAAACAGCTTTATATAAAAATAAAACACTAAGGGTCCAAAATAACAATAATGGAACATCTGGTGTTGAATTAAAAGATAAAATAGATATAAATAATGTAGATGTTATTAATAAGATAGCTCTTTGTAATTTCTGTTTAGACAAAAATAAAGAAGCTAATTTGTAAAAACTAAATAGGGTAAGAGAGGTAACAATAAAATCAGCAAATTTAACTACAAAAACAGTTTTTCCAAAGATTAACGTAAACCCTCTTAAAATATATCCAATCATTCCAGGATGGTCAAAGTAAGATAAAGATAAATTTTCTCCATAAAAATGGTAATATGCATCTTGAGGCATTAGTCCCATAAAAGGAAGTAAGATAAATCTAAAAAGTTGGAAAGCAATAATAATACTTATTGCTGGGTTTTTTTGAAAAAATGCTTTTAGTGTATCCAAGTTTGTTGTTTTTACTCAGTAATTAATTTAAATTACATGGTTTATGTTTATTCGTCAAGTAAGTCTGGTCGAATTTGTTGAGTTCGTTCATAGGCTTTTTCGCTTCTCCATTCTTCTATTTTAGGGAAATTACCAGATAATAAAACATCAGGAACTTTTAAACCATCATATTCAGAAGGTCTTGTGTATACAGGAGGCGATAACAAATTATCTTGAAAAGAATCAGTTAAGGCAGACTGTTCATCACCTAAAACTCCAGGGATTAACCGAATTACAGCATCACATAAAATTGCAGCTGCTAATTCACCGCCAGTTAAAACATAGTCACCAATAGATATTTCTCTAGTAATAAACTTATCACGTACACGTTGATCTACGCCTTTATAATGACCAGTTAAAATAATAATATTTTCTTTTAAAGAAAGTGTATTAGCTGTAGTTTGGTTTAGTGTTTTGGCATCAGGAGTCATGTATATGATTTCATCATATTTTCTTTCTGATTGTAGTTTTTCAATACATTTAGCAATGGGTTCTATCATTAAAACCATTCCAGCCCCACCCCCGAACTGCGTATCGTCTAATTGGCGGTAATTACCTATGCCATATTCACGTAAATTATGAAAATGAACTTCGGCTAATCCTTTATCAATTGCACGTTTCATCATTGAATGTTCAAACGGGCTTTTTAGTAGTTCTGGAGCTACAGTAATAATATCTATTCGCATAGGCGCAAAGATATATCTTTTAAAGAAAATTATAGAGGGAATATTTTATTGAATTTAGAAGGTAATTCTTTAGTTATAAAAATTCTTTCTTTAGTAAACGGATGTATAAACTCTAAAGAGGAAGCATGTAAATACAATCCTTTTCCTTTAAGTATAAGATCATTAATATAGTATTCTTTATCTCCCAAAATAGGATTTCCAATAGCTAGTAAATGCTTTCTTAATTGATGTTTTCTTCCAGTTTGTGGTTTAAGAGAAACTAAATTAAGGAAGCCAAAGCGTTCAGAAGTAACTGTATGAGATACTTCATACCTTGTAAAGGCATGTTTAAAATCTATTGAGCCATTTATTTTGCCAGATTGTTTCATTTTGCCAATAGTAATTGCATGATATGTTTTTTTAATAGTTTTATTTTCAAATAATTTATTTAAAGCAATAATACTTGATTTTGTTTTACCAATTAAAAGTAAACCACTAGTAGGATAGTCTAGTCGATGAACTGGCCTTGGACGAACAGTGTCTAATTGTAAACTTTTTTGCAAATTTTGAGAAAGTGCATTATCAATGGTTGCAAATGAATTTCCACTTACTAAAATTCCAGAAGGTTTATATATGATGGCTAGATAATCGTCTTCAAAAAGTATTTCTAAAGGGAAAATAAACTTTCTAACATTTATTTCTTTTTCAGATTCTAGTAGTTCTATTATTTCACCTCCTTTTATAAATAAAGCAGTAGAGGCAATAGTTTGGTTAACAAGGATCAATCCTTTTTTAATAGTTTTTTTTAAACTCGATTTTGTTAAAACGGTATTAAAAATTCCAACACCATATTCTTGTAAGCGGATGGGATTTTCAAGAGAAGGAACTTTGTGTGTTTCAGAAATTTTCAAAAAATAAAATTTAAATAAGGTGTTAGCTCAAAATTAAACAATCTGAAGCTAACTTGAAGAAACTATTGTAAAAAACAACTGAATATGAATTTCAGTTAAAAATAATTATAAAAGCTTTGTTATCAATAAAAGAACGCCTGTGTCTGTTTTTTTACCACTAAAAGAAATTAAAAAAAAAGTGATGTAGTTAGTCTTTAAATTTATAACAAGTCATTGTAAATATGATAATCGAATTTAGGGGGAAGCCGAAAACTATGTAGAGTAGGCAAAATTCAAAAAGCTAATTATTTATGAGTAATTCAATTTTTAATACTACGGTAGGAGTTAATTTTAGTAATACATTTCAAAGTTCAGGAGAACAAGTAAGTGCAGCTAAAGCAGCTTCACAAATAAAAGAAACAGGTGTAGGAACTGTTAAAATGTTTACTTACAACCAAGCAACTTGCATTAGCGCTTTTGCTTCACAAGGATTACAAGTTTTAGTAGATGTGCCTAACGGTGATTTAGAGCTATGTGCAAATAACGACAAAACTACAATTGATGCTATAATAAAAGTATTATCAGATAATTCAACTACCATTCCAATGATTTGCGTTGGTAATGAACCTTTAGGTAGCTGGTGGAATAATGCATATTCACCATATTTGGTAGATGCACTAACAAATATTAAAGCGGCAATTAAAGGAAAAGGACTTTCTACTAAAGTAACGGTTCCTTTCAATTATGCCATCATGGGTAATTCATATCCACCTTCTGCAGGATCATTTAATGGCGGACTTAAAAGTATCATTTTAGATGTGTGTGCTATTCTGAAAGCTGATAATTCAGTATTCATGATAAATGTATATCCTTTTATAACTCAAAATAATCAGAGAACTATTTCTTTAGATTATTGTCTATTTAAAGCTGATAACGCTAAAAAAGGTTCAAAAGAATCTAAAGTATGGGTTCCAGACGGAAAATATACCTACAAAAATATTTTTGACGCTATGTTTGATGCTTTATATGTTACTTTAGTTAATAATAATTATGGTGATTTGCCTATTGTAATTGGAGAAGCAGGTTGGCCAACAGGTCCGGTGGCTAAGTATCCTTCTGCTACAAGTTCTAATGCACAAGTGTTTAATCAAAATTTAATTAATCATTGTAAAAGTGGAAAAGGAACACCACGCAAACCAAACATTGAAATTCCTTGTTTTATTTTTGAAATGTATGATGAAGATACTAAGCCAATTGGGGCAGGTGCTTATGAGCATCATTGGGGAGTTTATGAATATGATACAAAAGAAAATGATTATAAAACAAAATATACTTTGAATTGGTAAAGGATGTATGTTGTTTTAAAAATGTAATAATTTATTTAAACTACTAATCACGAGTGTTTTGTTTTTATATCAAAAAATAAAACACTCGTACTCATTTAAGATACTTTTAAAGAAAGAAGAAGAATAGCACAATGATTAGTGCTTAATTTAGAGAGTAAAATAAATAATCTAACTAAACACTAAAATTATGGAACTAAAAATTAGCCCTTCGGTAGGGGTTGCCCGATTAGGAAATAGTACGAAGCAGTTTTGTCTTTCTCCTGATGAAATTGGTGGTCTTCCTTATGAAGCAGATGCATCTGGTAATAAATTAGGACCCATTAAAAATTTTAAAGATGACGAAAGTCAAGTAAGAAGGCAAGGACAACTTTTTAAGGTGTTTGATGCTAATGGCAAAGAATTAACTTCTAATTCATCAAATGTTTCTTTAATGGAATGGACTGTGCATTTAGCAAATAAAAAAGCTGCTTGGTATCAGTATAGCGAATTAGAAGGAAACCTTCTTTATGGAGAGGAGAATAGTTATAAAAACCGAGGGGTAGAATTTAGAAATCCATCATTAAAAACAGAAAAAGAAAGGCAAACATTAATTATTGATCCACGAACCAAGAAGTGTGAGTGGTGCTAATCAAGAGATTGGTTTCGATAAGAGTACTGTGCCTCCAGGATATCCATCTCAGTATCCACCTGAAGAAGTTACTTCTGGTACAGCAATTAAAACATTAGGTGATCTTAAAACGGATGATGATGGAAGATTAATTGTTTTAGGAGGTTACGGAAATGCAGGAGGAAATGAGCCTCTTACTAGTTATGGAGGGTCAAATACTTGGCATGATGATATTGCTGATGGTCCGGTTTATTGTACTATTATTTTTAATGACGGTACACCATCAGCTACTTTAAAAGCATGGGTAATTGTTGGTTCTCCAGATTTTGCTCCAGAAATTGTAAATATTTCTAATTTGAGTGATAGTATGTTTGATGTTGGGGTGCGAAGTTTTAATCTTGTTCCAGATATGTGTAAACATGGTATATTTAATGCTTCTTACAAAGTGAATTATCAGAGAGATATTTTACCAATTATCAAACGATTTGCTGGCTATCAATGGGTAGCTAATGTACAATCAATGATTGCTTTTTCTTCCAATGTATTTGATTTTTCTGACCCTAGCGAAGAAAATAAGGCTAATAGAGAGAATTACTTCTCATATTTCAGACGCCCAAATGATAAATTGAATTCAGTTCCCAATGAACCACAATCTCAGTTATTTAAAACTAATGGAGATGATTCTTTTCCAATGATGCCTTTAAATTCAGGAAGTAACTCGGTGAGTAATGAAACTATTGTGAAGTTTTTATCATTAAATGATACACAATATTTTATGCTTAAACAATGGGCAAATGGCAATTTTGAGAACAATCCAAATTATGAACCTTTTCCTATTAGTAAAGAAGATCAAGCAAGTGTAGGAAATTGTGTTGGTTTACCAATGTGTCCGGGTATTGAGGTAACTTGGAGTGTGCAAAATTCAAAAATATATGCAGCTCCTTTTGTAATTTCAAATGAAAAAGGTATTGGAGGATATAATGCTACAGGTTTAACACCATCAAGAGATGAATGTGAAGGAGGAGGTTGTGAACCAGGTGATTTAACAAAAAGAATGGCATGTCCTTGGCAAGCAGATTTTTTCCAATGTACTGTGCAACCAGTTAATTTTACAAATCCTAATTTTAATAAAGACACAAGAGTAACGATAACAGAGGAAAAGACTGAAAGTGCTTGGGTGGGTTCCAAAACTATTTTTAAAGACGAACAAACAATAGAAAATGATCCTGTTCAAGAACCGTTACCACCTACTTATTATTCATATTGGTGGCCACCACAAAGTCCATGGGATGTATTAACAGGAGAAACGACATTAGAAGGACAAATGCATTCTCATTTACCGGCTGGGCAACAAATGAATTATGCACGTGGAATTAATAGTTTTGTTCAAATGGTTGAGCATTGGTCTTCTATGGCATTTATTAGAAATACGAATTCTCAGGATAAAGGATTTCCATATTTCACAGAAACTGAACGTACAAATGAATTGTTTTCATTTGTAGAATATGGAGTAGGACAAGTAAGTGGTAATGGAGATGATAATGAAACTACAATTCCAGTATTTTATATAGAAGATGACTTAAAGCGTATTGGAGAAAAAAATGAGAGAGCAAAAAAGTTAGTTTCTTTCCTTGAAAAACGTGCTTTTAAGAAAATAAGTGTAAGTAAAAATGGATTAGGTACGCCTCGTTCAGGAACAAGAATGAGACGCTAATGTCAAATCCTATAAAACATACCGATGTACTTATTGTTGGTGGAGGCCCAAGTGGAGCCTCTGCCGCATTAAGTTTATTAAACTACTCTAAATGCGATGTTACCCTTATTGAGCAATCTGATTTTAATAAAATAAGAGTAGGTGAACATGTTTCTGCAAGTATTTTTGATTTGATAACTTATTTAAAATTAAATAAAATTGATTTCGAGGAAAATAGTTTTATACCAGCATATGCAAGTAAATCTTATTGGGGAAGCGACAAGGTAAGCACTACGAATGCTATTTTTACTACTGATGAGGCTACTTTTCAATTAGATAGAGAAAAGTTTGATTTTAAATTAATAGAAACAGCAGCAGAAAGAGGAGCTACTATTTACCCCAGAACTAAGTGTTTAGATTATGAACAACTAGAGGATAAAAGTTGGCGGGTATTTCTTAGTCATCCTACGGAAGGAAAATTTACAATCAAAGCTAATTATTTGGTAGATGCTTCTGGTAGGTCAGCTAATGTGTGTAGAAAAGTAGGTGGAAGTTTGAAAAAAGACGATTCACTTATGGGGGTAGGATTGTTTTTGGAATTGAATAATGTATCTAAAAAGTTTGAGCAAACATTAGAATCAGTAGAGCTAGGTTGGTGGTATGCAGCTTGTTTACCAGAGAATAAAATTGTAGTTACTTTTTTTTCTGATGCTGATATTATTTCCGAAAATAAACTACATCAGCTTGACGTTTGGGAAAGTTTATTACAAGAAACGAATCACATAAAGCACCTTCTAAATAATACTAAAGCTCTTTCAGATAAATTATGGGTAAGAAATGCTCATTCGCAGATAAGCGATATCAGAAATTTAGAAAATTTTATAGCGATTGGAGATGCAGCAGTTTCGTTTGATCCAATTTCGTCTATGGGAATAGGTTTTTCAATTAGTTCAGCTTGTTTTGCTGCCAAATACATTGCTCATAAAATAGAAGAAGCTTCTTCATCAATTGAAGTATATAAAGAAGATATTTTAAAGAATTATAAACAGTATCATGATATAAAGAGAAGGTACTATAAAGAAGAAAAACGATGGTCGACGGCTGTTTTTTGGCAACGTAGAAATTAACAAAGTTGTTTTTAAGACTAATAATCAAAGATAAAAATAATAATAAATAAGAACGTTTTGTTTTTACATCAAAAAATAAAGCACTCGCACCTATTTAATATACGCTTAGAGAAGTTGGATTAAAAGTTACATTTTTAGTATTTAAATTAGAAAGTGAGAAATTACTATACCAGTCATTTTAAAAACTTAAAAATATAATACAATGGAAACTACATCTAAAACAGAAAAGGCTATATTAGAAAATATACCAGGAGGTTGGATTGGAGGATTTGCAACGTCAAATCCAGCTTTTGCATATCCAAATCCAGATCTTACATCATTACCAATGCCCGATAATATGTTAAATATTAATAAACTTCAACGCCAGCAAGCTGTAAAATGGCCAGAGTTTAGTTGGGAAACACAAAAGGGACAACCAGACCCTAAACGATGTTACCAAATGTTTGCTCCTGATATTTCAAGAATTGGATATACAGATACAGGTAAAGTTTATTCTATTATTTGTCCTCAACAAGGTATTAGTTCACCCTCTTTAGGAACCTTAAATGTTGAAGTTACCGTAACAGGAACAAGAGGTTGGGTAAATGAAGATAACAAAGAGTTAGCAGCCGATATGGGCGTAGTTGGTAAAATATGGTTTAGTCCAGGAGCAAAACAAAACTTTATAGTACAACAATTGTGGGATTATTTTGAAAAAAGCTATTTACCTTTTCCTTCAAAAAAATCACAGGCAATAGTCGTTTTTACAAGTATAGTTGGAAATCCTGAAGAACCAATATTCCCTTTAAGAAAAGGGCAAAGTACTGGTTTTCCAATTCCTAATTTTGCTAAACATGAAGAAGAAGCATGGGCTGTTGGTAATTTAAATGTACAAATTGGAGATATAAAAAAAACTGGATATCCAATAGTAGATGAGTTTAATAAATTTATCATGGATGTTTTTAACTTAGGCTCTGGAAATATGTTGCAGAAAGATAATATACTTACTTGGAATGTATGGTTTACTCCACCGGAATTAGTAGATCAAGATGAATGGGCAAATCATGCAAAGAAATGGAGAGATTCCATTGATGCTGATCATGGGTCACCTGAAGGTCCAGGAACAATAGCAAGATATTATGATGGAACACCATTTAAAGTTGGTGTAAATATTCTAAAAAAAGATGTAGAAAATGAAATCATCAAAGTAACAGAGGAAACAATTAAAAAAGAAGAACATAGTAAACTCTTTAACTTTTTAGAGAATATAGAAGGAGAGGAGAAAGACAGCATTTTAAATGTATTAAAAAAGTTATAAATTAAAATATAATTAATTAAATATCGAATTTTATCCCCCAAGATTATGGAAAACGATTTATATGTAATAGATAAGGACCAAGAGGTGATAGAACAATTTAAATCAGCTTTTGATGATTGTTTTACAAAACCTAATTTTTTGAGTCCTTCCAAGGAAGACTCTTATAATCAATTAAGAAAAGTTTTTAATAGAAGGTTTGATTTTATGCCTTCCTTAATTATTCAACCTTTCAGTACTGAACATGTTGCTATTGCAGTTCAATATGCAACTGACAATAACATACAAATTACTGTAAAGTCAGGTGGTCATGACCATGAAGGAGAATGTGTTGCAACGGGAAAGGTACTAATTGATTTTTCTTTAATGAATAGAACAGATGTTTCTTTGAGAAATTTTCGTGAAGGAAAAGAAGAGGTAAGGCAAATAAGTATTCAGCCTGGAGCGAAATTTAAAAGTATAAAGCAAATTTTAGATAAAGAGCATTTAGGAATTCCTCACGGAACATGTCAAAGTGTAGCAATTGCAGGATACACTATGGGAGGAGGTTGGGGACCTTGGACTCGTAGATATGGAATGGGGTGTGAACGATTAATGGGAGCAACCATTGTTTTAGGAAATGGAACAGTTAAGTATTTAGGAACTAGTGCTTATTATAATAAAGAAAAGGCTACTAAAGAGAATACTGAAGTAATGGATAGTAGATTATTATGGGCTATCCGAGGAGGAGGAGGATTAAGTTATGGTATTGTAACTGAATTTTTCTTTGAACCTTTTGAGCTTCCTGATATAGCAATAAGTTTTCATATTTCGAATGATACGCTTCCAGTTTTGAAAAAAATAAAAGCGACTGCAGTCATTGAAGCTTGGGAAAAAGTAACAGCACCAGAAAAATATCCTCAGTTAATAGGAACCAATTTAAAAGTAGTAGCTAAAAAAGTTAAAAATAAAGAAGAAATTTCTAAAAATGCAGTTTTAGATTGGACATTAAATGGACATTTTGGAGGTACTCGAAAAGAGTTGCTTGAGATGATTTTTGAATGGGGGGAATATTTGGTAGAATTACAATTAAAAGATTTAGATGTGATGTCAAATGAAGCTACAAGTATAATGAATTCAGTAAAAGATGGGTTAGGAGCTAAGTTTGATGAAAGAGCAAATAGTAGTAATGTTTTGACATTTGTAAAAGGAGAAGAAAAAGGGTATCCTTATACTTTTGAATCTTGGGATAGGTATTCAGTAACAGCTAAAGAAAATGGTTTGAGCTTAGAAACAGATTGTCCTGCTCCACATAAAATAACTTCGAGAATGCCAACCACTGATTGGGATAAGGTGAGCAGAGAACAATTAGTTTGCTCTTTACAATCAACATTGTTACAAGGAATAGAGGGAACCAATATTTCATCATATATTACTTTAGGTGCCATTCAAGGAGGTTTTTACGCTACTCCAGAAGCTAGAGAGGAGTCTGCGTTAAAATGTGCTTTTCCATATCAAGATAGGGCTTTTACAATTCAGTACCAAACATGGTGGGATATGCCTACGCAAAGTAAAATAGAAGGAAAGTGTAAGATGGATGAACATACTTTAGATAAGGTAATTCCAACACGATTCTATTCAAATAGAGCTTTAGATTGGATGGAAAACTGTCGTGATTACAAAATAAATGAAACTGATGGTTCGTTTATTAGTTTTAAAGATGATTCAGTACCTACTAAAAATTATTTTGTAGATAATTATGAAAAGTTAATAGGTATAAAATTAGATTATAGTAAAGACAAGAAATGTCTTTTTAAGTCAAGAAAAACTATTTTATAAATATGTTTTTAATTAAGTACTTGCCGTTTTTTTATTATTTCTAGTTATATTGATAATTATTAAAACAATTTAAAGGTAGTTATTATATTTGGATAGGAATGTACGGGGACTGTAAAATGTTTTTGATTCTTTTGAGGGGGCTCTTAAAAGTTTCACTATAAAACAGGCTACGCATACTATGTACTTCCTATCCTTATTTTAGCAATAAAGTTTTAATAAGTTTAAATAATTAAAAAGGTATCTATTAATTAAAGTTAAACATTTAAATCTTTTAATAAATAAATCAATTTTTTTGTACAAGAGTGTATTGTATCCTGTTTAACATTCTTTAGTTTCAGATATATTTAATTTGAATTTTTCTTAAATAAATATTCTTTTTTAATAGACAATTGTATTGATTAACTTAAAAACTTTTAGAATAGTTACCAATTGAAAAATTATTAAAAGAAAAAGAGTATGTGTTATTAAGATTTATTTGTTTTTTTATCTTATTTTTTTTAAAATCCAGCAGCTTTGTCATCTCCTCTTTGATCAGCACCACCTTCTAGTTTACCGCTGGGTAAAACTAAAATAGCATCTATCTTTCCAATTACAAGAGAGTTTTTTTCATTTATTTTGTAACCAATTTGTTGTAATTTTTCTTTAATTTCAGTAGAAAAACCATTGGGCTCCATTTTAATATCATCTGGATACCATTGATGGTGAAATCTTGGTTGATTTACAGCTTCCTGCATTCCCATTTTATATTCATGAACGTTCAAAATTGTTTGTAAAACAGAAGTAATAATAGTAGATCCTCCTGGCGTTCCTACAACCATAAAAAGATTTCCATTTTTTTCTATAATAGTAGGCGTCATAGAGCTTAGCATACGTTTTTCAGGCGCAATTTTATTGGCTTCAGCCCCTAATAAACCAAACATATTTGGTGCTCCAGGTTTACTACTAAAATCATCCATTTCATTATTCAAGAAAAAGCCTAGTTCTGAACAATATAATTTAGAACCATAACCAGCATTAATAGTAGTAGTAGCAGAAACAGCATTGCCAAATTGATCAACAATAGAATAATGAGTGGTCTCATTACTTTCAATTATTTCAATGTTACCATGTGAAACCTCTTCTGAAGGAGTTGGTTTTTCAAATGAAAAATTACTCATTCTTTTTGTAGCATACTTTTTACTCATCAATTTTTTTTGAGGTATTGAAACAAAATCAGGATCACCTAAAAAATAACTTCTGTCGGCGTATGCTCTTCGCTCAGCTTCTGTAATTAACTGAATTGATTTAGTTGAGTTATGACCAAAATTAGGTAGGTCATAAGGCTCAATACTATTCATGATTTGAGATAAACAAATTCCACCACTTGAAGGCGGAGACATTGAAATAATTCGTAAATTATCATATTGAAAAGTAGTAGGAGTTCGCCATTTTGCTTCATATTTTGCTAAATCTTCTTCAGTGATATAACCACCATTTTCTTGTAAAAAAGCAGCAAGTTTTTTTGCCGTTTCTCCTTTGTAAAATTCATCCCTACCGTTTTTTTGAATTCTAGTTAATGTTTCGGCTAAAGCGAAATATCTTATGGTATCTCCTTTTTTCCATTTCTTAGTTAGGTGAATACTATCTTTATTGATCTTAAGAATGTTGGAGCGGTGTTTTTTTAATCTTTTTTCTTGTTTTTCTGTTACCACAATTCCTTTTTTAGCTAAATCAATTACAGGTTGCATAATTTCTTTAATAGACAAAGAGCCAAATTTACGATGAACTTCAAAAACACCGGCAATGGTACCTGGAACTCCAACTGCTGTAGCTCCAAGTGTACTTTTGTTTTTGATAATAGTACCTAAAGAGTCTAGATACATGTCTTTTTTTGAGGCTAAAGGAGCTTTTTCTCTATAATCAAGTGCACCAATTTCACCAGTACGCTCTCTGTAAACCATAAAACCACCACCTCCAATATTTCCTGCGTAAGGGTAAGAAACAGCCAGTGCTAATTCGGTAGCCACCATGGCATCGAAAGCATTACCACCTTTCTTTAAAATATCTACACCAATTTTTGAGGCTTCTATTCTTGCGGAAACAACCATAGCTCTTTCTGCTATTAGTCCAGTTTCTTTTTTATTTTTACTAGTTGTTTTACAGCTAGTAGTAAAAATAAATAGAGTTAAAATAAGTAAGTTTTTCATTTAAATAGTCTTTAGTTTTTCGGTGCAAAAACCTTGAAGATCTTCAAAAAACAAAGTGAAATCATCTTCAAACAAATGATAATTAATTAACAAGTCTTCTGAAGCCAAATTCATCTTAGATTTACCTTGAGTTCGTTTATTCATTCCGTTTAAAACTTCTTGAATACCTTTAGCAAATTGATAATTGTATAACCAATTATATTTAATCATGTACGGAAGTAATTCTTGAGTTTTTTCAGGAAGTATTTCTTTGTTTTCTTCTAGCAGATTATATACAGAATTAACAAAAACATTAAGAGGGATTTGTGAATATTTTTTCCAGTTAATAGCCAAAAAGTGATCGTAGAAAATATCTATGATAACACCATCATAATGCCCATAACGCTCATGAAGTCTACGTTTACTCTGCCTAACAATTTCGTGTGCATCTGTAAAAGTGTCTATTTCACGATGTAAAAATATACCTTTTTGAATTTCTTTTGAGTAGTGAGAGAATTTATTCCCTTTAATATGATCGGCTATAAAATTGCCTATCATGATGTTTTTTTTATTATTAGAAAGGTATAAGTGAGCTAAGAAATTCATTTTATAAATGTAAACAAAAAACCACAACTTTAAAAGTTGTGGTTCTATTAAAAAATATTGATAAATTTAATTTTTAATAGGAATGTTTTTTAATATTTCTAGTAAAAAAGCCCAATACTTTTGAGTAGATGAAATTTGAGCGCGCTCATCAGGAGAGTGTGCCCCTCTAATATTACGGACCAAAAGAAACCATGTCCATTTCAGGATAGTTTTGACCTAAAATACCACATTCTAAGCCAGCGTGACAAGCTGCTACGTGAGGTTTCTCATTATGAAGTTTTACGTATAAATCAGTAACTATTTTTAATATTTCAGAGTTAATATTTGGAAGCCATCCAGGGTAAGAACCAGAAAGTTCAACATCAAAACCAGCTAACTCAAAAGAAGCTCGTAAAGAGTTGGCTAAATCCCATTTATTAGTTTCTGAAGAAGAACGTGTTAAACATCCAATTTTGATAGCTCCATCTTTTACAATAACACGAGCAACATTGTTTGAGGTTTCTACTAAGTTTTCTATGTCTGGACTCATTCTATACACACCATTTAAAGAAGCGTATACTGATTTAATAAGCCCTTCTTGTACTCCTAAATCCATAATGTTTTTAGGAGAAGAAACCTCTTTTAATTCAATAGAAAGATTTTTTTCTAAACTAGAAAATTCAGTCTTAATATTGTTAATAAGTTCGTTTAATTCAAATAAAAATGGTTCTTTAGAAATACTGTCAACTACCACAGTAGCAAAACTTTCACGAGGGATAGCATTACGCAAACTACCACCATTGATTTCTGATACACGTAAACCAAAGTTTGTAAAGCCATCAAATAATAATCTGTTCATTATTTTATTGGCATTTCCTAAACCTTTATGAATATCCATTCCAGAGTGGCCACCATTTAAACCAGTAATAGAAATTTCAAAAGATGTTGTGTTTTCAGGAGTAGGCTCTTCAGTATAGTTTCTTGTAGCAGTAATATCTACACCACCAGCACACCCCATACCAATTTCATCATCTTCTTCAGTATCTAAGTTTAATAATATTTCACCTTGTAAAATACCGCCTTCAAGCCCCATTGCACCAGTCATACCAGTTTCTTCATCAATAGTAAATAAAGCTTCGATAGCTGGGTGAGCAATATCTGATGATGATAAAACAGCCATAATAGAGGCAACACCTAATCCATTATCAGCACCTAATGTAGTTCCGTCAGCTTTTACCCAGTCATCTTCAATAATCATTTTTATACCTTCAGTATCAAAATCAAAAACAGTATCAGCATTTTTTTGATGAACCATATCTAAATGACTTTGCATAACGATTGTTTTTCTATTTTCCATTCCAGGAGAAGCAGGCTTACGAATAATAACATTACCTACTTTATCAACCATGGTTTCAAGATTCAATTTCTTTCCAAAGTCAACCATAAATTGAATTACTCTTTCTTCTTTTTTAGAAGGACGTGGTACAGCGTTTAGGTCAGAAAAATGATTCCAAACTGTTTTAGGTTCTAAGTTTCTTATCTCTGAATTCATTGTGAATTATTTGTTTAGTTTTAATGCACGAAGATAGGTTTTTAATGTGAAATAAGATGATGAAGCATGGTTGAAAAATTGTAAATTCGCAGTATGGATTTTTCTTCAAAATTATTAGAGAATGCGGTCAATGAAGTAAGTAGATTACCAGGTATTGGTAAAAGAACTGCCTTACGATTAGTACTACATTTATTAAAGCAACCGGTTGAGAATACTAAATATTTAACAGAAGCATTAGCTTCATTACGAAATGATGTAAAATCATGTAGAAAATGTCATAATATTTCAGACACAATTTTATGTGACATATGTGCAAGTCCTAACAGGAATGCTGAAATTGTTTGTGTTGTTGAAGATATAAGAGATGTTATGGCTATTGAAAATACAGCTCAGTATAGAGGATTGTATCATGTACTAGGGGGTAAAATATCACCTATTGAAGGAATAGGGCCTCAAAATTTACAGATAGAATCGTTAGTAGAAAAAGTAAAAGAGGGAGAGGTGAAAGAACTTATTTTTGCATTAAGTTCAACAATGGAAGGGGACACTACAAATTTTTATATTTATAAACAAATTGAAAAATATGCTATAAAAACTTCAACAATTGCAAGAGGGATTTCAGTTGGTGATGAATTAGAGTTTGCAGATGAAATTACGTTAGGAAGAAGTATTGTAAACAGAATTCCTTTTTCGCAGTCTTTGAAAAATTAGGTTTTTCCTTGTTTTATAAGGGTTTCAAGTGTTTTTTTAATGGTTTTTTATGAAAGAATAAAAATCTTAATTTAAAAAATAAAAAGTGAATCAAATCATTCCATCTCTAAAAAAGGATATGAAATCGATTATTGAAATTATTCCTGATTATTGTAATTGGCCAGTTATTAAGAATAAAATAACATTCAAAATATTATCACGTTGAATTGACAGAAACGAAATAATCAGAGAATTACTCATTCAATTAGCTATTAGACTAACCAAAACTTATCTACTGAAAGTACATCTTTTGACAAAATTATAATGGAATAAATTGGAGCAATTGATAATGTCTTGCATTACAATAAATTGACTGAATAATTTATAATTATCGATCTACGGAATTTGAGGAATTTTTCGGAATTGAAAAACAGATTAATAATGATAAAAAGTGTTCACTGAAATGTATCACAGCTAAAACGAATTTAAGATGTTTTTAATTAATCGAAAGGTTTAGCTTAATTTACAAATTGTATCTCCAAAAAAATAAATTTTACTTACATTTGGCGAAAAATTGCAAGTAATCATTCACTAAACGATAAATAAAAATTGCCCTGGCCTGAATATGGGTGCGTTATTTAATTACAATTATGTGCAAAAGTGATTAAATTTAGACGGTATTCAGAACCTTTTAACCACATTTAAATTAATAGCATATGGAACAAAACAAAGACATTGTAGAAAAACTCATCGATAAATACAGAGGAATAGTTATAGCAATAGTAATATTAATGATTTCAATTTTTACTTTTTTTATTGCTCTTAACTTTTTTAGTAGAAGAGATGATGACGCTGGTTTTTTTATGACTCTTGCTAGTATAACGTTCCTAATTCTGTTTTTTATTTTAATAAAAAAACAAAGAAAAAAAACGAAAATTGACAAATCAGATATATAATACTTTGAATCTATTAATAATCTAGATTCGAAATAAGAGTTGTTTTTTGTTTTTATGATTATGGTAAAGTTATGTATTTGTGAAATCAGAGTCACAAATTTTATTATTTTTACCTATTACTTAAAAATACAAATAGATAACACCTTGTACTTTCTTAAAAGTTTTGATTTTCAGCATTCAAATAGGTTTGCAATACTCGTTAAATATAATATACACCTTCCAGAAACATCTTTAAAAGATGTTTTTTTATGGCCAAGATTTAAATAGGTGAATTATCAATAAAAAGTAGTAAAATAAAGGAGCTATTGAAGCTCCTTCAAATAGGATACCCTATAAACCCTTCTAAAAATATACAAATATCCTAATAATTTAGAAACAGAAAATATTGATAAGTCACAAAAAAGTAGCAATTTGAGAATCAAAAAGCTCCCGAAGGAGCTCTAATTTATTAACTAACTCATAAAATTTCTTTACCCCTAAATTAATTTTATGAGCTTATATAACATCCTTAATTGACTTAACCCTAAAAAAAAACAGTAAATATATAGAGATTTCTCAGGCATAACCTTTTTTAAAAAATATGGAAACATAAACCAGTAATTAAAAGGAAACAACCTATACTGAAATTGTAAAGTTGTTTTGAATCTTTAGCTTCAAATGGCTTACTCATAATAGTTTCTTTATTTGTGAAAGCAGAGAAGAAAAAGTAAAAACTTAAAAGAAATAAAATTGACTCAACTATAAAATTCATGTATTTGCTTTATGATATGAGTATATAAAACTAAAAATGTTACAACAAAATCAAAATAAAGAGTAGGTTCTCCGATACCTAAAAAACGGAAAAGTTCTTTGACATAATTGTGGTAAGTAAAATTTGAGGATAACAACAACTTATTGATTTGTATAAAAAGGAATAAAAGGTTGTTGTTGTCTTTAAATAATTAATTGTAAAAGTTATATTTGTGAAAAAAAGCACCTTAACAAATAAAGATAAAGAGGAACAAAAGTTCCTTTTATCCGGAAGAATAATCGGATAAACGAGCACTTTATTCTTTATATAAGGAGTTGTGTAACATTTGAGAAATATGTGTAATCGAACAAATAATTTAGAATTATGTAGCTGTACTGATATGTCAGTTAAAAGGATTCAACAATTATATTCGGAAGAGATTAAACTTTTGGATAGAAAAGAAATTCTTAAAGTTATTCGTTGGAAATTAAAAAAAAACGTAGGTCAAGAATGGAACGGAATGGATGGATTAATGATTATGCCTTCTGAAAATTTAACTCAAGAGTTATCCGAAAAACGTATACTTAATGATCTTAACCAAACTAATTGCTTTGATTTTGAATATACACCTAATAATGGAGATAATTTGATTTTTGAAATAGGTTGGTTATTTAATAGATGGGGAAAAAGAATTAATAAAAAAATAGAATACGAATATTCCTCTTTTATATTTAAAGATGAAAAATGGGTAGCCCATTCGTATAATGGCTTTTATGAAAAAACAGAAATTATAAAAGAAGGAGTTATAAAAAACGTCACACAACAGCGTGTATAATTCATTGCTAGTTATAGCCTACTTACGAAAGTCCGAGAGGACTTTCTATCTGTGATTTATTTGCTAACTTTAGTGCTTAAACACGCAACGAAATCATACACAAAACCGTTGTACAACATTCGCTCAAAAAATGAAAATTCAAGTTTTAACAATATTATTTATTGCTTTTTTTAGTTGCAAAGATGTAGCTGAAAGAAAACCTAATGAATTAAAATCGGATAAATTTGAATTACTTATTGAATCTGATAAGACTGAAAAAGAAAAGTATTTAAACAATTTAAGTCTTACTTCTTTACTTGAAAATCCGATTGACTTGCAGAAATTTAAAAAATCCAAAAACAGAGATTACATGACGACTGGTGTAAGTAATGGAAAGGATTATTACTTTGAACCAAAAATTAAAGATTCAATATTTTACACGTACAATTATCCAACAAAAAATTTTTCGGACTCAAAAAAGATTGATCAAATAGTAGTATTTAAATACGGAAAGAATAAACACAAATACGAAGACGAAACTGAAATTCTGATTGAATTAAGAGTTTTTAATAAAAATTTTGATTTAGGTAAAGCTAATCTTGTTGGGTTAACTAAAACGGAATTGGAATCGGAATTCGGAGAAAACTATCTGAATTTTGACAATGGAATTGCTTACTCAAATAAAAACAAAGTTTTAATTTTAGAACTTGAAAATTCAAAAGTCAAATCCTATCGATATATAAAGTTAAATACCGAAAAAATCGACAATGAATTAATTAGAAATTTAATAAAACCGTTGTACAACAAAACCTAAACTGCATTAAAACGCAGCTTAGCCCAAACGTTATGTGCAATATAAAGAATAGAAAAAAGTGAGAATAAACATATATCAAATTGATGCTTTTACTGATCAATTATTTGGGGGTAATCCAGCTGCTGTTTGTCCACTGGTTAACTGGCTTGACGATGAGATTCTTCAAAACATTGCGATAGAAAATAATCTTGCAGAAACTGCTTTTTTTGTCCAATCATCAGAGAATCGTTTCCATTTGAGATGGTTTACTCCTGAATTTGAAATGGATTTATGTGGACACGCAACTTTAGCATCGGCATTTGTAATTATTGAAGAGTTAGGTAATAAGTATAACGAAGTTTTATTTGATACACAAAGTGGATTATTAACAGTAAAAAAAGTTGGAGATTATTATGAACTTGACTTCCCTTCAAGACCTCCCAAAAAATCGAGTTTGCCAAAAATAATAAGTGATGGGCTAAATATTCAACCAAAAGAAATATGGAAAGCCCGTGACTACTTATTGGTTTATGATACAGAAGATGACATTGAGAGTATAAAACCTAATATTGCGATTCTTAATCAAATAAATATTGACCCGGGAGGAATAATTGTTACCGCAAAAGGAAAATCTGAAAATGTTGATTTTGTTTCCAGATTTTTTACACCTCAAGCGACTGTTTTTGAAGACCCAGTAACTGGTTCAGCACACTGTACTTTAGTTCCTTTTTGGGCAGATAGAATAAATAAGACTGAATTAAGAGCTTTACAAATATCTAAACGTGGAGGAGAGTTGTTGTGCCAATTGAATAAGGATAGAGTCTTAATTAAAGGGAAGGCTGTTAAATATTTAGAGGGAACAATTGAATTATGAATAAAAAAAGGAAAAGCACATAACACTGTATATGAAATCATAGCCGCCTATAGGCAGGCTACGCTTCATATACTAAACGTTAGCAACAAGTACTCGGACAAAAAAATATTCCTTTGAAAATCAAAAAGAAAAAAGAACATATAAGAAAACAGATTTTATTAAAAATTAAATATTATAGAAATTCCAGAGGAATAACATTTTTTGAAAATTCAAACGAGTTAAATAATGAAAAAGTAAAGCTCGAAAGTAATGAACTAGAAGTTGTAGTAATAAACCTTAGTAGACAAAAAAGAGTATTGTTGACTACCAAAAACATTTACTATTTGAATAAAAATAGTGTTCGAAAGATAGTTGGTTATAATATCGAAAGATTTGATTATATGGAATTTGTTAATGGAGAAAAAATAATTGAAGAAAAGTCAAGATTAAAAACCTTCTGGTTAAGGTTTAAAATAAATTTTAGAATTGGAACTTATAGAATTATAGAGAGAAATAACTCATTTATTGAGTTAAAAATATGGAAGACAAATTTAGCAGACTGTTTGAATGACGGAATAAAGAAACTAAAATTTGTTGTAACAAAATATGAAGGAATATAAACCAGTTGCTAACAAAATGTATAATTAATTGCTAATTCGGGGCTAGATTAGAAAGTATTCGCCTAGACTTAACACCGATAATTTTCAGCTATATTTGGTGAAAAAATCGCAACTAATCATACACAATACGTTGGCAATAATTAAAACGAAATGAAAAACGACAAACTACTTTACAGAAAATTATTTTTAGTTTCAATATTTTTATTGTTGCTAAATGATTTGTATTTAAAAGAACAATTCCACAATTTTCTGACTGGAAAACTATCTGATTTCGTTGGGCTTTTTGCCTTTTCCTATTTTTTTAGCGTTTTATTCAAAAAGAATATAAAACTGATTTACTTTCTGACTGGAATTTTATTTATTTTTTGGAAAAGTAGTTCCTCTCAATTTGTTATTGATTATCTGCATAATTTTGGAATCGGGTTCGACAGAATTGTGGATTATTCAGATTTATTTGCTTTGTTAGTTTTACCTCTTGGTTACAGATATAGAATCCAAAACTCAATCGGAATTGAAAAAATGAGATTTTTACCAAAACCAATAATAATTGGAATTTGTTCTTTTGCATTTATTGCAACTTCTTTACAAAAAGAATTTGGAGAACTGAATTTAAAATCTGATTATACAATAAACGCTGGAATTCCAAAAGACAGTATTTTAAAATTAATTAGAGTAAATCCAATAACTAAAACAAAATATCATACGAATCTTGAGTTTCCTAATAAAAGGAGTTATGTAAGGATTTCATTATTAATATCTAAACTTGAAAATGACTCAACTAAAATTGAATTGGACAGTATTTTAAGTTTTACAACGACAGGAACTATATTTTCAGGAGTATCAAAAAAGAATATAGATTATCTGAAAAACTTAAGAGTTGAAGACTATGAAAAGGAATTTATTGAACAAAAAATAAAACGGAATAAAATAAAATAACTATTGCCAACAAAGCGTATAGTTAATTGCTTTTTTTTGTTTAACCTAAGGTAAGTGATTTTTTATAAAGCTAGTGTTTAGCTGAAAAAAATGTACATTTACATACGCAACAAACCATACACCGAACGTTAGGCACAATCCGAAAATTACAATGCGAAAACTAAATATTCTTTTCCTCGATTCGAGACTTTCAAGAAGCTTAACAGAAAGCGCATTGTCCTCTGAATTAAATTCTACGGTTTTTAATTTAACCAGTTCATTAAGAGAACAATTGAGGAATAATGATAATTTGGGGAAAGAAATGATGAAATTATTGGAAAGTGGAGAAATACTTACTACGGAAATTATCGGAAGATTTATCTCAAGAAACTTAAAGTCAATTAGTAGAGACATATTATTGCCTGAATATCCAAGAACGCCTGAACAATACAAAGGCTTGGCAAAAGTCTTAAAAAATGACAATATTGAACTTGAAAATATCTGGTATTTTAAACAACGTGAACCGAATCAGTTTATGAAAGACCATTTCGAAAATCCAAAAGAAAAACGATGGATTGATAAATATGGCTCCGAAATCATTGAAAAATGGAAAACGGAATTTAATAAAAGACGTGAACAGATTATTAAAATACAAAAAATATCTGATAAGACTAAATGGAAAACAATAGAAATGGATTATGTTGCGGATTTGAGTGTTGAACATTTAAAACAACGGATTAAAGACTGTGCCTAACACGGTTTATAAAACATAGCTAACAAGCGCTAAGGCGAGAGGTTTGTGCTTATTTAAAAAGACCGCCAAATTTTTAATTTGGCTTTTAAAAATTGATAAATTAAAAACAAAATATAAAAATTCGGCTCTGTGTGTATCCGAAAAGTTAGTGTCTTTTTACACGCTACGTTTCATACACAAGACCGTTAGCTATAAATTAAAAGAATGAATGAAACATTTTCCATATTAATGATGTCTTCATGGATTTTGGGATTGATATTAATAATTATTTCAAATCCAACTTTGATTATATCTAAAATAAAAACCTCAGAAATAATTTGTGACAAACCTCATTATGGTTTCAAACATATTAGAAAAGCTATTTCTTTAACCTCAGACAAAAAAATTATTGAAAGGTTAAATAGAAAAATACGAATAAGGAAAATAGGTTTTTCATTTTTAATACTTACTCCAATTTTCTTTATCCTTGGGGGAATATTTGGACAACGATAAAAATTGAGATGAAATTACACAGGGTTCAATAAGATTTTATGAGAAAGTTAAGATAAATTATTCTAAAACAAAATATGGAATTTTACATTATTTAGACTTCTTGAAATGTGTGATTTTTCCTATTACAATTAAACATATCATAAGAGAAAAAAATCTATAGCTAACAAAATGTATAATAAATTGCGGACTATAGGTGACTTTAGAAAGTATTCGCTGAAACTGAACATCAATAATTTTTAGTTACATTTGGAAAAAAATCGCAACTAATCATACACAAAACGTTACCATTAATAGTGCTGAATGAAACTTAAGATTATTAAAAAGCTCAAGAAAGTATTTTAAAAATATCGCTTATTTAGTAAATTATTAGATTAATATCCTTTTTTGGGAACTAAACGCCAAAGTGTTCTCTGTTCATTTAAAAATATGTTGAAAATATTGAATATGTAGTTTGTAATTGAAAAATTATAGGCTGGCGTTCTGCCTCGTTCTTATTCCAAAAAAGGTGTTGGTGCTTAAAACTATGTACCAACCTAAACGCTTTATGGTTTAGTGCATCTTCCATGTTTGATTGTTTAAAATTAAAGGTGTTTTCTGTTTATATAGTTAAGGCTAGCGTTCTGCCTCGGTTGGTTTTAGGAGTATTTAGTATGGCTTTGGTTTTACATTTGGTTTATGTAGCACTAAAAAGGGTAACAATGCATATAAAAAATTGCTACATTCTTACTGGTTTCAAATATTTTACTAAATTTGATACTTAAAAAAGCTATGAAAACTTCCGAAATAAAATTCGCAACTTTTCATATCCTTAAACGTTAGCAAATATTAATAAATGACCGAAAAAGAATTTATTGAAATTGATAAGAAAAAAGACGATTTACACTATATTTTTTTTGTTTTCTTTGCAGTTATAACAATTATTAAACATCTTTTATTTGATGAAAAATTAATTGGAGGTGATATTAGATATGATATATTCATTCTTTGGGGGCCTATAATTTTAGGAATAGCCACTCTGGGTATTTATCAACGAAAAAATCTTATTTATGTTTTTAGAGTTAATGACACTTTAATTAATAAACTAATGTATTTCGGATTTGTTTTAGTAATTGCTACAATGTTTTCTTTCTTATCATTTCACACAATTGCTGATTTTGCTTTCCAAATTATTAATAAAAATGAAATAGAAAAAACAGAATTTAAAATTGTTGATTTTGAAATTGACTCTTATAATGAAGAAAAAGGAGGCAGAACCCAAATTCTCACAGGAGGAAACAAAATATGGTATGAATATGAAGGGGTTAAAGAAAGTTTTAAAGTAAACAAAGAAATTATTGATTTGCTAAAAGATGATTCAAAAAACTATTTAATTGAAGTAGAATTAAAAAAAGGAATCTGGAATCACTTTATTGTAATTGGTTGGAAGATCAAAAAAAGAAAACATTTGCTAACACCACCTAAACTGCATTAAAACGCAGCTTAGCCAAACCGTTGTACGCCATAGGAGAAAAAATGCAGGAACACAATTTCTACATAGAATATAAAATCGGAGATGCGAATCGGAATGAAAAATTGAAAACTCTTTTTCTAAAACTAAAAGAAGAAAAAGAAAAATATTTTGAGACAGGAACAGAACCTTCGAGCGAAATTGAAGATTGGATTGAATATTTGGATTCAGACGCGGAAAAGTGGTTCAATAAAATCGAACTCAAACCAAATTCGGAACAGCGGAAAGTTTATGATAAACTCTGGAAATTGACGGAACCGGAAATACGATTAAAACACCCAATGTTCAACACAGCAGACAACTGGAGTTTAGATTCAATGATTTATGTGATTTTTCAAGGAGATTATGAATTGATGAAAATTGAGAAATTAGATGACAAAGGAATTTTATATTACAACCCTGGTGGAATGCCTTTTGGTGGAACTGAATCGCTTGTTCAGCTAATAGAATCTTTTGGAAATATTGTCATTTATGACTCTTGGCACGAAGGACCACACAAACGAGCTGAAATTGGATGGGATTTTGATCTTGCTAAAAAATTAGTTGAACAAGAAAAAGGAGTTGAACAATCGAATGAAAAAGAATGGTGGAAATTTTGGAAATAAACTACGGCGTACAACACGGTGTATAAAACATAGCTAATAAGTACTAAACCGAAAGGTTTGTGTATACTAATAAAGTCCGCCAAATTTTTAATTTGGCTTTTAAGAAGAGATAAATTAAAAACGAAATATAAAAATTAGGCTCTGTGTTAATCCGCAAAGTTAGTGTCTTTTTACACACTACGTTTCATACACAAACCGTTAGCTGTAAGCGAAAAACTAAATGGAAAACCTATCTAAACATTATCATTCTTACAGTGAAAAAGAGAAATTTCAGTTCCGTAAATTTCTTGACCAATTAATGTGGCAGTTTTCATCATCATTAAAACTTGAAGAACCATACAGATTAATATTAGACTCAAATATTTTAATGAGACTAAATGATTTGAACGAAAAACCGACACCTAATTTATTATCTATTCTGGTCTTTTTTGATTTCTTAAAATTTCAAGAAACTATTAAGATTTCTATTTTAATTAGACCAACCGTTTTCTTTGAATTTTATGAACAAAAAGACATAAAAAATGAAATTGAACATTGGGAAAAATATAAAAAACTAAAAAATTTAATTGAAGATAATTTGAATGTAAGGGTTTACACAGAAGGCATTTATAATTATGAATTAACAAAACATCATTTTGAAAACATCAAATATGATATCAATTTAATAAAAAATGAATTAAAAAAGATTAATTCTACTGACTGGAAATTTGAATTTAAACGGGGATTTGGTGAATTTGATGGCTTTCCCCTTAAAGACGGCACAGGTGTCCTAACAACACCGCATCAAGTAGGTAAAGAACTAGCTCCTGATTTGCAAACTAAATACCTAAACAGTAAAATTGTAAAGCTCTGTTTAGCTAATCATATAAGCTATAACATATCAAATAATGATAAGAATAACCAAGATGTAATTACTAAGTATACAAATGATAAAGACTTTACGATTAGAAAAATTATTAAGTTAACAAATAAAGGTCTATTAAAAGGATTAGCCGACTTAGATTTACTTTTTTTATGTAACATACAAAATCAATTTGAAAACCAATCTCTTGATAACTATCTTCCATCTTCATTACCTCTAACCCTAGATGAAAACCTCTTTAAATCATTAAATAAATTTTCAAGTTTAGTTTTGAATTCATATTTCAAAGGAGGAGAAAAAAAGGAATCAATAAAAATGAAATTTGAGAAAGAGTTTGAAGAAAAGAAAAGAGTTGAAAGAGCAGAAGTTCGATTACAAAAAATTCATAAAAAAGAGAAAGAGTACTATTATAAATTGAGTCAGTATTTTGACGAAAAAAAGCCTACAGCTAACAAGGTATAAAAAACATAGGGCGTTTGAGCTAGACCGAAAGGTCTGTGCTTATTAACAAAGTCCGCCAAATATAAAATTTGGCATTTATAGTAAAAAAGATAAAAGCAAAATATTTATATTTAGCTAAGTAATAAACCGAAACGATAGTGCTTATTTATTGCCCTACGTTTCTTATACTAACCGTTACCATTAATAGTGCTGAATGAAATTTGAGATTACTAAAAAGCTCGAGAAAGTATTTTAAAAATATTGTTGATTTAGCAAATTATTAGATTAATATCCTTTTTTGAGAACTAAACGCCAAAGTGTTCTCTGTTCATTTAAAAATATGTTGAAAATATTGAATATGTAGTTTGTAATTGAAAAATTATAGGCTGGCGTTCTGACACGTTCTTATTCCAAAAAAGGTGTTGGTGCATAAAATTATGTACCAACCTAAACGCTTTATGGTTGAGTATATCTTCCATGTTTGATTGTTTAAAATTAAAGGTGTTTTCTGTTTATATAGTTAAGGCTAGCGTTCTGCCTCGGTTGGTTTTAGGAGTATTTAGTATGGCTTTGGTTTTACATTTGGTTTGTGTAGCACTAAAAAGGGTAACAATGCATATAAAAAATTGCTACATTCTTACTGGTTTCAAATTTTTTACTAAATTTGATATCCAAAAAAGCTATGAAAACTTCCGAACTAAAATTCGCAACTTTTCATATCCTTAAACGTTGTATTTAATAAATATAAATGAAGACAGATATTCAAATAAAAACAGATTTATTCCCTGCATATCTTGACGAGGAAAATGAGATAAATCCAGGACGTTTTGGAAAAAAACTAGCTGAATTTATAAAAAAGAACCTTGAAGAAAACGGTGTTCAAGTTGCTGATTTATATCCAACGGATTATGCCTATGAAATTCGTTTGGATCAATTTAAATTCTCAGTTTACATAAGCGCAGGAAATATTGACGGAGAAACTGATTTGTTTCTAGTTTCTCTGGAGCCTAGGAAAGAGTTTATAAGAAAGTTTTTTAAAAAAATCCCTACCGTTGAAACAATAGAACCAATTTATAATTTAATGATGGATTCATTTAGGGGAAATTCAGATATTCAGATAATTGAAATTTTGACTAAATACAACACCACCTAAACTGCATTAAAACGCAGCTTAGCCAAAAACGTTGTGGTTAATTTGACTAAGCCAATGAATAGAACGATGATTTTAATATTTCTACTTATAATTGATCAATTTTCTTGGGGTCAAAATTGCGATTTTGAAATACGGAATTTATCGAATATTCTAAACATAAAATCTGAGCTTATTGAAAAATTGGAATACGAAAAAGTCGTTGGAATTTCGGAAAAACTTATTGAATTTGAGGCAAAATCAGAACTTGAGCTAACCAAAAAATATCCTGAAATTTTCAAACTTAAAGACTCTTGTTATACATTTTCTGCAAACCAAAATATTGGAATTGGAATAAAAACGCCTGAATTAAAAGCTTGCAGATATAAAGTCCAAACAAAAGAATATTCAGATTATAAATTCAAAGGAACTTATTGTGGAAACGCACTGATTGAAATTACAGGCTACGAAAGTTGGGGATTTTTATCAGTTGACTTGAAAAATGGATTGACTTGCTTTACATCGGGAAAACCTTTGACTTCCAATGGAGAAACAGCTATTTCTTATTCAAACTATTATGGAGAAGAGGAAATCACATTGACGGATTTGAAAACTAAGGAACAATACGTTATTGGAATTGAGGGGTGGAAAACTATTGAGTTAAAAGTCTTGAAAGACGCCTATTATTTAAAACTCGAATCTGAATTTCGAACTGATTGTAAAAAAGAAATAAAATATTTAAAACTGAAAATAAAAAACTAACCACAACACAACCTAAACTGCATTAAAACGCAGCTTAGCCGAAACGTTAGCAATAATAAAAAAAACGAACTATGAAACAAACCTTATTGATTTTATTTTTACTTCTAACAATAAAAAATTTCGGACAAGATTGCGAAAATAAACTCGCAATTAATAAAACTGATTTTGTTACGAAAAACAAAGTGCTTAAATCAGCATTTATGTCATATAAAGTGAATTTTAAATCAAATTACACGATTTCATTTGAACTAAAAGATAGAGTTATAAATTTAATAAGTACATCAACTTCTGAAAATGTAAATGACAATGGACAAACTATCGAATTTGATTTTGAAAGTGGAGAAAATCTAAAAATAACATTTGATAAAAATTCAAAATCGGAAGTAATAAATAAGCAAACTATTCAAATAAATCAACAAGGAATTTCATATAAAGATTTAGAATTATTTGCAACAAAAACAATAAAATCCGTGAATCTAAATGGAATTGACAAGATAATAGATTTAAAAGAAAAAAGAGCAAAAATTATTAAAGAATATACTAACTGTTTTTTCGTAAACATAGACAAGGAAAAAGATTTAGGAAAAATCGAAAAGAAAGATGTTGAAATTCCAAGTTATTACAAACCTTGTAATTTTGTTCAAGACGAAATAGACGAATTTGAAGGTTATAGAAAAAAAGCACTTCATTATGCTGGAATTGCAAAACCAACAAACCCTGGATTTCCTTTATTCATAAATTTAAAAAGTATAAACAGAGAATTGTGGATGACAGCAGAATTAGACGCTATTTCTTATTGCATTACAAAAAACAGTAAAATCAATATAAAACTCGAAAACGGAACAATCATTCGTTTACAAAACAAAGGAGAAACTGATTGTGGAAAACGTTCAACTTATTTAATTCAATTCACAAAAACTGACAAAGAGTTACTTAAGGAAAGTCCAATGAAATTAATCCGATTGGAAACAGAAGATGGAAATATAGACTTGAAATATATTATGATTAAGAATTATTTCATTGAAAATATTGATTGCATTTAATAAAATTACTATTGCTAACACCGTATATAATTTATTGCTAGTTCTAGCCTACTTACGAAAATCCTCGTGGATTTTCTATTCGGTTTTTATTTGCTAAATTAGGTGTTTAAAACACGCAACAAACCATATACAAACACGTTGTGCATAATTAAAAACGAACTATGAGAATAACCATTTTAGCTCTGATATTAATCTCAAACATTGGGTTTTCACAAAATAATCTGACTGAATTAAAATTTGACACAAAGTATTTTAACGCAGTTGATAAATGGGTTGCTTTTCCAAAAAAAGATACTGATTCAACTTATGCTTATGGATATATTTATTTGGACAATCAAGCAGGTTTTACCTTTAATTATGAAACTAAATTTCAAATAAAAGAGAAAGAATTAATAAACATCAAACTAGATTCTACTGTCGGATTTATGAAATATCGACTTGAACCCAACACAAGTTTAGTTTCTGTTTTGACTGACAATCAAATTTCTGCTTTGAATTTACCTAAAGAACCTGAATGGTTATCGATTTACAAAGAAGGTTCTGACCAAGTGGACTATTTAAAGCAAGAAGGCTATCATTACAATCACGTTGGTGCTTGTGAACAAGCTCTAAATCCTTTATTAAAGGCTTATGAAATAGAGCCTCATTTTGACGGACTTGAATTTGAATTAGCTTTTGCTTACAATCATTTGGGACAGTTCGAAAAAGCAATTCCTATTTTGGAAAAAGCAATTGAGAATAACTCTAAAAACTATTACTTTTTCAGAGAGTTAGGCTATTCTTATTTAGGTTTAAATAAAGTAGAAGACGCCGAAAAAACATATCGAAAAGGAATTAAAAAATCGGACAACGACTTTGAGAAAAGTGAAATGTCAGTTAATATGGCTCAAGCCTATTTCAAACTCAAGAATAAAAAGAAATTTGATGAATGGGCTGAATTAACGAGAAAATACTCAACTAAAGATAAAAGATATTTGCAATATATCGACCAATTTGAAAAGAACTGGAATAAAAAATAACTATGCACAACAATTGCTATAAGTAATTGCTTGTTCTCGCCTACTTCTGAAAATCCACGAAGATTTTCAGTTTGGTGTGTACTTGCAAAGTTTAGTGCTAACTCACACAACTACTCATAGCCAAAACGTTACCAACAAGCCGAATAAAAATCTGTAAATGGAACAAATTTCTACTGAAAATTTAAAGCTTCTTCCCTCTCAAAGTGAATTAAAAAAGATTTGTAAATCAATTTCTGCTTTAGAAGCAATCATTTGTCCTGAATGGGAATACAGATATTACTCTTATCAAAAACATTGGAGTGAAACAGAAGAATTTTGTGAAATGCGAAATGGGCAAGGAGACCAAATGCTAATCGTTTTTAGCAAAGATGGAACTTGTATAAACGGATTTGCTCACGGGAGTGAACTGAATGGATGGAAAAATATTACTGTAGAAGAAAAAACATCGTTTTTCGAAAAATTATTTGACTCAAAAAAAGAAGTAAAAACGGAATTGACTCAAGAAATTGCGGACGGAATTCTTGATAAATTACCAAAAGAATTTAACGAATTTATCTTTGGAGAACCTGTCAAAAGTATTGGAACAACTTTTTGTATTTGGCAAATGAAAACTGACGATAACTGGAAAATAGGAGGAATTGAATTACCTAATGATGAATATAAAGATGGTTCAAGCGATTTATTACAGTTGTTAGACGGAAAGCCTTTGACTTACAAAAATTGGGCTGAAGAATATTATGAAGAAGAATTCGAAAATAGAGACCTTAAATTAGAATTAGTAGAAAAAATTTATTCCGGAATAATTATATCAAAAGACTTAGTTCTCGAAATAAATCCAGAGTTTGAGGATTTTGAAAAACTTAAAAGCGATTTGAATGAAATAGGTTATGAAAATGAACTGTAAAAAGCCAGTTGGTAACACGGTGTATAAAACATAGCTAATAAGTGCTTAACCGAAAGGTTTGTGTATATTTCTAAAGTCCGCCAAATTTTTAATTTGGCTTTTAAAAAGAGTAAAATAAAAACAAAATATAAAAATTCGGCTCTGTGTTAATCCGAAAAGTTAGTGTCCTTTTGCACGCTACGTTTCATACACAAGTCCGTTGTAGGTAATAATAATGAAACCCGAAATAGTACATAGAATTAAAATTCCAATAGTAGCGGACAATGTTTTAAGTCCACAAGTCCATTATGGAAGTGTTCACCATAATGAACCTGTTACTGGAATTTATTTTAATACTCAAGATGAGCTTTATGGTAGAATTACCTTTGAAAATTTTGACTCATTAAAAATTTGCAGAGGAGAAATGCTTCCTATTGATTATGATTGGGCAACTCACGAAAGAGGAGTTTGGATTTTTAAAGTAGAAAACTCTCAATGGCTTCTTGATAGATATGAATATGAAAAAAAACACTATGGAAGCTCCTATGAATTTGGAGGAGATGTAGAAGAAATGAAAACTCATTTTAATCATTATATTTTTTCTTTTCACGACCAATTTATTGAAGTTATTGCCAGAGGGTTTTGGTTTGAAAAAAGTGACAAAACGCTATTTGGCAAACCATTACAAAAAGGACATCCCTTTTCGACTATTTCTGATAACGAATATTCAACATTTGAAGAATGTAATCTAAAATATAGATATTGGATTAACGAAACTTCAAAAAAGAAATTGATTAATAACGCACAATTCTGTACTCAAACCATAATGGAGTTCGCTTTAGAATTAGACGATAAAGTAAGAGTGGATCACACTTTGACTTTAACACTTGATAAAGAAGGAAATGTAATGACTCATTTGTGTGGATATTTTGGAAATAAACAAGTTACATTTCCTAAAATAGCGACGATTGAAGATGTAAAGCCCTACTTGAAAAAATATATGAAGGAAGTCTTTGAAAGAAGACTAAAAATGAAAAAATAAACTACCTACAACAAGGTGTAAAAATGCATTAAAACGCATTTTACACTAAACGTTGTAGAGCATTTTAAAAAATCATCCAAACACATTGAAAAAAGTACTTTATATTATATCTATTTTTACATTTATTTCCTGTCAAACTGAAATTGATAAAATTAAAAACAGTGACAGTATTGAGGAATGTATCGGAAATGTCACTCGACACATCAATCAATGTTTTGAAGATTCAAATCAAATTGAAATAGACGAAAAAGCAGATTATGATTTTGAAAACAATATTCTGATTGTTTACAAAGGAAAATCTACAACTGACTATTTTCAAAAATGGGAAATCCCACTCGCCGAATTAGACCCAAACAGAATTGAGATAAAAAAAGAGGGGATTTCAATAAAAAAAATTACTGTCTTTACGAAAAATAACGAACCGAAAATCAGATATTTTAAAGACGGAAAAAAAGAATCAAATCCTTTCCAGAATAATTACCACTTGAAGGATTATTGTTTTGATAAAAAGAATGGAATCGAGATTTTTTTTGAATCGTATAAACGTGCTATACTTTTAGCTCAAAATAAAAAATCCGAATTGTAACGAAATAAAAACGCACTACAACAAGGTGTATGAAACATAGCTAATAAATACTTAACCAAAAGGTTTATGTATATTTATAAAGTTCGCTAAATTTTTAAATTTGGCTTTAATAATAGAAAAATTAAAAACAAAATATAAAAATTCGGCTCTGTGTTAATCCGAAAAGTTAGTGTCTTTTTACACGCTACATTTCATACACAAACCGTTGTAGGTAATTTAAACAAACACAAATGCTTCGAAAAGAAATTAAAGATGACAATGAACTTTATCTGTATTTTAATGATAAATTAATCTACAAAAGATGGTTGAATCAAGGTTACTCTAAAGTATTTGACAACTTCGCCTATAGTAAACAAACATTTGTGAGTATTACAGAAGACGAAAATGGAAACATTAAACATCTGCGAAAAATATTTATAAACGGAGAGTTTTGCAATTCCAAATTAGACTTTTGGAACAAATATATTGCAGATATGGAATTCTCTGCTAAAAAGGATTTCGGAAAAAACCTTGACGCATTTAATGATGCTATAACAGCAAAAGGACCTGGTTTTCCTGGAGATTGTTTAATTGAAATAACTGGAACTAAAAACCTTGAAAAGATATTCGGAAAAGAAGATTTTGATTTTATCATAAATACTTTACAACAAGCTAAATTCGTTGACTTAATAATTGAAAAAGATGAAAGTTGAAACTTATAAAATAAAAGGTTGGAAAGAAAAAGAAACTGGAGTTCTTATATCTGAAAATGACAACTGGATTCTAGTAAATCATATTCCTGTAGATTATGTCATTGACGGATTTAAATTGTACAGAAAGAAGTTTATCAAAAAACGGATTAATGGAGAATCTGAAAAAAAGATTGAACGTGTCTTGAACCTTAAAAACAAAAATATTCCTGCATTGAAAGGATTTGAATTTAATAATGTATTAGAAACTCTAAAATGGAGTGAGAAAAAATATGGCTTATTTGAATTCCAAGACAAAGGAGAAACTGAATTGTTTTACGGAAAAATAAATCGAACTGAAAATGACATTTTAATAATCGATATGATAAAATCTAATGGGAAAATTGAAGAGAATTATGACTTTGAGTTCTCAATCAAAAAAATTCGTTCCATTACATTTGAAACGGATTATTTTGAATCTATTAGATTGTTAATGAATGATGAAATAAAAAACTACCTACAACAAAAGAACTGAGGTAAAAACCAAATAAAAATCCTTTAATTTATAACCAAAGTACTTTTGTACTCTCTATTGAAGGGAACCCCGTTTTTAACAATTGAAAAAGCTTGTTTTAATAGTTTGTTACACACTGCTATTAAAGCAAGTTTTTTACTCTTACCTTTGGCAACAATTCTATCATAAAGAGCTTTACAAGCTTGGTTGTATTTGGAAGCATTAAAACTGCACATAAAAAGTAAATTTCTCAGTTTTGGATTTCCCATTTTACTAATTCTTGGTCGTCCTTTAACACTAGTTCCACTTTGTCTTATTATTGGAGTCAGTCCAGCATAACTACATAACTCTTTAGCACTTTGAAAACGCTGAAATCCATCGGTAAGAACTAGTAACATTAAAGCAGTTTTATTACCTATTCCAGGAATGCTTTTTAGTAAAGTTAATGATTCTTGGTATTCTTTTTTTACATTTTCGAGCAATGCCTTTTCTAAAACCTCAATCTCCTTTTCTAGGTTTTTCAAACTCCTTTTAATAGATCTAACCACGCCTTTTGCCGGAGTACCTAATACTTCTTCTCCATGTATTTTATTTTTTAGTTGTGTGCTCTGTTTGCTGTAAATGCTGAGCATACGAGTTACTTGTAAGTTTTCTTGTTGTTTTTTTGATTGCCCAGTCCACAGTTTAGGTTCGCAATCTTTTGCATATTGCTGAATCATTTTTGCATCACTCTTATCAGTTTTTATTTTCGATAGATTCATTTGGATATAGCGCTTAATTTTTAAAGGATTAACCACACAAACTCCGATACCTGCTTCAAGTAAAAAATATGCTAAACGACTATGGTAATACCCTGTGGCTTCCATAACGCAAATGGAATTTGTATCTAATAATTTTAAAAACTTTTTAAAGCCTGAACTGCCATTGGTAAACTGATAATGGGCTTTGTTATTGTCGTATACATCAAAGACGTCTTTACTAATGTCTATTCCTAAATATTTTATATCTTTATTCATAAGAAAAAAGGATTGTAAAGAGCCACTCTATTGTGAATTCAACAACTTGAAATCGAAGTCTAAAGCTTCATAGAACTGAACGAATTTAACATAGAAAAGAGTAGTGATTATCAATGTTGACGAGATCATAGTCTCTACGTGTATCATAACCTTATTCCACTCTTTGGTTCTTTATGATTAAATAACTAATTTAATAAAATGCTAACTTAAGCCGTGTATAGTTGATAGCTGGTTATCGACTACTTAAGAAGATCCGCGAGGATTTTCTATTCGATTTTTATTTGCTAAATTAGATCCTTAATCGTGCCAATAATCATACGGAAACACGTTGTAGCCAATTAGAAGAATCAGTAAAATGAACAAAGAGATTATTAACCGAAAAGGAGCAAGAAAAGCCCAAGATATCCCAAAAGAAGTTTTGGAGCTGTTAAATCTAGGAAAAATTGAAACGGTTAATCTAACAGAATGGTTGGCTATTGACCATTTAAAGCTCATACAAACAAACTTTACTGAAATTGGAATTTCGGAAGAAAACATACATTTGATTTCTCAAAAAATAAGAACTCAAAAGAAGCCTTCTACAATGAATACAACTAAATTAGTTGGCTCAACACTTTACGAATCTTATTCTAAAGACAAAACACTTAACTCAATATTTGACAATTTGAGTACTCATCTATCTGACTCTATTCGCTGTTACGCACCATATCTTAAGTCTTTAAATGAAAATTTAAGTATAAGTGAAAAACTAAAAGAATCTGAAAAGCTAGTTGCAGATAATCATTTTGGAGTGCGAGAAGTTGTTTGGATGGCGTTACGACCTGAAATTGATGGGGATTTAGAAAAATCTATCGATATTTTAAGCAATTGGACAAAAAGCAAAAATGAAAATATCAGACGTTTTACAACTGAAAGCACAAGACCCAGAGGTGTTTGGTGTAAACATATAAGCAGACTAAAAGAGAAACCAGAATTAGCATTGCCTATTTTAGAAAATTTGAAATCTGACAAATCAAAGTATGTTCAAGACAGTGTTGGAAATTGGCTGAACGATGCAAGTAAATCTGAACCAAATTTTGTGATTGAGTTATGCGAAAGATTGAAAAAAGAATCACGAACAAAAGAAACTGAGAAAATAATAAAACGAGAGACAAGAACAATTTATAAAAAATAACTGGCTACAACAAAAGCTATAAGTAATTGCTTCCTACGGTCAGCAACTACTCATAGCTGAGTCGCCATAGGCAAATAGAGGCCAGAATACTATTTAAACTGGAGAGTACCGGAAAATCTTAAAGAATAAAGAAACTTTTAAAAAATGAAAAAATTATTTTACTTCTTATTTGTATCAGTAATTATAGCCTCTTGTGGAACGAAAACTGATAGACTTGAATTTTTGAAATTTGAAATTAAAGACTAAAATGGAAAAACTGGAATTACCATAAGTGAAACAGGAATAATTAGTATCAATGGTGAAGATATTGGAAAAATTAATAGAGACGGAACATTGAAGGATAAAGAAGGGAAATTATTAGCAAAAATTAAAGAAGACAATATTCTACAAGACAAAGATGGACAAAACCTTATAAAAATTGATAAAAGCGGAACAATGGATAATGGTTCTGGAACATATATAAAATGGACAGATAAGGGAGAACTTTTAAAAGGAACTGAAAAAACAGGAATAGTTATATCACCTGTTGATAAGAAGTCATTTCAATCTGCTTCAATAATTTTATTCTTATATCTGAATTCTAAACAAAAAATCTACCTATAACAATGGCTATAAGTAATTGCTTGTTCTCGTCTACTTATGAAAATCAGTGAGGATTTTCAGCTTGGTGTGTACTTGCGAAGTTAAGTGCTAGCCACGCAAGTACTCATATACAAAACCGCTGTGCTTCATACTGACCCGTCCTGAAATAAGGCTACATAATTTTAAACATTATGTATAGAAATGACAAAGTAATTAGACGTTACAGTGAACCTTTCAAATTAAAAATATTAGCCGAACTTACAATCGGAAAACACACAAAGAGCGAACTTTGTAAACTCTACTCTATTGCCCCTACAACTGTCAATGAGTGGATTAAAAAGTACAAACGTAAAGACTTAATGAACACCAGAGTACAAGTGGAAACTAAAGACGAAATATCTAGAATCAAAGCACTTCAAAAAGAGATTTAACAGCTTAAAAAACTACTACTTAAAAAGATCCTCAATGCTATGGTAATGGATTCTTACCTTGAAGTAGCAGCTAAAGACCTTGGTTATAAATCAGTTAATGAGCTAAAAAAAAGCTACCTATAAAGGCTTAATTAAAGCTAAAGAAAAATCTAAGAGATTTGCTTCTTTAACTACTATAACACATTGTTTTGGTCTTAAACGTGATGCGTATTACAAATACAAATCTAGAGCTGATAAACGTTTAGAACTCGAGAAAAAGATTATAAAAATAGTTAGAAAAAGACGCAAATCTCTTCCTAGAGAAGGCGTGCGTAAACTTGTAAAATCATTAGATGTAGATTTTAATAAAGGTACTATTAAAGTTGGTAGAGACACTTTATTTAATGTGCTTAGAAAGAATCAGATGCTAACACTTAGAAAGAAAACAAGTGCTAGAACTACAAACTCTTATCATCGTTTTTATAAATATAATAACATCATAAAAGACTTAGAAGTTACTAGAGCTAACCAAGTTTGGGTTTCTGATATAACATACATTAGAACCGTAAAAGGATTTTGTTACTTGGCCTTAATAACTGATATGTATTCAAGGAAAATAGTGGGGTATGACCTTAGTGAAAGCCTGGAATTAAAAGGATGTGTAAGAGCTCTTAATAAGGCTATTTATCAAGCTAAAAATATTAAACAGCTCATTCATCATTCAGGCAGAGGTATACAATATTGCAGTAATGTATACACGCAAATATTAAAAAGAAAAAAGATAGATATTAGTATGATCCAAGAAAATCATTGTTATGAAAATGCCATAGCAGAACGTGTAAACGAGATACTAAAAGACTAGTTTTATCTCGATCAAACCTTTGATAACGAAGCACACGCAAAGAGAGCTGCAAAAAATGCAATTAATTTATACAATGAAGTAAGATTACATTTATCTTTAGACTTTAAAACTCCAAGTATGGGATATAAATTATCAGTGTAAATTCAATTTTTACCTGTAGCCATATTTCAGGACGAGACATTAGACAAAAATGGAATTATTATTAAGCATAGGATTTTGTATCACAGGATTTACTATTTTTCTTTTATTACGAAAAAGGGAACATAAGGCTATTCATAAATTTTCGATTGCTATATTACTATTATGGTTCATACGATTCCTCTTATTTTACTTAAAAGATGCAGTCGATTTAACAAATATGCCTTGGCTCTTTTTTCTAGATCAGAATCTCTTTTTTTTAGATGGAGTTTTCCTCTTCTGGTTTTCAAAATCTTTAAATAGAGAGAGGTTTTCTTATCTTAAAGAAAGCATTCATTTGATACCGTTTACAGTAGCAATAGCTTTAACTGTATCTCTGTTTATCTCATATAATAGTTCGCAACTAAATGATTTATACCAAGAATCTAAAATAGCAACTCAATCACACTCATCCTCTCCTGAGGAAATCATTTTTATATTAGTAATCCTTCTTCAGAACGTAATTTATCTGTTTCTAGGATACAAAAAAATAAATCAATACAATCAAAATATTCTTTCAAATTACTCTACAATTGATAGAGTTCAAATTAATTGGCTCTCTAAATTCTTTAAAATATGGGCTATATTATTAGTTGTTCCGCTTATCATTTTTTTCATAAACTACATTTATCCTCTCTTTGACTTAAATCTAATTGAGACCTTTTTAATATCATCATTTGTCGCAGCTGCAATTTATTTTAGTGTGCATATTACCAATCAATATTTTGCAAGCTTTTTACTTGATAAAAATGAAAAAACTAACACAAAAAATATTCAAAAACATGATATTGAAGAATTCAAAGAAGCTTATGCAAAACTTCAAGAGCTTATGGAAGTCAAAAAACCATACTTGAATGAGGGTCTCACTTTGGCTATGCTATCGGAGCAAATGCATCTGAAATCCATAAAATTATCTAACATTATTAATACACAAACTAGTGGTAATTTTTACGATTACATAAACAGCTACAGAATAGAAGCTATCAAAAAAGAACTGATAACAACCAAAGAGCAAATTATAATTATTGCTTATAATAATGGTTTTAGCTCAAAGTCTACATTTAACAAAGTCTTTAAAGACACTACAGGAAACACTCCTTCTCAATATAGAAAGATGTATACATTATCTAGTCCTTGAATAAGTCCTGATAAAGTTTTTAGGACGTTTTAATACGTCCATATTAAATAATTAGGACGTCTATTCCTTTTTTTTGCCATTATTTTGCATCGAACAAAAAATACACGTATAATGAAAACAATCAAAAAAATTGGAATACTAATCCTAAGCTCATTAATATTTTCTCCCTTTGCCTATGGTCAGGAAAATAATGAATATTACAAAAAAGCAATCGATAGCTTGGAAAAAGGACTTCAAGAAAGTAACTATACTTCGTTTCAAAAATCATTATCAAATACTTTTAAAACTGGGTCGTATGAACAACCTTTAGTTAGTAAAGTTATACCTCAAATTTTAACACAATACCCACCATTAAATTCACTTAAAATTGTAGCCTTTAAAAATAATATTGCTACCATAGAGTACCTTTTCAATGGTATGGAAAAACAAGTATCAGAGGTTTATTTTAATTCAGAAGGAAAAATAACCAAAATTGAATTGTTTGATGCAATCTTAAAAGCGTCAGCCGCATCTCAAAACACTAGTCAGGCAGAACTAATAGATTCCTTTACAACAAAGTTTGAACTGGTTAATAACTTGATTTTTGTTAAAGTAGTTTTAAATGGAAAAGAAGAATACTTTATTCTTGATAGCGGTGCGCCAACAATCGTTTTAAATTCTACTTATTTTGAATCAAAAGAATCGAATGAAACAGCAAAAGGCGTGTCAGGAAGTGCAGCATTACAAAATATTGAAATAGAATCGTTTGACTGGAACGGAATCACCTTTAAAAATACTGAATTAATTGGGATGGATTTAAGCCATTTAGAGGAAAAAACAGGCCGGAAATTTAAAGGACTAATTGGTTTTAGTATATTACAAAACTACGAGTTATTTATTGACTATAAAAAATCTGAACTTTCTTTATTTTCTGAGGGGAATAGTAAATGGCATACCCAAGTTAAACCTAAAACAGAATTTAGCTTTGAATATGGAGCACACATACCAGTAATTAAAACAGTCATTAATAATAAACAATACAAATTTGGATTAGACACAGGTGCCTCAAGCAACCTTATTAGCTTACCTTCTTTTGCTGTTTTACCAAAAAAGAGTTACAAGCAAATTGAGACTTCAAAATTAGTTGGTGCTGATAAAAATGTAACAGAAGTTTCTGTAATCAATATAAAAAACTGCACCATATCTAATACTAAATTCAAGAAAATGGAATTTGTTACATCAGACATTTCACATCTTACTCAAGGATATGGATTTGAAATTGATGGTCTTATTGGATATCCTTTTCTATCCGAACAAAAAACATCTATCGATTTCTTAAACCAGAAAATGTACTTTTGGTAATAAACTACACACAACAAAGAACTAAGGTAAAAACCAAATAAAAATCCTTTAATTTATAACCAAAGTACTTTTGTACTCTCTATTGAACGGAACCCCTTTTTTAACAATTGAAAATGCTTGTTTTAATAGTTTGTTACACACTACTATTAAAGCAGGTTTTTTGCTCTTACCTTTGCAACAATTCTATAATAAAGTGCTTTACAAGCATTATAAATTCACATAAAAAGTAAATTTCTCAGTTTTGGATTTCCCATTTTACTAATACTTGGTATTCTTTTTTTACATTTTCGAGCAATGCTTTTTCTAAAACCTCAATCTCCATTTCTAGATTTTTCAAAATCCTTTTAATAGATCTCTCTCCCTTTTAACAGAGTACCTAATATTTCTTCTCCATGTATTTTATTTTTTAATTGTGCGCTCTGTTGGCTATAAATGCTGAGCATACGAGTTGCTTGTAAGTTTTCTTGTTGTTTTTTTGATTGTCCAGTCAACAGTTTAGGTTCGAAATCTTTTGCATATTGCCGAATCATTTTTGCATCACTCTTATCAGTTTTTATTTTCGATAGATTCATTTGGATGTAGTGTTTAATTTTTAATGAGGTAACCACACAAATTCCGATGCTTACTTCAAGTAAAAAATATGCTAAACGACTATGGTAATACCCCGTGGCTTCCTAATAATTTAAAAAACTTTTTAAAGCCTGAACCGCCACTGGTAAACTGATAATGGGCTTTGTTATTGTCGCATACATCAAAGACATCTTTACTAATGTCTATTCCTAAATATTTTTTTTCTTATTCATAAGAAAAAAGGATTGTAAAGAGTCACTCTATTTTGAATTTAACAACTTGAAATCGAAGTCTAAAGCTTCATAGAACTGAACGAATTTAACATAGAAAAGAGTAGGGGTTATTAATGTTGACGAGATCACTGTCTCTTCGTGTATTATAGCCTTATTTCACACTTTTATTCTTTATGATTAAATAACTAATTTAATAAAATGCTAACTTAAGTTGTATATAATTTATTACTAGTTCTAGCCTACTTATGAAAATCATCTCGGATTTTCTATTCGGTTTTTATTTGCTAAATTTAGTGCTTAAACCACGCAACAAACCATACACAAAAACGCTAGCAAAAATTAAACACGACGTTAAACTATATTGAAGTGCTTAATTTTTTTAATGAGAATTAAAATAGAATATTATGAAAAATAAAAGTTTAATATTATTGGTTTTAGTGATGTTTTTAACAAGTTGTGGAGCAATTGGAGGATTTCCGACAACCAGTTTTTATGTTAAGAATAATTCTGAAAAACCTATAAAATTTAAATCTACAGTTTACAAGTACTCTTCTATGGGGAATTATGATATGACTATTCCTTTTATAGTAAAACCAAAAGATAGTGTTCTTGCAAGACAAGTAGGATTTAAAAAAGACGGAAAAAGCCCTCAAAGTTGGTTTACAAAGTTTGAAATATCAGAAACAGAAGGAGTTAGAATTTATGATCCAAACAAAGTTGAAAATTGGAAAAAAATGAAAAATAAAAAAGGACAAATATTTTATGTTTTTACAATAGCGGAATGAGTAAATTTTGCTAACAATGCATAACCGAAATTCGGGGTGGATTCGGACCTAGTCGAATCCGCCCCGAATTGCTAAAACATGTGTCAAACTTAAAATAAAAGCATATTAACCCGTAACTGACGGTTTTACTAGACCGTTGTAGCCAATTAGACAATAAAAGAAATATGAAGACAAAGAAAATTTTGATTATAAATGGACATCCAGACAATGAGAGTTTCAACTACGGACTTTCTGAAGCTTATAAAATCGGTGCGGAACAGTCAGGTGCTGATTTAAAAGAAATTAGAATTAGAGAATTGAATTTTAATCCGAATCTAGAATTTGGATACAGAAAACGAACAGAACTCGAACCGGATTTGTTGGAAGCACAGGAGAAACTAAAATGGGCTGACCATATTGTTTGGGTTTATCCTGTTTGGTGGGGTTCTGTTCCCGCAATTATGAAGGGTTTTATAGACAGAGTTCTTCTTCCTGGGTTTGCATTTAAAATAAGAGAAGGTTCAGTTTGGTGGGATAAGTACTTTAAGGGAAAAACATCTCGCTTGATTTGCACGATGGACCAACCTGCATGGTTTTACCGACTTGTTAACAAGAGTCCATCACATAGTGCAATGAAAAAATTGACAATGAATTTTATTGGAGTAAAGTCGGTAAAAATCACATCGATCGGAACCTTTAAGGTTGTCAAAGGAAGAATGGAGAAAGAAGTGGTTGAATAAAGTTAAAATACTTGGAGAACAGAATAAATGATAACTAGCTACAACAAAGAGCATAGTTAATTGCTATTCCTTGCTAAACCAAGGGCAAGTGTTTTTTTATAAAGCCAGTGTTTAAATGAAAAAATTATACATTTAAACACACAACAAACCATATACAAACCGTTAGCACTCATAGAATACAAATGCGAAATTTAATTATCAGTCTAGTTTTTATTTTGATATTTTCCTGCAAAAACAAGAAAAGTAAGGAAGACATGAATTTTAAGTTACCTGTAGAAGTTGTAGTACCTGAATTTCAAAAAATTTTAGATTCCTCAGATTTAGAAGGAGCAATACTAATATACGACAAGAAAAAAAATACGTATTACTCTAATAGTTTTTTGGAATCAAGAGTTCAATATTTACCAGCTTCAACTTTTAAAATTCCAAATTCAATAATAGGACTTGAATTAAATATTTTAGAAAATGAAAAAACAATATTCAAATGGGATGGTGCTGAAAGATATCTTCCTGTTTGGGAACAAGACCTATCATTAAGAGATGCATTTCAAACATCCTGTGTTCCTTGTTATCAAGAACTTGCTAGGGAAATTGGGGTAGAAGAAATGAAGAAATATGTCGAAAAACTAAAGTTTGGACAAATGGATATAGGCGAAGAGACAATAGATAATTTTTGGTTAATGGGGGCTTCTAAAATAAGTCCATATGAACAAGTTGACTTCTTAAAACGACTAAAGGAAGAACAGTTGCCAATTTCAAGATCTACTCATGAAACTATCAAAATAATACTAAAAATCGAATCTACTGATTCATTCACGCTGAGTGGTAAGACAGGATTGTCTGTATATGGAGAGAAAAATGTTGGTTGGTTTGTAGGTTTCGTTGAAAAGGACGGAAATGTATATTACTTTGCGACCAAAATAAGTCCCAAATTCAATGATATGGGTAGAAACGATTTTAATACCTTGCGGCAAGAAGTTTCAATAAAAGCACTAAATAAAATGAATATAATTGAATAAATACTAGTGCTAACAAAATTACTGAGGCTTCGCCAATGATTAAATTGAAAAGATTAGATGAGCTTCAAGGTGATAGTGTTCTTAGTTATTCTCTATTTGCTAAAAGAGGAATAGAAATTAAAACATCATTACCTGAACAAATAATAACTAATAAAAAAGTACTTAACACTACCTAAACTGCATTAAAACGCAGCTTAGCCAAAACGTTAGCCACAATTATAAAAAAAATGATCCAGACAGAAAGATTATTGATACAAAAACCCGATAAAGAAGATTTTTTAAGATTTTATGAAATTAATTCAGACCCTAAAACAAATATTTATAATCCAAATGGAGAAATGGATTATGAAACGGCAGAAATAGTGTTTAAGGAAATTTTAATTCATTGGAGAATTAATGATTTTGGAGTATGGAAAATTTCAGAAAGAAACACTCCAAATTATACTATTGGTTTTGGAGGACTAACTTACAAAAATTATGAAGGTATAATTAAACTAAATTTAGGATTTAGATTTGATAAATTATTTTTTGGAAAAGGGTATGCTACTGAATTTGGAAGGAAAGCAATAGGTTACGGATTTGAAGTATTAAAGAAAAGCGAAATTTTTGGACTTGTAAGACCTAAAAACATAAATTCAATAAATGTATTAAAAAAATGTAATTTAAAACTACATGAAAAATTGAACGATGTTCCAAATGAAGAAGATAGTTTAGTTTATAGAATAGAAAAAACTGATGGCTAATCCAATGTATAATTAATTATTAGGATTACGCTACTTTAGAAATTATAAGCTAAATCAAAAACCAATAATTTTTAGTTACATTTGGAGTAAAATCGCAACCAACCATACTTAAAACGTTAGCAAACATTAACAACAAACGAATAATTTATAAATCATGAATCCGAGTACTTGGAAATCTTTTTTAGATGATTCTAATAATCTTAGCAAACCTGCACAAGCAAAACAATTAGTTTCAACGAATGATATCGCAGAAATAAAGTTGTTATTAATTAAGGTTTTGAGAGACTTTTTGGCTAAGGAGGACCTGCAAGTTGGTTTAAAAACCTATATCAATAATGTACTTCGAAATGATCTTATTGAAAAAATGGCAGCAAATCCTCCTAGTTTGGAGCATTCTTTTAAAGATTGGTCTCAACAAATTTTTGGTGACCAGAAGTTTGGGATGATACTCATAGGTTTGGAAGAATACAGTAATTCTTTTGCCGAAAAAATGGCTACTATTGTTCGTCCTCTGCTGGAAAATGCAGGATTGCCTCTTGATGGTTTGTCTTTCCTTTTTTTTATGGGAAACTATGGTTTCACACCATTTGGGATTCATAAAGAGTCTACTGGAGAGGACGGAATTTTATTTCATTTGGGGCCGGAGAATAAAGAATTCTATACCTGGGATGATCCAAAATACAACTCAATCGAACATAATTCTGAAGTTTTTCATAATGTTTCTGAAAAGCTCAATGAAGGTAAGTTATATGAATTAGAGCCAGGTGACGCCATGGCTATTCCGCATTATGTATACCATATTGGTAACACTCCAAAATTTTCTTTAAGTGTTGTACTAGACTATGTCAATCCCCCAAAAGATCGATTCGAAAACGGACTCATAAAGGCAACGGCTGCAGAAGTTTTATTAAGTCATGATGAATATGAAAAACCAATAAAATTGAATGCACCTCAGTCTACCTTGAATGATGTACTCGATTTACATTCTATTCAAAAGAAGATGGAAATTGCATTAACTAGAAAAATACTAGGTTTGAAAAGTAACGGAGGTATTCGAACAATATCAAATACTACACGTAACAGAATCCCTCAATCGGGAATTTTTTCGATTAAAGGCAAAGAAATATTTCCAATCTATTTAGATGTTCAAGATAGTAAAGAAACTTTGATTTTCGCAAGAGGCCATCGCATAGTTTTAAAAAGCCATCCCTTGCTACCACAATTGATTGGTCAGTTGAACAAGGGGGAATACATCACGTTAAACTCCATACGACAACTAATGGAGCCAATATGGGATTTAGTAGACGCTTATAGTTTAATAGAACAACTATTGAGCGTAGAAGCAATCGTAACAGATGGAATGAATAATGAAAACGTTCGTTAACTTAAGGTGTATATAAGAAACAGCTAATTAAGCTAAAGTCATTAAAGCTTACGCTTTTTTTATACATTTATATCCTATCCGAAAAGAATGTTAATATTAATCCGCTACTTTTCATATACAAACCCGTGTGGCGTTATAAAATGAAAGATTCTAGAAGCATAAAAATTGAAGTTTTAGCTGGAGATGGAAATCTAACAGAACTAAAAAGTCTCTTAGAACCAGGTCATATACAACTTGAAATAGATGTTGCTCTTGAAAGCGCTATTGCCTACTCTCAAATTGAAACAGCCGAATACCTTGTTTCTATTGGTGGAAATCTTTCAAATTATGAGTATCAAGGAACATATTATGCAGTTCACAACAATGAAGTTGAAGGATTAAAATTCGCAATCCAAAAAGGAGTTGATGTAAATATTAATAAAGGTCAATTACTGAATACGGCAATAATTACTGTATACAATACTAAAGACCCTACAACTTTAAAATATTTACTTGATAAAGGTGCGGATCCTAAGCTTTTATCAAAAGACATAATGGATGCATTTGGAATCGATGAAATAAAAGAAATAATAAAAAAACACACACAACAAAACCTATAGCACAATTAATACGTGCCATAGCTTAAATGTTGATCAACATTAAAGAATGAAAATAAAATTATTTATAATTTTGTTACTTTTAGCTTTTTTTAAAGCTGAAATAACTCATTCTCAAAATGACACAATTAGAGGGGAAATATTTTCGTCTATAAATAGAAAAAAAGCAATAGTAAAAATCCATATTTTTGAAAAAGGAACTTCGAATAGAACAATTGCTAATAAAAATGCAGAAATGAAAGATGAAACTACAAATTGGTATGTAACAACCTCTGAAGTAAGAAATCTAATATGGAATGGTTTAAAACTAGTTCCTGATGATTATAATAAAAAAAACTAACTATTAGTAACAATTTGTATATTATACATGCAGCTTAGGGGGGGAACAGAACAAACAAGAGATGTTGAGAGTAATTACAAATATCGAACGATTAAATATTTGGAGTAACATTAGAGATTAAAGAATAAAATACAAAAACAGAAAAGAGGTCAATACTTTTTGCTTTGAAAAATAATATGACAAAAAAACTTTTTATTACTTTTTTTTTAATTGTATCGCTTATACTTGGTATAGGCATATCTGGAGGTTTGTATGGTATGATTATAAAAGAAAGAAAACACTCTGATATTCCAATTTTAATAATATCACTTATTCTAATTACAATAATTTGTGTTTATTTACTTAAACTTTTCTTTAAAAAAAAAGAACAACCACAAAAGACTCCTACATATTATAAACCTTTTATTAAATGGGAATATGATATAAACTTATGGAAACAATTTAAAGAACAAGAGTATAAAATATATTTAAAGGAAAGGGTTAAAAGTGTACTATTTACATACCTTATTTTTTTTGTAGTATCAGGAATTCCCATAATGTTATACATTAGTTTCAAATTAACTATTCTTTTTTTAGGTTATGGTATTTGGGCTTTACTAATGTCATTTATTGGAATACTTATTTACGAAAATGAATGCTACGTAGAAGTAAAAAATAAATATTTGAATAGTAAGAAGCCAACTATCACTTTAAATAGTTTCGGGTTTACAATTAATGATGAGTATATTAATATTGAAAACAGAAATACAGAATATGTAACAACATATATGTGTTTAAAATATATAAATAAAATACTTTGTTTGAACTATTATATTAGTAAAAAATATACCTCATTCGGTAGTTTTGATAATACTGGAGATACAGTTCATTATGGAAATAAAAATTATAATATTCCAATACTAAATAAAGTCGAATTACAAGAGTTTTTGATGATATTAGAACGCAATAGAGGAATCAAAATAAACTCAGAGTTATTAGATAATTAATTTGATTATTATGATGGGGTCAAAAATCACTACCAACAATTACTATAGTTATTACGGATTTAAATGCTTAACCAAAAACCAAATTTTTAATTTAGCCTTTAAAAATGATAAATAAAAAATAAAAATTCGGCTCTGTGTTATCTCGAAAGTAACCTTTTATTTTCTGATCAACTTGCCACATATTTGAAATTATTAGCAATCTGAAATGAAGAATAATTTGGGTAAAAATGAGTATGTCCAAAGTAAAATTACATATTCGGATACTATTTACGAAACTACTTTTGTAAATAAAAATGAATTCAAAAAAATGTCTGATAACAAAATAATCTCAACTGAAGTTGATTCTACTTTAATGAAAAGACTGATCGATTGTAGAAAACGAATGAAAATAGAATAAGAGTCTATGAATAAAGGTCAACAGGTAACAAAACGTATAACTAATTGCTAATTTCAGTCGATCTTAGAAAGTACTTTTTAAAACCCAAAATCAACAATTTTTGGTTACATTTGGTAAAAAAATCGCAACTAATCATACGCAAACCACTATACATGAAAATGAATAATTCTTGGCTTATAGTATTAATTATATTGTTTACAAACTGTCGGAGTTTTAATAAAAAGATTGATGTTGACAATCATGGAGTTAACTTAATATGGGATTTTAGTAATGAAAAAAAGTACGTTTATTCGCTTGCAACATCTATATCAAGTGAATTTAAAACATCTAAAGATAGTCCACTTCTAAAATCAACAATAGTGCAGAGTGGTAATGTTCTTGTTAAAGTGAAATCAAATCAATTAGCAGATTTTAGTATCACTGATTTAAAATCAGAATATAAATGGTTCAAAAAAGATGGAACCCTTAAGGATTCTAGCTCTGTTATAATACCAACAACAACTATCAAAGATATAGGGCAAAATGGAGTTTTTGGTGAATCTGAAACTGATATGTATTTTAAACTTTTGATGCCTCTCCCGTCTTCAAAAATACACAAAGGCGAAACTTATAAAGTTCCGTTGAAGTTTTCTCTTGATGATTATCCTAAATTATTCAATAAAGGATTTAATACGATAACTTTTGCAAAGATTAAAACTATACAAGGTAGAAAATGTGCAGTTTTGAATGGACTATTCGATATTTCAAACCTTAGTAATATAAAGGAGCTAGAGGGACATTATAGCCAAAAGATAACAGGAGTTGCCACCTATTACTTTGACATTGGGAAGCATTGTTTCCTCGGTGTAGATATAAATATACTAGAAAACTCGTTGAATAATCTTAAAATACAAAAATCTAAGTTACCAGGGGCTTATTATATGTTGAGCCGTTATGTCATTAAAATCCGTCTCAATGGAATAACTGATTTGTTAGAATTAAGTTAATGAGGTTCCTAAATTACATTGAATGAAAAAAGTCCATAATATGCATATTAAATGATATCCGTATATAGGCTGGATAAGCTCTATATACTAAACATTAAATCACATATACTTACTAGAAAACACCTTAATTAAGGTGTTTTTTTATGTTCAAAATTTTAGTAAACAAATTATAAATAGTAGGTGCCGTGGTACCTTAAAAAGGTAAAAGGTTTTGAAATAATTGTGGTAAGGAAAACAACAATTTTTTTGTTTAGAAAAAAAGAATAATTGGTTGTTATTATTTTTAAATAATTAAATGTTGAAATTATATTTGTGGGGATGTAACTGGTTAGTTGTAATTAAAAATGAACAATATAATTTATAAGTATAGAGATTGGGAAGATGTTTATCATAAAAAAGTTTTAAAGGAAAACTCATTGTTTTTAGCTTCTCCTAAAAGCTTTAATGACCCATTCGATTGTAAAATTCCAGATAATATCTTATCAATTGATACTGATGAAAAAAAAGAAAAATATATAACTAATTTCATAAAGAGTGTGAAGTCTTTAGGGGAAGATAAAACTAATGATTTTACAAATAAATTAAGAGACACATTAACTAATGATTTGAGTGGGTTTCATAAAAGGCTAGAATTAGCAAAATATAAATCAAATGATGAAAAATATGGTGTTATTTCATTTTCAGAAAAGTGGGATAATGTTTTAATGTGGTCACATTATGCTAGAAATCATAAAGGGTTTAGTGTTGGTTATTATAAAGATAAAATAATTTCTTCTAAAATATTTTCCATTACAGGAAAGGTAAATTATGATCAAAACCATAAATTCCCTAATATAGACCCTCTATTAGGTATATGGGACAAAGCTATAATTAACTGCCTTAGTAAATCTAAAGATTGGGAATATGAGCAAGAGTATAGGGCTTTGAAAAATTTTTGTCCACTAATTCCAAAAGTAAAAGATAGAATAATAAAGATTCCCGATGACTATATTGCTGAAATTATTTTAGGATATGACATTTGCGAAGAACATGAGAGTGAAATAAAAGAAATAGCTAAAAATAGAAATATACCAATTTATAAAATAACAAAAGTGCCTGGTTTATTTAAACTTGATCGTCAAGTTTTATAAACAAGAATTTAAAAGAGGTATTATTAATGAGGTGTTTGATGTTTAGTGTTGATTTATAGTTTTTTAACGGGTGTTTTAAGTCTTTTGATTTGCTTTTAAAATATAAAAAGCTAAAACAAAATAGAAAAATTCAGTTCTGTATTCATTTGAAAACATAGCGTCGTTTTCAAAGCTATGTTTCATACACAAGAACTATAGATAAACTATCCATTTATCAAAAAACACCTTTTTAAGGTTGTTTTTTGATGTTCAAAATTTTATCAAACGAATTATAAATAAAGAATGCAAGATAAAACAATCTAAAGGTTACCTAAATAGTACGATACTAAAATATTGTTTTTATTATACAGTTAATATTTGGAGAACAACTATCACAATATTTTTTATATCCATTACTACATGTTATTCTATAGAGAACACGACCTCCATAAATAGACTGTTGTTCTTTCTTATTTAGGATCGAAGCTAAATTTGAGATGTTCTTTAACATAATAATATGATTTTAAGTTTCTTCTGATTTAGATAATTTTAATTAATAGTAAACTATATAAAAAGAGAAATAGAAGTTAATAAAGAAAGGAGCTTTGACGCTCCTTTCTAAAACAATGTTTAAAATTCTACTAAAAAAATATTACAATTATTTATTTAAGGTGTGCAAATATTGTAATAAAATATAAAATGTAAAATAGATAAAAACACTGATATATGATTAAGTAAAAGCCTTTGCTCAATTAAGTTTAAAGCTTGAAAAGGCGATAGTATAAATAGTAGTTTTTTATATCCTCGTATTTAATTTATATACTACTTTTTAGAAGGGTTGTAATATTTTAAGAGGCAGTATATCAATTAATATTTACTATTAATTTAATTAAAACACATTTTTTTATAGTAAATAGATTGTGTTAGATTTTGAGTTATAGATACGTATAATCCTTTAGTTTTATAAGTGAAAAACAGTAGCTTTTTTATTATTAAAGATAAAGATTAACTAAGCTGAAAGAAAATAAAAATTATCAAGACTATTAATAAATAAACTAAATAATTTACCTAATAGTACAATGTAAATTAAAGAAGAGTAGGGTAAATAAAATTATTATTTTCTTCTTCATTGAACAAACTTATATAAATGATTAAAATTTTGCATGTAAGTGATATAAAACACTGAAATATTGCATGGGAAATAGTTGTGAAAAAGTAAGTTAGAAGCCCCTCTAAGTACTACCAAGCTTGTAATAAATAACTCTGAATTTCAATAAATAAAAGTATGCAAATTACCTAAAATGAAAATATTTTCTTTTTAGGTCTTTTGATGCTAGAAATTAATGATTATTCAATGTAAAAGAATCAAAGAAAAAAGTAAATAATAACTACACAAAAGCTTATAAAATAAAACAAAAGTAAAAAGCCACAAAAGTATAAACTAATGTGGCTTTTTTTTTGATAAAAATTAGTTATTTATTATACCCTTTTACCTTTTCAACAGGTGTTGTTTTTAAAGACATTAACTTTTCATTTACAACATACTTAACTTCTATGTATTCGTTTGTAAGTTTTTGTTTTTTAGTACTTAATCTAAAACTAAACTTATAGTCTCCTTTTTCAAAAGATTTAGAACTATCTTTAACCATATGTCCTTTATTATCTTTTAAATTTATAAATGAATACTTATCTATTGTTAAATTAGAATTGTCAAAAAATAAAGTAATAGTATTAACTTTAAAAGACGATGTAGCTTTAACCTGAATTGTGTATTCTTTATAGCTATCAACATTAGGTAAACCACTTATATGAACCTTTTTAAAAGAATTTACTATGCTTAAACTTTTACATGAACTTAAAGATATAATTGTCATGATGATTACGAAAAATTTAGTGAATCTACTTATCATAATTATTCAATAATAACTTTTTTGGTTAAACTCGTTTTACTATTGTAAACACGAACCATGTAAATATTTTTAGCTAAATCAGACAAATCAATACCAGTACTATTTACTTTTCCTTCTTTTACAATTCCACCAACTACATTATAAATCATATAATTATAAGAATTGTCATCTGCTGTTTTAATGAATAAATTATTTTTTACTGGATTAGGGTAAAATAAAAATTTGTCTTCTAAAGAAACAGCATCATTGGTTCCTAAAGTATTATTAGCTACAGAAATTTCCCACATACCTCTTCCAAATGTACCTGCCACCAATTTATCTGCCGTATAATGTATTTCAATATCCTTAACATCTACGTAAGGAAACCCTTGTCCTAATCTATTCCAACTTGTACCTCCATTTTGAGTAAAATAAACCCCTAATGCAGTGGCGGCAAACAAATATTCAGCAGACTGTCCTTGTTTTAGCAGTACTTCATTAACAACTATGTTAGGTAAGTTGCTAGAGATATTAGTCCAATTTGCACCACCATCTGTTGTTTTAAAAACTTTATTTCCTGCAGAATACCCAGAATAAGAAACGTAAATAATATTGTTATTAGAGGCATCATAATCAACAGAAGTAATATTGTTTGTTTGTCCAATTGGAGGAGAAATCGAAGTCCATGTGCCTCCTTGATCTGAAGAAAATTTAATACTGTTACTATTATTAGATGCAATCACAGAATTACCATGCGTTGCAATACTTTTTATTGTACCTGTTAAGCCGGAATTTGTTGTAGCTATTGTTAAACCATCAGAAGCATCTAACTTATATACCTCGTCACCGCCTCCATATAAAATATTAGGATTAGTTTTATGCATTTCTAAAGGGAAATAAAAACTTGCTCCAGGAACTTGAACAAATTTACCATTACCTTGCAATTGTCCTTGAAAGCCAGTATCAGTTTGAACTACATAACCATTTTGATTTCCGGCATACCTAATATCAGGGTTGTTATAATTAATGGCAGATTGAATACCATCTCCCATAGCAACTGCATACCAAGTACCATTTTTTTTACTAAATGCATCATTGTCTTGATTTGCCATAACAGCGGCTCCGTCATTTGCTTTAGGATTTATAGCAATAGAATACGATTGTGTAACTTTTACTTTACCAGATTTATATGATATTGTAGGCTTTGTATTAGAGGCAGTATTATAATTTATATAGTCTAAACCACCATCATTTACGCTCCAAAATTCTAAAGCTCCATCTAATTTCCCCATTCTGTGATGATCTGAATGGATATAAGTACCAGGATCACCAGCATTACTCCAGTAACCATTTAAAGACTTAGTCCAACTAGTTCCATTGTTTGTTGATGATTGTCCATTAAACTCTCCTGTAATCATAATGTCATTTGTAACCAGTAAGGCTTGATTATATCCTCCTTGTGAATTATATTCACTTGGTATGTTACCAATATTAGAAAAAGTATTATTCGTTTTGTCAAATTTCTTTACCTGACCATCCATAACCTGAATGTAAAAGTCTCCATTTTGATCAGTAGTAACGGCAGCTTTATTATAAGATACTGCATTTACCACTGTCGTCCAATTAGAATCCGTATTATAATCACTAGTGTAATAAACATCTCCAAAAATACCAGTAAACATTATTTCTGTTCCGTTTCTAACAGCTCTACCAAAAGTTGCATTATACCCTGGAGAAAAAGCATTTGTCCAAGTAGTTCCTCCATTAGTGGTTTTTTTAATATTATATGTCTCTCCAACAAAAATAGTATTAGCATCTATAACAATTAAGTCTCCTAAAGTAGCTTGATTAGATAAATTAGAAGTCAAACCTGTTGAAGAAAAAGTTTCTCCTCCGTCTGTAGATTTTAGTACACCAATAGATTTCACATGACTTGCATCATAATCTCCAGTAGAAACATAAATTGGTTGACTTGTATAATTAGCAGTGGTAGTCCCTGGAACAGTTTCTATATCTGTTACGCCTATTCCTGCAACCATATCTAGCTTTGGAGACCAGTTTGTACCTCCATCTGTAGATTTCCATATACCTCCATTAGGAGCTCCAACAAATAATACGTCTTGGTTAGAGTCTGTTGGATGTTTTATACGTAAAAAAGCATTAAGCCTTCCCATTTGAGGATAATTTGAATATCCATTATTATTAATGTCTGATTGTTCAGGGCCAATATTAGTCCAGTTTTGAGCAGTGCTACTTTTTAAAGAAGTATTTTTTTTGTTTATTATTTTACCTTGTGAATCTAAAATACCTGCATTAAAATAATCAGTATTTTCATTTGGAAAAGTACCATTGGGATTAATTCTATTTTCCCAATAATAAGCCCATCTATCAAATCGTTTTTTTTCTTTTTTATTTTTTAAAATTGTAAGATCTTTTGTTTTGAATTCTGCTCTTGCTTTAGAGGTGATTTCATAATAATTTGCATGATTCTTTTTTGATAATTCTTTGTAGTTTTTTGAAACCTGAGAAAAACAAGTAATTGTAATTCCTAAGAAGAATATTATAAGTGATTTTTTCATCATATTTAGTTGTTAATTTGTAGTGTATACATCAAATGTAAGGCTTATATCTAAAAATAAAACTAAATTCTAACTTAAAAAAATATAATACTTGGCAGTAGGTGTAAATGAATATTGGAGGTATGCTTATTTGTAATGCGTTGTTGTTATAGTTATTGTGTTTATTTTAAAGGTTTTTAATTTTGTTTTTTAAACTTATAGCCGGTTTTTAATTCCATCATTTCAATTAAAATAATAAAACCTACAGAATCTTGATTAATTAAGATTTTTCCAGAATTAGACTTTACATATAAACATTTTATGGATTCAATGAATTTAACATTTATTATATCGCTCCATTTAAAATTTTTTTTTGCTCCTCTCCAATTTGTAGACAAAATTCTCGACTCATTAAACTCAATACTGTAGTTGTAATAAAACATCAGTGTATATATTCCAGGAATCAAAAATATACAAGTTGCTATAGGTGCCAATATCTGTATCTCTTCACTCCAATGCATAATCATAATATTTATTAAAATTACAGAGATAATAATGGACAAAATACCCAAAATTTTATATGAAATATTTGCTTTTAATTTATATCTTCCAGTAAACTCCTTTTTTAGTTTTTGATTTGATTTTATCTCGGAATACCAAATTATCCCTCCACAAATAATACTTGTAGAAATAACCATAATTAAATTAATCATCTTTTTCGAATTTTGTTTTATAAATGTTACGCCCCAAAATATGGCTACAGATTAAACTTAATTTTCACATATAGTTGGTACTGTCTTCTTAATCAGTTTTTAATGATTAATAATATTCCTATCTGGAGGAATATTGTTCTTTTAGCATGTTTTCCTTTAGTTCTAGCTAACCCTAAATAGGGAAGAAGCAGTCATTGTAAAGATAATTAATAAGATTGAATTTACATTGAGGGATTTCACATCTAATTTTTGAATGCATACCATATATTGAAAAATTTATCACAACAATAATAATGGTTTAGCTGGTGTTTTCAATTTTTTGATTAATAGAGTACTTTTTATTGTAACATAGACAGCTAATGTAAAAGCAATCATGTTGATTGGGTCCAAAAAAGGTCTTTTAAATAAATAGTTCATGAAACTCATTCTTCTATTAGTTCTATATTTAGAAATAGAGTTGAGGTAACTAACAAGTTTTGAGGGGGGCTCTTAACTTAATTTCAAAAGAAACATATATACTTACGTTCAATTATTCCGAAACATACTTCATTTTGAGAGCATATTTTGTTAAGCCAGCAAGGTTTCTAACCCCGAGTTTTCCAATAATATTTTTTCGATAACTTTCAATAGTGTGCTTACTTAAAAATAACTTATCCGCAATTTCTTGGGTAGTATATTCTTGTGCTATTAAGGTAATGACATCAATTTCTCTTTGAGTGAGTTTAATTTCTTCTTCTTTCTTTTTTGATAACTTATTTTCAAAATAAATATCTTTAATCTCTTTGGAAAAATACTTTTCCCCGTCTAGTATCACTTTTATAGCATGTAATAGCTCCTCTTTTTTTGCATTTTTATGAATATAACCTTCAACATCTAATTTAATAAGACTATCAATCATATCTGCATTTGTGTGCATACTTACTACAAGTATTTTTATTTTTTTGTTCTTTTCTTTTACAATTTTACTAAGAGAAATTCCATCTATTTCAGGCATGGAGATATCCGTGATTATTAAATCTATTGTATCATTAGAGTTAATGTCTAAATATTTGATTACATTTTTTCCTTCGGTTGAACTCAACACGACATTATATTCATTTTCGGAATTTAAGATACTCAGAACACCGTCTAAAAACATCTTATGATCATCAACAATTATTAAGTTATATTTCATCTTCAACTTCTTTTGTAAGGGGAATTTCAATATTAATTATGGTACCTCTATTTATTCTGGAATCGATGTGTAAAACACCGCTAAATTTCTTTAACCTACTTTTAATATTTGAGAAGCCAATACCTTCATTATTAGTATTTGAAATAAAACCAACACCATTATCTTCAAATAACATGCTCAATTCGTTATTGATTATATTAAGCTGTAACTCAATGTTTGTAGCATTAGCATGTTTAATTGTATTCGTCGTTAATTCTTTAATAATTTTAAATATTTCAATTTGTAATTCTTCTTTTAAAAGATTTATCTTTTCTCTTGGGTATACAGTAAAAGAGCTGTTTGCTCCCCAAATGCTATTCATATACTCTTCTAGTATATTACTAAAGTTATTCTCATTAAATTGTTTTGGTATTAGATTATGAGAAATATTTCTAACTTCTTCATATGTACAATCTATCTGGCTATTAAGTTCATTTAAAAAGGCGGTTTTCATAGTATCCTTTTCGAAGCTATTTAGTTTTAATTTTATAGCTGCTAAATTTCCTCCAATACTATCGTGTAACTCTTGAGCAATATACTTTCTTTCCTTATTCTGACCTTTTATAGAGGCTTTTATTACTTTTAATTCCTGATCTTTAATGAGTGATGAAATTTTTTGATTATTGATTTCTTCTTGTTTTCTGTTTAATTCATTTTGCGCCTGTAATTTTTGATAATAAATCACAAGCAATCCTAAAACAGGAATCAAAATAATTAAGAAAGAATATAAAATGATGTTTTTAATACTTTTTTCTCTAATTAGTTCTGCTTTTTGAATTTCTTGATTTTTCTTTAGTAACGTAATTTCATTTTCTTTTTGTAGTGTTTTATACTTTACCTCTAGCTCATTAACTTCTTTATCTTTTTGTAGCTTACTTATGGAATCTTTAACACTAAAAACTCGATTTAAAAATTGAAAGGCGTTTTTGTATTGATTCTTTGCTATAGAAATATCTTTAAGTTTTTCATAGATAAGCCTCTGTTGATTCAAATATCCTAACTCAACGGCATTAATTAAACTAAGAGAAAACATTAATTCGGCATCTTTATATCGCTTTAGTTTTAAATAAATATTAGCGATATTAAAACGTGCTTCGATAGCAAGTTTATTATATCCTTTTTTTTCAGCAATTGCTAGTCCTTCTTTATTGAATAAAAATGCTTTATCGAGGTCATTTAATTCTTCATAGTTTTTAGCAAGATTTACTTTTATTGTTCCAGTTGCATAATCATTTTTCTCCGAAAGGCTTAGGGCTTTGTTTAAGTTTTTATTAGATAGTTTAAAATTTTTTAAAAGCGAATAAATTATTCCTATGTTGATATAACTTCCAAAAGTTATTTCTTTATCACCTTTATATTTTAAACACAATTTGAATAATTTCAACGCTTTTTTATAGTCATCCATATTCATGTAAGCATGAGCTAAACCATGAGTATGGGTGTAATAAAGGTCTTCTTCATTATATTTTTGAGTAGCTTCTATTCCTTTAAGGTGCCATTTTTTACTTTCCTCACTCAAGCCTTTCTTTTTACTATTCAAAGCAAATAAATTATAAACAAGTGAACTTAGTCTATTTTGTAAAGAGTCGTTTTTAATATATCTTTTATGAATCAAGGCTTTTCTACCATAAAATAAGGAAGAATCAATTAACTCAGAAGAATTGAAATAAAAGCTCAATAGTAAATACGCATTAACTTTGGTTTTTGGAGCTAACTTTTTCTTCAATAATTTATGTGCTATTTTATATGCTTTATCTTTCTCATTATTGTTAAATAAATAAAAAGCCTTATCAATTTTTGATTTTTCCTTGAAATCAGTCTCTTTTTTTGTTTTTAAAGATGTTTTATCCTCTACTTTCCTTTGGGAATAGGTGTAAAAAGAGAATAGATAAATACTAAATAAAACAAGTTTATGTAAAAATTGAAGCATGTTAACAAATGTATTAATTTTAAAGAGTCTCAAGGAGTTTAAATTCGTTTAAATTTTGACTGTCACACTAATCAAATAAAATAATAAAAAGAAATAGCTTCATTTATTGTAGGTGCAAAACACCCTTTCCAATGCTTATTAATGCATTGAAAAAGATGTTGAAAGCCCCTTCTAATTGACTTCTTATTACACACTCGTATTTATTATAAAAATAAAAAGGAAGCTACAATCATCCAGGTCCCAACGAATAAACCGAACACCCCTAATTGTCCTTGTTTTGGAGCTAGTTTTTCTCTTAAACGATTTCCTTTTTCTTCTCCTCCTTCTGTTTTAGATAAAACGAATTTATTGATTAAGCCAAAACCTAGCATAAAACCTAAAACAGCCTCAACGATATTTCCTGCTAACAAAGTAATCCACCAAATAGGATATACGCTAAGTCCTCCAATATTTAATAAAGAAGATATAACTCCCCAAAGCCCCCAAATAAAAAATACAAATCCAATCCAACCTTGGTAGGGTTCAATTTTTTCAAGAAGTTCTTTAGCATTTGGCTTTTTTGCTAATAAAAGTGATGGTACTGCAATGATACTTAGTAAGATTAATGTAATTCCCCAAATCATGTTTTAAATAGTTTTTATAGGGTTAATATTAGTTATTTGTGAAAGTTTGAATCAGTATAGTTAGTGTGTTTACTCCGAAAAATAGTTGATCAAAAATCTCAATACAAATATGAAATGAGTTAAGTAGAAATATCACCCCTTTTGTAGTGGAAATATCACCCCTGAAAACAGGGGGTTTAATATATTTAAATACCCTGTTTGTGGTGGAGTAGGTTTGTGAGTTCATTTTTAGTTTTGTGTTTAATTAACTATTACAATAATCATGAAAAGGATAGCCAGAAACATAGCTAAGTTTAAGTGTTTAATAGTACTTGTTTTATTAAATACATTACCTACTTTTAGTATAAAAGCACAACAATTTTATCCTAAAAATTTTGATGTCAAGACTTTAAATGGAACAAATGGATTTGCAATACCTGGTATTGATCCAAAGTCTCAATTTGGTGCTGAAACTAAATTCATTGGCGATATCAATAATGATGGTTTTGAAGATATTGGTATTGGTGTTAACAATGCAGATATAAATGGGTTGAATCTCGCAGGAGCTGCTTATATAATCTTTGGAACAAATGCTGGGCTTCCTTCTAGTTTTGACATTACCAGTCTTAACGGTATAAATGGATTTGTAGTAGAAGGAAAAGAAGGGAGTAAACGTATGGGGAAATCTGTAGAAGGTTTGGGAGATATTAATGGAGATGGTATAGATGATTTGGTAATTTCATATGGCGGAGGCACGATGGTTATTTACGGAAAAACTATTCCTTTTAATGCTGTTTATACTGTTGATTATGCCGATGGAGTTAATGGTTTTCTTATTCAAGGCAGTGCTAAAGAAGCAGGTGCTCTTGGAGATGTAAATGGCGATACTATAAACGATTTTATATTAAGTAGGGCTGGTGGTTGCGCACAAATATACTTTGGTCGATCTACAAATTTCCCTGCTATTATTGATGCTTCTTGGTTAGATGGCATAAAAGGATTTAGCATTAAAAAATATTCGAATTCATCCATTCCTGGCTATTTAGCAGGTGGTGCAGGCGATATTAATAACGATGGTATTAACGATATTAATTTAGGCGATTGGGAATCTGGAACTGGAGCAAGAACACATTTAATTTACGGAAGAAACTCTTTTCCTTCTGTATTAGATGTAGAAACCATGTCGGTTACCGAAGGCTTTACTGTAGACCATTCTGGTGGTAATTTCTTAGCTTTTACAGGATCATTAGGAGATATTAACCATGATGGAATCGACGATTTCTTTTCTGAAAGGGCAGCTATTTTCGGAAAACCACTAACCGATCCTTTTCCTTCCCATATTCCATTGAGCAGTATTCATGATGGCACCTATGGTTTTGTGTTGCCAGGTACGTTAACTTCAGCTAGCATTGGCGATATAAACCAAGACGGAATTGACGATTTTATATCTGTCTATGGAGGAAGTGGCTATAATAATGATGCTTATGTTGTTTTTGGAAGCACAACTGGTTTTCCCAATCCTATTGATGAAATGACATTGAATGGTATGAATGGTTTTATCATTCCTGGGTTTAGAACATCAAATATTGGTAGACCTATAAGTGGTGGCGATTTTAATAATGACGGAATTTCGGACTTTATTATTGGTAGTCCAAATGAAGAACTTAGTGGAAGTGGCTTAAGAACGGGAGAAGCATATGTAATCTTAGGAGGTGATCATTATGCGATGCCCTTAAACGACACCTATCCTCAAGCTAATAATGAAACAACTTCTGGTTTTACGATTACTGTTAACGGTCCAGAAACAGGAACCATTCACTACGCCATTTTTCCAAGTACGTTTTCTTTAAGTGTAACACACGATATTATTACAGGAGGCACGGGAGCAGTAACTAATGGTAGTTTTTTAATGAATACCGCAAACACAAATATTGATGAAGTAATTTCATCTTTATCAGAAGATACCATATATGACATTTATATCTTCTTAGAAGATGGTTCAGGGAACCAAGGAGTGATCGAAAAAATAGATAATACCAAAACGTTGTCTAGCGGAGATACTACCCCCCCAACGATTACTTGTCCAGGAAATCAAGAGGTGCCTTGCCATACACATGAGGTTCCAGATTTTACAAGTTTGGTTGTAGCTACAGACCTCGTCGACCCTTCTCCTACTGTTACGCAAAGTCCTGCTTCAGGAACTCGATTTACAGATGGAATGACAATTACCATGACGGCTACTGATTCTAGTTCAAATAGTAATACCTGTACATTTATTTTAAATAGAGGGTCAGATACCGAAAAACCAGTGATTACTTGTTTAACATCAGAATCCTTATTTGTAAACGCTACCCTACCTAATTATTTTTTAAAACTAACAGTTTCTGACAGCTGTACTTCTATTTTCGATTTCACTTATACTCAAACTCCTGCACAAGGAACCGTGTTTACCTCAGACACTAATGTAACTGTAACCGTAACTGATGGGGCTGGAAATAGTGAGAATTGTTCCTTTTTAGTTACAACGCGTCCTTCACCTCCTCCTATAGATTGTACAACAGCTTCGTTGAATTTAAATGATTTAAATGGTAGCAATGGATTTACGATTGAAGGAGATAGAATAAAAGGTGAAACTGGTTATGATGTAAGAAACGCTGGAGATGTAAATGGCGATGGTATTAAAGACTTTTTAGTAGGCTCACCTGGAAAAGCCTATAGGATGAATACCTTACGAGGTATAGAAAGGGGGAATTTTCCAGGTGATGTTTTTGTTGTTTTCGGAAAAAGAGGAAATTTCCTACCAAACCTTGACACTAAATTACTAAATGGAACTAATGGATTTAAAATAACAAACGATATTCCGGGTGGAACTTTTCAATTTTCAGGTTATCAGGTAAGCACAGCTGGAGACATTAATAACGATGGAATTGATGATTTAATGTTTAGTGATCCATTCCGTCGTCATGCTTTGGGAAGTGAAATGGGAGAAACCTATATTGTTTTTGGTAAAAGAAGCGCTTTTCCTTCAGTGTTTAATGTTTCTGATATAGATGGTACAAACGGATTCGTATTTTTAGGTGGAGCTGCTTTTGATCAATCTGCACTTTCTATTGATTCTGCAGGAGACATTAACAATGACGGTATTAATGATATTATTATTGGTGCTAGATCAGCAAGATGGACGGATACCACTGGTAAATGTTATATTGTTTATGGAAGTTCTAACCCTTTTCCTGCTTTATTAAAAGCTGTCGATTTAAATGGTACCAATGGATTTACCATAAAAGGGAATGCCGATGGAGAGGCTATCGGAAATTTTGTTGCTGGTTTAGGAGATGTTAACGGTGATGGCATTGATGATCTTGGTTTTCAAGGTGGAAGAACAAATAAAACTTTTATCCTTTTCGGAAAAACAGGAAACCATCCACGTACTATTTCTACCGGCGAAATAAATGGTGCTAACGGATTTTATGTTGATGTTTCTTCTTTTACATCAAACCGATATAAGACATTAATAAACGGGGTTGGTGACATTAATAATGATGGAATTAATGATATCTTATTCGGAAATTCCTATCTGTTTTTTGGAAAGGATACTCCTTTTTCTGCTGAAGAAGATATAACAAGCTTAAATGGAATTAATGGATTTAAAATTTCATCAACTCCTACTGTTGCTAGTTCTGGAGGTGATTTTAATAACGATGGAATTGATGACCTTCTTTTAGGAACTTACGGAAGAAGTGTTATTGTTTTTGGAAAAAATACTCCGTGGAATGCAACTATCTCTACATATTCATTACCTCCTTCTGAAGCATTTATAATTCGTTCTTCTCTTAGAGAATATCCATTAGCAAATTTAGGGGACATAAACGGTGATGGAATTACTGATATCATCATTGGAGAAAAAGAAAGGTTGTACTATGATAGTAGTTCTAGTTTAGATCCTGGCCGTGCTTATGTTATTTATGGTTTTTCAGTTCCAGATACAGAGGCGCCTGTAATTACTTGTCCATCTGATCAAATCTTAGCTTCTGGAAATTTATTGCCAGACTATACTTCCTCAGCAACTGTAAGCGATAATTGTGATGTAAATCCAATAGTAACTCAATCTCCTACTGCAGGCAGCACCTATACTCCAGGAATGACCATTACCCTGATTGCAACCGATGTGAAAGGAAATACTAATGATTGTACTTTTGTTGTAAATGAAATTGTTGACTTGGTTCCTCCTACAGCCAGTAATCCATTATCTCTGAGTTTTCAGTGCTCTAGTGATGTTCCTACTCCAGATCCTTTAGTGGTTACTGATGAGGCGGATGACAGCATGATTACACCAACAGTTACTTTTATTAGTGATGTTAGTGATGGAGCGAGCAATCCTGAAACTATTTCAAGAACCTATCGCGTTACTGATCAAGCAGGAAACTTTATCGATGTAATACAAACAGTTATTGTAAACGATACCATTAATCCAACTGCGAGTAATCCTCCTAGTATAACAGTATCTTGTATTGCTGATGTTCCTGTACCAACTATAGCTGTAGTTACTGATGAAGTAGATAACTGCACTACGAATCCAACAGTAACTTTTGTAAGTGATGTAAGTGATGGCGGAAGTGCCCCAGAAACTATTACCAGAACCTATCGAATTACGGATGAAGTGGGGAATTTTATTGATGTAACTCAAACAATCACTGTAAACGACAGTATAAATCCAACTGCGAGTAATCCTCCTAGTATAACAGTATCTTGTATTGCTGATGTTCCTGTACCAACGATAGCTGTAGTTACTGATGAAGCAGATAACTGCACCACGAATCCAACAGTAACTTTTGTGAGTGATGTAAGTGATGGCGGAAGTGCCCCAGAAACTATCACCAGAACCTATCGAATTACGGATGAAGGGGGAAATTTTATTGATGTAACTCAAACAATCACTGTAAACGACACTATAAATCCAACTGCGAGTAATCCTCCTAGTATAACAGTATCTTGCATTGCTGATGTTCCTGTACCAACGATAGCTGTAGTTACTGACGAAGCAGATAACTGCACCACGAATCCAACGGTAACTTTTGTGAGTGATGTAAGTGATGGCGGAAGTGCCCCAGAAACTATCACCAGAACCTATCGAATTACGGATGAAGGGGGAAATTTTATTGATGTAACTCAAACAATCACTGTAAACGACACTATAAATCCAACTGCTAGTAATCCTCCTAGTATAACAGTATCTTGCATTGCTGATGTTCCTGTACCAACGATAGCTGTAGTTACTGACGAAGCAGATAACTGCACCACGAATCCAACGGTAACTTTTGTGAGTGATGTAAGTGATGGAGGAAGTGCTCCAGAAACTATCACCAGAACCTATCGAATTACGGATGAAGGGGGAAATTTTATTGATGTAACTCAAACAATCACTGTAAACGACACTATAAATCCAACTGCGAGTAATCCTCCTAGTATAACAGTATCTTGCATTGCTGATGTTCCTGTACCAACGATAGCTGTAGTTACTGACGAAGCAGATAACTGCACCACGAATCCAACGGTAACTTTTGTGAGTGATGTAAGTGATGGCGGAAGTGCTCCAGAAACTATCACCAGAACCTATCGGATAACGGATGAAGGGGGAAATTTTATCGATGTAACTCAAATAATCACTGTAAACGACACTATAAATCCAACTGCGAGTAATCCTCCTAGTATAACAGTATCTTGTATTGCTGATGTTCCTGTACCAACTATAGCTGTAGTTACTGACGAAGCAGATAACTGCACCACGAATCCAACAGTAACTTTTGTGAGTGATGTAAGTGATGGAGGAAGTGCTCCAGAAACTATCACCAGAACCTATCGAATTACGGATGAAGGGGGAAATTTTATCGATGTAACTCAAACAATCACTGTAAACGACAGTATAAATCCAACAGCGAGTAATCCTCCTAGTATAACAGTATCTTGCATTGCTGATGTTCCTGTACCAACGATAGCTGTAGTTACTGACGAAGCAGATAACTGCACCACGAATCCAACAGTAACTTTTGTAAGTGATGTAAGTGATGGCGGAAGTGCTCCAGAAACTATCACCAGAACCTATCGAATTACGGATGAAGGGGGAAATTTTATCGATGTAACTCAAACAATCACTGTAAACGACAGTATAAATCCAACTGCGAGTAATCCTCCTAGTATAACAGTATCTTGTGTTGCTGATGTTCCTGTACCAACTATAGCTGTAGTTACTGACGAAGCAGATAACTGCACTACGAATCCAACGGTAACTTTTGTAAGTGATGTAAGTGATGGTGGAAGTGCCCCAGAAATTATCACCAGAACCTATCGAATTAAAGATGAAGGGGGGAATTTTATCGATGTAACTCAAACAATCACTGTAAACGACACTATAAATCCAACTGCGAGTAATCTTCCTAGTATAACAGTATCTTGTATTGCTGATGTTCCTGTACCAACGATAGCTGTAGTTACTGACGAAGCAGATAACTGCACTACGAATCCAACGGTAACTTTTGTGAGTGATGTAAGTGATGGCGGAAGTGCTCCAGAAACTATCACCAGAACCTATCGAATTACGGATGAAGGGGGGAATTTTATCGATGTAACTCAAACAATCACTGTAAACGACACTATAAATCCAACTGCGAGTAATCCTCCTAGTATAACAGTATCTTGTATTGCTGATGTTCCTGTACCAACTATAGCTGTAGTTACTGACGAAGCAGATAACTGTACCACGAATCCAACGGTAACTTTTGTAAGTGATATAAGTGATGGCGGAAGTGCTCCAGAAACTATCACCAGAACCTATCGAATTACGGATGAAGGGGGAAATTTTATCGATGTAACTCAAACAATCACTATAAACGACACTATAGCACCTGTAATCGAATGTCCAGATGACATTGTTCAAAATACAGAAGGAGGTTTATTGAAAGTAATTGTGAATTTCGATGTTCCTGAAGCTACTGATAATTGTTCTGCCGTTACGATTAATCAAATAGCGGGATTACCCTCTGGATCTGAATTCCCAATAGGAACCACTATTATTACGTTCGAAGCAACGGATTTAAAAGGCAATTCTAGCACATGTAGTTTTAATATTACTATAGAGAATGTAAATCCAATTAAAAGTAAGTACGGTTTTTCTCCTGATGGTGATGGTATTAATGAGTACTGGGAGATTTCAGGCATCACTGATTATCCTAAAAATAAGGTATCGATATACAATAGGTGGGGCGATTTGGTTTTTGAAATTTCTAACTATGACAATTTTTCTAATGTTTTTCGAGGAATTGCTAATAAAAAAAGAAATTTAGGAGCATATGAGCTTCCTGAGGGTACTTATTTTTTTCAAATTAATATTGAAAACAAGCAACATCAAAAAGAACAAACAGGGTTTCTTGTTTTAAAACGTTAAGCAATGAATTTAAGATTTATATTATTTCTATCGGCTCTAATATCGACAGGTTTTTTACATACTATTTTAGGGCAACAGACACCTGTTTTTGCAAATTACAGTTATAACAGTGTAGTGTTTAATCCTGCTCACGCTGGTTTTTATAAGAGTACAGATATCATCGTTAGCGCTAGTGGATATTTAAATGGTTTTGAAGGAAGTCCTAGAACTATTGGTTTAAGTATTAATACACCTATGAGCTCTAAAAATGTGGGGCTAGGAGCTGGTGTTTATAGTGATCAAATAGGTGTTAGTCGAATGACCAATATCTTTGGCGCATACTCTTATAAGTTGTTTTTAAACTCTGATAGAAGCACTTGGTGGGACTATAATCCTCATGTTTTGTCTTTTGGGATTACTGGTGGATTTATAATTTATGGTGAAGATTTATTGGCTTTGGAAATCAAAGATGACCCAAATTTTGCTAAAAACATAAATACACTTGTACCAACTATAGGTGCTGGAGTATTTTATAACAGAGAACAAGTTTATATTGGTTTTTCTGCGCCTAATTTATTAGGAAGTTCGTTATCATCAGAAAATAATGTAAATATAACTAGTCCTTTTTATCTACTGACTGGTTATCGTTTTTTTGCCACCCGATTTAGAGAAATACTGATTAACCCAAGCATGCTTTTCAAATATTCTTCAGGGGCGCCTATCCAAGTAGATGTAAACATGAAAGTAAATTTCAAAAATAAGTTTGAAGTTGGGGTAGGGTACCGAACAAATACTTCTGTTAATTTTCTAGCAGGATTTAGAATATCTAATAATTGTAGAGTTACCTATAATTACAATCAAGCACTTAAAAACAATCCTACAAGTATGCACGGTATTGTTTTAAATATTCGATTGAAGGAAGGGTTTAGTTTTAGGTAACATTGATTTAATCATAATTTATTAAGCTGAAAAAATCAAAGGATTTGTTTTCATGTAGATAATTGAATCTAATACTGTAGAAATGTATACATCAAAATCCTCAAAATAAAAAAGTAGGAACTAGCATGATTGAAGGAAATAATTACTGTTAAAATTAAGTGTTAGAAAAAGTTAATCTAATACACAAAAGATGAATTTAATCTTTACCAAATCTTTATGTATACTTTATGTATTGTAGAGCCTAAAAACACCTAATTAAACTATACAAGGAAAAAAGATTACACGTATCTTTGGGCATTGAAAAACTGAATATGGGATTTAATTTTTTTGATAAAAATATAATTTAAATCAGTAACTATATTTCAGGATTTTTCATTTGAACAAAATTTAAAAATGGCGGTTCCTAAAAATAAAGCAGAATTAATTTTTGAAATAGAAAGTAGTTATTCCAAGTTGAAAAAAGATTTGGAAAACATTTCATTAGAATTTACCAAAGTAAAAGAACTTGAAGGACACTCAAAAGGAACTAAAATGAGTGTTTCTGATTTGGTAGCTTATCTTATTGGTTGGGGAGAGCTCGTTTTAAAGTGGAATAGAAAAAAAGAAAACGGTGAAGCCGTTAATTTTCCCGAAACAGGCTATAAATGGAATGAACTTGGAAAACTTGCCCAAAAGTTTTATTTAGACTACGAAAAACTCAACTATTTAGAATTGCTCATTAAGCTTGACGAAACCATAGAAAAACTTAAAAAGTTAATTGAGCATAATACGAACGAGGAATTATATGAAAAACCTTGGTATGGGAAATGGACAAAAGGAAAAATGATACAATTGAACTCTTCTTCTCCTTATAAAAACGCAAGAAGTCGAGTAAGAAAATGGAAAAAATCAAAATAAGAAACTAAAGTTAATTTTTTGACCTAAGCTGAAAAGTATATGTTCGTAAACAACGACAGAACATGGCTGACAGTTTAACTAATAATATAAAACTACAAATATTTAATTTAACATATGTATACTAAAAGAACTTATTCAATAGGAAAAATGCTTAAATGGACACGACATGACATTTTATGGTTTCTATTGATATCGTTAATTCCAGTTGTTTTATACACAGTTTTTAGATGGTATTGGTTACACTTACCTTGGTTACCTATTGGTTTAGTTGGTACAGCGGTAGCTTTTATTATTGGTTTTAAAAATAATGCTTCTTATGATAGGTTATGGGAAGCAAGAAAAGTATGGGGAGGAATCGTAAATGCATCTCGTTCCTTTGCTATTATGGCAAATGATTTTATCACAAATGAGCGCGCAGATAAAAAACTATCGGAAGAAGAATTATTTAGTATTCGAAAGAAATTAATCATGCGTCATGTTGCTTGGATGAGTTCACTTCGACATGCCTTGAGAACTCCAAAACCTTGGGAAATCACAACGATTAGAAAAGCAGAAAAAGAATACATGAAAAAATTCAATATTCATGAACGATTGTATACGCTAGAACAAGAGTTAGAAGGGTATGTAAGTGATAAAGACAAAGAATTTATTTTAAATAAAACGAATAAGCAAACAGCGTGTATTACGTTGCAATCAAAACATTTAAGACAGCTAAAAGAAGACGGTTATATTTGGGAGTTTTCCTTTTTGGAAATGGAAAAAATGATGGTTGAATTTCATACGCTACAAGGAAAAGTAGAGCGTATTAAAAATTTTCCGTACCCAAGGCAGTTTGCTACTTTAAATCGCTATTTTGTTTGGATTTTCGTTATACTTTTACCCTTTGGAATGATGAACGAATTTGATAAAATAGGTTTAAGTATTGTTGAAAATATGCAGCAGTATAAGCCTTATCCAAATTCAGGGTTTCATCATATTATAGAGTTAATTGGCCAACATTTTGTTTGGTTTACAATTCCTTTTAGTGTTATAATTTCTTGGATTTTTCATACTATGGAGCGTATTGGAGACGTATCTGAAAATCCGTTTGAAGGTAATGGTAATGATGTTCCAATTACAACAATGTCAAGAGGAATAGAAATTGATATTCGTCAAATTATTGGAGAAAATCATGAAACGATTCCAAATCCTATAGAAACTAAATATAATACACAGTTATAGTTTATATGCAATAAAAACTTCTACTCAATAAAAATTAAATTCTGTTTTTAAGAACTATATAAAAAAGATAATGTTTATTGTGGAATAGTATATAATTCATTAATAATTAAATAGGTGAAAAAGTAAAACCCTTTAAAAAGGGTTTTACAAACTTTAAAACTACCAAACAACTAACTAAGCCAGTTTCATATAATGAGACCTATTGTTAAAAAGGATACTCACTTAAAATTAAAAAATGGATAGGTTTTCTTAATTACTATAAAATAATTAAGAGATAGATTGGAATAGTTTTTATAATGAAAGATGATTATTGTTTAATGATACACTAAATGTTTTGGTTTGTAACTACTTGTGATTTTTTTCTTTTTTTAGCAATTCAAGTCAATTGAAATTAATTACTCATCAGGTTTTAAAAGAAAGGAATAGTTACTGTTTATTAGTTAATTTTCATTTAGTTTTTTTGTACTCAAAATATATAGATTGTTTTCTCATCAGGAATAAAGCAGCTTGATAAATATTATCAAAAAAATAAACAAAAGTAAAAAGAGCTGCGCATTAATATAGTTTGACTTGTGGGGGGCGCTTAGAGCTAGTCAAGTTTGATTAATACGCAGTAATATAAAATATATTGAAAAACTATAAACTGACAAAACAAAACCAAACACAATGATAATACTTATAAAACATCATATGATATTGTATTTCTAAGTTTTACAAAGTGTTGATGTACATCGTTTTTTTTTAGATTTCATAATTAAGGTTTAATTATAAGTTAGTATAACGAGAAAAAATGTTACATAATAAGATTAATTATTTGTTTATAAAGAAGAGAAGCCCCCCATGGACTTCTTCTTTATACTAATCAAACTAAAAAACAAAAAAATGAAATTTTAAAATATATAATAAATATAATTTAAGATTGAATTATATAATTAAAGTATTTGATAAGATGCTAAATTGTTTCGATAAACAGTAAACTATGTGCAGACCAATATAAAAGTAATTCATAAAAAGCTCAAAAAGTTTAAAATTTTAGTAGCTAGATTATTTTTTATAATCTTTAGACAATGGGACTTGGCAGTAGGAAGGTGCTTAAATCGATGAGAAATTTAGAATTTAAAGATTCAGTTTAAAATAAAAAAAGCTCCCTAAGGAGCTTAACTTTAATTAATTCATAAAAACTCTTTCCCCCAAAATCATTTTATGAATTTATATAACAGTCTTATTTAATTTAACCCTAAAAAAATATTAAAAATAATTATAAGTACTTAAAAGTCTTACGCTGTAAACCCTAAAATAGATGATGAATATTGTTTGTTTTTAGTTCTAAGATTTTGATTTAATTGGTTTTATTGAATTGTTATTTAGTTATGATATAATAATTATAGAAACTTTATAAACAACAGTAAGAAATGTAAATGTGAATAAAAAAACAGCTAACTGCCCCTTAACTCAGTTAACTGTAATCACTCTGAAATAAAAAATAGATTAATTTAAACTACGGTAAATTTAATAAGTGATAGCTTTTAAAACAATAAGTAAAAGCACTGAGTTTTTATTGGGGATAACCATTAGAAAAGTAAGTTAAATCATTAACGATATATAAAGTAATAGATACTTAAAAAGTAAAACCCTTTTAAAAGGGTTTTACAAGTTTTAAGGGGATAAAAAAATTATGTAGGGTAATTTTTTATGTAATGAGTCTTTTTGTTTAAAAATATACTCATTAAAAAGTAAAAAAAAAATAAATAAATGTCTCATAAGTTTATTTAACTGCCATAAAATAGAATAACATGTATTTGAATTGGTAAAAAACTAAAAGTGAAACTTTTTTAAAATATAATGATGAACGTAATAATATAAAGAATAAAATATTGGAGTAAAGTTTCTACAATTATTAGCTACAATAGTAGTTACTTAAAAAAAAAACAATACAAAAAATTGATTATGAAGTCTTTATTTGTTTTTTTTTATTGTTTTTAATATGTTAAGTAAAAAAATGTAAATGTGGCTATCTAAAATGTTTTAAATGTTAAAAATTAAAATATATATTTGTAGAGCTATAGTGAATTGAAAGCTATAAAAGAAAATTAAATTATTTTAAAATCGCTGTGAAAAACTTCTTCTTAATTAAAGAATGTTTATTTGTGCGATTTTATTTGACAGTAAAAAACAATTAAAATTATGAAAAACAAATACTTATTCTTGTTCATTTTCCTATGTCTATCAACTATTACGATAGCACAAAATATTGTAAACATCCCCGATGCTGATTTTAAATCTTTTTTAATTGGCAAAAATAATATAAATACCAATGGCGATTTGGAGATTCAAATTACCGAAGCTGAGTCTTTTACTGGTGAAATAGATGTTTCTTACAAAGGTATTTCTAGTTTAACAGGTATCGAATCATTTACAAAATTAACAAAATTATATTGCGATGGAAATAAACTGACGAGCTTAGATGTATCTAAGAATACTAAGTTAGTTAACTTAAAATGTGCTTTGAATAATCTTACGAGTTTAGATGTGTCAAATAATATCGAGCTAACTTCTTTAACTTGTAATGACAATCAACTTTCAGAATTAGATGTATATAAAAATACTGTTTTAACTGCTTTAAATTGTAAAAATAATGAAATTAAAATTTTAGATTTATCTAATAATGCAGAGTTAACTGAGTTATGGGGTAATGATAATAAACTTAAGTATTTAAATTTAAAAAACGGTAAAAATCACTTGTTGGAGATAATGCATGTTTGGTCGAATTATGATCTTTTCTGTATTCAGGTAGATGATGCTGATAACATACCTAGTACATGGGAAAAGGATTCTACTGCCAATTTTAGCGAGAATTGTAATACCTATTTTAAAGATATAGTAAATATACCGGATCCTGAGTTTAAAAAATACCTAGTAAACAACGTTTTAATTAATACTAACAGAGATTCAGAAATACAAGTAGGTGAAGCAAAATCATTTGAAGGCACTATAGCAATTGCTATTTTTTCAAATATTTCGGATTTAACTGGTATTGAGTATTTTCCTAAGTTGACAAAGCTACATTGTAAAAATTCTTACCTTACGAGTATAGATGTATCTAAGAATACGGCGCTAACTTCTTTAAAATGTTCCTGGAACAAACTCAAAAGTTTAGATGTATCTAAAAATACTGCACTAACAGAGTTAGAGTGTGGTAATAATTTAATTAGAAGTTTAGATGTGTCTCAAAATACGGAGCTAGAAGAGTTTTCTTGCAGAAGTTCTCTACTTTCAAGTATAGATATCTCTAAGAATACTAAGTTGGTTAACTTAGAATGTGATGGTAATGACATTAGCAGCTTAGATGTGTCAAATAATACTGAGTTAGTTAAGTTAAATTGTTCTTTTAATAAACTTAGTAGTTTAGATGTATCAAATAATACTGAACTAACTTATTTAAAATGTAACAATAATTTAATAGAGAGTATAGATGTGTCTGGAGCTACTTCGTTAATTACGATTGATTGTTCTAAAAACGATATTAGTACTTTAGATGTTTCTAGAGCTACTTCGTTAATTAGTTTAAATTGTTCTAAAAACGATATTAGTTCTTTAGATGTATCCAGCAACACCTCATTAACTAGGTTGTATTGTAATGATAATAAGCTATGGAAATTAAACCTAAAAAATGGTAATAATACTAATATGACGCTTATGCATGCTCATGGTCAAATACCACCTACTTGTATTTTAGTTGATGATAAAGATGCTGTATATCCTAGCTGTGAAAAAGATAGCTTCATGGGCGGAGGCTGGTGTAAAGATAGAGATGGTAATTATAGAGAAGTTTGTACCGCATATGAAACTGCAGTGTACATTCCTGATACTAAATTTAAATCTTTTTTATTAGGGAACAAAACTCATATTAATATAAATGGTGATTCTGAGATACAAGTTAATGAAGCAGAAGCATTCAGTGGTAGTATAAATGTTTTTAATGATGGTATTACCGATTTAACAGGTATTGAAGCGTTTATAAATATAACTAGTTTAGATTGTTCAGAAAATAAACTTACAAGTATAGATGTATCTAAGAATACTAAGTTAGTTAACTTAAACTGTGCAGAAAACAACCTTACGAGTTTAGATGTATCAAATAATACTAAACTAACTTCTCTATCTTGTAGTGGAAATCAACTTTCAGAGTTAAGTATACATAAAAATAGTGAGTTAACTAATTTACAGTGCTATGATAATAAACTTACGAGTATAGATGTATCTAAAAATACTACATTAACTGAGTTCGATTGTAAAAATAATAAACTTACGAGTATAGATGTATCTAAGAATGTCTTCTTAACTGATTTAGTATGTACTAATAATCAACTTACGAGTATAGATATATCACGAGCTTCTGCGATAACTAATTTATATTGTGGTAAAAACCAACTTACGAGTCTAGATGTATCAGGAGCTAGTGAACTAAATTTGTTAGAATTTTATGACACTCGACTTACTAGTATAGATGTGTCTAAGAATGCTATGCTGACCATTTTACGATGTTATGATAATGAACTTACGAGTCTTGATATATCTCAAAATACAATATTAACCGAATTAGATTGTAAAAATAATAAACTTACGAGTCTAGATGTGTCTAAGAATATTGAACTAACCGATTTGGAGTGTTCTAAAAATCAACTTACGAGTTTAGACGTGTCTAAGAATACTAAACTAGGTTGGTTATATTGTAATAATAATGAACTTACGAGTTTAGATGTATCAAATAACAGTATATATAATTTACATTGTTATAGTAATAAACTTAAGAGTTTGAACTTAAATGATCCTGGCATGTACTTTATGGGGGAATACCGTGTGGAAGAAATGTTGGCTTATGATAATGAAGATCTTAGTTGTATTTTGGTAGTAGAAGAAAATGCTTCATTCCCCAGATGTAATAAAGATAAAGGAGAAGGATGGTGTAAAGATGATACAGCTATTTTCAGTGAAAATTGTGAAACAGCCAGTATAGATAAAGTATTTAATGAAGCTGTTTCTATTACTCCTAACCCGGTAGAGGATAAGTTAATTGTTTCTCTTTCTGGTTTAGAGAAATTGAAAAGTGTAAAAGTATATTCTGTTTTAGGAAATAAAATTTTAGAAACAAAAGATTATGCTATTGATTTCAGCGCTTTACCTAATGGAGTATATCTAGTGAAAATAGAAAGTAAGGACAATAAAGTAGCATTAAAAAAAGTAATAAAAAATTAACTAGTTTTTAAATGTGATTTAAATATTAAAATCCCAATAAGCTTCTTTATAGTCTGCAATAAGTAGCTATATAGTAAGGCCTTTTAAAAATATAAAATAAACATAAAAAAACATCTTTTTAAAGATGTTTTTTTATGTTTATTACTTAAAGTATAGGTATGTCAAAATAGTATAGATTATGAAATTAATTAAAGATAAAATAATAAATTTTTCTATTTATCCTTAATAGATTGACAATGGTAAAAAATGGAGGTATTAGTTTATATGAGTATATTTTAAAAACAAGTATAATTCAAAAAAGGAGTAGACATTTCAACAGGCAAGCTAGCTAGTCTATTAGGACTAGCTAACTATAAGTTTATTTAAGAGTCCCTACAATTCCTAAATAATACAAAGTAAATTTAAGTAAATAGTAATTAAAATAATACACTCCTTACCCTGATTTTTTGTTTAGGGATAACCATTAGAAAAGTAAGCTAAATCATTAAAAAAAATAAAAAGTAAGTATTTATTAAATAAAAATGCTTTTATGTAAAAGGATATGAGTTATGAGAAATCAAAATATTATGTGGGTTAATTTCATGTAATAAGTTTATTTACATATCAAAAAATCCTAATTTTAAGAGTTAACACAACGGTAGTAATTTAAATAACATTTTCAAAAATAGTAAAAGCAACGTAAAAGTGTGGTCGCAATAAAAACAAATGAAAATTATGAAAAAGAGAACTACACAGATATTAAAAAATATTAGATAAAACAGAAAAGAAGCCCCCCCACGGAACTTCTTTTTCTTTTCTACTTATTTAATATTCACGTAAGAATGAATCCTAGCTTAAAAAGTCGAGTTAAATTAAATACCTTACAGAAATTAATTAAAATATTTTAATTGATGTAGTAATAAATTTAGAAAATATGCATGTTATAAAAATATCTAAATGAACTTTTCGACTAATCGATTTATATAAAGAGTATAATTATTCTTTTAAAAGAGTAATAAGTTATGAGTGTTTTTAGGTGTTAACTAGTAGTTTTATAGAAGTCAAAATTAATCAATGTATCTAAAGAAAATTTGAATAATACTTTTACTGATAATAATAATTCTGATTAGAAACATGGTTGTAAAAATCTTAAATTATGGGTATGCATTATTCTAATCTACAAAATTAAATGATAATAAAACTGATATTAATAGACTAGTGAAGATGGTAGTATAAAATCGCAATTTATTTAGCTAATGAATTCGTGGTTATATGCAAATATTTAAAAGAATACTTGATGAAAATAATAAACGATAATTAAAGATAGATTTAATTTTACATATTAAGAGTGTTCAAGCGAGTATTTAATAAGAGGAAATTACTGTTTATTAGCTTCTATACTTAAAAGAGTATAAAAGAATAACAATTTAAGCTACCAAAACACCACAAGGAGAGATTGTACAGTGGAGCTTTGATAGCAAATAGTTAATAACAACACATTAGACAACATAAAAACTATTTAGAACAAATCTAAATAATATTTTTTGATAAATAAAATAAAGTTTAAAAAATATTTATACAAAAAGAAGAAGTAACCCTTCTAAAGTACTTCTTCTCTCTATACTAACCAAACTAAATACAAAAAATGAAAAATCAAATTTTAAAACTATACTGTAAATATAATTTAAGATGTAAATAAATGATTTAAGTATTTGATGAATGGTTGATATGTGTCGTTAAAAGGTTGCAAATGTAGTGATTAAGTGAAAATAACTAATAAGGCAAATTAGATGCAAGGAAGTGTGAATTATAAAAAAAAACCACTCAAAAAAATGAGTGGAAAATTGCTATGAAAAAGAAACTTAGAACGTCTTCTAAGTAAAGTCAAAATTACATTAAATAAATTGAATTTCAAAAAAAATAATTAAAAAAATAGATTAAAAGCTAAAAATAATATCATTTTAACACCAAATAATAATTAAACAAAGAATTGAGGAGGCAGGAAAATATTCCAAATATAGAAGAAATGTTAGAATTGTCAGGATTAAAATAAGAGTTTCAAAGATTGGTGGCTTTTAGTGATGCATATTTTTAAAAATTATGCAAAATCCAAGGTGGTATTTAATCTTTAGCTTTATGCATTTGGTTTGATACCTTGATGAAATGAGATATAGTAGGCGAAGTTTTTAAAGGAATACAGATAATTTAAGTAAGCTTACTGACTTATGTTTTGAAATAGTATTTTAGTAACCTTTAAATAAATTAAAAGTTTGATGTTTTCAAATACTGTTCTTATGCAAAAAGATAAAAAAATTAAAAAAGCATGGCCTACAAAAGCGGCAATGGAGCAAGTGTATCAATTGAATTTATGGGGAAGTAATGGGGCTGATTTTTATTCAGGAGAAGGTTCTCATAAAGATGAAATAGTACAACCTTATATAAATGAACTAGTTTCTTTTTTAGAGTCTTTTGATGAACCATTAGTAGTTTGTGATTTAGGGTGTGGAGATTTTAATGTTGGTAAAGAATTAGTTAGTTATTCTAAAAAGTACATTGCTATAGATATAGTTGGAGAACTAATAGATTTTAATAAAGAAAAGTTTATACAGGAGAATTTAGTATTTGAATGTAAAGATATAGCTAAAGAAAAATTACCAGATGGAGATTGCGCTATACTTAGACAAGTATTACAGCACTTATCAAATGATGAAATACAAAAAGTCGTTAGAAAGTTAGTTAAGTATACCTACGTAATATTAACAGAACACTTGCCAAAAGAAGATTTTAACTCTAATAAAGATATCATTTCAGGCCAAGGAATTCGCTTAAAAAAGAAAAGTGGAGTTGATTTATTAGCAACTCCTTTTAACCTAAAAATAAAAGAACAAAAGGAGCTGCTAACTATTATTCTAGATGATTGTAAAGGAAAAATAGTTACAACTTTGTATGTTCTATAAACTAACTTTGCTATGGAGTATTATTTAAGTCCTTATCTTCTTCAATAAGTTTTTTTTCGTGCTTGTCCCAGCTTTTTTGGGCTCTAATTTTTTTATACAAACGAACTGCCAACATTAACAGAACGGATACTAAAACAATACCAATGACTCCCCAAATCCAGTTGATTGCATTTTGTAACACAACTAAAAAAACAACAGCAAAAAGAATAATAGTTGCTACTTCATTCCAAACTCTTAATTTTAAAGAAGAATGCTTAATTATGTTTTTTTGTAGCTGTTTGTAAATTCTTTGACAACCCCAATGATAAACATATAAAGCTAATACAAATGAAAGCTTCACATGCATCCAAGACATTTGAAGATAACTAGGATTTTTGTACAGCATCCAAAAAGCAAAAAAACTAGCCAATATAGCAGAAGGCCAGGTAATTATATACCACAGTCTCTTTTCCATTAATTTGTATTGAGTTTGAAGTATTTCTTTTGCAGGTTCTTCTTTTTTTTCAGCTTCAGTGTGGTAAATAAATAAACGAACAATATAAAAAAGTCCTGAAAACCATGTTACTACAAATATGATGTGTAAAGCTTTTACATAATAAAAATCCATATATTAATTATTGTTGAAATCATTAATCCAACCACTAAGCACGTCTACCCATTCATCATTATCATTAATACAAGGAACCGTATAAAATTCCTCGCCACCAGCTTCTAAAAACTCTTCCTTGCCTTCCATAGCTATTTCTTCTAAGGTTTCTAAACAATCGGAAACAAAAGCAGGAGTTACGATAGCTAATTTTTTAATACCTTCTTTTTCAGCTTTATTAACTATCGTTCGATCGGTATAAGGTTGTAACCATGGGTCAACACCTAAGCGAGACTGAAAAGATGTAGAAACGGTATTTTCATCTAAACCTAATTCAGATATTACATTTTTTGTGGTTTCAAAGCACTGGTGTCTATAGCAAAATTCATGAGCAGGAGATGGAGTATTACAGCAGCTGCCATCAATTTTACAATGTGATTTTGTAATATCTGACTTTCTAATATGACGTTCAGGTACTCCGTGGTAGGAAAATAATAAATGATCATAATCTTTATCATTCAAATACTCTTTAATACTGTTAGAAAGAGCTTTGATATACTCCGGTTTTTGATAAAAAGCAGGGACATCGGTTATTTTCATGTCAGGAAAAAATTCAGCACGTAACTCTTCTGCTAAAACAACAATTGTTTCAGTAGTAGCCATTGCAAATTGAGGGTACAAAGGAATTAGTTGGACTTCTCTTACACCTTTATCGTATAATTCTTGTAGTCCTTTTTTTATAGACATGCTACCATATCGCATAGCTAAACCAACAGGAAGTGTTGTTTTTGTTTGTACTTTCTCTTGTAGTCTTTCAGATAAAACAATTAAAGGAGACCCTTCTTTCCACCATATTTTTTGATAAGCTGCAGCAGATTTTTTTGGTCTTGTGTTTAATATAATACCTTTTACCAAGAATGAACGAAACCAATATGGAACATCAATAACACGTTCATCCATTAAAAATTCACCTAAATATTTTTTTACATCTTTTGGATCAGTACTTTCTGGAGATCCTAAGTTTACTAATAATACTCCTTTCATTTGTTGAGTTTATGAGTTTGTATTTTTTGTTAACTGATTGGTTACTTCGTATAGGGTAATAGATAAGCTATGTATTACATTCATAGAAGAGTTTCTTCCATACATAGGGATAGCTATCGTTGCATCAGCAATATCAACATTTTTAATTCCATGTCTTTCGCTACCCAAAAGTAACACAATTTTTTCATGAGATTTAAAATCATAATCGCTTATTCTTATGCTTTCATCGGTAATTTCAATACCAATAATAGTATTTCCTTCATTTTTTAAATTACTAATTAAAGAAGAAAAATTAGCATATTGTTCAAAATCAATTTGATCAATTGTGTTTCTAGCTGTTTTCTTTACAATTCTGTTTTCAAAAGATGGAGAGCTCTCGTGTAAATATATTTTAGAAACTCCAAAGCTTTCTGCAATCCTGAAACACATACCAATATTTTCTGGAGTACGTATAGCATCACACACAATGGTAATTGGAAATTTTTTTTCTGTATTAGTTATATCGTAATGAGTTAGTTGTTTCATTTATGTTTGTAAATCTGTTAAGAATTCTTGCCAAATAGAATTTTTAAAATGAGGTCTAAAAAAACCAAAATGACCTATTTTTCTAACCTTGTAATCATTAGGCAGTAAATGTTTGCGAATTAATTTTGCGTTTTTGTATTGTGTCATCATCCAATCTACAGCTCGTTTAGGAGCAAATTTATCATTTGTGCAACTGTAGCCAATTAATTTTGAAGAAATCTGATGATGGTAAAGTTCACTGCTAGATTTTAAATCAAAATAATAATTTTTTTGTTGGGACCACTGGCTAAATTCGCGAGCAACATTTTTAGGTAAATTTTCCATTTTAATAAAAAATTTACTTGGAAAATAACTAAAAAAAGTAGTGAAAAAAGGAAAAATCACAAACCAATTAAAAAATACTCTTACTTTATTAAACTTATCCCAGAAGGAATAATGATTTGTTTGTGATGCAACCAATATAATAGTATCCAAGATTTTATTAGAAGGAACAAGTCCTAATAATTGACCACCTAAGCTGTGTCCAATGCATTTAATTATCTTTGTAGGATGTTGTTTTTTAATGTGTTGGAAAACAGTTTCGATGTCGTTTGTAGCCCAACTAGATATAGTAGTGTTGAATTGGGTAAGAGGTTTAGTTTTAGATTGACCAATACCACTGTAATCAAAAGTGTATACCGTGTGGTTATTTGCTTGTAAAAATTGAGAAAACTTATAATAGTATGTTTGTAATACTCCAGTAGCAGATAAAATAACAACGATATCGTTACTACCAATTGAAGGAAATTCAGTAATTGTAATCTGATGTCCTAGGGGAGTTTTTAAATCAAACTGTTTAGAAGTACCCAATGCTTTAAATTTAATTTATTTGATTTTGGTTCATTACATATTGTTTTGGTGTAGTACCAAACTTCTTTTTGAAAGCAGCTATAAAATGGCTAGATGTGCTATATCCCACTTGTAATCCAACTTCGTTAACATTGTATTGGTTACTTTCTAAAAGTTTACGGGCGTGTTCCATTTTATAATCGAATAAAAAACTATAAACAGTGTCTCCATAAATTTGTTTAAAACCTTCTTTTAGTTTCTTTAAATTTAAACCAACTTCGTTGGATAGTTCTTGTAGGCTTGGAGGCTCACTCATTCGAGAAATTATAATGTCTTTTGCTTTTCTTATTTTTAGTACTTCACGATCATCTACTAAAAAAGGACAATATTCATCCTCTTTGTTTTCTCCACTATCAAAATGTAGACTTAATAATTCGTAGGTTTTACCCTTAATATAAAGGTCCCTCATTGAACTATGGTTTTTAGCAGCAAAAATTTGTTGTAATACTAATAGCACATTACTACTTATTTGTGTATTGTCATAATATTTTTTATTCTTGTTATCATCACTTAAAAATGGAATGTAACCAGCTTCTTTTGAAAAAAAAGAATGAAATTTCTCAATAGATATTAAAACGGAAATCAAAGAGGTTTTTGGTAATATTTCTAAATTTATGGGGAGCTTTTGTTGTGGGTTGTATAAGAATATAGAATGCTTATCTAGTACATTAAAAGTGTAATTGTTATTGTTAAAATGAAACTTGCAATTACCTTTTACACAATAATGTAGCTGAATATAAGAGTTGTCAATATCTCTCTTATAAAGCTCAGTTTTGTCTGAGTTATTTTGAAATTTTAAAAGAAAAAAACCATTTTCAAGAGTAATTTCTCTAAAAGTACTTTCTGCGACGTTTTTTGACATATGCAAGAAGTTTATTTAAATTAAAACTATTTAGAATCGTTCTATATTGTAACGTTCTGAACAGTAGTTATTACTGCAAAATTAAGCATTTCTGGGAAGTTTTAGATAATAAATACTTAAAAATCTTGAAACGACATTAAAAGTTCTTTTAGCGATACTTTTAACGAGCTAAACTTTATATTTTTGAATGTTTTTTGGAAGAAGATTTTAATGTATACAGATAATAGACCTACTAAATTTTATAACATCGGTGTCAGCTATGTGAAAGCTGATGCAAATACCCGAGGAAAGTTTTCACTGTCAAAAGAAAATCAATTGGCTCTTTTGCAAGAAGCAAAAGAAAGAGGCTTAGGTGAACTTTTTGTGCTTTCTACATGTAATAGAACTGAAATTACAGGATTTGCAGAACATCCTTTTCAATTGATAAGTATGCTTTGTAAGCATTCAAACGGTTCAGTTGAAGATTTTGCCAGAGTTTCTTATGTAAATAAAAACCAAGAAGCAATTCAACATTTGTTTAGAATGGGAACAGGTTTGGATAGCCAAATTCTTGGAGACTATGAAATAGTTGGTCAATTACGACAAGCTTTTAAACAAGCTAAAGAGGCTGGTACAACAAACGCATATTTAGAGCGGTTGTTAAATTGTGTAATGCAAGCAAGCAAGCGAGTTAAAAATGAAACTAAATTGAGTTCAGGAACTACTTCAGTTTCTTATGCGGCTGTTCAATACTTAATTAAAAACTTACCAGAGTACAATACTAGAAACATTTTAGTTTTTGGCTTAGGGAAAATGGGGAAACACACGTGCAAAAATTTAGCTGAGTACACCAGAAATAAAAAAGTTAGTTTAATTAATCGTACAAATCAAAAATCAGAGGATTTTGTGAATGAGCATCCTTTTATTAGACAAGCTAAGTATGAAAACTTATCAGAAGAAGTTAATGATACCGATGTATTAATTGTTTCTACTGGTGCAGATGTACCTACTATTACAAAGAAACATGTTTCTGATAAAAAACTATTAATTTTAGATTTATCAATGCCAGCTAACGTGTCAGATGAAGTTTCTAATTTAGATAATGTTACCTTAATTAATGTAGATGAGCTTTCAAAAATAACAGATGAGACCTTAGCTGTTCGTCAGAAAGAAGTTCCTGTGGCTGAGAGTATCATAGAAATTTATAAAGAAGAGTTTAATGAATGGTTGAATCATAGAAAGTTTACACCTGCAATTAATGCATTAAAGCAATCATTGTTATCCATTCAAAAAGATGAAATAAATTTTCATAAGAAAAAAATCCAAGGCTTTGATGAAAGTCAGGCAGAAGTAATAACATCAAGATTTATACAAAAAATAACTACACAATTCGTAAAACACTTAAAAGACGAAAAAACTTCAATTAATCAAAGTATTGAAGTTATGTCTAGAGTTTTTGGAACAACTTTACAACAAGTAGATGCAGAAGACAATTAGAATAGGTACCCGAGAAAGTGAACTCGCCTTATGGCAAGCTAACAAAGTAAGAAAAGAATTAGAAGAATTAGGATACCAAACACAAATAGTGCCTATTAAATCAACAGGAGATATCATACTTGATAAACCGTTATATGAATTAGGAATAACAGGTATTTTTACAAAGAATCTTGATATAGCGATGTTGAATGGCGATATAGATATAGCTGTCCATTCAATGAAAGATGTACCTACTGTTTTACCAGAAGGAATAGTACAAGTAGCAGTTTTAAAAAGAGCAAATCATAATGATGTTTTGGTATTAAAAGATACTGAAGAATTTATGGCTCAAAAAGAAGGTGTTATAGCTACTGGAAGTTTACGAAGAAAAGCTCAATGGTTGAATCGCTATCCTACACATAATGTAGTTGATTTAAGAGGAAACGTAAATACCCGTTTAGAAAAGCTAGATAATAATGATTGGAACGGAGCAGTTTTTGCTGCTGCTGGCCTTGAACGTATAGGAAAAAGACCAAAAGGAGCTATTTCTTTATCATGGATGGTTCCCGCACCAGCTCAAGGAGCTATTGTGGTTACTGTTTTAGACGAGGATACTTTTTCAAAAGATGCTTGTGAACAAATTAATGATAGAGATACAGAGATTTGTACAACAATTGAACGTGAGTTTTTAAATCGTTTAGAAGGCGGTTGTACTGCACCTATTGGAGCTTTAGCCTACATAAATGAAGTAGAAAAAGAAATAAATTTCAAAGGAGTTTTATTAAGTAGAGATGGTAGTAAAAAAATTGAGATAAGTAAAAAAGTACCATTAGGAAGGCATAAGTTTTTAGCAAAAGATTGTGCAACTCATATTATTGAAAAAGGAGGTAAGTTGATAATGTTAGAAGATGAAGGAATTGAAAAGGAATTTTCAATTTATTCAACTAAAAAATTATCTGAATTACAAAAAAAATTATTACCAACTACCGTTAGTGCTGATGATAGTGATTTTATAAAAATCCGATTTAATCGTATTGCTCCAAAAATAATTAAAAAAGAAATTGAAAATGTGGTTCTAACTAGTAAAAATGGAGTAGAAGCAATTTTACACAATTTTACAAAAGAAGAACTACAATTTAAGAATATTTATTGTGTTGGTAGAAGAACTAAGAAATTAATTGAACAACGAATAGGTAAAGTTACGCATGTAGAAAAAAATGCTAAAAAATTAGCTGAGTATTTAACAGGTATTGTAACACTTGAAGAAGTTACCTATTTCTGCAGCAATTTACGATTAGATACTCTAGCAGCTATTTTAAATGCAAATGATATAAAGGTCAATGAAGTAGAAGCATACAAAACTACCTATAGCTCAATAAAAGTAGATAATAAAGTGAACGGAGTATTATTTTATAGTCCGTCAACAGTAGAGAGTTACATGGAAAAAAACGAAGCTAATAAAGTAGCGTTTTGTATAGGGGAAACTACAGCTAAAGAGGCTCAAAAATATTTTAAAGAAGTGCAAGTAGCTAAATTACCAACCGTTGAAAGTGTGTTAGAACTTGTAACTTTACACTTCGCAAAAAACTCATAAAACAAGCATAAAAAAGATAAAAGAGTGAATTCTTCTTTTATCTTTTTTTGTATTTCATAACTAGATTTATAATGTTTAGAACTAGAAGACTTAGAAAAACTGAAGGTATTCGTAGATTGGTTAGAGAAACCAAATTATCTGTTGATGATTTTATATATCCTTTATTTATTGAACAAGGCACAGGTATAGAAACAGAAATACCTTCAATGCCAGGAATTAAAAGATATTCATTAGATACTATTTCAAAAGAGTTAGAAGAAGTAGTAGCATTGAATATTCCTGCTGTATTATTATTTGGGATTCCTTCAAAAAAGGATGATGCTGGATCTGAGACCTGGAATGATGAAGGAATTATGCAACAAGCTATTCGATTCATCAAAAAAAACTATCCAAGTTTGTATGTAATTACTGATGTATGCTTTTGCGAGTATACTTCTCATGGTCATTGTGGGATTATTCATGACAATGATGTTGACAATGATGCTACCTTAGTTAATATTGCAAAGCAAACGGTATCACATGCAAGGGCGGGAGCTGATATGGTAGCACCTTCAGGAATGATGGACGGTACCATTGCAATGATGCGTGAATCTTTAGATAATACTGGATTTACAAATTTACCAATAATGGGGTATTCTGTTAAGTATGCTTCGGGGTTTTATGGACCGTTTAGAGAAGCCGTAGATTCATGTCCTTCATTTGGAGATAGAAGAACTTATCAAATGGATCCTTCAAACAGAGATGAAGGAATGCGTGAAGCTACTTTTGATGATCAAGAAGGAGCTGATATTTTAATGGTGAAACCAGCCTTATCCTATTTAGATATAATTAGAGATTTAAAGAATAATTTTGACAGACCAATTGCTTGTTATAATGTAAGTGGAGAGTATGCCATGGTAAAAGCTGCAGCTGAAAAAGGTTGGATTGATGGTGAGCGTGTAATGATGGAGAGTTTATTGTCAATGAAAAGAGCTGGAGCTGATATTATTATTACCTATTTTGCAAAGGAAGCAGCAAGGTTAATACAAAAAAAATAATGTCATTACTATAAATAATGAAGATGAGATTTTTATGATAAATAATTTCCTTCATTATAATCAATGACTAAAATTATTAAAAATGAAATTTAAAAAATCACAAAAGTTATATAAAAAAGGGTTAGAAAACTTAGTTGGAGCTGTAAACTCTCCTGTTCGTGCATTTTCTTCTGTTGGAGGAAATCCTTTATTTATTAAGAAAGCAAAAGGAAGTAAAATTATAGATGTTGATGGAAATTCATATATTGATTTAGTGTTGTCTTACGGACCTATGATTTTAGGACATCGTCATAATAAAGTACAAAAATCAATCACAAAGGCCTTAAAAAATGGGTATTCCTTTGGAGCCTCAACAAATAATGAAATTAAATTAGCTAAAATTGTATGCGATGCTTTTCCAGGAATGGATAAAGTTCGTTTTGTAAATTCAGGAACTGAAGCTGTTTTAAGTGGTATTCGATTAGCTCGTGCCTATACAGGAAAAGATAAAATTATCAAATTTTCTGGTTGTTATCATGGGCATCAAGATGCATTATTAGTAGCAGCTGGTTCAGGATTAGCTACATTAAGTTTACCTGGAAGTAAAGGAGTACCTGAAGGAGCAGTTAAAAATACTTTAATAGCTAATTATAATGACATTGAAAGTGTAAAAGCGCATTTTGAAGCTCATGATGATATTGCAGGGGTTATCCTTGAACCTGTTGCTGGTAATATGGGAGTGGTAACTCCTAAAGATAATTTTCTGAAAGAATTAAAAGAATATTTACAAAGTAAAGGAGCTCTATTGATTATTGATGAGGTAATGACAGGTTTCCGTTCTAAATTTGGAGGAGCTCAAGAATTATTTGATGTAGAAGCTGATATTACGTGTTTAGGAAAAGTAATAGGAGGAGGTTTTCCTGTAGGAGCTTATGGAGCACGAAATGAAATAATGGAAATGGTTGCTCCTTTAGGAGGAATGTATCAAGCTGGAACATTAAGTGGTAATCCAATAGCTATGGCTGCTGGAATATCAACTTTAACCGAATTAAAAAAACAAAACCCCTACGAGAAGTTTAATGAAATAGCTCAGATAATGGAAGTTTTTCTATTAGAATCGGCAAAGAAATACGGTGTTGAAATTACCGTAAATAGATTTGGGTCAATGATAAATCCATTCTTTTCTTCTAAAAAAGTAACAAATTTTGAAGAAGCTCAAACTTCGGATACTAAAAAGTTTGCAATCTTTTTCTGGGAGATGATAAATAATGGTGTATTCTTACCTCCTTCTCAGTTTGAAGCATGGTTTTTGTCTTCAGCAATTTCTGAAAAAGATATTCAAAAAATAACTCAAGCCATTGATAAATCAATGGAAGCAGTAGCTAATATGTAATAAAAAACAGTTGTTACTGATACAGTAAATTAAAGTATATTTATTAAAATAAAAATACTTTATTATATTCGTAATGACGTATAGATATAAAATGATAAAAAACGATTTATTTTTAAGAGCCTTAAAAGGTGAAACAGTGGATCGTCCACCTGTATGGATGATGCGTCAAGCCGGAAGATATTTGCCAGAGTTTATTGAAATTAGAAAAAAGTATGATTTCTTTACACGTTGTAGAACTCCTGAATTAGCCTCTGAAATAACAGTACAACCGATTAGGAGATATGGAATGGATGCCGCTATTTTATTTTCAGATATCCTGGTTGTGCCTCAGGCAATGAATGTTGAGGTTCAGATGAAACCAGACTTTGGTTGATATTTACCTAACCCAATTAGAGACAGAAAAAGTTTAGATCAGGTAATTATCCCTGATGTAAATGAAGAATTAGGGTACGTGATGGATGCAATTAAGGCAACAAAAGAAAAATTGAATGATGAAATTCCTCTAATAGGATTTGCAGGGTCTCCGTGGACAATTTTATGTTACATGGTACAGGGTCAGGGATCTAAAAACTTTGATAAAGCAAAAGAGTTTTGTTTTACACAACCAATTTTGGCACATGAATTGCTTACTAAAATAACTGACACCACAATAGCTTATTTAAAAGCAAAGGTAAAGGCAGGTGTAAATGCTGTTCAGGTTTTTGATTCATGGGGAGGAATGTTATCTCCAACTGATTATCAAGAATTTTCATGGCAGTATATTAATCAAATAATTGAAGCATTAAAAGATGATGTTCCAGTAATTGCTTTTGGAAAAGGATGTTGGTTTGCGTTAGATAAAATGGCCAAGTCAAACGCGTCAGCCCTAGGAGTAGATTGGACATGTTCTGCTAGAAATGCTCGTTATTTAACAGGAGGGAATATTACATTGCAAGGTAATTTTGATCCTTCTAGATTACTGTCTCCTCCAGCTGAAATAAAAAAAATGGTAAACCAAATGATAAATGAGTTTGGTAAAGACAAATATATTGTTAACTTGGGGCATGGAATTTTACCTAATATTCCGTTAGAAAATGCAAAAGCATTTATTGACGCGGTAAAAGAATATAAAATTTAAATATTATTTAATATATTACAGCCCCTTAAATAATTAATCATGAAGAAATTATTACTTGTATTATTAACCTTAACTGTTCAAATTAGCTTTTCCCAAGCAAAAGAGTTTTACAAAGATGCAGTTAATGATTGTATAGTTAGCCCTAGTAAAGATGCTGCTATGCTTAATGACATTGTTGAAAATTGTGTAAAAGGTAAGTATATATCTAATTACGATTTTACTACTATTGATGGAAAAGTTATTAGCACTGATAAAGTTGATAAACCAATTTTATTAATAGTTGCTGCTACTTGGTGTGCTCCTTGCTGGGGAGAAATTCCTGCTCTTAATAAAATGGTTGAAAAATATAACGGACAAATGGAGTTTGTTATGCTTTTCTGGGATCAGAAAAAAGGAGCTGAAAGAATGTCAAAAAAACTAGACAAAAGAATTCAATTAGTTGCTTCTGCTTCAGAAAATTCTGATAAATCTTCAGTAACAATTAATGGGTTTATTCATAAATTAGACTATCCTACTGCATATTTGATATCAAAAGATAAACAAATAATTAATTTTAAAAGGGGAGCAGCATCACCATCAAAGAAAATGGGGTGGGATGAAGTGAACAAAATAAACGAAAAACAATTGGAAGAATTTCTTAAACCTGTTTTACAGTAATAGTTAATTCTTTACAAAAAATACAAACCTCTTTCTATTTTTAGAAAGAGGTTTGTATTTTTATATCAAAATAAATTGTGGTTTATGATTCAAAATATTTTTAAAGGAATAAGGGCATATTTAGGTGCTTTTCAATTAATATCAAAACTAAAGTTATGGAAGTTTTTTACAATTCCTATAGTTATCAGTGTTTTAATAGCTAGTTTAATTGGTGTTTTGGCCTACTCTTTATCAGATAATATAGGGCATTATATTTCTAATATTTGGAAATGGGAATTTGGAAAAGGAGCATTTGAAGTTATTAGTACTTTTTTAAGCGGTTTACTGATTTTAGTTGTCGGACTAGTTTTGTATAAACATATTGTTATGGCACTTTCAGCACCATTTATGAGTCCGGTTTCTGAAAAAATTGAAGAGTATTATAAAGGTAAAAACCATTCGCATAGAAAAACTTCATTTCAAGAACAGCTTGTAAGAGGTATAAGAATTAATGTTAGAAATTTAACGAAAGAATTGTTATTAACAATACCAATTCTATTACTAAGTTTAATACCAATAATTGGTATCTTTTCTACAGTTATTTTATTTTTAATGCAGGCTTATTACGCTGGGTTTGGAAATATGGATTACACACTTGAGCGTCATTTCAAATATAAAGAGAGTATTGAATTTGTTAAACAGCATAAAGGACTAGCAATAGGTAATGGAATTGTGTTTATACTTTTTTTATTAATACCTATAGTAGGTGTTATTTTGGTATTACCGCTATCAGTTACTGCGGCAACTATTGAAACTATTAAAGAAATTAGAGTAAAGGAATTAACAGAATAGTTACTTTTGTCTTTTAAGATTACAAAAATGAAAGATACTTTTTACGCATATATAGAAAGATTACAAGATACTATAACTTCTAAACTAGAAGAAGTAGATGGAAGAGCTAAATTTCAAGAGGATTTATGGAAAAGAAGCGAAGGAGGTGGAGGTAGAACACGTGTAATTGAAAATGGTGAGGTTTTTGAAAAAGGAGGGGTAAATATATCTGCGGTACATGGTGAATTACCAGAGGTTTTAAGAAAACAATTTGGAGTAGAAGAAGGTAATTTTTTTGCCTGTGGTTTAAGTTTGGTATTACATCCAATAAATCCATTTGTACCTACTGTACATGCAAATTGGCGTTATTTTGAAATGTATAACTCTAAAGGAGAGATCGTAACTCAATGGTTTGGTGGTGGACAGGATTTAACACCTTATTATCTATTTGATGAAGATGCTGTTCATTTTCATTCAGTATGTAAAGAAGCTTGTGATAAGCATAACGAATCTTTTTATCCCAAGTTTAAAGAAACTTGTGATAACTATTTTTGGAATGCGCATCGAAATGAAGCAAGAGGCATTGGAGGATTATTTTTTGACTATTTAAAAGAAAATGAGGAGTTTTCTATTCAAAATAGGTATGATTTTGTAACTGAGGTAGGAGATAGTTTTTTGAACTCATATGTACCTATTGTAGAAAAAAGAAAAAATATAGAATATCAAAAAGAACATAAAGATTGGCAAGAGGTAAGAAGAGGACGTTATGTTGAATTCAATTTAGTACATGATAGAGGTACGTTATTTGGTTTAAAAACGAATGGTCGTATAGAAAGTATTTTAATGAGCTTACCACCTGTGGTTCAATGGAAATATAATCATCATCCTGAAGAAAATTCTGAAGAGGCTAAATTGTTGTCAGTTCTAGCAACCCCTAAAGCATGGATACAATAAAAAAAAGAAGCTCATTAACTATAATTAATGAGCTTTTTTTAGTTAAAAAAGTTTCGTTTTTATCTTATTGAAATCTAAAAAGTAAACCATTTTTAATGACATGCTATTGTTACTCTTTTCTTTTAAGGTTGATTTTAAATTACTGAAATAAGAAGATTTTATATCATTATCATAAAAATTTGAACCTAATTTGTAACCTAAACTAATTTCACTAGCAGGGGCAAATTGCCATTTAGCGATAAAATCAATAGTAAAACTATTGTAATTTTCATCATAATTATTTGGATTAATAGTATAGTTATTGGATGATAAATTTCCATCGTTTAATAATGTAAATTGTTTATCATAATCTACTTGGATCCAATAATGACGTAGCCTTGTCGACATATTTAGTTTGGCATTTATTGTATAACTTATATGTAATGAGTTCGTGAGCTCTTTAATATTACGCTGACCAAAAATAATATCATTTCCTTGTTGAGTTATATATCCAGCACTACTTGGATTTTTTGTTAAATCTTGTTCTAATTTTAGAAATAGGTGTTGCCCCAAACGACTCCTTAGTCCATATCCTGTTACAATTTCATAGGTGTATATATCAGAATTCAAATAATTAACAGCTATAAAATAAGTAGCGAAGTATAAATTTTTATTTCTATTCGTTTGATATTCTAACACTGTTTCAGTAAATGCGGGTTTGTTAAAATATCTATCTTTAACCCGTGGTTCGTAAAAGTTTTTGCCTTTTTCAGCATAGGTAAATACAGCATAGGCTTTATGATTATTTTTTTTTAATGTAGCGCTCGTATTTAATTTATAATATGTTTGTTCATTTTCTAGTAAAGTATAATAATATCTTCGAGAATGTTGAAAATTAATTCGGTATTGAGAAAATGTATTTTTAGGATTATTATTAGTGTAAGTTAAATTTGACCTCAGTGTTAATTGGTTATTTCTAGGAAGATACCCAAAATCATTATTATCAAAAGTATCATCTAACAAGTAAAAAGATAGGTTTCCTGTCCATTTTCCACTTATTTTAGATAATGAAGCATAATATTCATGACCATATTGATTTTGTGAATCTGAATAGTATTTTTGAGATAAAGCTTTTTTAAAGTACATTGAGTATGTTCTTTTTTGATTATACCACTTATATAGTAAAGCACTTAAATTAGAATCATAGGCGTTTCCATTTCTGATAACTGAGTTGTTTATAAAAGTTAAAAATGAATTATTTTTTAAAGTTTTATCAATTACAATTGAATTATAATTAGTTAGCGGATTAGTTTCAATATTCCTAGTTTCATTTGTTACTGTATTCTTAATTGTTGCCTCACTTTTACTTGTAATTCCATTTAATATGCCAACAGATAACCCTTTCTCAGTTTTTCCAGTAAATTTTAATAAGTTTATGATATTTGAAGATATAGGGTTATTTATTATATTTTCATTTTTTTCAATGTTGAATTTGTTTTTATAAATAGGAGTTCCTCCAATTCTTCGTGAATATAAGTAGCCGCCTTTATCAAAGAGTTCAGCTCCTTCAACAAAAAATTGCCTATTTTCATTAAATTTAATTTCAAAAGGAGAAAGATTATAAACCTGATTATCGGATAAGGCTTGACTAAAATCAGGAATTAAAGAAACGTCAATTGTATATGCATTATTATGTACATATTTTAAATCAAGTCCACCAGTAAAAGTAGTATTCTTTGATTCATTCGAGCTTTTCTCATTAATTATTGAAACAAAAGGATTAAAAGATAAATTTATAGGCGGGCTTACATTTTTCAAACCTTTAAGTTTACCAAACTGATTTAAAAGACCATTAATATTTGGGTTAATGTAATTCCAAAAAGAATTTTCATTGTTAAATGAATCAAAACGCTCAAAATTAATAGAAATGTTTGAAAAATCTTCTTTAGGGAAACGTAAACTATTAAAAGGAATTTTAAGTTCTATAGTCCATTTTTCATCATATACTTTTATGGCACTTGCCCAAACTGCATTCCACTCTCTGTAATTTCCACTAGGAGTTATTTTGATATCTGTTTGTACGTTTGCTGGAGTTACTAAAAATGCCCAAGCCTCTCTATTTGCCCCAAATAAGTCTATTATAAAACCAAAGTAGTCCGAGGTACCAACATCGTCTCTAGAGGTTAATATATTAGTGATTTTTGTAGATGATAGTTCAGCGGCAATATAAAAGAAGGAATCATCATTTATAATTGCAATTTTTGTGGCGTTTGAATGTAAATTTCCGCTATTAGGACTTAGTTGTTTTAATTTAATGTTTTTTAGATGAGTTTTCCAAGTATTCTCGTTTAACAAACCATCTATTTTTATATGTTGTGAAATGGTACTTGTTGTAATTGATTTTTGAGAATATGTTCCTAAAGCGTATAATAGAAAAACAAACGAGAGTATTTTAAAATTCATAATTGTAGTTTTTAATTATGAAGTAAAGATGTGAAGGATCTTCAAGTAAGTTGGTTAATACAGGGTTAAAGGGAGGGTTAATGTTTTATTGATGTATAGATATTTTGTTAATATCTAATCTCTTATTTTAATAAACTCTTGTTTAATAATAGCTCTAAGGTTAATGAACGGTTAATAAAGAAGTTTAATTTATGTAGTTAGCTGTTTATTGATATTTTTGATGAAGAAATTAAAAGGAATGTATGTTGTAATTGAATAATAGATTAGTGAAAAATTCCATATGTATAGAGTAATCAATGATAAATAAAATAACCAGATTAATTATAGTTTCAATTTTAAGTTTAGTTGCTTTGTCAGTAATTCAAAGTACACTTATTAAAAACACCTATAATTTAAAGAAAGAAAATTTTATAAATAAAGCAAAAGAAGCTATTTCTAAAATTGATGAGTATACTATAGGAATAGATTCATTAAATATTAAATGGAAAACTTTTTTGATAAATAAATTAGATGAATACAGTCTTAATAATTTAACAAAAAAAGGAGTTATTAATGAGTTAAGAAGAATAACAGATTCAATAAATCCTCCATATATAAAAGCTTATAATGAAGAGCTTAGAAAAAAGAAATTAGGATATAATTTAAAGTTTCATAAAGTTTTAAAAAATATTACTTTAGTATCACGAGGTAAAAAAGACACAATTTTTAAAGGGAAAAGTAATCCTGATTTTAAGTTATTAGGATCAGATTTTGAAAATGTTAAAGAATTACAAGTTAGTAATTCTTATTGGCATACTGAGCGTTCTTTTTCTAGAGAAATAAATAAAAAAGAGTTAACAGTTAGTTATGAACTTCATTTTGAAAGCACAAACTATATAAATATTGATAATTGGGAGCTTATAGTTTTTGGTAAAATGAAATTAATATTGATTTTATCCTTGTTAATTTTTTTAGTGGTTATAGGGGTATTATATCATTCAATTAAAGCATTAATTACTCAGAAGAAAAATACAGATATAAAAACAGATTTTATTAATAATATAACTCATGAATTAAAAACCCCCTTAGCAACACTATCATTAGCAACTAAAATGCTGAAAAAAGAAGAAGTGAAAACTAAGCCAGTAATCATTGATTCAGTAATAAATACCATAGAGCGTCAAAACACTCGTTTACAGAAATTAATAGATCAAGTATTGAATAATAGCTTAGGTTACCATGAAATAAAATTAAATAAGCAAATGATGGTTATAGACCAATATATTAATACGGTATTAGATGATTTTTTATTATCTGTTGAGAACAATAATGTTCGTTTAGAAAGATGTTGTAGAATTAATAATACAATTGCTCTTGATAAATTTTTTGTAACTACTGCTTTATTTAATATTTTAGAAAATGCGGTTAAATATGGAGGAACAAAAATTGAAGTTAATTGTAGTATAAAAAACAGCAAAAGTTTATACATTTCAATAGCTGATAACGGGATTGGAATATCAAAGAAAAATCAAGAATTGTTATTTGATAAATTTTATAGAGTTGCTACAAACGAAATACATGATGTTAAAGGTTTAGGGTTAGGACTTTATTATAGCAATCAAATTATAAAAGCTCATGGAGGTGCTATTTTTATTGAAAGTGAAAAAGGGAACGGAACTACATTTATAATTAATATTCCAATTTAAAATGAAAGAAGGAAACAAACACCATATTTTATTGGTTGAAGATGATATAGATTTTGGAAATATTTTAAAGCAATATCTAGAAATTACTGGATATTATGTTACATGGTGTAAAAATGGAGAAGAAGCTTTAAATAATATTGAAACTAATATTTTTAATATTTGTGTATTAGATGTAATGATGCCTAAAATGGATGGCTTTACTTTGGCTGAAAATATAATAAAATTGTTTCCAGAGTTACCTTTTGTTTTTTTAACTGCAAGAAAGTTGAAAGATGATAAGTTGAAAGGGCTAAGGTTAGGAGCAGATGATTATATTGTAAAACCTTTTGAAGCTGATGAGTTAGTATTGCGATTACATAATATATTGAAAAGAACAAGTACTAAAGAAGTAACAAAGGATATCGAATCTAAAATTCTTATAGGCTCTTATACTTTTAATACACAAAGATTAGAATTAACTTTTAATGATTCTACGCAAAAGTTAACAGAAAAAGAAACTGAATTAATATTGTTTTTATTTAGTCACAAAAATCAACTTTTAAAAAGAGAAGAAATTTTAAATGCTGTTTGGAAGAATGATGATTTTTTCTCAGGTAGAAGTATGGATGTTTTTATTAGTAGATTACGCAAATATTTTAAAGAAGATCCAAGCATCTCTATTGAAAGCTCAAGAGGAATTGGGCTAGAATTCAAGATAAGTTAATACTTCTATGTTTAAGGTTAATCATAGGTTAACGGTTACCATTTATTCTTGTTGATTAAAAACACTATCTACATTTGTAATCTAATTAATTATAAAATAAGATATTATGAAGATTACACATTTAGTTTTTTTATTCATGTTTACTAGCGTATTTACAACGATTGCACAAACACCTCCTATACCACCAGCTAGTAATTACTCAGGAAACATACATACTGATGTTACTTCTACAATTAGTAACGCTACAAGCATCTCTAACTCTAATGATTTTTACAATTTTACAGCCAAATTTCAGAAATCTAAAAGAAATGAAATTCAAAAACTTTTAAAAGAGAAATTAAAAGGATATATGTTAAAAGTACAGGGAAGTAATTATGTTTGGTCCAAAGAAAGTAATGGTTATTTAGTTTTTGAATGTACACTTAGAAAAAAGACTATGAAAATATTTTTAAATAAAAATGAGGTTTCTCAATATTCGTATAACAAAATAAGAACTTTAGGAAATGGTTTGCAAAAATTAATAACCAAGCATTCAAGATCAAGAAATGGATTTAACAGTATAGAACACGCAAGAGAAAATGTAAAAAGGGCTAAAAGAGAATTAGAAAGAGCAGAAGAGAGATTACGCATAATTGAAGGTAATAATGAACAATTTTAGTGTGAAAAATTGTTCAGATATAAACAAAATGAGGCTGTTTTTAAATGTTATAGTAAAGATGGCTCACGATAAAGTAAATGAATGAAGTATTAAAGTGATTGTAGTTTTTATTTTGAGAATATGGTAAATTTAGTAGTTTTTTTAAGTGTTTGAAAATAGAATGTATTGGGATTTGTTTATTTTGTTGGTAATAATGTAATATGAAATAATCCTTGAAAATTGTTTTTTAGCATTTTTTATGATGAAAAACCATCGATTTTTAGTATTTTCGCAATCCACAAAATATACAAACAATGGCTAAATACGAATTAAAGTTGCCTAAAATGGGCGAAAGTGTTGCCGAAGCAACTATTACCTCTTGGGTAAAAGAAGTAGGAGAAACTATTGAAATAGATGATACCGTTGTTGAAGTAGCTACCGATAAAGTAGACAGTGAAGTACCAAGTGAAGTTGAAGGTAAATTAATTGAAATTTTATTTGATAAAGACACGGTTGTTCAAGTTGGAGAGACAATTGCAATTATAGAAACAGAAGGCGATGGTGGAGAGTCTGATTCTGAAGTTAAAGACGATGTAAAAGAGGCTATTGTTGAAGTCGAAAAGAGTATTGAAGTAGCAAAAGAAATAGTTTCAACATCAATAGATACATCATCTAGTGATCGTTTCTATTCACCTTTAGTTAAAAATATAGCACAGAAGGAAGGAATTCTTATTGATGAGCTTGATACTATTAGCGGAACTGGAAAAGATGGTAGAGTTACAAAGAACGATATCCTGTCTTATTTGGAAAATAGAGGAAATCAACCTAAAAAAGTTGAACAGAAAGAAGCTACACCTGTAGCAGTGAAAGAAGTAAAAACTCCTTCTGCTCCAGTAACAATGAGTGGAGAAGATCAAATTATTGAAATGAGTCGTATGGGGAAGCTAATTGCTAAACATATGGTTGATTCTGTTCAAACTTCAGCTCATGTTCAATCTTTTATTGAAATAGATGTTACTAATATTGTAAAATGGAGAAATAAGGTTAAAGAAGCCTATTTAAAAAGAGAAGGTGAAAAATTAACCTTTACTCCAATATTCATGCAAGCCGTAGCTCAAACTATCAAAAAACACCCTATGATTAATATCGCTGTTGATGGTGATAAAATTATAAAGAGAGGGAATGTTAATTTAGGAATGGCTGCAGCTTTACCTGATGGAAATTTAATTGTACCTGTGATTAAAAATGCTGACCAATTAAATTTGGTTGGAATGACTAAACAAGTTAATGATTTAGCAAACAGAGCAAGAGCAAACAAGTTAAAGCCAGATGAAATCCAAGGGGGAACGTATACCGTAACGAATGTTGGTGGTTTTGGTTCAATTATGGGAACTCCAATTATTAATCAACCTCAAGTAGCTATTTTAGCACTAGGAGCAATTAGAAAAATGCCTTCGGTAGTTGAAACGCCAGAAGGTGATTTTATAGGTATCCGTCAAAAAATGATTGTATCACATTCTTATGATCATAGAGTAGTTAACGGAGCTTTAGGTGGTATGTTTATAAAAACATTAAAAGAAATATTAGAATCTTGGGATGTGAATCAAGATTTATAATACTTGATTCTGAAATAATAAAAAAAAAGCTTAGTAATTATTACTAAGCTTTTTTTATTAATATTATTTAAAAGAATTCTAATAAGCTAATAATTCTGAAAGCTCATTTTTAAATCTATCTTTAGGTAAGTACTCTTTTTCTAAGTTTCCAGCAAAAGGAATAGGAGTATCTATACTAGCAACACGTTTTACAGGAGCGTCTAAATATTTGAAACAATTTTCTGTAATTAGAGAAGAAATTTCACCTGACAGACTACCAAATAAAGAATCTTCTTGAAGAATAATTACTTTACCAGTTTTCTTAACTGAAGTAAAAATAGTATCAGTATCTAATGGTTGTAAAGATCTTAAATCAATTAAATCTGCTGAAATATTTTTATTCATTTGTAAGGTCTCTAAAGCCCAATGTACTGCAAGTCCAAAGGCAATAATGGTAACATTTTCACCCTCTTTTAGCACAGCAGCTTTACCAATGGGAAGTGTATAATAATTAGTAGGAACATCTTGGTAAATAGTTCTATATAGTCCTTTGTGCTCAAAAAAAAGTACTGGGTTTGGATCATTAATAGCAGTTGTTAATAAACCTTTTGCGTCATAAGGAAAAGCAGGGTATACAACTTTTAAGCCTGGTGTTTTTGTAAACCAAGCTTCATTTGATTGTGAATGAAAAGGGCCTGCACCTACACCAGCCCCACATGGCATTCTTATAACGACATCAGCCTTTTGATTCCATCTATAGTGAGATTTAGCTAATAAATTTACTATAGGATTAAATCCAGTAGAAACAAAATCTGCAAATTGCATTTCCATTACAGCTTTCATTCCATTAATAGCTAATCCGTATGCAGTTGAAACTATTGCAGATTCACAAATTGGAGTATTTCGTACTCGTTCTTTACCATAAAGATCAATAAAGCCTTCAGTTATTTTAAAAACACCACCATATTCGGCCACATCTTGCCCCATGATAACAATTGAGTCATCTTTATCCATAGCTTGTTTTAAACCTTTTGAAATGGCATCTATTAAACGTATGTTTTCAGTTTCTGAGTTTTCAGAAATATGTTTATACTCAAACTCTTGATAAACATCATTTAATTCTTTTTCAATAGTTGATGAAATAGCTTCTTCTTCAAAGGTAGCTTTAAGGTTATTATTGATGTTAGTTTTTATTTCATTTCTAAATTCTTCATCACTAGCGTGAGTTAATATTTCATTAGAAATTAAATATTCTCTATAGGTATCTATAGGGTCTTTAGCCGCCCATGTATCCATTAACTCTGAAGGAACATACTTTGTACCACTTGCTTCTTCATGACCACGCATTCTAAACGTTTTGAATTCTAATAAAATTGGTCTAGGATTATTTCTAATACTTTCTGCTAATTCAGAAACTTTAGTATAAACTTCTAAAATATTATTTCCATCTATAATATGAGATTCCATACCATAACCAATTCCTTTATCTGCGATATGTTCACAATTATACTGCTCAGAAGTAGGAGTAGAAAGCCCATAACCATTATTTTCAATACAAAATAAAACAGGTAAACTCCATACTGAGGCAACATTTAAAGCCTCGTGGAAATCACCTTCACTTGTGCCTCCATCACCACAAAAAACAGCGCATGCATGATTGTTATTTTTTATTTTATTGGCCAAAGCTATTCCGTCTGCAACACCTAATTGAGGCCCTAAATGAGAAATCATTCCAATGATATTATATTCTTGAGTTCCAAAATGAAAGCTTCGATCTCTTCCTTTAGTAAAACCGTTGGCTTTACCTTGCCATTGAGAAAATAATCTATATAAAGGTATATTACGAGTCGTAAAAACTCCCAAATTTCTGTGCATTGGTAATATATACTCTTCATTCTTTAATGAAGAAGTAACACCTACAGAGATAGCTTCTTGACCAATACCACTAAACCATTTTGATATTTTACCTTGACGAAGAAGTATTAGCATTTTTTCTTCTATCATTCTAGGTAACAGCATTTTTTTGTATAAATCAATTAATGTTTCATTTTGAAGTATACCTGTATTGTAGTGCATTGTGGTTTTGGTATTAGTATTCATTTTTAAATTTTATAATAGATTAACGAATAGTCAAATGTGATTAAAAAAAACATAGAATCAAAGGGTTGTTTGAGAATTTTTTAAATTTAATTAGTTTTTTTTGTGACACTATCAAAAATAGTGTTTAAAAAATACTGATTTAGGATTTGATGCTGGTTTTAAAAAAAAATTATTTATGTATATTCGCATGTAACAAAAGATATTAAAAATGACTAAAAAAATTATCGCTTTATTATTGTTAGTAACTACAATAACATTTGCGCAAGAGAAAGTACTACTTCGTTTAAAGTATGAAAAAGGAGACTCTTATACACTGAACATGAAAATGTCTCAAAATATGGGGTCTGTAATGTCAATGGACATGAATATAGCCATGATACAGGATGTTAAAAGTGCGTCTAGCACTGAATATACTAGTGAAATGAAAATTACTAAAGTGGTAATGAACATGGTACAACAAGGGATGCCAATGTCTTATGATTCTACTAAAAAAGCTGAAGAGCTGGATGATACTGGTAAAATGATGAAATCTCAAATGGATCCCATGCTAAAGGCTGTTATAACTATGAACGTTAATAACTTAGGGAAAGTATTAGAATCAAAAGTAGAGCCAAACATTCCTGGAATAAGTGATTTAGCTAACCAGTCTAGTAATGTAGTATATCCCGAAAAGGCTGTTGCTGTAGGAGACACGTGGACGATGTCTAAAAATAATAAAGGAATGGATTTCAATTTTGTATACAAAGTGAAATCAATTACTAGTAAAACGGTATTATTGGATGTAACAGGTAAAGTAGCAGGAGTAGCAGCAGGTGACATTATTGGAACAATGAATATTGATAAAAAATCTGGAGTACCTACAGAGTCTAAAATTGATATGAAAATGAAACTACAAGAACAAGATCTTAAAACTACAATAAATATGACAATGTCTAAGAACTAATAGTGCAATTTAAATTTCATATAAAAAACTCAGGATACTATCCTGAGTTTTTTATTTTAAAATATCAAGTATGTTTTCTTTATAATTATCACTAATAGGAATTTCGATGGTATTAATTTCAACATCGTTTTTTGTATATGCTGTAATTTTATTTCGATTTACAATATAAGAGCGATGTATACGAATAAATCGATTATCTAATTCTTTCTCAAAAGCTGAAATACTAAACTTTACTGTATGAGATTCATTTTTTAAATGAATTTTTACATAGTCTTTTAAACTTTCTATGTATAAAATATCAGTAAAGATGAGTTTTATTTTTTTTCTGTTTTTTGTAACAAAAATATGATTGTTTGTTGTTGATTGCGGTATGTTTTTAGTTATCTGATTGCCATAAGAACGTGTTGATTTGAACTTTTCAATGGCTTTAAAAAAGCGAGAAAAAGAAATAGGCTTTAATAAATAATCTATAGCATTTAATTCAAACCCATCTAATGCATAATCTCTGTATGCAGTAGTGAAAATGACTTTTGGTTTTTGTAATAGGTTTTTAAAAAAATCAGTACCCTTTAAAACTGGCATTTCTATGTCTAAAAAAAGTAAGTCAATTGTTTCCTGCTGTAAAATACTACTAGCTTCAATAGCACTAGCGCATGAAGCTACTAATTTAAAATCGGCTAATTGAGATACATGAGTTTCAATTAACTCTCTAGCTAGCTCTTCATCATCAATAATTAAACATTTATAAATCATTATTTAGCTAGTAGTTTTAATGTTACAGTATAAAATTTTGCAGTATTGTTGATATCTAAAAAGAAGTTATCAAGATAAATTAACTCTAATTGTTTTTTTATATTTTTTAATCCTATACAATTGTTATTACTTTTATCTAAACTAACATTTGGTTTTGAATTTTCAATAATAAAAATAATTTGATTGTTTTTAAGGCTAATATTAATTTTGATAATAGCTTCTTTTAGTTCTTGACTTACGCCGTGTTTAAAGGAGTTTTCAATAAAAGTTAACAATAGTAATGGAGCTATTTTAACATCTCTAGTAATATTTTTTTCAAAAGAAATTTGTACTCGTTTTCCGTACCTAACTTTTTCTAAAGAGAGGTAGTTTTCAATAAGTTCAATTTCTTTCTGAAGTGAAACAAAAGTATCATTACAGCGATAAAGCATATAGTCTAAAATATCAGATAATCTTTCGATAACTTCTGGAGTTTGATCTGATTTTTTTAAAGCTAAAGTATATAAGTTGTTTAATGTGTTAAATAAAAAATGTGGATTTAATTGGTGTTTTAAAGCAGTTAATTCAGCAGTCTTTTTTTGTTCGTTTAAAATTAACAGTGTTCGTTGATTCTTATAAAAACTCGCCATTAATAGTAAGGTGGCAGGGGTTAAAAACTTTATTGACTTACTTAAAAATGTTGAGAAATTTATAAGTCGCTGAAAATAGGTTTTTTCAGCATATGTTTTTGCAATTTCGCTGTAACACTGTATGTATTTTGGTTCGTATAAATATACGTGTAAAAATAAATAAAAGGCATACATAGCAATTAATAAAAATACTAGCCAAATTATAAATAACTCAGTTTTTTTCGTGTTCAAAAACTTCGGAACTAAAATAAACAAACAAGTATAGGCAGTAATTACTTGAGGTATTAAAATTTTAATTGTAGAATGAAACAATTGAATATATCCTCCACTAAAATTAGTAATGTTTGAAGAAAACATAAAATAAAGAAAAACACATAACCAAAACAATGCATGCTTAAAGATTATGGAGCTAGAAAAACGGTATTTGTTTTTAAAAAAAATCATAGTGTTAGCTAAAATACAATTATAGCTTTTAATACACTATAAATATTGCTGAAACTGAGTTTGACGATGTCGTAAAGGGAGTTTATGAAGATAAAACATATAATCTAATAAAAAGGCCTCTCTAATTGCGTTAAAGCTGAATTTGTCTACTTGTTATAAATGGTATTAATCACAATAATACTTTTGATTAAACTTAAAATATAAATATGAAAAAATTTTTAACTTTTTTACTACTAAGCTTTATAGTAAGAAGTTTTGCTCAACAATCAAGAATTAAATTTTTAGACACTAAAATTACGATAGATGGTAAACTAAATGAGAAAGTATGGAATAGTTTAATATCATATACAGGATTTTATAATTACGCTCCTACTGATGTAGGTTTAGCAAAAAATCAAACCTCAGTAAAAATGTTTCATAATGGAGAATATTTATTTGTGAGTTTAATTTATAAGGATAGTACATCAAAAACACAAGTAAGTTCATTGAAACGTGATACTCCTATTGGTTTAAGTGATGGGTTTGCTATGGTTTTGGATACACAAAATCAACAACAAAATGCATTTTACTTTTCTGTCAATAGTCATAGTACCCAAATAGATGGTATTGTTGAACGTGTAAATGACGGTTATGATTTTAGCACTAGTTGGAATACTGTATGGAAATCAAAAGCTTTTATTAATGGAAATCAAAAGCAGTATGAGATAGCAATACCTTTAAAATCTTTAAATTTTAATAAAAATAATACTGTTTTTGGGGTTCAATTTTATGTAAGAGATATTAAAATTAATTCATGGACTATTTTAAAAAATGTGAAAAGAAATTATCGTTTATTTGATTTACGATTTACTGAAAAATTTATTATTGAAAATTTACCAAAGATATCACCATCACGTTTTACTGTTACCCCTTCTTTAACAATTAATAATCAAAATGATGTTAAAAATAATATCAGTAATACTAGCTATAAACCAAGTTTAGATGTACAATATAATATAACTTCATCACTAAAATTAGATGCTACTATAAATCCTGATTTTTCTCAAATAGATGTTGATCAACAGGTAACAAATTTAACTCGTTTTGCTGTGAATTTTCCTGAAAGGCGCAATTTTTTCCTAGAGAATGCTGATTTGTTTTCAAACCTTGGAGTTCCTGGAGTAAACCCTTTTTATTCTAGACGTATAGGCTCAAAAACTCCAATTCAGTTTGGGATAAAATTATCAGGGAATGTTTCGCCAAAAACACGAATTGGAGTTTTAAATGTGCAAACTGAAGAAAAAAACAACGAGCAATCTCAAAATTATGGAGTCATCGTAGCAGAACAACAATTGTCTAAAAACTTTACAACAACAGGTTTTTTTATTAATAGGCAAGAAACAACTGGTTTTGAGTTTATAGACGATTATAATAGAGTTGCAGGAGTTAATTTGAATTATAAATCAGATAATAATAAATGGATTGGAATTGCAAATTTTGGTAAAAGTTTTAATGATGATATTTCAGGAGATAACAACTTTTATAATGCTGGAATTTGGTTTAACAAAAGGGGTTTCGGTTGGAGTGCAGCGTTAAAAAATGTAGGTGGAAATTATATTACAGATGTTGGTTTTACTCCAAGGTTGTATAATTTTGATGCGGTAAATGATTTAGTAATTAGAGAAGGATATACTCAGTTAACAGGAAGTATTGAATATGAAAAATTTTATGAAAATTCTAAAGTATTAAATTCTATTCGATATTTAAATTACGATACTAATACTTATTTCAATGAAAATGGAAGTATAAGTCAGTCATCACATTTTTTGAATGGAGCCATATTTTTTAAAGATTTATCAGCTTTATATTATGTTTTTAAACATGATTATGTTGATTTAAAATACGGTTTTGATCCGTTAGGTAATGGAAATGCATTAATACCAGGTAAATATAATTTCGGTATTTTTAGAATAGGGTATAACTCAGCAAATAACCAAAAATTTAGATATCGTTTTAATATACAAAAAGGAAATTATTATGCAGGAAGTAGAATAGCAGCTGGTGCCTATTTAAATTATCAATTGCTTCCTTTTGCAAATTTACAATTCAACTATGATGTTAATAAAATAGATTTAAATTTATTAGGGAAAGAAACTTTTCATTTAACTCGATTTACTGGTGAAGTATTTTTTAATAATCGTTTAAACTGGACAACATATATACAATTCAATACTCAGCGAGATAATTTTAATGTAAGTAGTAGGTTACAGTGGGAGTATAAGCCACTATCATACGTTTATTTAGTAGTAACGGATGATTTTAATAAAAATATAGCTAGATCTAGCTGGGGAGTGGCTTTTAAAATCAATTATAGATTTGATTTTTAACTACAATTTTTGATTGTTTAAAAAAGCGAAAATGTTTTAGGTTCATAAAGCACTTGAGAGCATCAAGTGTTTTTGTTATTTTTGAAATCGTAATAAATAATATTAAAATGACTTTTGATAATTCAATTTTGTTTTTTTTTTGCTCACTAGGAGTTTTTAATGGATTCCTTGTAAGTATGTATTTTCTATTTTTTGAAAAAGGAAAGCGAATACAAAACAAATTATTTGGGTTTTTAGTTTTAATGTTATCTATTAGGATTGGAAAATCAGTATATTCTCTTTTTAGTGAAACCAAAGATTTATTAATAATGCAGATAGGTCTTTCAGCGTGTTTTTTAATTGGTGTTTCACTATTTTATTATTTAAAATCTTCAGTAGAAAACAAAAAGAAAGTATCTGTTGTTTGGAAAATTCATGTTTTTACTCTTTTTCTCATAATAACAATTACTGGTATAGTAAAACCTTATAGAACAAACATAGAGTTTTGGAGAAGTTTTGTAACAGTTATTTATACAGTATGGGGAGTTTATATTCTTTTTTCTGCGTCTGTTTTAAAAAACATTTATAAAAAAATAGTCAATAAAAGTTCAAACTGTTCTACTTCTGAGTTATGGTTAGTTGCTGTTTTTTTAGGTAATGTATTAATTTATTTAGCCTATTTAATTGGTTATTTTTGGATGTATTTTTTAGGGACATTAGCTTTTTCTTTAGTTTTTTATGGTTTGCTTTTCTTTTTTATGTCTAAAAAAAATAGAGACACCATTTTTAAAGATATTCCTAAGAAATATGTATCAAAGAAAATTGAAAATAATGAAGCTGAAAAGTTGATTCTAGAGTTACGCGAGTTGGTTAAGAAAAAACAATTTTATAAGAATAGCAATATTAAACTAAAAGATATAGCAAAAGAGTTAAATATTTCTTCACATAAATTATCACAATTGTTGAATGACAATTTAGGAAAAAGCTTTGCATTATTCATAAATGAATACCGAATTATAGAAGCTAAAAAACTATTGAAAGAAGAAACTAAAATAACCCTAGAAGCTATAGGTTATGAAGCTGGTTTTAGTTCTAAATCTACTTTTTATTCAACTTTTAAAAGGTTTACAGGTAAAACACCTTCTGAATATAGAAAAGATTTTTTTTAATATTTTATTCCAAAATTATAATTCTGGACACTTGAATTATAACTCATAATCAATTTTTAGGACTCTCTGTATAGCTTTGTTGAAAATCTAAAATTAGAGTCATGAATAAACACACCTTGTTAGTAGCATTATTTTTAGTATTTCAAATGCTACAAGCGCAAACAGAAACAGAAAACTTTCTTGTAAAGAAAACATTACATAACTACATTGAAGGAAGTTCATATAATAAATTAAAGTTGCTAGAGAGTGCTTTTACTGAAAATGCAACTTTATACCTTACAGGAAGAGATGGTTTCAAGGTTTATACCCCTAAGGAATATATTGGTTTTTTTAAAAACTCAATAAAAGGAAAATTCAATGGACGTGATGGTAAAATACTATCTGTAGAGGTAGTAAAAGATATAGCAACAGCTAAAGTTGAAATAGCTGGACCTGGAAGAAAATGGGTTTATATTGACTTATTCCTGTTAAAGAAAACTAATGGTAATTGGAAGATTATTAGTAAAACCGCAACAAAAGTTGATACACTTAAAGAAAAAGCTATTTTATTTGTTGTTTCTAACGCTCATTTTTATGGAAACACAAAATTAAATACAGGGAATAGCTTTTCAGAAATTGTAAATGCCTATGATGTTTTTAAAAAAGCTGGATATACTGTTGACTTTTTAAGTCCAAAAGGAGGAGCTGTACCTTTAGCATATATAAATACTTCTGATAGTAATAGTAAAAAGTATGTATACGATACAAGTTTCATGAATGCTTTAAAAAACACAAAATCACCTTCAGAAATTAAAACTTCAAACTATAAAGCAGTTCAATACATCGGAGGAGGGGCTGCAATGTTTGGTGTCCCAGAAAATAAAGAAATACAAAGAATTGTAATGGATATTTATGAAAAACATAATGGAATTATTTCTTCTGTATGCCATGGAACAGCAGGAATTATTAACTTAAAAACTAAAGATGGGGAGTACTTGGTGAAAGGTAAAAATGTGAGTGGATATCCAGATGACTATGAAAATAAAAATAAAGATTATTTTAAAACTTTTCCTTTTTTAATTAAAAAAACAATTGAACAAAGAGGAGGGAAGTTTCATTTTTCTAAACCAGGAAAAGCTCATATAGAAGTTGACGGCAGATTGGTAACTGGTCAAAACTATTTATCCTCAAAGGGGGTTTCTTTAAAAATAATTGAATTACTAAGTTCAAAGTAGATTTATAGAGTTTTAATTGATACGTATTTGTGTTAAAAGGGTATTAATCTTATAACTAAAGTAAAACTCCATTATATTTATGTTGTAAATAAAATGGAGTTTGTTGTTGAGTGATGATAAGGAGATGGAATGATAATTTATAAGAAAAAATAATAAATAAGAAGAGTATCAAGTAGGTAAAGTATAATAGAAAATATATTTTGGCTTTTGAGTAACCTGTAACTTACATCTAATAAAAAGTAGTGTTTAAAATAACAGATTATTGCTAACTTCTTTACTTTTGTAAAGTAAAAGAATCATATGAAAGACGGTAGAAATAGAAAAAATATTCAGATTGGTAGTACTGTTGAAGTAGTACAAAAAAATCATCAAAGAACTGGAGAGTTAACGGAAGGTATTGTAAGTAGATTATTAACAAAATCACCAAACCATCCTCACGGAATAAAAGTACAGTTAGAGTCAGGTATTGTTGGGAGAGTTAAAAATGTTATAGAAGAGGACTAATAGCTTTCTTCTTTATAATAAATCGTCTAAAGCATTGTTCAATTTTTCAAATTTAAAAGAATAAAATTGTGATGTTTTTTCTGTAGATATTTTACTCCCGTTTAAAAGAATAACAGAAAGTTCGCCTAAAACAAGGTTTAATATAAAAGAAGGAATACTAAAAGGGAACAATAGTTTTCGAGTTACTTTAGCTAATGTTTTAGTGAAAGAAGTGTTGGTATGGTGTTCAGGAGCAGATGCATTGAATATCCCCCTAAAAGAATTATTATCAATAGATTTCATGTATAAAGAACATAGATCATCAATATGAATCCAAGGCATGTATTGTTTTCCTGTACCTAATTTAGCTAAAAATAAAGGGGTGTTTATTTTTTCTAAAGCACCTCCAGTTTTGGATAAAACAATACCAGTGCGTAGTATTGTAACTGGTGTTTTTAGTGATTTAAATTGTAAAGCAGCTTTTTCCCATTCTACACAAATTTTAGAGATGAAATCGTTTTCAGGTGGGTCAGTTTCTTTAAAAGTAGATTGAGAAGTTATTGCTCCATAATAGCCAATACCTGAAGCTGAAATGAATCCTTCTAATTGAATATTCAATTTTTTACAATATTCAAACAGTAAGTTGGCAGATTGAACTCTACTATTAATTAATTCTAATTTACGATTTTTTGACCATTGTTTATCAGCAATACCAGCTCCCGCCAAATGGATGATGTGCGTAATATTTTTAAAAGCTTTTTTATCAATATATTTTTCCTTAATACTCCAACGAAACTCATTGCTCTTTTTAGGGGTTCTAGTAAGTATTGAAACTTCGTAATTATTTTTATTTAAGACTTTTTGTAAATGTTTACCCACTAAACCAGTACCACCAGTTATTAATATTTTACTCATTTTGTAAAAATACGAAATCTAAAAAAAAATATATAAATAATTGTTGTTTTTAAAGGTATCGAATATTCATATTTTTATATAAATTTTATGTCAAAAATTATCATAAAAAATTAAATTTGATTTAATATGTTTTTTTTAAATGCTCTACCAATAGGAACAATTTTAGTAGCAGACAAATAAATTTTATTTGCAGAAATTTTTTCCAAATGATTAATATTGATTATGTAAGATTTATGTACTTGACAAAAATTATTTTTTAATTTTTCTAACCATTGCTTTAAAGTGTCAGAACTTAAATAGACCTTATTATCTGTATGAACTTCCGTATAATCACTATCAGAATTTATATAAATAATGTTATCAATATTTATCCTAAAACGTTCATGACCCGATTTAAGAAGGATAGTGTTTTTTTGTATAATTTTTTTTTCTTGATCTAATATACTATTTAACTTAATCATAGATTTGTTAAATCGTTCTTTAGATATTGGTTTTAGTAGATAGTCAACTACATTAAATTCATAACTTTTGATGGCATATTCTGAAAAAGCGGTTGTTAATATGATTTTTGGTTTATTCGAAATAGACTTTAAAAAATCAATTCCAGACATTTTTGGTAAGTGGATGTCCAAAAAAATTAAATGAATATCTTCTGTTTTCATTAGAGTAATCGCCTTAGGAGCGTCAGGAAGTACAGCTAAAAGATTTAAATTGATTGTTTGTGATACATATTTTTTTAAAATTCGTTGCGCTGGGGGTTGATCTTCAATAATAATACAATTAATCATGTCATTGTTTGTTTAGGTTTATTGCTAATTTTACTTGAAACCTATTGGTATCTTCATTAATAAATAAAGAATGTGATTTTGGATAAAGTAGGTCTAAACGTTTTCTTACATTTATAAGACCGATTCCTTTATCTAAGTTTTTTATATTAGTGACTGGTAAAAAACTATTCTCACAAAAAAACATCAAAAGGCCAGATGTATTTAAAGTAACTGATATTGAAATATAAATGTTTTCAGACTGACTAGCAGTACTATGTTTAAATGCATTTTCTACAAAAACATTGAGAATTAATGGAGCTATTAGAAAGTTTGTAGTGTTAATTTCAGAAACAAAATGTATACTACCTCTATTTTCTATTTGTAGTTCGTTCAATGCTGTATAATTTTTTAAATGCTCTATTTCCTTTTCTATATTTACATACTTTTCTTTACAATCATAGAGCATATATCTTAATACCGATGATAGTTCTAATATAATTGCAGGAGTTTTAGGTGAGTTCTCAGTAGCATAGACGTATAGGTTATTAAGGTTGTTAAACAGAAAATGTGGATTTATTTGCGATTTTAAATATTGTAATTCACTTTCCTGAAAAAGTGTTTTTAGTTTTTCAATTTCCTTTTGCTTTTTTACATAATCCCATGCAAATTTTAGTCCCACGAAGATGGATATTATAGGTAAGGTTTCTACAAGTGTAAAAACAATACCTGGAAATTTAATTCCTCGTGTACTTGGAAAGTAGATTTTCTCAAGTACAAATTCATCTATCAATATAACAATGGCTATTAATATGATTAGGCTAGAAAAAAAAAGTAAAAATTTTCTCTTAGATAGATAAAAAGGAATTAAGAAATAACTTATAAGTAGAGAGGCTAGTGTGTAATTACTGTAAAACGCAATTTTGAAGGGAATAATATTACTAACATTTTCTTCAGTATACCCCATGGAGTCTTGTAAATTAGAATATACTATAAACAAAATGACGATTATAGCTCCTTGAAATATAAATTCTTTAAAATTTTTGGATATAAAAGTCATGATTTTTGGTTAAAATGTCACCAAAAGTATCACATAAATTAGTGGAAATCAAATTTTGAAATCCATTTTGTCGTTCAGTGTCTTATCTATGTCGTTTACAGATTTTGGCTTTTTTAGACTAATTATTTTTATGATTTTCGTGCATTATTTATAATTAGTCTAGATAAATGAAAGGATTAATGGCTATATTTTTTGTTTGTTGGTTTATACAACTGAATGGGCAAAATGGAATCATAAATGGAAAGATTGTGGATGTTGATAACAATCCTCTTTTCGGAGCTACTGCAGTTATTAAAAATGACACCAAAGGTGTTGCTACAGATTTGAATGGTACATTTCAAATCAATAAGTTGAGTATAGGGAAGTATGTACTTATAGTATCTAATGTTGGTTTCAAGACCAAAGAGGTTCCCTTTGAGATTGACCATAGTAAACGCAAGGTGTTAAAAATCATTTTGGAAGAAGATTCTTCAAAATTAACTGAGGTAGTTATTCGAGGTAAATCAAAGAGCGTTAAAATTGAAGAAAGAGGCTTTAATGTTAATTCTTTTGATTTTGAAGGTATTAAGCACCAAAATTTAGATGTAAATACTGTTTTAGATAGAACACCTGGGGTAAGAGTAAGACGATCAGGTGGGATAGGTTCTGATTTTGAATATTCATTAGATGGTATGTCTGGAAATGCTATCAGGTTTTTTATTGACGGTATACCAATGGATTATTATGGATCTTCATATTCAATAAACAATTTACCAATTTCGCTAATCAAACGAATGGACATATACAAAGGAGTTGTTCCTGTAGAAATTGGTTCAGATGCATTAGGTGGTGCGATTAATATTGTAACCAATCAAAAGTCATCAAGTTTTCTCGAAACTTCGTATTCAATTGGTTCTTTTAATACCCACCAAATTGCATTTCATGGACAATGGAATTTCAAATCAGGGTTAGTTTCAAGACTGTCTTCATTCTATACTTATTCGGATAATAATTATAAAGTATGGGGAGAGGGAGTATTTTATGCTGATGAGTCAAGTGGATTTAATACAATAGAATTTACTAAATCAAATCCAGCTGAAAGATTTAATGATGACTTTCAAACTGTCAGTACTAAATTTGATATAGGGTATACCAATAAAAAATGGGCAGATCAATTATTCATGTCTATTGTGGCATCAGACCAACGAAAGGGAGTTCAAACTGCTCAAACCATGTCAAGAGTTTATGGTAAAGTAAGAAATAATGAGCAAACGTTCATGCCTAGTCTGGTGTATAAAAAGAAAAATTTTTTAACAGAAGGTCTTGATGTGAATGCATTTACTGCATACTCTTATACTAAAGGAGTAGTAGTAGATACCTCTTATGTTCAATACGATTGGCGAGGAAAACAAATTGGAGTTCGCCCTTCAGGAGGAGAAATTGGCTATGACGGAAAATCTCTTTTTACACAAAAAGATCGTTCTAGTATAGTTAGACTTAATATTAATTATGAATTACCCATTAGCTTAGAACTGGGTATAAATTATGTTCATAGCAATCTAAGTAGAAGGGGAGAGGATCCATATGCGCCTGAATATAGAATACCACAAATTGAGCCACAGAAAATTGGATCTAATTTTTTAGGGATATCTCTGGAAAAGCAGATGTATAAGAAGAAATTACTAACTACTACTTTTTTGAAATTATACGAATACAATGCTTCTATCAATGAACTTATATACACTGATGGTTACGATGTCAAGAAATACAAAAAAAACATTCTGAATTGGGGTGCAGGGCTGGCAACGTCTTGGCGCATTTCAGATAACTTTTTAGTGAAAGCTTCTCTAGAGAATGCTGTTCGTATGCCAAGTCCTATTGAAGCCTTAGGTAATGGAATTACCATAAGTAGTAATCCAGAGATACGTCCTGAAAAAAGTTTTAATATAAACGTAGGAGCCATACTAGGTAGGTTTACAGTGGGAGAAAATCACGGGTTCAAAGCATCTTTAAATACTTTTTACCGCGATACTAAGGATAAACTACTTTTTACTTTAATTGATGCACGAGATAATGGCAATTTTTTGAATATTGACAGAATCGTTGGAAAAGGAGTAGAATTTGAATTTTTGTACGACTTCAATCAAAGATTTAAATTCAATTGTAACGCCACATATTTAGACCAAAGAAATAATTTAAAATTCGATGAGATTGGAAGAAAAAATATCTTTTTTGGAGATCGAATGAGAAATACACCTTACTTCATGGCAAATGCAGGAGTTAATTATCAATTCAAGAATATATTTCAGAAAAAATCTAAACTGTTTGTGTACACTCAATCTGCATATATACATGAGTTTTACCTTGATTGGCCAAGTGCTGCATCTGCCAATAATAAAAGGATAGTTCCATCGCAGTTAACAATTGATATGGGCTGTAGTTACAGTTTTCCTTCAAACAATTTCGTTGTTGCTCTAGATGTCTCAAATATACTAAATGCTCAGGTTTATGATAATTATAGACTTCAGAAACCAGGTAGAGGTATTTTTTTTAAACTGAATTACGAAATTAAACTTTAGTGCCAAATAATATTAGTAGTAAATAAATAGAAATCAAAGAAGATTAAAATTAAAAAGATGAAAACAAATAAATTTTTAAAAATCGTTAGTTTAAGCCTAGTTTTAGGTTTTGGATTTGTATCCTGTAGTAGTGAAGATGAAAATAATAGCAAACTTGTTCCTGAAAACTCGAAATATTTAGTAAGTGCATCCGTGGGAGACGGTAGTTACTATACCACAACTGATAATCTTTCTGATGGAGCAATTTCAATTATAGGAAACGGTTATGAAGGGCACGCAAATTTAGCAGCAAGTGTAGATGGTTATTTTTATGTATTTGGAGATGGAACATTAGATAAACATAAATTTACTGATAAGGGTTTAGTTCATGAGGGGTCTATTTCTACGGAAGCATTGGTACCAGGAAGTTTCTATAGATATATACAAAATACAGGAGATGGCGAGCTTTTTCTTTCTAATTTTCCAAATGATAGTGGTGAAGCTCCTTACGCAATAATCGATTTAGCGAGTTTTACTGTTAATAAACATGGATTTATGAAATTACCAGAAGTCGATGGAAGAAAAGCAATCTGGACACAACCAGTAGTTAATGGTAATGAAATATATTTTGGAACGTTATATGGAAATCCTGATTATTCAAATATAGCTAGTAACTTAATTACTGTGAAGTACGATTATCCTTCTTTAACAAACCCTAAAGTTTTGCAATCTAACGTTTCTTCAGGTTCTACAGGAGGCTATAGAACGAATGCTTCATTTGTAACAGAAAATGGAGATGTATACCAACATAATTTAAATAGTCCTTGGTGGCATGGAGCTATCAAACTGGCAGTTAATCCTTCTGTTTTTGTTAGAATAAAAAATGGAGCATACGACAATAGTTATACTTTTGATATTACTTCTCATTTTTCAGAACCTGTTTCAATATGGAACGCTTGGTATGCTGGAAATAATATAATCTATGCAAATATTGTAAAAGAGAAGAGTATAACAGCTTGGGGTGATTTGAAAGAGAATATCGGAAAACTAGTAGAGATTAACCTAGAAGCAAAAACGGTAACTGAATTAAACATTCCTGGTGCCCCTTATGTAAATATTTTCAAAGCAGAATGTGTTGAAGATGGAAAATTTTATATCCCAGTAAGTTTAAAAGGAGGTGAAGCGAACATTTATGAAATTACAATTGGTGGAGGTGCAAATGGAGTTAAAAAAGGAGCGAAATTAGATGGTAGTAATGTTTATATAAACGGAATATATAGGAATTTCTAGTTCATTTTTATTATAGATTATTTAGTCTTTGACCTTGATTTCAAATTTTTAAGTTTGTTTTCAAGGTCATTTTTTATTTACTTTAGATAAGTAGATATACTTATTAGGTTTGAAAATATAATCGATAAATAATTTTGGGTCACATTTTTTGGATACACATTTTTGTCATTTTATGAATATATTTTACCAATTTTCTGGGTGTTTCATTCACATCGCCACGAAAAACCTTCTCGAATTTCATTACTTTTCTGTTTGGTTTGGATAGTTAAATTCTGAAAACATTCTATTATCTATAATTATATCGACTCCTTTAGTATTACCTACCATATCCATTATTAAGTACACCAATGATATTTCAATTATTGGGTTTTGAATATTTGTCAAGACTAAGAAAATATTCTATTTCTTTGCTAGCCTTGGCAATTTGATAAGGAAATAAGAATGAAGAAAATTATAACTATTTCTTCATGGATTGGTTATTTAAAGTACCAAAAAGGAATAGATGCATCGGTATACAATATAGTGTCTTTATCTTTAATATATTTTCGTTTTAATCGTAATGTATGTTTACCTTCTTTTAAGTTTTTAATAGATAAAAATGTTTCAAATCCCCTCTGATTTTGCTTGTTATGTGCAATTAAAAAATCAGCATTTAAAGCTATTGTATCTATAGTGATGGAGTACATGGAGTTAAAAGCAGATACGTACTCTTTCGCTAGGCTATCCTGCTTCCGTCGATTCATAAAATTTGAAGATGAAAATCGTATTCCAGAGGTAAATCCACGTTTATCTTCTTCAGGTTTTAAAGAGGGATGGTAGTTATAAATTTTATCCTCTAGGTTTCTATTAAAAACACGAAACACTTTCAAATAAGGGGTGCGGATTACTTTAGACTGTATGCTTGCTATTTTTACAAAGTCATCTTTTTCAGATAAGAAATTTTCGTAATGTCTATTATCTAGATATAATGAGGAATTAGATTTTATATTATCTAAGTAATTGGAATTTTTATGTTTGAAAGAGGTAAAAGCTAATATTACGATATAGGCAGGGACTAATAAAAAACTGATCTTTTTAGTAAATTTATGATCTAAAAAATTATATACAATTGGCCGATATAAAAAGGATAAAGATATCCAACTAAATATTTTATAAAAAGGGTAATATATTTTGGCTAACCGTCTCTTCTTTTTCAGATACCCTTGGGTTATAAAGTCTAGAAAGGTAAAAAATCCTGAGATCAGAATAATAACTACTAACGTAGATCCTAGACCTATTCGAAAGCCCATATTTAAATAGTCATTAGAAATAATATAATAGGATATTAGAAATAGGTAGAATATAAATAGAGCTATGGATATAATATAAAAAATTAATAAAAAAGAAACCGCAAAAAGAATACTGCAATAGTTTTCTAAAGTACCTACGTATTTATCGAAAGAGACTATTTTTTTTTGTAGGTAGTTTGTAAACTTGTTAGAATAATTTAGCTTTTCGAAGTCAATATCTCCAGATACATAGCGTAATCCTAAGGCGCCAATCCATAAGCCTCTAATGATGACATGAATAAGTAAGTTAAAAAGTAGGATAGAACAGGATATAATTCCAATAATGGAAGTAACAACGTAAAATATCTGATCATTGTTTTTAGCTATATTTAAAGATATTTTTAATTCAGGCATTGCAGTAAATAGTCCATAAATAGCAAATCCTGATATAAGAAGTTCAAGTTGCCAGCTTTCTTGTTGCAACTTGTCTAATAGCGCTTTAAATTTTTGATTTTGAAAATCGTTGCTCATAGTTTGTAGGTTTCAATCTCAAATATACATAGATTTATAAAATCAAAAAACCGTTTCATGGAGTAGAAACGGTTAAATAGGTTAAGAATATAATATTGAGTCTTAGTCTAATTTTTTGGTGAGGTTAAAACCAACAAGTAAGCCTGCCCCTGCACAAAGAAAAATAGAGGAAATGTAAAATACTTCTGGAGCAACATAATTTTCTGGACGATTAACCCAAGTTCCATTATAGGCAAAATGATAGCTCAATAGTGCTCCTAATAGAACACCTACACCTATTCCCATAACTAACGTTGCTAAATTTAGAACCAAGACTCTTCCTGTTAAGGTTGAACGTTTTCTTTCACCTTGCATAAAAATTTTAGCATCTACACCTTTTTCTATTAATGCCAAACGTTCTTTGTTTCTTGTTGAATAGAATAAATAAAAAATTCCAAAGATTACTGCGAATAAGAACATAAATACGATTGCTGCTTCCATACTATTATTATATTAAATGATTATTTTTAATGTGTTTGAAGAGTATGACTGTTGCTCCTTAAAAAAGGTTACAAAAAAATCAAAAAAAATAAAATAAAAAAAACTGTAACCTTTTTTAATAAGAGACAGTCTATACATATAATGACTCTTAAAAACGACCAGACTTATATTGATCAAATTATCAAAGGAGATGCAAATGCTTTTGCTTTTTTAGTAGAAAAGTATAAAACAATGGTATTTACTTTGGCACTAAAAATGCTTAAAAGTAGGGAGGAAGCTGAAGAAATTTCTCAAGATACTTTTATAAAGGCATATAAAAGTATAGATAAATTTAAAGGAGATTCTAAGTTTTCAACCTGGTTATATAAAATAGCATATAGAACGTGTTTAGATAGTATAAAAAAGAATGGTAAAAAGTATCAAACAGGAACGATAGATGAAATAACAATTAATCAAATAAAATCAACAGATGGTATTTTAGAAACAATAGAAAGAAAAGAACGTGCAGTAATTATTAATAAATGTTTGATTGAGTTACCTGAAGAAGAACGTTCAATTATTTGGTTATTTTATTTTGAAGAATTAAGTTTGAAAGAAATTATAGAGATTACTGAATTGTCAGAAGCAAATGTAAAGGTTAAGTTACATAGAGCAAGAAAAAGATTACTAGCCATAGTAGAAAAAAGTGTGGAACCAGAATTAATAAGTCATTATGGGAGAAAATAAGCATATTGAAGAGTTGGATATTTTTGCGAAAAAATATATTAGAGAAATAAAGGAAGAATCTCCTTCAATTGATTTTACAGCAAATATAATGAATGCTATTTTAGATACTAAAAAGTCAGATATTTATAAAGCCTCTCCTTTAATATCTAAAAAAGTATGGTTTCTTTTAAGTACTATTTTGGTAGCTTCTATAGCGTATGTTTCAAAAGGTACCTCATTAGGTTGGGGTAAAATGCCAAAAGTAAGTTTGAATTTTATAGATGTTGTACACATACCTAATTTATTTGAAGGAATTATAATATCAAATACAATTTTATATACATCTTTCTTCTTTACCTTAATGGTTTTTATTCAAATTTACTTTTTAAAAGGGTATTTTATTAGAAAAATAGATATGTAATTATCTAACAAATCGTACAATACTAATTTTTCCATTTATCCTCTCATAAATAGCTAAGGCTTTAAATTTTCTTCCATTAGCAGTAACTAGTTCTTCATCAATAACCACATTACCTTTTACAATTCTATTGGTTATTTTACAATGTAAGTCTTTTGTTTTTTTTAACATTGGAGCATACCTTTTTCGCATCTCATCTATCCCTTCATAACTCAGTTTATTGGGGTATGTGTATACTTTAACGTTTTTAGCATAGGCTTTTAAAAAAGCGTCAATATCTCTTTTATTATATCCTTCTAGTTGTTCTTGAGCTAATTCTCTAGGTGATACTTCAGCAACAATAGCTAGTTTTGTACCATCTTTATTTACTGTAATTCTCGAAATGTTATTAATGTTTTCATTTTTGAATTGATAAAACAAAGAAGCTCTTTTATCTTTTTTTGGATTGAATTTATAAATAGCATTTTGATCAGGAATTAATAAAGTACCATCAGGAAACCAACAAACGTCTTGAGAGCTTTCAGAAGTTACGATTTTTTTTGTTTCTCTTGTTTTTGGATGTAAGGACCAAACCTCCCATTTACCCTTATTTTTTTCATAAAACTTACTAAATTCGAGTTAGGTATTTTATGAAGTGAACTTCCAACTTGTTTTATTACAGCGAAATTAGTTTTCTTTTTTAAATCACTAATGAAAAGGGCTAGTGTATCTTTAACTATAACTGAAGAAATTATAGTGTTTTTATCAAACCAAATTGGATAAGCGATTACCAGATTTTTAATTAATTCTGAGTTTTTACCAGTACTGATATCATATTTGTAAAAACGTTGCTTGCCGTTTTTGTCTAATCTAACTGCTGAAAAATGTTTCGAATTTGGAATTCGTTGTGGTGAGTATTAGCCTCCGTTTGGTGTGTTACTTATAAAGCTTTTACTACCAGAAATTACATCATATTTGGCAATATCTACCTCTCCATTTCTATTAGAAGAAAAAAGAATAGTATTGTTGTCATAAAAATGAGGTTGGCTATCATAACCAGGATTATTAGAAATGTTTTTACCATTATTAACTAACCATTTTTCATTTACTTCTTTTATATCAAATATGTGAATTTCTGTGTTAGTTTGAGCAAGTGAAATAGAGGATATAAATAAAAAAACAAATAAATTTTTCATGATGTAGTTTATTGAACTACCAAATACTAAAAAATCCACTTTGAGTTAACGAAAGTGGATTTTTTAACTATGTGAACAAGAAAATTACTTTAAAGAAGTAATCCATTTATTTATTTTGTTTTCTAGTAAAGCTAAAGGAATACATCCAGTTTCGAGAACTTGATTGTGAAACTCACGGATATCAAATTTGTCACCTAAAACTTTTTTTGCTTTAGCACGTAACTCTCTAATTTTTAATTGTCCTATTTTGTATGAAAGTGCTTGACCAGGATTGGCCATATATCTCTCTATTTCTGAAATAATACTAGCTTCCGATTCAGCTTCATTATCCAAAGAGTATTGAATAGCTTTTTCTCTACTCCATCCTTTAGCGTGAATTCCAGTGTCAACGACTAAACGTATTGCACGGTGCATTTCCATACCTAACATTCCAAAATATTGATAAGGATCAGTGTATAAACCTAATTCTTTACCTAAGTTTTCAGTATATAGTGCCCAACCTTCACCATAAGCACTGTACCATAAAGTTTTTCTAAAATCAGGTAAGTTTTTATTTTCTTGTGTTAAAGATATTTGATAATGATGCCCTGGAATAGCTTCATGTAAAAATAGTGCTTCATCAGAAAATACATTATACTTTGTTGCATCCGGAATAGGAGTATAGAAAACACCAGGTCTAGTTCCATCTAAAGAGCCAGGGTTATATTCTGCGCTTGCAGAAGCTTCTCTAAACTTTTCAGTTTGTTTAACTATGAATCCGGTTTTGGGTTTGTTTCCAAATAACTTTTCTAATTGCGGCTTCATTTTTTCATGAATCGCATTAAAATTGTCAATGATTTGTTTAGGAGTAGTATATGGCATTAACTCTTTGTTTTCACGCACATAGTTAAAAAAGTCTTTTAAACTCCCTTTAAAACCAACTTGCTCTTTAACTTTTTCCATTTCAGATAAAATACGACCGACTTCATTTAAGCCAAGGTTATGAATTTCATCAGCAGTCATAGTAGTTGTGGTGTACTTTTTAATAGCATGTTGATAATATTCCTTCCCTTGAGGAACTCCATCAATACCACTATCCTTTCTTCCTGCTTTTAAATAATCTGTTTTTAAGAAATTATATAAACTTTTAAAAGAAGGTATTAATTTTTCATTTAAGATGTTAGTATACTTTTTTGATAACTCTTCTTTCTCTTCATTTGAGAATTTAGAAGGAAAGTTTTTAATAGGAGTATAAAATAAATGATCTTTTAGGGTAGTATTTGCTAATACTTTAAATTGAGGAATTACTTTTTTTATTAAAGATTTTGGTAAAATATAACCTTCTTTAATTCCTTCTTGCATTCTATCTTTAGCAGATTTTAACCAATTATTATAGCTATCTAACCTAAGTAACCAATTTTTATAATCTACCACTGTTTTAAATGGCTGTGAACTACTTCCACTTGCAAATTGTCCCATGGTTAAGTTAATAGTCCACATTTGATTAATAGGCATCAATAAATCATTTTTAAAGCTGTTTTGGGCAAGAGCGATATTGCAATCCCAGGCTAATACAGCTTTACTCATTTGTTGACTTTCTGATAAGTCGCTATTTTTATAAGTTTCTAGTTTACTTTTAAAATACTCGTAAAAAGATTCAATTTTGTAAGTATATTCAGTTAATAAGAGGTTAGGGAATTTATCATTATATCTTGCATCTCCTGCTTTTGTTGCATTTATAGGGAATAAACGTAGCTTTCGTTCATTATATTCCTTTAATAAGTTATCAAAATCAGTATTAATTTTTTGCGTTTTAGTAACTAAGTTAGTGGTTTCTTTTTTTTCTTGTTTACAAGAGGTGAAAAGTAGCGTAGCAGTAATTACTGATACAAATATGTTTTTCATGATATAATTCTTTGATTGCGAACAAATATACCAAAAAAAGAAATTTTATTTTTACCGAACTAGCTTCATTGTGTAGGTTATTACTATATCATTATCAATTTTTAAGTGAAGATCATAATTCCTTTTTTTATTGACTTTAAACTTAAAAGTAATAATGTTATCTATATTTCTAAGGTTATAAATTTTATGATGCTTTTCATTTACTCCAATATATGATACTAATGTTATATTTTTTGTAGTAATTTTTTTCAATGTTTTAAACTTAAAAGTTACCTCTTCTCCTTTCTTTATTTCAATATTCATTTTTGAAGGAGTTATAGGTGCTATTTTATACTTAAAAGCTTCATCATAAATAAGAGGAGAAGTGATAAAATCCTGTTTTGAAATATTGGTGCCTAGTAACCATTTTTTATTTTGAGGATAATGATTTTTAGAAAATAAAGAAGGCTCAGTTAAAAAATACCCATCATTATAATCAAATATAAATGTATAAAATTCATTTGTATAACCACTAGATAAAGAAGGGTCACATAAATACCATTTGTTATTTAATTTTACTGCGTTCCAAGAATGATTTATAAGCTCAAAAGAATTAACGTTAGATGTTGATGTTCTACTATAGCCATTAATGATTTTACATTCTATATTGGAAAGTGAAGCAAGTTCTTTGATTAAATAAGCATATCCAGTACACATTGTTTTTTGTTTTTCTCGTAGTCTCATAAAAACTCTTGATGTTATGGACTTATTCCAATTGTAAAGAGCGATACTATCGTTTTTGAGTCGTTTTCTTTTTCTTATTATTTTACGAGAAAGGCTATAGTCACCTTTAATATTTGATGTAACCCAAAGGTAAATAGCTCTAAACTTTTCTATATCACTTGTTAATTTAGAAGTAAGTTTAAAAGAAAGTTGAGGTAAATTATTTAATTTTTCGTCTTTGTATGTCTTAACTATACTTTCAATCTTTTTAAAGTTTATGTGTTTAAAATCAGAAACTTGGGAGTGTGCAAAATAAGATAGGTTAAAAAAAATAATGAGTAAAACCTTCTTCATAGCAATTTAGTTTTATTTCTTTTTAGATGAAAATGTTTTCTTTATAGCAACTTCTCCTACAAAATAAATTTCGCCTAATATATTATCGTCATTCATTTTCACTTGTATAAGTTTTTTAGATGCAACAATCTTGTTTGTAATGATAACCTCTTCTGTTTTCATTCCTAGAAAACTAAATATTAAAATGTCTCCTTTTTTTAGTTGTTTAGGAAATTCAAAATTGCCATCAAAATCTGTTTCAGTGCCTATTTTTGTGCCTTTCAAAAGAATACTAACACCAGGTAGTGAGCCTGACTCATCTTTAACATTACCTTTTATAGTAACTCCATTATTGTGTGATTTAAGTTTAAATTTTTTGTTTTTTTGAATTATTATTTCTGTTGGCTGTTTACATTTTTGAGCGTTTGCCGTATTTGGAATAAATAATGATATAATTGTTAAAGCTAATCCTCCAATTAAACTTTGTTTTTTATTTAAATATGCAGTTTCAGAATATGTTTTTAATTGGTGTTTTTTTAATCTTCCACAAGTTTTTTTAGAATCATTATTTTTAAAATAATTAATGATTTCTTTGGAATTCATTTTAGTAAAATCGATAACGTTTTTTTCACAAGTACCACAAAACCCGCCAGAATTAGTTGGTGTAAATTGATTAAAGTCTTCAGAGCAAGGTTTGTTAATTCCTAATGTAAATTGATTTTTCATAATTTTTTTATTTTAATTGATTTTTAATCAAAACTATATTTTATTCTAGATTTTTAAAATCAATAATTAGGAAAAGATACTTCTTGATGAGTAAAGTGTAAGTTTTAAAGAGTCAACCTTTTTTAACTAACAAACCTCTTTGAAAATAAATCAAAGAGGTTTGTTTAAAGAAAGTCAATTTTTGGTTATTTTTTAATAAATTTTTTAATAGCTACTTTATTGTTGTCTGCTTTTATCTTCAATAAATAAATACCTTCAGCTAAATAAGAAATATTTAGTTCAGGTTTTTTAGAAGTTATCATTACTTTACCTAACAAAGTAGTTAATTTAATTTCATAAATTTTATAAAGAGAATTAGATTTAATTTTTATAAAATTCTTACTAGGATTTGGGTAAATACTAATAGCTTCATTTAACGTTTGGTCATTAATGTTTGCAGTAGCGCTACAATTTTGACTATAGGAAGCAGTATTGTCTTTATACCACTTGTCATTATTGATGGTGTTTGCAAAAGAAACATTGTCAACTTGAATACACGTTAAATCGGGGTTGTTTACAACCTGTAACCCTTTTAAAGAAGTGTTATTTCCATTTGCTATATTTAACTTTTTTAACTTATTTTCATTTAAGTATAATTCACTTAAAACCTTACTATTTGTTACATCTAGAGATTCTAATAAATTATTATATAAATTTATGTAATCTAATTTGCTGTTATTTGATAAATCTAGGGTTTTTAATTTATTAGCTTGCGCATGTAAAGATGTCAATGACTCACAATTTAAAATATCTAAGTCAGTAATTTTATTGTTAAAAATCCTTAATTCTTCTAGTCCAATATTAGTGCTTAAATCTAAATAAGTTAGTAAGTTACTTTCAATACTAAGTTTTTTTAACTCAATATTATCAGTTAAGTTTATCTCTTTTAATTGATTATTATTAAGATTTATACTATTTAGTTTGTACAGTCCTTCAATATTTATTGTCGCTAAACTGTTATTATCAACATGGAGTTTAGTGATGTTTTTAAAAGCTTTTATTCCTTTTAAATTAGAAATAGATAAATTATTAGCATATATACCGCCCGAATATTTTTCAGCCTCTCCTACTTGAATCTCATTGTCTCCATTTAAATTTATATAAGATTTTTTTAATAAATAATCTTTAAAATTAGCATCAGGTATGTTTACAATTTCATTAAATTTTGTGCAATTACTACTATAACTTGTGTTAGAGTTACTTTGCCATCCATATCTGTTTATAACAGTATAATTAGGGTCTATTTGTATGCAAGATAAAGCAGTATTGTTTTTGGTATGTAAGTATTCCAAATCATCATTATTTCCATTAGCTACATTTAAAGAAGTTAATTTGTTATTATCAATATATAAACTAGTTATATGAGGGTTCAAACTTACATCAAATACAGAAATTAAATTAGAAGAACAGTTTAAGTATTTTATTTTTTTATTAGCTGATATATCTAAACTAGTTAGCTTATTATTACTTACATTAATGTATTCAATATCATTTAAGTTAGAAGTATTTATTTGACTTAATTCATTTTGATGTAAATCAATATTTTTAAGTGATGTATTTAAAGTTATAGTTTTTATTTTATTTTCATAAGCTTTTAAATTTGTTAATAAGGTATTAGAGCTCAGGTCTAATTGTTCTAATAAATTATTAGAAACATCAACTTTAGTTAATTTTGTATTGTTTGTTAAGTTTAAAGAGCTTAGTCTATTTTCATTTAAGTTTAATTCACTTAAAACCTTACTATTTGTTACATCTAGAGATTCTAATAAATTATTATATAAATTTATGTAATCTAATTTGCTGTTATTTGATAAATCTAGGGTTTTTAATTTATTAGCTTGCGCATATAAAGATGTCAATGACTCACAATTTAAAATATCTAAGTCAGTAATTTTATTGTTAAAAATCCTTAATTCTTCTAGTCCAATATTAGTGCTTAAATCTAAATAAGTTAGTAAGTTACTTTCAATACTAAGTTTTTTTAACTCAATATTATCAGTTAAGTTTATCTCTTTTAATTGATTATTATTAAGATTTATACTATTTAGTTTGTACAGTCCTTCAATATTTATTGTCGCTAAACTGTTATTATTAACATCGAGTGCAGTGATGTTTTTAAAAGCTTCTATTCCTTTTAAATTAGAAATAGATAAATTACTAACATATATACCGTCCGAATATTTTTCAGCCTCTCCTACTTGAATTTCATTGTCTCCATTTAAATTTATATAAGATTTTTTTAATAAATAATCTTTAAAATTAACATCAGGGATGTTTACAATTTCATTAAATTTTGTGCAATTACTACTATAACTTGTTTTAGAGTTAGTTTGCCATCCATATCTGCTTATATCAGTATAATTAGGGTCTATTTGTATGCAAGATAAATCGTCATTGTTTTGCGTTTGTAAGTAGTCCAAATCATCATTATTTCCATTAGCTACATTTAAAGAAGTTAATTTGTTATTGTCAATATATAAGCTAGTTATATCAGGGTTCAAACTTACATCAAATGCAGAAATTAAATTAGAAGAACAGTTTAAGTATTTTATTTTTTTATTAGCTGATATGTCTAAACTGGTTAGCTTATTATTACCTATAGAAAGATGCTCAATATCATTTAAGTTAGAAGTATTTATTTGACTTAATTCATTTTGGTATAAATTAACTCTTTTAATTGATGTATTTAAAGTTATAGTTTTTATTTTATTTTCATCAGCTTTTAAATTTGTTAATAAGGTATTAGAACTCAGGTCTAATTGTTCTAATAGATTATTAGAAACTTCAATTTTTGTTAATTTTGTATTGTTAGTTAAGTTTAATGAGCTTAGCCTATTATTAGAACAATATAATTCAGATAAATCAACACACTTTGTAATATTTAAATTAGTTAAAAGGTTGTTTGCACATCTTAAATTAGCGATTTTTGAATTTTTAGTTAAGTCTAATGTGCTTATTTTATTGTTGTTAATTATAACTTCTGTTAATTCGATATTTTTACTTAAATCTAAAGATGATATCTGGCTATCTGTAAAGTATAACCTTTTTAATAAAGTAGCGCCAGTTAGATTTAATGAAGTTAAATTACTACCAGTACAAGTAAGCTTTGTTAATTGAGGCAGGCTATTTGGTAAAAGTAAAGTGTTTAATGATAGAGAACTATCTCCACAAGAAATAATCTGCAAATTTTCATTTTTAGTTAAATCTAAAGAAGTAATAGCATTAGCATGACAAAATACTTTTAATAAATTAGTGTTTTTTGAAACATTCAAATTAGTTAATTTATTATTTACACAGTATAAATTAGCCAATGCTGTATTGTTAGTTAAATCTATATTGGTTATTTCATTATCTGAAAACACTAAATTACGTAATTTAGTGTTTTTTGAAAGATTTAGGCTTGTTAGTTTATTATCAGAACATGATAATCCTGATAGGTTGGTAAAGTGCTCTATTCCATTTATGTTATCGATGTTTTTATTAGATATTTTCATATATCCTTGGAAGTTTTCGGCCTCTGAAACTTGAATTTCACCATCTCCATTAGTATCAATAGTAGGACTATGGCTAAGTAGAGCTTCTTTAAAATTAGCATCAGGTATAGTTACAATATCATTACTTGTATTGTTAGGATCAAAAACTTTTACGTCGTCAATTAAAATATTAAAACCTTCACCGTTATAGGTGGCAGTTGAAATACTAAAGTCGTATTCTCCAGTTTGATCAGGAGTGAATTTTTCAACAACGGTAGTCCAATTATTATTGGTAGCTAGTCGGTTGCTAGAAATAGTTGAACTACTTCCTGTTTTTATAATTTTTAAATTTATGGGATGCATACCCCCATAGTTTGAATCAACATATTTATACTTAAAAGTAACAGTATACTCAACACCATTTTCCATTGGTATTTTAGTGAAAACTTTAGGTTTTATGTTATCATTGGGAACAGTTAAAGATGCTGAAAAATTTCCTTCTTTAAAGTCTGCACTATTTCTTGATACATTATTTTCAGTAGTCCAATCGTTTAAAGTTGTGTTGTTGGTCCAATTTTCAAAACCTCCATTAGTAACTAAATTGGTTTGAGAAAATAATGGATAACTTAATAGAATTAAAAGAATTAAAATGTAATTTTTTTTCATAAGATTTGTAGATTAAATATTTAGGGACGGCAAAAATAAATATTCTGTAGTCTTTTAAACAAAAAAGAAGAAGCTTATACTAAAATAGCTTCTTCTTTTTATAAAAAGTATTGTTATATACTAGTTACTTATGGGATATTCAGGTATTTATGAGTTTGTAAAGAAATACGCCATTTCGGATTATTCATTACATAATCAATAATCAAAGGGGTCATTTTTTCTTTCTTACTCCATTCAGGTTGCAAAAAGAGGTTACATTTTTCTCCAACTTTTTTAGCTTGATCTTCGGCAAACTTAAAATCATTTTTATTATGAATAATCATTTTCAGTTCATCTGCTTCTTCATATGAACGTTTTAATGGTAATTTGTTTTTTTTGGGAGATAAGCAAAACCAATCCCAAGTACCAGAAAAAGCATAAGCTCCAGAGGTTTCAATATGTGTTTTAATACCTTTTTCTTGAAGTTGATTAGTGATGTAATCCAAACTCCACATTAAAGGCTCTCCACCAGTTATAACAACAGTTTTTGCATATTTACTAGTGTTTTCAACAATCGTGTCTGTATGAGTAGGAGGATGTAAATTGGCATCCCAACTTTCTTTAACGTCACACCAGTGGCAACCAACATCGCAACCGCCAATACGAATAAAATAAGCAGCAGTTCCAGTATGCGCCCCTTCTCCTTGGATGGTATAAAACTCTTCCATTAGTGGAAGCATTTCACCTTTATTTATCAACTCTTGAATCTCTTTTTTCAACATAAGGTTGCAAAGATAGTCAACATTAAAAATTAATGAATGTTTTTTGCTATTTTTACATGTTTTTTACGAATGAACTTCAAAAAAATATGAGTAAAACGGAAGAATTTTATAAGTATATAAATGACGGTTATACATGCAAAGGTGATTATATAACCCTGGGAGCAGGCATGTTAGGAGAAGATACGGTGACCGATGCATTGGTGAATATTCCTTTGAAAATGCTAAATCGCCATGGGTTAATTGCTGGAGCAACTGGTACAGGAAAAACAAAAACATTGCAAGTTTTGGCTGAAAACATGTCAGAAAAAGGTATTCCTGTTTTATTAATGGATGTAAAAGGTGATTTAAGTGGATTAGCTCAAGCTAGTCCTGGTCATCCAAAAATTGATGAACGTCATGAAAAAATAGGTGTGCCGTTTAATGCAAAAAAATTTCCAATTGAAATTTTAACCATCTCCGAGCAAAAAGGAGTTAGGTTGCGTGCTACTATATCTGAGTTTGGCCCTGTTTTACTTTCAAGAATTTTAGATTTAACAGAAACTCAATCAGGTATTGTTGCTATTATTTTTAAATATTGCGATGATAACCAATTACCGCTATTAGATTTAAAAGATTTTAAAAAAATTCTCCAATTTGTAACAAATGAAGGAAAAGATGAGATTAAGGCTGAGTATGGTCGAATTTCAACAGCAAGTACGGGAGCAATTTTACGTAAAGTAATAGAGATAGAACAGCAAGGTGGAGAACTGTTTTTCGGAGAAAAGTCGTTTGAAGTAGATGATTTAACTCGTATCGATGAAAGTGGAAAAGGAGTTGTTTCTGTGTTGCGTTTAACAGATATCCAAGATAAACCAAAATTGTTTTCAACTTTTATGTTGCAACTATTGGCTGAAGTTTATGAAACATTCCCTGAGCAAGGAGATAGTGAGCAACCTGAGTTAGTTATTTTTATAGATGAAGCTCATTTAGTATTTGACGAAGCATCAAAAGCGTTATTAAGTCAAATTGAAAGTATTATAAAGTTGATACGATCAAAAGGTATTGGGTTATATTTTGTAACACAAAACCCTAAAGATGTTCCTGAAGATGTTTTGGCGCAGTTAGGTATGAAAATACAGCATGCTTTACGAGCTTTTACTGCTAAAGACAGAAAAGCTATTAAATTAGCAGCAGAAAATTACCCTGATTCAAAATATTATGACACTAAAGAGGTGTTAACTCAATTAGGAATAGGAGAAGCTTTAGTTTCAGTGTTAAATGATAAAGGAATTCCAACACCGTTGGCTAGAACTATGTTACGGGCACCAATGAGTAGAATGGATATATTAACAGAAAAAGAAATTGAGGAAGTTTTAGATAATTCTAAATTGATTTCGAAATACAACAAAACTGTTGATAGAGAAAGTGCTTATGAGTTGTTAAATGAAAAAATAGAAAGAATAAATAAACAAAAAACAGAAGAAGATAATTTTAAAGAAAGAGAAAAAATAAGAAGAAAATCATCTTCTAGAAATAGAAGTACACGTATGAATCCTATTATAAAAGTACTAACAAGTGCAACGTTTATTAGGAGCGTGTTTGGAATATTAAAAAAAGTAATGTAGAAATATAATTTCTTAAAAGGAAAAAACGTTATAATTAAAATAAATTACATGATAAAACTATATAAACCATTAGCTATAGCATTAATTTCTGTTGTTTTTATACAATGTGGTAAAAGTAAATATGATATTGCTAAAGGCAAAGTGGGGGAGCTAACTGTTAAAACTACTATACAAGAAGTAGATAATCTTTTTGCTAAAGATTCTGTAGTAAAAATATTGAGTGAAGGCGCTAAAGGAAATAATTTTTTTCAAGACGATGATAAGTATTTAGTCTATGAAAAAGGGGGGAAACATTTGCTTACAATTATACCTAAAGAACAATTAGATTCAACATCAACAATTAAAAGTATTGAAATTTTTGATGATAGATTTAAAACAAAAACGGGCTTAAACATCAATTCTACTTTTCAAGAAATAAATGCTAATAATAAAATTAGCAAAGTTGAATCATCTTTTTCATCCGCAACCTTGTTTATAGATGAGTTAAACGCTACTGTAGCAATAGATAAAGAAGACTTGGGACTTAAAGAGTTTAGTACACAAAAAGTAAGTATTGAGCAAATTCCTGATTTAGCTAAAATTAAATCATTAACCATTTGGTTTAACTAAAATATAAAAAGTCGAAACACAGTTTCGACTTTTGTTTTTTTATGAGTAAAAAATACACAATTCAAAAAAGTCCTTTTGTAGTACCAACTTCAGATGGCAAATTAATTGAAGAACACTTTGGAAATGCTACAGATAAAAACGCTGAATTAAGCATAGCGCATATGGTGGCACCAGCTGGTTGGAGTGAGCCTTTTCAAACTCCAAAATTTGAGGAATATACCTATGTTATTAGAGGTAAAAAACAATTTAATATTGATGGAGATATCGTTGTTCTTAAAGCTGGACAATCTATAAAAATAGAGAAAAATGTTCGTGTTCAGTATTCAAATCCTTTTGATAGTGAATGTGAGTATTTAGCTATTTGTTTACCTGCTTTTTCTATGAGTTTGGTTAATAGAGAATAAATGAACTAGTATCAATCACTATGTTATGTTATTCGGGATTTATTATGTTTATTATGGAATCACTAGCCTTCCCTTTATTGTCTTGATAAAATTTTAACCATTTATCCCATGTTTTTTTTCTCGAATTCACTTCATTTACAGTAATTGTAATCGATTCAATTTGTTGTTTAGTAGGGATATATCTTTCAATCTTTTCTTTAATGATTACTACTTCTGTTTTTTGTCCTTTCGGGGTTGCATTTTCTACTTTTATTGTACGTAATGAGTGTGATTTTAAAATACCGTATTCATTAAAATATGAAATACTTATATCTATTAATATATTGATTTTATGATGCTTTCTTTTAAGTTTTACATTTGTATAGTTATACAGATAGTTGTCAAACTTTAAGACCTTAAACAAGTTTTTACCATATGGAGACTCATGGAAAGAAAAACTTAATAACAGATTATTTTTGTTAGTATCAGGAAGCATAGAAAAGTTACGATACACTAAAATTTTATCAGTTAATAAATTATTGTTTTTCTCTTTTGGAAAATTAAGTACGTTAAAGATTGCTGTATTACTTTTGGCATATTTTTCAGGTTTATAGATAAGAGAGCTTAGCTTGTTAATAATTTTAGGAACCATAAAATTTGCTAATTTGATTCCTAGAACACTTTTGTTACTTTCTAAATTTTTAAGAGAATCATATTTTTTAGGTTTGTCTTTTAGTTTAATGAAAGAAGCAGATTCTATTCGACCAATAGTTTTAATACTATTATCTTCAAGGTAATAGTGGGTAGTAGTTTTTTTATTTTGAGCAACAATGAAATTGCTTATAAAAAAAACTATAAAAAAAGGTTTGAAAGATTTCATAAATGTTTTTTTTAATGTTAGTTGTTTTTTAGAGGATTATTTTTTTATTAAATATATTACCTTTGATTTACTCTTTCTTTTTTTGGTAAATATCATTTTTTCTAATGTTTTTACAACCCAGCTTGTATTTATTAGATTGATTATGAGGTTAAAATTAAAAGTAAGAATGTTTGCTGATTTGAAATAAATGGAATCATTTTTGAAAGTATTTTAAATTCCATTTCTTAAATAAATATTAAGTAGTACCAGTATTTTTTAGTACAATACTTTATGTATGATTAAATTGTATTCGTTGGATTTCCCTTAACAAAAAGTTCACTAATTAAGATGATAGAAAATAATAGTTAAACTGAATCTTCTTATTTTATTGTGTTTATCAAATGTAGTATAACTATTTGTTAATCAAAATACCTACAATTAGGTATTTTTCCTGAGAAGACTTATGATAAGTAAAGTTTTTTGGACGGTCAGTTTTAAAGTAGCTATTGAATTGTTGAATGCTAGTTTCAATACTCAAATTCTCAACCTTCTATTTTTTTTATGATTGGAAACCATTATTTACTTACTATTATTACTGTATGAGTACTCTTATACAGTAATAATAGTAAGTAAAATTCCTAGTAATATGGCAGTGAACTTTTGAAAGTTAAATTTGTGGTTTTCTGAGCCTTCAAATAAAATAATAGTAGAAATATGTAAAAATATACCAATAGTAAAAGCAGTAATTTCTGAGTGATATTTTGTGAAAAAAGTAATTTTTTCAGAAATAAAAACACCTAACGGACTCATCAAAGCAAATAATCCTAAAAATAGAACCATCATTTTTTTTGTGTATTTAGTTTTTATTAAAAACGTAGTTAAAATAACTGCAATTGGTATTTTATGAATAAAAATAGCCCACAAAAGATTGTGTTGATGACCTTCATGTTCGTGTATTGGTAGACCTTCTGAAAACGCATGAATACATAAACTAATAAATAATAGCCAAGGAAACTTATCTTTATCTGAACGAACATGTACATGTCCATGTTCCGCACCTTTGGAAAATGATTCTAATACAGATTGTATTAGAATTCCTCCCAAGATAAGAATACCAATTAATTTAATATTAGTATTTTCAGTATATACCTCTGGAAGTAAGTGTAATACAGTAACAGATAATAAATAAGCACCACTAAAGGCAAGCAATAACCTTACAAAGGTATTGCTAGGTTTTATAAATAAAACAATTAAAGAGCCTAATAAAACAGATAGTATTAATAATATATAACTCATTTAGCAATCAGTATTAATCTGTCAGAGGTTTTTTTGTTAAAATTTTGTAGAGAATAATCACCAAAAATATGTTTAATTTTTAATCCAGCACTTTCAAAATAAGCTTCCATCTTTTCTAAAGTTAAAAATTTAACTTGCTCGGTATAGTTATGTTTTTTATCGTTGGCAAAAAATGAAATATGTTTTAATATAAAACCATTTTTTATCTCTTTTTTAATAATAAATTTAATTCCATCAATAGTTTTTGTTTCTTCTGGAATTAAATTAGCTTTTACTTTTTCAACATTTAAAAAATCGAGAACTAAAACACCATCTTTTTTTAATCCGTTTTTAAAATTTTCTAAAATTAAGATGTCATCATTATCATCTTCAAAATAACCAAAACTTGTAAACAAGTTAAAAATAGCGTCGTATTTATTTTCAATGGGTTTACGCATGTCCCATACTTCGAACTCTAAAGAGTCATTTTCAAATTTTTTAGCATGTTGAATACTATTGCTGCTTAAGTCACCTCCTATAACCTTGTAGCCTAAGGAGTTGAGAAAAACAGAGTGTCTTCCTTTGCCACAAGGAACGTCAGCAATAAAGCTGTTTTGTTTTAGTGTTAAGAAAGAAGTAATATTGCGCATAAAAAAATGTGCATCAGTATCATTTCTATGTTTATATAACACATGATAGTAAGGTGTATCAAACCACGAACTAAACCAATCTTTTTTTGTATCCATAATTATAGAGTCAGCAAAAATAATGAAATCTTACGTTTTATAAGATGAAAGAATAAAAATTCATAAGTAGATAAAATAGCAGTACTTTTGTAACGTAATTTTATAGGTATACATGGAGAAAGATTTTAAAATGACAGCCATAACAATGGCAGGTTTAGAAGGTGTTTTAGCAGATGAACTACGTAAACTAGGTGCTCAAGAGGTTAAAGAAGGAATAAGAAATGTAACTTTTAGAGGAGATAAAGGGTTTATGTATAAGGCAAATATTGCTTTACGAACAGCTATTAGGATTTTAAAACCTATAAAAAGGAGTAAAATTTTTGATGAAGAAGATCTATATGAGGCTATTCAACGTATAAAATGGGAACGATTTTTAGATGTAGAAGGAACCTTTTCTATTGGAGCAGTTGTAAATTCTAGAAATTTCACGACTAATTCACATTATATTAGTTTAAAGTCTAAAGATGCCATTGCTGATTATTTTGTGCATAAATACAAAAAGCGTCCTAATGTTGATTTAAAATATCCAGATGTAAAGATTCATATTCATATTCATAAAGAATGGTTAACCATTTCTTTAGATTCTTCTGGTGATTCTTTACATAAAAGAGGGTATAGAAGTGCTACTAATATTGCTCCAATAAATGAAGTTTTAGCAGCTGGTTTAGTATTATTATCTGGATATAAAGGGGAAGAAAACTTTATTGACCCTATGTGCGGTTCTGGAACTATTTTGATTGAAGCAGCAATGATTGCTAATCAAATACCTGCAAATATTAATCGTAAGCACTTTGCTTTTGAGAATTGGAAGGATTATGATGAGGATTTATATTTTGTAATTCAAGATTCTCTATTAAAGAAAATAAGAAGTTCTCATTTCAAAATTATGGGCTTTGATAAGGCTCCTTCAGCAGTAAGAAAAGCTGAACAAAATATAATTAACGCTAATTTAGATGAGTTTATAGGTGTTCATCATGTGAATTTCTTTAATTCTAAAAAAGAAGTGTTTGGTAAAACTACTATTTTGTTCAATCCTCCTTATGGAGAACGATTAAATATTGATGTAGAAGAGTTTTATGGAAAGATAGGAGATACATTAAAACATAATTATGGAAATTCTACAGCTTGGTTAATTACTTCTGATATACAAGCTTTAAAGCATGTGGGTTTAAGAACCTCAAAAAGAATACCACTTAAAAATGCTGATTTAGATTGTCGTTTTGTAAAGTATGAATTATACGAAGGAAGCAAAAAAGCTAAAAAGAATTCCTCGTATGAGGAATAAAAAAGGCCGTTGTATATTTACAACGGCTTTTTTTATAAAGTTTATCGTTTGCTTTTTAACAAATACTTACCAAAACTTTTTCCATTTATATCAGTGTATTTAGAATCAATATCATAAGCAACTTCCATATTGGTTATATCAAACTCTCCTGAAACCTTAGTGTACTTAAGGTTTAAATCTTCCTTAAATATTACATTATTAAAAGAAACACCATCATTAAACTCTGTATATTTAAATGTAGCAGATTCATTAAAAACGGAGTTTTCAAAACTTACGAATTGATTGAAATCAGAATATTTAAAAGTTGCAGATTCCTCGAAAAAAGTATTTTTAAAAGAAATATGTCTATTAAATTTAGCATATTTAAAAGTGGTGTCGCTATTAAATTTAGAACCAGAAAAGTCAGCATCTCTTTCAAAATCTGAATATTTAAACATTGCCTTTTGCTCAAAAACACAGTTCTTAAAAATTGCGACACTTTCAAAGTTAGCTATAAAAGTATAACCGCTATCTTCATGAGGGATGTAAGCTAGTACATCATCTTTAAATGTGCAGTTTTTAAAAATTATTTTATTGATAATTTGTTTTTCTATAGTGTTTGAACCTCCGTTATTCCACCAACGACGTCTTTTTGGTAGCTTAGGTAAAGCTTTATCCATAAAAGTAAAGTCTAGAACTCCTTCAATAATAGTGTTAGAATATTCAATGACGTTACCGTCTTTTATATCTCTCATTATATCTGAAGCACTGATTGTTTTTTGACTAAAAGTGATTGTTGAAAAAAATATAACGGTTATGATAGTAAATATATTTTTCATAAGTGTTGTTTTAATGTTTATGTATAAAAGACAGTTATTTTTTTAAAACGTTACACATTATAAATAAAAACAGCATTTAGAGAACTAAATGCCGTTATATAGATATGATTTTTTTTAAAAATCTTAGTTCACTGAGTCGCTTAAACCAGCTCCTGCTTTAAACTTAACAACGTTTTTAGCAGCAATTTGAATTTCTTTACCAGTTTGAGGGTTTCTTCCTGTTCTAGCAGCTCTTTCAGATACAGACCAAGTTCCCCATCCAACTAAAGCAACTTTGTTTCCTGATTTCAAAGATTTAGTTACGTTAGAAGTTAAAGAATCTAATGCAGCTTTAGCAGCAGCTTTTGAAATTCCTGCGTCAGCAGCCATAGCATCGATTAAATCTGATTTGTTCATAATTTAAATGGATTTTAAAAATTAATTAATGTTTTTTGCTTAATAAGCTCAACAAATATAGACGGAATGGGGTATTGTGCAACATTTGATGCAAAAAAAAAGATGTTTTGTTAATAAAAAGGCTCTAATTGTTAATAACCCTGCTTGTTTATTTGTTGAAAACTATAATTACCTTATAAGTAAAGGGCTACAGAGCTATTGCTTCATTAGAAAACTGATAACCGTTTAATAAACTTTTAGAGTCCATTAGTTTTTTTCCTGATAGTTTGATTTGATCAACGATTAAAAAACCATCTTTAACGGCAATTTTTAATGATGATTTTGTAGTGATAATTTTCCCGTTTTTATAATCATGAGACAAAAACTCTTTAGAAACTTTGTAAATTTTAGCTGAAATTTCCTCTTCATTATTATGAATTTTAGTCCATGCAGCTGGGTAGGGATTTAGTCCTCTTATGTGGTTGTATATTTCATTTAATGATTTAGACCAGTCTATTTTACAATTATGAGGAAATAATTTATAAGCTGATTTATCCTCTAGTTCAGGTTGTTTGGTAGTTTTAACATTACCATTGGCTATTAAATCAACAGTTTCTTTAACTAATTCAGCACCTAAATACATGAGTCTATCATGAAGTTCACCAACAATTTCTTCGTCTTGAATGAATGTTTCTCGTTGAAGTATAATTTCACCAGTGTCTATTTTATCGTCAATAAAGAAAGTTGTAACTCCAGTTTTAGATTCGCCATTCATTATAGCCCAATTAATAGGAGCAGCCCCTCTATATTCTGGTAATAATGACGCGTGTAAGTTAAATGTACCATATTTAGGCATTGCCCAAACAGATTTTGGTAACATTCTAAAAGCGACTACAATTTGTAAATTAGCATTTAAATTTTGTAGAGCTGTCTGAAACTCTTCACTTTTTAAATTTTTAGGCTGAAGAATCGGTAAGTTTTTAGATAACGCATATTTTTTTACGGCTGATTGATTTAATTTTCTTCCTCGTCCTGCAGGTTTGTCAACTGCGGTTATAACTCCAGCGATAGTATAATTATTTGTAACTAAATGCTCTAATATGGTTACAGCAAAATCAGGAGTTCCCATAAAAACAATACGTAAATCTCTCATTATTTTATAAAGTATTTATTGTAGTTTGTAATACCAATTATTTCATTGGCGAGTAATTTTCGCAAATGTATTAAAATGTCTTCTTCTTTTTCTTTTACTAAGGCACAGATATCTTTAGAAGATAACTCTTTATGCTTTTTTATTGTAGTAATTATTATCTCAGTAATATTTTTAATTACTTTTTTATTTTTCAAACAAACGTCACAAATCCCACATTTTTCAGAAGTTTTTTCATCAAAATAATGTAATAGCTGAATGTTTCTGCAAAGTTTATTGTTTTCAACAAACGAAGCAATGTCATTAACTTTTTGTTTTTTTTGTTTAAAATAAGATTTTATATTTTTTGAAATACGATTAATAATGTAATCATCTTCTCTAGGAAGTAAAAAGAATAATTCAGTGTTTTTGGTTGCTTTTTTATACTCTAAATACTCTTTTTCTACTAAATCATCTAAAAGGCTTACAACTTTTGTAGAGGTAATTCCTGCTTTTTTTGCAATATAAAATTCATTTATCTTAACAGGTTGCTCAAATACACCTCCATAAATTCTTAATAAAGCTTGAATGAATTTTTTAGTGGTTATACTATGTTTTGAATAATTAATAATTTGTTTACTAGTAGCAACAAACTGAATAGTTGATTTTTGCTTAAAGTTTGAGTTAAGTGATATAACTCCATTGTTATTTAAAAGCTGAAGTGCATTTGATACTTTGTTAGGAATAAAATTATATTTATTAGAGAAAGCTAAGAAATCAAAGTCGAAAGAAGATTCAATAAGTTCTCCTCTTGATATTTGAAAGTGTTGGTATAACTTTTTATGAATAACTTTAATTTCGTTTACTGTTGGATATTGTTTTTGTTGAAATTCTTTTAGAGAATTAACATCACTTTTATTAGTTAGTACTACTGAGAACGCTTTTTTACCATCACGTCCAGCTCTACCAGCTTCTTGAATATAGTTTTCTAATGATAAAGGTAAGTTTATATGAATAACAACACGTACATTAGGCTTGTCTATTCCCATTCCAAAAGCATTTGTAGCTACCATAATAGGAGTCGATTCTGATATCCAGTTTTCAAAAGAGATTTGTTTCTCAAGTAAAGAAAGACCTCCGTGATAAAAACTACTTTTAAATCCGTTAGCATTTAAATAAGCACTAATTTCTTTAGTTTTATTTCTAGAAGAAACATATACAATAGCAGGTGCTTTTATTTTATTGAAAATTTGGTTGATTTTAAATAATTTATCTTCAGTATTAAAAACTTGATATGCTAAATTTTGTCTATTAAAAGATTTTTTAAAAAGATTACTGGATTTTAATTTAAGGTAAGAATCAATATCAGCTATAACTTTATTAGTAGCAGATGCTGTTAAAGCTATAATGGTTGCTTTGGGGTGTATTTCTCTTAAAATTGAAATATTGACATAGGAAGGGCGAAAATCATGCCCCCATTCAGAAATACAATGCGCCTCGTCAATAGCAATTAAATTAACGGTTAATTGCTTGATTTTGTTTTGAATAAATTTTGATTGTAATCGTTCAGGAGATACGTACAAGAATTTATACTTCCCAAAACGAATATTATCAAATAATGTGATGATATCGTCTTCGGAACTACCTGAAGGGATCGTGATAGCCTTAATTCCTCTTTTTGTTAAACTTTCAATTTGATCTTGAATAAGAGCAAGTAATGGAGAAACCACAATGCAAACACCTTCATTTATAAGTGCAGGAATTTGAAAGCAAATAGATTTACCTCCTCCTGTAGGTAATAAAGCAATTGTGTCTTCGTAATCTAAAACAGAGTTTATAATCTCTTGCTGTGGATACCTAAATGAAGTATACCCCCAATATTTTTCAAGTATATGTATGGCTTTATTAGACATTGTTTGTCAACGAGTGTAAAATAAAATCACATCGTTCTTTAACAGTGCCAAAAGGAACATCAATTATTGTATACCCAACTTCTATATACGTTTCTCTCAAGTAACGATCTATTTTAACAGCTTGGTCAAAAGTTTCATAACGCTCATTATCAGATTTATAAATTTCTTTCCAGGGAGCAAGCATAAAAACTTTGTCGTATGTACACTGATTACTCTTTTCTATATATGTTTTAGGGTAATCAGTTCCTAAATAATTCATATAAGCATGAACATCAGGAACTCCTCTATCAAAAAAAATAATTTCACTTTCAGATTGAGTCGCATCTATATATTGTTTCTCTCTTCCCTCAAGCAGCATCTGGCTAAAAAGTAAAGGTTGATCAAGAAAGAGTTGGTCAATGCCTTTTTTCTGAGCGTTTAAGGTAACTTCTCTAGATATTTCAGGCATACATTCATATCCTCTTTTAATAAACTCTTTTAAAACAGATGACTTCCCAGTACCAGGGCCACCAATTAGAACTATTTTTTGTTGCATCGTGCAAAAATAAAAGTTTCAATTTATAAATTTAATAAATAGTGTAATTTTGTGCTTTATCAGTTTGAATAAATTTTCTGATAAAAAAATATGATAAATGAAATAATTATGGCAGATAGAGAAGCGTTTTATAGTAAATTAAAATCACAATTAGAGGATACAACTAGTTTTCCAACAAAATATTTATATAAATTTATCGTTCCAACAGACGGTAAACAGGTAGAAGAGGTGCAAAGTTTATTTAATGATGGAGGTGCTGTAATCAATACTAAAAAATCTAGAACAGGAAAATATGTTAGCGTTTCAATACATTTGACAGTTAAAAGTTCAGAGGAAGTGATTTCGTATTATAAAAAAGCAGAATTAATTAAAGGGATTATTTCTTTATAAAATAACAATTTATGAAAAAACAAGTTTTATGTATTACTATTTTATTTTGCTGTTTAGCTATTGTTGGGCAAAATAATAAAGAATTGTTTAGTGTTAATAAAAAGACCGTATCTGTTTCAGAGTTTAAAAGAGTTTATGAAAAAAACTTAGGATTGGTTGTTGATGAAGATTCTAAAGATATTGATAAATATCTCGATTTATATATAAACTATAAATTGAAGGTAAATGAGGCTTACGCTTTGGGTTTAGATACTGTAAGCGCATACAAAAGAGAGTTAGAAGGATATAAAAAGCAATTAATTGCGCCTTATTTACAAGATCAAGAGTCAATTAATAGATTGGTAAAAGAAGCTTATTTTCGAGTTAAAAACGAGGTTAAAGCAAGCCATATACTAGTTAGGCTGCCTAAAAGAGCTAGAAGTAGTGATACATTAAAAGCTTACAATAAAATTATTGAGATAAGAAATAGAGTGGTTTCAGGAGAATCATTTGCTAAGGTTGCAAGAGAAGTTTCTGAAGATCCTTCTGCAGAATTTAATGGAGGGAATTTAGGGTACTTTTCAGCGTTTAAAATGGTGTATCCTTTTGAAGATAACGCTTATAAAACTAATTTAAATGGAGTGTCAAATCCATTTAAAACTAGGTTTGGGTATCATATTTTAAAGGTAACTGGGAAAAGAAAATCAAAAGGTGAGTTTGAGGTAGCTCATATTTTGGCTCGAGATAGGTCTATTGTTGGTAAAGCAAAAATAGATTCGTTGTATAAAAAAATTAAAAATGGAAAATCTTTTGAAGAAATAGCGAAGAAGTATTCAGAAGATGTAGGTACTGCTCAAATAGGAGGTAGACTTCCAAAGTTTGGTACTGGTAAAATGGTTGAAGATTTTGAGAAAAACGTATTAAAATTAAAAATAATAAATGAGGTAAGTAAGCCTTTTAAAACTAAATTTGGATGGCATATTGTAAAACTAGTAAAAAACTACCCCATTGCTTCTTTTGAAGAGATGAAAGTATCAATTGAAAAAAAGATTAAAAGCTCTGATAGGCTAAGGGTATCTCAAACGGCTGTTTTAAATAAACTTAAAAAAGAATATGATGTAAGAGTTTATGATAAAAATTTAGAACTTTTTACTAATAAGTCAATAGATGAGTTATCAAAAATGCAATTAGCTCAAGATAATGTACTTGCTATAAATGATAAAAAAATTAAACAAAAAGCCTTTTATGATTATATTAAGTATAGAAAAAAAGAGGATGTTACATTATTATTTGAAAGATTTAAAAATGAAGAAATTTTTAATTATTTTAAAGAAGATTTAATAAACAGGGAACCAGAATTTAGGCATACTCTAACAGAATATAAAGAAGGTTTGCTTTTGTTTGAGTTAATGCAACAAAAAATATGGAATAAGTCAGCTAATGACTCCATAGGTTTACAACGGTTTTTTGACGAAACTAAAGAGAAATATAAACAAAAAGAACTAGAAGACGTAAAAGGAGAAGTAATAAGTGACTATCAGAAAAAATTAGAAGATGATTGGATACAAAACCTTAGGAAAAATAATGTTATTAGGATAAGAAAAAGAGAAGTGAAAAAATTAAAACAAACATATAATCAATAATAAAGTGAAAAACTTTTTACTACTACTAGGCATACTATCTTTAGCTTCTTGTGACTTAATAACTTTGAAGAAGCAAAGAACAAAAGAAGGAAAGTTAATAGCATCTGTTTATAATACTCATCTTTATAAAAAAGATCTAAAAAAAATGCTACCTAAAAACTTATCTAAACAAGATAGTATAGTAGTTGTCAAAGGCTTAATAAATTCTTGGGCAAAACAGCAACTTTTTTTAAACAAGGCTGAAGAAAATATTTCTGAAATAAGTAGTCTAGAGATTGAGAAATTAGTAAATGATTATAAATCTGGTTTATACATAAATGGGTATAAAGAAAAGTTAATAAAACAACAACTAGATACAATAGTTTCTGAAAGCGAAGTAATATCGTATTACAAAAAAAATAAAGATAATTTTAGGTTGAATGACGAACTACTTCAATTTGATTATTTATTTTTTGGAAAAGATCATTTAGATAAAGATAAAATTGTCAAAAATTTTAAATCGGAAAAAGAAGAAGATAAAGAAGATTTAGAAAAGTATTTGTTGAGTTTTAAATCATATCGTTTACAAGATACTTCTTGGGTATCTGTTGATTATTTAAAACGAAAAATCCCTCCATTTCGTTCTGAATTAAAAGAAAAACTGTTAAAAATATCAAAATTCATACAAAAAGAAGATAGTTTAGGAGTATATTTGGTCGCTGTAAAAAATATTTTACAAAAAAATGAAACAGCTCCTTTGAGTCATGTAAATATAAGAATAAAACAAATTATATTACATAAACGAAAATTAGAATTAATACGAGAGATTGAAAAAACGCTGATAAATGATGCTATTCAAAACAAAAATTTTAAAGAATACTAGCTTTTTACTAACTTTATTTTTAACTGTACTAACATTAAAAGCTCAACAAAACAAAGTAGATGGAGTAGCTGTTGTGGTTGGTAAAAATATTGTTTTAGATTCAGACATTGATAAGTTTAAACAAGAAGTAAAACTTCGAAGTGAAGGGAAAATTACTATTACTGATTGTGAAATGTTAGAAAAATTAATGCAACAAAAATTATTGGCTCACCATGCTGTTGTTGATAGTATTACTGTTACACAAAGTCAAATAGACAGTCAAGTTAGTCGAACTATTGCTTTTTTTACAAATGAATATGGTAGTGAAGAGAAAGTAGTTAAGGCCTATGGTTTTAATGATATAGAAGATTTAAAAAGAGAGTTGTCTAAAGTTGAAAAAGAAAATACGCTTATAGAAAAAGAACAACAAAAAATAACTGAAAAAATTGATGTAACCCCAGAAGAAGTTCGTGTATATTTTAATGGGTTAAAAGAAAAAAATGAATTACCTGAAATTCCTGCTGAAGTTGGTTTAGCTCAGTTAGTTTTATACGCAGAAGCAACTAAGGAAGAAAATGATAGAGTAGTTAAGAAGTTACATAAAATAAAAGAAGAAGTTGAAGCTGGTTCTAGTTTTAAATTAAAAGCTATTATTAATTCTGATGATCCTAGTGTAAGTAGTAATCAGGGAAACATGGGGATAATAACTAAAGAATCTCAATTTATTAAAGAGTTTAAAGAAGTAGCTTTCTCTCTAGATGAAGGTCAGATATCTGACCCTTTTGAAACTATTTTTGGATATCATATTATTAAACTTCACAAGATTAAAGGTAAAGGTAGAGAGGTGTCTCATATTTTGCTACAACCTGAGATATCTGATGAAAAATTAAAAGAAACCAAAGATGAGATTGAAAAAATAGTAGCTGAAGTAAAAGAAGGGAAATTAACATTTGAAGAAGCTGTAAAAAAGTATTCGGAAGATGAAGATACTAAAAATAGCGGAGGTTTATTAATTAATCCTTATACACAAGAGCCAACATTTGAACTAACAAGAATGCCACCAGATCTATTTGCTAGAATAAGTGAATTAAAGCAGGGTGAATTGTCTGATGTATTTTATGACGAAACCAGAGGAGGAGAGAAAATGTATAAGGTTATTTTTATGAAAAATAGAACAGATACTCATAAAGCTGATATTGTTGAGGATTATGTTAGAATGCAACAGTTTGCCTTAGCTAAGAAAAAAGAAGAGACTGTAACTAAATGGTCAAAAGAAAAAATACAAGAGACCTATATTAAATTAGGGAATGAGTATAAAAAATGTACATTTAAAAAAGATTGGAAGAAAGAAAATAAATAATAAAATAATTTTTAGATATCCGCTCAATAGTTTAAAGATGAAACCTTACTTTTGAGCGGATACTCATTTAAAAAACAATAGTAAAATGTCTGACGTAGCTGCTGTAAATAATTTAGTTAAAAAATACACACAATTACAACAAGAAATAGGTAAAGTTATAATAGGGCAGCAGGAAGCTGTTAATTTTACACTTTTATCTGTTTTTTGTGGAGGTCATTCTTTGTTAATAGGAGTTCCTGGATTAGCGAAAACCTTATTAGTAAATACTATTTCAGATGTTTTAGGACTTAACTTTAAAAGAATTCAGTTTACACCAGATTTAATGCCTTCTGATATTTTAGGTAGTGAAATTTTGGATGAGAATCGTCAATTTAAATTCATAAAAGGGCCTATTTTTTCAAATATAATTTTAGCGGACGAGATAAATAGAACCCCTCCTAAAACTCAAGCAGCTTTATTAGAAGCAATGCAAGAGCGTTCTGTTACAGTAGCTGGGCAACACTACAAGTTAGACTTGCCTTTTTTTGTATTGGCTACACAAAATCCAATAGAACAAGAAGGTACGTATCCTTTACCAGAGGCTCAGTTAGATCGATTTATGTTCTCTATTAATTTAGAATATCCAAGTTTTGAGGAAGAAGTAGAGGTTGTAAAAAGTACAACATCCATAATTAATCAGTCTGTAAACTCTATTTTTTCTGCCACTGAAATAATTGAAGTTCAAAAATTAATTCGAAAAATACCTGTAGCTGATAATGTTATTGAGTATGCTGTTGGATTAGTAGGTAAAACAAGGCCCAAATCTGAAAAAGCAACTGATTTTGTGAAAAAATATATTGATTGGGGAGCTGGACCTCGTGCATCTCAAAATCTAATTTTAGCGGCTAAAGCTTATGCCGCTGTTTCAGGGAAATATTCACCCGATATAGAAGATGTTCAGGCAATTGCTGTGCCAATACTTTCTCATAGAATGGTTAAAAATTATAAGGCTGAAGCTGAAGGGATTACTATTAAGGAAATTATTACTTCATTATTTTAAATAATGATCAGCAATGATGATTAAATGCTAGCATGATTTTTTCATTATGAATCACTGCTTTCTTAAAAATATTAGTTCTAAAAATTAATATTATCTTGTATATTCATTTGAAATTAAGATTATATAATATTTTTACGATATGTCAATTAATTACTCTTTTGGTTTACCTCTAAAACATAATTTTGCCGAATTTGTTTATTATCAATGATTGTTTTTACCTCACGAAATTGAAAAAATAATTAGCTTTTGGAATGATAAGTTAACAATTAAGGCAACAATAAGTGGTGATGAAAAATATAATGACGATTTGCGGAAAAGTTCAGTTATGTTTATTGATAATATTCCTGAAAATGATTGGATATATAATAAGCTAGCTTCATTAGCAATCAATACTAATAATGAAAGATATTGGTTTGATTTACTTGGATTTCATCAAGAGTTGCAGCTTACTCGGTATTCAAAAGGAGACTTCTTTGATTGGCATTTAGATTTTGGAGCTGGTGAAATTTCAGCAAGGAAGTTAAGTATGACTATTCAGTTATCCGACCCTAACGACTATGAAGGTGGAGATTTACAGTTTATGGTTAATAAAGAGATAGTAACTGCTCCAAGAGAAAAAGGTACCATTGTGATATTTCCGTCATTTATTATGCACAGAGTTACACCAATAACAAAAGGAACACGACAATCAATTGTAGGTTGGGTATCTGGACCACCTTATAGATAGTTTAATTGTTTGTAAATGAAGAGTATTAATGTATTTACAGAAGTTAAACAAATAAGTGCCTTTGATGTATTAGCTATTCGGCATAAAGTTATGTGGCCTAATAAACCAATAGCGTACGTTAAATTGGAAGGAGATTTAAATGCAAGACATTTTGGTTTATTTGCAAATAATAAAATTACGTCAATAATATCTTTGTTTGAAGAGAATGGTGAAGTTCAATTCAGAAAATTTGCAACATTAATTGAATATCAAGGGCTAGGGTATGGAACAATTTTATTGAAAAATAGTATAAACACAATTAAAAGAGAAGGGGCTAAACGTATTTGGTGTAACGCTCGAGTAGAAAAAGAAAAATTTTATACAAAATTTGATTTAATAGCTACAAAGAAAAAATTTTTTAAAGGAGGCATTGAATATGTGATTATGGAAAGTATTATAGATAAAGAGCTATGCACTGATTAAAAAAAATATACTATTTATATGGATTATAAAACAATTCTACTTTTAAAAAATCTTCATCTTATTATTTCCTTATTAATCGTAGTTCCAACCGCAATTATTTATGGAACACCATCAATCTTATCTACCAATTTAAATATTGAAGTAACTTCGATAGATCTGTCTAATTTACTTAAAGCGATTATGTGTTTATATATTGGAGTTTCTTGTATATGGTTATTAGGAATTATTAAAGAGAAATATTGGAAAAGTGCGACGCAATTAAATATTTTATTTATGTTAACTCTTGCTTCAGGAAGAATGTTAAGTCTAGTAATTGATGGTATACCAACAAAAGGATATGTTTTTGGAGTTATTGCTGAGCTTGTTATTGGACTGTTTTCAGTTTATCAATTAAGAAAATATAGTAACTAGATATTGGGTGGATTTTCTCTAGTTTATTTTAGACTATTGAAACTCATCAATAAAATTTGATATAAAATCTTGTATATATTTTTTTGAGGTATCAGCTTTTCTAATTACTAAAAAATGATTTCTTTTTAATCCTTTTATTCCTATTTTTTTTAAAATAATATCATTTGATATTTTAAATGATTTTAAAGCCCATTTAGGAATACACATTATTCCAAAGTTTGCTTCAATCATTTTTAAAGCTACTTCTGTAAGTGGAATAGCAGAAACTTTAGAAGGAATTATCTTATTGATTTTTAATAGTTTTTCATAAATTGATACAGTTTCTAAAGGATAAGAATGTATTATTAAATGTACATTTGAAAAATCAGATACAGTAAGATAGTCTAATTTACTTAGTTCATTTTCTTTATGCATTATTGCAAAAATTTCATCTTCATAAATTTCAATATTCATAAGCAAATCATTTTTCGGTTTAGACGTAACTATGGCAATATCAATTTCGTTAGATAGTAATTTTGAAATAGGTTGATGTGTAGCTTCAAGAATTAAATCTACACTAATATCAGGATATAAAATTCCCATTTTTTGTATAAAAAGTGGTAAAAATTGATAAAATGAATAACATTCAGTACTTACTTTAATAGTACCTATAGAACCAGTCCTTATGTTTTCAATATTTTTGAAACTAGAGTCTATGCTTTTTAAAATTGAATCTCCTAAATTGTAAAGTTCAATACCTTCTTCAGTTAATGACCATTTATTTCTAGTACGATGAAATACCTTAAATCCTAGTTGTTCTTCTAAATCCTTTAGTTGATGACTTAAGGCAGATTGTGTTAAAAATAATTTTTCAGTTGAATTAGCAATGCTACCCTCTTCAGCTATGGTTTTTATCAATCTAAAATACTTTATTTCCATAACATCAAAGTTACAATAATATGAATATAGTTTAGTTGAGAAAAAATCAATTATAGATGCATAAAGCTCATTTAAATAGCATAAATGAAAACAATTGTGAGTATATATTTGAAGATGTAAAAGAAAGTGATGATTACTTTTTTTAGATTATGTTGTAAAGTGATTTAAGCGTGTACAAGAAGGATGAATTTTACAAATAAAACAAAACGTATTATCAGTTTTAGAAAATTTTATAAAACCAATACTAAATGAAACTTATGAAAAAACAAATTAAATTTTACGAAAACAAATTAAATTACGAATTGGATTCTTCAGATTTGTATGAAGCTTTTGAAAAAAACGTAAATTATATAGCTTTAGATACAAGACAAAAGTTTGGATTTGATAAAGAGCATATTCCTACAGCTATTAATATTCCGCATAGAGAAATGACAAAAGAAAGCACTAAAAACTTAGATAAAACTAAAACTTATGTTTGTTATTGTGATGGAATTGGATGTAATGCATCTACAAAAGGAGCTTTAAAAATGACTAAATTAGGATTTAAAGTAAAAGAGCTTATTGGAGGAATTGAGTGGTGGAAATTTGATGGATACGCAACAAGTGGAACCAAGCCAACAAAAGGTTTTGAATTTGAGTGTGCTTGTTAAAAACTAAAAAAATGAATATACGCTTTGTTCAAGAAAAAGATATAAAAGAATTATTGGAACTGTGTAGGTTACATGCTATTTATGAAAAATCAGATTTTAATAGTAACGGTAAAGAAAAATTGTTCTTAAAATGTTTTTTTAAAGAACCTTTAACTGTTAGCTGTTTGGTAGTAGAACATGATAATAAAATAGTTGGATACTCTACATTTATGAAACAATTTTCTACTTGGGATGCAAAATTTTATATGTATTTAGATTGTTTGTATTTAATGGAAAAAGTAAGAGGGAAAGGCATAGGAGTTAAAATGATGAACAAGATAAAGATGCATGCAAAATCTGAAAATTGTACCACTATACAATGGCAAACTCCTACGTTTAACTCAGAAGCAATTCGGTTTTACCAAAAAGTAGGTGCTAATTATAAAACCAAAGAAAGGTTTATATGGAGTGGTATTTAATAAATTCAGTTTTATGTTGATATAACAAAAAAAAGTGACTGCCTTTTTAAGACAGTCACTTTTTAGTATATAGTTTTATATACTAATTATTTTACTTCAAAATTATTAGAGGTGCTTACTTTAGCACTTCTTGAGTTTATAGCAGCTTTAGTGTCTCCATTAGAAACGATGGCAACAAAACTCATCTTACTAGAATCTACAATTGAACTAGGTACACTTCCTTTAAATTCCTTTGTATAAATGTTGTCTTTTACAGTTTCTTTAGAGTCAATATCATCTCCTAATACATCTGTAAATGAGTGTCTTAAAATGTAATTATGTTTGAAGTCAGTGATGTCAGAAGCACCTCCATAGTAACTAGTATAGTTCTTTTGACTTAAAACAATATTATCTTCAAGAGCAAAAACAGTTAGTTTTATTTTTTCAGAATAAGAGTTTCCAAATTTAACACTAACCTTAAGGTTCATATCTGTTCCATTTAAGGTTGATTCCATTTTAATACCTACAATAACATCTTCATTTAGTAAGTTTAAAATCTCAGCAGTATTTTGAGGTTCAGGACTAGACCATAATTTAGTTCTATCAATATAGGCAGAAGGATATCCTTTGATATCAAAAGCGTCTTTTAACTGTCTTGAATATTTATTTTCCATATTATCACCAATATGTGCAGCTATAGGTATCATATTACTTGTTTTATCACTTACAAGTTTTAATGCATGAGATACTCTAGGACACCAACCACACCAGGCTCCTGTGTAGTCTTCAACTACAACATTTTTATCAAAAGAAACACCTTTGTTTTCACAGGTTAAGTTAAGATTATTTTTACTTGTTACATCTTTGTAAACAGCTTTTATTTCATATGCTTTTGCAGTTGTTGGCTTAAACGAGTTGCCATCTATTTTATCACCATTAACGTAAATAGTAGCACCTGTAGTTACGTTTATACCTCCGTTAGCAATAACACTAAATGTTACAATTTCTCCAGCAATAATAAAATTACCACCCTTTTCTTTTTTTATTTCAACACTCTTTATAGTTTCTTGGCTTCCTGGGTCTCCATCAGAAGCAGAGCATGCCATGAAAAGAGTAAAGGTCAAAGCATAAGCAATTGTGTTTAATAATAATCTTGTTGTTTTCATAATTTATATAATTCACGGTTTGTTGGTTATAAAACAACAAAAAAATAATTTACCCTACATCTTTTTTGTTATTTTTTTTTATAAACATTATTTTTTTAAGTTAAAATCTAAATAAAAATAAAATAATTAACATACTTTCACATCTTCTTAATCTAAAATGAAAATATTTGTAGGGAAAGCAACTTTGTTTTTGTTACATACTATAGATAAGAACAATATTAAAATGAAAAACTTTAAAATGAAAAACAATCTTTTATTCTGCTTATTATTTATTACTATAGTAGGCTATTCACAAAAAACAATTCCAAACAAGAAGCTCCATAATTTAAAAGGTACTTCTGTTAATATTTCTGATGAAATTTCGAAAGACAAAATAACTATTCTTAGTTTTTGGGCTACTTGGTGCGTACCTTGTTTAAATGAGTTAGATGCAATTAATGATGTTTATGAAGACTGGCAAGAGGAAACAAATGTAGAGTTAATTGCTATTTCTACAGATGATTCCAGATCTCAAAAAAGAGTAAAAGCTTTAGCAAATGGAAAAGCATGGGAATATAAAATTCTTTTAGACAAAAACCAGGAGTTACAAAGAGCTTTAAACATAACGACTGTACCTGAGTTATTAGTTGTAAAGAATAGTAAAATTATTTACAGACATTCGGGATATTCACCTGGCTTTGAAGATGAACTTTATGAAATAATTAAAAAGAATGTAGATTAAGATCATGAAAAACAACCTACTAACACTTTTTTTTGTTTTTTTTAGTTTTTTATTAAATGCTCAAGAAAACGATTATTTATCAATAGGGTTTGAGTCTAATTCGCAATATTATTTAGATGATTCAAAAACAGGAGATTTTATTGCTCCAAACAGATTTAGATCAAATAATTATTTAACTGTAGAATATGGGTATAAAAACTTTTATGCAGGATTGCAAGTAGAAAGTTATTTGCCTATGGCTTTATTAAATTATTATCCAGGTTTTGAAAAAACAAATTTAGGGCTTTATTATGCTGGTTATAAGTCAGATAAAATAAACCTTACAGTTGGGCATTTTTATGAACAGTTTGGAAGTGGATTAATTTTTAGAACTTGGGAGAATAGACAATTAGGTATTAATAATGCCTTAAGGGGAGCTCGTGTAAAATATTTTCCAACAGATTATATTGATGTAACAGCTGTTTTTGGTCAGCAGAGAGCTGGTTTTACATATTCTGATGGAACAGTTTTTGGTTTTGATTCTAATATAGATTTATCTCAGTTGTTAAGTTTTGATAATTCTAATTTGGTTTTTGGTGTAAGTTACTTAGGTAGAAATCAAAAAAATGAAATTTTGACACCGAAATTTAGTTCACTAACTAATAGTTTTTCTGGAAGGTTAGATTTTTCTTCAGGTAATTTTTACTCTAACGTTGAATATGTAACGAAAGGAAAAGATGCCATTTATGTTTTTGGAAATGTAAGAAACGCTAAAAAAGGAAATTCTTTTTTACTAAATTTCGGATATGCTAAAAAAGGTTTAGGGATTGATGTTACTCTAAGAAGGATGGAAAATGCTAATTTTTATTCAGAAAGAGATGCTGTTCAAGAAAATTTTAATCAAAACATAATAAATTATATTCCTGGACTTACTAAGCAACATGATTATTTATTAACAAACATATACGTATATCAAGCGCAACCTCAAATTTCTTTTATAGACCCTACTTTAGTTAAATTAGGAGAAATAGGTGGTCAAATGGATCTATACTATAAGATTAAAAAGAAAACTTTTTTAGGCGGTAAATATGGGACAAAAATAGCATTGAATGCTTCTTATTGGGCTGGATTAAAAGGTGATGTAGATTTTAATAATTTTGATTATGATACTTCTCTTTTAGGTTTTGGAGAAAAATATTTTTCAGAGGTAAGCTTAGAAGTTCGTAAAAAATGGTCAAAAAAATGGAGCAGCATATTTTATTATGTAAATCAATTTTATAATAAGCGCTTTATAGAAGAACAAGCTGGAGAGGTACAAGCAGACATTTTAGTTGGTGAATCAACATTTAAAATAGGAAACGGGAAATCTATTCGTTTTGAAGCTCAACATTTATGGACTAAGGATGACAGAAAAAATTGGATGGGAGGTACTGTAGAGTTTAATACTTCTTCGAATCTAGCTTTTTATGTAAGTGATATATATAATTATGGAACTTTAGATGCATCTAAAAAAATACATTATTATAATTTAGGAGGTAGCTATACATTCAAGTCACATAGGTTTGCTTTAAATTATGGAAGGCAACGAGGAGGTTTAGTTTGTGTAGGCGGAGTTTGTAGAAATGTTCCTGAAAGTACAGGTTTTACAGTAAACATAAGTATGAGTTTTTAACGAAATAAAATTTTATATAGGTTTAAGGCATATATGCTTGTTAAAACTAATAAAAGGCTACCTTTTTGGTAGCCTTTTTTATTAAAGAAATTTATACTCCAAAAGGATTATCTATTGAAAGCATTGGTTCAGTAAACCACTCAGGACCATTTTCAGTCATATAAATATGATCTTCATGACGAATTCCAAATTCTTTTGGTAAGCATATCATAGGTTCGTTGCTAAAACACATTCCAGGCTGTAAAATGGTTGAGTCATTTTTAACGATATAAGGCCATTCGTGAATGTCTAAACCAATTCCATGTCCAGTTCTATGAGGAAGTCCTGGTAACTTGTAATTTGGACCTAGTTTATGATTTTCTAAAATAATTCTAGAAGCTTTGTCAATAGAAGCACAAGAATTACCTATTTGGGCAGCATTATACGCAGCAAGTTGAGTTGCTTTTTCAATGTTCCAAATTTTACGTTGTTTATTGGTTGGATTACCAAAAACGTAAGTTCTTGTAATGTCTGAAATGTAATCATGTAGTTGGCAACCTGTATCAACTAAAACAATTTCATTTTTTTCTAAATCTTTTGGTTTTTTTACACCATGAGGAAAAGAAGAATCTTCACCAAAAAGCACAATACAAAAGTAAGATCCAGAGGCTATACCATATCGCTTGTGTGCTTCGTTTATAAATTCTGTAACTTCTTTTGCGCTAATCCCTTCATGCAAAATTCTTGCAGTAGCCTTTTGAACTTCTAAAGTTATATCCATTGCACGTTGAATAATAGCTATTTCTGCTTTAGATTTTACCATTCTGCACAAGGAAGTAACAGGTTTGGCGTCTTCAAAATTGTAACTTTTAGTAAGTTTAGAAATACCATTAGAGACAAAAAAAGGAGTAGTTTCGTCCATAAAAATTGTACCTGTGTTAATATTTCTATGTTTCAGTAATGATATAAATAATTCATAAGGGCTTTCATGCTCCTCCCAACATTGAACTTTTCCTTCAATAAGCATAAAGTCTAGGATAGTTCCCTTTTCAAATTTTGGAGCTATATACTCTATCTCTCCATCAGAAAATAAAATTGCACCTACCATACGTTCACTAGAGTTCCATCTAGTACCTGTAAAATAATATAGGTTTGTACCAGCATGTAAATACATGGCTTGAACATTCTGTTTTTTTAATAAACCTGAAGCTTTTTCTATGCGTTCCTGAAATTCTTTCTTTTGTATAGGTTGAATATCATTAATATTAGGTTTTATTTTTGCTAATTCTTCAGCTATGGTTGAATCCCCAATTCCAATCATTTTGTATATTTTTTAATTCGTATATAATTTATAAATCTGTGTTTTTTCACCTAGCCAACTTTTAAGTTTAGCATATATTTTATCTTGATTTTTTTAGAAAAATGTTTAATTCTAGTGCTGTGATCTGAGTTTTCTAGAACCATTTTAAGAGCATCAACTTTTGGTTTAGGAGTTGGAGCACATGCGCCCCACGGGTCGTATGCACCATAAATATATAAAATATGATTTCCTTTATTTTCAATATAATCTCTAACTTTTTTAATGTAACTAGAATTGTAGGTTAAATCTACACCCTTAGGCGCAAATCTTTTGTTAGAAGGGGATGAAACAATTTTTAATAAACCTTTTACAGGAGTTAGATCGAATCTATAGTATCCTAATTCTTTCATATGCTGATAAAAAGATGGAAGATATTTTTTGTAGCCTTTGTCTGAATAAAAGCCAATACCAACTACTTTATGTATGTAGTTTACTAAATTTTTGATAGGAGCATCAACAGAAGGAATTTCTTCACAGTTCCCACCTCTCCATTGCCAGAAAGAAAAAGGTAATTCTAAAACGGCATACTCTAAAGCTTCTTCGTGTGAAATTTCGTTAAATTTTAAATTGTTCTTAGAAGCGATTTCTTTGAAAGCATTAAGCGCTTCTATTCTATTGTTTAAAATTTTTCTTTGGAGTTTTTTAATTTTGTTTCTACAGTTCAAACTTCCAATGGAGTTAATTAAGTTGTTAGGTCGTTGATCCTCCGTCCCAATAATCATGGGAGCAACATAAGGAACAGCAACATCGACATCATTTGGATATTTTGATTTGTAGATTAATGTAGTTTCTCCTCCTTTACTAATTCCTGATGAAATCCATTTACCTTTATATAATGTTTTAAGTTTAGTTACAAGATTATGATAATCTTCAATAGCGTTATCATTTGTTAGGTATTTCCAAGGAAGTGGCTCTGGTCTAGATTTACCATACATGCGATATTCTACAATTACTTGGTTTCCTTTAAATATTTTACTTATTTCACTAGTTCTATTGTTGGACGAATAACCGTCAGTAATTAAAATAGTTGGCTTTTCATAATCACTATGAGAAATATATATATAATGTTTAAAAGTTCCTTCTGAAGGATTTTTAGGGTTTAAGTTTTGGTCTATAATAACTCTATATGATGCTGTAAAATGATCTTTACTAGCTATTGAGTCAATTTTTGCTTTAGGAAATAAAGTTTGTAATTGATTTTTAAATTTTTGAACTTTAATGTCATCTTTTGAAGCTTTACAACCTAAACTAATAAAGGCTAAAAAAAGGAATACAATTGTATTTCTAATATATATCATAAAAAATAATTTATAATATAAAGATACTAGCTCTTATAAATAGCTAATAATACTATTTTAACCATAGTTTATATAATATTATTCTTTATTATGGTAATATTGAATATAGTTTTTAAGAATTCAATACTTTTAGTATTATGAATGAAATTCTTCAAATATCAGATACGTTTATTGAACAAAACACAGTGTTTTTAGAATTAGTAAACGAGTTAAAAAAAATGTTTTCTAATAATGAGGTTTTGGTTCCTATGAGGCACCATCATGACTTTCCAAATCCAGAACTTAAATCAGATTCAACCTTATTATTAATGCCTGCGTGGAATCCAAGTAAAAATGCAGGTGTTAAAATAGTAACTGTAAGTCCTGAAAATAGTCAGTTTAATATGCCGTCTATACAAGGAACTTATATTTATTTGGATGCAATAAAAGGGAGTGTAAGAGCAATTATGGAAGCCAAGAGTTTGACAGTTAAAAGAACTGCCGCTGCTTCAGCTTTAGCGTCATCATTTCTTTCAAAACCAGAGTCTAAAAGTTTATTAATGATAGGTACTGGTGCATTATCAGTGAATTTGATTAAAGCACATGCATCGGTACGCCCTATTGAAAGGGTCTATGTTTGGGGGCGTACTTATGAAAAAGCAGTAACAATTTGCAAACAATTAAGTGGAGAAACTTTCACTAGCATTCCTATTAACAATATTAAAGATAAAATTTCAGAAGTTGATATTATATCTAGTGCAACATTATCACCTTCCCCTTTAATATTTGGAAGCTACTTGAAAGAGGGACAGCATATAGATTTAGTAGGATCTTATAAAAAGGATACAAGAGAAGCAGATGATGAAGCAGTTAAAAAAGCATCAATTTTTGTAGACACTTATCAAGGTGGATTAAAAGAAAGCGGTGATATATTAATTCCTTTAAAAAATGGTATTTTAAAAGAAGAAGAGGTTAAGGCCGACCTATTTGAGTTATGTTCTAATAAAAAACAAGGTAGAGCGTCCTCAAAAGAAATTACTTTTTTCAAATCAGTAGGTCATGCGTTGGAAGATTTAACAGCAGCTAATTATTATTATGAAAAATATACTAATGAATAAAACATATCAAAATATTTTAAAAAATACTGAATTTATAGTGCCAGAAAATTGGTTGCAAATTAAAACTATAGATATGCATACAGGTGGTGAACCTTTGCGGGTTATTGTAGATGGTTTTCCTAAATTGAAAGGAAAAAATGTATTAGAATATAGGCGTTATTGTAAAGATAATTATGATTATTTACGAACAGCATTGATGTTTGAACCACGAGGACATGCCGATATGTATGGTTGTATTTTGTTGCCTCCAAATGATGGTGATGGAGATTTTGGAGTGATTTTTTTACATAATGAAGGATATTCTACTATGTGCGGTCATGCAATTATTGCTATCTCAACATTAGCAATAGAGATGAATTGGATTTTGGTAAAAGAAGGAGATAATATTTTAAAAATAGACGCTCCATGCGGAAGAATAACATCTTATGCAAATGTTAAAAATGGAAAAGTTACTGGAGTGCGCTTTCATTGTGTTCCAAGCTTTGTTGTTGGTTTGGATAAAGAGGTAGTTATTGATGGTGTTGGATCTGTGATATATGATTTAGCATACGGAGGTGCATTTTATGCTTATGTTGATATGGCTAAAAATAATTTTGATTTTGATTTAACCTCAAATTCTTACAGTAAATTAATAGCAAAAGGTATGGAAATTAAACATGCTGTAATGGAAGTTGATAAACAAATTTTGCATCCTTTTGAAAACGATTTAAGCTTCTTATATGGAACAATTTTTATAGATAATACAATACAATCTTCTGGGGCTGATAGCAAAAATGTTTGCGTTTTTGCTGAAGGTGAAGTAGATCGATGTCCTACAGGTTCAGGGGTATCAGGAAGAATGGCAATACATAAAAAAAGAAAAGAAATTAATTATGGAGAGACTATGAGTATTGAAAGTATAACAGGCTCAGTTTTTAAAGGATCAGTAATATCAGAAGTAAATTTTGGGCCATTCGATGCGGTAATACCGCAGGTAGAGGGAACTGCTTACATAACCGGAAAGCAAAATTTTATTATTAATCCAGAAGACCCTATGAAAAAAGGATTTGTTTTTAGATAGTTTTTCTCGGTGTCTTACTGTTTTTAAAACAAGTGCATGTATTTTGATGAAATACATTTTAAATTAAAAATCAGTAGTTTCTTACTATTGGTTTTGTGTTTAATATATTCGTAAGGTAATTATTTATATTATGAATAAAGAAGTTACAGACAAACATAAACAAATTGTAAAGTCAAACACGAAAAGACTATGAATTACACAAACATAAAAATCAGCAAAATAGAAGCTGAGAGAATTTTATTAGAACTTTTTGATATAGTAGGCAAAGCATCTGAGTTACCAGGAGAAATTGATTTTAATTTTAGAATAAAAATTGAAAATGAAGAAGGATATATTTTAAAAGTATCTCGTTTAGGTGAAGATAAAAGATATTTAGATTTTCAGCAATCGTTATTACGTTTTATAGAAAAAAGAGGGGCAGAATTCGTTGCGCCCAAAGTAATTAATGACAAAAAAGGAAGAGTTGTTTCTGAAATTATTGATGAGTATGGAAATAGGCGAAGTGTTCGATTGTTAACATGGGTTTCAGGTAGGCTATTGAGTAATGTTAATCCTCAGTTAGATGATTTACGGTATAGTTTGGGGAAACAGTGCGGTAAATTAACTAAAGCTTTACAAGGTTTTGATCATTCAGAAGCTCATCGAAATTTCGAGTGGGATGTAGCTCAGTCTTTGTGGACAAAAAAATATCTTTCCTTATTTTCTTCTGAAGAAAAGAAAATACTATCTTTTTTTCAAGAACGATTTGAAAACAATAAAAAATCATATGACTTACTTAGAAAAGCTGTAGTACATAATGATGCAAATGATAATAATATCATTGTTTCAGAAAATTTAGTAGCTCCAAAAGTAGAAGCTGCAATTGATTATGGAGATGCCATTTATACACAAGTTATAAATGATTTGGCGATTACTTGTGCCTATGCGATTATGCATCATAATAACCCTTTAGAAGCATCTCTGTCTATAATAAAAGGATATCATCTCGAATTCCCTTTAGAAGAAATAGAATTAAAACACTTATATAATGCCATTGCCATGCGATTAGTAATATCTGTTACTAAATCGGCTATTAATAAGGAAAAAGAACCGGATAATACTTATTTGTTAATCTCTGAAAAACCAGCTTGGGAGGTTTTAAAAAAATGGAAAGGTATTTCAGCAGAATTTTCAGAATATTCATTTAGAGAAGCTTGTGGGTATAAAGCTCATCCTAATCAAGAAGCGTTTGAAAAGTGGGTGGAAGAAGAAGAAATAAAATTCTCGGATGTATTTCCTACAATAAAAAAAGAAACTATTTATCCGTTAGACTTAAGTGTGGAAAGTTTATGGTTAGGGCATAGTTCAGAGTTTAATGATTTAGAACTGTTTCAATTTAAAATAGATCAATTACAAAAACGTCAACAAGAAAAATTAATAGCAGGAGGCTACTTAGAAGCTAGATTGTTATATACTTCGGAAGATTTTAGTGTTATAGGAAATAATGGAAGAGAAGATAGAACAATTCATTTAGGAATTGATTTTTGGTTACCTTCAAAAACACCTGTGCATGTTCCTGTAGAAGGTGTAATTGTTACTGTTACAAACAATAATAAATTTAAAGAATATGGTGGGTTAATTATAGTAAAACATAAAGAAAATAATATAGAATTTTATACTTTGTATGGCCATTTATCAATGGATAGTTTGAAAGGGGCAAAAGTTGGTGATAGGCTAAAAAAAGGAGACTGTGTAGGTTTTTTAGGAAATCCTGATGAAAATGGAAGCTGGGCTTCACATTTACACTTTCAGGTATTATTATCGACATTGCATTTTAAAAATGATTTCCCAGGTGTTGCTTTACATTCAGAGATTGAAGTTTGGAAAAGTATATGCCCTAATCCAAATTTATTGTTTAAATCAGAAGAATTAAATAATTTACGAAATAAGAGCAATAAAGAAATAATTCAGTATAGAAAAAAACACTTAGGAAAAAGCCTTAGCTTACAATATAAAGTGCCTGTAAAAATGGTTAGAGGTCAAGGAATATATTTAGTTGATCAGTTTGGAAATAAATACATTGATACAGTCAATAACGTTGCGCATGTAGGTCATGAGCATGAGCATGTTGTGAAAGCAGGTCAACAACAAATGGCATTATTAAATACGAACTCTAGATATTTACATGAGAATATTAATCAACTAGCAAAAGAAATAATAGATACGTTACCAGAAGAACTAAATGTTTTGCATTTTGTGAATTCAGGTTCTGAAGCGAATGAGTTGGCAATTAGAATGGTAAAAGCAAATACTGGTCAGCGTGATATAATAGCTTCTGAAGTAGGCTACCATGGAAATGCAAACATGTGTATTGATATTTCATCTTATAAATTTGATGGTAAAGGAGGAGCTGGAGCACCTGAACATACACATGTTTTTCCACTACCAGATACTTTTAGGGGAAAGTATATTGATAAGGATGCTACTAATAAATATGCTAAGGAAGTTTTAAAACAGATAGTTAAAATAAAAGAAAAAGGTAGAAATGTAGGAGCTTTTATAATTGAACCTATTATTTCTTGTGGAGGACAAGTAGAATTACCTGAAGGTTTTTTAGCTAAGGTATACGAATATGTTAGAAATGAAGGTGGTCTATGCATATCTGATGAGGTACAAACTGGTTGTGGTCGGATGGGGAAAACATTTTGGGGATTCCAGCTACATAATGTAATTCCAGATATTGTAACTATAGGTAAACCTTTAGGAAATGGACATCCAATAGCGGCTGTTGCTTGTACTCAAAAAGTAGCTGATAGATTTGCAAACGGAATGGAGTATTTCAATACATTTGGAGGGAACCCTGTATCATGTGCTGTTGGTAATGCGGTTTTAGAAACTGTAAGGAATGAAGGACTGCAAAAAAATGCTTTAGAAGTAGGGGATTACTTAAAAAAACAGTTGACAAAACTAGCAAAAGATCACCCGATTATAGGTGATGTTCGAGGGCAAGGTTTGTTTTTAGGGATAGAATTGGTTTCTAAAAACATGATACCTTTAACAGATCAAGCTTCATATTTAGCAAATAGAATGAAAGATCATAAAATTTTAATGAGTACTGATGGGGTAGATAATAATGTATTAAAAATAAAGCCTCCTATGGTATTTTCTAAAGAAAATGCGAATGAGTTAATGTTCTATTTAAGAAAAATTTTTGAGGAAGACTTTATGAGGGTGAAAAAATAGTGTAGCTTTATAAGATTGGGTAAAAATTTATGTTTAAAATAAATCTTTTTCCTATTTTAGAAACCTTATTATCATGAAAGTAAGAAGCACATGTACTATAAAGGGGATAGAAGCATGTTGAGTTTATAAATAAAGGTTAACAGAACTACTACACTATGAAATTATATTTTTTTTTCTTTTTTAGTGTTTTTTTGATTCTTAAAGTAAGATCTTAAGAAGAAGAAAAAAAAGAAGCTACAATATTAATAGGTTTAAATTATGGGAAATCTTTTGAGGACGAATTTCCTTTTAACAATCCTGATTATATGTATAGAAATCATTTTTTTAAAGTACAAATTAAGTATATCTTAAAGCAAAATAGAAATTTTAGTTATGAGTTACTTTTTGAACCTAGCTTATATTTTTCTGAACATCAGCTTTTAAATAAGTTTTTTGTAAAGCCAGGGCCTAATTATATTGAAAAAAGAGAAAGATTTACAAAAAGAAAACTATTTAATGAATATGCATTAAACATAGGTCTCATTGTAAGGTACAGATTACTAAATAATTTTAGTACTTATTTTTTAGGAAGTATTGGTCCAATGATTTCTGCAGGAGATACTGAAAGGTTGAAGAAAGGGTTTGCTTTTTCTGATATTTTTGGGATTGGTTTTTCTTACAAACAAAAAGCAATATTATTTGATTTTCGTATGACACTTAGACATAATTCTAATGCAAATCTTTATATCCCTAATATAGGTCACAATAGTATTGGTTTTGAAACAGGAATTTCATTTGAAATAAAATAAGAATTGCTACGAATAAGTTGGCATAATAGTGTTTTTTGAAGTTCTTATGCTTCTTCTATTTTTTTCTGTTTTTAAGCATTTTTTAAACTTTAAGTATACGTTGTTACCTAAATAAGTAACAAGAATAATAGTGATAAAAGAAGATTGGATATTTGCAGAGTATAAGTTGTTTTAAGAATAAGGAATTTTAGGTATTATAGTAGAAAAAATAGCATTGAAATTAATGGTAAACAAGTCAATATTTTTATTGACATTTTAAAACAAAATATTTAATTCTTAACAAGCTATAAAAGTGACTAAAGAAAAAATAATTACGAATATTTGTTACACCGAACTTGTTTACAGTAGAATAAATAAAAAGTTAAATAGTAAGCTGACAAAAAAAGAAATTCAATCTTATATTCTTGAAGTTATAGAGAACACTAATTCAAGTTTTTTTAGAAAAGAAGGAAAAAATTATTATATAACAAATATTGAAAGAAATATTTGCGTGACAGTAAATTCAAATACATTTAGAGTAATTACAGTTAACAGGATAACAAAGTAAGAAATGGCAGGAGAGAAAGATTTATTTAAATTAATCAAAGGAATGACTCCAGAATTAAATGATGGAGATTATGTTTTTACAACAGTAAAAGATGAAAATTTTATTAATAGGAAAGATACAATTTGTGAGTTTAAAGAAAAAGAGGGAACAACTATTGTTATTGAAAAAGAAAAAGCAGATAAATTAAAATTAAAGTATGATTATATAGCTTCGTGGATTACCCTTACCATTCATTCATCTCTTGATGCAGTTGGTTTAACAGCAATTTTTTCAACAGAATTGGCAAAAAATAATATTAGTTGTAATGTAATAGCAGGGTATCATCATGATCATATTTTTGTAGATAAAAAGAATTCTAACAAAGCAATTGAAGTTTTAATAAAACTTTCACAAGTAAAGACTGAAGCTAAAACTTTATATAAACTAGAATGAATACAATTATTTTACCAGATGATTTGAACTTGAATTCTTCCATATCTATATGTGCTTATGACTATAGTTCTAACAAGGAAATTTCTAAACAACAAATAGTATTAAATAAAAATACTTTTAGCTTTCTTCAAGAGGGGACAAAGGAGGTTTTTTTTGATGATTCTTCTTGTTCAATAAACAGTTCACAATTTTTATTAATGAAATCAGGACACTGTTTGATGACTGAAAAACTATCAAAGGTTTCTGAACATTATAGAAGTATATTGTTTTTCTTTTCTAATGAGGATATATTAAAATTTATAAGGAAATTTGAGTTTGATTTTGCAAATAAAGCTACTCTGTGTTCTGCATATTCATTTGATTATGACTCTTTTTTAAATAGATTTGTTGATAGTCTTACCGACATAACTAAACTATCAATCACTGTTCAACAAAAAATGTTAAAGTTGAAGTTTGAAGAAATATTACTCTATCTTATTGATCTTAAAGGAGAAAGTTTTTTACAATCTTTAGTCTACGAGATTGATAATCAAAACCAAAAATTTATTCAAACAATCGAGAGGAATAAGTTAAATAAGCTAACGATTAAAGAGCTTTCTTTTTTATCAAATATGAGTGTTTCGAGTTTTAAAAGAGAATTTGAAAAATATTACCATACCTCACCTAGTAAATGGTTTCAGGATAAAAGACTTCAACATGCCGCTTTCTTACTAAAAAACAAATCTAAAAGGCCAACGGAAATTTTTGCAGAGGTTGGTTATGAGAGTTTATCTAGTTTCATTCAAGCTTTTAAAGGGAAATATGGAGTAACCCCAAAACAATATTAATTAATTTGAACCTTTAACAATACTTTTTGAACCAAATTATAGGTAATTTTTAGTATTATTACTCATAATTTTGTAGCTATAATTAAAAACCAATTTTATGAAAAAAATAAATTTTATTTTAATAGTATTACTTACATTAAGTACAGCTAGTTTTTCTCAAAATACATTTACGTTAACAAGTCAAGATTTAGGAGGCGAGTCAACAAAAAAAGAAGAATTTAATGGTTTCGGGTGTGTAGGGAAAAACCAATCTCCTCAACTATCATGGAAAAATGCTCCTGAAGGAACAAAAAGTTTTGCCGTAACTATGTATGACCCTGATGCCCCTACAGGAAGTGGATGGTGGCATTGGCTCGTGTTTGATATTCCTAGTTCCACCAATGAATTAGTTTCAGGAGCTGGTAATCTAAAGTTAAAACTTACTCCAAAGGGAGTGGTTCAAAGTGTTACTGATTATGGTGTAGGTGGATATGGAGGTCCTTGTCCTCCTGAAGGCCATGGTACACATCAATACATAATTACTGTATATGCTTTAAAAACCGAATCATTGGGGTTGACTGAAAATACCAATCCGGCTGTAGTGGGTTATTATTTATGGAATAATTCGTTAGCTAAAGCTAGTATAATTACTTATTATAAAAGAGATAAGAAGTAAAGTAAATTTTTAATTTCTTCTAAAATAAAATCAGCCTTTAAAGGCTGATTTTATTAGTTATATAGTTTTACACTTATCTTGTAACCATTGTTTTTCCTTTTCATTTAAAAAGGGAGATAGTTTGTTTAACACTATTTGATGGTAGTTATTTAACCAATTAATTTCAAAAGTACTTAATTCTTCATAATTTAATAAGTTGGTATCTATATAGCATAATGTTAAAGCTTCAAAGCCTAAAAATTTCCCAAACGTTGTTTCGTTAACAATTTTTGAAACAACAATATTTTCTGTTCTAATACCAAATTCACCAACTACATAACAACCAGGTTCAATTGTGGTTAGTTGGTTTGGTAAATGTGGGGCAGTACCTCTTTCTGTGGTTGCTCCTGTTGCAAAACCCTGCGCAGGTTCATGTACCATACCAAAACTACCAATGCCATGCCCTGTACCATGTGGATAATCTAATCCGTTTTTCCATAAATGAACTCGAGCAAAAGCATCTATCTGAGCTCCACTAGTACCTGTTGGAAATTGTAATTGTTCTAATTCAATATATCCTTTTAAAACACTAGTATAAGCTGTTTTTAATTTTGTAGCTGGAGTACCACCCAGCCAAACGGTACGAGTAATATCTGTAGTTCCATTCTTATATTGTGCTCCGCTATCAACTAATAAAATTCCTTCATTTGAAACTTGAGCAGAGTTTTCTTCAGGAGCGGTATAATGTATGATTGCACCATTTCCTTTATACCCAACAATTGCTGGGAAAGATTCTCCAGTATAATATTCTTGTTGTTGCCTGAAACTATCTAATTTTCTCCCTATTTCATATTCTGAAATTGTTTTAGTTGCCAATTCTTTTTCTAACCATATGAAGAATTTTGTTAGCGCAACTCCATCTTTAATCATACAATCTCTAGAGCCAGCAATTTCCGTTTCATTTTTAATTGCTTTTAACCTTTTTACTAAAGATTTTTGATAAATAAAACTACCATTAACGGCTTCAAAGCAGGCATAGTTTAAACTTGAAGCATCGGTGACAATTTTTTTTCCAGATGTTATTCCAGGGAGTGTGGATGCTATTGAATTGTAATCTTTAATGCTAATATTTAGTTTTTCAAAAACGGCAATTACATTCTCATTAAAACGATTTGTATTACAGAATAAAATGGTTCTTTCAAGACCTACAAGAGCATATGCTGTAACCAATGGTGTAAAATCAACATCACTAGAGCGAATATTGAATAACCAAGCTATTTCATCCAAAGAAGAGAATAAGTAAAAATTAGCTTCTTGCTTTTGAATTTCAGCTTGAACTTTTGCTAGTTTAGAAGCTGTAGCTTCTCCCGAAAACTCTAATGGATGAATGGTAACTTCAAAGTTTGGTAAATTGGGTCTATCGGTCCATATTTCTTTAGCAAAATGAGGTTCATTTTGTAGTTTTATATTCTTAGGTTTTGTAAAACTTAGAATATAATCGATTTGCGATTTTGAAAATTGTCTATAATCTACACCAATAGTTGCATTTTTTTCAAAAGAATCACATAACCAAGCTACATGTTCTGGAGCATGAGGAATTGATTGTTTGAAAAGTGTAACTTCAGAATCTTTACATTCATCTTCAAACTGCAAAAAATAACGGGAATCTGTCCACAAAGCAGCAACGTTTTGTGTTACTACTAAAATTCCAGCCGATCCAGTGAAACCAGAAAAATAGGCTCTTAATTTCCAGTGATCCGCTACATATTCTGACTGATGTGGGTCGGTAGAGGGTATAATAAAGGCATCTAAATTTTTAGATGCCATATAATTTCTTAGTGCTTGTAATCTTTCAGCAATCATGTAGTTTGTATTAAGAAAACATTTTAGCTACTTTCTCTGCTTTTCTACTTTCACTGTAATCGTAAAAGCCTTCACCAGATTTAACTCCAAGTTTTCCAGCCATTACCATATTTACTAATAATGGACAAGGAGCGTACTTTGGATTTTTGAACCCGTCATACATCACGTTTAAAATAGACAAGCACACATCTAATCCAATAAAGTCAGCTAATTGTAAAGGGCCCATTGGGTGAGCCATTCCTAATTTCATAACAGTATCTATTTCAGCAACACCAGCAACACCATTATACAATGTTTCAATAGACTCATTAATCATCGGCATTAAAATTCGGTTTGCAACAAAACCTGGATAGTCATTTACTTCAACAGGAACTTTATTAATTTTTTTTGTTAAATCAACAATAGTTTCCATAACTTCATTAGTTGTATTATATCCTCTTATAATCTCAACCAACTTCATAATCGGAACAGGGTTCATAAAGTGCATACCAATTACTTTTTCTGGTCTATTAGTAACAGCAGCTATTTGTGTAATAGAAATAGAAGAAGTGTTAGTCGCTAAAATAGTATCAGAACCACAAGCAGCATCAATGTCTTTAAAAATTTTTAACTTTAAATCAACATTTTCAGTGGCAGCTTCAACTACTAAATCAACATTTTTAACACCATCTTGAATACTTGTAAAAGTGCTAATGTTGTTTAATGTATTATTTTTTTCATTTTCTGATATTTTTTCTTTAGCCAACATTCTATCTAAATTCTTAGTAATAGTTGCTAAACCTTTGTCTATAGCTGTTTGAGAAATATCAATTAATTGTACATTATATCCAAATTGCGCAAAAGTATGTGCAATTCCATTTCCCATTGTTCCAGCTCCAATTACGGCTATGTTTTTCATGTGTTGTAGTTTGTTTTTATTCAGTTGAATAATTTATTGTTATTTCTTTTGTTTGTTTTGATAGTTTTTAATTGGAAAGTGAATTAGAAGCAATCAATAATCATTTGCGCTACACGTAAAGCTTCAGTACCTTGACGTAAAGAAACAATAGGGGTAGTGTTATTGTTAATAGCATCAGCAAAAGATTCTAATTCGTCTAAAATTGCATTATTTTCCGCTACTTCAGGATTGTCAAAGTAAATTTGTTTTTTTACACCTTCAGCATTTTGTAAAATCATAGCAAATTCATCAGGTTGTTCTGGTACGTCTTTCATTCGTACTACTTCAGATTTTTTCTCTAAAAAGTTAACAGAAATATAGGCATCTTTCTGAAAAAATCGTGATTTACGCATGTGTTTCATAGAAATGCGACTAGCAGTTAAATTAGCAACACATCCATTTTCAAATTCAATACGAGCATTAGCTATATCAGGAGTTTCAGAAATTACAGAGACCCCACTCGCATGAACATTTTTTACTTTTGATTTTACAACTGATAAAATTATGTCAATATCATGAATCATTAGATCTAAAACAACAGGAACATCGGTACCTCTTGGATTAAATTCAGCCAACCTATGAGTTTCAATAAACATTGGAGTATCAATCATGTCTTTTACAGCAGTAAAAGCTGGGTTGAAACGTTCAACATGGCCTACTTGACCTTTTACATGGAATTGACTAGCTAATGTTCTTATAGATTCAGCTTCTAATATTGTATTGGTTATTGGTTTTTCAATAAAAACATGTTTTCCCTTTTGAATAGCTTGTCGTGCGCAATCAAAATGTGAAAGGGTGGGGGTCACAATATCTACAACATCTACAGCGTCTATAAGTTCGGTTATAGAGTTAAATAAGGTATACCCAAATTCTTTAGCAACTTTTTGTGCGTTTTCAGTAAATGGATCATAAAACCCAACTAATTCATATTTCTTTGATTGTTGTAATAAACGCAAGTGTATTTTACCTAAATGACCTGCTCCTAAAACTCCAGCTTTTAACATATTTTATATTTATTTTTATTACTTAGAATATAAAAACAATCTTTTTAACAATTATTTTTAAGGGTTGTTTCCTCGTAATGAAAGTGTTATTTTTAGTTAGTGATTTTTAGAAAAAAATCAACGCTAACAAAGATACACTTTTAAAGATATTTATTACTATTTTTAGCCCACTGAAATCAGGATATTAGTGAGAGATACTACCAAACACCAAGGACTTAGAAACCAATTAGCAAACGTTTTAGAAGCAAAAGGGATTACTGATGAAAAAGTTTTAAAAGCTGTACGTAAAATTCCTAGGCACTTATTTATAGATAGTAGTTTTGAGGCACATGCCTATCAAGATAAAGCTTTTCCAATAGCTGCTGAACAAACTATTTCGCATCCGTACACAGTTGCTTTTCAATCGCAAACGTTAGGGATTAAAGAGGGTGATAAAGTATTAGAAATAGGTACAGGATCTGGATATCAAACCGCTGTTTTATTAGAGTTAAAAGCTGAGGTGTATTCTATAGAACGCCAACATGAATTATTTAAAAAAACGTCTTTGTTTTTACCTAAATTGGGGTATAGACCAAAACGATTTATTTTTGGCGACGGTTATAAAGGGTTGCCTGAACAAGCACCTTTTGATAAAATTATTGTGACAGCTGGAGCACCTTTTGTTCCCAAAGCTTTATTAGGTCAAATTAAAGTAGGAGGAATGTTATTAATACCTGTTGGTGATACTGAACAAATAATGACTTTGTTTATTCGAAAATCTCCTAAAGAGTTTGAAAAACATGAGCTCGGAGATTTTAAGTTTGTTCCAATGCTGAAGAAAAAGAATTAAAATTCTCGAAAATCTTCATGTATTTTCTTTTCGTGTATTGTTAGGTTCTCAATAATGTCTAAATAAGAGATTCGTACTGAATTTGATTTAACATAAAAAAGTTCTTTATGACCGAAACTAAATAAAGGAATATACAAAGAAACTTCTGTTGAATCTGTTGATATTAAATCATTTCTTTTAAAAACTTTGAATTTTTTCTTGCGATTGGTTAATAATAAAGGTTTATTATAAATTAGATCTTTGACTGTATTATGACTTGAATTATATTGATGCACGCCACTCCAATAAATTGAATTTACGAACTCTTTGTATGATTTTTTTATTTCAAAGGATTCTAAAGGGTTGATAGAAAATTCTCCCGCTACACATTCAAGACCGTGTTCATATTCATTATTGTATTGTGGAAAATTAAATTTATTTCTTAAATGTAAAAAGAAGATTGAATCATTAACTTCATATAATAGTTTGTCATATCTATAAGTCCAAACAAAATAAGAATCTAAACTTCTATTTTTAAAATTTATTTGAAAGGAGTTGCCTTTTTTTCAATAGAAAGAGAGCAGTTTTTATTTTTAACTTCATTTACATTCCTTGTATTTTCTTTATAAAATGAATATATAATTGCTGATGTGAAATACCCTCGCAGTATATACAGGTCTGTTAAATAAAAAGTCAAAAATAGTAATAGAGTTGTAAGTACAATTTTTTTTAATGTCTTTTTCATAAAGTGAAAATAAAACTAAAAACAAAAAAATCCGCTTAAAAAGCGGATTTATTGAATTTGAATAAAGAAATCAACTATTCGGCAGTTGCTTCTGTAACAACAACCTCTTGTTGATGAGAGTTTTGTTTCGTTTGTTCAGTTTTAGCTAAGCCACATGGACTAGTGCTACCACAAGAAGTAAAACCTAATAAGCTAACTATACAAATTGCAATAAATACTACTTTTTTCATTTTTAATATTTTAAAAATCAAAGATACATATTTTTGATTAATTTACCAGAATCTTCTTTCGTTTCAATAACGTTAAAAGCTACCATTTTATTTTGTATACGTGTAATTAAGTTTTTTGAAACAGGTTTTCCGTCATTCCATTCAGTTATAGATAGCCATTCTTTAATGTCATCTTTCTGTTGTTCATATCTAATAGCTAAAGTTTCATCGATGTTAGGGATGTTTTTAAAATCTTCAGTACAAGAATTTAAGATATTTAAAACTTTTTTTACTTCTTCAAAATTATTCTTTAAAATTTCATCACGAACAGCAATAACAAAACAAGGCCAAGGTGTTGGACAATCTCCTAAGCGTCTAAAAATATTCCTATCAACCAAAGGTTTTGTGGTAAAATGTTCCCACATAAAATAATCGGCATCTCCATTGGTTAAGGCATCAATTCCTCCTTGTAAGTTTCCAACTACTTTAAATTTTAATGTATTAATATCCCATCCATTATTATGTGCATTAACAATAGCCATTAAATGCGAGCCTGACCCAAAACGACTTATAGCAACGGTGGCGTGTTCTAAATCTTTAATTTTTTTAAACTTAGAATTCGCTCCAACATGAATTCCCCATATTAAGGGACTTTTTACATAAGTTTGAGTGATTTTTGAAGGATTACCATTTATAATGTCCTTAATAATTCCTTCAGTAAGTACAATTGCAATATCAACTTCTCCAGAACGTAAAGCTTTACACATTTCTCCTGTACCGCCTGGGAAATCTTTCCAACGCAAATTTATATTGTGTTTTGTATATTCTTTATTTTTTAATGTAACATACCAAGGGTAATTAAAATGTTCAGGTACACCACCAACTTTTAAATTAAGCATTTACTCTACTAATTTATTTAAAGTATAGATAATTAAATCTTCAATTGTTTGTTTAGGATTTTCACTAAAGGTACCGTTAGCTCTATTTGCAATAATTGCATTCATAGAAACAGCATTATGTCCTAATAATTTTGACAAGCCATAGATTGCAGAGGTTTCCATTTCTAAGTTTGTAATCCTGTTATTGTTATGTTTAAAGCTATCAATTTTAGCATTTAAATTAACGTCTTGTAAGTTAAGCCTAAGAATTCTACCTTGAGGACCATAAAAACCTCCCGCAGTTGCAGTGATTCCTTTATAAATAGAATCAGAATATAATTTTTGTTCTAATGACTTTCCATTTTCAATAACAATAGGTCTTGCCTTTTTATCAGACCAGTTGGTATGATTGATAAAAGCATTTTCTATATCAGGTATTGAAATTTGATCAATTTGATAGGAATGTAACATTCCATTTAAATCCAAAGCATGGGAGCTGAGTAAAATACTATCAACAGGGATATCATTTTGTAAAGATCCTGAAGTTCCTATTCTAGTAATATTCAAAGAAGTATGTTCTTTTTTTATTTGACGTGTTTCTAAATCAATATTAACGATAGCGTCTAATTCATTTAAAACAATATCGATATTATCAGGACCAATACCTGTTGAAATAACAGTTAGACGTTTGTTTTTATATGTTCCCGTAGTTGTTTTAAATTCCCGTTTTTGAGTAGTGAATTCAATACTGTCAAAATGCTTTGTTACTTTATCTACTCTATATTGATCACCAACAAAAATGATATCAGTAGCAATATGTTCAGGTCTTAAATTTAAGTGATAAATACTTCCGTCTGAATTTAAAATTAGTTCAGAATGTTGTATGCTCATTTATGATGTTATTTTTAATAGCTTATTAGTATTGTTAATATACAGGTAGCTATATTTTTTAGAACCGCCAAGATACGAAAAATCGGAACGTATTTGACCATAGTAATTTACTTGATCATCTAATACTTTTTTTCCCATTTTACTTAGTTTGACAGGGTCAAATGAAGTGAACAATTTTTTTAATTGCTGCAGTTTGTTAAAGTATTGGTTATCAGTGAAACCGTAAACTTCTTGCGAGGCTAAAATTGAGTCAACTAATTCATTTTTATTTTTAAAATGTTGCTGATTTGCAGTTTTTAAAATTGAGTTTTCTATTTTATTTAATCCATTTTTAATTGATGGGAATCTTTGAATGTGCTCTTTAATGGCAACTTCAAGATATACAAAAGGAGAACTTGAATTGAGTTGATGAATATTTTCTAAGCGAAGTGGACTGTCAGAGCAATATAGTTGCCAAATATAATCAGCATACTCAATATCATCTTGAGTTAAAACTACTCTTTTGTTATAATGTTCTTGTAATTCATTGTGTGTTAATTCATTTAAACCAAATAGCCCTTTTTTACCTTCAATTTCACCACTACAAACTAATGATATTTTTCTTCCTTTTCTATAGCGTTTTAACCAACTAATAACAGCAAGCATGTTTACTTGGCAGAACAAATCATGTTCAAACCATAACACAATTTCATCTTGTTGTTTTTGGTTACAAAGATTCCTGTATTCTTTTAAAGTGTAATCAATAAAAGTCTGTTTTGAAACTTTGTAGGAAGATTTAAAAAAATCAAATCGAGTTTTCCAGAAACTCTCACTTCCAACATCGATAGATGTTTTTCCTTCACATAACATTTCACGCCATGTAATTATTGATCCATTAAAGTTTAGTTTTTTTAATACTTGAGTAGTATTGTCACCGTTAGTAATGTGTAATGTAGAAGATGCCATAATTATTGGGGATAATTGATACTATTTCTTAATAATATATAATAAACGTTTATTTTTTACCGTTATTATTAATTAAATGATTTTTAACACTTTGTAATGATATAACAAAAAATATAAAAAACAAAAATGCTGAGAAACTTTTTTTCTCAGCATTTTTGTTTACCCTCCAACTCTTTTTACCTTAAAGCCTTTGGTTGTTAAGATTTTCATTATTTCATCTCTGTAATCTCCTTGGATTATTATTTTGTCATCTTTGTAACTACCACCAACACTTAGCTTAGTTTTGATTTCTTTGGCTAGTTTTTTAAAGTCACTTGTAGCTCCATTGTAACCGTCTAATATTGTAATAGGCTTCCCTTTACGTTTTTCATACTTACAAAGTATAGGGTCTTCTTGTAACCAAATATCTGGTTTTTCTTCAACAGGCTTCTCTTCAAATTTATGGTCTGGAAAAAGGTTTTTAAGTTGATCTTGTATGTCCATTATTACTTTATTAATCCTAACTCACGTAAACGCTCGTTTAAAAAATCACCAGCTGTGATGTCTTCAAATTGTTTAGGGTTATTGTCATCAATACAATTGTCCAGAACATTTAATTTCATATCAGAAATAGGATGCATAAAAAATGGTATTGAGTAACGAGAAGTACCCCATAACTCTTTAGGTGGGTTTACCACACGATGAATGGTTGATTTTAGTTTATTATTACTATGGCGAGAAAGCATGTCACCAACATTTATCATTAGCTCGTTAGGTTCTGCAATAGCATCTATCCATTCACCTTTATGGTTTTGTACTTGTAACCCTTTTCCATGAGCCCCCATTAATAAGGTGATTAAATTAATATCACCATGAGCAGCAGCTCTAACAGCTCCTTTTGGTTCTTCTTGTATAGGAGGATAGTGTATTGGACGTAAAATACTGTTTCCGTTTTTGATGAATTGGTCAAAATAAGTTTCTTCAAGCCCTAAATGTAACGCCAATGATCGGAGTACATATTTAGCTGTTTTTTCAAGCATTTGATATGTTTTTTTTCCCACTTCATTAAAGTTAGGAAGCTCTTCTACATTTACATTTTTAGGATATTCATTTTCTAATTTCGGATTGTCTTCTACATATTGACCAAAATGCCAAAACTCTTTTAAATCTCCTTCTTTTTTTCCTTTGGCTGATTCTTTTCCAAAAGAAACATATCCTCTTTGTCCTCCAATTCCAGGTACTTCATATTTTTGTTTTGTTGCTACTGGTAGTTCAAAGAAATTTTTAATTTCTGAATACAAATCTTCAACCAATTTGTCATTTAAAAAATGTCCTTTTAGAGCTACAAAGCCAATATTTTCATAAGCGTGTCCTATTTCATCAATAAACTTTTGTTTACGAGTTTCATCGTTAGATAAAAAGTCTTCTAAATTTACGCTAGGGATTTTATTCATTGTTAATAAGTTTAACTTTTTTACTTTGTAAAGGTAGTAAAATCAAGCGTATGCTAATAAATTACTTATTAACAAAAGGTATTAAGTATGAAATTGTATAGTTAAAACCAAAACCAGTATTGTTTTCAAAAACTCTATTGAAACCAGGAGCATATAATGTTTTGAAATTCTTTTGATCATCAATACTTAGTAAAATTTTGTAAGAGAAACCAGCACTAAAGAATAAATTTTTAAAAGTCTCTACTTTTATTCCTAGTTGTACTTCAGCCCAATGAGCGGTTAACCCAGTTTCTGTAACTGGAGTTTTTATAGTATTTGCAGGAAAATAAGGAGTAGTTGTTCCATTAGTGACATTTGGAGTGTAACTATTTAGGGTTTGATCAAATAAAGCAAATCCATATCTAGTTCCAATATAAATTTCATTATTCATATCGAGCCAATTTTGATAAGCATTATAATTTGCACCAATCTTTATATAGCTTCCTTTGGCAGTAGAAGTAGTGAAATCTTCAAAGCTAATTTCTTTTTCATAACCTAATTCTGTGGCAACATACCATTTTTTTGTAATTCTATAATCACCTACAAGTTCTAGTCCGCTATAGCTTTTATCAACGAAAGACAGCGTGGGTTTACTTAAATCAACACCAATACGCAACCCATAGCCTGTTTTGTATACAATGGTGTCTTTTTCTACCGGTATTTGTTGTTTTTTTTGTGAGTAGGTATTGGTAAAAACAATAATTAAACAAAAACTAATGAAATACTTGTGCATGTGCTTTAATTTGATTGTTTATAACAGGTACATTTTGAGTAGACAAACTACTTATCCATGATGGATTAGAGCTTGTTAGGGTAACATTTTTATATATGAATCGATAACCACATGAACGTGAAATATATTCTTCTTCAGTAGTATAATTAATAGTTAAAGTAGCTATTTTATTATTTGCTTTTATATTATCTACATCATTCATCTTTAGGGTATATACCGTTTGGGTATTTAGTCCATTTAAAGGTATTGCAATTGAGTCTGTAGTACTATTTACAAAAAGGCTATCAGTTTTACCAACAGCAATTATAGAAAAGCGTTCTACACTTTTTTTCTTAGTAGTATCATCTTTGTCATGAAAGCGTAATATTAAATTAGGTGTTATTGGGTTTTGAGTACAGAAATCATCTTTTTCACAAGAAGTAAGTACCAAAAAGCCTATAATTATAATGTAGACGTATTTTTTCATTTAAATTTATTTTTCAAATAAAACAACAGTTTCTATATGCGCTGTGTGTGGGAACTGATCTACTAAACTAATTTTTTTAAGTTGATATCCAGCTTTTATTAGTTCTTCAGTATCACGAGCTTGTGTTGCTGGGTTACAAGATACATAAACCATTCTATCTGCATTTAAATTTATGATTTTTTTAAGTGTTTTTGGAGCAATTCCAGCACGAGCAGGATCTAAAATAATGGTACGTATTTTATTTTTGTATTGAGGATGTTCATTTAAAAATTTACCTACATCAGCAGCATAAAACTCTAAGCCTTCTATGTTATTTCTCTTGGCATTTTTTTTAGCATCTTCAATTGCAGAAGCTATAATGTCGACTCCTACTATTTTTGCGTTCTTGGAGTTTGAAGCAATAATTTGCCCTATAGTTCCTGTACCACAAAATAAGTCCATAACAACAGTGTTGTCAATTGCTTCTTTATTTTCTAGAGCATAATCAACTACTTTAGTGTACAATTTCTCAGCAGATTTTGGATTTGTTTGAAAAAAACTTTTCATACTAATCTCAAAATTTAACCCAAGTAATTCTTCCACAATTTTTTCTTTTCCATATATCAAATCAATACTTCCAGAAGTAGCGATGGTTCTATCTCCGACTTCATCGTTTATTGTATGTAATAATCCAGCTAAACGTTTTCCAAAAATGTCTTTTAAAAATTTAGCAAATTTTTGCAAATCAAATTTAGGTAAATCGAAAGATGTAGTAACTAGGTTAAATAGCAATTCATCAGTTTTGTATGATTTACGAACTACAAAATATCTAAAAAAACCTTCTTTTTTTCGGACCATGCCAAGGAGCCAAATTGGTTTCTTGACAATACTCTCTAATTGCTTTTAAGTTATCTTCTACTTGCTTATCAAATAAACCAGAATCTTTGTCTAAATTATCGCCCATCCACCAAGTACCACGTCGTTTAAAACCTAACGTAAATTCATCTACATCAGTTTTGTTTTTTCGATCATAACCAATGGCAGAAAAACCATATTCCATTTTGTTACGATAATGAAAAACGTTTGGAGAAGCTATAAACTCATCAAATAAATTTTCGATATTAGAAACTTTACCAATACGTTTAAATAGTGAAAGCGTACTTTCTTTTTTATATTGGTGTTGTAAACTTATGGGTAATTGAATGTAAGGAGCTCCAGGAATATCTTGGTATGGAACTTCTATTTCATTATCTGAAGGTTTTAAAACTTCTATTAATTTACATTCAGCATAGTTTTTTTTTGATTTCACAACACGTGCTTTCACTAATTGACCAGGTAAGGTGTTGGGAATAAAAATTACAAATACACCTTCATCAGAACGAATTCGTCCAATTCCTTTTCCTCCAAAAGCGTAATCTTCAATTAATATCTCTAACTCCTGATTTTTTTTAACAAATTTGTTTCGTTCTCTACGTGGCATTGTAAACTTATAATTTATGGTTTGCAAAATTAGGAAAAGATATTGTTTGATGTACTTTAAACTCAAACATTAATTATTATTTTTAAAATTAAAATGAACCTTTTAACTTTTTGTTCGTCTATGTATTGTAATCGATTATGAAAGATTTTAATAATTCATCAGATAAAGAACTAGTGTTAGCCTATAAATTAGGTAAGAAAGTAGCATTTTCTTATTTGGTTAAAAGATGGCATTTACAATTTTGTAAACTAGCTTTTTGGTATGTAAAAGATGCTGATATAGCCAAAGATATAGCTCAAGAAAGTTGGAAGGTAATTTTAAGAAAAATAGAAGACTTAGAAGATCCTGATAAATTTAAAAGTTGGTCTATTAGTATTGTAAATAGGAAAGCGTTAGACTCTTTACGTTCAACTAAAAAAAGAAAATTAAAATTAGAAAGTTACTATGAACATAAGAGTAGGGTAAAACCATTTTTAGAGGTTACCGAAAATAAAGAATCTATGTATAAACAAAAATTAAGAGAAGGGATTCAAAAATTACCGGAAAATCAAAAAATAGTAATACAACTTTTTTATACACAAAATTATTCTTTAAATGAGATTAGTGAACTAGTAAATATTTCTGTAGGAACTGCCAAGTCAAGGTTGTTTCATGCAAGAGAAAAGTTAAAAACAATTTTAAAACATGTAGATTATGAATAATATAGAAGATATTGATAAATTAATTAAAGAAACATTATCAGAAGAGGAAGCCAAGTTTTATGAAGAGTTCGATGAACAAAATATATTTCAAATGGTCGGAGGACTATTTCAGGGTAAAAATAAATGGATTATGTACTTAATGAATATGATGACTTTTGTCTTTTTTGGGCTGTTTTTGTATTGTATTATTCATTTTTTTGAATCAGAAGAAACAAAAGAGTTAATAAAATGGGCATTAGGTTCAGTTGTGTTTTTAATAGGAGTTAGCATGCTGAAAATTTTTGCATGGTTGCAAATGGGTAAAAATGCAGTATTAAGAGAACTAAAAAGATTAGAGTTACAGGTTTCTTCATTATCTGGAAAATTAGAGGAATAAGTATTATATTTTTATGAATAATTGATTTTTTTTTGTTATTTATGTGTTTGGTATGCAGTTGTTTATAGGGTTGTGTTGATTTAGTATACACTCAATATTAAATAAACTCTTCTTGTAACTTTAATTTAGGGTTTCGTGACATTTTTTTTATAAAGGTTGTTAAAGGATAGTATTTTGGGTAACAATCAAAAACTAATCAATCATGAAATTATCATTTAAATTAGCCTTAGGATCGATGCTCGTATGGAGTATGATGTTTTTAAGTTCTTGCAAAAAGAAAGGGAAAGAACCTTTAAAAGAAAAAACGGAAGTAGCTTACAATACACTTGAAGTTCAAGCTTTGTGTAATAGTAATTGGTTTCCCCATTCTAAAACACCAGCGCCTCAGGAAGGAAAAGGAAGTCCATTTGATACAATTAGTACAACCAATGCTATTTTTCATCAATGGTCTTGGCAAAAGTTTTTATGGGTTACAAAACCTCAGTATCAAATAGAAAAATTATTCTTAAAAATAGAAGGTAAGAATATTCCGTTATATGTTGACGAAACGTTACCCTTATTTTTAAACCCTAAAAAAATGCTTCAGGTAGATTCTCATATGGGAAGTATAACACCAGTTCCAGGAGCGTCGGTGGTTTTAGAAGATACCGCGCAAGCAGGTTCCTCAGGAATTTTAAGAACAAATCCTGCATACAATAATGATAATAATAAAGAAGAAACAGTATTTTATTCAATTCATGTTTCACCAATTTTAAAAAATGCAGCTGAGAAATTTAAAGATTCTATTTTAAATGGCTCATTAGCAAAAAGTAATTTATCTTCTTTTCCAGTAGGATCATTAGAGTTAAAAGTATCATGGACTTCCATTGATGCTATTCCTGAAAATAAACGAGATAATTATTTTACCACTGTTGGGGCTGTAGACGATGGAAAAGGAAATCTCATAAATAAAGAGGTAGCTCTACTAGGAATGCATGTTGTAGGAGTTGTAGAAAATCACCCTGAGTTTATTTGGGCAACTTTTGAGAATTATGATTTAGCACCAAGTTATAATTGGAAAGAAAATCAAGCGGTTTCTTCTTCAGATAAGTTATTGTTTGCTAAAGGAAGTACTACAGGTATTAATGGAATCTATTGGGATACAATTAAACAACAAGCATCGACCTTATACAAGGTATATGATATATTTAAGTATGGGGTTCCAAGAGACTCTACAGGTGGATTTATGAAAACAAGTCAAGAAGAGCCTGTAAACTTTGAAAACATTGTAAATATTAACAATTGCGTAAAAAATAGTTTAGATGATGTGTGGAGAAACTATTTTTACAATGGATCTATTTGGGTAGATACTGATGGTTTATCATCAAAACAACAAGCTGAATTATTAGTAAAGTTAAAAGGCAGTGTAGGTAGTGCTGTACCTGGATCTGTAGCAAGAGGTTCTTTAAACTGTGCAAATGTTACTATGGAAACTTACACGCAAACATTTGAAAGTAGTTTAAAGGATGTTAATGTGAATACGTTGGCTAATTGCTTTAGTTGTCATAATGCTGAAAGTTATACTAATGATTATTCACCAACCTATATGAGTCATTTGTTTGATGCATTTATAAAAAGTGCTGAAGGGAAAACATTTGATGAAATTGAAATGTTAAAAGCAAAACAAGAAGTACAGGAATTTATGGAGAATAGATTGAAGTAAAACTTTAATATTATTCATGTATGAACCTCCCAACTACTATGTAATTTGGGAGGTTTATTTTTTGCTTCGGAATGTGAAGTTATCGGTTTATATAAATATCCTTATTATTAAGTATATAAAAGTTAATAAAAATAAATACATTGCATTGTAAATTTTATTTAAAAATAAGTAGATGAAGTTGAAAGGTTTTTTATTGATTTTTTTAGTGTTTAATATAAATATTATAGCCCAAAATTGTACTTGTACTGGTAAAGAAGAATGGAAAAAAGATAGGTTAGCATTGAAGGGTGATGAAATAAAATTAGATTCCTATAACTCAATTATAAAGTTTACAGTAAAGAGATGGTATCATTTTTTTCATGATGGATATAGTGGAACAGGTTCTTTTATCAAAGAAAATATGATGGTGACTGCTAAACATAATGTTATAAATAAGGGAATCACTAAAATATCTTATAGGGTAGGAGAAAAAAATATTGTTTTAAAGAAAAAAGATTTTAAGATTTTTTTATATAAAGGGAAAAGCAAGGGGGTAGAAAATGACATTGCAATTATAAAAATTACAACCCCTAGTAAATATGCAAAAAGAGTAACTTTTTTTAAGCACTCAATAAAACACGATTTAGATAACAAAACACTTCATTTAACCGGTTTCCCATGTGATTCTGAAGGAGAGCTAATAGAGAAAAAGACATTGTATTCTAAAATAAAAATTAACGAAAGAAATACAATTATTGGATATCCAATGTATACCTGTCAGGGAGATAGTGGAGCACCTTTATGGTATAAAGATAGAGGAGAATATATTGTTATTGGAGTTCACCATGGAGGGAATGAAAATATTATTGGTTTTGTTGAAGAAAAGTTAAATGTAGCTGCTTTTTTTAATGAAGATGTAATCTCATGGATAAATAAACATTCTAATTAATAATTATTTATGAAGTATTAGTTTTAAATTGATAGTTGGTTAGGAATTTCTTCTTTTCCAAAAAAGACTGTCTTTCCATCTAGTTTCTGCTTTGTAGAATAAATTTTTATGCTTTAAATAGTGGCTCCATACATTAGCTATTTGATCGGAATATACTTTGTTGAATTTTTCCGTTTTGGCTAAGTTAAAATCTTTAATGATATTAAAATTTGCTAATAACTCTTTAACTTGCATGGCATTAGCCATTGCATTAAACATCCCCTGAGAAGATAAAGGGTCAAAGCTAATAGCTGCATCACCTAAAGCAAGCCATTGTTTGCCAGCAACTTGTTCTATTCGTGTTGAATTTGCACTAACAGTTCCTTGAAAAGTAATGTTTTTTTCATCTTTAGGGATTAACGAATGTATTATTTTATTCGTTTTAATAAATGTTATAAAGGATGAGCTTTTTTTAAATGTGGCTTTATCTATGATATCTGAGTCGGTTTGAAAAGAAATAATTCTCGTGCTATTGGGTAAAACTGCACTATACCACCAACCCTGTTCATCAGCAACGATAGTACTCATAGTATTTGTATTGGTATTAGGCATACTTATCCAACATGAAATTAATTTGTCATATTGAATTCGTTTAATTCCGATACTTTTTGCAAAGTGCGATTGTCTTCCTGTAGCATCAATAACAAAATTTGCCTTAATTTTACGAGTAGTCCTGTTTTTTAAATCATCTGATTTACCGGTTACTTTCCATATGTTTTCTTCATAAATGCTATTAAAAAGACGTATTCCCCAAAAACAACAAACACCTCTGTTGGAAGCAATTTCTCTAAGATACATTTCAAACTTTTTTCTATCTAAGCTTTTAGAAAAACCATCAGGGTTTTTAAGATAATCTTTAATATGAAGTTGATTATTTCCCCAGTATGATTGCATACCAAGGTTATTGCTAAATAGTGTTTGTTTAAAATCATCTGATTCATGCCCTAAAAGATTTAGTTTTTTAAAAATTCTTTGAGAAGCTGGAGCTAATGATTCACCAATCCGATCAGAAGGAGTTATTTGTTTGTCCATTAAAGTGACATTATATTCTTCAGCCAAGGAGATGGCGGCAATGCAACCAGCAATTCCTGCTCCAATGATTAATATTTCCGTTTTATGATCGGTCTCTTTATTGGACATAGAAATATGTTTTTTGTTTGATTCTTCGTTTTTAGGAAGCCATTTCAATTCAGGCACGGTTTAAAGAAGTAATCTGTTTATTATTTAACAGATTACTTCGTTATGTCTTTTTTGTGATGGCATGTACCTATGACTCATTATTGAACTCTATTTAGGAGTATATCTTGAAAAACGTGTCATTTTTTCTGGAATACCTACTTCTACTTTTTTAGAAACTTCTTGTTGATGTGATTCAGATTTTTTCATAGTGTGTAATTTAGAAGCAATAAGATGGATGGTATTGGTAACGTTTGAAGTTGGTTTAAAATCTTTTGTTAATTCATCTTCAATCAATGTTAGCAATTCACCTTTAGCGGCTTCTAATAAGAATTGTTCATTTAAAAGGTTGTCATGAGAAAGTTTATTTACAGCTGCATTTAATACATTTTTAGTGGTATTATTTAAATTATGATTATTGTTTAAACTAGTATATAAATCTTCTAGAGTGGTTTTTAACAATGTTACTTCTTGCTCAGGAGTAGGTGTAATTCCAACTTGCATTTCTTTAGGAAAATTTGGGTCTTGAGTTACTCCAGGACGTTTTTGAACTACTGCTAGTTTATCAAAATATTTAACCATACTATTAATTTGATTTGTATAGGTTGGGGCCTCACCATCTAAAGGAAGGTTATCTAGCCACTCAGTTCGGTAATTAAAAGCTTGTATACGTGTTTCTTCTGATAAATCAGGGTTTATTGCTTCTTCGTAACGTTCCTCATTTAAAATATTGTTAGGTACTCTAGCTGGCCAGAATGTAGGTAGATAAGGATCATATTCACTAGTATATCCATCTCTACAGCTTGCAGTATCTGTTTGCCAAGGAATAGCCATCCAACGAGTGATGCTACCAGCAACTTGTCCACCTAAAATTGGCCCTTTAGCTAACGGGAGTACTTCATTATTCATGATAGGACCATAATACATGGTGTTAACAGGAGGTGTTTTTGGAGCGTGTTTAATTCGGAAAGGAGCCATATACATTCCTGATGAACGCATGGGCCATGTCATTTCACACCCAGGATGAAAAGCATCAGCTAAACAAAATTCCATGGCAGCTTTTGTAAGCATATCTGGCTGTTCAGCTATAGGTAAATCATCTATTGATGGTGCTTTTGGTATGTGCGGACATCCTGTCATATCTACATAATCAGCATCAAAATCACCTTTAACCCATTGATCTAAAAATTCCAACTGTAAGTTTGATAATGTGGCATGTTGACGAACAGAACCTGTAGACGGAATACTAATAGCATCACCATATAACCAAGGCCATAATTGAGGAGCTTCTGCACCAGTGGCATCAAATCGACGGAAATTATTAGAGATTGTTCTACGCATTTCCATATAAGCTGAAGATGGATTTCCTAATCGTTTAATCCATTCATTAGTGGTATAATTAAATTGACCTCCAAAACCAAATGCCCCGGCAAATCCAGCGTTTACCCATTGTAAATCAGTCATGCGTTGAAAAATTGGTAAAATATCTTTGGTGAAAGAAGGCCGTTTAGGACGAACCAACATCTTTGATTGTACAGCTACATCTCGCATTAAATCCCACATGGTACGAACTGATTTTTGCATTGGAGCATAATCTGGTGGGGCACAAATAACCCAAGCAGGATCTACAGTTAGTTTTTTACCATTGTATTCAACTTCAGCCGTAACTGGTCCGTCAGAAATATCATCATACCAGCCCTCGTTATTTGCAAAAGTAATAGCAATGTTTCCATTTATGTTTTCAGATTTTCCATGCCCACCAAGCATTATTAAACGACCTTTTTCATCAGTATGCATTTCACCTAAGTAGACTTTTTTAGATAAAAATTCTCCCTCAAAAAAGGAACCATCCTTAATATTTATTCCAGAAATAGATTTAGCACCACCATCTATCAATAAAGAGTTTCTGTCTTTTACATCTATGTTACGTAATAAAGAAGGAGGACTGTCTGCTGCTTCTGGTATGTCTAAAGCTATATTAAACTGGTACCATGAAGATTTTTGGTTTGATAAATGGCTATGCCATGTAATGTTAGAGTTTTCAGCAGTTAACTCTTTTACAGCTTTTCCAGCTGCATTAAATCCGTAAATTCTAAATTGAGCAGCTTGTCTTTTTAAAGCCCCCGTTTTATCTCTATATGCGTACGGATCGGTTTGAGGTTCTGGATTGTCAACTAAAGGTCCTAGAAAGTATTCATCTTTGCTATTTCCAACTCTCATAACTCCAATAGGAGGATAGATGGCTGCTTTTACAATACAATCACTGTTTTCATTTGTGTTTCCTTCAAATTTTGGATTTATATTTTTAGGTTCATGCAATTGCTGTCCGTTAGCTTGGTGTCTTGCTTCAGCACTAGCAGCATATACTACTTTTCTTACTTGTGCAATAGAGCCTAATGGTTCATGTAGAGGTAATGTTCGCCAAATGTTAAATGCTAAATTGCTACCAAATTCAGCTTGTCCAATACTTGAAACGTCTTGCTGAGGTAAATGAAGTTTAGCGATACATATGTATGGGCTTTCTTCTGTACTCCAAACTACTTGTGCATCATCTAAAGGCATCGTAGTTTCATTAGTTCTTACCTGTATCTCAAAACGAAAAGTAGCTTCTTTTTTTACTAAGCGTTGTTGTAAATCTAGACCTAAATAATTAGTGTCATTAAAGGGAGAACCTTTATAGCTGTCTTGAGGAATCAAACGATATTTTACAATTTGTGAATCGCCTAATTTAAAAGGAAGTATTGCCCAATAGCTTGCACTTAATACACTCGCTTCTTCTTTAGACATAGCTTGTAAAATACTAGCTAATTCAGGATGCTTTTCAATATAAGAGCTATAATCACGATCAATAACACCAGCAGTAGTAAAATTGCACATTTGACGAGCATCACGAGCAAAAAAACGATCGATGTTTTGAAAAATGAAATCTGCATTGGTTCCATTACCTAGTAGTTTAGGACCATCAACTCCAAATAATTTTAAACCTACTCCTAAGGTAGAATGTAAATCGGGAGATGTTGGTCCTGTATCACTTGAAAATCGAACGGCACATTCATAAGTACTACCCGCAAAAATACCGACTTTAAATTTTTCGGGAATATCTTCGTTTATTTCAAAACGGCCATAGGCTACACCATGTTGTTTTCTAAATACAGCTCTTTCAGCAGGCTTTTGTCCGTTTTCAATATTTGTTTTTTGACCCATTTCTACAAACATCTCTTTAAGTCGTTGTGTAATCAGGGTAATATCTCCATCACAGTTCCAACATGATGTTGATTTCTTATTTTTAGGTTTTGTCATTGTTAGTTAGTTTTTGTTACGTATAGTTGTTTATATACCTTTAAAAATAGAGAATAATTAAGGGTGTTAATTTTTAAAAATCATGAACGTTTTAATTTAGGGTATGAGGAATTAATTATTTTAAAATAGTAGAGTAAATTAACTAGAGTAAAGATTTTGATATTGATTTAGAATTTAATTATGTTTGCAAACATGGCAAATCCGTACGATGATATATTTGAGGATAGTGAAGAGAGAAAAGCACAATCTAGAGCTAACACAACTAATTTTTCTGATTTAGAGCTTAAAAATGAAAATCATTTTATTAGTGATGAAAAGGAATCATTAGATGAGGTTTTAGAAAATATAGAATTGTTTAAAACATTGGTAGGCCCTTTTCAAAGCTTTTAACACTAACAAGAGCGGTAGATTTTAAAGTTCCTAAAAATGTTTTTAGTTTATTTATTATACCTACCGATCCACATAATCAAAAGTCTTTAAAAAAAGAACGAATATATTATAGCTTGTTAAAACAAAAATTTAGTGCTGTAATTTTACCCATGTTGAAGTTAGCTAAAATACATGTAGAAACTGTTTCACAATTTAATAATGATGTAGGTGAGGATTATTATTCGGTTGAAAAAACAGATAGAAGAGTTAAGTTAGATAAATTACAAACAATTGAAGAGATTAACAGACAACGAAGAATTTTAGGAAATGCTGCTAGTGATTTGGAAATTTTAAGAGAAGCAATTGAAAAAACAGAGCGACGTATAAAAAAGTATATTAATGTTGGGGGAATTAATAATATTTCTAGAGCAGAATATGAGGTGATTATTCAAAAAACATCTACATTAATATCTGGTCAAGATCATAAGTTTAATTATACTGTTTTTAATATAAATATGTTAGATAAAGTTGTAATTACTTTGGGTATTTATATGAAAAAGACAACATCCCAATATCTTGATAAATTAAAAGAAGCTTTTGAAATAGGAATTGGATACTAAAATATAAAATAACAAGTGTAATGCTAAATTAGTTTTAAGGTAATTATCAGCTTTGAATATATTTAGAAAACAAACTCCACAATATTTAGTTGTGGAGTTTGTGTCTAAGCTTATTTAATATTCTGTTTTATCTTGCTTTTCAGTCCATTTTTCAAAAGGTTCTAGTGCTATTTTACGACCTACTTGTTCAAACGGAATACTACGTTTTTCATAAGGTAATGGAATTTCTTTGTAAATAAACTCATCATCAAAACCAATGTTTGCAGCATCTACTTGATTACTTCCATAAAAAACTTTTTCAGGCCTAGCCCAGTAAATAGCACCTAAACACATAGGGCATGGTTCACAAGATGTGTAAATAATACAACCTTCTAACTGAAAAGAATTTAAATTTTTACAAGCATTTCTAATAGCAGTAACTTCTGCATGAGCAGTAGGGTCATTTGTTGAAGTAACTTTATTGTTACCACGACCTATAATTTCTCCGTCTTTAACAATAATACACCCAAATGGTCCTCCTTCGTTATTTTGCATTCCTCTTAAAGCTGCTTTTACAGCTTCGCTCATAAATTCTTCGTGTTTATTCATTTTTTGAAATTATTTAAATAATAGAGATGAAAAAAGGTTGTAATTTATTTACAACCCTTTAAACATATATGTATACTAAAAAGTTTATTTTAAACTTCCAGTCATGTCTTCAGGTTTTACCCATTCGTCATATTGTTCTGGAGTAACGTATCCTAAACGTACCGCTTCTTCTTTTAAAGTAGTACCGTTTTCATGGGCTGTATTTGCAATTTCAGCAGCTTTATAATACCCGATTTTTGTGTTTAAAGCAGTAACTAACATTAATGAGTTATTTACTAATTCAGTAATCCTAGTATGGTTTGGTTCAATACCAGCAGCACAGTTAACATCAAAAGATACACAAGCATCTCCAATTAATTGAGCAGATTGTAACACATTAGCAGCCATCATTGGTTTAAAAACATTTAACTCATAATGTCCTTGAGTACCACCAACAGTAACAGCAACATCATTACCCATAACTTGCGCACAAACCATGGTAATGGCTTCAGCTTGAGTAGGGTTTACTTTTCCTGGCATAATAGAAGAACCAGGTTCATTAGCAGGAATAATTAATTCTCCAATACCCGAACGAGGACCAGATGCCATTAAGCGTATATCGTTCGCTATTTTGTTTAAAGAAACAGCTAACTGTTTTAAAGATCCGTGAGTTTCTACTAGAGCGTCATGAGCAGCTAAAGCTTCAAATTTATTTTCAGCAGTAACAAAAGGTAGTTTTGTAAACTCGGCAATATATTTTGCTACTAATACATCATATCCAGCAGGAGTATTTAAACCAGTACCTACAGCAGTTCCACCTAAAGCTAATTGAGCTAAATGTGCTAATGAATTTTTTAAGGCTTTTAAACCGAAATTTAATTGAGCAACATATCCAGAAAATTCTTGACCTAAGGTTAGGGGAGTAGCATCCATTAAGTGAGTTCGCCCAATTTTTACTACATCTTTAAAAGCTTCCGATTTTGCTTGTAAAGTATCGCGTAATTGCTCTACTCCTGGAATTGTTACTTCCACAATTTTCTTGTAAGCGGCAATATGCATTCCTGTAGGAAAGGTATCGTTAGATGATTGTGATTTATTAACATCATCATTAGGTTGAATTGTTTTTTCTCCTTCACCAATTACTTTTCCAGCAATTTCATGCGCTCTATTAGCAACAACTTCATTCACATTCATGTTAGATTGTGTACCTGAACCTGTTTGCCAAATAACTAAAGGGAATTGGTCGTCGTGTTTACCTTCTAAAATCTCATCACATACCTGTGCTATTAAGTCTCTTTTTTCTTGAGCTAACACCCCTAATTCACAGTTAGTATAAGCAGCTGCTTTTTTTAAGTAAGCAAATCCGTATACCACCTCTAAAGGCATAGATGCAGTAGGGCCAATTTTAAAATTATTACGGGAACGCTCAGTTTGAGCTCCCCAATATTTATCAGCAGGCACTTCTACCTGTCCCATAGTATCTTTTTCGATTCTGTATTTCATTTGTAAATGATTTTAAAAAGCTAAAAATTAATGATGACCAAAATTACAAATTCTAATAGATTTAGTAGTTGATTTTTATCAGATTTTATTGCTTGTGACGAAAAATAGTTATAATTTTGTAGCTCGTAACAATTTTAATAAAAAACAAATGTTAGATTTTTCAGAATTCTCAGGTTTAGTTTTATTTATGTTTATTTTTACAGCTGGATTTTGGTTGTTAATTTTCTTATTAACATTTGTAGTTCCTTACTGGATTGGTGGAACTATCTGGGAAAATATAAAATTAAAAAGAGATGCCAAAAAAGCTGCCGAAGGCAAGTAGGTAGTTTTTATATAATATAAAAAAGAAGCTCGTTCATTTGAACGAGCTTTTTTAATTACTATTAATAATGTGTTAGGATGAAATAACTTTTTTATTTTTTGTGTTCTATTATGAAACAACTATAAATCTTTCAAGACCGAAAAATTTTGAACGAGGTTATTATCCTCCAAATTCACCACCACCATCATTTTCATTGTTTCTTTGTGTACGTTCGCGTTTTTTCTTCTGATTAAAACGATATGTGAAACTTAAAGATATTTGACGTTCTCTCCACTGAAAACTTCCATCAATTATATTGCTAGGATTTGCTCTGTCCCCATTATAAGTAGTCGTTTCTCTTTTACGAGTGTTAAATAAATCACTGGCATTTAATACTAAAGAAGCTTTATCTTTAAAAATGTCTTTACTAAATGATAGGTTAGTTACAAACATCCCTTTTCTATCACTCTGAGCAGTTTCTTGTGGGCCACGAAACATGATGCGTGTTTGCAATTGTATTTTTGCAGGTAGTGTAATTCGAGCATTAAAACGTGTGAACCAGCTACTGTTATTAACTTCTTCTAAATTTGTGGTAATTTTATCTCCATTTGGTGCTGTATATACATAAGAAAAGGCATCAGTTTTAAATTTAAAATAATTAAAAGTAGCTGATAATTTTGCCCATTTAGCTGGAGAGTAATTCGTCGTTAGTTCAAAGCCGTAACGGCTTTCGTCACTAAGGTTTACAGGTTGACGAACAAAAACATTTGTAGGAGTACCATTTATTATTCGTTCCTCAATAATAGATACACCCTGCATTATATCTGTTGAATATTGGTAATAAATAGAAGAGTTTAAAGTTAACTTTCTAATTTTTGTAGTGTATCCTAAATCAAAGGAGCTAGTAAAAGTAGGATTAATATCTGGGTTTCCTCTAAATACGTTTGTAGCTGAACTTCGAGATTCAAAAGGATTTAAGAACCAATGACGAGGTCTTCTTAATCTTCTACTATATCCTAAGGTTAGATTGTCAGAATCATTTAATTCATATCCAAGGTTAACTGTAGGAAACCATTCGGTGTAATTTTTATCAGAAAACTGATTTGTTGTTATTACTTTTAAATCAATATCTGTAATTTCTGTTCGCAAACCTAATAAGTACGAGAATTTATTAACTTTATTACCGTATTGTGCATAAAAGGCATATATATTCTGTTTAAAATCTATCGCATTTGAAGAGCTACTTTCAACAAAAGAACCGTCTGGTTGTCTTAGTCTAACTTTGAAATCAGAATATAAGTCTTGTAAAGTGGTTTTATGTCCAAGCTCAATTTGGCTGTTTTCACTAATAGGTAAAATATAATCTATTTGAAAAAGTTTGTCTTTTGATTCCGTAATTTGTGAGTTTTGTTCAGACAAAACACTGTTGATTGTAACTGGTGAATCTTCTATTTCTTTACTGTCTCCATACTGAAAATCCATAATCAATTTTTTACCATTACCATCAAAGTTATTCGTGTAGTTTATAGAAAATTGATTGTCTTTACCATCTTCATTCTCATTTTCAATTCTGTTTTCAGTAGAAACTAAGTTCCTGTTAGCATCAAAGTTTTGAGTAACATTAGTTGCTATATCTTCTCCTTTTGATTTTCTATAGAAATATGTACCAGTTACTGAACTATTTTTAGAAAGGTAGTATTCAATACCTAGTGAACCATTATAGTTGTTATTTTTTCGATCAAAAACTCTATCTTCATTTCTGTAATCTTTGATTGTTCCGTCATTCTCAAAATTTGTAAAAAAACTTTGAGAGTTTCCCGTCCTTTCCTGTATGAATATCCTAAGTTAGAAAAAATGTTTAACTTTTTAGTCCTGAAATTTAAATTAGGAGATATTCTAAGCATGTCAGGATTTCCCACTGTAAGATTTACAGAGCCATTAAAACCAGTTATTTTTCCTTTACGTAAAATAATATTTAAAATACCAGCGGTTCCTTCAGCATCATATCTGGCAGAAGGAGATGTGATCACTTCTACTTTTTCAATAGCATCTGCAGGAAGATTTCGTAAAGCGTCTGTACCATTTAAACCAACTAATGCAGAGGGTTTTCCATCAATTAAAATTCGAACATTTTCATTTCCCCGTAGGCTAACAGTTCCAGCTACATCAACATTAACGGAAGGTACATTATCTAAAACATCACTTGCATTACCTCCTTTAACAGTCATGTCTTTGCCAACATTGTATATCTTTTTATCTAAGCGTATTTCTACAGTTGACTTTTCTGCAATAATTTCAATTTCTTCTAAAGTTTCGGCATCTTCATACAAAGAAATGGTGCCTAAATTGGTGTTTTGAGTTAATTTCTTATTAGGAAGAGAGGTAGTTTTAAAGCCTATAAATTCAATTTTTATAGCATACATTCCTTCTGGAATTTGAATGTCAAAATTTCCTTTAATATCAGTTACTCCACCAGTAACCCTATTGTTTTTTAAATGCTTTAAAACAACTGTAGCATATTCTAAAGGTTGTTTAGATTTTGTTTCTATAATTTTTCCAGTTAATCTTATTTTAGAAATACCTGGTTTTGTTTTAGGTTTTTGCGCATAAAGGGAAATGCTTAAAAAAACTAAGAGTACTGTAATTTTTTTCATTGAATTAGATTATGAAAACTTTAGACAACTAAGGTCTATAATGGTTTAAAAGGGGATAGTTAAAGGTTTGTTAAATAATAAAAATATTAAATTCTTTTAATAGGAACACAATTTTAAAGTAGCAAAGTCTTTTATAAAGGCGTTAATGGTGTTGCATATTTATTTATTTTTATCAAAAAAATAAAAACGATGAAATTAAAATTCAATTTTCAACATGGTGCTGTAGAGGGAATTATTAAACATAGTAAAACAAGTGATATTATGGTTATTATCACTAATGGTCATAATGGTTTTTATAATTACGGAATGTTTCCTTTTATTCAAGAAACATTATTGAAACATAACATTTCATCATTCAGTTACAATTTTAGTCATGGTGGTGTAATTGGAGATGCAGATAGATTTGAAGACTTAGCTAAATATGAAAAAAATTGTATGCGTCTTGAAAGGTTAGATTTTATTCAGGTTCATAAGGCAATTGCATTAAAATATCCACAAGCAAAAATATTCCATTTAGCTCATAGTTTAGGAGGGATCCAACAACATTCGGTATTTCAGAATTAGAAAAACAAAATATACCAGTTACTGGAGCTATTTTATTAGCGACTGTTAAGAAACTTGATATATGGCCAAAAGCAATGATTGAAAACTGGAAAGAGAACAAAGTTTTCTTCAAGAAAAATAATAGAACCCAGCAAGAATTACCTCAAGGAAGTGAGTTTTTAAGTGAGGTTTTAAGCGCAAATGAAAAATGGAATGTAGCGTCTATTTTAAATGAAATTAAAACTCCATTTTACTACATCCATGGAAAAGAAGATGAGGCCATTCCATACGAGCATGGTGTTACTCAATTTTTATGGAAAAAAGACAATGTGGAATTAAGTTTAATAGAGAAAGCAACACACACCTTAAATACGAGGCATCCATTTGAAGGGGAGTCTCCACAATTATTGGAATTCCTAGATTTAACAATTAACTGGATTCAAGAAAAAGTCAAACGAATATAATAAATCGTTATGAGAATAGGTACCGTAAAATTAGTAAACAATGAACTTTAGGAATTGAAAATACTTTTATTCTTACGTTACTAAATTTAATGGCTATAATTCGTTTTTAAAACTAGTGGTCTTTCTAGGTAGATAGGTTGATCAATAGATGAAGTTTGACCTTATTTGAAAAATGATAAAATATAATTAAATACCCCACCTTTGAGTTTATTCAAAGATGGGGTATCATTTAAAATATTATTTATAAATAAATTACCTTACTGCAATAGGGTAGTTTTCACCTCTATATCTCACAGAACCAGAAAATCTGGGTCCTCTTCCTCTAGCATGCATGATACCTGCAACATGAGGAGAAGCCATAGAAGTACCACTTAAGGTTGCGTATCCTCCGTTTAAATAAGTACTTCGTACACTACTTCCAGTGGCAATTGCATCAATAGGGTTCATGTTATAATTTGAAAACGAAGAAAAACCTCTATTACAAGTCATAGAAGCTACCGTATAAATATTACTCCCGTTTACACAAGCTGGGTTGTAATAAGCTGCATTTCCACTACTATTTCCTGCTGCAATTGCAACATAGCTACCCGCGTTTGAAAGTGCTAATAAAGCGCTTTTATAAGCAGAACTATTAGAACAGCCACTACCATAATAACCACCTAAACTTAGGTTAATTACATCACCTGGTATGTCATACCTACCAACATGATTAATACCCGCTAGAATGGTAGAAGTACTACTACCTCCGCTACATCCAAAAACTCTAACAGGTACTACAGCTGCACCAGCAGATACACCTACAACACCAAATCCATTGTTTTTAGCAGCTGCGGTTCCTGCAACATGAGTACCATGACCATTACAGTCATTTGCAGATCCTCCTACAAAAGATTTTGCATAGCTAGTGTTAGTAACTACATTTAAATCTGGATGATCTAAGTCAATACCACTGTCAATTACCCAAATCCATTGGTTTTTTCCAGAACCATCTGAATAACCTCCAGCTCTACTTACACCACAAGGAGTTTCTTGTGCCATTCTTTGCGAACGAGATGAAGTGATAGTTTCTTCAATTTCAAAGTCTGGAATTTCAACAATACGATCAAACTCAATAGAAGCAACATTCTCATCCTTAGAGAAAGCAAGTGCTTCTTCTTTGTTCAATTTTACAGTAATACCAGAAATTTTAGTAGTGTAGTAATTCAAAACTCTTGATTGATCAATCTTATGATCAGTTAGTATTCGGTTCATTTCAGAAATCGAATTATCAGAAATTTTTCTTACCGATCTTGCTTTGGTTTTTCTATCGGTAATTGGTGATTTTGATAATACCCTATAAGCAGGGGCAATTGTTGAGTTTTTAAATACAACAATGTATTGCCCAGGAATGATTTTTCCTTCACTCGCTATAGGTTCTACATTTTGTGTATTCTGGTCAGAAACATTTTCGTTCTGACAAGAAGTAATTAAGAGTGCAATTGATAGAGCACTCACAAAAAAATTGTTTAATTTTTTCATAATTGAAGGGTTTTAGTTTGGTTCAAAAATATAAATTCTTCTAAAATAAAAAATAGCAGAAATGACTATAAGTATTTGTTTTTTAGAATTTTATATTGTATAAAAATAAAGGTAATTATATTTTAAGCAACTGTGTTGCTATTGTAAATAAAGGGATAAACAGGTTTTTGTAATTTAAATATTTGTTACTTTTTTTAATGCAAAATAAAAGAGTTTAAAATATTAATTTAACAATTAATTAACATTTTAAGTGGTTTTTTCGTTAATAAAAAAGCTACTGTTTGAAGTATTTTTATTTGATTCTGTTTGGTTAAAAATAATTTTATGTTGCTTTTAAAGTTTTTGTACAGAATTTATCTAAAAAAAATATAATAAAGATTTTTTTAACCTTTTTTTAATTTACAACCTATAAAATTATTTTTTTCACTGGGAAAGAAAAACATTTAATAGGGAAACTAGTTAATTAATTGGGATAATAAAGCTTTTACATTTGAGAACTCATTTAACAATAAGTAAATAAAAAAGGAGACTTTATAATCAATTAATATACCGTTAGCTTAGAGTTTAAATTTTAAAGCTACCAGATTATTTCTAGTTTGTCAAGAAACTATTCTATTTTCTTATTTTTTTCAAAGGCTATTTTTAGGAGACAAAAATGTGTAGTTGCTAAACTCTGAAATATTCCAGAGTTAGAGTAGCTATTATTTTTCAATTATTTATGGAGGAAACCGAAAATCCATTACTAAAAGAGTAGGTGCTACTTAATTATTACCAAAAAGAATTATAAAGATGAAGAATCAAAACAACAAATGGCTAAGCATTGTATGCTTTTGTGTAACCATATTTTTTTTTCAAATAGGATTATCACAAAACCTAGTAGAAAACCCCAGTTTTGAACTAGGCTCAATACCAAACAATCAAGGACAGTTGCAACGAGCAACTTATTGGAGTCATTATAAAGGAGAGTGTATTCCTTATAACGCTAATAATCAAACTACATTTCCGAGCTCTGATTTGTTTGATAAAAATAGTCCTTCAGCCCAAATAAAGGTGCCAAATAATAAATTTACTACATCAGCAGGACTACCGGAAAGAACAGGGAAAAATAGATATGCAGGAATATATACATCCATATATCCACCTAGCCCTGCAAGCGAAGAAAGAATAAGAGGAACATTAAAAAATTCATTACAAGCTGGTGGCTATGACTTGTCTTTATATCTTGCTAGAGCTAAAAACTTTTATGCAGTTTCCAACCCACTGTTAGACCCTGTTAATTATTACAATGTTGAAGTTGTATTACGTTCAGGAAATTCTTGTTCGCAAAGCAAAGTTATATATACATCACCAAGTATAACAAGTTTTCAATGGAATGAGTATAAAGCTTCATTTATAATTACCCAAGGAGAAGCAAATATTTTTAATAAAGTTGAAATAAGATTAAAAATGTGGCCAATTGAAAAAATGGGTAATGATAATGCTAGAGCTATTTTAATTGATGATGTAAGTATTTCTAAGGTAGTTTGTAATTTAAATCCTGCATTTACTAAAAGTATTACATGCAATGAAACATCTAATACTGTATCAATTAATGTAGCAAATAGTGGTGTTAATCCAAATGGAATAGCACATCAGTATGAAATATCTGAAATGAGTAGTTTTAGTACTGCAGACGCTGATGTAGTAAATGTACTAGGATATGTAAACGCACTAACAGGATCGTATAGTGTTCCTAATATTGGAGGTAAATTTTACATGATAAAGCATGGTGTATGGACCTCAAATTGTAGTTGGAGAGAGCAAAGGAAAGTTGTAAAAATACCATATTCATTTAATGGGGGAGTAAATTCAAATTTCAGCGGAGTAATTAACTCACCTAGTAACGGATCACCAACTCTTGCTTTAAATGCAGCAGTTCCTAGCAATGTTTTAAGCAATTGGTTTGTTTTAAAAAGCACAGTAAATACATATCCTAACCTATCATCATGGAGTTTACATACCATTGTAAATTCAAGTACACCAACACATAACTACAATGTGCCTAATATACAAAATGGGATGTTTTATTTTGTACGACATATATCAAAAACTAATTGTTCTCAAATTAGCTACACGGATAAAATATTTTTTGTGTATGAAATAGAAAGTGAGATTAATAAAGGCAAAACTAAGCTGAATTATAATTTTATATCGGAAAAACAATATGAAGTTTCTGAACGTAATCACAATCAAAATATGAAAAAAATTGGTGAGATGAATTTACATGTTGATAAAATTCAGTCAATACAGCTGTACCCTAACCCTTCAAGAGAAAAAGTATTTTTAAGTAGTAATTTTAACTTGCTTGGAGCAGAGGTGGAGATAATTAATAAATATGGTAAGAAGGTTTATAAATCTAGATGGAAAGAAGATAGTTTTATTAATGTGGAATCTTTAGATAAAGGAGTTTATATTGTAATGATTAAAACATTACACAACAAAGTATCTAAAAAATTAGTAATTGAATAGGCATTCTATTAAAACTAATAAAGCCGGTTAAAGTGTAAACTTTAGTCGGTTTTTTTATTTTCAAACTGTATTCTGTTTAAGTAGTAATTATGTTCCATGTTTACTTTGTGTAAATGTAATATATGAATTATGTACGTTGTTAATTACTATTATAGTTAGCTATAGCTAGGGTATTATCTCTGTAAAATTTTACTTTTTATGAATTTTTTAGAACAAAGGGTATAATTCTTTAATAAGCTTACAAATAGATTTTTTTTACATTGAAGTAGACAAGGGAATAGATATTTTATTACGATAAAATTTAATTATGGTACTCACCTTTTGTAGCTGATTTACATAAAATAATCATTAAAAAAACCAGAAGAATTAAATTTCTTCTGGTTTATAGTATAAATTATAATGTTGTTATTACAGGATAATTATTTCTTGTTTTTGATTCTTTGTTGAGCTGCTTGTTGTTCTTGAGCTTGCTTCATTGCAGTATCTAAACGTTCACGGAATTTACTTTTTTTCTTTTCAGGACGTTTTTTGTTTTCTTCAATTTTTGCATGAATCTTAGCTTCATCTATTACAAAGTTTTTAATTACAAACATAATTGCAATAGTTAATAAGTTTGAAATGAAGTAATATAAACTTAACCCACTGGCATAATTATTAAAGAAAAATAACATCATAATAGGAGAGAAGTATATCATATACTTCATCATTTTACTCATATCGGGCATACCTTCTTGCGGAGGTGCTTGCATGTTGGCTTGTTGACTTTGGTTCATTTTCATATAAAAGAAAATAGCTATTGAGGCTAGTATAGGAAATAAACTAACATGGTTACCATACCAAGGAATATCAAAAGGTAATTTGTAAATAGTATCGTACGATGATAAATCGTTTGCCCATAAGAAACTTTTTTGTCTAAAGTCAATGTTAGTTGGGAAAAATTTAAATAATGCAAAGAAAACAGGCATTTGCATTAATGCAGGAATACAACCAGACATCATACTTACTCCAGCTTTCCGTTGAACAGCCATAATTTCTTGCTGACGCTTCATAGCATTTTCTTTACCAGGAAACTTTTTATTAATCTCTTCCATTTCTGGACGAATAACTTTCATCTTAGCACTTGATAAATATGACTTATATAGTACAGGAGACATAATAATTCGAACTACAATTGTCATTAAAATAATTATTAAACCATAGTTACCAATAAATCCTTTAAGCATATTAAATACTGGGTAAAATACATAACGGTTTAATGTACCGAAAATACCCCAGCCTAAATCTGCTGTTTGATCTAAATCTGTTCCTTTATATGTTTTAAGTAAATTATAATCTGTAGGACCATAAAACCATTGCATGTTATAATTTAATTCACCATTTTTAAGCGCTAAAGGGGCTTTTAATTCATAGGCTTTAGTGAATATTGTATCTGTTTTTTGATCCTTTACTAAATCAGTAGAAGTAAGTGTAGCATTATTAAAAGCAGTTTCACTTAGTAAGGCAGAAGAGAAAAAATGTTGTTTATACGAAACCCAATTTACATCATTTAAAACTTCAGAGTTCCCAGGTCTTAAGTTATCAACTTCACTATCTGATTTATAATAAAACCAAGAATACATAGTGTTCTCAGTTTTTAAACTTTTTTCTTGACTAAAAGCTTTTAGATTCCAATCTAAATTAATTTGTTGAGAACCATTAATTGTAGTACTTAACCCTTGAGAACGAATAGCAAAATTAATTCTGTAATCATCATTTTTCATTTCATAACGATACTCTAAAAATTTATCTTCCGATACTTTTAATTTCATAGAAAGTACTTGCGTATCTCCATTTTTAATAAGGGAAGGGGTAAATAGTAAATCTTTAGTGTTTAAAATACGATTATCGTTTGTTCCGAAATTAATATTAAAAGAAGCATTCTTATTTTTAATTAAATATAACGGTAAAGAATCGTGCGTCTTAAAATTTTTAATTAGAGCTTCAGTAATTTGTCCTCCTTTATTATCAATAGTCAGTTTTAATAAATCATTTTCTATTGTAGAAGTTCCTTCTTTACTAGTTAAAGCACCATAAGAAAAAGCACCTAATTTATTTTGTAAAGCAATTTGCTTTAAAGAATCATTTAAAACAATAGTACTTGTGTTGTCTTGTGATGTAGGAGTGGTCTCTGAAACTTGTTCTGTTTGAGCACCTGTAGTAGTTTCTGGAGATTCTTCGGGTTTTTGAGTGTTCACCCACCAAAGTAAAATACCTCCTAATAAAAGCATTCCTATAAAGGAATTAAAATCGAATTTCTTTTGTTCCATTGATATGTTTTATAAATGTCAAGCTGTCAGTTAAAGTTTTTCTTGTGTAAAGAAAAACCCGACAAATTTAGTAAAACCCTGTGTATTTTAAAGAGTTTTACGGTGATTAATTTTGATATATAGTGTAGTACAAATGCTATTCCGTTTTTAAATAAAAAATCCTGCAAGTCAATTTTGCAGGATTTTAAATTAATTTTTAGATTGTTTAAGTGCAGCTTTAATAAAATCGACAAATAAAGGATGAGGATTTAATACTGTACTTTTATATTCTGGATGATATTGAACACCAACAAACCAAGGGTGAGAAGGTATTTCAACTATTTCTACTAATCCTGTTTTAGGATTAATACCAGTAGTATGCATACCAGCGTTTTCAATTTGCTCTTTATATTTATTATTGAATTCAAAGCGATGGCGATGACGTTCACTAATAATTTCGTCTTTGTATGCATTAAAAACTTTAGAGTCTTGATTTAATTGACAGTCCCATGCTCCTAAACGCATAGTTCCACCTTTTTCAGTAACCCCTTTTTGATCTTCCATTAAATTGATAACAGGATGCTTAGTAGTAGGGTTCATTTCAGTAGAATTTGCTTCTTTTAAGTTTAAAATATTTCTAGCAAATTCAATCACTGCCATTTGCATACCTAAACATATACCTAAAAATGGAATATTGTTTTCACGAACATATTTAACTGCCGAAATTTTTCCTTCAATACCTCTATCACCAAAACCAGGAGCTACTAAAACACCATTAAGTCCCTCAAGTTGCGAAGCTGCATTTTCAGGAGTTAACTCTTCAGAATGTATCCATCGAACATTTACTTTTGTTTTGTTAGCTGCCCCTGCATGAATAAATGCTTCGGTTATTGATTTATATGAATCATGCAATTCAACATATTTACCAACTAAGCCTATTTGGATGGTAGAAGTTGGGTTTTTATGTTTTTCTAAAAATTTGTTCCAAGCTTTTAATTTAGGTTGTTTTCTTGTTGACAAACGAAGTTTTTCTAGAACAACATAATCTAAACCTTCGGCAAACATTAAGTTAGGAACATCATAAATAGTTTCAGCATCTAAAGATTGAATTACATCTTGCTGCTTAACATTGCAAAATAAGGCTAATTTACGTTTTATAGTATCGTTTATTTCATGTTCTGAACGGCACACTAAAATATCAGGACTTACACCACTTTGCATTAACATTTTTACAGAGTGTTGGGTTGGTTTTGTTTTTAGTTCACCAGCAGCTGCTAAATAAGGAACTAATGTTAAATGAACAACAATTACGTTTTCCTCGCCTAATTGCCATTGCAACTGACGAACAGCTTCTATATAAGGTAAAGATTCTATATCTCCTATAGTCCCACCAATTTCAGTGATAACGATATCATAGTCACCAGTATTCCCTAAAATTTGTATGCGATGCTTAATTTCATCAGTAATATGAGGTATTACTTGAACAGTTTTACCTAAAAACTCTCCTTTTCTTTCTTTGTTAATGACAGACTGATATATTCTACCAGTAGTAACATTATTAGCTTGTGAAGTAGGGATGTTTAAAAAACGTTCATAGTGCCCTAGATCTAAGTCAGTTTCAGCCCCATCATCAGTAACATAACATTCTCCGTGTTCATATGGGTTTAATGTTCCTGGGTCAATATTGATATAGGGGTCAAGTTTTTGTATGGTTACAGAAAAACCTCTTTCTTGTACTAATTTAGCTAGAGAAGCTGCTATAATTCCTTTTCCAAGTGAAGAAGTTACGCCTCCTGTTACAAAAACGTATTTAGTGTTATTCATGGTATTCTTAGGTTTGGGCAAAAGTAAGAAGTCTAATAATTTTAGCAAACAAAAAAGTGCAAAAAGATGCACTTCCAATAAAGCAACAAATATTTTTAAAAAAATAAATAATGGATTTGTCAGACAAAAAAACTATTGTATATTTGCCCACGCTTTTAGCAGACGGAATTTCACAAAAGCAAGACATAATTTAAAGAAGATATTTTAAAAATATAAGTAATGCCAAAAAGAACGTACCAACCATCAAAGAGAAAGAGAAGAAACAAACACGGTTTCAGAGAAAGAATGGCTTCTGCTAATGGTAGAAAAGTATTAGCAAGAAGAAGAGCTAAAGGAAGAAAAAGTTTAACTGTTTCTTCAGCTCCAAGACCAAAGAAATAATGATATAACGTCATTCATATAGAGGTGTTACTTTTTAATAGTAACGCCTTTTTTTGTACCCAAGTAATTTATTATTTTTATACACAACCATACAACAAAATAAGTAATGCCTAAAAGAAAAGACCTTAAGTCAATTTTAATTATCGGATCTGGGCCTATCGTTATTGGTCAAGCATGTGAGTTTGATTATTCAGGAACACAAGCATTAAGATCACTTAGAGAAGATGGGATAGAAACAATTTTAATCAATTCTAATCCTGCAACAATTATGACTGATCCGTCAATGGCGAGCCATGTGTATTTATTACCGTTAAATACTAAGTCTATTGTTCAAATATTAAAAGAGCATCCTCATATTGACGCTGTTTTACCAACTATGGGTGGTCAAACAGCATTAAATTTATGTATTGAAGCTGATGAGAAAGGTATTTGGGAAGATTTTGATGTAGATATCATTGGAGTTAATATTGATGCTATTAATATTACTGAAGATCGTGATAAATTCAGACTTTTAATGGATGATATAGGTGTTCCTATGGCACCTCAAGCTGCTGCAACTTCTTTTTTAAAAGGTAAAGAGATTGCTCAAGAATTTGGTTTTCCTTTAATTATTAGAGCTTCTTTTACGTTAGGAGGTGAAGGAGCATCTTTTGTATATAAAGAAGAAGAATTTGACGAATTATTAAGACGTGGTTTAGAGGTTTCTCCAGTCCATGAAGTAATGATTGATAAAGCTTTAATTGGTTGGAAAGAATACGAGTTAGAATTATTGAGAGATTCAAATGATAATGTGGTTATTATTTGTTCTATTGAGAATATGGATCCAATAGGAATTCATACAGGAGATTCTATTACTGTTGCACCAGCAATGACTTTGAGCGATAAAACCTATCAAAAAATGCGTGATATGGCTATTCATATGATGCGTTCTATTGGTGATTTTGCAGGAGGATGTAACGTGCAATTTGCTGTAAGTCCAGATGAAAAGGAAGAAATTATAGCTATTGAAATTAACCCACGTGTTTCTAGGTCTTCAGCATTGGCAAGTAAGGCCACTGGGTATCCTATTGCAAAAGTTGCTGCTAAGCTAGCTATGGGGTATCATTTAGATGAGTTACAAAACCAAATAACAAAATCTACATCGGCTTTATTTGAGCCTACATTAGATTATGTAATTGTGAAAATTCCACGTTGGAATTTCGATAAATTTGAAGGCTCTGAACGAACTTTAGGGTTACAAATGAAGTCTGTAGGTGAGGTAATGGGAATTGGACGATCATTCCAAGAAGCTCTTCACAAAGCCACTCAGTCGTTAGAAATTAAACGTAATGGATTAGGTGCAGATGCAAAAGAAAATAAAAACTACGACGAAATAATAGAGAAGTTAACGAATGCTTCTTGGGATCGTGTTTTTATTATTTATGATGCAATTGCAATGGGAATTCCTTTAAGTAGAATTCATGAAATCACAAAAATAGATATGTGGTTCTTAAAGCAATATGAAGAATTACATTTGCTTAAAAATGAAATATCTACTTTCAAAATTGATACATTAGATAAAGAGTTATTATTAGAAGCTAAACAAAAAGGGTATGGAGATCGTCAGATAGCTCATATGTTAGGATGTTTAGAGAGTCAAGTTTATAAAAAGCGTGAAGAACTAGGAATCAATCGTGTTTATAAATTAGTAGACACTTGTGCTGCTGAATTTGAAGCAAAGACACCGTATTACTATTCAACTTTTGAAAACGATATGGAGTCAAATGGCAAGCGTTATCCTCATAACGATAGTGTTGTTAGTGACAAGAAAAAAGTAATCGTTTTAGGTTCTGGACCAAATAGAATTGGACAGGGTATTGAGTTTGATTACTGTTGTGTTCATGGTGTTTTAGCTGCTGCTGAGTGTGGTTATGAAACTATCATGATTAACTGTAATCCTGAAACAGTTTCTACCGACTTTGATACAGCCGATAAATTATATTTTGAACCTGTTTTTTGGGAGCATATTTATGATATTATTAAGCATGAAAAGCCTGAGGGTGTAATTGTCCAATTAGGTGGACAAACCGCTTTAAAGCTTGCTGAAAAATTAACTAAGTATGGAATTAAAATTCTAGGTACTAGTTTTGAAGCTTTAGATTTAGCAGAAGATAGAGGGTTGTTTTCTAATTTATTAAAAGAGAATAATATACCTTATCCTGAATTTGATATTGCTACAACAGCTGATGAAGCTGCTGCAATAGCAGAAGTGCTAGATTTTCCTATTTTAGTTCGTCCTTCATATGTATTAGGGGGACAAGGAATGAAGATTGTAATTAATAAAGAAGAGTTAGAAAAGCATGTGGTATCTCTTTTAAGCCAAATGCCAGGAAATCAATTATTATTAGATCATTATTTAGATGGAGCTATCGAAGCTGAGGCTGATGCAATTTGTGATGGTGAGAATGTTTACATTATAGGTATCATGGAGCATATTGAACCTTGTGGTGTGCATTCGGGTGATTCTAATTCAACGTTACCTCCTTTTAATCTAGGTGAGTTGGTTTTAGAGCAAATTAGAGAGTATACAAAAACAATAGCTTTAGAATTAAAAACAGTTGGGTTAATAAATGTTCAATTTGCTATTAAAGATGATAAAGTTTATATAATCGAAGCCAATCCTCGTGCATCACGTACAGTGCCTTTTATAGCGAAAGCATACAAAGAGCCATACGTGAATTTCGCTACAAAAGTGATGTTAGGGGAAAAGAAGGTAACAGATTTTAACTTTAACCCACAATTAGAAGGCTTTGCAATAAAGCAACCAGTATTCTCTTTCAATAAGTTTCCTAAAGTAAATAAAAAATTAGGGCCAGAAATGAAGAGTACAGGAGAAAGTATCTTATTTATTGATAGCTTGCGAGATGATCAGTTTTATGACTTGTATTCACGAAGAAAAATGTATTTAAGCAAATAACATAAAAAAATCCGAAGGGTAACCTTCGGATTTTTTTTGCAAAAAAAATTAAATATTTTCTTCGGTTTCCAAACGAATAATTTTTTGAACTTTATTTCTTAATAAATAGTTTTTGATAATTGTTTTAGCTAGCCCTTTGTTTTCAATAGGAGTTAGCATTGATTTTAAAATATTTATTTGATTTTCTTGAAAAGCCAAATTGGTAAAAGTAAACCCAATTACAACATTTTTTTCTATTAAAATTACAGCATGCTCTTCAGGAGTTCTTCCTTTATCAATTATTAAAAATGTACTATTATTGAAGTTTGTATTGTTTTTTTTACGTTTGCGAATAATATTATATTTCGGACGAACACTGTCTAAGTCTAAATGATATTTTAAGCGAGTAAGTAGTGGGTTTCCTGTTTCCTCATAAGTTACTTCATGTACTCTTTTAAATACTTTTTCGGCTTTTGAAGTTTTCTTTAAAAATTGCTTATTAACTTCCAATTTAATATTAGTACCTCTACCTATAAAAATAATAGTACCTTCTTGATTATGAATATAAAAAATACCTTGTGTTTCAGGGAGTTTATTTAATATGTTTAAAATACGTTGCTTTTCATGCCTATTATCAAAGTATTTTACTGATTGCTGTATGATATCTTTGTCAATATCTTTATCTAAAAGCAGTTTAAAAAGCTTAACGGTTGCAAGTGCATCACCACTGGCTCTATGTCTATCAGTAACAGGAATGCCTAGATGCCTGCAAAGTTTACCGAGGCTATAAGAAGGAGAGTCTGTAATTATTTTTTTACTAAGAGCAACTGTACATAAAGTATTTTTATTGTAGTCATAGCCCAAACGACCAAATTCTGTTCGTAAAATTCTGTAATCAAAATTAGCATTATGAGCAATTAAAATACAATCTTGAGTTATTTCAATAATTCGTTTAGCTACCTCATAAAATTTAGGGGCATTTTTAAGCATTTTATTATTAATACCTGTAAGTTTAGCAACAAACTCTTGAATTTCTCTTTCAGGATTAACTAAGCTAATAAATTGATCTACAATTTGATGACCGTCATATTTATAAATGGCTATTTCAGTAATACCTTCTTCGTTAAATTTTCCTCCTGTGGTTTCAATATCTACAACTGCGTACAATTCTTCCTCTTTAAGCGGTTAATGTAAATCTAAGCAATATAATTTCTATGACCAAATATACTGCTGCCAATCCTTACCATATTGCTACCATTTTTTATAGCTAGTTCATAATCACCACTCATTCCCATTGAAAGTGTAGTTAATTCTGGGCTATTTATTTTTTCTTTTAAAAAGAATGTATGCAGTGATGAAAATTCATCAGATAATTGTTGTTCATTGTCAGTAAATGTAGCCATACCCATTAGTCCCACGACTTTTATATTTTGAAGATTCTTAAATTCTTCCGAACTTAGTATTTCTTTTGCTTGTTCAAATGATAATCCAAATTTAGAATCTTCTTTAGCTATCTTTATTTGTAGTAAACAATTAATTATTCTATCGTGTTTTTTAGCTTGTTTATTTATTTCCTGTAAAGTTTTTAAACTGTCAACACCATGAATTAAGTTTACAAAATGAGCCATGTATTTTACCTTATTTCTTTGTAAATGTCCAATCATATGCCATTCAATATCTTTAGGAAGCACCTCAAATTTTGATGCCATTTCTTGAATTTTATTTTCACCAAATACTCTTTGGCCAGCATCGTATGCTTCTTGAATATCTGAAACAGGTTTAGTTTTAGAAACTGCTACTAATGTAACATGTTTGGGTAATAATTTTTTAATTTTTAGTATATTTTCTTTAATCATTATTACAATAAAATTTAAAACTCATAAATAGTTAACGCACTTCTTAGTTTAGGTTCAATATAGGTGGTTTTAGGAGGCATTAATAAGTCAGCGTCTACAATTCTTTTTAACTCATTAATATTGGTAGGTAACATCCCAAACGATACTTTAAAAGCTCCTTCATCTACTTTGGTTTTCAACTCTAATCCTCCTGATTTGTTTTGTGAGTAAATTATTTTAGAATCATTTCTAATATCATCGATTCCTAAAATTGGTTTTAAAACCGTTTGATATAAAATTTGAGCATCTAATTTACTTAACTCATTAGTGAATTTATAAGCAGATTTACGAAGAGTTAAAGAGTAAAAATCACCATTTAAGTACATGCTGAAATTATGTTTTTCTTTTGGCTTATATAATTCTAAACCCTTATTTTCTATTTTGAAAATAGTATCTAATTCAATGAGAAAGCCATCAACGGTTAACCCATTTAAGTCTTTTATAAATCGATTAAATTCATAAATGTTTAGTTGACTTTCTGGTAATAAATAACTCATAAAAAAGTTATAATTTTCATTCCCTGTATGGTCTGGGTTTTCTTTTGCTAAATGTTCAGCAAGCATGCATGAAGAAGTAGATCGATGATGCCCGTCTGCAATATATAACGTCTCTACTTTTTCAAAAGCACTTGTGATTTTTTCAATGTCTACTATGTTACTTATAACCCAAAGTAAGTGAGTTTCCTTATCACTTGTTGTAAATTCGTATTCAGCCCTGTTTTCTTGATATTTATTTATTATAGAAGTGATTTCGTCATTATCGGGGTACGTTAATAATACAGGTTCAGCGTTAAAACCAGTATTTTTAAGATAATCTTCAAACAATAACTCTCTTTTTCTTAAAGTGCCTTCATGCTTTTTTATCACATCATTGTGATAATCACTAACAGAAGTAGCTGAAATAATTCCACAAAAAGAATCTGTGGGATTTATTTTTTTATAAATGTAAAATGCTGGAATTTCATCTTGTGTAAAATATCCATCTTCTTTAAATTCAAGGTAGCGATTGTGAACTAATTTAAAACGTTGATCACCAGCTATTTCTTGTTGGTGATATTTGTAGCCAGGGTTTACAACATGTAAAAATGAAAAAGGATTAAACGCTAGTTTTGCATGTAGTTGTTCTGAAGAGTATGCTTCATATGATTTCGAAGACACTAATGCTATTTTATCACGTGTAGCTCTAACAGCTTTAAAAGGTTTTACAACTGCCATATTTTATTCAGAAAGTAATTCAATAATTTGCTTTGCTAACTCAGTACCTATTCTATTTTGAGCCTCAAGAGTAGATGATCCAATATGTGGAGATAGTGAAATATCAGTATTCATTAATAGTTGAATTTCTGGGGATGGTTCATTTTCAAACACATCTAAAGCAGCATATTTAACTTTACCGCTTTCAATGTAATTTACTAACGCAACTTCATCCAAAATACCTCCTTGTGAAGCATTAACTATACCTACACCATCTTTCATATTTTTTAATTGCTCATTTCCTACAATATATCCTTCATTAGAACTAGAGTGGAAAGTAATGAAATCAGCAATTTTTAATACTTCTTTTAAAGGTTCTGTATCGACTTCGATGTCTATAGATTGACCATTGTAAAAAGGAATTGTTATAGTGTTTTCATCTGAATAACTTCCAGAAAATATAACTTTCATTCCAACAGCAAGACCAATCTTAGCAACATCTTTTCCTGAAGGATCATTACCTATAATGCCTAAGGTTTTTCCTTTTAGCTCTATGCCAGCAGCAAATTCTCTTTTTAAAGCATTAAACCTTGTTTCTCCTTCCAAAGGCATCTCTCTATTGGCTTGATGTAAAAACCGTACCATACCAAACAAGTGTGCAAAAACAAGTTCAGCAATAGCTTCAGAGGTGGCTTCGGGTGTATTTATAACATGTACACCGTTTTCTTTTGCAAAATCAACATCTATACCATCCATATCAATTCCGCCACATCCAACTAATTTAATACTTGGGCAAGCTTCTATTAATTCTTCTCGTATTTGTGTGATGCCTTTAACTAATACAGCATCTATATTATGTTCATTTATATAGTTTATAAGTTGCTCTTGAGCCACTTTTACCGTTAAAACTTCAAAACCTTTTTCTTCTAAAGCGTCAATTCCGCTTTGAGAAATACCATCGTTTGCTAATATTTTCATTTTTAATTCAATTTGACATCATAAGTAAAAAAGAAAAATCTTTTTAAATATATAATGACGTTATTTTTATGCTTTTCTTTCTAATTCTTGCATTACATCAACTAAAGCTTGAACACTGTATAAAGGTAATGCATTATACATACTTGCTCTATATCCACCTACACTTCTATGCCCATGGAGTCCATTAATGTTTGCTTCTTGCCACATTAAATTAAACTTTTCTTCTATTTCACTATTAGTTAATATAAAAGTTGCGTTCATGTGGCTTCTGTCTTCCTTTTCAACGACTCCCTTAAATAAAGGGTTTCTATCTATTTCATTGTATAATAGTGCCGATTTTTGTTTGTTAACACTCTCAATAAAATCTATCCCTCCTAAATCTTTTAACCACTCTAATGTTAGTATAGATACATATATAGGAAAAACAGCAGGAGTGTTAAACATACTATCTTTTTCTATATGAGTTTGATAGCTAAGCATAGATGGAATTGCTCGTTCAACTTTTCCTAAAATATTTTCTTTAATAATAACCAATGTTGTTCCTGCAGGGCCCATATTTTTTTGAGCTCCTGCGTAAATCAAGTCAAATTGAGAAAAATCTAATTGACGAGAAAAAATATCAGAACTCATGTCACATATCATTGGAATTGAAGTTTCAGGAAAACTTTTCATTTGAGTACCGTAAATAGTATTGTTACTTGTACAGTGAAAATAATCAGCATCTTTAGGAATTGAATAATCTTTAGGGATATAGTTGAAGTTCTTATCTTTAGAAGAAGCTACTTCAGTTAAATCTCCAAATAACTTAGCTTCTTTTATAGCTTTGCTACTCCATGTTCCTGTATTTAAATATGCAGCTTTCTTATTTAACAAATTATAAGCTGTCATTAAAAACTGAGAACTAGCTCCTCCATGTAAAAAGAGTGCTTTATAGCCTTTATTTTGTAGACCCAATAGTTCTAAAGCCAAACTTCTAGCATTTTCAATAACATCAACAAAAGGTTTACTTCTATGTGAAATTTCAATTAATGATAAATTATCATTGTTAAAATTAATAACAGCTTCAGAAGCTTTTTGAAGTACTTCTTGAGGTAAAATACATGGGCCTGCGCTAAAGTTATGTTTTTTCATTTTTTACTAGTGTGTTGTTAAGCAAAGATGCTAATTATGTAAGTTTTAAATCTTATATATTTGCTAAAAAGTCAAGGGTGTTAATTCCATCAGCATAATCCCATAATTTAGGTTTTTGAGTATGACCAAAAGGAATTTCATTTTCAATAAAATTTGACGACGCAATGCATTGTATTTGTTCTTTATCTTTAAATAATTTTATCTTCAAATCATCTAAATTATCATAGTACTCATAAAAAACGGAAGCGATAGGGGAAGCATAGCTTTTATCTTCTTTAATCATTAAAAAACCATTTTCAAGAATATCAAATTCGCTCATTAAATAAACAGCTTTATTGTAATCATAATTATTAGCATATTTTGCATTATTGATAATTTCATGACGATTATACATTCCTTTAAAAAAGCTATCAAAATTATAGTTTTTAGGAACAAAAATTTTAGATACAGAACGACAACCTAAACCAAAATATTTAAAAATATCATCACTTAAACTTTCTAAATCGCTTTCAGTTTCGTTACCAGTAATAACAGCTACAGAATTTCTGCTTTTTCTTATTATATTAGGTTTGTTTTTAAAATAATATTCAAAATACCGAGCAGTATTATTACTTCCGGTAGCGATCACAGCATCAAAAGAAGTTAGCTTTTCATTTGTGAAAATTATTTTACCTTTTAGTTCGGGAGAAACATACTCTAAATATTTAGCCAAAAATGGAAGTAAATGCTTGTCGTTTGATGATTGTTTTACTGTTATAGAGTGTCCACTGATTAGTACAGATAAAAAGTCATGAAAACCAACTAAAGGAATGTTTCCTGCCATGATTACTGCAACATTTTTAGGGGTGTTATTGCCTAGTTGTTCATTTTTAGTCCATTGAGTTAAGTTTTCAGTTGTTAATGCTTCTGCCCAACTTTTAGTAGCAAAAAGTAAATTGTCATTGGTGAACCAAGTATTGTTTTCACCTGCTATTTTTAACTGATGTTTAAAGCCGTCAAAAAATAAATCGTTATGAAGTACATTTTCTTTTTGAGCTATTTTTTCTGTAGAAAACTGACCTAAAAATTTTCCTAATTCATTAAAAGTTTTTATTCTACCTTTTGTGTTATCCATTTATTTTGGTTCTAAATTAAATTGGAACTATTTTTGCAAATGCAAAGTTACAAAACTGAAAGTGATTTATTATGGCAATTATAATAACAGATGAATGTATAAATTGTGGTGCTTGTGAGCCAGAGTGTCCAAACACTGCTATATATGAAGGTGCTGATGATTGGCGTTATGCTGATGGTACCGATTTGGAGGGTGATATTGTATTACCCAATGGAGAGAATGCGAATGCAGAAGAAGAGCAAGAGCCTATTTCAGATGAAATTTATTATATAGTTGCTGATAAGTGTACTGAATGTAAAGGGTTTCATGAAGAGCCACAATGTGCGGCTGTTTGTCCTGTAGATTGTTGTGTGCCTGATGATGATAATGTTGAAACTGATGAAGAGCTTTTAGGAAAACAACGTTTTATGCATAACGAATAATTTTTTTTGAAAAATATATTTAAATCCTGAGTTTCTACTCAGGATTTTTTTGTTTTAAAAAACGTAATTTCAAAAACTATTTTCGACAAAAACTTACAAACCGTTTTATAAAATGAAAAAAATATTTTTAGTACTACTAGTTTTGGTAGTAGTAATATCGTGTAATAAATCTATTAAAAAACAGAAAAAATATCCAGAGAATCTCAGTAAAGTTATAGAAAAGCATGGAGGGTTTGATGTTTGGAGAAGTTTTAAAACAGTAACTTTTACTGTAAAAAATGAAGAGCATACCACTGATTTAAATTCAAGAAAAGCACTTGTGAATACAGATAAATATTCATTAGGATTTGATGGAGAAAATGTTTGGTTGAAAGAACAAGATTTAGCTGCTTTTAAAGGAAATCCTGAGTTTTATTATAATTTGTATTTTTATTTCTATGCAATGCCTTTTGTATTGACTGATGATGGTATTATATATTCAGAAACTAAAGCCATAGAATTTGAGGGAGTATCTTACCCAGGTATAAAAATTTCATATAAAGCAAATGTAGGAACTTCTCCTGATGATAATTATTTTATATATTACCATCCTGAAACATATCAAATGGAATGGTTAGGATACACTGTTACTTATTTTTCTAAAAAACCATCTAGTGAGTTTAACATTATTAGATATAATGATTGGGAAAATGTTAACGGTTTAGTGTTGCCAAAATCAATAACTTGGTACAAGAAAAATGAAGAAGGTAATCCGTTAGCACCTACTAGAGAACCTACTAAGTTTTCTTCAGCATTGTTAAGTAAAGCGCCATTAGCAGATAGTTTTTTTGAAAAACCTAAACAATAAAATAATAGTATGAGTCTTCAAAAATATACATGGAAACGTGAATACACACTTGTTTTAGTAGCCAATTTAGTGTACTTGGTACTTTTTTATATAATTACTAATATTTTTAATAACTAAGAGTATGCAAAGTGTTGATTGGATAGTTCTTTCGATAACGTTAGCGTTTATTGTTATTTATGGAGCTTGGAAAACTAAAGGTAGTAAAAACGTTGAAGAGTATATAAAAGGAGGGAATGATACTAAATGGTGGACAATTGGATTGTCTGTAATGGCAACACAGGCAAGTGCCATTACTTTTCTATCTACTCCAGGTCAAGCTTTTCATAGTGGAATGGGGTTTGTTCAATTTTATTTTGGATTACCCATAGCAATGGTAATTATCTGCTTAGTTTTTATACCTATTTACCATAAATTAAAGGTTTTTACAGCTTATGAGTTTTTGGAAGGTAGGTTTGATAAAAAAACGAGAACTTTAACAGCTATATTGTTTCTTGTTCAAAGAGGTTTAGCGGCAGGGATAACCATTTTTGCACCTGCTATTATATTATCTGCTGTATTAGGGTGGGATTTAATAACCTTAAACGTAATTATTGGTGTATTAGTTATTATTTATACTGTCTCCGGTGGAACAAAAGCAGTAAGCGTAACTCAAAAACAACAAATGGGAGTGATTTTTGCGGGTATGTTTATCGCCTTTTATATTATTTTGGATTACTTACCTGATGGAATCACATTTAGCAAAGCATTAGAAATAGCAGGGGCGAGTGATAAAATGCAAGTCTTGGATTTTTCTTGGGATTTAAATAATAGATATACAGTTTGGACGGGTGTTTTAGGTGGTACCTTTTTAATGCTTTCGTATTTTGGTACTGATCAAAGTCAGGTGCAAAGGTATTTATCGGGTAAATCCGTAAGGGAAAGTCAGTTAGGGTTGATTTTTAACGGGTTGTTAAAGGTGCCTATGCAGTTTTTTATTTTATTAGTAGGGGTAATGGTGTTTGTGTTTTACCAATTTAATAGTTCACCATTAAATTTTAATCCTAAAGCACAAGAAGCGGTTGCTAAATCTGAATATGCTTTGGAGTATTCGCTGTTAGAAACTGAACATCAGAAAATTGAAAATGAAAAGAAAACATTAATTTTTCAAGGGTTAACTGTCGATAATAAAAAACAAATTCAGAAGTTAAATGAACAAGACAAGATACTTAAGAATAAAGCAAAAAAAATTATAGAGAAAGCGGATTCTAAGGTTGAAACAAATGATAAAGATTATGTATTCATTCAATTCATATTAAATAATTTACCTAAAGGATTGATAGGTTTGTTGTTAGCAGTAATACTATCTGCTGCTATGTCATCTACAGCTTCTGAATTAAATGCTTTAGCTTCAACAACAGCGATGGATTTATACAAAAGGAATGTAACTGAGGAGTATTCTGATGCACATTATGTAAAAATGTCGAAATGGTTTACTTTAGGTTGGGGAATCTTAGCAATAATAGTTGCCTGTGTAGCAAATTTATTTGATAACCTTATTCAATTAGTAAATATTATTGGATCTATTTTTTATGGTAATGTTTTAGGGGTGTTTCTGTTAGCTTTTTTTATAAAATTTGTTAAAGGAAATGCCGTGTTCGTAGCAGCAATTATAACACAGATTATGATTATTACTGTTTGGTATTTAGATTGGTTACCGTATTTGTGGTTAAATGCTTTAGGTTGTGGATTGGTAATGTTATTGGCAATATTGATACAAATGTTAGATAATAATATATTAATAAATGATAAGAACTAGAAAAGCAACACTGGATGATTTACCAGTGTTATTAGAGTTTGAACAAGAGATTATCAGGGCCGAGCGACCTTTTGATATAACTTTAAAAGAAGGAAAAATATCATATTATGATATTAAAGCAATGATTTCAGCTGATGATATTGAGGTGATAGTAGTAGTTGATAGTGATAATATACCTGTAAGTTCAGGATATGCAAGCGTTGTAACTCCCAAAACATATTTTAAGTTTGATAAGTTTGCTTATTTAGGGTTTATGTACACAATTCCTTCATATAGGGGAAAGGGGATGAATAAAATTTTAATCAAAGCTTTATTTGATTGGATTTCGGCTAAAAAAATACATGAAGTTCGCCTTGATGTTTATACTGAAAATATAGGAGCTATTAAAGCTTACGAAAAAGCAGGTTTTAAAAAGAACTTATTAAATATGAGAGTAGATTTGAGAAACGTTTTGTAGTTTGATAATATTAGTAAAGTTGCATATATGCTTCTTTGACTTATTGTTAAGTTTTTTAAATAAAGTAGCCTGGAAACAACTATGTTTCCAGGCTACTTTATTTTTTTAAAAGAAATTATTTCATTTTAGCTAAGAATTCTTTGTTCATTTTTATATAGTCAGTATTTCCTCTTTTTTCTGCGCCAGCCAAAGATGCTTTTGCTGCTTTAATAGCACCTTTTTTGTCTCCTGCTTTTGCTAAGATTAAAGATTGTTGGCGTAAATACCAAAAACGAGGTTGATCTTTAGTCATATCAACTGCTTTGTTAATCCATGTTTTAGCCTTTTCAATATCTTTACCTTCTTGTAAATAATATACAGCAGAAGAATAATAGTCTCCTGCACTAGGCCCTTGCATAACTTTTGCAATACTAGCTTCTACACCTTTATCAGTAGGAGTGTTAAATTTAACACCTACATACATATTTTCCCATAACATACCTAAAACAGCTGAATCGTTTGTAAGGTCATCAATAATAATCGTAAATGATTCTATTTTCATAGGCATTGGTACTACTTTAGCAACAGTTGTAAGCGCTACTTTATTATCGTCCCATTTTCTAGGAGTTCCCCAGTTGTTTGAGTCAGTATAAAAAATTACTTCCCATGAAGTTTTTCCTGGTTTAGTATATAATGCATACGTACCTTTTTTTAGTTCTTTACCATCAATAGTAACATTATCGCTAAATGTAACTTTCGTATTTCCATTAGCACCAGTTCTCCATAATTTACCATAGGGAACTAAATCACCAAAAATAGTTCTACCCTTAATTCCAGGTCTAGAATATTCTATAGAAACATCAGTTAAACCTACTTTTTGTTCTAGCTTTGAAGAAGGGCTAGGAGCTGGAGTTTTTACTTGAGCATTTATGTTCATTGATAAAGCCACAATAAATAAACTTAATAATATTTTTTTCATGATATGAATGGAATTGTTTTTAATTAGTTTGCTAAAATTACAACGAAAATAAATGGTAAATGTTAACAAAAGCTTAAAATAACGAAGCGTATATTTGCTGTCATGAAAAAATACATTTCTGAATTAATAGGTACGTTCTCACTTGTTTTTTGTGGAACAGGAGCTATGACTGTTAATGAAATAACAGGCGGAGCTGATTTAACACATGTTGGAGTTGCAATAACTTGGGGGTTAATAGTAATGGCAATGATTTATGCTTTTGGAGAAATTTCTGGGGCACATTTTAACCCTGCAGTGACTATTGCTTTTGCATATGCTAAAAAGTTTTCTTGGAAAGAAGTTCCCAAGTATATTTTAGCTCAATTATTAGGTGCTTTATTAGCTAGTGTAATTTTGTGGGTTATATTTCCCGATAGTGAATATTATGGAGCAACAATACCTGTTTTAGAACCTTGGAGGGCTTTCGTTTTAGAGTTATTACTGACCTTTTTTTTAATGCTGACAATTATCAATGTTTCAACAGGAAGCAAAGAAGTAGGAGTAATGGCAGGAATAGCTATTGGAGGGGTTGTGTTGTTAGAGGCAATGTTTGCTGAACCTATGACTAAAGCGTCTATGAATCCAGCCCGTTCTATAGCTCCAGCTATTGTTTCTGGACACATTGACCATTTATGGTTGTATATTTTAGCACCGATTTTAGGTGCATTACTAGCAGTAGTTTCATGCAAATTAGTAAAAGACGATAGTTGTTGTGATGGAGAATGTTAGTATTTTAGGTTGTGGTTGGTTAGGAAAACCATTAGCAATTAATTTAATAAATAATGGATATAAAGTTAAGGGGTCAACTACTTCTAATCACAAAATAGATGATTTTAAATCCTTAAAAATCATTCCTTTTATAGTAGATATTTTATTAGATAATGATGTTGATAATTTCTTAGATTCTGACATTCTTATTATTGCTATTACTTCTAAAAATGTTATTGATTTTAAACGATTAATTTCTAAAATAGAAAAATCACCTATAAAAAAAGTATTGTTTATAAGTTCAACATCTGTGTATCCTAGCTTGAATAAAGAAATGAGAGAAGAAGATAAAACTGTAAATTCTCCATTAGTTGAAATTGAAAATTTATTTTTAAAAAATGTAAATTTTAAAACAACAATTATTCGATTTGCAGGTCTTTATGGTTATGATAGGCAACCAGGAAATTGGTTTAAAGATAGGAAAATACCACATCCAAAAGGTTTTGTAAATATGATTCATCAAGATGATTGTATATTGGTGATTAAAAAGATCATTGCAGAAGATGTTTTTGGTGAGGTGTTTAATGTTTGTTCAAATCATCATCCAACGCGAGAAGAATTTTATACTAATGCTAGAAAAGTTTTACAGAAAGAGGCTCCAGTTTTTGATAATTCTATGCCTTTAAAATTTAAAATAATCAATTCAGAAAAAGTACAAAGGGTTTTGAAATATACCTTTATTCATGATAATTTATTGAGTATTTAATTTTGTTTGTTTATTGGTGTAAAATAAATTTTAAAGTTAATCCGTACTACCATAAATGCTACTAACCTAAATAGCCAATACTCGTATCTGTATTTTTCTTTAGCTAACATTCTTCAATGAGGTATAAAACAAAAAACAATTTAATTTTTTTACTTATTGATACTTTTTCTTTCTCCAATAATTAAAAGAAAATCCAAATATACCTAATAGTATAAGAGGTACTCCGATATTTAAAAATTGCCAAAAACGTTTTTCAGTATAGGCTCTTTGTTTATCTAAAAGATTAATTTGAATAGTTTTATTTCTAAGTTGAATGAGCCCTGAGTCATCTAATAAATAATCAACAGCATTTAATAAAAACTCTTTATTTCCGTAATACGCACCTGTCCATTTATCTTTTGATAAATCATAAGGTTTACCTTTTAAAAGTTGATTTTTTCCGATATCTCCATCGGCAACCACAATCATTTTATTCAGCTCGCTATCTGATGTGAAATTAGATGTTTTAAATGGTTTAACACGATTTTTATAGGCAGAAGTAAATTTTCCTTCTAGTAAAACAGCTAATAATTGTGGACCACTATTGTATTCATTTTCCTCTGGTTGTTTACTGATACTTTGAAGTTCTACAAAGTTAGGTGTGCCAATTTTTTTCGTTAGTATCGATGATAGAAATAAAGGAGTTTTTTTTATGTTTCCTTTTAAGGTGTCAATTTGAGTGGTAAATTGAAAACGAACAGGAGCAATGTTTTTAGTGATAGGATGATTAGGGTTTCCAATAACTAGCGGGTGGTAAAACCAGTTTAGGGGCTGGAATTGTGCTTGATTGCCAATATTACCTGTTGCCAGCGGAATTTTAGCACTATATAAATCTTGAATAAGTTTATTGTTAATTCTTACTTGGTAACTGAAAAGTAAGTCTGTTAAATTTAAATCACGTGGAAAAGCTAACATTTTACCTTCATTATATAAACTGTCAGTATCGGCATAATTTGTGTCTACCATCCATAAACTTCTACCACCTTTATTTATATATTGGTCTAAAACTAATTTTTCTTTTTCGGTAAAGCGTTCAGTGGGCTTAGCTATAAAAGCTAAATCAAATTTAGTTAAGTCATTTAATGTTTTTTCAGGATTATTTTCGGTACTATCTAATGTGAATTTTGCAAGCCTATATTTGTCTTTTAATTTAGAAAGTATGCTGTATAAATACATGTCATTTAGTTCTCCATTTCCAGCAATGACAGCTATTTTTTGTTTAGTTTCTTTTGTAATTAAACTAAAGGCATTGGCAAAAGAGAATTCTAATTTTTCAATAGCATTTTGCAATTGTGCTTCTTGAGTTTTTAAAGCTGAATCAGGTAATAATGAAACTAACTCTGTTTTGGTACCATAATTTATTTCTGCCCAAGGGAAAATAATAGCTTCAGATAAGTTTCCATTTTCATCAACGGTTAGCCGACTAGGAAGCATTCCTGCTTTAATAAGCTGCTCTCTAATATTGTCAGGGTTAATAAAACGAAAACGTATGTTTGAATTTTTAGCTTGTAGTTCTTCTAGAAACTGACGAGTTTCTATTTGCAAGCGTTGAAATTCTGAAGGAAACTTACCTTCTAAGTATACATTTATCAATAATGGGGTTTCAAATTTATTTATTAGTGAGGTACTTACTTTTGATAAAGAATAACGTTTGTTATTGGTGATATCAAAACGTTTATACACACTCTTACTTATCAAGTTTATTACTAATAAGCCTATGAAAACGTATACTATATGTTGAGTTTTTTTATTCATTTTTTAATTGTTGTTTTGTGATGAATAAAAAGAAAAAAGTAACACTACAAAAGTAAATAATGTCGCGAGTATCAATAACACCTCGGCTAATACTTTTAAAATGTTCGTTAATTCCAAATTGTTGTGTAAACTGTATAGAAGTTCCTATGTATTCAAATCCGTAAAATAAAATAAAAGTAATGGACATGCTTAAAATAAAAGAAACAATTTGGTTTTTAGAAAGCGTAGAAGTATACAAGCCAATACTAGTATATGTTGCTGCTAAAAATAGTAAGCCCAAGTAAGAACCAGTTGTGCTACCCATGTCTATATTACCAACTGGATTTCCTAGCAGGTAAACGGTGTATACATACGTTAAAGTAGGTGTTAGAGCAATACAAACTAAAAGTAAAGAAGCTGTAAACTTTCCTAAAACAATTTCCCAGTCGGTAAGTGGTTTAGTTTTTAATATTTCTAAGGTTCCACTATTGAGTTCGTCAGCAAAACTTTTCATAGTAATTGCAGGAATTAAAAATAAAAATAACCAAGGTGATAAGAAAAAAAAACTATTTAGATCAGCAAATCCAGCATTTAAAATATTGAAATTATCCTTAAAAACCCATAAAAATAAACCATTTACAAGTAAAAATACACCTATAACTAAATAAGCGATTGGTGAGGAGAAAAATGAGTTAACTTCTTTTTTTAGTATAGCGAACATAGATGGTTATAATCTGTTTTTATTAATCCTAAAATAATATTATTTTTAAAATCTACATCTTTTTTTTCAGAACGAAGATTAAAACTATATTTTTTCAATAAATTTATCGAGTGTTTGTTTTCTTTGTGAGTATATGCTTCAATTTCACTCAAGTGAATTTTGTTAAAGCCATAGTTTAAAACTTCTTTTAAAGCTTCACTCATAAATCCTTTACCTTGAAAAGCAGGATGTAATTCGTATCCAACTTCAGCATAAGTAAAATCTTTATTAAAATGACGCAATCCAATAGACCCTATTACTGTATTATTATAATCGATAACCCAATACACACCTTTGTTAGTATTAATTAATTGGTCAATTTTTTTTATAAAGTATTTAATGTCAGATATGTTTTTTGGAATAGGCCTGTCAATAAATTTATTCACTTCTTTATTAGACCGTATTTCAAAAGTAGCCTTTTCATCGCTATGAAAAAGCTTTCTTAGAACTAATCGTTCAGTTTTTAAAGCAGGAAAAGGGGTAAATAATAATTTCATTAAATTAAAGAAGCTAATTTATCAACACTCCAAGCAACTGGCTTGTCATTAAAAAGAATTTTAGTTTTTGCCCAAACCCCTTTAAATAGTTCAGAGTTTCTATAATTTTCTAAATCTTCTTCTGTTTCCCAGTAACTATACGTAAAAAATATATCAGAATTTGTTTTGTCTCTATATAACTCTAATAAACGACAACCAGGTGATTTTCGTATGTATTCTTTCTTATCATTAAAATTTGTAAGGAATTCTTCAATTTTTTCAGAATGAAAACTCATTTTTACAATACGTACAAACATAATTATTGGTTTACTGTTACAAATTCAGGCTTAACAACATCTTCAAATTCAATAGTAATAGTATCTCGATATTTTAAGCCAAGTAAGGTAGATGCTCCACCTACTGTATTTAAATTACTTCTATAAATAGCAATCTCAAGAAAATCAGCAGAATTAAAAAGAGCTAGTTTGTCTCCATCATATTGCCTTTTTTCTATAGGTAATGAATAGTCAACGATTTCATTGTAGCGATTAAGTACTTTTTTAAATTGATACCTACTAGCATTTATAATAAAGTTACGTCCTTTACCAATTGAGTTAAATAACTTTTTGTTAATGTTAGTAATTGCATTACCATAATTGTCAATATATATAACACCACCTTTTATAATCGTTTGTTGTTGGTTTACTTTTGGTTGAATTTCAATGATTTTTTTATAGTTTGAAATTTCTTTACCTATAACATTTAAATTACCACCTCGTGCAATATGAGAGGCTACTTTAACAAATATATCTAAAACAGGAAAACTACTACTGGTATGATTATGTATGTTTATTTCAACAATTTGTGTAGGATTAACTTCTGAGGCTATCATAGAAATTAATCCATTATCAGGGCAAATAAAATACTGGTTGTCTAACTCTATTGCAATATGTTTATTATCAATGCTTAATTCTGAATCAACACCAATAATGTGTATAGTGTTATCAGGAAAACTCTTGTAAGCATTTTTTAAAATATATGCAGTTTCAGTAATATTAAAGGGAGATATGTTGTGCGTAATATCTACAATGGTGGCATCAAGTAACTCTGAATAAATAGCTCCCTTTACTGCCCCTACAAAGTGGTCTTTAGTTCCAAAATCAGTAGTTAACGTGATAAGAGACATTAATTTAGTTACTTGTTAATTAAATTGTGAAAAATTATATTGAAAATTATAGCAAAACTAAGCAATTCAATAAAAATAATCATTATTTTTAGTGTGAATAATATTAAAACTTATATCATTTGAACGAACGTATTATTGAATTAACAGAAATTAATCCAAACGACTTTTTTGGAGCTCAAAACAGTACAATAAGTCAATTAAAAACATACTTCCCAAAAATAAAAATTGTTGCTAGAGGAAATAAATTAAAAATTTATGGAGAACCAGATATTTTAGATGAGTTTGAAAAGCGTGTAGGAATGCTTATCAAATATTTTATGAAGTATAATAAGCTTGATGAGAATATTATAGATCGTTTAATAACATCAACTGGAAAAGAAGATAAACCACAGTCAGGAAAAGCATCTGATGTATTAGTTCATGGAGTAAGTGGTAAACAAATTAAGGCACAAACAGAAAATCAACGTAAAATGGTCTCTTTAATGACTAAAAATGATATGTTGTTTGCAGTTGGCCCAGCAGGAACAGGTAAAACATATACTGCTGTAGCATTAGCAGTTAGAGCATTAAAAGAAAAAGAAGTTCGTAGAATAATCTTAACAAGACCAGCGGTAGAGTCAGGAGAAAATTTAGGGTTTCTACCTGGTGATTTAAAAGAGAAGTTAGATCCTTACATGCAACCGTTATATGATGCATTAAGAGACATGATTCCTCACGAACGATTAGAATCTCACTTAGAAAAAGGAATAATTCAAATTGCTCCTTTGGCATTTATGCGAGGTAGAACGTTAGATAATGCTTTCGTTATTTTAGATGAAGCACAAAACACTACACATGCCCAAATGAAAATGTTTTTAACAAGAATGGGGGTGCATGCTAAGTTTATTATTACTGGTGACCCAGGACAAATAGATTTGCCTCGTAAACAGATATCAGGTTTAAAACAAGCACTATTGGCTTTAAAAGATATTAATGGAATATCACAAGTATACTTAGATGATAAAGATGTTGTTCGTCATCGTTTAATAAAGAAAATTATAAAAGCATACAAAAGCATAGAAACAGAATAGGATGTTAAAAAAATTGAGTTTCCAAGAATATTTATCATTAGGGTATTTGTTTCTGATTGTTTTAGGTTTAGTTTCTGAAGCTATTTTTTATGGCTTTTTAGGGATTAATTATTTAGAGTACGTGTCTATTTTAGACGCTCTGTTTTCTCCTATTTCTTTATTAATTAATAACAAACTCTTATTTGGAGCCTTTATTCTTTTCATCGTATTAACATATTTTTTTGTCTTAAGATTACCTAAGATTCATAAGAAAAATAAAGATAAAAAATGGTATAGGAAATTATACAAGGAAGAAAGAGAGAATACAAAAGGAATAAGAGTAAATAAAAAAAGTGGTTTTGTATTTGTTGTTTTGTATTTTTTGTTTGCTCTCCTTTTAGGTTTTAGGTTAGGAGCAGGACTTAATTACAAAAAGAAATTAACTAATTTTAAATTTAAAAACGATTGTTTATTGGTTTTTAAAGACAATAGCAAATTAAAGGTCAAGAAAATAGGACAGAATAGTGCATATATCTTCTATGTTGAAGAAAAAGACAGTGTAGTAACAGCAACGCCAATTCTTGATAATATTAAACAAATAAAAAGAATAAAAAAAGAAAAGTAAAAAACTTACATTTGCACACTACAACACAACAATAACTATAATGAATACAATTAACGAAACTAGTTTCCAGTTTCCTAATCAAAAAGAAGTATACAAAGGTAAAGTAAGGGAAGTTTACAATATTAATAATGAATTATTAGTGATGATAGCTTCTGATAGATTATCAGCATTTGATGTTATTTTACCACGTCAAATTCCTTTTAAGGGACAAATATTGAATCAAATTGCGACTAAAATGATGAATGATACAGCTGATATTGTTCCGAATTGGTTAATAGCAAATCCTGATGAAAACGTAGCAGTTGGTCATTTATGTGAGCCTTTTAAGGTAGAAATGGTGATACGAGGATATTTGTCAGGACATGCAGCTCGTGAATATAAAGCGGGTAAAAGAACACTTTGTGGTGTGGATATGCCAGAAGGAATGAAAGAAAATGATAAGTTTCCATTTGCTATTATAACTCCTTCGACTAAAGCTGACAATGGAGAGCATGATGAAGATATTTCTAGAGAAGATATTTTAGCTAAAGGAATTGTTTCTGAAGAAGATTATTTGGTATTAGAAGACTATACACGTAAATTATTTCAAAGAGGTACAGAAATCGCTAAAAAACGTGGTTTAATATTAGTTGATACCAAGTATGAATTTGGAAAAACTAAAGAAGGAAAAATTGTATTAATAGATGAAATCCATACACCAGATTCTTCTCGTTATTTTTATGAAGAAGGATATGCTGATCGACAAGATAAGGGTGAAAAACAAAAACAATTATCTAAAGAGTTTGTTCGTCAGTGGTTAATTGAAAATGGATTTCAAGGAAAGGAAGGTCAACAAATTCCTGAAATGTCAGATGATAAAATCATTGAAATATCGAATAGGTACATCGAGCTATTTGAGCAAATTACTGGAGAAAAATTTGTGAAAGCTAATACAGATAATGTGTTAAAGCGCATAGAAGAAAATGTTGTTGATTTCTTAAATGGATAGTAAGAAAATAAGTATTAGACCCACTTTAAATTTGTCGTCTTCAATTCCCATTGAAGACTTTCAGAATAGGACTTTACGTCCTATTTTAAAACTTCAAAATGAATTAATATTACAATTGTTTATGTTTTTTTGTGCAAAGCAAAAAATAGATATTCTAAATCAAAAAAAAGAAAAGTTCAATAATACTGTAAATACAATAACTAGAAAAAATAGTGCTTTTAGAAACCAGTTACTGGGTTTAATCATAGGGCAATTTACAGTAGAAGAATTTGAGTTTTATAAACTTAACAACTCAGAATTAAATAAACGAATTATAACAATGATTGGACAAAGAATAGAAGATAACCAATCAGAAATATAAAATTTTAAAACAAACAACAATGATTATAGAACCAAGAACACGAGGGTTTATTTGTTTAACATCCCATCCGTCAGGTTGTGAAGTGAATGTGAAAAATCAAATTGAATACATAAAATCAAAAGGTAAAATAGAAGGAGCTAAAAAAGTATTAGTAATTGGTTCTTCAACTGGTTTTGGTTTAGCTTCAAGAATAACAAGTGCATTTGGATCAGATGCAGCCACAATTGGAGTGTTTTTTGATAAACCAGGAACGGAAGGAAGACCTGGTTCACCAGGGTTTTATAATACAGCAGCTTTTGAAAAAGAAGCTCATGCAGCTGGTTTGTATGCAAAAAGCATAAATGGCGATGCTTTTTCAAATGAGATAAAAGAAGAAGTTGTTAATTTGATAAAAGAAGATTTAGGTCAAATTGATTTAGTTATTTATAGTTTAGCATCACCAGTAAGAATGCATCCAGTTAGTGGAAAAAGATTTAAATCGGTATTAAAGCCAATAGGAGGTGAGTTTTCAAACAAAACGGTAGATTTCCACACGGGTAAAGTGTCTGAAATATCTATAAAACCTGCTGAAGGTGATGATATTCAAAATACTGTTACTGTAATGGGAGGAGAAGATTGGAAAATGTGGATGGACGCTTTGAAAGCTAATAATTTATTAGCAGAAGGAGCAACAACAGTAGCGTATTCATATATTGGCCCATCATTAACAGAGGCAGTTTATAGAAAAGGTACTATAGGTGCAGCAAAAGATCATTTAGAAGCAACAGCTTTTACCATTTCTGATGATTTAAAATCTATAGGAGGAAAGGCTTATGTTTCTGTAAATAAAGCTTTAGTAACGCAAGCAAGTTCTGCAATTCCTGTAATTCCTTTATATATCTCATTGTTATTTAAAGTAATGAAAGAAAAAGGAATTCATGAAGGGTGTATTGAGCAAATTCAACGTTTATATAGTGAGAGGTTATATGGAGGTGACATAGCTTTAGATGATAAAGGTAGAATTCGTATTGATGATTGGGAAATGCGTGAAGATGTTCAAGCTGAAATCGCAGAATTATGGAAAACAGCAACTACTGAAAATTTAGCAGAGATAGGAGATTTAGAAGGATATAGTAATGACTTTTTTAATCTATTTGGATTTAAAGTAGAAGGAGTTGATTATGATGCCGATGTAAATGAAGTATTAGAAGTACCAAGTATACTATAAAGAAAAAAATATAGATAAAATAAAAGCCTCATAGATTTTTAAACCTATGAGGCTTTTTGTGTATATTTCACTTTTAGATTGAAAAGAATGAGAACAGCTACAATTAAAATATTAAAGGATGAGTTAGAGCATAAGAGTTCTAAAGAATTATTAGAATTGTGTTTAAAGCTAGCAAGGTTTAAAAAAGAAAATAAAGAACTTTTAACTTATTTGATGTTTGAGGCTAATAATGAAGAGCAATATAGAGAAAGTGTAAAAAAGGAAATCGATATTTTATTTAATGAGGTGAACACAAAAAGTTATTTTTACATAAGAAAAAGTGTTCGAAAGATACTTACATCAACCAAAAAGTATATTCGTTACTCTAAAAATAAAGAAACAGAAATAGAATTATTATTGTACTTCTGTTTGAAACTAAAAAAAATTAAGCCATCAATAAAAAAAAGTCCTCGTATACAAAATGTACTTATAACGCAAGTTAGGTTAATAAGAAAGGGTATTGAAAAAGTTCATGAGGATTTACAATTTGATTATAATGAAAAACTTTTAGAACTGGATTTATGATTTAAAATTTAAGTTTGTAGGAAGCTCGAATATTTCTAAATCAAAATATTGTATTGATGCTAGCAAATGATCAAAAATATCTGCAATAATATATTCGTAATTTTTCCACTTTTTATCAGCGCTAAACGCATATATTTCTAGAGGTAATCCGTTGGTAGTAGGAGCTAACTGTCTAACCATAATCGTCATGTCCTTGTTAATAGCCGGATGCATTTCAATATAGGTTTGTGCGTATTTTCTAAAAACACCAATATTAGTTAAGTTACGACCGTTTAAAAGTAATTCCTTATTGATGTTTTGTTCATTATTATAGCTGTTAATTTTTTCTTGGCGCATCGTTAAATAAGCTTCAATTAATTGTATCGATTTTAATTTGTCTATATCTTCATTTGATAAGTGCTTAATGCTTTCCATTTTAATATTTAAAGCTCTTTTAATTCTTCTTCCTTGAGAGTTTACCATTCCTCTCCAGTTTTTGAAAGAATCTGAAATTAAAGCATAAGTTGGAATTGTGGTAATTGTTTTATCAAAGTTTTGAACTTTTACTGTAGCTAACGAAATCTCTATAACATCACCATCTGCACCAAACTTCTCAAAAGTTATCCAATCTCCAATACGAACCATGTCGTTTACAGATACTTGAATGCTGGCAACAAAACCTAAAATGGTGTCTTTGAAAATTAAGATTATAATTGCAGAAGCAGCACCAAGAGCTGTGAAAAAAGCTAAAATAGATTGATTGGTTATGATAGCAAAAGATAAAATTAAAGCACTAAACCAAGCAAATATCATAAATACTTGAATGTAGCTATCAATTGGTTTGTCTTTAAATCTAGGTAGTGTTTTTAAAAAATCTTTTACAGAATTTAAAATACTTCTAACAATTTTAATAGCTAAAATAATGCTGATTATTTGAAAAGATTTTGTGATTAAGTTTTTTAAGTATTCAAAGTCATAGAAAAGAATAGGAATTAATTCAAAAAATAATAAAACAGGAACAAGATGCGCAATATTTGTAGGAAGCTTATTTGCTAATAATATGTCGTCAAAATTAGTTTTAGAGGTTTTAGAGATTCTAACGGAGATACTTTGAAATACTTTTCTAGTGATAATATCAATAGCATAAATAACTATTAAAAATAATATTAATAAAATGAATAGATTTAAATACTTAGAGGTATTGATTGATAAACCAAGCTCTTGTAAATAATTATAAAGAAAATGCTTATTAAAATTCATGAGAATACTATAGGTAAGTTGCAAAGTTATAACTTATAATAGTACTAGCATCGTTTAACAAAAGATATTGTGTATTTATATGAATTAAAATTTTCTTAAAATTATGCAATTAAAAATAGAATTGCATTTTTTTTGTAACTTACACACAACGAAACAAAAACTACTCAAAAAAATGCCAACTTATACTCTCAAAATCAATAAAGAATTGGTTACTGTTACTGCTGATTCTGATACCCCCATACTTTGGATATTACGTGACGAATTAAATTTGGTTGGAACCAAATTTGGTTGTGGAATAGCTCAATGTGGGGCTTGCACCATTCACATAGATGGTAAGGCTATGAGAAGCTGTCAACTTCAAGTTTCAGCTATTGATAAAGAAGAAATAACTACTATTGAAGGTCTTTCAAAAGACGGAATTCATCCTTTACAGGATGCATGGAAAGCGGTAGATGTTCCTCAGTGTGGTTATTGCCAAGCAGGCCAAATAATGACTGCAGCTTCTTTTTTAAAAGAAAATCCAACACCAAGTACCCAAGAAATTCGTGAAGCAATGCATGGAAACTTATGTCGATGTGCTTCATATAATAGAATAGAAAAAGCAATTGCTGTTGCAGTAGAAAAAATGTCATAAATAACTACCAAAATGAATTCAAAACAAAATAAACTAACATTTAGTAGAAGGAATTTTTTAAGAACATCTGCTTTGGCAAGTGGAGGTATTATGATTGGTTTTAATTTATTTACTGCATGTAAACCAAACGCAATACCTTCTGTTGATATTGATAATCTAAATTTTAATGATTTTAATGCATTTATAAAAATATCAGATAATGGTTATGTTACAATCTATTCACCAAACCCAGAAATAGGTCAAGGAGTTAAAACATCTATGCCAATGATTATAGCTGAAGAGTTAGATGTTGAGTGGGATAAAGTACTTGTAGTACAAGCAAAGTATAATAAAAAAGACTACACTCGTCAAGTGGCAGGTGGAAGCCAATCTATACGTTTTGGTTGGGATGCATTGCGGCAAACTGGAGCTACAACAAAGCAAATGTTAATAAATGCAGCAGCTGTAAAATGGGGAGTTGAGCCTAGTAGTTGTATAGCTTCTAAAGGAATTATAACGAATAAAAAAGGAGAAACTATAGGGTATGGAGAAGTTGTTAAAGAAGCTGCTTTATTAGAGGTTCCAGAAAAAGTAGTATTAAAAAAGCCTTCTGAATATTCTATTATAGGGACTGATGCTGTGAATGTTGATGTGGATAAGATTACAACAGGGAAACCACTTTTTGGATTAGATTATAAAGCTGATAATATGTTGTATGCATCCGTTTTACGTCCTCCTGCTTTTGGTCAAACATTAGAAAGTTTTGATGATGATGATGCGAAAAAAGTAACAGGAGTAGTTGAGGTTTTAAAATTTGGTGATAAAGTTGCAGTTTTAGGCAAAAATACTTGGGCAGCAATGAAAGGTAAAAAAGCGATTAATGCTGTTTGGAATGATGCAGGAGAGTTAGAAAGTACGGAAGACCATGATACGATTTTGAATGAAATTCTTGATAATGAAAAGTTAGATGTTCGTAGAGAAGATGGAAATGTTAAAAAAGCTTTTGCAGAGGCTGACAGAATATTAGAAAGAACTTATCACTCGCCTTTCCTTCCTCATAATTGTTTAGAACCAATGAATTTTTATGCAGATGTAACTGATGAAAAAGTACATTTAGTAGGGCCTATTCAAACTCCACAATGGACGGTAGGAAGAGTTGCTAATTTGCTAGATAGAAAAGAAGAGGACATTGAATTAGAAATGACAAGGATGGGGGGTGGATTTGGCCGTCGTTTGTATGGGGATTTTGCTTTAGAGGCTGCTGAAGTTTCTAGCTTGGCTAAAAAACCTGTAAAGGTCATTTTTTCTAGAGAAGATGATATGACCGATGGTATTTATCGACCAGCAATAAAATACAGAATTTCTGCATCTTTGAAGAAGGGTAAAATTACTGGCTATCATTTAAAAGAAGCAGCAATAAACAGTAATATGTATGGGTTGATTCCTCACTTTTTTCCAGCAGGATGTATTTCAAATTACAAAGTGTCTAGTGGTAATTATAAAAGTAATATTACTACAGGCGCCTGGAGAGCTCCTTATACTAACTTTTTAGCATTTGCTGAGCAAAGTTTTTTCGATGAATTGGCTCAAGAAATGGGTAAAGATCCAGTTCAGTTAAGAATAGAATTACTACAAAACGTAAAAAATAATAAAGATGAGAAAATAGAGTATTCTGGAGAAAGAATGGAGAATACGATAAAGTTGGCAGCTGAAAAAGGAGGTTGGGGAAAATCTAAAGAAGGTGTTTTTCAAGGTTTTTCAGCCTATTATAGCCATAATACTCATGTAGCTGAATTAGCTGAAGTAGAGTTAAAAAACGGTTTACCAATGGTTACCAAGGTAGTTGCCGCAGTAGATTGTGGTATTGTTGTAAACCCAACAGGAGCTATTAATCAAATCCAAGGAGGAGTTATAGATGGAATTGGTCATGCTATGTATGGAGATTTAACTTTTGATAATGGAAAGCCATCAAGTAAAAATTTCGATACATATCGTTTAATAAGAATGAATGAATCTCCAAAAGTAGAAGTACATTTTGTTAAAAATGAATTATCTCCTACTGGTTTAGGAGAGCCAGGTTTGCCTCCAGCAGGAGGCGCTGTCTCAAATGCAATATTTAGAGCACTGAATATGAGGTTGTATAAGCAACCATTTATAAATGAAGTAGAAGAAAAAAGAAAAGTTCTAGGATAGAATTTATAAAAAAGAAGCTGATTTAGCTTCTTTTTTTTGTCGGGTAAAAAAGAAATTGAAAAGGTTTTTAAATGACATCAAGTTTAATTATTAAATTGATAATTATTTAATAAAAAAATGATAAAGCAGTTTTTTATTACACTTATTTTGATAATTTGTTAAATTGATGATTTTTTATAAGTAAAATAGTGTTTTTACTTATAAAAATGTAAATTAAAAGCTAAATTTGGGAAACTATTTATAGAGTACGCTAACAAAACACATTAACAAACATAAATCATAATGAAAATTCAAAAAGTACTAGTAGCTAACAGGGGAGAAATAGCTATTAGAGTATTTAGAGCCTGCGTTGAGGTAGGAATAAAAACTGTTGGTATTTATACCTATGAAGACAGGTATTCTTTACATCGTTACAAAGCTGACGAATGCTATCAAATTGGTGAAGATAATGAACCCCTAAAGCCTTATTTAGACATTGATGCCATTATAAAAGTAGCTGTAGAAAATAATGTAGATGCTATTCACCCTGGATATGGTTTTCTATCTGAAAATGCTGAGTTTGCTCAAAAATGTGAAGACAATGGTATTATTTTTATTGGGCCTAAAGTATCTGTATTAAAAGCTTTAGGAGATAAAATTACAGCAAAAGAAGTAGCAGTAGCTAATAATGTACCTATCATTCAAAGCAGTAAAGAAGATCTAAATTCAATAGATGTAGCTTTATCTGAAGCAAAAAAAATAGGATATCCTATTATGTTGAAAGCAGCTTCTGGAGGTGGAGGTAGAGGAATGCGTGTGATTAGAAATGATGAAGAGCTAAAAAAATCTTTTCCTGAAGCGCGAAGAGAATCATTAAATGCTTTTGGAGATGATACTGTTTTTTTAGAAAAATATGTAGAAAATCCAAAACATATAGAAATTCAAATAGTTGCAGATACTTATGGAAATATCGTACACTTATATGAAAGAGATTGCTCTGTTCAAAGACGTTACCAAAAAGTAATAGAATTTGCTCCCTCATATGGATTGACTGACAAAATAAAAAATGATTTATATACTTATGCAATTGATATTTGCAAAGCAGTAAACTATAATAACATAGGTACTGTTGAGTTTTTGGTAGATGATGATGGTAGTGTATATTTCATAGAGGTAAATCCGCGTATTCAGGTAGAACACACAGTTACTGAAATGGTCACGAATATCGATTTAGTAAAAACACAATTGTTTATAGCTGGAGGATATAAATTAGCAGACAAACAAATAAAAATACCAAGTCAAGAGTCTATTGTAATTACAGGGTATGCATTACAAAGTAGGGTTACAACGGAAGATCCTGCCAATGATTTTAAACCAGATTATGGAACAGTATCAACATATCGAAGTGCATCAGGTTTTGGAATTAGGTTAGATGCTGGAAGTATATACCAAGGAGTTAAAATATCGCCTTTTTTTGATTCTATGTTGGTGAAAGTTTCTGCAAGAAGTAGAACATTAGATGGTGCTTGTAGGAAAATGTTAAGAGCTTTAGTTGAGTTTAGAGTAAGAGGGGTTAAAACAAATATAGCTTTTCTTGAAAACATATTGAATCATGAAACATTCAGAAAAGGAGAAGTAACGGTTAACTTTATAAAAAACGAACCTAAATTATTTGAATTTAAAGAACCTAAAAATCGAGCTAATAAGCTTATTAATTTTTTAGGAGAAGTAATTGTAAATGGGAACCCAGACGTTAAAAAAATAAATAAAAATCATCAGTTTACTGTACCAAAGGTACCTAAGTTTCCAAAAACTGCTAATTATGCTAAAGGAACAAAAGATCTATTAACAGAGCTAGGACCTGAAAAATTCGCCCAATGGTTGAAAAATGAAAAGAAAATTCATTTTACAGACACAACGATGCGTGATGCTCACCAAAGTCTGTTAGCTACTCGAATGAGAACGACAGATATGTTAAAAGTTGCAGAAGGATATGCTAAAAATCATCCAGAAATATTTAGTATGGAAGTTTGGGGAGGTGCAACTTTTGATGTTTGTTTACGATTTTTACAAGAAAATCCATGGGAACGATTGGCGTTATTGCGAAAAGCGATGCCAAATGTTTTATTACAAATGCTAATTAGAGGATCTAATGGAGTTGGATATACTGCCTATCCAGATAATTTAATTGAAAAATTTGTTGAAAAATCATGGGAAACCGGAGTAGATGTTTTTAGGATTTTTGATTCGTTAAATTGGATGAAGTCTATTGAACCATGCATTAAACATGTAAGAAATAGAACTAAAGGGTTAGCAGAAGCATCTATTTGTTATACTGGAGATATTTTGAATCCAAATAAAACCAAGTACAACTTAAAATATTATTTACAATTAGCAAAAGATATAGAAAATGCTGGAGCACATATTTTGGGTGTAAAAGATATGGCTGGCTTACTAAAGCCACAAGCAGCTTTTGAATTGATAAGTGCATTAAAGTCAGAAATTAATATTCCTATCCATTTGCATACACATGATACGTCTTCTGTTCAATCTGCTACCTATTTAAAAGCCATTGAGGCTGGGGTAGATGTTGTTGATGTAGCCTTAGGTGGATTATCTGGATTAACGTCGCAACCTAATTTTAATTCAATGGTTGAAATGTTGCGATTCAATGAAAGAGAAAACCTTATAAATACTTCGAAATTATCGGAATATTCTAATTATTGGGAAGCAGTTAGAGGGTATTATTATCCCTTTGAATCTGGTTTAAAAGCAGGAACTGGTGAGGTTTATGAACATGAAATTCCAGGAGGGCAATATTCAAATTTAAAAGGGCAAGCTATTGCTTTAGGTTTAGAAGATAAGTTTACAGAAGTAACAAAGATGTATGGAGAGGTAAACACAATGTTTGGAGATATTGTAAAAGTAACACCAAGTTCAAAAGTGGTAGGTGATATGGCTCAATATATGATTAGTAATGATTTAACAGTTGAAGACGTAATGGAAAGAGGAGATACTATTTCTTTTCCACAATCTGTAATTAGTTTCTTTAAAGGAGATTTAGGACAGCCAGTTGGTGGTTTCCCAGAGAAATTACAAAAAATCATTCTGAAAAATGAAGAGTCATATACAGACAGGCCTAACGCTCATCTAGCACCGATTGATTTTGAAAAAGAATTTAAAGAATTTAAAAGACAATTTGGTAAAGGAATGGGAAGAGCATTAGAGATTACAGACTTCTTATCTTTCAAATTATATCCAAAAGTGTTTACTGATGCCTATAACAACCATTTGAAGTTTGGTAACGTTATGAATATTCCAACCAAAAACTTTTTATTTGGAATGGAGGTAGGTGAAGAAATTATGGTTGATATCGATCCTGGAAAGAAGGTGTTAATATCATTAATGCAAAAAAGTGAGCCTGATGAAAATGGTTTTATAAATGTTTTCTTTAAGATTAACGGACAAATGAGAAATGTATCTATTAAAGATAACTCTGTTAAAGTTGATAAAATAGAAAATGTTAAAGCTGATGCAGAGGACGAAAAGCAAATAGGAGCTCCTCTTCAAGGCTTATTATCAACAGTATTAGTTAAAAATGGAGAAGAAGTAAAGGAAAATCAACCATTATTTATTATTGAGGCCATGAAAATGGAAACAACAGTAACAGCTATTTCTTCGGGTATTATCGATAAAGTTCTTTTAGAATCAGGATCTTTAGTAGATACTAGTGATTTAGTAGTGAAATTGAAGTAAGAGATAAGCTAAGTTTTTTTGAAATACCCTTAAAAAAGTTTACTTTCGCAACATATAAAACAAAAAGTAAAAATGATTAAAGATTTATTTGAAAGAATAAAAGGAGATAAAGGAACCTTTAGGAAAATGGGCTGATATTGCAGAAGGATATTATGTGTTTCCTAAATTGGAAGGACCAATATCAAACCGAATGTCTTTCAATGGAAAAAAAGTAATTACTTGGAGTATTAACGATTATTTAGGGTTAGCAAATCATCCAGATGTTTTAAAAGTAGATGGTGATTCTGCAGCTATTGATGGGATGGCGTACCCTATGGGAGCACGAATGATGTCTGGGCACACAAAATATCATGAACAGTTAGAACAAGAATGTGCTGAATTTGTAGGAAAAGAGTCCTCTTATTTAGTGAATTTTGGTTATCAAGGTATGGTTTCAGCTATTGATGCTTTGGTATCGAAAGATGATATTATTGTTTATGATATGGATACTCATGCATGTATTATAGATGGAGTTCGTTTACATTCAGGAAAACGTTTTGTATACAGGCATAATGATATCGAAAGTTGCGAAAAGAATTTAATGAGAGCAACCAAAATGGCAGAAAAAACTGGAGGAGGAATTTTATTAGTTTCTGAAGGTGTATTTGGAATGCGAGGAGAACAAGGGCGTTTAGCTGAAATAGTAGCCTTAAAAGAAAAATATAATTTTCGTTTATTAGTCGATGACGCTCACGGTTTTGGAACCTTAGGAGAAGGAGGAAGAGGTACAGGTTTTGAACAAGGTGTGCAAGATGGTATTGATGTTTATTTTGCAACATTTGCAAAATCTATGGCTGGTATTGGTGCATTTTTTGCTGGAGATAAAGATGTTATTCAATACTTACAGTATAATATGCGATCTCAAATGTTTGCTAAGTCATTGCCTATGCCAATGGTAAAAGGAGCATTAAAACGTTTAGATATGATTCGTACAATGCCTGAGTTGAAAGAAAACTTATGGAAAATAACGAATGCATTACAATCCGGGCTTCGTTCTGCTGGTTTCGATATAGGAACTACTCAAACATGTATTACACCTGTTTATTTAAAAGGAGAGATTCCTGAGGCAATGGCAATGGTTCAAGATTTACGTGAAAATCATGGAGTTTTTTGTTCAATAGTTGTGTATCCAGTAATACCAAAAGGATTGATTATTTTAAGATTAATACCAACAGCTCGACACACAATAGAGGATGTAGAAGAAACGATCGTAGCTTTTTCAGCTATTAGAGAAAAGCTTGAAAATGGTACATATAAAAAAGTAGCTGAAGCGATAATGGCTGAGTAGTAGTATAAAATAGATAATTAATAAAAAAAGTGTTCTGAAGTTACTTCAGAACACTTTTTTTTGTTCTATTATTATAGCTATATCTCTTATTGATTAAATTTAAAATCTAAGACAGGAAGTTAATAATTAACTCAAATCATAGTTTATAATTTTTACTTTTAAGCTCAAATTTATAAGTATATTTGTTTTTTAATTATGCAAAAAAAAATAAACATACAAAATAAGAAAGCTCGTTTTGAATACGAGATTATTGATAAATACACCGCAGGAATCCAACTAACAGGAACGGAAATAAAATCAATACGTTTAAGTAAAGCAAGAATTACTGAAAGCTTTTGTGAGTTCAATGATAAGGGAGAACTTTTCGTTATCAATATGTATATTGAAGAGTATGCTTTTGGGAACCAGTTTAATCATAACCCTAAAAGTGAAAGACGTTTGTTGTTAAATAAAAGAGAATTAAAAAAATTAGCAAGAGAAGTTGAAGCAAAGGGAAATACAATCGTTCCTTTAAAATTATTTATCAATGATAGTGGATGGGCTAAATTAGATATAGCTTTAGCAAAGGGTAAGAAAACACATGATAAACGTCAAACGATGAAAGATCGTGATAGTAAAAGAGATTTAGATAGAATAAAAAAGAGTTTCAATTAATGAGTAAAACTTTTTTTAAAATTATAAAATGGAAAAACCTATTATATATAGCTTTTATTCAATTTTTATTTAAAATATTTTTTTTACATGGGTATGGTTTTGATACCAAACTTTCTTTTTTTGATTTATTTTTATTACAAGTATCCACTTTCAATATATTAGCTGCAGGTTTTTTAATAAATTATTATGCTAGAAAAAAAGGTGTTAAACATCTAAAATATCCTGTTAAAAAGGCAAAAAATGTAGCAATATTTTTTGCAATGACAAGTGTTACCTTAGGTTTTGTATTGTCTTTTAACATAAATAAGCCGTACTACGGTTTTATAGGTGTTTTTAATATGATTCTAATAACCTTTTATTCTTTGTACATATTAAAAAAAACAATTTTTACAAATATTATTAATTCATTCATTAAAGCTTACAGCGTACTTTTGGTTTGGTGGTGTGATGTACCAGTAAATTTAACAACAGACCAATGGGAATTGTTTTTTAAATTTCAATTGATCACAATATTTTATATATCATTATCATTTATTGGAAATATTGCAAGAGATAGCATAGTAGATATTATTAATATTAACCATGATTATACATACAACCATCAAACTGTACCAATAGTCTTAGGAAGAAGAAGAACTAAAACAATGGTAATAGTTATTTCAATTTTATCAAGTATCATTGTATTGATATTTGCAATTTGGATTATTGAAATTAAATTTATAAGAGCCACAATTTTATTATTAGGAACAGTACCTCAACTTCATTTTATTTATTATTTATTGAAAGCAAGAAGTAACAATGATTATAAGGCTTTGTTACAAAAAGCTAATATTGTTTATTTTTTGGCTGTTATGAGTATTCCTATCGTTGCTTACTATTTTAAATATGTTATCAAATAAATTAAAAAAATATAAAATTATTTTAGCTTCTGGTTCACCTAGGAGGCACGAACTATTAAAAGATTTAGATGTTGATTTTACAGTTAAGCTTAAAGAGGTAGATGAAATATATCCAAATGATTTAAAATCATATGAGATTACTGATTTTTTAGCTGAGCTAAAGTCTAAAGTTTTTAAAGAATCAATTCAAGAAAATGAGTTGATAATTACATCAGATACTATTGTTTGGATTGATGGTATTGCTCTTGGGAAACCTAAAAACTATCAGGATGCCTTTGATATGCTTAGTAAGTTATCAAATAACGCCCATGAAGTCATTACATCTGTTTGTATTTTTAATAAAAATTTTAAGAAAATCATTAACGACTCAGTAAAAGTATCTTTTAAAAAATTGACTAGAGAAGAGATTGATTATTATATTTCTACATATAAACCATATGATAAAGCTGGCGCTTATGGTATTCAAGAATGGATTGGTAAAATTGGAATTACTAAAATAGAAGGAAGCTATTTTACTGTTATGGGATTCCCTGTTCATAAACTTTATAAAGAATTAATGAAATTATAACTTAATTATTTTTTAAAAGATTATTTTTGAGCCGTATTTACAACACATACTAATGAAAAAATATACTTACACTGAAAAAAAAGATACCCGTTCAGGATTTGGCGATGGGTTAACTGAATTAGGAAAAACAAATCCTAATGTTGTAGCTCTATGTGCAGATTTGACTGGATCGTTAAAAATGAATGATTTTGAGAAAAATCATCCAGAACGTTTTTATCAAGTAGGAATTGCTGAAGCAAACATGATGGGAATTGCAGCAGGGCTTACTATTGGAGGTAAAATACCTTTTACCGGAACTTTTGCTAATTTTTCAACAGGTCGTGTGTACGACCAAATTCGTCAATCTATAGCGTATTCTGATAAAAATGTAAAAGTATGTGCATCACATGCAGGTCTTACACTTGGAGAGGATGGAGCTACACATCAAATCTTGGAAGATATTGGATTGATGAAGATGTTACCAGGCATGACAGTAATTAATACTTGTGATTATAGCCAAACAAAAGCAGCTACTTTAGCTATTGCAGAACATGAAGGACCTGTGTATTTACGTTTTGGAAGACCAAAAGTACCTGTTTTTATGACAGATGAGCCATTTGTTATCGGGAAAGCAATTAAACTTACTGAAGGAACTGATGTAACTATAGTAGCAACGGGGCATTTAGTATGGGAAGCATTACAAGCAGCAGAACAACTTGAAGAAAAAGGAATATCTGCGGAAGTTATAAATATACATACTATTAAGCCTTTAGATGAAAAAGCTATTTTAGAGTCTGTAGCTAAAACAGGTTGTGTAGTTACTGCTGAAGAACATAATAAGTACGGAGGTTTAGGAGAAAGTGTTGCACGTTGTTTAGCAATTAATAATCCATGTCCTCAAGAATTTATTGCAGTTAATGATAGTTTTGGAGAATCAGCTACTCCAGATGAGTTAATGGCAAAGTATGGCTTAAATGATGTAGCTATTGTTGCAGCTGTTGAAAAAGCAATCAAAAGAAAATAAGATAAATAAAATTCGTTAAACAAATAAATTTAGATTATGAAAAAAATAGCAATATTAGTTTTGTTTTTGTTTGGAGTTATTCAAGTTTCTCAATCACAAATTCAGTTTGGTATCAAAGGGGGAATTAATTATAATTCTGATTCTTTTCAAGAAGTAAAAACAGATGTCTTAGATGGAGCTAAAAGTAAAACCGGATTTCATATTGGTGTTTTAACACGCATAAAAATTCCTGTGATTGGTTTGTATGTTCAGCCTGAGTTAGTATATACATCTTTAAAAAGTGAATTATCTGCCAAAAATTCAGATGAAAAAGCTAGTTATAATTTTCAAAAAATTGATATACCGGTATTATTAGGTAAAAAATTTTTAAAAGTAGCTCATGTATTTATAGGCACCTTCTTTTCAGTATATTGTTGATGGAGATTTTAGTTTAAAAAGTTTAAATGATGTAAAAACTGATGTAAGTGGTTTTACAGTTGGACTTCAATTGGGAGCGGGTGTTGAATTAGGTAAGATAGGATTGGATCTAAGATGGGAAAGGGCTTTTTCTGATACTGAATCGAAATTAATTAACAGTAATGGAGCTCCAAATGTTAATTTTGATACAAGAGTAAACCAAATAATAATTGGTTTATCATACAGGTTTTAAAGAGGGCAGAATTCTTTAGAACTTAAAAATATATAGTTTTGATTAAAAAGCTGAATAATTTTAAATTATTCAGCTTTTTAATTTAATTAAACGTTGTTTTATTCAATAACTATATTAAAAAGGAAAAGAGGAAAGGCCAACTTAAACAAGAAAACCTTTCCTCTCAACGCTATTTTATAATACGTTTATATAAGTAAGAAGAATGAAACCTAAAATTGTTACAGCTTAAATGTCAAATATTGATGATTTACTTTATATAAGTGTGTTTTTTTGACTGTTTTATAAGCTTAATACTTGTTTTTTTTAGAGTAGAGGGGTTTGATTTAAAAGGTGATATGTTTTGAGTTACTATGAGTTTATCGAAAAGGAAAAGAGGAAAGGCCAACTTCAACAAGAAAACCTTTCCTCTCAACGCTATTTTATAATACGTTTATATAAGTAAGAAGAATGAAACCTAAAATTGTTACAGCTTAAATGTCAAATATTGATGATTTACTTTATATAAGTGTGTTTTTTTTGACTGTTTTATAAGCTTAATACTTGTTTTTTTAGAGTAGAGGGGTTTGATTTAAAAGGTGATATGTTTTGAGTTACTATGAGTTTATCGAAAAGGAAAAGAGGAAAGGCCAACTTCAACAAGAAAACCTTTCCTCTCAACGCTATTTTATAATACGTTTATATAAGTAAGAAGAATGAAACCTAAAATTGTTACAGCTTAAATGTCAAATATTGATGATTTACTTTATATAAGTGTGTTTTTTTTGACTGTTTTATAAGCTTAATACTTGTTTTTTTAGAGTAGAGGGGTATGATTTAAAAGGTGATATGTTTTGAGTTACTATGAGTTTATCGAAAAGGAAAAGAGGAAAGGCCAACTTCAACAAGAAAACCTTTCCTCTCAACGCTATTTTATAATACGTTTATATAAGTAAGAAGAATGAAACCCAAAATTGTTACAGCTTAAATGTCAAATACTGATGATTTACTTTATATAAGTGTGTTTTTTTGATTGTTTTATAAGCTTAATACTTGTTTTTTTAGAGTAGAGGGGTATGATTTAAAAGGTTATATGTTTTGAGTTACTATGAGTTTATCGAAAAGGAAAAGAGAAAAGGCCAACTTCAACAAGAAAACCTTTCCTCTCAACGCTATTTTGTAATACGTTTATACAAGTAAGAAGAATGAAACCTAAAATTGTTACAGCTTGAAATGTTAAATTAAGTTAATTGTGTTAATTTTTAAATTATGAGTGTAGTACTCCCTTTACGTAGGTCCAGCATTCGGTGTCTTTATAGAATAGAGAATTTTCATGGATAATTTCTACCTTTCCATTTTCCATAAAAAAAGCTTTAAATTCAACGTTTCCAATAGTATCCATAGAAGTACCTTTATAAGTATTTAGAACTTCAAGTTTAATCCATTGTACAGATTTAGCCCATTGTAAAATCTCTTTTTTTTCTCTTTTGTTTGGTCTAGTGCTATTATGATGACTTTTTTGTAAATAATCTATATCTCCTAAAACAAAAGCACTATACCTTGAGCGCATCAAGTTTTCTGCTGTTATTGCTAAGTTAATATTTTGATGTGCTTTTTTACAGCAATTTTTATATTCTATTGTTGGATTACACGGACATTGCATGATGTTAATTTAATTTAAAAGTTCATTTTCATTTTTTGCTCTTTAAAAGAGTGTTTTATAGAGCTATTAAATAAGAAACTTGCTACTAACTCATCTTTCGAATATTTTTCACAAAAATACTTTTTCTTTATTTTATGTTGAGCTATTAAAATTTATTTTAGTGGTATATTAATCTATTGTCTTTTAAAGGCATCATTAATAAGACTTGTTTTAATAAACGTTTATCATTTTTATTTCAAATAGGTTTATTTAATTTTTCAGATATGGTTGTATTGTGGTTACTAGAAAATTCATCTTTTTAGTATATAATAGAAGAATTGTTATATTTCAGGTTATAAACTACAATTTTTATATTACCAGTATTAGTGTTGTTAGCTAAAATTTTCTTTATATAGATGCTTATAGAACTTGTTCTACCTATTCTAACATAACTAGTATTCCGTTTCTATAGTTATTAAGGATAATTACTATTTTGTTTTACCCTTATAGTTTAAAAAGTATATGAGTATGTTGTTTATTTGTAAAATAAACTTAAAAGTAAAGTACATTCATAATTTTATTACTTAAAATTTAATACAAGTAGAAATATAAACGGTGCCAAGAATCCTTACTTAAAAGAATATGATTTTTTAAAGTATATAATATACCAAATTACGTTAAGAAATTAAGTAGAGTTTTAGTAGCTTTTAACTAACATATTATTAGTTATAAATACGGAATTCCTAACGTAATTTGGTTGTATAATTTAAAACATATAGACATTTTCAAAAGTTTTGTACAAACCTGTGGGGACTTAATAAATGTATATTTTGATATCTATTGGTTAATTTTAAATTGAATTAAATATCCAATTCACCAGCTTTAATCATTTTATAGATAGTACTTTTACCAATTCCTAGTGCCTTTGATGTTTCTACAACATTGTTTCTATATTGAACTAGGTACTGCTTTATAATATCTAGAGTATGTTCTTTTAATGTTTTATTTATTTCAAATTTTCTTTTGACATTGGTCTTTTTTATAAAGTTTATGTGTCTAGTACATATTGTATTATCTTCACAAATAACACATGCTAATTCTATGATAGATTTTAATTCTCTTATATTACCTGGGTAATTATGACTTTTTAGTTTTTTTAACGCTTCGTTACTCAAAGTAATATGTTCAGTTCTATTTTTTAAGCAATATTTTTCTATAAAAAAATTAGCTAGTAAAAGTATATCTTCAATGCGGTTTTGTAAAGGAGGGAGTTCAATATTTAGCCCTATCAATCGATAATATAAATCTTCTCTAAAGTTTCCTTTTTCTACTTCCTCATATAAATTTTTATGGGTTGCAGTAATTACACGAATATCGAGTTCTATAATTGAATTGGAGCCAATTCTTGATATCTCTCTTTCCTCTAATGCTCTTAATAATTTTGATTGTGTTGACATTGGTACTTCAGCAATCTCATCAAGAAATAAGGTGCCTCCATTGGCAAGTTCAAATTTTCCAACTTTTTTGGATGCAGCTCCTGTAAAAGCACCTTTTTCATGGCCAAATAGTTCACTTTCAGTTAAATCTTTTGGTAATGAGCTAAGATTGATTGCAACAAAGTTGCTAGAGCATCTAGAGCTCTTGTCATGTATGTTTCTTGCCACTAATTCCTTTCCAGTTCCAGTCTCACCTGATATGGAAACATTGATAAGAGAAGTAGCAGCTTTATCTATCAAATTGAAAGTATCTTTGATAGCTTTACTTTTTCCTATTATTAAGTTTTTTTTACTATTGAAACTAACAGCTTCTAATTCTTTGTTTTTTGATTTTTGTTTTATGTTTAAAACGCTCTCCCAAAGTTGTTCTTTGGTGGTTTCGCCTTTTAATAATAATTCGACGACACCTAGTTCTATTAATTCATTTCTAGCTTCTAAATTATTTTTATTTCCTATTGCTATTATTGGTGTTTTTGGATACTCCTTATTTATTTTTTTTAAGGTTTCAATGTTTCTGCTATTAAATTCTGTTAATCCTAATACAAGCAAATCCAGTTTTATAGTTGAATTTTTTGAAAGGTCTCTAAATGAATTGTAAACGACTATATCAAAATCAGGGTTTAGGTTTAGGTGGTATTTTAATAAACGTCTAAACCATTTATCTTTTTCAATGATATAGATTTTAAATTGGGGGGATAAAATCATAATTGTAAATTAAATGTTTATTCCAAATTATGGAATATTTCCATTTTTAACAAATTAAATCGTTAAAATAGAGATATTCATCGATGAGTTGTTTTTAAGTGATATTTTAATGGTTTTTAAGTTGTAGTTTTTTCTCATGTTTTTATGGTTAAATATTTAAAAGGGAAAGCTTATTTTATTAAATTCTATCTGTAGTTATTAAAATAGAATTATATTAAATTGAAGACAAATCAATGAATATGATCGTATGTTTTATAATTTAAAGTAAATTATAATTTCGATTATTATTATCTAACACTTCAGTCCTATGTAACTCTTTGTTTTATCTTGTTAACTCTATAGTTTTTAAGTTAATAGATCAGTATAATCAAAACTTAAATAAGTTGATTCATTATACAAAAGTTACTTAGTATGAAATTTATTGTGCATTCTTAAGAAATAATAAATAGGCTAATTGAAAACTATTTATATAGTAGACAAATATTAACTAAAGGTTAGTCTTTAAACCTTTTTACACATTTATTCCAGTATATGGAATTATACATATCCTTTCTGTATAGTTAAGTGTTTGTTTATCAGGAAGTTATGTGTTTTGGCATCTGTTTTGTAAATATTTATGAAAATTTTAACATTAATTATATGAATATAGCAATTTTAGGATGTGGTTATGTAGGATTAGTCACTGGCTCTTGTTTTTCGGATATCGGTTTAAATGTTACCTGTATGGATATTAGTGATACTAAAATAGATAGTTTAAATAATGGTATTATACCTATATATGAACCAGGTTTAGAGGAATTAATGAATCGAAATGTAAAAAAGAAACGATTACATTTTACAAATATTCTTTCAAAAGCTTTAGAAGGTGCAAACATAATTTTTATTGCAGTGGGAACACCTGAAAATGAAGATGGAAGCGCTAATTTAAATTATGTTTTTAATGTAGCAAAAGAAATTGGAAATCAATTAAATCATTATGCTGTTATAGTGATAAAAAGTACCGTTCCTATAGGTGTTTCTGAGAAAGTAAGGGATATAATCCAATTAGAAATAAACAAAAGAGGGATACCTATACAGTTTGATATAGTTAGCAATCCTGAATTTCTTAAAGAGGGAGCTGCAATAAATGATTTTTTCAAACCTGATAGAATAGTTGTTGGTGCAAATAGTGAAAGAGCAATTAAAATAATGCAAAAATTATATAAACCTTTTACTTTAAATGGTCACCCCATTTTAATTATGGATAATAGATCTGCTGAAATGACTAAATACGCTGCCAACTCTATGCTTGCGACTAAGATTAGTTTTATGAATGATATAGCTAATTTATGTGAAATATTAAATGTTAATGTTGAAGATGTAAGGAAAGGTGTTGGTTCGGATTCAAGAATTGGACAAAAGTTTATTTATCCTGGAATAGGGTATGGAGGTTCATGCTTTCCTAAAGACGTAAAAGCTATTATAAAAATTGCTGAAGCTTCAAATTATGAGATGAATGTTTTAAAAGCTGTTCAAAAAGTAAATGAAAAGCAGAAAAAGATAATTTATGACAAATTATTAGAACATTTTGATAATAATATTAGTGATGTAGTTATTGGTGTTTGGGGGCTTAGTTTTAAACCACAAACGAATGATATGAGAGAAGCGCCGTCATTATCATTAATAAATGAACTTATAAAATCAAATATAAAAGTTAAAGCATACGACCCTATAGCTATAGAAAATGCAAAAGAACACTTTGGTGATAAAATTATTTACTGTGAAGATGAATATGAGGCTGCCAACGATGTAGATGCTTTGATAATTTTAACGGAATGGTCTGAGTTTAAGTATCCTAATTGGGAGATTATTAAAAAAATAATGAAAGGTAATACCATTTTTGATGGGAGGAACATTTTTCAACTTGATTTATTGAAAAAAGCTGGTTTTAACTACTACTCAGTTGGTCGTCCTCCAGTATTAATCTCAAAATCAAAGCAAGACGAAATAGTTAATTTAAAATCTTCAGATGCATTATGAAAAAAAGAGTTTTAGTTACAGGCGGTGCTGGTTTTATAGGTTCACACTTATGTGAGTATTTACTTTCCAAAGGTCATGAAGTTTTTTGTTTAGATAACTTTTTTACTGGATCGAAAGAGAACATTATTCATTTAAAGAGTGAGAAATATTTTGAAATAATTAGGCATGATATTATTAATCCTTTTCATATTGAAACTGATGAAATTTACAATTTGGCCTGCCCTGCATCTCCACAACATTATCAGTATAATCCAATAAAAACAATGAAAACATCAGTTATTGGATCTATTAATATGTTAGGTCTTGCTAAAAGAGTAAATGCAAAAATTTTACAAGCTTCAACTAGCGAAGTATATGGAGATCCAAAGATGCATCCACAAAGCGAAGAGTATTGGGGAAATGTAAATCCCATTGGAAAAAGATCCTGTTACGATGTAGGTAAACGTGCTTCAGAAACCTTATGTATGGATTATCACAGACAAAATAACGTACATATTAAAATAGTTAGAATTTTCAATACCTATGAACCAAGAATGATGCCTAATGATGGTAGGGTTGTTTCTAATTTTATTTTACAGGCGCTTCAGGATAAAGACATCACTGTTTTTGGAGATGGTAAGCAAACTAGAAGTTTTCAGTATGTAGATGATTTAATTATAGGTTTATATAAAATGATGAATACTTCTAATTCCATAATTGGGCCCATCAACATAGGAAATACAGAGGAGTTCACCATACTAGAATTAGCTGTAAAAATTATTGAACTTACTAATTCAAAGTCAAAAATAATTCATTTGCCTTTGCCTGAAGATGATCCATTGAGGCGCAAACCCAATATTGATTTAGCAAAAGAAACATTGAATTGGAAACCAATTACAAAATTAGAAGAAGGGCTTATCAAAACAATCAATTATTTTGATAAGTGTATAAAAAACAATAGAGATTATTCAACTCTGAATAAGTTTAATTAACGATTGTAATTATGAGAAAAAAAATTTTAGTTATCGATGATGAACTGACAACTTGTGTGTTACTGGAGAATTTTTTAAAGAATGATTATGATGTTGAAACTGCAAATTCAGCTAAAGAAGCTTTGGTTAAACTCAAAGAATTAATTCCTGATGTAATAATTAGTGACATTCAAATGCCTCATATGAATGGTTTTAAACTCTTAGAACAAATACGTTTGATTGGTTTTTTAAAGCATACGCCAGTGGTTATGTTGTCAGGAAATAAAGAAAGTTCTGAAAGAATTAAGTGTTATAGGTTAGGTGCTCAAGATTATGTATCAAAACCCTTTAACCCAGAAGAGTTAAGAGAAGTAATAAAGAAAAATTTATACCCAATAAATTATTGTAGGTCTTGGTAAAAAAGAATGATATGAAAGTTTTATATGTAGGTTTAAATAGTGAAAAATTTGTGAAGGCTACTGAAAAGTATCTCTTCTCTATTGAGAGTGCTGAAAATGGAATGGAAGCCTTGAGTATGATAAAGAAAAGACAATCTTATTCTATGATTATTAGCGAATATGATTTGTCAGGAAATAACGGTATTTATTTATACCAACTTTTACAAGAAGACATAAAAAGTAAAAATATTCCATTCATACTTATTTCTAAAGTATTTAATAATGACCAATATGAAACATGTTTTAAAACTAAAATAACCGATTATTTTGTTTGGAACGCATCTACTGTTGAAGATGTTTTAAAAAGAGTTAATTCAATATTATACACAAGTTTAGATTTAGAATCAGATATAAAAGAAATTGAATCTACGAAAAGTTTAGAGGTTTATAAATTGCCTTTATCCAAACGAATCTTCGATATTGTATTTTCATTATTTGTATTACTCTTGGTATTGCCTCTGTTAATTTTAGTAATTATTTGTATCAAGGTTGAATCAAGAGGTAATTTTTACTACGTCACTAAACGAGTAGGACGTAAGACTTTTAATTTTTACAAATTAAGATCAATGAGAACTGGTGCAGATTCTCTACTTAAAAAATTATCAATAAAAAATAATTTATATAAACCTAATACCACATCAAAAGTTGCAAAGGATGAATGCCCTAGATGTAAAGAAAGTAATGAAAATGAAACTTGTTCCACTGTTTTATATATCGACAACAAAAAGATATGTGAGTATTGGTATAATGTGCAGAAAATTAATTCATTAAATCATACATCTAAGTTTATAAAAATTCCAAATGATCCAAGAGTTACAAGTGTAGGTAAATTTATACGAAACACAAGTATTGATGAACTTCCTCAATTAATCAATGTTTTGAAAGGGGACATGTCTATAGTTGGGAATAGACCTCTTCCTTTATATGAGGCAGAATTATTAACTGATGATTATATGGCAAAACGCTTTTTAGCACCCGCAGGAATAACTGGGTTATGGCAGGTAGAGCTTAGAGGTAAAAAAGGTAAAATGTCAGAGGAAGAAAGAATGAAATTGGATAATATTTATTCCGATCATTTTACAAACAATAATTACTCTTTATGGTTTGATTTAAAAATTCTGTTAAGAACAATCCCTGCATTATTACAAAAAACATCGGTATAACAATGAAAGGAAAGAACAACATAATATTAATACTTATACTTTTATTACAAACCTTGGTTTGTAGTTCTCAAGGAACCACAAACACAATAAAAAGCAATAACAATTATAAAGTACTGCTTCCAAAAATTGAAATTCTTATTGATTCGGCTATTAATCACAACGCAATGATTAAGCATAGAGAAAAGGAAGTATTAGCAAAGAAAAATGATGGAAGAAGGTGGAAAAATTATTGGACACGAAATTTTGGAGTTAGAGGAGAAGGTGTGTATGGTACTTTTAATAAATTTTCCTCAAATGAAAGTGATATAACAAATCCGGTAAATTCATTAGCTACAGTTAATCAATATAATTACAACGTAGGAGTTTATTTTAGAATACCGGTTGAAGATATACTTAATCAGAAAAAAAGAGAGGGGAGAGCTAAAATAGAAATTGAACAAGCTGAAGATTTTTTAGAATATGAAAAGCAAATGATAAGAGAACGTGTTATTAGAGTGTATCATGAACTCATTTTACACCAAAATTCTTTAGAAATTTTAACAGTTAATCTAGAAGGTTCAGAAATTCAATCGAAGATGATTGAACTTGAATATCAAAATGGTGTTTTAGAGTTAAATGAATACGCTAGAATGAAAAATATAATTACAACTATTAAGATAGAATATGAGAAGGGGAAAAGTAGATTTTTTACCTCCAAGTTAATTCTTGAAAATATTATCGGTTTTAAATTAAATTAAATGTGTTTATATGAATATTATTAATTTCATAAGGCTTCTTCTTAAACATAAGGTATTATTAATAGTATTACCAATACTGACAAGCTTTATTACTCTTTTCTTGACTAAGAACCTTCCTCTAAAATATTCTTCTCATAGTATTATTTATACTGGAATAGGTTCAGACAGCTCGATAGAATTAGAAAAGTCTTTCAATTTATTCAAAACTAATATAGCTTTTGATAATTTGATAAATATTATAAAATCTAGAAAAACTCAAGAAGAAGTTGCTTTACGATTATTGAGTGAAAATATTGTTGACACAGAATTGAAAACAAAGACAAAACTTGAAGATGTTGAAGAAGAAATTTCTAAAGTAATTCCATATAACTTTTTGGAAGCAATGAAGTTAAGAATAAAGGATGGAAGAAAATTACAAACTCATATTGATACTTTAAAAAATAAGATATACAGTGAATTAAAAGGTATTCAAAGTAAAGACGAAATTAATTTTATTAATAAGCTTTTATCATCAGATTCTAAATTTTATTCAATTAAAGCAATTTCCAAAATAAGAGCATATAGAATTAATAGTAGTGATCTTGTTAAAATTAATTATGAATCATCACATCCCTATATATGTCAGAAAACATTAGATATACTATTTATATTATGTGAAAAAAAATATAAAGTAATTAAAGAATCGAATTCTAATGATATAGTTAAGTATTTCAACGATCAATTAAAAAGAAGTAAAGAGAAATTAAAATCGATAGAACAAGAACTTTTAAAATTTAATATTCAAAACAATATCATAAATTATTATGAGCAGAGTAAGGCTGTAGCCATAATGAAAGAAGATATGACACTTGATTTTTTTGATAAAAAAGGAGAGTTAAGAGGAGCTACTGCAAAAGTTACTCAGCTTGAAAGTAAATTAAAAACTGTTGACTTGATTAAAAAGAAGAGAAAAGACATTGAAAAGATGAAGTCTACTGTTGTTGATCTAAAAATAAAATTATCATTTCAAGAAGGAATAAAAGATAAACCTGGTGTTGATAATTTAAAAAAAGTATTAAAGGAGAAGAAAAGTGTTTTAAGCGAAAGTATAGTTGAGTTATTTAGATTAGAAAATACTATTGAAGGGGTTCCCATAAAAAAAGTATTAGATAAATGGTTAAATCAATCTATGGAACTCGAAAATAAAAAAGCGAAATATGATATTGTTGGAGCAAGGAATATAGACTATGATAAAAAGTTTAAAAAATATGCTCCTGCAGGTGCAAATCTAAAAAGAATTGATAGAGAATTTAATATTGCTGAGCAAGAGTACTTAGAGATTCTTCATGGGTTAAATCTTGCAAAGTTAAAGTTACAAGATTCAAAAATAGGATACTAAGCTAAAAGTCGTAGCACCTCCATTTTACCCAATTAAGGCAATGCCTTCAAGCAGAAAACTACTTGTTGTAGGAGCTTTTATTTTTGGAATTATAATTGTTATTGGAAGTATTCTTCTGATTGAGTTTTTTGATAATACACTAAAAAATATACAAACTACTTTAAAAGTTGTGAAATTACCTTTTATAGGTATTTTACCTAAAGTTTTTATCACTCATGGTAAAGTAGATATTAAACCTGTATATAAACGGTTATTTGAATTGATTTTTCGAGAAATAAACCAAAATATTAGAGTTTCAAAGAAACCGAAAACTAAAATAATATCAATAATAAGTACTAGAAAGCATGAAGGTAAAACCATAGTTTCTGGAAACCTTGCAAGACAACTCAAGAAAGAACAAAAATCAGTTGTAGTTTTTAATTATCGCAAAAATTATTTACAATTTAAATACAAGAAAAAGTATATCTTAAATAAAGTATTTGGTTATTCAGACCCTAGATCAGATTACAACAATCCTATTTTGGCAAACCCAAGTACGTATCTTGAAAATAATGAATACTTGACTTATGAGTCAAAAGAGGATGGTTTTGAAGTTGATAAGTATAAAGAATTTATAGATAAAACTATAAAAAAATCAGCCCCAGAATATGTAATTATTGAGCATCCTAATCTTATTAACTTTAATTATTCTATAGATCTTCTGTCAAGTTCAGATCTTATAATATTAGTATGTAGATCGAATAGAGTTTGGGGAAATGCCGATGAAAATGCAATATCATCCCTAAAAAATGATGAAAAAAATAAATTTTCTTTCCTAATTAATGGTTCAGAACTTAATGAAGTTGAGTACTTATTAGGAGAAATAAAAAAGAATCAATCATTATTTAGAAAAAGAATAAAAAATTTATTCCGACTTCAATTTAATTCGTCAAATAAAATTTAATGTAGTGTTATACATATGATTAATACTTTAATAAAAAAAATATTAAAAGAAGACAACTTTCATAGTTTGCTAAATAACATAATTAGTGCTTTGATAGGAATAGCTGGTTTTAGTATTCTTGCAAGAGAACTAAGCATGTCTGACTTTTCTAGGTATATAATTTTTATTACTGGAGGAAGTATTCTTGAAATGGTAAGGTTTGGGTTAACGAATAATGCTTTGATATGTTTTTTAGCCGGAGCAAAAAACCATAGGCGTAAAGAAATAATAGGTTCGTTTATTAAAATTAATTTAATAATATCTTTTGCATTTGCATTTTTAATTTTTGGTATTTATTTCTTTATGAAATCAGCTATTGATAATTCAACCTTTGATTTGTTTTTTTCATGGTCTCCTTTTATTTTAATAGCTAATATACCTTTTAATAATGCGTTAACCATTTTTCAAGCAGATATAAAATTTGATAAAATTTTATTAATTCGTTCAATTAATAATGGTCTTTATTTTTTAGTGATTCTTTTAGGTACTTTATATTTTTCAATAAGTATAGAAGAAATCATTTTTTGGTTTTTATTGATTCAAATTTTTTTATCACTCCTATGTATCATACTTAAATGGGATCATTTTACCTCTATTAAAAGTGCCTCTTCTAAAGAAATAAAAAAAATAATAGATTTCGGAAAATATAGTGTTTTTACTCTTCTAGGAACTAATTTATTGAGAAACTCTGATGTTTTTATTATTGGATTAGGAGCTTTAGGACCAAGTGCAGTTGCAGTTTATAGCATTCCTATGAAAATAACAGAATTGATGCAAATACCTTTAAGAAGTTTTGCAGCTACAGCTTTTCCTAAAATATCTAAAGCTCATTTAAAAGGAGATTTACTGAAGGTTAAAAATATTTTCAACACTTATACAGGAGCTATTTCATTGTTTTTTATAGTTATAGCTGGATTTATAATTTGTTTTGACAGAGAATTAGTAATCCTTATTTCTGGGCATACCTACCTCAATGCTAATTCTGATGGTTTGGATATTTTATTAATTACAAAAATTTTAGCTGTTTATGGATTAATTCTTCCAATCGATAGGATGACTGGAATAACCCTAGATGGACTAAATAAACCAAATGTAAATTCCTTAAAGGTTATTGTAATGCTATCAACTAATATAATAGGAGATCTTATTGCGGTATTAGTTTTTAAATCTCTTGAAATGGTGGCTCTGACCTCTATAGTTTTCACTTTTGTAGGTTCATTTTTAGGGTGGTACTTTTTAAATAAGGAACTAAACTTAAATATTAAAGAAATTTTAGCGAGTGGAGTTCGTTTCTATTTGAATTTTTCAAGAATGAATTTTAAACTAACAAAAAAGTAATATTTATGAGCTTGGAAAAAATGAAATATAAAGAAAGTGAGTTTTTTAATCAAAAAAAAACATCGAATGTTGATTTCTTGTTGCTTAATTTGGCGTTAGCTTTAATACTTACTTTCTTTATATATAAACTTCAAATTGTTGGAGTCGCTTTATATGCCGGACTTATTATTTCAACTTTTTTAATTATTTATATATTCCATAACCCAAAATTTGGCATTATAATTTCGTTAATTGCAAGTTTTTTTGTTACAGGTTTAACTCGTTATGTATCAGTTCCTTGGGGTTTAAGTATTGATTTTATTCTTGTAATAACTTATTTATCAGTTTTTTTTAATAATTTTTATAAACGTTCTATATGGAAAAAAGCAAGATCGTTTGTAACCACTCTGATAAGCATATGGATGTTATACATTTTATTACAACTAATCAATCCTGAAACAGTTAGTAGAGCGGCTTGGTTTTACGCAATGAGAGGTATTGCTCTATATCAATGGTTATCTATTCCATTAATTTTTATGCTTTTTAACACTCCAAAAGATCTTGATAAGTTTATTTTAATATGGGGTGTCTTATCAATTTTAGGTAGTTTAAAAGGAATAACTCAATTATTTATTGGAGTTGACCCTTTTGAACAACGATGGTTAGATGGTGGAGGGGCAACGACACATGTTCTTTTCGGTAAACTCAGGATTTTCTCGTTTTATTCTGATGCTGGTCAATTTGGAGCTTCTCAAGCCTTAAGTTTTGTTGTATTTGGAATACTTGCGTTGTACGTAAAAGATAAAATAGTACTTAAACTATTTTATATTTCAGTTTCTATTTTAGGATTGTACGGTATGTTCATTTCAGGAACTAGAGGTGCCATTTCAGTTCCAGGAATGGGAGGACTACTTTTATTACTTCTTAACAAAAATAAAACAACTTTAGCTGTAGGTTTTTTTGTTGCTATAGCAGCATATATATTTTTTGCTCATACCTTCATTGGACAAGGTAATTATCAAATTAGACGAATGAGAACCGCATTTGATGGTAATGATGCTTCATTACAAGTTCGTTTAAATAATCAAAAAAAATTAGTAGGATACTTAGCTTCTAGGCCTTTTGGTGGAGGGGTAGGAGCCACTGGTAATTGGGGTAAACGATTTACTCCAAACACTTTTTTAGCCAATACAGCCACTGATAGTTGGTATGTAACAATTTGGTCAGATACTGGAGTTGTTGGGTTAGTGTATTATTCTTTTATGATACTTTCTATTTTAATAACGGGAATGTATAATGTACTATTTAAACTTAAAGAAAGAAACTTTAGAATAAAAATAATGGCCATTACTTGTGGAATGGCGGGTATACTCGTTGCTTCTTATGGTAACGGTGTTTTTAGTCAAATGCCTACAGGAATTATAATGTATATAACTATTGCTTTCATAGTTAAAGCACCTCAAATAGAAAAAAAATATTTATCAATTAAAAAAAATAAAAATGTATTACAGAGATATTAATAATTTAAATGATATCATTTTAAAAAAAATTGATATTATTCCAAGAGATATCGATTTAATAGTAGGGATTCCAAGAAGTGGAATGCTTCCAGCTAATTTAATCGCATTATACCTGAATTTACAATATGTAGATATAGATTCTTTTATAAACGGTACTCTTTATGATACGGGGTATAGAATAAAGAATGTACCAAAAGAAATTAAAAACATTTTAATTGTAGACGACAGTATTGGGTCAGGAAAAGCAATGCAAAAATGTAGAGAAAAACTAAAAAGATTAAAAGTTAATTATAATATTAAGTTTTGTGTTATTTATGCTTCTCCTGAGAAAAAGAATGACGTAGATTATTTTTTTGAAGTAGTACCCTTTCCACGATATTTTCAATGGAATATTTTTAATCATATTGATTTAGCAAAGACATGTTTTGATATTGATGGAGTTCTTTGTCCAGACCCTACATCAAATCAAAATGATGATGGTAAAGAATATCTAGAATTTATTAAAAATACACCTCCTCTATATCCTCCAGGAAGAATGATTGGTAGTATAGTTACTTCTAGATTAGAGAAATATAGAAAAGAAACAGAAGAGTGGCTTTCAAAAAATAATATTAAATATCAAGAATTACATATGCTAAATCTACCTACAAAAGAGGCTCGGCAAAAAGCAAACAATCATGCTGGTTTTAAAGCTAGTATTTATAAGTCAAGTAAGTATAACCTTTTTATAGAGAGTAGTTTAAGGCAATCGTTAGCTATAAATAAAATATGTAAAAAACCAGTTTTTTGTACTGAGAATTTTAAAATGATTTATGAAAGTGAATCCGTAGTTTTTAATATAAAACGAGGAAAGTACATGCCTTTTTTAAGAAGAATAGCACTTAAATTAAGAGATAAAATAAATGTATCGTTTAAATAAAATTTGAATTATGGAAATATTAAAACTAATTTTTAAGTATACAGAATATATTTTGCTAATTTATTTTGGTTTTTCAAGTTTGTATGTGTTAAGTTTTGCAGTTGCGGGTATTTTAAGAAGAAAAAGAACGTATCCTGATAGTATTATTAAAAGTAAAATAGCTGTGCTTATTCCTTGTTACAAAGAAGATTCTGTCATTATAGATACAGTAAAGACAGCGATTATTCAAAAGTATCCGCTTGATAAGTTTGAAATAATTGTAATAGCTGACTCTTTTAAAAATGAAACTCTCATTAAGTTAGAAGCATTGCCAGTAAGAATAATTAATGTTTCTTTTAAAAGTAGCACAAAAGCAAAGGCTTTAAGAAGAGCTTTTGAATTAATAGAAAAGCCTTTTGATATAGCATTAGTTTTAGATGCTGACAATATAATGGAACCACTTTTTTTACATAAAATTAATAATGCATTTAATCAAGACTTAAAAGTTATGCAAGGACATCGAAAAGCTAAAAACTTAAATACTCCTTACGCAATACTTGATGCTATTAGTGAAGAAGTAAATAATAACATTTTTAGGCAAGGACATCGATCTCTAGGGATGTCATCAGCATTAATAGGTTCAGGAATGGCTTTTGACTATTCATTATTAAAAAACACAATAATTAATGTAAATGCAATATCAGGATTTGATAAAGAATTAGAACTTATTTTAATTAAACAAAAAGTTATGATTGAATATTTAGTTGATGCTGTGGTGTACGATGAAAAAACACAAAAGATATCAAACTTTAAAAATCAACGGAGAAGGTGGATTTCTTCAAAAGTTACATTTTTTAAGAAATATTCTCCTCAAATTTTAAATGAAGTATTCCTGAAATATAATATAACATTTATGGATAAAATTTATCAAATGATTGCCCCACCGAGAATTATCTTATTAGGAGTTTCTTTCCTGTTTTCTTTGATTTATGTTGTCTTTGGTTTTTCTAATATTGAGGGATGGATATCTATCGAGTGGAATTTAATTTTTCTATGTTCAATGTTGGCAATTGCTATTTCAATACCCAAAGAGTTTTACAATAAGAAATTTATGCATGCGCTTTTTTATTTGCCGCTAACCTTTGTCTCGATGATTATTTCAATGTTGTCTCTTAAAAAAGCGTACAAAAAATTTATTCATACTCCTCATTCATCTAAATTTAATTAAAATTATGGCATTTATTAATAATAGTAATTACACCCGAATAGAAGATATTAAAAGATTAAAGTTTATCGAGGAAAATATAAATGTATTTGAAAATTTTCCTCTTAAAATTTTGGATGTCGGTTGCGGAAATGGAAATATTTCAATGCATTTAGGTTCAAAAGGACATGAAGTTTTAGGTATTGATATATCTGAAAAAACGATTAATAAGGCTAACAAAAATAACGATTTTAAAAATGTTAGTTTTAAAAATATTGCCGTTGAGAATATTGATTATCAATCTAAATTTGATGTCATAATTTGTAGTGAAGTATTAGAGCATCTCCAAGAGCCTTCTAAAGTTGTGAAAGCTTTAAAAAACCTGCTTTCTACTAATGGAGTAATTATTATTACTGTTCCTAATGGATATGGGCCTAGAGAACTATTAATAACGAAGCCAGTACAATATATTACATCGAATAATATTTTGAACACTAATTTATTGAATAGTATCAAGTCGTTTTTTGGATTTAAAGGGACTACTATACAGTCTGATGCCGATGATCTTACACATATTCAGTTTTTTACTAAGAAAAGTCTAACTCATTTGATTCGTCAAGAAAATTTGGTTATTAAAAAATTTAAAGTTACCAACTTTATTGAGGGAGTATTTCCTCTTTCTATTTTGTTTAGAAGAAGTATTTACCTTCAAAAATTTGATTGTTGGGTTGCTGATAAGTTACCTATTCCTTTTGCAAGTGGTTTTATGACGTCTTGGAAACATTTAAAATAAAATATGAGCATTAAAAAAAATATATTATTAACAATAAGACAGGGGAAAATTGGAGGTGGTGAAACTCATGTTCTTCAAATAGTAAAGCACCTTGACGATACCAAGTTTAATGTGTTTGTATTAAGTTTTACGCATGGTGAAATGGTTAATCAATTAGAAAAAAATAATATTCCTGTTTTTGTTGTAAAAACTGTAAAACCTTTTGATATAACAATATGGGGTAAGGTTAAAAAATTAATAAGTACATTAAAAATAGATCTAATCCATGCGCATGGAACCAGAGCAATGTCAAATACTTTTTGGATTGCTAAAAAATTATCAATTCCAATAATTTATACGGTTCATGGTTGGTCTTTTCATAAAGGAGAAAATATTTTAAAGTATAATTTTAAAGTATTGTTAGAACGTTTTTTAACAAGTAGTTCTAAGGTAACAATTTGTGTATCTAAATCAAACCAAGAAGAAGGACTGAGTTTATTCTCTTTACAAAATTCAATTGTCATTGAAAACGGTATTGACCTCATAAAATTTAACCCTAAAAAGAACTACAAAAATATTTTAGAGCCATTAGGGATTGATACTAAAATAACCATTGTAAGTTATATTTCAAGGTTAACACATCAAAAGGATCCATTTACAATGATTAAAAGCTTTAATTATCTTAAAAAGAGTACGTCAGATATCGTTTTATTGGTTATTGGAGATGGTGAATTAAGAAGTGCTTGTGAAACACTAGTTAAAGATTTAGAGTTAGAAAATAGTGTGTTTTTTCTAGGGTTTAGAAAAGACATTCCTTCATACCTTTATTGGTCAGATATCTATTGTTTGCCTTCATTATGGGAAGGACTTCCAATTGGATTATTAGAAGCGATGAGCATGGAGAAAGCTTGCATTGCTTCAATTGTAAATGGAACAAAAGAAGTTATACAACCTGATGTAAATGGATTAACAACTCCAGTAAAAGATCCTTTAGTACTTTCTGAGAATATTTTAAAGCTGCATCATGATAATACATTAAGAAAAAAAATAGCTACAAACGCAAGAAGAACAGTTGAAGAAAACTATTCTATTGAAAGAATGATAAAAAAACTAGAAAGAATATATCATAATATTTAAATAAAAAACATCATATAGCCATGACAAAATTAAAAGACATCATATGTATTTCATATACAACTTGGGAGGGTGAGTATACAAAATCTACTGTTCAGCTCTTATCTATTTTAGGACAAAAGTATAATGTTTTTTTTATTGAATATCCAAGAACAATAAAAGATATATTTTATGCATTACTTGGTAAAATAAATGCACCCATATTAAGAATGCTTGGGATAAAGAAGAGAACAATAAAGATTGAAACGAAGTATAATAGTTTTATAAATCATACAATTATGCCTCCAATGATTCCAATAAACTTTATAAAAAACAAAAGACTTTACAAGGCTTTTAATTCAATTAATACATGGATATACAATAAACAGTTAAAAAATATTTGCAAATCTTATGAGTTAAATAGTCCTATAATAATTTCTGCATACAATCCCGTAAATGGACTATATGCAATAAATAAATTTAAGCAAGCACTTGATGTTTATTATTGTTATGACGGTATGGATAATGATAGGAATCATTGGATGACTATTGAGTTAGAAAAAGTATATTGCTCTAAAGTACACGGTATTATTTCCTCGTCTGATTTTTTACAAAAACAAAATTTAAATCGTAATAAAAATAGTTATTTAGTTCAAAATGGTGTGGATTTAAATATGTTTTCTGAATCAAAAAAAGCAAAGCCATATAAAAATAGAAAAATAAAAAAAGTAGGATATATAGGTAGCTTAGATTATAGGTTTGACATTGAGCTGATGGAATATGTAATAGGAAATTTACCTGAAATACAATTTGAGTTTACAGGTTCGGTGTTAAGAAATGAAATCATTGAGAATTTAATTAAATATAAAAATGTATGTTTTTTACCTGCTGTAAAACCTATTGAAGTTCCTCAAATACTATCTACTTACGATGCTGGTATTATACCGTATAATTATTTAGAGATAAATAAAGGAATATATCCCTTAAAAGTAAATGAATTTCTTGTAGTTGGTTTGCCTGTAATTATGACAAATTTTGCCCCATTAAAAGAATTAAGAGAAGTTGTTAATGTAGTAGATAATAAACAAGATTTTCTCAAAAAAATCAAAGAAGAAATTGAAAATGATAGCACTTTAAAAATTAATAAAAGATTTGATTTTGCAAAAAACAATTCTTGGGAAAATAGAGCAGAAAAATTTGATCAAATATTGTGTAACCTGTTAAAAAAATAGATGTATGATACTTAAAATTAAAAATAAAATTAAAAGCAATCCTGTTTTAAAACGCAGACTTCACCGTTTAATTTTAATTAAAAATCAAGCTAGGCCAAGAATGTGGGTTAGACTTTTTGTCAACCCTTTTGTTCACAAAAGAGGTAAAAACTCATGTATAAGGAAACCGTCACGATTAGATGTTGTTCCCTGGAATAAGTTTGATATCGGAACTGAGACAACTATTGAGGATTTTTCCGCTATTAATAATGGTGTGGGTGATGTATTTATTGGTGATAGAACAAGAATTGGATTGTCAAATACTATAATTGGTCCTGTTACTATAGGAAACGATATAAGATTTGCACAAAATATTGTTGTTTCCGGTCTTAATCATGAATATAGAGATGTGTCTCTCCCAATTCACGCTCAAGGGGTATACACAAATCCAATTCATATAAAAAACAATGTTTGGATAGGAGCTAATTCTGTTATTGTTGCTGGTGTTACTGTTGGTGAAAATTCTGTAGTTGCTGCTGGAAGCGTTGTGGTTAAAGATGTGCCTCCTTTTTCAATTGTAGCAGGGAATCCAGCTAAATTAATAAAACAATATAATCCTGATACTAAAGTATGGGATAAAGTTAAGCATATATGAATATAATTGAATCGATTTTTTATGTCTCTCTGTTAATAATCTTCTACACATATGTAGGCTATGGAATTATTTTATACACACTTGTTAGCGTAAAAAAAATAATTATTCCAGCAAAAATTGATGATAATATTGATTTTTTGCCAGAAGTTACAATAGTTATTCCTGCATACAATGAAAAAGATTATATAGTTAGTAAAATGACTAATACCATGAATTTAAACTACCCTCAAGATAAATTAAAAATATACTGGGTAACAGATGGTTCAGATGACGGTAGTGAAAAAATATTGCAAAAATATAGTTCAATAAAAGTATTTCATCAACCAGAACGAAGAGGTAAAATCAATGCAATGAATAGGGTTATGCCATTTGTTAACACGGGCATAACAATATTTACAGATGCCAATGCTATGTTAAATTTTGATTCAATACGAATTATTACTTCTAAATTTAAAGATACCAAAATAGGATGTGTGTCTGGAGAAAAAAGAATTAAATCAAAAAAAACAGATAAAGCATCGGGGTCAGGGGAAGGATTTTACTGGAGATATGAATCATTTTTAAAAAAGCTTGATGGTGAACTGTATTCTGTGGTAGGAGCTGCTGGTGAGTTATTTGCAATACGAACAGAACTTTATGAGTATGTAGAAAGTAATATTATATTGGATGATTTTATTATTTCACTTAGAATTGCAATGAAAGGATACAAAATTGCCTATGATAATAATGCATATGCCACTGAAAATGCTTCAGCAACAGTAAATGATGAGTTTAAACGTAAAGTTAGAATTTGTACTGGTGGAATTCAATCGGTTGTTAAGTTAAAAGAGTTGTTAAATATTTTTAAATACAAAACACTTTCATTTCAATTTATATCTCATCGTGTTTTAAGGTGGACACTTACACCAATTCTTTTTTTTCTATTACTACCAATTAACTTTTTCTTGTACAATAATAAACCTAACGATACTTTTATTCATTATAGTTTAGTGATGCTAATTTTATTTTATGTGTTAATTTTTGTGGGCTATTTATTTAGGCGTAAAAAAATTAAAATACGATTTATTTATATTCCATTTTATTTTTTTATTATGAACTTATCAGCGATAATTGGTATTATTAATTATGTCAGAAATAAACAATTTGCTGTTTGGGAAAAGGTTAATCGTGATTGTTGATATTCTGCTTGAGGAAGAATAAGTATTAGTTAATCGATTTTTGTTATTTATTAAATAAATTATAGGTTAGATTTTAAATTTTGATATGATAATTGGAATAGAAGCACAAAGAATATTTAGAAAGAAAAAATTTGGAATTGATAGAGTTGGTATTGCTTTGATAAAAAGTCTTCAATCAATAGATAAGGAAAATCAATATTTTGTATTTGTAAATTCAGGTCCAGATTTCATTGCTATTTCCGAAACTTCAAATTTTAAAATAGTTATACTTCCAAGTATTAGTTATCCAATTTGGGAACAAATTCTCCTTCCTAAAGCTGTAAAAAAGTATAAGTGTGATATTCTCCATTGTACTAGCGGAACCGCTCCTTTTTTTTGTGATATTCCAATTTTATTAACACTACATGATATTATTTTTCTTGAAAGAAATATGATGAGTATTTTATTTCGATTTGGAAATTATTACAATAAGCTTGGGAACATTTATAGAAAAATAATTACTCATTTAATTATTAATAAATGCAGTTTAATTACTACTGTTTCTAATTTTGAGAAAAAACAAATAGTGCAATTTTTTCCTAAAATTAATCCTTTAAAAATAAAAGTAATACATAATGGAGTTAATCATTTTTTTTCTCAAAAAGATGATGAAGAATCATTTAATAGGACTAAGAAAAAATACAGACTACCAGATTTATTTTTTTTATTCACTGGAGGTAATGATTATCGAAAAAATATAAAAAATACCTTAAAAGCTTTTGCTTTATTTATGGAGAAAAATAATCAGAATATTAAAATTGTTTTGCTTCATCACAAAATGTCAGAGATTAAATACTTACTTAAGAAAACAAATAATGATAAACTTATCGAAAACATTGTTTTAATAGATTATGTTTCTGATTTAGAAATGCGTATTCTTTATAAATTAAGTATTGCTTTTTTATATACTTCAAAAAGAGAAGGTTTTGGAATTCCTATACTGGAAGCAATGATGTGTGGAACCCCTGTAATTACCTCAAACTCGTCTTCAATGCCTGAAATTTCAGAAAACTCTACACATCTAATAAACCCTAATGATTTTGAAGATATTTCTAACGCCATGTGCAGTATATATAATAATGTTACTTATCGAGAAAGCTTAATTAAAAAAGGGATAAAAAGAAGCTTTTATTTTTCTTGGGAAAAGATGGCCCAACAATTTCTAAATACCTATCAAAATATATGGAAATCAGTTTAGCTATAAACTAACTTTGGTTTAAATTTTTTATTGATTTATAATTTTCTGTAATAGAAGCACCTGTTAAGTATTTTATATTTTGATTGTTCAATTTATTGCATAAATATTATCAAATATAAATATGAATTATCTGTATATGTATACAAAACTAAAGTTTGGGTAAGTCCCCCTAATTTTATTGGGCACTAGAGCGTTAATTGAGTTTTTTAAGTAGGGCTGTATTTTTAGTTTGTTGTTTATTAAGGTTTTATTTTAAATTAGTATTGATTGCCTTAACAATTCATCTATAAAAAAGAGTTATTTATCTTTTCAAAAGATACATTAAAAGAGTTGTTTATTTTTCTTTTTAGTTATTTTATAAATTTAGAAAAAATTACCATCATGAAATTCAAATTAAGATACATACTTCTGGTATTCATACTTGTTGGTTGTTTTCCAGAATTAAAAGATTTAAAAGAAGATGATAACCTCACATCAGAGGTTCTGTTAGATATTCCTAGTGGTTTTGATTTCAGTACACATAGAAATGTCAAAATTAAAATTACTGATCAAATCAAAGGGGCAAGGTATGACGTTTTTTATTACAGCGAAGAATTAAAGTCAAAAGGGATTCAGACTTTTGAGAATGAAGCAGGAGAAACCGTGAGTGAAGAGGTTTTTACAAACAATATTCTTCAAAATGCTGTATATAGTGTAGTACCGTATAACGGAAAAAGTGAATTTTTTGTAAATATTCCTAATTATATAAAGAAATTATATGTAAAAAGAAAAGAAGGGTATTTTTATTCTTCGCAAATCATTTCAATAGAAAATGGTGTTGCTTCATACAACCACACAGGAGCCAAGAATGGTATAAATATAAAAGCACAATCAAAAGCTCTTACCACCGATGCTCTATACTGTGTTAATGGAAGTGGAGAATTATTTACAATTGATCCATTAAATGGTAATCAAACTTTGTTATCGTCAATGCCGATGGGTAGTTGGACTTGTACTATTGATCCAACCAATAAGATACTATATTCTATTGGAAAATCGAGTCCATATCCTTTAATGAAATATACTATTGATACTGATTCTTGGGAAACGGTTACTGATTTAGGAATAGGCGGTCCTCGATTAGGATTTAATTCTAGCGATGGTTTTTTATACTTTTCAAAAGGTTCTACATTATACAAATTTGATCCTTCTACAGGAAATGAACTTGATAGATGGGATATTATTGGATTGGATAGTACAAGCGGAGGTGATTTGGATTTTGCCGAAAATGGTGATTTGTATATTTGTACTTTCTCAGGTCTTTATAAGCTAGAATTAAACGGAAGTGGTGATTACCAAAGTACAAGAATTAGTGCAGATAATTTACCTTTTTTACCCACTTCAATGACTTTTGATTCAAATGATGAGCTTTGGTTATCAAATAGCGCAACTAGTTCTGACCTTATTATTATGGATATAATTACTGGAGGTTGGGAATATAGATACGGTGTGAGTGCTGATAATGGAACTGACTTTGGTAGGACTATTAATGATTTGGCTACGTTAACAACTGTTGACAATGATTATGTAGATGTAGATTCTGATGGAGATACAGTATTGGATAATGATGATTGTGCACCGAATGATCCAGCTATTGCATTCAAAACATATACTCCAAGTAAATATGGAACAGGAACTGTTGCATTTGAAGATTTATGGCCTTCAAGTGGAGATTACGATTTTAATGATGTTGCATTAAATTACAGAGCTATAGTGTATATTAATAGTCAAAATTTGGCAGTTAAGCTTGATTTGATTTGTACAGCAAAGTCTCACAGATCAGGAAATGTTAACGGGATTGGAATTCAGTTTGATAATTTAATTTATTCTCAAATTCAAAGCGTATCAAATACTCAAATATTTGAAAATTACTTGACATTTAATTCTAATGGTACGGAAGCAAATCAAGACAAAGCGGTAATCATTATAGCGGATAATGCTCATAAAATGACAGATGATTTGACCATTACAGTGGTTTTTACAGAGCCATTAGATACTAATGTTTTAGGTACAGCTCCTTTTAATCCTTTTATTATAGTTAACGAAAATAGAGAGAAGGAAATACATTTACCCTACAATAGTAAAACTAATTTGGGGAGTAACGAAGAAAGTGATTTTATAGCTAACAGTGGGTATCCTTGGGCCATAAGTATATCACATGATTTTAAGGTGCCTAAAGAAACAGTAAATATTACCAATGCCTATAATTATTTCAACACTTGGGCTACAACAGGAGGTAGCCAAAAAGAAGATTGGTATACCGATAGTCCAGGTAATAGAAATAGTGAACATCTTAACGATTAATTTTTAGTATTCTATATTGTAAATACTAAATTGTAAAACAAGAGAGGCCTGATTAGAGCCTCTCTTTTAAATAATCAATCGCTATTTAATATATATTAGTTGTTACTTAAGTTAGCAAATTCATCTCCAGAAATTTTACCTGAATTGATATCTTTTAACTCAGCCATTTTTGATAACATGTATGTATGTACATTATTGTCAATATCTTTTGGCTTTTCAATGTTTGATTTTCCGTTACCAGGAAGAACATAACTATTATAATAATAGAAGAAATAATAATCAAGATTACTATTTGATAAGTTATACTGGCCTAATAGCCATCCTAACCTTAAAGCAGAACGTCTTTGTGGCGCACTACCATGAGATGACCCACTAGCTCCTGCAATTGATTGTGCAAATCTATAAGCTGGGTCAACTTCAGTCCAGTTAGTAGTATATCTTTTTCTTAAGTAATATCCAGCAAATCCATCTGCTTCTAGTTCTGTGTTAGAAGCTCCTCTCACTGAAGGATATCCTTGCCTAAATTGTACTTGATGAGCTACTTCATGAGCTGCAATATATCCAACGGCAACTCTACCGTAGTTCAAAGCTCCGCTTAACATTTGTTCCCCCCAAATAATATAATTTGCTGGAGGTCCATAAGAAAGAGCATTAAAAGTTCCGCTACCAGCGGCAAAATAAAGAGGTACATTATTTAATCCAAAAAGGTTAGATGCACTATTATTTTGTTGTCTTAAAAAGTTTGTTTCTGTACTATTTACAATAGTATTTGACCAGTAAGAATTTGGTCCAAATTGTGATACTGTAGCACAATCATGTGCCGTACCGGTGTTGTTTAAATGACTAGGTAAAAGTCCAATTTCTGGAGAATTTGGATCAATCCCTGTGTTTTTGTCTATTTCATTGTTGTCACAACTTTGTAACGAGACCAAAACAGCCAGCGTCATCAATCTTAAAATTTGTTTCATTGTTTAGAAGGTTTAGAAAGGTTTGTGCGATTGATTAATTCGTCGCCAAATATATAGTTTAAAACGACTTGATACAAAAAATTAGCAAAAAAATAATTAAAAGTGTAGAATTTTAACAAATAAGGTGTTTTTGTTGTTTTTACATCCCAATAATTCTCGTTTTATCAAAAAATAGTTCAACACTATTTTTAGTTGATTTATTAAAATAATATTTTATGATTTGTCTATTATTAATTTTTTTTGGGAAGATAAATTCATTAAATGTTTAATTAAAATAAATAGTCTTTTAACAATTAATATTGTGTTAACAATTAATGTATTGGTTACACTATCTTTGCGCCGATTAATTTAAACACAATTTTTTTCATGAAAAAAAATATCCTTCGTAGGCAATTTTTGTTGCCTGTTTTTTTACTAATGAGTTGTTTGTCATTTTCACAGATACCAACTTATTATAATGGATTTGACCTGAATAAAACAGGTGATGCACTAAAAACTGACTTAGCAGTTTTAATAACTAATACACAAACAACTAATCTCAGCTATACCCCTGGAGTTTGGGATGCTTTACGACAAACAGATTTAGATCCAACTAATAGTAATAATGTTTTGTTGATATATGGTTATAATGATAGTGATAATAATTCAACAACTGATCGAACTCGCTCTAAAACCATGAATGGTGGTAATCAGGGTGATTGGAACAGAGAGCATACATATCCAAGATCTTTAGGTAACCCAAATTTAGGAAGTACTGAACCAGGGTCTGACGCACATCATGTTCGTTCAAGCGATGTTAGAATGAATTCAAACAGAGGAAACCTTCGTTTTGGAAGTGGTTCTGGAATTGCAGGAAGTGTAAACGGAAGCTGGTATCCTGGAGATGAATGGAAAGGTGATGTAGCTCGTATGATGATGTATATGTATGTACGCTATGGAAATCAATGTTTAGCTACAGCAGTAGGTACCGGAACAAAAAATTACCATCCAGATATGATGGATATTTTTTTAGAATGGAATGCACAAGATCCAGTATCTCAATATGAAATAAATAGAAATACTTTATTAGAGGGAATACAAGGAAATAGAAATCCTTTTATTGATAATCCTGCTTTTGCTACTTCTATTTGGGGTGAACCTCAAGCAGCTGATCGTTTCAATTCAGGAACTACTGATACTGAAGCACCAACTGCACCAACAAATCTTTTAGCAACAAGTACAACTTCAACAGGAACAAGTCTCTCATGGAATGCTTCTACTGATAACGTAGGTGTATTAGCGTACCAAATTTTTAATGGAGCCACACAAATAGCTTCTGTAACAGGAACCACATATAATGTAATTGGTTTAACAGCAAGTACTTCTTATACGTTTACTGTAAAGGCTATTGATGCAGCAAGTAATACGTCAGTAAATAGTAATACTATTAATATAACTACATTAGATGATACAACAAATCCTGGTTCAGCAGATGGAGTTATTGCTTTTCAAGGATACGAGACCAGTGCTACTGACACCTGGAATTATTCAGTTTCACCAGTAGTATGTAATGATGGAGGTAATGATGTTTGGGATGTAGTTTCTAGTGTTGGTTCTATTAACCAAGCTGGTACTGGAACTAATTTTTTCGGAGTAAGAGATCTTAATGGTAATTGTGGTACTGCTGATGGTGGTACGCTTACTTTTAATCCTGTAAATGTTGAATCATATGAAGATGTTATTTTATCTTTTAAATTAAATATAGTAGGTTATGATGTAGCAAATGGAGATACATTGAGTTATGAGATTTTCCATGATAGCACTTCTCAAGGAGTTGTTACAGTAACAGATGCTAGTCCTTTTAGTACAGGTGGTTGGGTTACTGTTTCAAAAACAGTTCCTAATACATTAAAAACTGTTTCGGTAACCATTGCTGTTAAACAAAATGGTGGAAGTGATTATGCAGGAATTGATGATGTGCAACTTACAGGTAAAGCTATTGCAACGACTCCTTCAATTATAATTAATGAAGTTGATGCTGATACTGCTGGAACTGATACTCAGGAATTTGTTGAATTATATGATGGTGGAGCAGGAAATACTTCATTAGATGGATTAGTATTGGTATTTTATAATGGATCAAATAACACTAGTTATGCGGCCTATGATTTAGATGGACAAACAACAAATGCTAATGGGTATTTTGTAATAGGAAATGTTGGAGTTCCTAATGTTTCATCAATAACTTTTGCTAGCAATGGTTTACAAAATGGAGCTGATGCAGTAGCTTTGTATACAGGAGACGCTTCAGATTTTCCTAATAGCTCTGCCATTGTAACTGATAATTTAGTAGATGCTTTTGTTTATGATACAAATGATTCTGATGATGCTGAATTGTTAGTATTGTTAAATGCTGGGGAAGCTCAAATTAATGAAGGCGGAGCAGGAAATAAAGATGGTCATTCTTCTCAACGTATTCCTAATGGACAAGGAGGTACAAGAAATACATCTACCTATGCTCAATTAGCACCTACTCCAGGTGAGCAAAATGGTGAAGTAGTAGTTGCACCTACAGTTTTAATTAATGAAATAGATGCTGATACTGAAGGTACAGATGTGCAAGAGTTTGTTGAGTTATATGATGGTGGAGCTGGAAATACTTCATTAGATGGATTGGTATTAGTATTCTATAATGGATCAAATAACACTAGTTATGCAGCCTATGATTTAGATGGTCAAACAACTAATGCCAATGGATATTTTGTAATAGGAAATGAAGCAGTACCTAATGTATCTTCAATTACTTTTCCAAGTAACGGATTACAAAATGGAGCAGATGGAGTGGCTTTATATTCAGGAAATGCATCAGATTTTCCTAATGGATCATCTATTACTACAACTAATATTATAGATGCTCTAGTGTATGATACAAATGATTCTGACGATGCTGAATTAGCAGTGTTAATGAATAGTGGTCAAGCACAAATAAATGAAGATGCTAAAGGAAATAAAAATGCACATTCTTTACAGCGTTATACCAATGGATCTGGAGGAGTAAGAAATTCATCAACTTATACACAAGCACTTCCTACACCAGGAGCTGCAAATACAAATGCAACTGAACAAGTTAATTTAGTAATTAATGAAGTAGATGCAGATACAGCTGGATCAGATACTCTAGAGTTTGTTGAGCTATTTGATGGAGGAAAAGGAAATACTTCATTAGATGGTTTTGTAATTGTAATGTATAATGGATCAAATAATTTAAGCTATGGTGCTTATGATTTAGCTGGTCAAACAACAAATGCTGAAGGATATTTTGTATTAGGAAACACTGCAGTAGCTAATGTGAATATGATTCTTCCAAGTAATGGATTACAAAATGGAGCAGATGCAGTAGCTTTATATAGAGGAAATGCAACTTCATTTGCAAACGGAACATCAGTAACTACAACAGATTTAGTTGATGCTTTAGTATATGATACTAATGATTCAGATGATGCAGAACTTTTAGTACTACTAAATACTGGACAGGCTCAAATTAATGAAGGTCAGTTAGGTGATAAAGATGGTCATTCTTCGCAAAGAATTCCAAACGGAGACGGAGGAGCAAGAAATACAAGTTCTTATACACAAGCAACCCCAACTCCAGGAGCAGAAAACGGAGCAGTGATACCAGCTCCAGAACCAATTTCAATAGCAACTGCTCGTACTAAAGCAGTTGGAGATTTAGTAACTATAAGTGGAGTTTTAACAGTGTCTGACCAGTTTAGAGGTTCTGCATACATTCAAGACAATACTGGAGGTATTGCTATTTTTGATGAGTTAGTTCATGGTAATGGTAATTTTGCAATTGGAGATTCAATTACTGTAACAGGAACCCGAAGTGTATTCAATGATCAAATTCAAATTAATCCAGTAACAGAGGCAACTAATAATGGTTTACCAAACAATCCAATAGTACCAGTAACGGTTACTTTAAATCAATTAGCTGATCATCCAGCTGAATTAGTTCGTGTTATCAATCCTACTTTTCCAACTCCAGGAGGAATGCTTTTTGGAAACTCTAATTATACACTAACAGATACAAGCGGGGCAGGACAATTACGTATTGACAATGATGTTACGTCGTTAGTAGGTTTGGGGCAACCGGAAACATGCTCTGAAATTGTTGGTGTAGTTGGACGATTTTTTACTACATATCAATTATTACCAAGAGTTCGAGAAGATCTTTCATGTGCTGGTGAATATACAACTCCTGATACAGTAGTAGAAGTTGATAAAGAAAAGGCATTAGATGTTGTAACATGGAATATTGAATGGTTTGGAGATGAAAAAAATTCTCCAGCAGCTGGGAATGCAAATTCAGATGCAATTCAAAAAGATAGTGTAAAGTCGGTTATAAAGAGATTAAATGCTGATATTTATGCAGTTCAAGAAATTGCAGATGCAGCCTTGTTTACTCAAATGGTAAGTGAATTACCTGGGTATAGCTTTATTTTATCTGATGCAACATCGTATCCAAATGATACTTCAGGAACAAAACAGCAAATAGGTTTTATTTATAATACACAAACTGTTGAAGTGGTTGATACCAAAGTGTTATTAAAGTCAATTCACCCTTATTATAATGGAGGAGATGATTCTGCATTATCAGCCTACCCTGAGTCAGATAAAACTCGTTTTTATGCAAGTGGTCGTTTACCATTTATGCTTACAGCAAATGTTACCATAAATGGAAGTACACAACAAGTTAATGTTGTTAACTTACATGCTAGAGCCAATAGAGGAACTGGTGCTCAGCAACGATATGACATGCGTAAATTTGATGTTGAAGTATTAAAAGATTCTTTAGATGCTCAATACGCAGACAAAAATTTAATTGTATTAGGAGATTATAATGATGATGTAGATGTTACTGTTGCTGATGGAGTTTCAAGTACTGCTTCAACATATCAAGCTTATGTAAGTGATTCTACAAATTATAATGTAGTATCATCAACATTAAGTGCTCAAGGATATAGATCATATGCATTTAGAGAAAATATGATAGATCATATTACTCTTTCAAATGAATTATTTGATGAGTATATTAATGCTTCTGCTCGTGTACATTATGAGTTTTATGATAGCGATTATACAAAAACATCTTCTGATCACTTCCCTGTTTCTGTACAATTACAATTAAAAGCACTTACCTTAGATAGCGTAACAACTTCAGATGTAACATGTAATGGTACTGCTGATGGAGCTGCTGTAATAAATGTTTCAGGAGGATATACGCCATATACATATGCATTAAACGATGGCACTAGCATTACTGAAAATAGCTTAACAGGATTGGTTGCGGGTACCTATAATGTGGTAGTAACGGATGCATTAAATAACTCAATAGCAATAGATTTTACAATTACTGAAGGAACACCAATAACAGCTGTATTAACAAAAGAAGCAAAAGTTTATTTAGGGTATGCCCCAAAATCATGTACGTCTATAGGTGTACTTGAGGTACAAGGAGGAGAAGCTCCTTATAGTTACGAATGGAGTACTGGAGAAACAACAGAAACTATAAATGTTTGTCCTTCTGAAACGACAACATATTCAGTAACTATTACCGATGCAAGAGGGTGTTCAATAACATCAGAAACAGTAGTGAATGTTGAAGATGTTACTTGTAGTAAGTTAGGTTGTTATAATGGTGTTAAGCTTTGTTTTAAAGGAAGACGTACAATTTGTGTTCCAGCTTGGGCAGTAAAGTATTACTTAAAAAGAGGAAGTACTTTGGGTGACTGTGATGGTACTACTGTTCAACCAGTTCGTATTACAAGGTTAAATGTGTATCCAAATCCTTTTAGAAATAATTTAAATGTTCAGTTTAATAGTACAGCTGATACAGATGCTACCATAGCTATTTATAGTTTTAGAGGTAGAAAAGTATTTGAAAAAACTATTTCTGTTACTGAAGGGAGAACGAAAGATAAATTACAATTATCTAATTTGAGAAGAGGCTTTTATTATTTAAAAGTAATTGTTGATGGAAAAGTTAAGAAGGTTAGATGTATAATGAAACGTTAATCACTTAATAAATAAAATCAAAATATTTTAATTTAGTAAGAGGCAACTGATTTATTGGTTGCCTTTTTATTTAAAATCTCTATTAGTTTTTATTCCTAATATTTAATAATTTTAAGCATATTAATTAAAAAAAAACACAAGTAACTTAAATAAGTCACTTGTGTTTTTTGTTATTGCTAAATTTTCAAGAAAGCTATTCTATAATCATTTTTTTAGTCGCTTTGTTATTGTTTTCATCAGTAATAGTAATTAGGTATATACCAGTTACAAGTTCAGAAGTATTTAAAGTGGTTTTTTTATTAATAAAAGAAATTTCTTTTTTATAAATTACTCTTTTTCCTTGAAGGGTAAAAACTTCAATGGATACTTTATTGGTTAATGAAGACTTTAAACTGATTGTTACAAAATCCTTAGCAGGGTTAGGGAAAAGTGTCAATACATCCAAAGAATGATCATTTATAGCTAATGATTTCGCGTCAATTTTAAAATCTAAAATTCCTGAACCCCATGAGGCAAAACGAACTGTATTTATAGCTGGAATATAATCTACATCCATAGCATTGAAAAAACCAATACCTTCCGCTAAAGAATACCATTTTTCATTTTCAACATCAAAAACATAAGGACCAATATCAGTACCTGCAAATACAAATTTACCATTAGGGGTAGCTACCATGCCTCCTGTTTGAGCATCAATTCCACTAGGAAACTCACCTGTAACATCAATCCAAGTTAGTCCTCCATCCTTTGATAAAATAGCACCAACATTGTTAGTGCTAGGGCCACAAAATAAAATCCAATTATCATTAGTCGGTAATACAACTCCACTACCTATATCACCTTTTCCCCAAGATTCATTTGTTAAAGAAAAAGGAGTATTTACAGAAGTTTTAAACGTAATACCTCTATCCGTTGAAATAAACACTTTACTATCTTGGAGCATAAATAATTTATTAGGATTACTTGTTGCTTGTGCTAAAGCGGCTACATGATTATTACCTTTATTAATTGTGTGTGAAGTAATATTTGTACCATTCCAAGTGACCCTATTTAAATCTTTAGCCAAAACCCACATGTTTTTATCTGAATCTGTATGATCTATATATGTTTGCACCCAGCCCATTTCTGATTTCCTAGCAAAGCTAACAGAGTGCTCTTCTTTAAAAAGAGAATTAATTTTTCCTATAGATTGAAAACCTCCAGAATTACTATAAATTTTTACTGGAGCAAATACTTTTTTGCCTTCTCGTTGCCATTTCCAGGCATGTTTACCATCGTAACTATCTATTGGAGGACCATCCCCCCCAATACTTTGATAAAAATCTAGCGTTTCATTATTGGTATCACGAATAATACTTCCACTACCTTGGTCTTGAGTGCTATAATAAATATGATTTGGATTGTTAGCACCAGTAAATATATTTTCTCTATAAATCAAGGGATTTATGGTATTTAATACATTTAAATTAATGTAGTGAGCGTTGGCATATCCTGAATTATCAAAAGCTGTACCTTCATTTGGAAAGCTTTTCCATTCTTTATAAGAAATAAAAATACCGCCATCAGAGCACCTTGCAGAAAACAAATCACCAGAACTATTATAAAAAAAATGTGAAGCTTGAAAATCAGGATGATAATTAAATCGAATCCTATTGTAATAGTCTTCGGCATTTAAATGTGTTCCATTTTGATAACTTCCCCATCCACTAGTGGTTGATAAATCAGTATCTAGCTTATCTAAAGAAATAACAGGTTGCGCATATCCTGCAATAGAAATATTGGGGTTTTCTGGGTGTACAGCAAAAAATTTACCTGGAGACATCTTTCCAGTTCTATCTCCATACCAGTTTCCTTTTGGAAATTTACTAACCCATGTTTTACCACCATCAGTGGATACCCAGTAGTTTTTATTTTCAGTAACATAAAATACTCTACTATCACCACCAATACTAAATTGACGATTACCATGACTATTAGTATATTTACCTACTAATGTAAAATCTGTTTTTGCAGTGTTTAATTGGAAAAAAGAACCATTACGAGCTAAATAAACAGCACTAGCGTTTGGTTGTAACGAATATCTTGGCGTGTATAAAAAACTACTTCTTTTTGTAGAACCGTAATCCTTTAATACAGAGAAATTCATACCCTTATCAACAGATACATATATTTTTTTACCATCGGTGACGTATATAGAATGATTATCTTGACGGTTAATAGCTGAACTTGTATTAGCATTTGGTAAACCATTAGATCGTGCCCAGTTAGCTCCTTCATCATCTGAATAATATAAAGGGCCATTTTCAATATGGGCAATTAGTCGGGTCGTAGTACCTATTTTAAAAGCAAACAAATTTTGATACCTATTTGGCCAATTAGCAGTAAGCAAGGTAAAATCATCACCACCTTTGCCTTTTTTGGGGTTGTATACAGTACCTCTAAAGATATATGCTTTAGAGTTAAACTCCCCAGGGTAGTGATTGTGAGTTACTCCGTATATAACATCGGTACCTTCTAACATTTCTGCAAATTTAAAGGCACCAGGCATATTTTTAGGACCTTTATTTGTCCATGTACCATATAAGTTACCATCAGCATAACTGTTAGAACTTCCTTTTTTTGGACTAAATTTTTTAGCAGAAATTGTTAGTTTTTGTAATATCTTTTGATGTCTAGCGGCTTGAGCTTCTGTCCATATAGCATATTTATCAGGGTTTTCATCTTTTTTTTCTTTTTTATGTTTTTGAGGAATACTTGTTGAGTTTTTTTTATCAAACTTACAAGAGAACATAAGTAGTAAAGCAAATAAATAAATACTTAATTGTTTCATAATAAAAGGGGATACGTGTTAATGCAATAAAGGTAGTTTATTTTTAGTGATTTTTTTAATAAACCATGTAACTAAAAAAGATGTGATGATTCAAAAGACTATTCAGTAATTGCATCAGATTTTTTATAAATCTCTTTTAACTCTTCTACGATTTCTTCTGAAGGGTTTTCCCACATTCCTCTTTGAATAGCTTCTAACATTCGTTCAGACATATCTTTTAATGCCCAAGGATTATGCTGTTCTATAAAGTTTTTATTTTTATCCTCTAACAAATAGTTTTCAGTAATTTGTTCATACATAAAATCTTCTATTAAGTTAGTGGTTGCATCATAAGCAAATAGATAATCCATGGTAGCAGCCATTTCAAAGGCTCCTTTGTATCCATGTTCTCTCATACCTTCCATCCATTTTGGATTTACTACTCGTGATCGAAAGACTTTTAATAGCTCTTCTTTTAAGGTTTTTATTTTTGGGTTTTCAGGTCGAGAATGATCTCCAAAATAAGTTTCAGGTTGTGATCCTTTTATGGTATTTACAGCAGCTGTCATACCTCCTTGAAATTGATAATAATCATCAGAATCTAAAATATCATGTTCTCTATTATCTTGATTTTGCATAACGACCTCAATGGAAGAAAGTCTCTTTTTAAAAGTTTCATGTGCAGATTTTCCACTGTTATCTTTTCCGTAATAAGCATATCCACTCCAGTTAATATAGGCTTGTGCTAAGTCATCTGAAGTAGTCCAGTTTTTTCCATCAATTAAGCCTTGGAGTCCAGCACCATATGCACCAGGTTTTGAACCAAATACACGAAATAGAGATCTCTCATTGGCTTGTTTATCATCTAACCCTTGTTGTATCCATTGTTTTTTTTCATTATTTACACGTTTTTTTATCGGGTTTTGCTCGTCTGTTTCATCTAATTGAGCAACTTTTTCAACGGCAGCGTTGAACAGAGAAATAATATCGGGAAAAGCATCTCTAAAAAAGCCAGAAATACGCAACATGACATCTACTCTAGGTCTTTTTAGTTCTAATGTAGAAATTATTTTAAAGTCTTTAACTCTTCTGTTGCTACCTTGCCAAATCGGTTTAACACCAATTAAAGCTAATGCTTGTGCAATGTCATCTCCACTTGTACGCATTGTTGAGGTTCCCCAAACTGATAATCCAATAGAAGTAGGGTATTCTCCATTTTCTTGTAAGTACCGATCAATAATATTTTGAGCACTTTTTTGCCCTAATTGATAGGCTGTTTCAGAAGGGATAGTACGAACATCAACTGAATAAAAATTTCGTCCAGTAGGTAAAATATCTAACCTTCCTCTTGTTGGTGCGCCAGATCCACCAGCAGGAACATACTGTCCGTTTAATCCTTTAATTAAATTACCAATTTCATTACTTGTTTTCTCTAATACTGGTAGGGTATTTAATTTTATATAACTAATTAATTCATCAGTAGATTCTCCAATTTTAGGAATTATATTTCCACATACTAATTGATGAATGATGTTTTTAGCCTTGTTTTCTAAAAGCTCTACAGCTTGTCCGTATGTTCTACAAGGAATACCAAAAATTTCTTTTTCAAATATATCTGAATAAGAAACATTTATAGGATCAAAATTAAGGTGTAAATCTTCAGCTAAACTTTGTGTTATCCCTTTTAAATTAGCTTGAGGTAACCGGTGTAAAGCAACGATTAAGTCAATTAATTTTTCTTTTTTAGGTAAGTTTCCTAAAATGTGTAGTCCACCTCTAATTTGAGATTCTTTTAGTTCACATAAATAACCATCTATAACTTCTAATAAAGTATCAATATCTTTTCCATCTTGATTTAAATCTGTTTTAAGATGAGTTTCGTTTACGAGATTTTCAATTTTAGATTTAAGTAAATCAGCTCTTTTTTTATCAACCAAAGCAGCTTCATAAAACTCATCAATTAAGAGTTCTAATTTTAGTAGCTCCCCATAATTTTCAGCTCTTGTCATTGGAGGTATTAAATGATCTAAAATAATAGCTTGGTTTCTTCTTTTAGCTTGAGTACCCTCCCCAGGGTCATTAATAATGAATGGATAAAAATGAGGAATAGCCCCTAAGATAGCAGCAGGAAAACAAGTTTCTTTACTTAAGGCTACACTTTTTCCTGGTAACCATTCTAAATTCCCATGCTTTCCAATATGCACTAAAGCATCTGCATTAAAGCTATATTGTAACCAAATATAATATGCTAAATAGGCTGGAGGAGGGGGTAAGTCAGGTGAATGGTAACTGGCTTGTAAGTCTAGATTATAACCTCTACTCGGTTGAATACTAACACATATATTCTCAGATAGAAAACCAGGAATTAAAAAACAACCTTTTTGGTAATTTGGAGATTCATTTGGAGTTCCCCATTGTGCTTCAATAGTTTCACGAAGGTTGTCAGATAATTGATTGTAGTAGTGATAAAAAACAGCTTCATCTAATTTAATACTATGCAGTTCATTTAATGAATTGATAGTTTCAATATCGTTGGTAATAGAATTCGTTAGTTGGTTAATTAATTCATTTGTTGTTTTTGGATAGTTTGGAGCTAAAAGAAAGTTTTCTTCTGATAATTTAGCTAATATTTGCAAAGTACTTTGCGGAGTATCTAAACCGACACCATTTGCTAAACGGCTATTTTTATTTGGATAATTTGGTAAAACTAAGGCTATTTTTTTTTCTGAATTCTTTTTTTGTTGCAAGCTTATCCATGATTTAGCCATTTGAGCAACAAACTCACAACCTTCAATATGTGGAACATAAGAAACTACTTCAGAATCAGTTAAAACATCTTTTTCAATAGATTCTTTGAATGAAATAACTTTAGATATAATTTTACCATCAACTTCAGGTAACGCAATATTCATAGCAATATCAGTAGGAGGTAACCCAAAATTACCTTCTAACCAATTTTCATGGTTGCAACTTCCCATAATTGCTTGTATTACGGGTACATTATACACATCAAATAAGCTTTGCGAGGTTTCATGAAATCCTTGAACGCTAAACCCTGTAGTATTAATGATAACTTGAGGTTTTTCTAATTGATAAACTTTTAACAAGTTAGCTATTTGTTGCTGAATGTTTTGTTCGCGATACCCAGCAGCCATTAGAACAACAGACGAAATATCTTGTTCTTCTAATGCATTAATAATACTATGAAAAGGTGCTAGGTTATTAGATAAATAATAACTTCTGTACCCAAAAATAATAACTTGTTTTTTTTCTCTTTTTTGTTTTGATACAGTATAAATTCCCTCCTTCGGGTGGTATAAAAATAGATCAGGAATAGCTTTAATAGCATTTGGTGTAATTTTTAAATTAGTAATTCTATTACTAATCAATTGAAGAGAGGATAGGCAATTTTCAATACCACCAGATTGAATATATTTCCAAATAAGATCGACTTCCTTCAAAGGGATGTTAGAAGATTTCATTAACTCCAAGTCGGGTTTATTATCACCTGGTAAGAATATTAATTGAATACTATTCTCTTCACAACAATCAGTTACAGCTTCACATAGATAATTGTAATATGCTTTACCTCCTAATAGTTTAAGAATAACAATTTTTGCTGAAGAAATTACTTCATCAATATAGGTGTCTATAGTTAATTCTTGTTTAAAGTAACTAAGGTTAGCAAAGCGAAAAGAAGGTGCATTGCCTACAGAATTATAAAGTAATTTGTAGGCGTTATTCATCATAAATAAATCAGAATCGGCCGAAGATAAAAAAACAATGTCTCCAGGAGATTGATCTATGTAAAAAACACCCTCATCGTTAGGGTTCCAGCCGCCTGGTATGGTAGAAATTAAATGCACGTCTTATGATTTTTATGAAATCTATCTATATTGATTTACACTAGTATTGCAAACTATCAATGTTATTAATGAGAGTGAGCATGTCCGTGGTTATGACTATGTGCATGAGTAATTACTTCATTTTTTTCATTCAATTCTATGTTTTTACCAATAACTACGATACTTGTTTTACGTTCTTCATTTGTTCCCCAGGCTCTTTCAAAATAGTAATCGAAACGTGTACCTACACCTTGCAAAACCATACGCATTGGTTTGTTAGGAATATTTACGAAGCCTTTAATTCTGTAGATTTCGTGTTTTTCTACAAGAGCTTTTAATTCATTTACTAACACTTTAATATCATCGGTTTTAGGGTATGCTAACAAAACCGTTTTAATATCATCATTATGGTGGTGGTGGTTTCCATGTTTATGATGCTCTTCATGGATAGAATGTCGGTTATCTACATCATCTTCTGCAGAAGCATGGATACCTAATAATATAGAATTATCCAATTCTCCCTTTATAACAGGAACAATTTTGGTATTGGGTCTTGCTTTCTCCGTAATAATTTTTGTTATTTCTGAAAATTTTTCATCATCTACTAAATCTCTTTTGCTTACTAAAACTAAGTCAGCACATGATAATTGATCTAAAAATAACTCTTCGATAGGTGTTTCGTGGTCTAATGTATCGTCTGCTAAACGTTGCGCTTGTACACGTTCTCTATCACAAATTTCTCCTGTAGCAATTCCAACAGCATCTACTACAGTAATCACAGAATCAATAGTAATATGGGGTTTTAAATCTGGCCAGTTTACTGCTTTTACTAAAGGTTTAGGCATTGATAAACCCGATGTTTCTATTACAATATGGTCAATCTCTTCTTTACGTTCTAACAATTGTAACATAGAAGGTAAAAACTCTTCTTGTACGGTACAACAAATACAGCCGTTTGGTAATTGAACTAAATTACAGTCATCATCTCCACACTCAGAGGAAGCTATTAATTGTCCATCTACATCTACTTCTCCAAATTCATTCACTAAAACTGCAATACGCTTTCCATTAGCATTTTTTAACATGTTATGTACTAAAGTTGTTTTTCCTACACCTAAAAATCCGGTAACAATGGTAATTGGTATTTTATTCATTTTTATTCTATCTAAAATTATTAATATTGTTTGATGTTTTTCTGAAACAGCTTCTAAATTATTTTTTAACTGCTTTTTTCTTTCTTTTGTATAAGAAAAGATTCCATTTTTCTTCAGCTACTCCATGTTTATCCATTTCAGCTCTAGCCATAGTAAAAAATAAATCGGACATTCTATTTACATAGCTCATAATATACTCGTGAACACATTCAGGGTCTTCTTGCATTAGAGTAACTAATTGTCTTTCTCCTCTTCTTATTTGCGTTCTACAAACATGACAAAGCGCAGATATTTCATTTCCACCAGGTAATAAAAAATAATCAGAGGGAGAACTAATATTGTTTTCCATTTCATCTAACCATTTTTCACAAAATTCAGCACCATCTTTAGGTTCAGGATTTGGATTTTCTTTTTTAGAATTTGAAGGGCGCGCTAAATGAGACATCATGTTCATCATATCTTTTTGAATGCGATGTAAATTTGGTTGCCATTCATGATTGTTTCCTAATTTTGAACGTAACAATCCTATGGTAGAATTTACCTCGTCTAGGGTTCCAATACATTCTATTCGAGTTGAATTTTTAAACTCTCTTTTTCCTCCAAAAACGCCGGTACTTCCTTTGTCTCCTTTTCTTGTGTAAATTTTCATATAGTATTATTTTAGTTCATTAATTAAATGTGAAAGTGTTTCAATAGATCCAAAAAAATGATGTATGTAAGATCCTAAAACATGCTTTTTTTTATGAATCTTAGTATTTGTTTCACTATCTCTAGCGTTTAATACCGTAGCATTTATAGTAGCTTCTTTATCGTTTAGTAAACTAGAGTAATGAAATTCGTGTCCTTTAAAAGTATAATTTTTTGTTTTTGATTTTCTATACCCTAAATGCAATTTTTTTGTAGCTATAGTTGAATTAAAATCGAAAAACCCAACCATTTTATAAGGTTTTCCTTCTTCAGAAATAATAGAATTCCCTAAATACATCATTCCTCCACATTCTGCATATATATGGCCATTATTTTCAGCAAATGATTTAATGCTTTCCAGCATAGAGGCATTAGAAGAAAGTTTTTTTAAGTGTGATTCAGGATATCCACCAGGAAAAAATATTAAATCACATTTCGGAATTTCAGTATCGTGAATAGGGCTAAAGAAAGTAACTTCACCTAATTGTTTCATGGCAGTTACATTGTGAGGGTATATAAAATTGAAAGCTTCATCTTTAGCTATAGCAAACTTTAATTTGTTTGCAGGCTGTTTTATTGGAATAGTTGCTTGCTCAACTTCTTTAGATGCGTTTAATATGGATTTCCAGTCTACAGTTTTCTCTAATTCATGAGAAATTTGGTCTATAATAACATCAAACTTTTCTATCTCTTCTATATTTAACCCTAGATGTCTTGAAGGAATTGAGCAGTTCTTTAAGTTTGATAAATATCCAAAACATTTTACATTAATATCTTCACAAGCTTCTTTAACTATAGCATAATGTCTTTCCGATCCTACTCGGTTAAAAATTACTCCCATGATTTCTAGATCCTCATCGAAGTTTACAAACCCCTGAATAAGTGGAGCAACTGAGTATGCAACTGCCTTGGCATCGATAACCAGTAATACAGGTGTTTTTAGTTTTTTAGCTAATGCAGCAGTACTTCCTAGAGCTTTATTTGCACCATCAAATAATCCCATAACACCTTCAATGCAATTTATTTGAGCATTTTTTCCATAGAAATTTAAATACGAGGATATTTCAAGTTCAGACATCATAAATAAATCTAAGTTTACTCCAATTTTATTACATGCTAATTGGTGAAATTTAGGGTCTATATAATCTGGCCCAACCTTAAAAGGTTGTATTTCAGTTTTATTACGTTTAAATAAACGTAATAAACCTAACGTAATTGTTGTTTTTCCTGCGTTACTATTGGGGGCTGATATGATGAATTGTTTTGTCAAAAAAATATGTTTAGTTATCAGTAATTAAAACTTCATAGTTGGCGTTAATTCTATTAGAAAGTTCAAAGGCTTCTCCAATTTTAACAAACCCCTTTTCTGCATCAATAACTTGAGTATTGTCTATTCCTTTACAAAAAGTTTGAAAAGCCAAAACAGTATCTTCAAGATTGTCTCCTGTGTTTAGTTTTCCATCGGTTATTATGTGGAGGTTGTGATTATACTCTATGTTGGTGCAAATTGATTTTACTTCTTTAAAACCAGCTTTCAAGTTTGTTTTACCTCCAGTTTGCAGAGTTGTTAAAGCAGTTTCTATTTCGTTTAAAATAATGGTCTGCTTTAAAATTAATTGAGCTTCTCCATTGAAAAGCGATACAATAGAAAACTGTGTATTCTGAGTTTTAGAATTTTTGGCAAGTTTATTAACAGCACCTTTGGCATAAGCTATAATCTTATCTTTTAACATAGAACCACTAGAATCTATTAAAAAGATATGATGTTGCTTTAAAAGATTATTTCTTCGTTTTGCTTTTAATTCAAACTTATCAGTTGTTAGGTATTGACCAATTGTTTTCTTTGTGTCGATTTCTAGTATAGTACCTTCATTATTCACACTAGTTTTGACTCCTTGCTGAATGGTGTTGTTTGTGGTTTTTTGTTGTTTTTGAAAAGTGTTTTTTGGAATGCGAATATGTACATTTTCTTCTTTTGAAGGAGTGTTTTCAGAAGATTGTTTTTGAGATTGATTTTCTTGTTTTTGAGACTGGTTTTGTTGGCTAGGTGGCGTATGTTTTTTTCTATGATTTAATACCAAATCAGCAATAGTATCTACAGTTTCTTTAGTTATTTCAGAAAGATTTTGATATGCTGCAAAAGCTCTTGCTGTTTTTACTAATAAAATATCTGCACGCAGTCCTTCCACTTGATGTTTAATAGCTAATTCACTACAATATTCAATTATAGCATCTTCTATTTTTATAGATTTTAATTTATTTTTAGCATTGCTAATTTGGGTAGCTACTTTTTTATTTTGTTTTTTATAGAAATCAATAAATTGCAAAGGATTATCATCAAATTCAAAACGTTGTTTGATAATTTTTTGACGCACTTCAGGGGTTGTAGGTGTTTCTATTATAACACTCAAGCCAAAACGATCTTTAAGTTGTGGTCTTAAATTTCCTTCTTCAGGGTTCATAGATCCCACCAAACAAAATCTGCTTTTAAAATAATGAGAAACCCCTTCTCTCTCCAAATGATAACTTCCAGAGGCAGCAGCATCTAATAGTATGTCAGTAAGATAATCTTGTAATAAATTTACTTCATCTATATATAATACTCCTTGGTGAGCTTGTGCCATTAAACCAGGATTAATAACTTCTTTTTTAGCATTTATTAACTGCTCCAGGTCAATGTTACCAATAAGTCGATCTTCTGAAACCCCAATAGGTAAGTTAATAAAAGGGGAATTTTTTTGTTCTCCCATTAAATTGGTTAATGAACGAATCAATGTTGTTTTTCCTGTTCCTTTATCTCCAATAGCTAGTACACCACCAATAAGGGGATCAACAAGATTTAAAATAAGAGCTAATTTAAAATTATCTTGACCAACTATGGCCGAAAAAGGAAAGTTAGTAAGGGGGTTATTTTTTACCATAATTCCGAAATGCTATTATATAACCATACAATTCCAATGAAAATAGAAGCAGCCCCAGCTACACCATTCATCCATTTAAAAATAGACAAATTTCTTTCTAAAAAACGACTCATTACTACTATTAATACATAGCTATAAACTCCCATTGCTATAATAATTCCTAACGATTCAACAGCAAGAATAAGAATGGCATTACTTACAGTAGAGCTACTTAATACAAGAGCAGATGTTAATGCGCCTCCTGTACCAGCAAGGCCATGAAGCATACCAATCCAAAATGATTTATTCATTGGGTTAACAGCTATTTCTTCTCCTTTAGTACCATGTAAATGTATAGGGTTAGATAGTTCATGCTCATGCGGTTCAATTTTTTTATGGTCATTAACCATTTCATTAATTGCATGATTTCTTTTAATGGCTACTATTCCTAACCAAATCATGATGGGGCCAACTGCTAATTCAGCATAGAAAGAAATATCATTTACAAATATAGTTGCCATACTTTTAAAAAGTAAGGCGATACCTCCAAAAAGTAAAAGGGTAACAGAATGTCCAAAAGCCCATTGTGATGCCTTAAATACAGTTTTGAAACTTACCTTTTTTTTGTTAATTGCGTTTTCAGTGGCTAGTACTGAAACAGCTGTAACGTGGTCAGGTTCAAATGAATGAAGAATACCAGCCATTAAAGGCCTAATTAAAGATGTTAAAGTCATTTTTTAATATGTTTAATAAGAGTTCCGTTTTTATGAATAAGGTAAATGCTTAGGTCTACCTGTTTAATTTTTATATGGGTATGTTGATAGCAATGTTCTAATAACAATTGATAAAAAGGTGAGTTTTGTTCAAAATCAAATAGCTCAATCAATCGTCCAGCCATGTTTAGAGCCTTAATTTTTTCGGAGTCGAAATAGCCAACTTGATGAGCTAAATCAACTACGAAATCTTTATTCCAACTAGAAACGCAGCTATGTGTATCTGTAACACCTCCTGCTAATTTTACAGCTTTGCCTAGCATAATACCAATGCTTACTTTTTTTATAGGAGATTTGTTTATTTTAGTTAATGTTTCACCTATCCAATTTCCGTAATGAATAAAAGAATACTCGGGTAAATAACTAAATTTATCGGATAAATATTTTTCACTTCTTGCTCCTGAGTTTATTACTAACTCAGAAGTTTTATTGGCAACTGCTACATCTATACCTTGTTCTATGCTTGCTATATAAGAAGATGAAGAATATGGCTTTACGATACCAGTTGTACCTAAAATAGAAAGACCGTTTAGTATTCCTACACGTTCATTTAGTGTTCGTTTTGCTAGTTTTTTGCCATTAGTAACAAATACGGTCACTGAAACCCCACATTCTAAATCATAATCATGTAGTAATTTTTGTATAGCGCTAGTTATCATTTTTCTTGGAACAGGGTTAATGGCTGGTTCTCCAATAGCAAGCTCTAATCCTTTAAGGGTTACTGTACCAATACCTTCTCCAGCAATGAATTGAATTTCTTTTTCTTGGGTTAACTTTATAATGCATCCTATTTCTGCTCCATTTGTTACATCAGGATCGTCACCAGCATCTTTAATAACAGAGCATTTAGCTGTGTTTTCAGTAAACTCACAATGATAAATTGGAATTTCTAAAACTTTATCAATAGGCAAATGAACACTAACTGTATTAATCTTTTTTTGATGTATTATGGCCATCAATGCTGATTTAGCAGCTGCAGTAGCGGAGGTTCCAGTTGTAAATCCTTCTTTTAAGGGACCTTTAGGTACTTTTCTTAATCCCATTTTGCAGTATTATTAGTTAGTGATATAGAACTTTGTATTTCAGTAATTAATTTATCTAATTCATTTTCATTAAATACCAGTTTAAAATATTGAGGTATTTTTGGTTGATTGATAATAATTATTTGCGTGTTTGTTTTTAGCGCAGCATTAATTTTTGTACTTAAAAATCCACTGTTGCCTGTTTCTTTTGTTAAAATTAAATTGATAGCTTTTTTGTTAATTAAGTCAATTTCTTTTTCCAAATTATCAGAAGGTAAGCCTAATATCAATTGTTTATTAGGAAAGTTACTCTCAGCCGCTATGGCTAATGATTCAGGTCTGTTTAGTATTCTAAAATAAATTGGTTGTTTTTGCCACCAAGGCTTTAATTTTTTAATAGATTGTACACCTGTTAATGCTAATAGTATATGACTTTCGTTAAATAGTTTAGTAGCTTCATCATAAGTATTTACATAAGTTACTAGTGAGCTTGTTGTTTTTGAAAGTAATTTCCTACCAAATCGAATAACAGGTATCTGCATTTTTTCTGCTGTATTAGCGATTGTATTATGGAGTAATTCAGCAAAAGGATGAGACGCATTAATAATAATTTCTATACTATTTTCTAGTAGATACTTTTCTAACTGTTTTTCATTTAAAGCTCCGTATCGATACGTTGCAATGTCGTTTTCTTGAAAAGGGATATTTGTTTTTGTTGAGTACACAAAAGGCATCGATTTCTCTTGAAGCAATTTTGCTACTTTTTTACCTTCCGTTGTTCCTCCAAATACTAATATCATTTTCTCGTTATTTATAAATTATTCAGTAACTACAAATTTCTTATTGGTTCTAAAGATATGTTTCCATTCAGGACTGTATAATTGAGACCTGTTTTTTCGAGCTCCAATAGCACGACCCACTATAATTAATACTGTTCTAGTTTTTTTACTTTCTTTTACAATTTGTGCTAGATTTTCTAATTTTCCTTGAAAGATTTCTTCATCCTTCCAAGAAATTCGATACATAACCGCTACAGGGGTATCAGGATCAAAATGATCTAATAATTGAGCTTGTACTTTTTTAGCAATTCCAGCACTCAAAAAAATACACATGGTAGCATTGGTTGCTGCAAAAGCAGCAATGCTTTCTTTTGAGGGCATTGGAGTTTTTCCTTCACCTCGGGTTAATACAATAGATTGTACAACTTCAGGAATTGTAAATTCCGATTTTAATACTGCAGCGGCTGCACTAAAAGAAGATATTCCAGGTACAATAAAATAATCCATTTCTAGTTCATCAAAAATGGTCATTTGTTCTTGAATTGCTCCGTACAAAGAAGGGTCACCAGATTGTAAACGAACAATAGTGTTTCCTTTTTTATAATGTTCTTGCATTAAAGAAACTTGTTCTTCTAAAGTCATCATAGCAGAGTTTCTAACAATAGCTCCTGATTTACACCAATTAGTCATTTCTTCAGGAATCAAACTTCCTGCATATAACACACAATCTGCTTCTTCTAAATATTTTTTTCCTTTTACCGTTATTAATTCTTCATCACCTGGTCCAGCACCAATAATTGCAACTGCTGTTTTTCGAGTTGCATTCTTATCTATAGCAACAGAAAATGTGAACTTTTCGTTTGTATCTAAATGTATTTTTTGTTTTTCAACAAGTAATTCACTGTTCCCAGATAGCAGCATAGCACATGATTCTGATACACCATTAACACCTATTTTTGATAGAACCATTTCACTAGGGTTAGGTATCGTAATGGTGTTTATTTTATCTGAAGAAAATGTGGTAAATGGAATATTGTTATTCTTACTAAAATCTAAATAAGCTTGCTGTTCAGCTTTAATATCAATAGAACCAAAATTTTTAATTGCAGAAAAGTATAATCTTTCAGCGGCTAGTTTTGATTTTAATGTTTCTTGAAATAACTCGAAATCTAATTGTTTAGAGCACCCAGAACCAACAGATAGTACTTTAGGAATTAAAAATAGACTAGGAATTTTTGCTTCGTAAATTTTATAACTTACTGCAATAAATAATTCGAACTGTGTATAGTCAATATCGTTTTCATTATAAAAAACAGTTACAAAATGTGGAATTGTTTTTTCTAAATATTGAGTTCCTTTATCTTTAATATCTAAAAGTAATGCAGTTGGTTTATTATTAGCAAACAACGCCATTATTTTATTTGTAGCTATTGAGCTTTCTGTTTGCCAATCAAATTGATTTCCAAGGGTATCTAAGGCCCAAATATTTTGCACATCACTTGAGGTCGATATTATAGCATTTGCTCCTAATACACTAGCCGTTTTTGATGCAAAATCATTAGCTCCACCTTTATGTCCGCTTAATACAGATTGCACATGTAAACCTAAATCATCTACAGAAATTATTGCGGGATCGGTATTTTTATCTTGAATATACGGAGCAATTAAACGAACACAAATCCCTAGGGCCGTTACAAAACAAATTCCATTAAGCTTTTCGAAATTATCAGCTAAATAGTCAGAAATTGACGAAATAGTTGATACATTTTCATTACTAGATTGTAAAGTAGTTATGACCAATGATTTTGGAAATTCTTTCTGAATTCTAAGGGCTTTTTCTAATCCTCTTTCAGTGACTGCTATGATGGCTATTTTTCTCATTTATTTTTGTTCAGCTGTGTGAATGCTAATTTTGTTATGTTTATTTACTTGAATAATGTTAGTGCTAACTAGGTAGTTCAATTTTGTAAGTTCTTTTATAAATATGTTGGTACTATTTTCTGTAACGGCATTGGTAACATATCGTACTGATGGATTTATTTCATGAATTCTATGAATTAATTCTTTTAATCTTCCTCCGTGACCACCAATGAAAATAACATCAGGAATAGGGAAATCTTTCAGATTAAGGTTAAAAAAATCATCAATAATAAGTTCAATACCAGGAGTAGAAAAACGTTCTAAGTTTTGACCAATAATATTATTACATTCTGTTCGTTTTTCAAAAGCTACAATTTTCAAATGCGGAAAATGTTGTTTAGCCTCAATTGCTACTGATCCTGTACAGGAACCTATATCCCAGAAAACTTTTTTATTTTGTAATTCTAACGTACTAATTGTAGTTAAACGAATAGCCATTTTAGTAATCATATTTGGCCGATTTGTTAACGGAATGAAAGCAGTGTCAGGAATGCCAAAATGTTTGTTTTTCGGAGCTATTTGTTTTAATAATATACAGTTTAAATTATCATGCATTTTAGTAGAACAAGTAGTTAAATCTAGTTGTTCAATATGTTCGTTATTTCCATCTAAAGCTTCACCAACGGTTATTGAATAATTATCAAAACCATATTGAAGCATGCGTTTAGCAATTTCGGCAGGTGTTTTCTTACTATCAGTTAATACACCAATTAATTCGTGTCTATGAATTAAAGCTTCATCTAAAGCCGTCCAGTCTCTACCGTGAACCGATATTGACTTTAAGTTATTATAATTGGTCTGTGTTTTATGACATAATAACTGAATACTATTAAAATATGGGAAAGCTTTTAATTTTGCACTGGGTAATAAGCGTTTAAGCGTATTTCCAAAACCATAGAAAAAAGGATCTCCAGAGGCAAAAACAACAATAGAAACTTCGAAATTTTTGTACTGTTGAATTAACGAATCCATTTTTCCTGAGATTTCAATCCAACTATGATTTTTAGGTAATAATGATTTTACCAGTTGATAATGTCGTTTTCCACCAGAAAAAACACTTGCTTTTTTAATTAATTTCAAGACATCATCATTCAATTTTGGACTAGGGTGATTGCTAATTCCAATTAAATAAAAATCGATATGTGAATGTATTTGCTTCATTTATTGATAGCGTTCTTTAATAACAACATCGTTAATATTCTTACGTTTTTCCCACTGTAAACGTTCTAATTCAGGGTTTTCATAAAATTTATCTACGTGTCCTAAACATAAATAGCCTATTAATTGTCTGTCTTTGGGAGCGTTTAAAATAGTTTTAATCTTATTGGGATCTAAAATACTTACCCAACCTAAGCCAACATTTAAAGCTCTTGCCATTAACCACATATTTTGAATAGCGCATACTACTGAGTAAACACCAGCTTCTTTCATAGTAGTTTGCCCTAAAACGGGGTGTTCACTTGGTTTATAAAAAACAGCTATGTTTAATGCCGATTCTATAATTCCTTCTAATTTTAGTTGTGTGTAAGCATCAGCTTTTTTTCCTTCAAAAAGAGTTTTTGCTTTTTGATTTTCTTCAAAAAAACTGTCTTTTATTTTATTTCTAATGTTTAAATCTTTAATAACCACAAATTCCCATGGTTGAGAAAACCCAACAGACGGTGCGTTTACTCCAGCAAATAAAATTTTATCTAAATCCTTTTGAAGAATAGGAGTGTTTATAAAACGATTTCCTCTTACATCTCTTCGTGCAAGAATTATTTGTTCTAATGTTTCTATATTTTCTGAAGTAAATTGATTCATTTTTACGATTTAAAATAATTTGAGGATTCCGGCAATGTAAAAGCAGCATTTACAATAGCAGCAGCAACATTACTTCCACCTCTATTTCCTTCAATAATTACCCAGTCGGTAGTTGTAATTTGAGATAACTGTTCTTTTGATTCTAAAACATTAACAAAACCAACAGGTACACCTACTATTCCAGCTGGTTCAAAAGAAGGATTTTCTCTTAATTGATCAACAATTTCAAATAAAGCTGTAGGTGCGTTTCCTATAACATATAAAGCATTTGGATGCTTTTCAATGGCTTTTCTAATACCTGCTTGAGAACGCGTAATATTTTCCGATTTAGCTAGCGCTTGTGCATCTTCATCATTTAATAAACAATGAATTTGATTTCCGTATTCTTTTATGAAAGCTTTTGTAATCCCTGCTTTTACCATGGTAACATCAGTTACGATTTCTCCACCATTTTTAAGGTGATTATGCCAATTACAAATAGCCTCAGGAGTTGCTGAATATTGATTGAAATCTTCTAAAATACCAGTGGTATGTATTACTCTTGTTATAGCCCATTTATCAGCGATAGAGTAGTTTAATTCTTTAATATGATCGGTAACAATTCTAAAACTTTCTTGTTGAATTTCTTTACCTGTATGTGGTTTTCTATTTAGATACCCTCTAGGAGTAACCAAATAATCTTTAAAGCGATAGGTTTGAGAGTTTCCAATCATAACTAAGCAAAACATATCTACATCATCAGGATTGAATTCTCCTAAAGTAGTAATTTTAAGTTCTTCTTCTGGTCGTGTTACATGTCTTATAATAGCTACTGGGGTAGAAGGGGAGCGTTCAGCTAAAAATATTTTTTGTAATCTACCTAACTGCCAATGTCTCTTTTTACTTTTTGGGTTGTATAAACTGGTTACAAAATCACCCATTGCAGCAGCTTTAATTCTTTGCTCAATTTTATTCCAAGGCGTCATTAAGTCAGACAAAGAAATACAACAAAAATCGTGACCTAACGGTGCTCCTAATTTACTTCCTGCTGCTAAAAAGGCAGAAACACCAGGTAAGGTTTCTAATTCAATAGCACTATCATTTCCTTTAGATACTACTTCATAAACAATGGCAGCCATGGCATAAATACTGGCGTCTCCAGAACCAATAACAACAACATGTTTGTCTTCTTTTGCTTTTTCTATAGCTTTATGTGCTCTTGCTTCTTCTTTACCCAAAGGCATAGAAATAAGTTCAGCATTTTTTTTAAAAAGTGATGCTCCAAATTGAAAATAATAATCATAACCAATAATTACATCTGCTTTTTCTAAAGCATTTTTAACTACGGGTAACATATAATTTATATCTCCAGGTCCTAAGCCTGCTACAGTTATTTTCATTTGTTGATTTTTTTAATAATAATAAGAGAGAAATAAGGTATTTCTCTTTGATTTGCAGTTGCCCAATTGGTAGTGATAAATTGTTGGTCAGTACCTAAGCGTTCTGCGTATGTAATGCTATGTTTTGTTGGGTCAAGAACAGTAGAAATAATATCAACAACCGATATTATTTTCATTAATACAACAGTGTCGAAATAAGCAATAGCCTCTTGAAGTTCTTCTTTGGTTTGTATGCGAGGAATTACTACTACTTTTTCATTTTGTAAACACAGTGGTATTTTACTTTCTGATGCTAAATGCAAGTAAGAACTAATACCCGGAATTAAATTAATATTTAGATCATGTGCTTGTATTTTTTCTAACAAATAAGAAAAAGAGCTAAACGTACTAATGTCCCCTTCACTTACAACTGCTATAGAAAGCCCTTGTTTATAATCAGAAAGTATTTTTTGGAATGTGGTTTCATAAATAGTTTTGGCTTGCGCTCTTTCCAAATCCATTTTTAAATAAAAACCTTTAAGTTTCTCTTTATCTAAATTGTATTTTTCTAATATAGATAATGAATAACTAGCTTTTCTACCATTTTTAAATAAAGAGCCAGGGTAATATATTTTATCTGCTTTCTGTAAGGCTTTTAATCCTTTTAAAGTAATTAATTCGGAATCACCATGACCAAGAGAAACACCGTATATAGTACCTTTTATCATATTCCTAAACCTTTTTTTATTTTAGTAAATACGCTGTTTTTCTGATCAATCTTTTCATTTTCTTCAAATAAAACGCCCTTTACACCTAAATGATGTCCTACTTGTTCTTTTCCTACTTCAGATTCTACACCAACAATTTGTTTTCTGTATTTACACAATTGGCAATTCATATTAGCAGTACCATTAATAGCTTCATCTAGTCGCTCATCAAATGCTTTTAAAATAAGCTCATCGCTACCAAAAGCTTTGGTATACACATATTCATAAGGAGAAGTTTCACTAAATGTTCGAATTTGATTATAAATGCGTTCTAATAGGATACCTGTAAAAAAGAAAAATGGGATAGCAATAGTTCGTTTAAACCCCATTTTACTTGTTAGCTCTAAACTTTTAGTAACTGAAGGATAGGCTGTACCACTATAAGAAACTGTTGTAAAACCAAATCCCATACCTTCTCCTAGCATGCAAGCTAATTTGTGAACATCAGAGTTGGCATCAGTATCAGTGGTTCCTCTACCTACTACCATTAAACAAACTTCTTTTCTGTCCATTGGAGAATGCTTACTTTCTTCTTCTAAAACTCTTTTTTGTGCAAGTTCTAGCAAAAATGAATTCACACCAAGGTGTTTCCCCATTTTTATAGTTAAATCGCTGTAATAACTTTGAATGGTATTCATTTCATACGGAATATCATTTTTAGCATGTGAGCCAGCAAAAAGTATGATTGGTAGCGCATAAATTTCACGGATTCCCTTTTGATACATTCGTTCAATAGAAGCTTCATACACAGGATGATTAAACTCTAAAAAACCATAATCAACTTCATAATTTGTATAACGCGCTTTTAAAATAGAAACTAATTCTTTAAAAGCATTAGTTCCAGTTTTGGTTCTACTACCGTGTCCGCAAAGTAAAATTCCTTTCTTCATTGTTTAATTAATTGGTTTTACCCCTATTAAAAATACTACAGGCATTTGTAGCTCTTGTTTTTTTATATCGTTTTCTATGGTTCCTAAGGTTGAAGAAAGTAACACTTCATTTTCTCTTGATACATTTGAAACTGCATTAATAGGGATGTTAGGGTTTTTACATACTTCCATTAATTTAGGAACAATTTTATCCATACTTTTTAAGCCCATATATAACGCTAGTGTATTACCAGCGTTTAACATTTCGGCAATTCCGTTAAGTTGAGCTGTAGAATAATCAGCAGTGTGAGCGGTACAAATTAGAATAGCATTCGACTGTCTTCTTTCTGTGATTGGAATATTTACAGAGCTAGCAGCAGCTAAGGCAGCTGAAATTCCTGGAACAACAGTAAAAGGTAAATTGTGCTGTTTTAAAAAGCGCACTTCTTCGGCGGCTCTCCCATAAATATATGGATCACCAGATTTTATACGAACCACTTTGTTTCCTTGTTCACAATGTTTTTTCATCAAAGAATTGATGTTGTTTTGGCGTGTTTCTTGATCGCCCTTATCTCCGTATTTTCTACCTACATAAATATGTTCAGCTTGAGTGTTTATTGCTAATATTTCATCAGAAATTAAATTATCATGTAAAAGAACTTCAGCCTTTTCAATAGCCTCAAATGCTTTTAAAGTCAACAAGTTTTTGTTACCTGGACCACAACCAACAATAGAAATTTCGGGTAAATATTCTTTTGTGAAAATCCATTCAGGATTTGAAAATTGATATTCAAAATTTAGCAATGATTTCGATTTAGAATTATCAACTATTTTATAATTTTCTTTAGTTGAAAAATCAAAAATAGGAGGAAGCATATTTAATTTATTAGCGGCATTTTGATAAAAGTCTTTTCTTTTTGGGTGTACATCTGCACAGCCGTTAATAATTTTACCAAAACACTCTTGCGCTAAAATTTCTTTAATAAGGTTAATTGCATCATTTTGATGTATCAGATTAACAGGAACATTCGGGTTTTTTAATTGTTTTTTATTAGCAAGAAACCTTCCAGGATGGCGTTTTGGGCCAATTAACCCTGCTAAACGAAGGATTGTTAGGTTATTTTCAAAATGTTGTTGTAATAGTTTTTCTGCTTTAATAAGTGCCTTACCAGAAGCTTTTTCTGGATTACAATGTAGCGTTTCATTTACAAGGTTATTGGTGTTTTGATATACAGATGTTGAACTAACAAAAATAACTTTTGTTGTTTTTGGAGTATGTTTTATAATCTGTTTAATTTGAAGTGGATGTATTGTTTCAATAGTATCAATTCGCTTTGGTGGAAAATTGATAATCAATGTTGATGTTTCATGAATAAAAGATTCCCAGTCACCAATAATTGCATCTGCTTCAATTTTAATTCTAGAGGTGTGAAAAGAAAATTTAGAGAGCGATTTCAAGTTATTAAGCCTAGAAGTACTTCCATTAACAGAATAACCACTTTTTTGAAGTTGTAGTGCTAATGGCAATCCCAACCATCCTATTCCCAATATTGAAACGTGTTTATTCATGTTTATATTAAATTTAAGGCCGTATTTTGTAATTGTATTTTAGTACAATATTTCCAAGCTTTATTTTTGATTGAGTCGAATAAAATTCTTCCTAAAATTTCGCCAAATTTATTTTTAAATCGAATACCACTTAGTTTTGTTTCTTTTTGGTAAAAATACTCCGTACTTGAAATTTTCGATTTTTGTAATTCTTTATTGTCTTTTGGTACTGAAGCGATGGTTAGGGTAATACAAGTTGTTTTTGTGTGTATCTCAAGTACGTGCGCTTTTGAATAATCTAGAGCAATAATATCATCAAATGGAATAGGTAATTCATTAGGCATAGAAAGTGAAACTCCTTCAGGATTTTCTTTAAGATACAAGAATAAAGGATACAAATATTGATCAGAACTAAAACCTCTAGTAATGTAACACTCATCTAGTTCTTTATCATTTTTTAATTCAAAAGGTTTGGGTTTTATTGGAGCTCTTTCGTTATTAGAAACTTGTTGATTCCAGCCTTTTTTATATAATAATTCACTTTCAACTAGTTCTTCATTATCAATGTGTCTTTTTATGATAGGAGTAATTTTTTCAGGAGTAAGTTCTTTATACCAAAATTCACCTGGACTTACAATACAGGTAGGTGCATCTTCACATCTACCGTTGCATCTGGTTTTAATTGTATGGGTAGTATCCCAAAGTTCATTATTTCTTAGATAAGCTCTTGCTTCTCTAACTACTTTTTCACTGCCTGCTTTTTGGCATGATCCTCCATCACAAAAGAAAAAGGTATGAGTAGTATTGGCTATATTTTTACCCATAATTTTAAAAGAAATATGTTAGGTTTAATTTTGTTGAAAAAGGAGTTCCAGGAATTAAAAAATGCAAATCAGCATATCCTTGTCCATGAGCATGTGAGCTTAAATTAACACCAATATCATCTACAAGAACAGCAAAGTCAGTACCATGATCATTATCAAATCCTCTAAGGAATATCTGTTCAGCTTTTCCACCTTCAGCATGTTGAGCAATAAATAAACCAGGTACTGTTTTTAAAAAATCATGCGCACTGTTAATAGGTCTTAATTGTAATGAAATTTTTGAAACCTTTTGAATTCCTAGCTTTTTTTGATTTTTAGAATTGATGACAATTTCTGAAAGTTGAATAACTTCTTTTTCTAGTGTAATATTTAAATTTTTGGTTTCTTTTTTTAGTACGATAGTTTTTTTCAAATACCCTTCAGAAGAGAAGGTTACTTTTAGTGGAAACTTTTCTAATGTTATAGAAAATTCACCTGTTTCGTTGGTGGTTGCTAAAAGTGTTTTGTTCGCTGTTATACGTACTCGTGAAATTGTTAACTGAGTTTCTTGATCAGTTACTTTACCTTGAATGGTTTTATTTTGTGCGAATATAGATAGTGAAAAAAATAATATCCATAAACTGCATAAAATCAATTTTTGCATTTAAAAATGAAATTAAGCAGGCAGTGAAAGAAAATATGATAAAACATAATTTCTAACTCTTTACCCGAGAGTTACTATTATAAATTACTTCAATACTGGCAGGTCTCCTGACTTAGCTTAGCATTCATTTACCTTCCCATAGTTTTACTACAGTGGTTTTTATTAATGAAGCCTTTAATAAGCTTTACAGTTGCGGGAACAGTTTTGGATTCACACCAAATTCCCTTTTAATTCTATATTCTAAAAATTACTAAAGAACAAGAAACCATATATTATGACAAATGTATATATAATTTTTTGATTTAAAAGATTGATTATAAAATGAGTTATTTAATAGTTATTGTGCGTCGTTTAGTATATGTTATATTTTTTTTTCGTTTTAATTTATTTTTTTTTAGGTGTTTTTTTGTCTTTCGTTTTATAAATTTAATTCCTAATCCTGTTGCTGTTATACAGGTAACAGTTCCTCCAATGAGTAAGAAAATTAGTACAATATCCCATAGCGGTCGATTTTTTGTAAGAAATGAAAAATCCAAACTATGAAGGCCATGATACAACCATCTTTCAGCTCTGTTTTTTGGAGCAGATTTAAGAAGTACTCTATTAGTTTTTGGATTGATGTAATAATAGGTATCCTGGTTTGTAATAATTTTAACAACAGGAAGTGTTTTTATATTTTTTCTATCATAATAATAGGAATCATATGCATCAAGTACTAATAATTTGGTTACTTTTTCTTGTGGATGAAACTCGTTAATTTTTGATGCATATTGATTGTTTGATACTTTATAATTACTATTTGTAATGCAATGATTTTCAACGGTATCTTTGTTGAATTTTTCAATAAAGATGTTATTGTTAAATAATGAAAAATGTATTTCTTTAAAATTTGACTTGGAGGCAATTTTTTTTAGAGTATCCCAATTTTTACTAGTAATACTTTTTAAGTTGAAGTTTTGCCCTTGCCACACTTTTTTTTCTTTAGCATTTAAAGATGAACTTGGTACCCAGTTAAAAGGAGTCATACTCATAAAACCACTAAATACCCATGTACAAATAAATAAACCAAAACCTAAACCAAAATAATAATGTAGGTTATACCATTTGTTTTTAAATCTTTTAAAGTTTGCTTTAGGTTTCTTCTTATAACGAATTAACCCCGTAACTATTCCAGTAAGTGTCATTAGTAAACCCAATCCAGCCAACCATAAAATAAGTTGTTGCCAAAAATAACTGTGTATACGAATGTCTTTAAAATAAATCCAATGCGGTATAGCCCCAAGCCAAGCCCAAAAACGATCGTTGTAAGTTGTAATATTTAAAACTTCTCCAGTAAGAGAAGAAATATGCACCCATGTATGCTCTTGGTTATTGAACTTTACTTTGTAAACAGGTAAATGTTTAATGTATTTGGGTCTAGGAATCCATTGATCTACTTCTTTAATAATAGTTACTTGAGCTGTGCTTTTTAAATTAGTAGCATTTTGAGCGATAGCTAAAGCTTTTTTTTTAGTAAGCTTTACAAGCTCTCCATTTTTAGCATATCTTGAAACGAGCTTTCCAGAACCAGTTTCTATATGGTAAACGATGTTGTTAAGAATAGCATTGATTCTTAGTTTGTGAATTGTTTCTATAGAATCGAGTTCAAAGATAGAAGAAGGAGGAACTATTTTCTTGCTAGTTAAGCTTGTTAGTTCTTTACTTTGTATTTTTCCTTTCTTATCTAAAAAAGGAAAACTTTTATACATCATTACAAACCCTGAAAGAAACCAAACAAGGAATAGCATAAAAAATAAAGTGCCTAAATAATGATGTATAGTTATAAGTTTTTTCAAGGGATTTAAAATTTATAGCTTAGATTTAATCTAAAGTTTCTTTCAGCTCCCGGAAAGAATTGATACTCATAAATAGCATCAGTAAAATATAATTTGTTGGTGATGTTATTTATATTTAAACCTATTCTTATATTGTTTTTTTGATAATAAATAGCACCATCAAGAAGAGCATATGCAGGTAGTTTGTATAAATTATTAGAGTTTGTAAAATTATCACTTGTGTAATTACCACCAATACCAAAGCCTAGTCCATTTTTTAACTCATAGTTAAGCCACATATTAGCTAAATGCTTTGGAGTGAAAGGCAATGTGTTTCCCTCTTTTTTTAGTTGAGAATCACTTGTGTCATAAGCACGTATTTTAGCTTCTGTAAATGAGTATCCAGCTTTCAAATATATATTTTTTAACGGCGTATATTCTATATCAAATTCTACTCCTTTAGAATCTGCCTCTCCAATTTGACGGTATTCATTAACTTTATTTCGTTCTACTATGTTATGTTTTAAAATGTAAAAACTAGATAAAGTAATATTTAGTTTGTTCAATTTTTCAAATTTAATACCTCCTTCTAATTGATATCCTTTTTCTGGATCAAAGATTTGACTGCTTGGAGATATTGTTCTAGAAGGTTTAAAATAGTTAGAATATGAAGAGAAAACACTAAAATTTTTAAAAGGTTGATATACCAAACCAGCTCTATAACTTAAAGCTGTTGAAGGAATTTTTGTTTCTTTACCAGCTTCAATGAGTAATCTATCTGCATTAATTTTATCGGTAGCATATGTTCCTTTAAAAATATCATAACGAATACCAATAAGAGCTTTAAGCTGATTGGAAATATCTGACCAGTTTTGCCAATAAAAACCACTATTAAATTCATCCCTTATTTGTACTCTTTCATCAACAGCTTCTATGTGTCCTTGGTTTAAAATAGGGTTTATTACTGAAATAGTAGTTTTTACACCAGGACCAATTACGCTTCCTCTAAATGATTTTCTATCTAAAAAAGTTATAGAATTACCAACTAGAGATTTATGTTTTACACTCCCTGTTTTGAATGAATAGGTTAGGTCAAATTGGTTTTGAATAGTTTTAGTTTTGTGATTAAAGTAAAAAGGAAATCCTCTAGTTATTGAATCTTTAGCTGCATTAAAATAAAGCCATTCAGTAGATAGGTAATTGATATCATCATCAGACCATGAAAAACTATTAGTAAGTTTTAGTTTACTATTAAATTGATGTTTATATTTAACGTTTAAGTCAAAACGTGTATGCTTTAAATAATCTTGCGGATCATTGTATCTTGTTTTTGGATCCATTCCTGCAACAATATTTCCATTTTCATCAACAGGAATACCTGTGTCTGTATCATATATATCGTTATTGGTTTGAAACGATACTTCTAAAATATCTTTTTGGGTTGGCGTATAGTTAAGTGAAAAAGAAGCGTTATTAGTGTTCACGCCATAATCTCTCCAACCATTTGACTTAGTAAGCCCAAAATCTACCCTATATTTTAATTTTTTATTTATGGGGCCTCCCATACCTGCAGACATTTCATAGGTGTCAAAAGAGCCATAGGTAGCACTAAATTCTCCAGTAAAAGTAGAGGTTGGTTTTTTACGAACAATATTAATAATTCCTCCCAAAGCAGAGTGCCCAAACATAACACTTGAAGGCCCTTTGAGTACTTCAATATGGTCAACATTAGCTAAGTTGGTACTAGGAGCACTTGTTGAGAGGTTATGGCGTTCATCTCTTACTCCGTCATATAAGAGTACGAAATTATTAAACCCTCTTATTCTAAATGTTTGAAAACCTCCGTACCTGTTTATGGGCCTTACCCCTGTAGCACTTTTTACAGCACTTCCTAAATCATTTGAGTTCCTGAGCTTAATTAATTTTGAGCTTACATTATTTGTTGTTAATGGAGCATCTAAGTTTTTTATTTGAAGTTTATTTAATTCAACAATTTTTCTGCTGTTAGCAGAAAGGTCTATTTCTTTTAATTCAAAGGATGTTGGTTGTAAATAAATAACTGAAGGTAAGTTTTTAAATAAAAAGCTAACTGATTTATACCCTATATATGAAATTATAATGCTGTCATTAGGTGTTCCCGTAATTTTGAAAATACCTTTATTATTTGAGATGCTTCCTTTTTGAGAATTGTTATTCAAAATAGAACAAAACTGGATCGGTTGATTGTTTTGTTTGTTTAACAGTTTGCTAGATTTTTCTTTTTGTGCAAACAATAGGTTGGTGCTAATAAGAAAAAAGAATACTAATTTTAATTTCATGGTGTTTTATTTGTTCAGAAATTAAAATATAGAGTAAGAAGCCTAAAGAAAATTAGGCCATCCAACACATTAACTTTTATTCCCGAAAGTTTAAATTATGTTTTGATTTAGGCAGGTCTCCTGACTTAGCTTAGCGTTCATTTACCTTCCCATAGTTTCACCTACAGTGGTTTTTATTAATGAAGCCTTTAATAAGCTTTACAGTTGCGGGAACAGTTTTGGATTTGCACCAAATTCCCTTTTAATTCTTATTCTAAAATTACAAAAGAATAAGAAACCAAAAATCGGGGCGAATATATAGAATTTTTTATTACAGAATTGAATCGATAATTATTTTTTTTCTTTTTAAAAGAGAAGTTTTAGGAAGCATTATAATTTCGAAGCCTTTTTTAGTATACTGTTGAATTAGCAATTTTTCTAACTTTAAACAGTAGTCAAACTCTTGCAGTCTTTGGGAATCCTTACAGTATATTTCAAACCAAGTAGGGGCAAAAAAAACAGTTGTATGATATGTTTCTTTATAAGGGAAATCTCTAAGGTAAGTAGGAATCGGTTTGTTTGCTAGTGTTAAATAAGCTTCTAAATCTAATAAAGATCGATCACAAATTTGAGTACTTGGATTCAATAATTCTTTAGTTGTTAATTTGAAAACAAGATTTGTAAAACGATGTATGTCTCCCCAAGGCATTCCATTTTTATTATTTTTTTGCTCATCAATAATAACTCTTCTAGAAACTTCGTCCATGCAAGGAACTGTATCTTTTAAAAGATTTATTAACGTGGTTTTCCCAGTGCCTGGAGCCCCTGTAATTATATATTTTTTAGGTAGGTTATACATGTTGAAAAAATATGAGTACCCCTATGATAATTGCAATAAAAATACTACTTGCCCCATAGTTAATAGAAGCAACTCTTTTAATTTCATCATGTTCTATATTCCTGTTGTTGTTTCCTATAAAAGGTTTATCAACTAATTTGCCATGATAATAATTAGGACCACCAAATTGACAATTTAAAATGAATGCTAAAGCGGCTTCTGGGTATCCAGCATTAGGGCTACTATGTTTTTTTCCTTCTTTGAAAACAAAAGAAATTCCATGTATTTTAAACTGAACAAGTAACATTAATAGTGCTGTAATTCTAGCAGGGATATAATTAACAACATCGTCGAGCTTTGCGGCAAACCGACCAAATAAAAGATACCGATCATTTTTATAGCCAATCATAGAGTCTAAGGTATTAATCATTTTATACGCCATGGCTCCGGGAACTCCTAATACCAAAAAATAAAAAAGCGGAGCAATGACACCGTCACTTAAATTTTCAGACATCGTTTCAAAAGTTGCAACTCTAATTTGCTGTTCATTTAATTTATTCGTTTCACGACCAACAATCCACGATAAACGTTTACGTCCAGCTTCTAATCCTTCGTTTTTAAGTGTATTAAAAACAGCATAGCCTTCTTTTACTAATGTTTTGTTGGCTAGGCAGTAAAACAGCATTACAACCGAAAACACAGTGGCAATACTTTTAAAATTACATACATGTAGCCACTTTATAATTAAATACGGTACCGTAAAAGAAATACTAACTAAAGTAATTGTTAAAAGCGCACCTTTTAAAAGTTGGTACTTGTTTTTATTAAGCCATTTCTCACCCAAAGAAATACTATTACCAAATAGAATAATAAGATGTGGTAGTTTTTTAGGATCTCCTAATAGTAAATCCAAACCAAATGCAATAACTAGTATATAAATTGAAGCTAAATCCATTCTTTTAACGCTTGAATAAGTAGTTGATTAGTAGCTTTACTTTGTGTTGAAAGACGAATGTGCTCTCCTTCTAAATTGTTGAAGTTTGTGGCGTCTCTAATCAAAATTTGATGCTTTTCTATTAAATATTTTTTTAACTCTTTTGCCGATCTATTTAGCAATTCAATTAAAAAATAAGAGGTGTTACTTTCACAAACTTTTATACCTTTTACTTGTTCAAGCTCTTTCTTAAAAATAGTAGTTTCTTCTAACAATTCAGAGGCATTGAATTGAAGTGTTTCATAATTGTTAAAAATGAATTCACCCGCTTTTATAGCTAACGTATTCACACTCCAAGGCATCTTTAGTGCTAAAAGTGCACTAATGTTTGAGGGGTTTGATATGATATAGCCTAATCGTAATCCAGGAATCGTAAATGTTTTTGTTAATGAGCGAACGACAATTAAATTTGTATGCGTGGAAGTTAATGAAGCAACTGATTCTAGATTGTTGGTAAATTCAATATACGCTTCATCAATAACAAATGTAGTCCTTGGTTTTTCCTTAAAAAGAAGTTCCAGTTCCTTTTTAGAAAAAATAGTACCAGTTGGGTTGTTGGGGTTGCATATAAATAGAAGATCTGCATTCGTGTCTTTTACTGCTGCTCTAGAAATTAACTGATAGTCCAACTTAAAAATACTACAAGCATCTTCGTATTCAGCAAAAGTTGGTGCTACAATAGCTGCTTTTTTTGCTGAAAATAACTGCGCTATTAAATAAAAGGCTTCTGTTGCTCCGTTGGTAAACAAAAATTGATCGCTAGTAAGCTGAAATTTTTTTGCTGCTAATTCATTCAACTCATTGGCAATAGGTGAGGGGTAGCTTTCAATTCTATGAACGTTCCTTGAAATTTCATCAAGTAACGATTTTGGGCATCCTTTATAATACACATTTGAACTAAAGTTGTGCTTAATTTCCCCTTCTATCAAATGAAGGTCATCTCCATGGCCGTTTAACATTATTGTTCGCTATTTTTTACAATGGTTTCCATGTCTAAATTTTCATCAATCCAATCAGCTAATTTATCAAATTGTGCCGATTTAAAAGCTTTATAATTGATAGCTTCAGCATTTGGGTATTTTACTTGTAGTAGTTCTGTTACAATTTCTTGATTGTCAAAAATACCGTGCAAGTAGGTTCCCCAACTTTTATTTCCATCAAAATAGCCCTCTTCTTTATTATTAATACGATTTAAATGCTTGTTTTTAGGCACAATCGTTTCTCCCATATGAATTTCATAACCTTCACAAGGTTGTTTAAAGTTTTTAAACTGAAAATTACGCTGTACCGTTTGTTTCGTTTTTGTTAGTGTGGTTTCAATATTAAACAATCCTAATCCTTTTTCTTGTAAATTATTACTTTCTACTGAAAAAGGATCTTTAACAGTATTTCCTAACATTTGGTAGCCTCCACAAATCCCAATAACAGGAATGTGTGCATATTGTTTTTTGATAATGGTATCTAATCCATCTTTTTTTAAGGCTATTAAATCTTCAATCGTATTTTTTGTACCCGGAATAATGAGTACATCTGCTTTGTTTAGTTCTTCCGAATTTCTAGTAAAATATAAATTGATTAGCGGTTCTTGTTCTAACGATTGAAAATCGGTGTAGTTAGACATGTAATGGAGTTTCACCACGGCTACATTTAATTTGTTTTCAACTGCCGTAGTTTTTCGTTGGTTTAAGGCAACGGAATCTTCTTCTTCAATTACAATATCTTTTGCATAGGGTAAAATACCCAAAACAGGAATCTTAGTGAGTTCTTCTAGTTTCTTTTTTCCATCAATAAATAAAGCAGTATCTCCTCTAAATTTATTAATAATAATACCTTTTACTAATTTACGTTCCCACTCTTCTAACAATTCAATAGTACCATACACACTTCCAAATACGCCTCCTTTATCAATATCTGCTACTAAATATACGCAGGCATTGGCAGCAGCAGCCATTCGCATGTTTACAATATCTCTATGTTTTAAGTTTAATTCACTAATACTTCCAGCACCTTCCATTACAATAGGATTCTGTTTTGAAGCTAGTTGATGAAATGATTTTTTAGCTTCTTCAAACAGGTGTTTTTTATTGTCGCCTAAAAAATATTCCTTGGCAGTTTGGTCACCAATTGGTTTTCCATGTAATACAATTTGCGATTTATTTACCGATGAGGGTTTTAATAAAATAGGGTTCATTGCTACCGTTGGCGGAATACCACATGCTTCTGCTTGCACGGCCTGCGCTCTTCCAATTTCTAAATTATCAGGGGTAGAAAAACTATTTAATGACATGTTTTGGGCTTTAAACGGAGCAGGGGTATATCCTTTTTGTTTAAGCCATCTACAAATACCTGTGGTTATCCAGCTCTTTCCAACATCTGATCCAGTGCCAACTAACATAATAGGTTGTAGTTTTTGCATTTTAATTTTATTTTTTAGAAAAACAAAAATATTGAATTATATATACTTTGTGTGAGGGAATTGCTGTTTTTTATTATTGGTGGTGTGAGTATGTTGGTCATTGCGATGGAGGTTACGACTGAAGCAATCTGTTTAATGAGAGTTTACTATTTGTTTAGAGTTAGTGATGAAGAGATTACTTCATTTCACTTTGTTTCATTCCTAATGACGGTTTGATAAAAAATCTTTCAGCTAGAAGTATTAATCTATAAAAAAGGCTTATTATTACGGGATTCCTATTATTTTACAATTGGAATTTTAAAAAACATCAAATTACTCTCAATAATGAAGAAACCAACAATCAATATAGGTGTCTTAGCGCATGTAGATGCAGGTAAAACCACACTTACCGAGCATTTTTTATACAATTCAGGTGCTATTAGAACGTTGGGGAGTGTGGATAAAGGGTCAACAAGTACTGATAGTTTAGCACTGGAGAAAGAGCGTGGAATTTCTATAAAAGCAGCCACCACTTCTTTTGAATGGAAAGACACGAAGATTAATTTAATTGATACGCCTGGTCACGTTGATTTTTCAAGTGAGGTTGAGCGTGCATTGTGTGTTGTTGATGCGGTAGTGTTAGTAGTTTCTGCTGTAGAAGGGGTGCAAGCACATACCCTAAATATTTGGGATTCGTTACAAGAGTTACATATACCAACCCTTATTTTTATTAATAAAATTGATCGTCAAGGTGCAGATGCAGAAGGAACAATTACCCAGATAGAACGTGATTTAAAAACTAAAACAGTAGTGTTGTACGCCTCAGAAAATGATGGATTAACGGATGCCACCATAACTCCAGTTTTTAATAGTGACGTTGATAGTGAAATTAAAGAAAAGTCTATTGAGCATATTTTAGAAAGTGATGAATTTTTATTGGAGCGTTTTTTAAACTCAGAATCAATTAAAGATGATGAGTATGTAAAGAGTATTCACAAGTTAACAATAGATACTAAAATAACTCCTGTATATACTGGTATTGCTAAGAATAATATAGGGGTAACCGAACTTTTAGATGGAATAGTAGCCTATTGTCCAACTTCTAAAACAACCACGACCAAAGAGCTTTCAGCATTTGTGTTTAAGTTAGAACATCATAAGGTTTTTGGTACGATGGCACATGTAAAAGTTTTTTCAGGAAAATTGTCTTCTAAATCTACCATATATAATGATACGCAACAGGTAGAAACTAAAATTAATCAAACAAAACAATTACACAATACAAAATATGTAGATAATGTTATTTTACAATCGGGAGATATTGGGGTAATAACGGGTGTTTTAGGTACAAAAGCAGGTGATGTTTTAGGAAGTTCAGAAGGAATTCCAAAATTACCTCAGTTGCATATTCCAGTATTGAGTGTTCAGGTGATTCCTAATAATAATGCTGATTATAACGTACTAGCAGATGCTTTGCAACAATTAGATAGAGAAATACCTTCTTTAAGTTTTAAGTGGTTTAAAGCAGAGAAGGAGCTACAATTATTGTTAATGGGACAAATGCAAGTTGAAATTTTAGAACATGTTTTAAAAGAACGTTTTTCAATCAATGCAAGTTTTACAGATCCTCAAGTGGTCTATAAAGAAACCATTAGCACAAAAGCAGAGGGCTATATTCGTTATTGGATGCCAAAACCTTGTTGGGCAATTATGACTTTTTTAATTGAGCCTGCTCCGTTAAATTCAGGAGTTAGTTATCATTCAATTGTTTCACAGAATGATGTACATATTAAATATCAAAATGAAATAGAACGAACCATTCCGAAAGCCTTGGCACAAGGAATTTTAGGGTGGGAGGTAACTGATGTGAAAATTACGTTGATAAAAGGAGAAGATCATAATGTACATTCCAGACCTGGTGATTTTAACCTAGCAACTCCTATGGGAATTATGCAAGGGTTAAAAATTGGGGGCACACATTTATTAGAGCCTATATTAAGTTTTGAAATTAAAGCGAATGAATCGTTGTTAGGAAAAATAACTTCTGAGTTAAGTACGAGAAGAGCCACCTTTGATACTCCGGTATTTATTGATGAGGTGTTTCATTTAAAAGGAAGAATTCCTGTAGCTACATCCTTAGATTTTAGCAGAAAATTAAATTCAATAACGAGTGGTAAATCGCGTCTTAGAGTACAATTCCATGGATATGATACCTGTCCTAAAGGAGAGGGCGTTGTTCGAGAGTATAAAGGGGTAAATCCTTTAGACGAAGCCCAATGGATATTACACCGTCGTGGTGCGTATAAAGCGGACGAACGAGTAATTTAATGTGTTCTAATTTGTAGAATACCTATGGTAGAAGCTTCTGGTATAGTATTATAATTTTTTAAAATTTTTAGAAAGCGTTTATTTCTTTAAACGCATCACTTATTTCTTCTAAAGTCTCTAAAATGAATTCTCTATTTTTTGATGTCTAAGTATCTGCTACTTTTATTCCAAACTTAAAAATAAAACTTTATGGAAACCATTAAATCAAAATTAGGAAAAGGAGGATTAATTCTTGCTGCTATGGGAATTATGTCTATCGTGCTTTCAATTTTTAATTACAATATAAGGTTATTAGCATGGGTAGATGTTTGGGGAAATACTATGGGATGGGTTATTAGATTTCTATTAATATTGGTAGGAGGATTGTTATATTTCTTTTTTGGAAATTATGAAGACGAATAAATAGCATATATACTGAATGAAATTTAATAGTAAGAGGGAATAAAACTAAAATAGTTGATGCAGAACTCAGTCAGAAAAAAAATATGGAATATTAGTTGTCAAGTTCAAATTGAAGAGGTAATGGTAGTGATATTATACCCTTAATTTAAATAATTAATTTGCCTACTAAAAAGATAAATATGAATATACAAATCATCAAAAAAAGTATATTTTTTATTTTTTCAGTAGTAGTTTCAGTAACACTTATCTGGCTGGGTTTTTCTACCTTAAAAGAAAATTATTCTAGAGATCTAAAAAGTATTCATCAGCAAAAAGGGACTATAGAGCATACGGAGGTTGTTTTAAAAAGAACGAAAGCAACTGGTAAATATTCAATTTATTTTAATTTAAAAATTCTAAAAATAAATTTGAATACTACGAATGAAGTTTTTTATAGTCATAATACCAGTCAAAATTATACTGAGTTAGCAAGGAAGTTAAAAAAGGGGACAAAGGTTTTGGTGTATTATAAAAAATTAAAAGAGGGTGAGATTGCAAATAATGTATTACAGTTGACATCTGATAATGAAGTATTATTAACTCATGAAAGCTATAAAGCAAAAGAATATTTTGCTGGTGTTGTTATGATGTTACTTGGTGTTTTATTACTATTACTGAGTGTTTTTTTATTAAAGAACATTTAAAAATAGAAAGGAATAATGGTGTTTAAAATTTACTACTGTTGAACGAAGTAAGAAAATTTTAAATTATAACACATCGGTTTTATGGTTCTTTTGTAGGTAAAACTTAATGATGATCTCCTATAAAAAAAGAACCCACTCAAGTAAATTGAGTGGGAAAATTGCTATGAAAAAGAAAGTCTGTTGGACGTCTCCAAAGACATGTCAAAATAACGAATAAAAAAGGGAACAGGAAATAGGTGAAAACCAGTAAAATACTATAGGTGAAAACCCTTATTTTGTTACGCTAATGGAGTTTTTTAAGAGGTTGAGTGCTAATTATAGACTGGTAAAAAAGATCAAATAAATGGAGAGTGCTATGATTTTTTAATACCAAAAAAGTGAGTAACGTGCTTATAGTTATTTGGTTAGGTGTTTAGGGGGTATGTAACTTAAATTTAATTTTTACGGGTGTTGTTGAAGAAATAAAAAAATAGGGAGCGTTAGGTGATAAAAGGATGTCAATTTGTAAATAATACAAGAAGTATTGTTGTACTCTTAACATCTATTATTACTAAGGATTTCTGCTTTTGAATTATAAATTAATAGAATTTTGATTTTTTGATGTACAACAAAAGTCAAATTATATATTGGATGCTATTTCCAATTAAAAGTTACATATATAACAAGTCAGTTTTATGGTACTAATTTTACTAAAGATGAATAATAAACTCTTATAAAAAAAAATAACCCACTCAAATAAATTGAGTGGGAAAATTGCTATGAAAAAGAAAGTCTATTGGACGTCTCCAAAGACATGTCAAAATTACGAATAAAAAAGGGAACAGAAAATAGGTAAAAACCAGTAAAAGCCTATAAGTAAAAACCCTTATTTTGTTACGCTAATGGATTTTTTTAAGGGAGTGAGGGCTAGTTATGGGCAGGTTAAAAAGATTAAAAAAGTGGATAAAATTATATTTTTTAATGTGTAAAATTTTAGTAAGGTGTTTGTAGTTAGTTGATTAAGTGTGAGTGTTTATACAGCTTAAATTTAATTTTTAGGGGTGTTGTTGTAGAAATAAAAAAATAGGGAGCGTTAGGTGATAAAAGGATGTCAATTTGTAAATAATAGAAGAAGTATTTTTAAATGCTAAACATCTATTATTACTAAGGATTTCTGCTTTTGTACTAAAAGTAAGTAAAATATGTTTTTTGGAGATGTACAATAAAAGTGAAATTATATATTGGATGCTATTTCCAGTTAAAATTTAGATATCTAACAAGTCAGTTTTATGGTATTAATTTTACTAAAGATGAATAATAAACTCTTTTAAAAAAAGAACCCACTCAAAAAATTGAGTGGGAAAATTGCTATGAAAAAGAAAGTCTATTGGACGTCTCCAAAGACATGTCAAAATAACGAATAAAAAAGGGAACAGAAAATAGGTAAAAACCAGTAAAAGCCTGTAAGTGAAAACCCTTGTTTTATTACGTTAATGGAGTTTTTTAAGGAGGCGAGGGCTAAATTATGGAAAGTTGGAAAAGATTAAGAAAATGGGAGTATTATATTTTTTAACGTATAAAATTTGAGTAAAGTGTTTGCAGTTAATGAATTAAGTCTGGTTTTTATATGGTCTAATTCAACTGTTTGCTGGTATTGTTTACAGAAAAGATAAAAACCGGAAGAATGCGGTGTAAAAGCGCTAATACCTGCAAAATGTAAGAAGTAGTATTTTTTGTTGAAATTTATTTTCTTGTTGTAAATTTTATGCCACACTGTTTATTACAAAATATAAAACCAAATAAATTAGTGTAACTTTAGCTTTTATTCTTGATTTCTTAAAATATGTTTATATAAATAATTAGATATTATATAAGTTTTGATTGGTAATTTCAAGTATTATGTAAAGTTTAGAAATGGGATTGAAAGCATATTAAAAAGCGAAAGGAGTAGAACTCAAAATAATGAAATGTACATGTTTAAAATGCAAAATTACTTATGTGTTCTTCATTAAATTGAAAAATTAAATAGTAAATTTATGAAGACTAAAATAAACAAATATTTTTTTACCCTACTTATTTTTGTGACATTCAGTACACATATAAATTCTCAAACTTCAAAAGTTGATAGTCTTAAAAATGAGCTAGAGAAGCATACATTAAATGATACAACAAGAGTACATATATTAAATAGACTTGCTTTTTCTTATTTCAGTAAAGATATACCAAAAACTCTTGAATATTTGAACGAGGCAGATTCAATAGGTACAGTTATTAACTATAAAAAAGGAAAGGCTAGAAGTATTTATATAAGAGGTATAACCGAAGTAATACAATCCAATTACCATGAAGCATTTACTTATTATAACAAAGCGTTGAAGCTATATAGAAGTATCGGTTTTAAAAAGGGAGAAGCAAATTGTTACAACGCCATAGGGATTGCCTATAAAAATAAAGGAGAACTTAGTACTTCAGTAATATATTTAAAAAAAGCAATTAGTATAGAAAAGCAAATTAATAGTGATAACCTTTCTGCTAGTTTAATTAATTTGGGAAGTGCATACGATGATTTGGGAGACTATAGCAAATCCGTTTTATATTTTACTAAAGCCCTTTCAATTGCTAAAGCTAATGATAATGAACAGCGAGTTGCTTATTGTTTAAATAATTTGGGAGTAGTTTATACGGGGCAAGGTAATTATCCACTTGCTCTAGAATATATAAAAAAGGGTTTATATAGCAATGAAAAGCTTGGAGATAGTATAAGTATTGCTCATGGTCTTGGTAATATTGCCGTAATTTATAAAGTTCAAAAGCATTATGAAAAAGGAATTAAGAGCTATGAAAAGTCTTTAAATATCTATCAACGAATTAACAACCAAGAAGGTGTTTTGACCGCATTAAACGGTATTGGAACTATATATAATGAAAAAAAAGAGTATAAAAAAGCTCTTAAAAATTACATTAAAGCACTCAATATTAGCAAACAAATTGAGGTTAAAAGTGAAATCCCTTATATTTTAAATAATATTGGAGAGGTTTATTTGGTGTTGAAAGAGTATACTACAGCACATAAATATTTTACTGAGGCAAAAATAAGTAGTATAGAAAGTAACATTAAACAGCCATTATGTAACGCTTATGTGGGGCTTTCGAAAATGTACTTCAATCAAAAAGAGTATAATAAAGCTTTAAAAAATGGATTAAAAGGAAAGGAAATAGCTGAAAAATTAGGGTTTTTAAATTATCAGGCTGAAGTTTCAGAAACTTTATCAAGGGTTTACAAAGCTATGGGTGATTACAAGAAATCTTTAGAAAATTATAAGCAATTTAAAATATTAAATGATAGTCTTTTTAATAAAGAAAATATTGAAAAAATAACCCAGATAGAATATGAGTACAAATATAAACAAGCTTTAGATTCTGCAAATCTAAGAGAGTTACAGCTTACCAAAACAGTGACTGCAACTAATGAAAATCTTGAAAAATCACAGCGTAATTTATTGTTAGGTGTTATTGCATTTTTATTAACATTATTAGTTTTAGGAGCAGTTATTTTCTTTTTAAAATTAAGAAATGAGAAATCTAAAACTCAAAATATTGTTATTGAACAAAAGTTATTACGTTCGCAAATGACACCTCATTTTATTTTTAATTCGCTCTCTGTTTTGCAAGGAATGATTTTAAATAAAGAAGAAAAAAACTCAGTTTCTTATTTGTCAAAGTTTTCAAAATTATTGAGAACTATTTTAGAAAATTCAAGACATAAAACAGTTGCCCTCTCTGAAGAGCTTTCTGCAATAGATAGTTATATGACACTTCAAAACTTAGATATGAATCCTCCTTTTGAGTATAAATTAAAGGTTGATGCTGATATTTATGAAACTAATTTTAAAATTCCACCAATGTTAATTCAGCCTTTTATAGAAAATGCTATTGAACACGCTTTTCCTAGTAAAAAAGAAAATAAACAAATTCACGTAACTTTAGTTTTTAAAGATGAAAAATTAATTTGCACTATTGAAGATAATGGGATTGGAATTGATGAAATTCATAAAAAAGTAGATAAAGGTAGAAGTTCTTTAGCCACAACAATTACTTCAGAACGTTTAACAATGTTATCTAAAGAGTTTAAAACTGAGGGAACAATAGAAGTACAGAATAGAAAAATATTTGGAAAAGAAGGAACATTAGTTACCTTAGTAGTTCCATATAAAATTGAGTTAGTTTAATGAAGGCATTAATTGTAGAAGACAAAGAACATATTAGAAAAGCATTAGTACATTTATTAGATTTAATTGGTACTGATATTAATGTAGTAGGAGAGTGCGAATCGGTAAAAGACGCTGTTATTGTTGCCAATGCATGTAAGCCTGAATTAGTTTTTCTAGATATTAACCTAACTGATGGTACAGGGTTTGATTTTTTAGAACAAACAGAAAATTTTAATTTTAAAGTTATTTTTATAACTGCCTATGAAGAATTTGCATTGAAAGCTTTAAAGATAGGGGCGGTAGATTATTTGTTGAAACCCGTTGATATTGATGAGTTAAAAATTGCTCTAGATAAGATAGCTGTGCTACCCATTGAAACTCAAAGGAAACAGATTAATACAGCAAAAAAAGTATTAAATAGTGATAGTGAGATATTAATTTTATCACTTCAAGATTCATTTCAAATACTAGAATTAAAAGATTTAATGTTTTGCGAATCAGATAAAGGATATACTACTTTTTATTTAAATAATGGTAAAAAATATGTTGCTTCTAAATCGTTAAAAGAGTTTGAAAACAAACTAACTAATAGCTCGTTTACTAGACCCCATCAATCTTTTATTGTTAATCTTAAATTTATAGAGAAGTACGATAAATCAGGAACGATTCATTTAAAAAATGGGAAAAAAATTCCAGTCTCTTCGCGTAAAAAAGACAATTTTGTAACGCGTCTTTTTAATTGGAACACAGATTAAAAACTATAGTATTCTTAATTTATAACGTTTTTTTACTAAAACACTTCACTTTTAAGTTCGTAAGGTTCAAAAATAAGTTCTCTATTTATTAATTGGTAAGTAGCTTTTATTTTTATGCTAAATTTAAAACGAATAAAAGATGAAGTATACAATTTTAATTCTAGTAAGTTTACTAATAACTTCTTGCCAAGGAATTAAAGACCAACCAGCAACTGCAGAAGGTTTTGAAGCAATAGAAAAAGAAATTAAAGAGAAATTTGGTAATAATGCTTATTATACAGATTTAAAAATTTCTTACGATAAGTCTATTGGAAATATGATAAGCCTTACGGTTACTGAAGAGCCTGAGTCTTTAAAAATGGGTGCATATATTTATAGTCAACACACTTCTTGGAAAAAAAATTCAAATATTGTATTAGAAGTACCTAAGGGAAGTAAAGCAGCAGATTTTATGTATCAATTAAATGATACAACTAACTTAAGTAATTTAGGAAAGCTAGTAGAAAAATCGAAAAAACAATTAATTGACGAAAATAAACTTGAAACCCCTGCACTAAGTATGGCGTATATATATTTTCCTAAGAACGGAGATATATCAAAAGCAGAATATTGTATTAATCTTGAGCCTGAAAATGGAGGGACTACTTTTAGGTTTAATTACAAGTTAAACGGAGAACTTATTAAAATGGATTACTAAATTACTGACTAATTAAAATAAATAATATGAAAAAAATAATACAAATATTAGCATTCGCGCTACTAATAACTAATTCAATTTTAGCTCAAGATTGTTATTTTAATCCACAAGACGATCCATCAGCAACTGTAAATGGCTATATCGTTTCGGGGAACTTCTCTCAAGAAAGTTCTAAAGACAAAGTTATTAATGATGTTGTAATGTTAAAGCAGTTTCCTTTACAGGGAGGTTTTAGGTTAAACACATTATCTAATGACTTAAATGGTAATAGAGTTTTAAAAAAAGGCACTACTATGATTAATTATGACTTAGATAATGTAAAAAGAAGAATGGTAAGAGGCGATTTTGATAACGATGGACACATCGACGACTTTATTTTAATTTATAAAACAGGCGTTTCTAGTATGCGTTTTGATCTTTTTAAAAGTAATGGTGCTACTCAACCTTCATTTACAAAAAGTACTGTATATCAGCTTAATGGCTATGATGCTGATAAAGTAACAGGAAGAGTGGTTTCAGGAGATTTTGATAATGATGGGTATTGGGATGATATAGCCGCTTTTTATGATTATGGAAATGGAGAAACTAGAATTCATGTTTGGCTATCAACAGGATCAAGCTTTACGTATCAGTATTCTACAGGTTGGTGGAATACTGCTGGTTACACAGCTACCAAAGTAACCGATCGTGTAGTTTCTGGTGATTTTGACCATGATGGTTATGTAGATGATATAGCTGCTTTTTATGACTATGGAAATGGAGAAACTAGAATTCACGTATGGTTATCAGGAGGAACAAATTTTAATTATCAAAGTTCTGTCGGATGGTGGAAATTTAAAAACTTTGAGGCATCTAAAATATCAAGACGAGTAATATCATTAAATGTTGACCGAGATGGAAATAACTATGACGATATTGCCGTTTTTTATGCAACAGATAATAATGTACCAAAAATGCATACGTTTGAGTCTAATGGTTCCTCTTTTCAATGGAATCCCTATAAATGGGGGGGCTCTACAATATCACTAACAACTGTACCAGGCAGTTCTACAGATAATGCAAATTCTTTCAGTGGAAAAATTGTAGAACATGATTCAAGAACCTCAAAAGTATTTCAAGGAAAACCTTCAGATATAATAGCGTTTCATAAACATGTAACTCCTAGGTATCGATTTTGGAAGACAAAAAAGAATATAGTGGGACAAGATTATTACGATTATTCAGAACCTTATTATTGCGAATCTAAAAGTACTAATGAAGGAGTAAACGATGAGGTTACAATTAATGCATATCCCAATCCTACAAATTCATTCACCATCATAGATATTCCGAAATCTTTAATAGATAATACTTCAAGAATTGAAGTTCATAATTTACATGGTAGGTTAGTTCTTTCAGATGTAGTGAAATCTTCTTCTGTAAAGATAGACTTATCCAAGCAAAATTTAGGAGTGTACTTTGTAAAAGTGATAGGAAGAGAAAGTAGCAATGTGCTAAAAATAGTGAAAGATTATAAATAGAAATATAACATTTTACCACAAAAATAACTTTGAAATTCAACACACTATCTTATGTTAAGATGGTGTGTTTTATTATGTATACATATACTGTTTCTCTTTTATTTTCTGATACAGAAAATAGTATATTTAGTGTTTAGTAGTGTTAGGAGAAGAAGAGTTGAAGTTTTTTATTAAGAAAAAAATAGACTCAATCATTACGACTGAGTCTAAAAAAATGGGGAAATTATTTTTAATATTGAAATTTAAAAACAAATTCGTGTGAACCACTACTATACTTAGAGATATCATTTGTAGTGAGTTCATAGGTATACTACAATTTGTGCTCTCTAATAAATTTAAACATTAGTAATTCTTTGTTTGTTTTCAATTGTTAAGAAAAAATAGACCCAGTCATTACTTCTGGGCCTAAAAAAATGGGAAAATTATTTTTAAAATTGAAATTTAAAAACAAATTCGTGTGAACCACTACTATACTTAGAGATATCATTTGTAGCGTGTTCATAAGCATATCCCATTTTGAATTCTTTAATAAATTTAAACATTAATAATCCGCTAAGAGATTCTTTTAATCTGTGAGAAATTCCAAATTCCACTTTATTTAAAAGACTAATTGTAGCTGTTAAATCAACTGACAACGGAACTCCATCTACGTAACGGGTCATAAAAGAAGGAGTAACTTTTAAGTTGTAATCATTTTCTAAATCAAACGTATACCCAGCTCCTAAATAAATATGAGGCGTATCAGAAGCAGAAGTAACAACATTACCTTCTTTTTCATATCTATCACTTTGTAACAAAACAGGGACTGATAAGCTAACGTAATAATTTTTTCCTTTTAAATATGCACCTGCACCAAAATTTGGGTTTACACGATTTACATTTTGATTATACAAAGGGTCTTGAATATTCAAAGAGTTTAAATCAGTATTAAAAAACGAAGCACCCGCTTTTAACCCTAAAAATAAATCATTATTTTCAGATAACTTTAATTTGTAAGAAACGTCAATATATACATCTGTTTCTTTTGCAATAAACACTTGATCGTTTACAATTGATAAACCTAAGCCTAAGTTTTTCCCTACTGGTGAAGAAATAGATAGTGTTTGTGTATTTGGTGCGTTTTCTATTCCCAACCATTGACCTCTTATTAGAGTAGTTAATTCTACACCATCACTAGAACCAGCATAAGCTGGGTTAATGATGTTCATGTTTAGGTTATACATTGTAAATGATGGATCTTGTTGTCCTTGAACTTTTACACATACCATTATTACTAATAAAGTAAGTGTATATTTTATATTATATAATTTCATTGTATATTTTTTTGATTGGTTCTTTTAGTAGTTTATATATAACCAACCTTGAATTGGACTAACACCAGGTTCATTTAAGTTGATGATATAATAGTAGGATCCTACTGGTAGTTTTTCAGTACTACCACCTCTTTGATTAGGTTTTGCATCCCAGTTATTTTGATAGTTATTCGCTTGATACATTTTTTCACCCCAACGATTAAATACTTCAACCTTGTTATTAGGGTAGTTATCTATGTTTTCTAGCACCCAAGTATCATTTAAACCATCATTGTTTGGTGAAAATCCTTTACTTAAAACAATCTCCTTACTATCACAAGCATCAGAAATTCCATCATTATCTTCATCAGGACCAGTAATTGTAACAATAGCTGTTTTTGTAGCACTATTTCCGCTACCATCAGTTACTGTTAATGTTACTGTTATATCGCCTAAAGTAGGGCAGGTAAAAGAACTTTGATCTAAAGTCATCGTTGTAATTCCGCTACAAGCATCGGTACTACCATTATCTATTTGTTGTGGTGTGATGTTTAAATTTCCGTCTACATCTATTGCTACTGTTATGTTTTGTGTAAGTACTGTAGGGGCTACTGTTTCAACAACGTTTACAGTTGCTGATGCGTTTGCAGTATTACCATAATTATCAACAATAGTTAAAGTAACTGTGTTGGGCTACATCGGCACATGTAAAATTGGTTACATCTAAAGTTCTTGTGTCAATACCACAATTATCAGCGCTACCATTATCAATATCTGTAACTGTAATAGAACCTTGCCCGTTTACGTCTAATGTTACAGTAACATCTTTCGTTGTTACAGTAGGAGCAGTTTTATCTTCTACTGTTACTATTGCTGTAGCTGTTTCACTTGTTGTTCCGTCATTAGCAGTTAACGTAACCGTATTCGTACCAATATTAGCACAACTAAAAGTTGATACATCTAAACTTAAAGTAGGACTACTATTACATCCACTTCCTGAACCATTATCAATTTGTTGAGGTTTAATCGTAGCATTTCCATTAGCATCTAACTGCACAGTTATATTTTGAGTTATAGCAGCTAATTGTGCATTTGGATTTGAGTTTACAGTTACTACAGCAGTTGCTGTATTTGTGTTTCCTGATGCATCTTCAACAGTTAACACCACATTATTTGCTCCTAAATTATTACAAGTAAAAGTACTTGTATTTAAACTCATAGAAGAGATCCCACAATTATCAGAAGAACCATTGTTAATATCAGTGGTATTAATACTTACTTGACCGTTTGCACCTAATTGAACAGTTATATTTTGAGCGATAACCGCAGGGGCTATATTATCAACAACAGTTACAGTAGCGGTAGTATCTGATGTGTTACCAGAGGTGTCTACCACTGTTAATTTAACTGTATTTGTACCTAAATCAGTACAAGTAAAACTTGTTTTATCTAAAGCTCTTGTAGCAATGGCACAGTTATCAGAAGAGCCGTTATCAATAAAAGCAACAGTTAATGTTCCTTGCCCGTTTGCATCTAATTCTAAAGTATAATCCTGAGCTACTATTGTTGGTGCTATTGTATCTATAATAGTTACTGTAGCAGTTGCAGTTGCACTGTTACCACCATCTGTAGCAGTTAAAGAAACTGTGTTTGTACCTAAATCAGCACAAGTAAAGATTGTTTTATCTAAACTTAAAGTAGGATTGCTATTACATCCACTTCCTGAACCATTATCAACTTGTTGAGGCGTAATTGTTGCATTTCCATTAACATCTAACTGGACAGTTATATTTTGAGTTACAGCAGCTAATTGTGCGTTTGGATTTGGATTTACAGTTACTACTGCAGTGGCAGTATTTGTGTTTCCTGAAGCATCTTCGACAGTTAATATTACATTATTTGTTCCTAAATTATTACATGTAAAAGTAGTTGTGTTTAAACTCATAGAAGAGATCCCACAATTGTCAGAAGATCCATTATTAATATCAGCAGTATTAATATTTACTTGACCGTTTGTGCCTAATTGAACAGTTATATTTTGAGTGACAACTGAAGGAGCTATATTATCTACAACAGTTACAGTAGCTGTAGCATCAGAAGTATTACCAGAAGTATCTACAACTGTTAATTTAACTGTATTTGTACCTAAATCAGCACAAGTAAAACTTGTTTTATCTAAAGTTTTTGTAGCAATGGCACAGTTATCAGAAGAGCCGTTATCAATAGTAGCAACAGTTAATGTTCCTTGCCCGTTTGCATCTAATTCTAAAGTATAATCCTGAGCTATTATTGTTGGTGCTATTGTATCTATAATAGTTACTGTAGCAGTTGCAGTTGCACTGTTACCACCATCTGTAGCAGTTAAAGTAACTGTGTTTGTACCTAAATCAGCACAAGTAAAGATTGTTTTATCTAAACTTAAAGTAGGATTGCTATTACATCCACTTCCTGAACCATTATCCACTTGTTGAGGCGTAATTGTTGCATTTCCATTAACATCTAACTGAACAGTTATATTTTGAGTTACAGCAGCTAATTGTGCGGTTGGATTTGGATTTACAGTTACTACTGCAGTGGCAGTATTTGTGTTTCCTGATGCATCTTCAACTGTTAATGTTACATTATTTGCTCCTAAATTATTACATGTAAAAGTAGTTGTATTTAAACTCATAGTAGAGATTCCACAATTATCAGAAGATCCATTATTAATATCAGCAGTATTAATATTTACTTGACCGTTTGTGCCTAATTGAACAGTTATATTTTGAGTGACAACTGAAGGAGCTATATTATCTACAACAGTTACAGTAGCTGTAGCATCAGAAGTATTACCAGAAGTATCTACAACTGTTAATTTAACAGTATTAGCCCCTAAATCAGCACAAGTAAAACTTGTTTTATCTAAAGTTCTTGTAGCAATGGCACAGTTATCAGAAGAGCCGTTATCAATACTAGCAACAGTTAATGTTCCTTGTCCGTTTGTGTCTAACTGTAACGTGAAGTTTTGTACTATTATTGATGGGTTTACATTATCAACTGTATTGATTGTAGCTACCGTAGAAACTGTATTATTTACACTATTTGAATCTTGAGCTACATTTGCTGGTACTTGGAGTGTAACTGTAGAAGCACAAATACTTGTTGGTGTTACTACTACAGTATATTCTGTTCCGCTTACGGCTGTAAAGTTACTTAAAGTAGCACCGGTTACTTGAATATCACTAATATCAAAACCACTTACTGCATTACTAAAATTAATTGTTGCCGTATAAGCCCCTGAAATATTTGTTGGAGAATTAGCAAAAGTAGGAATTGGAGCAGGAATTAAACTAAAAGTTGCAGTAACTGTTTTATCAGCATCCATTGTAATATTTGATGGGTTTGTAGTTCCTGCTAAAGCTCCTGACCATCCATCAAATTGATACCCTGTATCTGGAGTTGCTGTTAATGTAACAACTGTTCCATCAGCATATGCTCCATTATTATTTGGATTTGGGTTTGTAGCTACCGTTCCGTTTGTTGCATTGATAGTTAATGTTCTTTCTACATAAATAGGTGAACCATATTCGAAAGCTCCCATATCAACAGTAGTATTAAAAACACGGTTATTTCCTAATAAATCGGTATTACCTACAACCTTTGCATTATCTCCTGTATCAATTGCTGGAGAACCTATTTGTAAAGTAAAATCTGTAGTACTTGTAAATAATGGGTCTGAGTTATTTGTATTAGTAGCGCTTGTAATGCTATCATCATTAAAGTTTAATTCATCTATTGAATTATTAACAACTACTGAACTTACAGAGGTTGAGTATAGGTCTGTAATAGAACGTGTTGTAGCTCCTCCAGTAGTCGAGTTTCCCCAGAAAATAGAATTATTTAGCTGAGCATTAAAAACTCCAGTAACTCCAGATGGTCTGCTAATAGCAACAACAGCTCTGTTTAAGTTATTTAAATTATCAGTTCCTAAATCAATATTGTTAACATAAGTGTTATTTGTTAAGTTTAATGTTACATTAGATCCATTGTCTACTACTCTAAACCAAGATGCACTTCCACTTATTCCTTTAAGGCTTGAACTTAAATCAGCAACTAAATTATTTTCAAATAAACTATTAGTTACAGTTATATCAACATTTGTATTACCTCTAATAAAACTATAAATACCAGAGCCCCAACGCGACATATTATTAATAAATTTACAATTATCTATAATTAATGTACCTCTTGTACTAGCGATATTATTTAATTCGAATTCAGCTATTAAACCAGCATTATCATTACGACTAACATTATCTTTTATAATACAGTTTTTAAGGGTTAATTTGGAAATCGTTTTGTCTTTTATTATAGCTCCACCCTTTTCGCTACCACTTAAATTGTTATGAGCATTACTTATTGTTAATCCATCTAGTAGTAAATTATTACCTGTAGATGCAATATTGATTATATGATAACTATTATCTGTGTTACGTGTTGAATTAGCATAATTAGAAGGATAATCCGTTACATTTGTGTCATTTCCTTGTAAATCTCCTGATAAAATAGTTTCATTTGAGCCTATTATTCTTTGAGAAATGGCTGTCTCTGTCCCTGCAAAACCTCCGTATATTTTTATATTTTCTTTATTAATATTAAAATAGATTGTTCTAATTGTTGCGTCTGGTTTATATGTTCCAGTTGCAACCCAAATTGGTTTATCTGGTCCAGAAATTAAAATTGAACTACGTAAGTCGGTATATGCATTTGCCCAAGAAGACCCGTCGTTATTACCTGTTGCAGCATGGTTTACATATATATTACCTGCTGTTCTAATTGTTTTTACTGCAGACCATCCAGTAGTTCCAGTTGCTACGCATGGTTTTCTTAAATAAAAACTATATGGTGTTGAAGGATCTAAGCCGTTTATTGTTGTGTTATTTAGCACTTGTGTTACAATAGTTGCATTAGAAAAAGGTTCTGAACTTTTATGGTATGCAATATCATGTGATGTAGCAGGGGTTGCTAAAGTAATTGAAGTTTCGGTAATTGCTGTATTTGAAAACAAACTATTGCTAGGTGCCAAACAGAAACCACCAACATCTCTTATGTTTAAAATTTCTTGAGCTGATAACTCTCTGTTATAAATTAAAATATCATCAATATTTTCAGTGTATTTTAAATTTGTATTAAGAGTGTTATTTTTGTTATTTCCTAATACGATATTTCCTGGTACTTCAAAAATAGGTAATGTTCCTGCGTTTCCATAAAATTGATCATTTTCTTCATGTAAAGTTCCATCAATATGAACTGAAGCTAAACCGTAATAATTAATAGTCCCAGGCGCTTTATAACCCCTAAATCTTACTACTACATGATGCCAATTACCATCTGCAATAAAACCACTTGTAGCTGTAGTTCCTGAATATGCTTGTGCACTAGTAAATTTAGCTCTATGTTGCATTCTAACATCAGCAATTATTTTACCCCTGTAAAGCATTATTGAATATCCTTTCTGAGTACTTGCAAAATTGTTACTTCCTCCGTTTTTTTGACTATCGTCTATAATAGTTTTGTATTCAAACGTATCTGTAGTTGTTTTTACCCAAAATGAATATGTTATGTGTTGATTATGTTGAAAATATACTCTTGATAAGTAATCTCCATTTAAACTAATGGCTTTAGTATTGTTATTTAAACGATCGTTAACCTGAGTTAAGGCAGTACCATTTTGTGTAAAGTTGTTACTATTTACAGGGTCAACTAAGCTTCCATTTGTAAACTCATACATTGCCTGTAAACCATTTGTTGGTATTTGTGCGTAGGCTATACTACACAGAAATAGTAATAAATAAACTATTTTTTGTTTCATAATGTGTAATGATAAAATTTTGCACAACATTACTACTTTACTTAAATTAATTATCAAAGCACTTTGTGAATCGTAAATTGGGTTTGTGAATGGAAAAAAAACGTATGTGCATACTATTAATTTTACATAAAAGACTCAGTATTTATAGCCGATTATTTAATTTTTTCAAACAGAAAGTTAATAGGATTCAATTTGTTTTTTAGTTGTCGGAAACAAAGCATTGTTAGATTTTGCAATTTAAATACATGCAAATAAATCATTAATTTTCAGATGTTTTATTTATTTCAGCTTATTAAATTTTTCCCAAGACTGGATTTTTTTCAAACAAACGATATAATTTTATCTCTTTAATTACGTACTAAATGATTTTGTTTAAATGAATAAATTTTAGAAAGTGATTTAGTTGTTTTAATGTTTATTAAAGTTACATGTAAAAGTAAAGTTTTAATTAATTTTTATGGTAAACAGATCTAGGAGCACTAAATTGATCAGCAAATCTTAAAAGGGCCATAATTTAATAGAAGAAAGATAATTGTGGGATACTTAATATTGTTTTTTAAAAGGCATGGTTACTATAACTTTTGTGCCCATTGCAATATCGTTTTCGTATAAATCTTCAATAATATAGCCAATATGTTCATTAAATTGTTTTTTGAAAATTTTTAAACGCTTTTCAATTGCGCTAAGAGCAAATGATTCATGGTGATTTCCTTGTCGATCACCAATTTTTTTTGCCTTTACTCTACCAATACCGTTATCAATAATGGTACATTGTAAGATGTTATCGATGAAAGTAAAAATAATATTAAGTTCTTTTTTTCCTGATTTATGAAGTAAGCCATGTACTAACGCATTTTCTATAAATGGTTGTATTAATAAAGAAGGTACCTCTAATTCTTTATTTTCTGTGTAATTGATACTGTAGATAAACTCATTTCCAAAGCGTAGTTTTTCTAATTGTAAATACACTTTTAAAAACCGTAATTCTTTATTTATAGGTATGAAATCTTGATTTGAATAACTTAGCGCATTTCTGATTAATTCAGCAAATAAAACAATAGAATCATAAGTCGCATCAGTATCTTGTTTTAATACCAAATCTTGAATGGAGTTTAAAGCATTAAAGATAAAATGTGGATTCATTTGTGAACGTAATGCTGTTAGGTTGATTGCTATTAGTTCTTTTTCTAATGACAGTTTTTCTAATTGAATTCTTCGTTCTTTTTCTTTTTTCTTCATTTTGGCTTTAAAATAAAGAACAACGCTTCCAAAAATCAATATTGAAACACTTGTAATAAACCCTAACGTTTTCCAAAAGGGTTTTTTTATAACAAATTTGATTGTTTGTGTTTTTTTTAAATTATTTGGTTCTTTTGTAATTGGTTGTACCTCGAAGCTATAATTACCAGCAGGTAAACTAATGTATTTAACCGAATTTTTTCCAATTTCAGTAGTTTTCCAATTTTTATGTAAACCGTTTAAACGATACTTATACTTTCCTTTTTGATTGTATAAAAAACCGTTAACGTTAAAACCAAATTTTATAGCATTTTGATTGTGTTTTAACTCGTAATAAGAAGTTATCAATGTGTCTTTTTCGTTAATCTCTACTTTATTGAAATAAACTTCAGGGGATTGTTCCTTAAATGATTTTTCTTTGTCTATTGAAAAAATCCCTTTATCAGAAGAAAAGTAGACTTTATCATTAAACACTTCTATTCCAGAAATATCATACGATAAAACACCATCTCTCTTTGTTAATGTTTTAAACTCTTTGGTTACAATATCTAAAACCTGAATACTATTATCTAAAGCTATCCATAATTTGTTTTTATCAGCTTTTATTTTTTGAACCTTGTTAGAAGTCAGTCCTGAATTAATAGTATAATGTTCAACTACTTGTTCGTTTTTAATACCTAGAACACCATCTTTAAATGTTGCTACCCAAATAATATTATTTCTAGTTTTCGATATAGATTTACCATAAATGGGTTTATTCTTATAGTGTATTTTTTTTGAATTCCATAGGCTATCATATCGTACTAAACCATCGACATAATTTATGTAAGTTTCTTTTTTTAATATATTATAATATGAAGTATATGATCTTTTTCCAAGAAAAATAATAGTGTTTTTGTTTTTAACATCTGCATCTTTTAATAGTCGAACACTATTAAAGTTTACAAACAATAAATTTTGATTATCAATAATTGAAAATTGCTTTACAGCATTAAATCCACTAAGTTCTGTATATTTTAATGTTTTATAATCTAATAGATACGAACTACGATCTTTACTTATAAAAATACTGTTTTGTTTAGGATGGTATATTAGTTTAGAAACTCTATCATCGTTAGGTAAATTAATGATTTTTGAGGTGTTTATTTTTATATTATGGATACCAACATTTCCATTTGTTAGGCCAAAAACAAGAGTATTATCGTTTATTTTATCAATGCTAATCGTATTTTTATTTTTTGAAGAGATATTACAGGTTTCAATATGAATATTCGGAATTATATAAATACTGCTGTTTAATGTGGTACACCAATAATTATCATCTTTATCTTTAATTATTTTAGTGATGTTTTTATTTTTAAGAAACTGTTTTTTTAGGCTGAATTTATTTTCGTAATATTCAAATACCCATACTCCTTTATTAGTACCAATCCATACATTGTTACCATTTTCAAAAACAGTATATATATTATAATTGCTTATTATTTCAAAACCACCAATAGAACTCAAGTTTTTTGTAGAAGTATTAATTTTAAAAAATGTATTTACATTTAATCTATTTTGCGTCAAAAACAATTGGTTTTTAATTTTAAAAATGGTTGATTTTCTTTGACTAATCGTTAACCCATTTTTAGTTTTGCTTGCTAAATTTGTAGGAAATAAATCTTTAATTTTATTGGTTTCTGTTAATGAATTTATAGTTGCTTCAGTTTGATAATAAATTGTATTGTTATATTTAAAAGGAACACTTAAATTTTGATTTTTATTGATTATATGTTCTACTTGTTTTGTTACTAAGCTTATTTTTAAAATTTTAGATGAAGCGAATACCCATACATAAGATTTTTTAACTACAAAATCAGCTAATTCTCCTTTTAACTCCTTTTTTAAATCAACAAACAAGTTTAATTTATCATTATCTACATAAAAGAATTGACCTGAAATATTATTACACCAAACACGTTTTTTGGGTCCTTCTTGTACATTAAAAACTGATAAACCTCGTTGTAGTGTATTGGTATATTCTTTAAAGGTTTTACCATCATATTTAAAGAAACCTTTGTCTGCGCAAAGCCAAATGAAACCTTTGTAATCTTCTAAAATACTATAAAACTCTTTATCAGGTAAGCCTTCTTTTTCTGTAAAATTTACAGACACAGGTTCTTGCGCTATCATTACTAATGAAGCAGAAAATAGTAGTAAAAAACAAATATTTTTAAACAAGAAATTAATTTAATTAATGCGAAATAATATGTTCAAAATCAGCAATTTTAGTTCTTGAAATTTTTGCTGTAATCGTTCCATCTGCTAAAGTAATGTTTAATGTTGATTTATTTAGAAATTCAAGATACTCTAAATTGATAATCCAAGCTCTATGTGAACGAAAAAAGAGTTTGTTTTTAGGTAAAACGTCTTCAAAATATTTTAAATTCTTACTAGTAGTAATAGTATTCTTTTCTTTTAAAAGTATTTTTGTGTAGGCACCATCCGCTTCTATTGCTACTATTTGGTTTAAATTAATAATTCGTCTATTGCCTAATTCAGGAATAACAATTTTTTTACATTCCTTTTCTTTAATTGTTTTTAATAACAATTGGTAATCAACTAACTCTGCCTCTTTGCTTAATTTTTCAACCAGTTTTTGAAGTGTTATTGAAAGTTTACTTCTGTCAATAGGTTTAACTAAATAATCAATGGCATTTAATTCAAAAGCCTTTATGGCATATTGATCATATGCAGTAACAAAAATAATTTCGAAATTAATTTTATCAAAAAACTTTGAAATTTCATATCCCGCATAGTTTGGCATTTGAACATCTAAAAATACTACATTGGGTTTTAGTTCTTTTATTTGTTCAACACCCTCTTCTAAATTTTTACAAGTCGTAAGAATGTCAATTTCAAATGAAGATCGCTCTAATAAATTTGTAAGTACATTTCTTGCACTTTGCTCATCATCTATAAGTATTGCTCTAATTTTTGTCATGAATGCAAATATAACTATAGCGCAGTTGTTTTATAATATAGACTTTGTGAACGGCAAATTGAGTTTGTGAGTTAAAAAAAGTAAAACTTTATTTCTCTTTTACTTCCCAATACAAAAATTCCCAAATATATGTCCTAGAATATCTTTATCAACATCGTATTCGCCAGTAATATTTCCTAAATGACGTAAACACTCACGGATATCAATAGAAAATAAATCGGTAGAGATTTCTAGATCAATGCCTTGTTGTACAGAAGTAATAGCTATTAACGCATTATTTAAGGCTTCAAAATGTCGAGAATTGGTAACAATGGTTTCATTGTTACTTAAAGCTCCTGTATTTACTAAAGAAGTTAATTCTTTTCTTAATTCGTCAATTCCTGTTTTTTGTTTCGCTGAAAGTAAAATTAAATGCTCAATTTCTGATTGTAAAATAGCAGAGTCATGACATGATAATGTGTCAATTTTGTTTGCGATTACTAGTAAACGTTTAGTAGGAAAACGCTCTTTGATTGTTTCAATTTCCTCTAAAAATAAATCACTCGAATAAGAAAATTTATTCGAATCGATTAAGAAAATAATTAACTGCGCGTTTTCTGCTTTTTCATATGCTTTCTTTATACCAATATTTTCAACAACATCTTCAGTTTCTCGAATACCAGCAGTATCAATGAAACGAAAAGCAACCCCGTCAATAATAACTTCATCTTCAATAGCGTCTCGAGTGGTACCTGCAATATCAGAAACAATAGCTTTTTCTTCGTTTAATAAAACATTTAAAAGTGTTGATTTTCCAACATTGGGTTCTCCTATTATTGCAACTGGAATTCCATTTTTCATAGCATTTCCAAAAGCAAAAGAATCAATTAACCGTTTTAAAACAAATGTGATTTTTGAAACGAGTTCCTTAAATTTAGTTCTGTCAGCAAATTCAACATCTTCACCAGAAAAATCGAGTTCCAATTCAATTAAAGCAGCAAAGTCTAATAATTGACCACGTAATTCTTTTAATTCATTGGTAATTCCACCACGCATTTGTTGAATGGCCATTTGATGGGAAGCAGCAGAGTTTGAAGCGATAACATCCGCAACAGCTTCCGCTTGACTTAAATCCATTTTACCATTTAAGAAGGCACGCATAGTAAATTCACCATTATCGGCCATTCTACAGCCATTTTGTAAAAATAATTGTATAATTTCTTGCTGAATAAAGCTAGATCCATGGCATGAAATCTCTACAACATTTTCGCCAGTATATGAATGTGGGTTTTTAAAAATAGAAACTAGTACTTGATCAATAATACGATCATTACTTACAATATGTCCCAAATGTAGTGTATGAGATTTTTGGGTACGTAGCGATTTAACCTTCTTAATCGATTTAAAAAAAGAATCAACAATTTCAATAGATGTATCTCCTGAAAGTCTAATTACAGCAATGGCTCCAACACCTGCTGGAGTAGCTAAAGCAATAATGGTATCGTTTTGAATCATGGTGCAAATATACACAGTAAAATAGAGATATAAATTTACTTTTTGTAACAAAACGGCATGTTAAGCGTCTTATTTTTACAATTAACCTCTATATACATATGAAAAGAAATAAACAATTATTAGTGTTAACTCATTTAAGTCAATTATTAGATTTTGTAACAGGAATAGGAGGATTCATAGTTCCACTTATTATATGGGCCGTAAAAAAGGATGAAATTTTACATATGGATGAGCAAGGGAAAGCTATTTTAAATTTTAGAATAACGATGTTCTTATACGCATTAATATGTATACCATTAGTATTATTCTTTGGTTTAGGATTATTAGGATTTTTAGTAATTGGAGCTGCTTATGTTATACTTCCAATATTAAATGCAATAAAAGTGAGTAATAATGAACACCCAAGTTATCCTTTTAGCATTAAGTTTCTATAAAAAATAATTACTTTAGGTTGTATTATATTAATATTTTTATTGATGAATAAAAATATTAGTATAATACCAAACCCCTTTATTGTTTTGTAATGCAGTAATATTAAAGTGCGTATAATCTCCCTCAATATTTTTTCGGTGTCCACTACTATTTAACCAACCATTTACCACGGACTTTGCTGAAGAATATCCAGAAGCAACATTTTCAGAAGTACTGGTAGCTTTTGCATTTTTTTTAAGATAATTAGCACGTTCGTCAAAGTTATCGTGTGATATTTTATCTTCTTGAATCATGTAATTTGTATGATTATTAGTTTGTGTTTTTATGATAGCTAATGTTTCAAGTTTTTTTAAATTTAAGTTGGTTCTGTGAGTATTAATTAATAACAGAATTTCAGTTTCCATAGAAGTATTTATACTATTTTCGTTTTCTTCAATAATAGTATCAGAAGAACATGAAAAAAATAGGGTAGCTAGTAAGAGGGTACTTAGTTTAAATAAAAGTGTTTTCATATTATACAGCTTGTTTAATGAAATCTTCATATTCATAAAAAAATAGTTCAAATTCATTCATTGTATCAACAAAAAACTCATAACATTCCTGCCAAGTGTTTTTATTGTGTATGCTAAATTTTTTTTCAAAAGGAATGTATATACGTCTAATAATTTTTCGATTATCTAACTCAAAATTATCATTATAAATAACTTCGGGTAAATATTCTGTTTCTAGTATTTTTTTTAATGAAATTAGTTGGTCGTACAGTAACTCATTTGCTATTTCTTCAGGATGTTCAAAATCTAGGCAAACTGAAGCTTTTTTTCTGTCTGCTTGAAATTTAAACGCGAACCCTTTAATTTTAGTGTTGTATAACAACCATTTTCTTGGAAAAGATTTTCCAAAGCTTGTCCAAAATTCTTTTCTTAATTGAGCAGATTCTTCTTTACTAAACATTTTATGAGTTATTAAGTTTTCAATAATTAATAAACTATTGTATTCCTTTATTATCCGTGAACTTTAGCAGTAGTACCTCTAGTTTTCATCATTTCAGCTTCAAAAGCTAATAAATCACTCCACTTTTTATTAACAATGCTTTTGTCCATATACTTTCTTGCATACCCTAAAAATAAGGTGTAATGATTAGCTTCAGAAACCATTAAATCTATATAAAATTTAGAAAGTTGCTCATCTTGTAAGTTATCAGCAAAAACTTTAAAACGTTCACAACTTCTTGCTTCAATTAAAGCGGCAACTAATAATCTGTGTACAAGGGCTTCTTTACGATTTCCTGTATGCGGAAAAAATTTTTGCAATTTTAAAGCATAATCATTTTTTGTAGCTTGACCTAATACCATGTTACGTTCAATCATAATATTATGAACCATTCTAAAATGTTCCATTTCTTCAATGGCAATATCACTCATATCTTTGACAAGTGCAGTTTCTTCAGAGTAATTTATAATAATTGAAACAGCATTAGAAGCAGCTTTTTGTTCAGCAAAAGCATGGTCTGTTAATAGCTGTTGTAATCCATTTTTAGCAACATCAACCCATGAAGTTTCTGTATCGAATTTTAATCCAAGCATAATTTAAATTTGAAAGTGTAAAAGTAAAAAATATAAGCTCTTTTAGCTAAAACATTAAGTAAAATAACTAACTTTGAATAAAATTAAATATTTAAAGAAAAAGAACTGTTTTAAATGAAAAGAGTCTATCAAATTATTATTATGCTAGTAATTGTTCTAGCTATTCAATCATGTAAAAATAACGAACCTAAGGAGAGTAATGTTCATGACTATAGTGAATATGTTTCAGTTTTTCCTGAGAATTTAATATCAACTACTTCTAGTTTTGATTTTTTATTAACAAAGAAAGTAAACGTAACTAATGTAAAAAATGATGTTTTAACTATAACGCCCAAAGTAAAAGGGGAGGTTGTTTTAAAAGATAATTTATTAACTTTTGTTCCTGCTGAAAAACTACAAAGTAATCAAGAGTATAATGTAACGCTACATTTATCAAAATTATATGACGGTATCGACAGTAACTTGAAAGATTTTACAGTTAAAGTTATGACAAAAAAGATTTTGTTTACTGTAGCCTTAAAGTCACCCACCGTATTAAACAAAGATGAATACTATATTGAAGGAATTTTAACAGCAAGTGATGTAATTGAAAGTTCTAAACTTTCAGGGTTGGTAAGTGCAAAGTATAATGGAAAAGCTACAGAAGTTAAATTTGACACTTCTGAAAAATTTGTTTCTAAAGCTACTTTTAAAATCGATAAATTAAAACGATTTGAAGATGATAAAAGTATAAAGGTTTTATGGAACGGTAAAGCTATCAACTCAATATCTAAGGGAGAGAGAGAGTTATCAATTACAGGTAAAAATAATTTCAAAATATTGGACGTTGAAGTCATTGATACAGAAAAACAGCATATTGAAATTAGTTTTTCTGATGAAATTAAGAAGGCTCAAGATTTAAAAGGGCTTATTCAGTTTGTGAATACCCAAAAACGATATTTTACCTATGCTGTTAATAATAACGTAGTAACAATTTATCCAAAAGCTTCATTCAAAAATAAAGTTGATATTGAAATATTTAAAGGGATTAAAAGCATTGATGGTTATGCTTTAAAAGAAAGTTACACTAAAACATTACATTTCAAACAACTAAATCCTCAAGTAAATTTTATCAAAAGCGGAACAATTATTCCAAATTCTAAAAATTTAAAGATAAACTTTAAGGCTGTTAATCTTAAGGCTGTTGATGCAACCATTTATAAAATTTATAAGGATAATGTTTTACAATTTTTACAATACAATAATTTAAGTAATAAAGGTAATTTACGGTACGTAGGAAGGCCAGTAGCAAGTTATACTGTAAACCTAACAAATCAAGGAGTTGATTTGACAAAAGAGAATGCCTTTGCTATAGATTTAGCTGAAATTATTACTGTTGAAAATGGTGCTATGTATAGAGTTGAATTGTCATTTAAAAAAGAGTATTCAAATTACACTTGTGATGAAACACTTTCAACAGCTACAATTGTTTATGGTAAAAAAGAAGTAAATACTAAAGCGTATGATTCTCCTAATTACTATAATGATAACTATCGAAGCTATAGTTGGAGGGATAGAAAAAATCCTTGTACAGAATCCTATTTTTACAATAAAAAAATTAGCACAAATATTTTGGCGACTAATTTGGGAGTAACAGTTAAAAAAGGAAATAATAGTACAGTTTTTATTGCTGTATCTGATTTACTTTCAACTAAGCCAGTTGAAGGAGCTAAGGTAACTTTATATAATTTACAACAACAACCAGTTATTGAAACAACTACAAACAACGAAGGAATTGTAAATATTGATGGAATAACCAATGCATTTTTTGCTGTTGTAACTAATAAAAATAGCACAACCTATATTAAACTTAATGATGGAAACTCATTGTCAATGAGTAAGTTTGATGTTTCAGGAATAAAACTTCAAAAAGGTATTAAGGGATATATTTATGGAGAAAGAGGGGTTTGGAGGCCTGGAGAATCAGTTATTCTTAACTTTTGTTTTAAATGATAATGCGAATCCGATTCCTGAACAACATCCCATAAAATTTGAGTTGATTAATCCACAAGGAAAAATTATTGAGCGTAAAGTGTTGTTTAAAACTCCTAAAAATGTATATGCGTATTCACCTGAAATAAACAGGGATGCGGTTACAGGTAATTGGAAGTTAAGAGTAAGTGTAGGTGGAGCAGTATTTAATAAGAGCTTAAAAATAGAAACGATTAAACCTAACCGTTTAAAAATTAAGTTACATACCAAAGCAGATTTTATTAAGGCGAATACTGCTATTGATGGAGATGTAGCAGTAATGTGGTTGCATGGCGCTATTGCTAGAAATTTGAAGTTAGATATTAATGGGAAATTTACTCAAACAGTAACCACTTTTCCTAAGTATTCAAATTATAAGTTTGATGATATTACAAGAAGATTTGGTACAGAGGAATTTAAAGTTTTAAAAGGAAGTTTAAATAACGAAGGAAAAACTACTTTTTCAGTAAAACCAAGATTGGCTAATAAAGCTCCAGGTATGTTAAAAGCTAGTTTTATAACCAAAGTATATGAAAATGGCGGTGATTTTAGTACTGATGTGTTTTCAAAGAAAGTATCACCATACACATCATATGCAGGGCTATTGAATGCAGAAGAGCAACAGTCAAGAAATTATTTATTTACAGATGAGAAGTATACGTTTAATGTAGCTTCAGTTAATGACGAAGGAGTAGGTATCCGAAATAGTTTAGAGGTAAAGGTATATAAATTATCATGGAGATGGTGGTGGAGTACATCTGATAATGGCCTATCTACTTATGATGGAACCCGTTATCACCAACCATATAAAACGTTACAGGTAAATACGAATGCAAACGGTAAAGGTTCTTTTGATTTAAAAGTAGATGAAGGAGATTGGGGGCGTTATTTAATTAAAGTAACAGATAAAAAAAGTAAGCATGTAACTTCAAGTATTACATATTTCGATTGGCCTTCTTGGTATGGAAAGAAAAAAGGAAGTCAAGACAAAACAAATGCTACGATGTTAGTGTTTACAACAGATAAGGAATCATATCAGGTAAATGAAACAGCTACAGTAAAGTTTCCTTCATCTGAAGGAGGAAGAGCTTTGATTACTATTGAAAATGGTGTAGAAGTATTAGATAGTTTTTGGGTAGAAACAAATGATAAACAAACTGAATTTAGTTTTCCAGTCCTAGCTAATTATACACCTAATGTGTTTGTAAATATCTCATTGTTACAAAAACATAATCAAACAGTAAATGATTTACCGATAAGAATGTATGGTTCAATACCAATGTTGGTAAATGATCCATCTACAAAATTAGAGCCTGAGATCAGTATGGCAGATGAATTACGACCTGAATCAATTGCTAAAATTAAAATAAAGGAGGAAAAAGGGAAAGCCATGACCTATACAATTGCTTTAGTTGATGATGGTTTGTTAGATTTAACACGTTTTAAAACACCTAACCCTTGGAGTACATTTTATGCTCGTCAATCATTAGGTGTAAAAACATGGGATGTTTTTGATGATGTATTAGGAGCCTATGGTGGTAAGGTAAATCAAATATTAAGTATTGGAGGAGATGAAGCAGAAGCAGGAAGTAAGAACAAAAAAGCAAATAGGTTTAAACCTATGGTTGTTTATTTAGGGCCTTTTAATTTGTCAAAGGGAGAAACTAAGGAACATGTAGTTAACATACCAAAATATGTGGGGTCAGTTCGTGCAATGGTCGTTGCCACTGATATAAAAAATGATGCATATGGGAGTGATGAAAAAACAGCTTTTGTTCGTAAACCTGTAATGATTTTAGCCTCGTTACCACGTAAAATAACACCAAAAGAAACAGTTACTTTACCTGTTACTGTTTTTGCAATGAAACCTTCAGTGAAAAAAGTAAAAGTAACAGTAAAACCTGATGATTCTTATACTATTGTTGGAGACAAAACCCAAACAGTAACGTTCAATCAGCCTGATGAAAAAATGGCATACTTTACGTTAAAAGTTAACGACTTTAAAGGTGTCGGTAAAGTAAATATTGAAGCTGTCTCTGGAAGTGAAAAAGCGTCTTATGAAGTAGAAATAGATGTATTAAATCCCAATCCATTAACAACTGAAGTAAAAGATTTAATTTTAAAATCAAACGAACAAAGTGAAATAAATTTCTCAACTTTTGGAACGCAAGGAACAAATGCTGTAAGTATTGAGTTATCTACTTTACCACCAATGAATTTTACAAAGCGTTTGGGATATTTAATTCAATATCCACATGGATGTGTAGAGCAAACTACATCTAGTGCTTTTCCTCAATTATATTTAGCTGAAATCTTTGAATTGTCAGCAGAGAAAAAGGAATCTATTGAAAGAAATATCAAAGCAACAATTCAACGTTTGTCTAATTTTCAATTATCAAATGGAGGTTTATCTTATTGGCAAGGAAATGGTAGTGCAAATAGTTGGGGTACATCTTATGCAGGTCATTTTATGATTGAAGCAGCAAAAAAAGGGTATGTATTACCCATTGGATTTAGGTCAAAATGGATTGAATATCAAAAGCAAGAATCGAGAAATTGGAGAAACAATTCAACATATTATAACAATGCTTTAACTCAAGCCTACAGATTATATACGTTAAGTATAGCAAATAGTCCTGATTTAGCATCAATGAATCGTTTAAGAGAAACCAAATCTATTTCTAATGAAGCTAAAATGCGATTAGCTGCAGCTTATGCTTTAATTGGTAAAAAATCAATAGCAAAATCTATTTTAAACAGTTTGTCATCTGAAAATTATTCTAAGAGGTATTATTATAATTATGGATCAGAAACTAGAAATAAAGCAATGGCTTTAGAAACTTATACATTATTAAATGAAGAAACAAAAGCGATTAAATTAGCTACAGAAATTGCAGAGGTTTTATCTAGCGAACGTTGGATGAGTACACAAACTACCTCATATAGTTTATTGGCTATAAGCAAATACGCACTTCAAAATGGAGAGACTTCAGGTATTAACGCTAGTTACTCATTTAATAACAACGCTGAAAAAGTTAATACATCTAAATCATTGTATGCGAAAGATTTGACTGTCTTGAAAAAAGAGAATCAACTAAAAGTATCTAATAAAAATAAAGGTGTTTTATACATAAGAGTTTTTAATAAAGGAATTTTACCAGTTGGGGAAGAAAAAGTTGTTCAAAAAAACTTAGAAGTTACCTTAGCATACAAAACAAAAGAAGGAAGTAGAATTGAACCTAATAGCTTGTCGCAAGGAACCAATTTTGTTGCTGAAGTAACAGTAAGAAATTCAACAAATGATAAAATAGAAAATGTAGCTTTAACACAATTTATCCCATCTGGATGGGAAATAATTAATACCCGTTTTACAGATTTTGGAAACAGTACAAGTTCTTCAAAAGTTGATTTTACTGACATTAGAGATGCAAGTATTAGTAATTACTTTACCTTAAATGAGTATGAAACTAAAACATTTAGAGTGTTATTGAATGCTTCGTATTTAGGAGACTACTATTTACCAGGAATTCAAGTAGAAGCGATGTATGACAATGATTACATAGCACGAAATAAAGGACAATGGGTAAAAGTTATTAAGTAAATTAAAAATTACATTTTTTTACTTTGTGATTATACTTAATTTAAAAACATGGTTTATGATTAAATAAACCATGTTTTTTAGGTTTAAGGTAAGAGTAGAATGATAATATGAGAGTTATTGTGCTTTTATGGATTAAAAATAAGAGGTAGTTAGAATCATATATTGTGAAATACCCCCCTGATTTATATATTTGCCAACCTAATTTAAAAGAACGAAGCTATGGTAAAGAAAGTAGTATACATTTTTATGTTTACCTTATTGGTATCTTGTTATCCAGCCAAACATTTTATAAAGAATATACATAAAAGTGAAAAGGTATTGAGTTCTGAATCAATGCTGATTGTTGCAAATAATGACGTAACTATAAATAGTTTTAAAAAAACATTTAAGAAAAATTATGAAAACAATAAAGTGTTTTTAAAATCGTATGTTAATGATTTTGTTTCATCATTAAAGGTCAACAAATTATATTCTAATTTAGATATAGATTTAAGTGATAGATGGAAGGTGCTTTCTGATGGCTACAACAAAAGTAATAACGATACGATTAACATGCTTTTTACAAAAACAGATAAAAAATATGTGTTGTATTTAAAGGGAGTTAAAATAGATAATTATGTTGTTTCTACTTACTCACCTGGATTTGGTCCAGGATCAATGGGAACGCATAATTCAACTGAGTATTGCACAGTAAGTGTTACTGTAGTAATTTACGATACAAAGGCAATGAAACAAGTTTTAGAGTTTGAATCAGTAGGCGAAAGTTCAGTATTCCTTTTTGATTTCACTAAAACATTTTTTAAAGCTAAAGACAGATCTATTGAAAACGCAATAAAATATTTAAAAACAGGCAAAACTTCATAATGAAAGTCTGTTAGTTTTACTCGCGAAATAAAAGAGGTTGAATCAATTTATGATTTTAACCTCTTTTTTTTGATTAAAAATAAAACTCTCTTATACCTGAATTTTAAACGTCTAGAGTTTTTTTTAAGAATAGAGTATGTATAAATATTAAACTAGTAGTATGATTATAAAATAGTTATATAGAAGTAAGGCTGTTTAATAGAGAAAACTAACTAAAATTTAATACGTACTTATTATGAACTTAATTTCAATTATTTCTCCAGTAATAGATCAAATGGAGAGTTCTCATTTAAAAACTCAGTTATCTACTTATTTTCCATTACAAAGAGACAAACTTTCTGTTATAGAAGAGTCTTTTATAGAGTTTACATCTCAAAGGCAAAGCCAAGAAGTATTAAACATATTTTTTAAGAGTTGGAGTCAAACTAATAATAGTGCAATGACAGTTGCTGGTTTAAGTAATCGTATGACAATGATTATTCATAAAAATCAACAGGTAAAAAGTGAATATGATTTGTTTAGATCGGTATCAAGTTTAAATAGAATTGTAGATGAAGACTTAGCAGTAGTAGGTAGAATATTACATTCTAAATTATTCTATAATATGGCAACGAGTATTTCTGGAAATGATTATTGGTTATCGAATGTGTTTTTAAATAAAGAAGCCATAGCATTTAAAGCTTGGAAGGATAAAAATTCGTTACGTAATAAAGACATTATGATAGGTTTGTTAACAACTTTAGTTCATGAAATCTATACGCATGGAGAAGTAGAATTTATCATCCCTTTATTTGAGAATTGGTTGAAAGATGAAGACCGTTTAACTGAGGTAGAAATTGATAGAGCTCTTGCATGGATACGAGTTCATTGTGGTCCGAACAGAGAAGAATCATTTTTTTCATGCTGTAGATGCGGTTAATTCTTATGCGAAGGCTTTTGAAATAGATTTGAATCATTACGATTTAAAGCAAATAATAGAAGACTATTTATTTTTAAAATCTGAAGTAATGGGGGTTTTAAATAAAAAACTTTCAGAACAATATACTTCTTAAAATAAGTTAAATGATTGAAAAGAATAATAGTAAAATAGAGGGAGAACCTTATAGTTTTTCATCGGTAGGAGTTGATGCGCTAAATTTTAATTTGTTGCTAAAAAAGTATTTAGGATCGTTATCTCATGATGCAACGCTATTTAAAAATTTTCCGGTTGTAATGAATTCTAGTCAAAAAGAAGATTTTATAAGACTGACAAACTTATTGAATGGTATTTTTGAAATGATAGTTCTAAACTATTTTAATGATGAAATGATACGGGAGTTGTATCAATTAGATAAAGAACTCGAAGATATATTAATGGAAGCATCTTCAACTCCGTATGAAGTTGGTATGTATCGTCCAGATTTAGTTTTTGATGAGTTAGGAGATCCAAAGATTTGTGAAATAGGGTGTAGGTACCCTATTAATGGTTGGATGATTAGTTACTATATAAATGAAATAGTAAAAGATCTAAAACCAAAAGAGCAGACTGATTGGGAATCTATTAATGAACAGTCAGAATTTATAATAAATTTTTCAAATAATTTTGATGTAAATGAGATATTGTATTTCGTTCACAATAAAGAAAAAGGAACGGAAGCATATTTAATGTTTAACGAGTTACAAAAATTAGGATTTACTATTAAAGATGTTTTACCAGATGATTTTGATGTTTTTGAAGATAAATTAATCTTTGAATCTAAAGAAGCTACTCAATTTATCCTTGAAATGGATAGGGAAGAGCTAAAGCAATTAAAACCTTCTTTTTTAAAAGCGTTGATACGATCTAAAAAATGTATAAATGATGTTCGTTCAATTATTTTAATTCATGATAAAAAAGTATTAGCAGCTTTATACGATGAGCAAATAATGAGAAGGTATGTAAACAATGAAGATTATATTTTTTTGAAAAAATTTCTTATTCCATCTTACACTTTAGATATAGAAATAATCAGAAAGCAATTAATTAACTCAGAGGATAATTGGATACTTAAAAAAAGTAGTGGAGGTAGAGGGGTAGAAATGTTTGTTAAAAACGAATGTAGTTCAGATGTTTGGGAAAAGATAATTAATGAAAAATGGAGTGAATACATGGTTCAAGAATACATACCACAAAAAAAGTTCTTTATAAAAAATACTAAAAGTAGTGATGAAGTTCATATTGTTGGAATGTTAATGGCTTACAATGAAAATTCATTTGGACTAGGAGTTTATAGAGGATCAAAACAAAGTATTATTAATGTTCATAGTGGAGCTTATATATTTCCAAGTGCTATAAGAATGAAGTAAATGAGATTTTCAATTGTAATTCCATTATACAATAAAGCGGCATATATTAAAGAAACATTACACTCTTTAGCAACGCAAAGTAAGTTACCTTTTGAATTAATTATCGTTGATGATAAAAGTACTGATGATAGCTTACAAATAGTGAAAGATTATTTAAAATTAGCTCCTAACTGTTTTAAAAATATTCGTGTAGAACTAGTAGAGTTAAAAAAAAATTATGGGATAGGGTATGCTAGAAATGTAGGTTTTTCAAAAGTTACTGGAGATATTGTTAGTTTTTTAGATGCAGATGATATTTATAAAGAAAGTTTGATTGAAACAACATCAAACATAATGTCTTTGTACAATATAAATTTTTTAGTTTTAGGGATAAAGTTATTTCCTAGCAATAGGGTGTATCCAAAAATTGATAAACTAAAAGAAGAGTTAACAGAGATAAAACCTTACCTATTTCGCATAAAGACACCTCTAAAAGTGATTACATCGCATGACTTTTACTTATTAGGATCAAATGTAATTTTAAGAAAATCGTATGGTGAATCAATTAAATACATTGAAGAGCCTATTATTTATGAAGGAATTGACTATTGGTATCGAGTATTAAAAAAAATTATACTTGAAGATAAGAATACTGTTGGTTTATTAATGGGTGAATTTTTAAAAGTTAGAGAAGTACCAGGAAGTGCTTCAAGAAAAAAGTATAATCATTGGAAAGAAATTGATTTTCCATCAGTGCTAACCCGATTTAAGGATAGTAAAGAACATTATGACAAACGATTAAAAGGAGTTGTTTCAAGACGTTGGATTAGTCATGCTATGAATAATTAAAAACTAAGTCAATCACTATTAAGCGTCATTAAACGACGTTATTACTTGGTTTATATGCTTTTATTCTCTTTAAAGTGTGTTTTTTATTCAAATAAAACCTTGTTTTATGGCAACTATTATGGCAACTTTATTAAATTTGTTACCAAACTGACAATTTATGTACTTTAGCTTAAAGAAAGGGAACGCTACAAAAAACAGTTTAATCATACTCCGCTACTTCATATCCCAGACACAAGGGAGGTTTGTTTTTTCAACTGGTTTAAATATATCAGAGAGCGATTGGAGTAATAAAAGTAAAATGCCAAAAAATATTCGTGGGCGTGATGATTTAATTCTAACCAAAAAGAAACTTCAAGAATATGCAGGGTTCTTAGAAAAAACAATAACTTCTTTAGAACTTAATAAAATTGAAGTAACTAAAGAAATATTAAAAGATAGGTTTAGGCAGGAGTTCAAATCTGAAAAAAAAGGACAGTTTATTTATTTTACTGATTTTGTAGATGATTTTATTATAAAAGCACCTGATCTTGTAAATAGAAGTACTAAAGAAAAATATACAGTATTAAAAATCACGGAATATAAAAACTCAAACAATAGAATAAAAGAATTCGAAAAGGAAGTTAAAAAACGTATTCGTATAAATGGATTTACATTAAAAGTTTATGATGAGCTTGTTGAGTATTTTAGAGATAAAAGAGGTTATTCTATTAATACTATAGGCATGTATATTAAGAATATTCGTGTTTTTTTAAAGATTTTAGAAGAAAAGAGTTATACAGTACATGCCGATTATAAAAAAGCTTCTTTTGCTAATTTAAAAGAAGAAAGTGTGTCTATAGCACTAAACGAAGACGAAATAGAGCAGATTTTTAATTATGATTTTTCAGATAACAAGAGATTAGAGAATTGTAGAGATTTAATGATAATAGGTTTATGGACAGGACTACGTGTGTCTGATTTTTTAAGTTTACCAGTTATAAATGAAAATGATAAATTTATTACGGTAGAGCCTCAAAAAACAAAAAAGACTTCAGGAAAGAAGGTGGTTATACCTTTACATCATCATATTAAAGAAGTTATAAAAAAAAGAGGTATGCCTAAAGCTGTGTCTAAGATAAAATTCAATTTGCAAATAAAAGAAGTTGGAAAGATTGTTGGTTTAACGGAAGAAGTGAAAGGATCTATAGGTGTTCAAGATAACAAAAATGACAGGTATAGAAAAAAGACAGGAGTTTATCCTAAGTATAAACTTATGAGTTCCCATACTTGTCGTCGTTCATTTGCTACCAACTTGTATAAAATGAACTTCCCTACTTTGTCAATAATGCAAATAACAGGACACACTACAGAAAAGAGTTTTCTAACCTATATAAAAGTAACCCCTACAGAACATGCCGAGAAACTACTTGAGCATTGGGAGATGTATTATAGAACCAAACAAAAAGAATAATTTTTTAATAGCTAAACGCTATTGTTTTAACATTTCTTTAACATATTTATTGAAGTGATATAGGGTTTTGCGTACAAAATGGATGCAGCGTTCCGTTTATATTTGTAAAAAATAATTCTGATAATGAAAAAAGTGATTGATATTCATGTTGTTGACGATGTTAATGTTGAAATAGAAGGGCATCAGGTTCTATTTGATTTGTCAGATGAGTTTAGAGTTGTTAATATCTCTAGAAATGGCTTAGAGGCTGTTAAATGGGAAGAGAAAAACAATTCAGATGTTATGATAGTAGATTTATGTATGCCTATTTTTGATGGTATAGAGGTAATGAAGTACATAAGCAAACACAAAATGGATACCAATGTTTTAATGTATTCAGGAATTGTTACTAGTGGTATTTTAAACGACCTTGTAAAAATGGGTATCAAATCGTACGTTTTAAAAAGTGAATCTATAGAAGATCAATTTTTACCTGCAATACGAGAAGTGAGTAATGGGGGAGTCTATTTTTCTGAATACACTAAATTAGTTTTAGATGAAGAAGTGCCTGAGATTAAGCCGATACAAAAAATTGATATATCAGAAAAAGTGTTATCCAAACAAGAAAGTCAGGTGTTAGGTTTAATGTTGAATGATGATAACATGGATATGGAAGAAGGCGAGTTAAAACAAAAAACCATTACCGATGTAATGCGAAGAGTACGAGATAAGTACAACGTTGCAAATAACGTAGCACTGGTAAAGAAATTATTTAAAAGATAAACCAAATACATAACCAAAGCTTTGCTATCTTTATGAGTTAATTAAAACTCAAAAAAGATGAAAAAATTACTTTTATTACTATTTGTATGCAGCTTAGCTTTTGTTTCATGTACTGATAATACTGAAGAATATGAACAACAATACCAAACACAAGCAACAGAAAAAGATGCCGAAACCACACCTAACAGTGACGGAGGATCAACAGTTGACGAGGACGAAGATTAAGAAATATTTTCTTTACATATTTGCATCATTAGTCCTGGTGGTTTCTTTTTTTTGCTTTGAGCTTTTTCCTGATTTTAGTGAAAAATACTTTGAGGCTGAAAAACAAGCCTTAGCTGCTAAAAAAAATAATACTGTTGCATTAACTAAAGTTAAAAATTATGCAAAAGGAACTCCAGTTTATGAAGAATATTTGAAAGCAAACAAACAAAAAAAAGAGGTTTTTAAATACTATAAATCTGTAATAAAAGATGAAAAATTTTTTGGATTTCGTTCAATACATTTTTTCATGAGTAAATTTGGTTGTTGGTTTGGCATACTTATATATTCTATGTTTATGCTCTTTAGGTCGTATTATTTAGAACGTAAAAATTTTGGTATGAAAGTGCTACACGGGCTAATGATTTTTACTGCCCTTTTCTATTTAGGATGGGTGTTTCAAGTAAATCAAGACTATAGTAAAGCTACCTATTATTTAATGACGATATTTTCTGCTTTTATGATTGTATTGGCGGTTTCTTGGATAACTAAATACAAAGAGCATAACCAAAAGAAACTTAAAAAGTATATATATGATATATCAAAAGTAGCATTGTTAAACTCCAAGCCCGAAAAAAGAAAAGAAGTACTAGAGGTAGTGAAAAAAATTACCAAAGGAGAAACCGTTTAACCCCTACAAAATATACAGTTTTTTATTAAAGGATGTTTTTCATCCTTTAGGAAACTGCTGCCCAAAACAACCCAAAAATGAGCTATAAATTACTACAAGAAATATTATATTTTAAACAAGTGAAACCCAGTTTTTCTGAGGCTGAAAACGAGGCTTTACGAACCTCTTTTTCTAAACAATTAAAATCGGTACAAATTAATAGCGATCCTTTTGAAATTGAATTTTAAAGTATTATTGGTTTATGTTTTTTTGAAGGTTATTAATGATATAACATCTTAAAACCAGAAATTTATTTTAAATAAATATGGTAAGTAAAATTTGAGGATAACATCAACTTTTTGGTTTGTATAAAAAAAGTAATAAAAGGTTGTTGTTGTCTTTAAATAATTAATTGTAAAAGTTATATTTGTGAAAAAAAACAACTTAACTAATAAAGATAAAAAGGAATGAAAGTTCCTTTTATCCGGAAGAATAAGCGGATAAACGAGAACTTTATTATCTATATAAGGAGTTAGCTGTAATAAAACCAAACCAACCGAAATATGAACTTTAAAGATGAAATGGATAGATTATTTAACCAAGCTCAAGATAAATTAGCAGAAGGAATATCAGCACTTTTGAGAAACATTAACGATAAAGAAAAAAGTGTTGAAGCGTTGACAAATATGGAAAATGAACCTTCAATTGATATTCTAAAAAGAATAAATAAAATAGCGATTGAAAAAGAAGATTATGAAACTTGTGAAGCTTTAAAATTATACTCAAAAAATAGAGGAATAAAACTTTAAAAATTATAATGAAAATACTTATTCAATCTGACATAGACGACAACCTTGAATTAATACAGGAATTCAATGATTATGAAATAGAAAAGCAAGAAGCTGATATTGGAAGTGGAGCTGATTGGTGGTTCACTCTATTAACAATTGGAGGAATCGCAGGAACAATATTTTTGAGCGGAAAAAAAATTGAAGAAAATATTGAAGCGTGGATTAAAATCGGAACGAGAATCAAAAATGTTTTAAAAAAGAAAAAGAAAATAAACGTCTTTTTGGACAAAGATGGAGCGACTGCATTAGCAATAAAAGAAATTAGTGACAAAACGGAAAAGCTAAAATCTATCGAATTAATTTTTGACAAAAAATTAAGTAATGGCGGACTTGAGAAAGTCTATAATGACGGAAGAAAAGCTGGAGATTTAATTTCGGAACCTTATAATTTTTATATTTTAATTTTCAAGGTAAACGAAAATGACCAATACATATTCTGTATAAAATCAAACGGAGAAATTAAATACAAAGATATTTTTAGCGATGCGTGGTTTGATTATAATTACGATTGGAATACGATTGAAAATAGAACAGATTACTACAGCTAACACCGTATATAATTTATTGCTAGTTCTAGCCTACTTACGAAAATCCTCGCGGATTTTCTATTCGGTTATTATTTGCTAAATTACGTGCTAAACCACGCAACAAACCATATACAACAACGTTATGTGTAATTAAAAAATTGTACTTGAAAAAAAATATTTACTTAATAATAACAATTCTAATTTTATGTTCTTGTAAAAACAGTAATATAAATGACTCTGAATACAAAAACTCAAAATACATATTTTATAAAATAAATGGACGATTAGGCTATTGGCAAAAAGTAGTTAATAACTCAGACTTGAAATACGAAAAAGGTCTAATTAATATTTTTTTTGATAATGGTAATCCATTTGCAGAAATAGAAATCTTAGATAGTTTACCGAATAGAATTGAGAAATTCTTTGATAAGGAGACAGCTAAACTAATAAAAACTGTCTGGATTAAAAACAACGAAGAATACAACAGAACATACGAGAATGGTTATTATAAACATTTTCATTCAGCAAAAGGAAAAATAATTATAGAAGAAGGTTTAGTTGAAAAAAAATTAAATCAAGGCTTATGGAAAAGATATTGGAGCAAGAGTGGAAATATTAAGGAAACTATCCATTTTAAAAACGGAAAACTTCACGGTGAAAGAAAATTTTATTGGGAAAACGGGAATTTAAAGTCCTCAGCTTACTGGAATTTGGGCAAACAATCTGGACGAGGATTCTTTTATTATGAAAATGGAAATTTAGAGGAGTCAAATTATCGATTCAATGAAAAACTTCACGGAGAATATAAAACTTATTATGACGATAAAACATTAAAAAAACATTGTAATTATTGGAATAACCAGACTTTAGACACTTGTAGAACTTATTATCCAAGTGGAAGTTTAAAAAAAATGGAATTATATAAGTTAGATACAATTAATCTTACTTCATATGGCAAAGCTTATTTTTATTATGAGAATGGAAATCTTAAACTGGAAACTGAAGTGAAAGATTACAAACCAGATGGAATATCAAAATATTATAATGAAGAAGGAAAGTTAATCGAAATTATGACTTTTGAAAATGGTGTAAAAATAGACTCTAAACCAAAATAAACTACACATAACAATGGCTATAATTAATAAGGGGTTTTGGTATTTAATCAAAAAGTTAGTCTATTTTTATAGAGTCCGCCAAATCTTTTGATTTGGCTTTAAAAATGAAAAAATTAAAATAAAATAAAAAGTTTTGGCTAAGTGCTTAATTCGAAATTAATCGCTTTTTAATTCCCGTACTAATCATAGCCGAGACGTTAGCTATAAATTAAAAGAATGAATGAAACATTTTCCATATTAATGATGTCTTCATGGATTTTGGGATTGATATTAATAATTATTTCAAATCCAACTTTGATTATATCTAAAATAAAAACCTCAGAAATAATTTGTGACAAACCTCATTATGGTTTCAAACATATTAGAAAAGCTATTTCTTTAACCTCAGACAAAAAAATTATTGAAAGGTTAAATAGAAAAATACGAATAAGGAAAATAGGTTTTTCATTTTTAATACTTACTCCAATTTTCTTTATCCTTGGGGGAATATTTGGACAACGATAAAAATTGAGATGAAATTACACAGGGTTCAATAAGATTTTATGAGAAAGTTAAGATAAATTATTCTAAAACAAAATATGGAATTTTACATTATTTAGACTTCTTGAAATGTGTGATTTTTCCTATTACAATTAAACATATCATAAGAGAAAAAAATCTATAGCTAACAAAATGTATAATAAATTGCGGACTATAGGTGACTTTAGAAAGTATTCGCTGAAACTGAACATCAATAATTTTTAGTTACATTTGGAAAAAAATCGCAACTAATCATACACAAAACGTTACCCAATATTTGAAAAAAACTTCCGTGTTCAAAACAATCATAAATTTTATAACTAAATTTGTAGGTCTCAAAAAGAAGACAGAAATGAAACAATATAACTTAGGATTTATATCTGACACAGACCTGTATAATCACGTACTTGAAACTGTAAAAGCATACAGTTGTGAAATGGATTTGAAGAAATTCAACAAAAACTTAATAGACCCAGTGAAATTAACTTTTGATACAATAGTCTACGACCAGTCATATAAAGAAACTATTGAATTTGAAGTCCTAAGACAACTAGATAAAACAAATTCAAACTTGATAGGTTATTTTCATCAAAACATATTCAAATATTTCTCGAAAGATTGGCAAGTTCCTAAAAAAGGGTATGATATTCAAAACCCCAAAGAAAAAATCTTTGTGGAAATGAAAAATAAGCATAACACAATGAATTCATCTTCTGGTGCAAAAACTTATATGAAAATGCAAGGAGTTGTAATTGCTGATAGTGATGCACAATGTTTTCTAGTTGAAATTATTGCTAAAAAAAGTCAAAACATTCCTTGGGTTGTTACGATAGATGGAGAAAAACAAAAACCAATAGAAAATATCAGAAGGGTTTCTATTGACAAATTTTATGAAATAGTAACTAAAGATAAACTTGCCTTTCAAAAACTATGTTCTATTCTACCAACAGTAATAAAAGATACTGTAGATAGTCTTAAAACAAAAAACAAAGAAAACACAGTATTTGAAGAATTAACTAATTTATCGCCTGATTTACTAACAAGTTTATATCTTCTTTCATTTGAGAAGTATGAAGGCTTTAAAGGTTTAAAATTTTAATTCTATGGCATTGTTAGATGAATATGAGGTAAGTAATTTACTTAATGTACCATTACATCGTTTAAATACTTGGGCAAATAACGGAAAACTAATTCCTGTAAAATTAAATGGAGTAAAAAAATACGACAAAGAAAGTTTGTTAAAATTCGATATTGCAAATGAGGTATTCAATTCTAAATGGAATGAATTTATAAAGATAAAACCTAAAAGAGATTTTACTTCAATTGAATTATTTGCTGGTGCTGGCGGAATGGCTATTGGAATGGAAAAAGCAGGTATTGAACACGTTTTATTAAATGAATTTGAAAAAAATGCTTGTAACACTTTAAGATATAATCGTCCAAAATGGAATGTTTTGGAAGATGATATTCAAAATGTAGATTTTTCAGAATATAAAAACAAAGTAGATATTGTAACTGGTGGATTTCCTTGTCAAGCGTTTTCTAGTGCTGGAAAAAAAAGAGGATTTGAAGATACAAGAGGAACACTCTTTTTTGACTTTGCAAGATGTATTAATGAAGTTCAACCAAAAGTATTTATTGGCGAAAATGTTAAAGGTTTATTTACCCACGACAAAGGAAAAACTCTTGAAGTAATAAAACAATCTATTAAAGATATTGGGTATACATTAATTGAACCAACGGTTTTAAAGGCAATGTATTACAAAGTACCACAAAAAAGAGAAAGATTAATACTTGTTGGAATAAGAAATGATTTAGCAAAACACGTTTCTGAATTTAAATTTCCAGAAAAATACACTAGAGTTTTAACTGTTGCTGACGCATTTAAAAAAGGAGAATTATTTGACAAGAATGTTCCTAAAAGTGAAGGTGTTGCATATCCTCAAAGGAAAAAAGAAATAATGGCAGAAGTTCCTGAAGGTGGTTATTGGAGAGATTTATCTGACGAATTACAAAGAGAATATATGGCTGGAAGTTACTTTCTTGGAGGAGGAAAAACTGGACTAGCAAGAAGATTATCTATGAAAACACCTTCCTTAACCATAGTTTGTTCACCTGCAATGAAACAAACTGAAAGATGTCATCCAACAGAAACAAGACCATTAACAGTTAGAGAAAGTGCTAGAATTCAAACATTTCCAGACAATTGGAAATTCCAAGGAGCAAAAGGACAACAATATAAACAAATCGGAAATGCAGTTCCTGTTAATTTGGCTTATGCTTTAGGATTAAGTTTAGTTGATTTATTAAACAGAATGGAATAAAAAAAACGTTGGGTAACAACGTATATAAAAATAGCGGTTTAGTCGCTAAAACCATAGTAAATGAATATAAATAAAGGTCTGTGTTTAACCGAAAAATTAGTGTATAAAATCCGCTATTATTCTTATACAACAACGTTAAAAAAATATAAACTCACTATAAAACACCTTTTTTTAGGTGTTTTTTTATGTCCAAGATTTTGTAATAAGAGATATACTTTATTGTAAAAATCGTTTGTCAATAGTCAATTTAATGATTTAGAAATAATATATTTGGTACTATTATAACGGAAAAAGAGGAAAAAAACGAAAATTCTTAATTTAATTTACTCCCCATCCATTTTTTTCATTTTATCTGAAATTTCATCTACACTAAGTAATAAACTAGCTAAGGCACCTGAAACAGTATCAATTTTCTCGGTGTTTTCTTTTTCAATTTTTTCAAGCTTTGTGTAAAGTAAATTTAGCTTTTCTTCGATTGGAAGGGAATTAAAGTTGGTATTATGTTCTTCAACTTTATCGTTTATTGTAGTTATATCATTTTTTGAAGAGAAGTTATTTTCTTTAATCACCATTGAGCCTTCTCCAGAAGAAAGCCATTCAAAAGAAATCAATGAAAAAGCATGTGTGAACTTTTTTAAGAAACTATGAGTTAGATATTTTTCATTTCCTCGGATAGCCTGATAGATTGTATTAATATTCATATCCATTTTTTCGGCAATGTTTTTAGTTGTCTTAATAACTCTTTGCCCTTTCAAAAATGCAATAGCTTCATCTAGCCGTTGTATTAATTCTTTCTCCATGATATAAATATTATCTATGTATAAAATGCATTAAATAAATATATAATATATTAAAATAATGTATTATACATGTTTTTAATGTATGTTTGTAATGTACTACACTTAACTATTCAAAAGTAAGTAAATACGACAAGAATACAATGTAGTATAGTTAAAATACCATAAATATAGGATAATTATATGGGGAGTACAGAGTTAAAGGAAAGTTTACCGCGTGGTGTTTTAAAACATATTAGCGAAACTTTTGGATATAAAAGTTATACCTGGGTTGGTAGGGTAGTGTCTGGTAAAGAAAAAGGAGATGCAAAAATTATTGAGTGTGCCAGCCGTATAGCAGCTGCTTATAAAGCAAGTGGTTTTGAGGAGCAAAAAGAAAAAATTTTAAAAGAATATGAATCTAACCAAACAAGAAAAGAAAGTGGCGCATTTAATTGCCAGCGAGTACTCTGAAAAAGAAATTGCTAGCGTATTATTTGTTGCCGAAAGCACGGTACATACCCATGCTCGCAACATTCGAAAAAAATTAAAGGTAAAGAGTATTGCAGGTATTACCCGTGAGTTTGTTTTAGCATTCGGTGATCCAAAACAATTTATAGCGGTGTTTTTGTTAACCATTCAATGTAGTATGTTTTTTACTGCTGAGTATGATGTAATGAGAAGGCCTAACAGAATGAGGGTAGTAAAAGTTAAAAAAGTTAGAAGAAAAGTATGAAATCGTTAAACATTACAGGCAAGGCTTTTTTACAAGAAATAGGTATTGCTTATAACTCACAAATATTACAAGAGCTAAGAGGCTTGGGGTTAGTAGGTTTTTTAAAATAGGTAAAAAATATAAAGAAGTTAAAAAAAATTCATAAAAATTAAAAAATATGGAGAGTACCTTGATAATAGGAAAAGACGAGTTAAACACACTATTAGAAAACATCAACAGGATTGCTATAAACACATACCATGAGCAACAAAGTAAAGAAACTTTTTTTACAGTTAGTCAGGCTTCGAAATTCTGTGAGGTTAATGAAAAATCCATAAGATATTGGGTTACAGAAGGTGTTGTTAAAAGAGGTTGCCAACAAAGGTATTATCTAAACTCAACAAAAAAAGGAAAGAGTGTACTTATTACTAAATATGACCTTATATGTTTTTTAAATGACACTAATAAAAAGAATAAAACATACACTTTTTCTAATGAATAAAATTTGGTTAGTTGATTTGCTCTCTTACATGTGGTAGGGTACATAAAGAGAGGTTAAAAAAGCATAGTTTTTCATTTTACAGAATGATAAGGTTTGTTAACAAGGCGGTTTTTATGCTTTCCGTCTTTTTTTTAAAGATTTTAAAAATGGGAAAAGAATTAATTAAACAAGTAAAAAATAAGCTAGAAGATGAGCGAGAATATAATTTTAAAAGTGAGTTCTGGACGAATGATATTCTGGCAATGTTTCAAGAAGTAGTAGAGGCTACTCAAGAGGTTATAGAAAATACAATTTAGTAGTATGTTGTTTAGTTAGATTTTCTTTTTTCAAGGTGTCCGTATTTCAATAATGCGGATGCCTGAAAAGAAAAGCCAACATAAAATAATGGTTTTCGGTACCAATTAAACCGAAAAGTTCTTTGACATAATTGTGGTAAGTAAAATTTAAGAATAACAACAACTTTTTGTTTGGTATAAAAATGAAATAAAAGGTTGTTGTTGTCTTTAAATAATTAATTGTAAAAGTTATATTTGTTAAAAAAACAACTTAACATATAAAGATAAAAAGGAAAAGTTCCTTTTATTCAGAAGAATATTCGGATAAACGAGAGCTTTATTATCTATATAAGTCGTTAGCAACAATTAGAATTAGCCAAATGAAATTTTCAGAAAGAATAGGAGTTATAAAAGCAAAGGACACAATTCAATTAGATTATATTGATAACGACTTGCGAAATGGTTTATGGAATGGTTTTCAAATTTACTATTTAGACAATGTTAATCAACAATGGATTTATAACTCATATTACAACGAATTTTTGAGAAACTTATGGCATAATTTTTTTAAACTTCCACTTGACACTTTAGATAGTCGGACAGCTGAAATTAAAGCTCAAATTAGAGAATGGTTTTTCAATTGGGAATGGTTCGAAGTTTACGATTTTATAGAATTTGTATCTAAAACAAAATCACCCACAAATAGTTATAATTTCATTAACTTCTGCAATGGGATTCTAGAAAAAGAAATATCAGGATACAGGTTTGTAAATGGAATTATAGCACCTATTACATCTGAATCTGAAATAACTGAAATAGATTCTGCAATATCCAATACTGGAAATTCTGTATTAACTGGTGTTAAAATACATTTAGAGACAGCTTTAAGAAAAATGGCGGATAGAAATACACCTGATTATAGAAACTCAATCAAAGAGTCAATTTCCGCGGTAGAATCACTTGCGAAAGTGATTTCTAATAATGATAAAGATAGTCTTGGTGGAGCCTTGAATAAAATAAAAGGTAAGATAAATTTACATCCTTCATTAGAACGTGGATTTAAACAGATTTATGGATATACGAGTGATGCAGATGGAATAAGACACGCTTTGACAGAGGAATCAACTTGTGATTTTGAAGATGCTAAATACATTTTAGTTTCTTCGAGTGCTTTTATAAATTATTTAATAATTAAAGCTAATAAAGCTGGAATTAAAACTTAAACTGTTGCTAACAATTGCTACAAGTAATTGCTTGTTCTCGCCTATTTTAGAAATTTCCTAGGGATTTGCAATACTGTGTGTGCTTTTAAGATTAACTACTGAGCTACACAACTGCTTATAGATAATTCTGTTATTAAAAATCAAAAAATTTCTTAATGAATTTAAAAAAGTTATTAGAAAAAGGATACTTTCCAAAAGAATTACCTCCTCCTTTTGAAACAAAACAATTCGCAGAAAAACATTATGTTATTAGTAGGAGATGGAATAAAATAATAAAAAAAGAAAAGAAACAAAAAACTGGAGAAAGTAAAACACAAGCTAGAAAAAGATATCGAGAGGAGTATGGTAAATATTCAAGTTCTCAACTTGCTATATTTAGTATATCAAAAGGACAATATTCTAGAAGAAAGCTTGCTATACCTAACCCAAAACAATATCTAGACCTTTCAATAGCAATTATAGATAATTGGGATTTATTAAGAAAAACATATAAATTAAGCTACTATTCTGAAAGTACACCAATAGAATTAGGAGCTAAAAGAGCAGTAAGAACCAAAAGTAATTCTTGGAGTAATTTTAAATTCGAATTAATAGAGAAATCTTTTGACAAAAAAATTGAATTAAGATTAGATATTTCTCAATTTTATTCAACAATTTATACTCATTCAATTCCTTGGGCTATATTAGGTAAAGAAAAAGCTAAGAAATTATTTAAAATATCAGCAACGGATAAAGTAAAATGGAAAAAACTATTGGATGTACACAATATTGGTGCTAAAGAATATGAGTCTGCCGATTTAATAGATAACTTAATTAGGAATTGTAATGACCGACAGAGTATTGGTCTTCCTATAGGTCCAGATGTTTCTTTTATTTTAGCAGAAATTATAGGGAACAGAATTGATTTTGAAATAAGTAAACGATTAAAGGAAGTAAATCATTCAGGAACAAGGTACTATGATGACTATTATCTATACTTTGATACTAGAAATGATGCTGAAAATGCTCTGAAAATCATACAGCAAGTACTCTTTGAATTTCAATTAGAGACAAATGAAAGTAAAGTAAGTATTAATAATTTACCTTTCCAATACATTGAATTATGGTCTGTCCATTTTGATAGATACAAATTTGTAAATTCAGATAAATTTGAGCTAAGAAATTTTTTTAATATTTTACATCAGACAATTAATTCTAACAAGAAAAATTCAGCTTGGATAATTCATTATGCTTTAAAACGTTTCAAAGTTGGAGATGTAGAAATCAAGAATAAAGAATGGGGAATATTTTTAAATTTCTTATTGCAAACCTTAATTATTGATACCAGTGTTATTGCTTTAATATTTGAGATAATTTTGATTTACGAGGTTTTTCTTGATAATAAATCAAAGCTCAAAATAAAAAATGTATTAACTACAATAGTAAAAGAACATATAATACTTAATCATTCTTTTGAGGTATCTTGGTGTTTATGGATATTCATTTCTTTTAAAATAAAATGTGATAAACAAGTTTTAGAATTAGTTTTAGAAAGTAAGGATTCGATATCTAAAATACTATGTCTAGATTTAATTAATAAAAATTTATATGACGGGAGAAAACCCAAAATCAAATTAATAAAAGACCAATTACAAACTTCAAATAGTACTGGAGAAAATTGGTTACTAATTTATGAAGCTATAAAAAATAATTGGCTAAATTTTGAAGATGACAAAACTATTTTGAATAATGAGTTTTTAGAGATTCTAATAACCTTGAACATTTCATTTTACAATAGTGAAAACCAAATTAAAACTAAAATTAAGTTAGAAAAAGAAGTTATAGACCAAAGTTTTATTGACTTTTTAAGTGAAGAAGAACTTCATGACTTTAATTTGATACCTATCGAAAATGACGATGAAGAAGATGATGAGGATGAAAATGATTGGTACTAAAAAATTTGCATAACAATATATAAAAACATGGGGCATTTCTTCTATATCGAGACGAATGTGTTTATTACCTGCCCTACGTTTCTTAAAACTAATATTAAAACAAATTACTTACCACAAAACACCTTTTACAAGGTGTTTTTTTATGTCAATAATTAAGAAAAGAAATTAACTAATTTATGGTGTTATGCTGTAAAGTAAAAGAAACAAGTTGTGGTAAATAAACAGTATTGCAAGGTTAAAAAACAATATCCAAAACCAAAGTGTAAGGGTACTAAGTTATGTGAGCGCGTTGGTTTTTTTGAAGGGTTAGAGGAGTGTAAATTTTGTAAAAAGGTAGTGTAATGGAATATTTAATCATAGTAAATCAGCCATTGTGTGTAAAGCACAAACTTAATTTATTTCAGGGCGCGCAATTGGAATTTTTGGCTAAATTGAGTACCTGGGCAACTTCAATAATTCATGAAAAAGAGGTGTATTACAATATCACTTTTGAGAAAATATCAGAAGAATTACCACTAGTTTTTTCTACTTCAAATAAAGCATATCGTTGTTTTTTAGAGTTAAAAAAGAAAGGATTAATTGAGCAAATAAAAGTGGGTAGAAATCAACATAATTATGTGCGATTATCAACCAAAGGAAAGAAGCTTTTAAGGTTCGACAAAAATAACGAACCTCGCCAAGGTTCGACGAATCCGTCGACAAGGTTCGACAAATCCGACGAACCTCAAAAAACGGCTACACCCATTGTTAATACTGAGAATGTTGAAAAAGGTTCGACGAATCCGTCGACGTATCATAATCAACTAACCAATAATCATATATATATAGATTTTTCTGCCTACCATTTTTTGTATAAAAATGCTCCATCTGAAGTTGAAATTTGGGAAATGCAAAACAAAAAAGATATTCCAGATTTTGAGAAGTTTTTAGAGTTTTTTGAAATCAAAGTTGAAGAGGAAGAAATTGAATACTCAGTAAAAAAATTAATGGGTCGTTTAAAAAGATTAAAATTTAGTTGGAAAGGAAGTTTTACTGTAATTAAAAACAATGAGCAACCAACAATCAAACGCAAAAGAATAGGCTAATTATGAATGTAATTGAAAATAAAACAGGCATCGTTCCACCGCAGGCTATTGAATTAGAGCAAACAGTTTTAGGAGCATTGCTAATTGACGGTAAAGCAATGGAGTTGGTGGTTGATCATTTAAAAACTGAACTATTTTATTTGCCTGAGCATAAAAGTATTTACAAGGCTATAAAGCAACTTTTTGATGTTAACTACCCAATTGATATTCAAACAGTAGCAGAGCAATTAAAAAAGCTAGGCGAGTTAAAAGAAAAGGGAGTAATGCTGTTAATAGAGCTTACTCAAAAAGTAGCATCTACGGCTCATATACTTGCTCATGTGGGTATTTTGGTAGAGAAGTATGTGAAACGTAAAATCATTGAAATAGCTAATGAAACATTAAAAAGAGCTTATGACAATGAGGTTTCACCAACTGATTTATTAGAGAGTTTAGGTAGTTCATTATCGCTTGTTGATGATTCAATTAGTAGTGATTCTTCTTCAGAAACTTGGAAGGAAGCTATTGAAAATATACCTGCACATGTAGAAAGATTAACCAATAATAACGGAGAAGTAACAGGAGTACCAACTGGATTAACTCCTTTAGACAATCATTTTTCAGGATGGCAACCACAAGATTTTATTGTTATTGGAGCTGATAGCGGAATGGGTAAAACTGCCTTTGTTATGTGTTCTATGTTGGCGTGTGCTAAGGCTGATTTACCTGTGGGAATGTTTAGTATGGAAATGAGTGTAAAGCAGTTGGCAATTAGAGGAGTGGCGGTAGAATCAAACTTTCATATGAATCAGTTAATGCGTAAAGGATTTGAAAAGCTTGAGTACTTTGATTCGTTGTACACGGTAGTTGATAAAATGAAAGACTTACCAATGCATATTGATGATAAGCCTGCATTAACTGTTGCTGAAATGAAACGTAAAGCAAGATCATTAAAAAGAAAACATGGTATAAAGTTATTAGTGATTGATTTTATACAAATGTTTTCAGGAGATAAGGAGTTGCGTATCAATGTTGGAGAAGCAGCAAGAGAGTGTAAAAACCTAGCAAAAGAGTTAGATATTGCTGTAATAGCATTAAGTCAAATAAGTAGAGAGGTTCGAAAAAGTAAGTATCATTTACCAAAGAAATATCATTTAAAAGAAGCGAGTGCCATTGAAGAAGCGGCTGATGTAATTGGAATGTTATACCGCCCTGATTATTACGGGTACGATCGTGATAGTTATGCTGATTTATATGATGAGTTAGGTTTAATTGGTGATGAAAATGCAGCCTTGATTGTAGAGAAGAATCGTAACGGTTCATTAGGTAATGTTGGGTTACGCTACATAGAAGATAAAACCAAGTATGTTGATGGTTTTAGTACTAATGAACAAAGCTTTTTATAATGCCAACTAAACCAACAGCAAAAAGAAAACCATGGCAAGAAGCACGAGTTGTTCACGCTCGTAAGGTAGATAATTCAAAGATATATAATGGTAGAAGGTGGCGTAATTTTAGAAAGCAAATGTTGCAAGATGAGCCTTTGTGTAGGAAGTGTAATGATAAAGGTTTAGTAGTGGAGGCAAAGGTGCTAGATCATATCATACGTATTGAAGATGGTGGCGCGGTGTACTCAACAGATAATACGCAACCATTGTGTAGTAAATGTCATAATAGTAAATCAGGAAAAGAAGCCCACGGATATAAAGAAAAGTAGGGGTATGGGGTTAAATCTCTAAAGGGATTATCCGCTGTACATCGCCTACAAGATAGAATTTTACTCACGGTAATTTTTAGATAGGGGGGGTATAAAATAACAAAGTAAAAATGGAAGTTAAACACAACAATTTAGGAAAAGGCAAAGTGGTTGAATTGCCAAAAGAAGCGCAAGAGTTGTATGAGGTTTTGAAAGATTTGCCAAAACCTCCAAGTGCTTCAGGATTGAATGATAATCAAGTGATGTGGTGGTATTGGTTTGGTAATGAGTTTTTAAAAACCAAGCAGTTTTCTAAGTTAGATTTAACTCATTTGCAAAAAGCAGCTTTTTGGATGGATGCAAGGTGTCAGGCAATTAAAGCCGTAAATGAGAAGGGATATAATGGAGGACTAGTTCAGAAGTTTGAATCAGGAGCTACAAATGTATCGGGCCATGTTAGTGTTATTGAAAAAGCAGATAAACACTTGGACGAAGTGTCTTCTCATTTTGGGTTGAGTATTAAAGACCGCCAGAAATTGAAATCTGAAGAAAAGCCTGATGGTCAATTAGATTTATTTACATCAATAGTTAATAAAATGTACGGAGCATAATGAGAGTACCTGAAGAAATAAAAAACTCTATTCCTTTTCAATATGCATATGATGTTGAAAATGGTAAAATAATTACAGGTAGAAAGATAAAACTAGCTATAAAACGTTTCTTCAATTTACTTGATGAAGCCAATAAAAAAGGATATTGGTTAGATCATAAAAAAGGTTTTGCGCCAATCAATTTCTTTGAAACATTTTTAGTTCATACAAAAGGAAAATCAGCAGGTAAAAAGTTTATGCTGGCCCCACATCAACAATTTATGTTATATAACATTTACGGTTGGCAAAAGTATAATGAGTTTGGCGAGCCAGTAAGGTTAATTAAAAACACGTATGAGAAAGTAGCAAAGAAAAATGGTAAAACAGCTGTAGAAGCTGGTGATGGACTGTTTGCAATGTCTTTTGATTTAGAGCAAGGAGCAGAGGTTTACATCGGAGCTACCAAGGAAGAACAGGCAAAACTTTGTTTTGGTCAAGCCTCAGAGTTTATTCAGAAATCAAGTGTATTACAACAAATAGGCTTCCGAGTGTATCAAAAAGAAATCAAGTTTTTACCAACTAATTCTTTTATGAAACCATTAGGAGGAGATTCAAAAACACAGGATGGAATTAATTCACATCGCACAATTATTGATGAATATCATGCGCATAAAGATGATTCAGTAAAAGAGAATTTAGAAAGCTCATCAGCATCAAGAAAACAACCGTTAACTAAAACAATTACAACTGCAGGATTCAATGTTCATGGAGTTTGCAAAAAATTTGAAGAAAGTTGTGAGCGAATTTTAGAAGGTATTGATCAAGATGATAGTTTTTTAATAATGATTCATGATTTAGATGAAGGTGATGATTGGGAAGATTCAAGTACCTGGGTAAAAGCAAATCCAAATTTAGGAGTAACCGTGTCTATGGAATTTTTATTAGGTGAATATAAAAAAGCAAAGAACCAACCATCAAAGATTCCAAATTTTAAAACCAAGCATTTGAATATGTGGGTTGATGCACCTACGGTTTGGATAGATGCAGAGTATTGGGATAAATGTCAAAAACCGATTAAAGAAGAAAATTTCACAACGTATGGTAATTGTGGAGGATTAGACCTTTCAGCAACCACTGATATAACTGCTTATGCAATGATTTCTGAGCCTGATGAAGAAGGTATAAGAGATTTAAAAGTATGGTGCTTTTGCCCAAAAGAAACGATTGATAAAAGAAGTAAAGAAGACGGAGTACCTTATCGTTATTGGGCATCAATGAAGCGAGAAAATGCGGTAAATGATAATGATACTTATTTGATAGCAACAGAAGGAAATATGGTTGATTATTCAGAGGTTGAAAAGATAGTGGTAAAGCAATACTATCAGCATAAAACAAAGCATGTTGAGTATGATAGAAAGTTTAGTGGCGTATTAGTTCAAAATTTTATGAATGAAAATATAGAGTTATCACCATTTACACAAACGCTCATGAATTATACAAGTCCAACAAAAGAATTAATGAGATTGATTATGAGTGAAAAGTTGAGAGTAGGAAACAACCCAATATTAAAATGGATGCTTTCAGGTTGTGTTCCGATTTATGATACTAATGAAAATGTGAGGTTAGATAAATCAAAATCTACCACTAGAATTGATGGAATCATAGCTTCTATTATGGCGATAGCAGGAACTATGACTATAGAAGAGGTAAAAGAGAGTAAATACAATAATCCTGATGAAGAAATTACATTCGGATAAATAAATTAAGAGAAACAATATCAAATTATAAAATATTAAAAGAAGGTTATTATAACATGGAAGTTTATCATAAATCAAAACCAAAGGTTTCTCGTTCAAATAGAAATCCACCACCGTCTCCAAGGCAAAAAGTAATAATATCAACTAAAGAAGAGGCACTAGCTGAAAAGTGGATTGAAGAGATGAGAGAATGGAATTTGTCGACTGAACAGATGCAGAATGTTATTCAGTTAGCAAAAGCAAAACATAAATTATTAAAAGAGTAGAAATTTGAATAAAAAAGTTAGCTAATTTATTAAGACTAGCTAACTAAGAATGTATTTAAGAATCCCTAAATTCTAAATAAACACAAAAAACTGTGTATTAACTTTTTTAACCTGTGTGAAGTTAAAAATTTATGAAAACTTGTTAATACACAGAATAAATACAATGCAAATATTGTAAAACAAAAAGATAATTAAAATAGGTGTAATACCTATAGTTGTTATGGTATAAACCAACAGTTTTGAATAAGTGAAAACCATTATACTAATAGGGTATAACCATTAAAACAGTAGTATGACCGATAATACAATACATCTGAATTTAAAAAGAAAATGGTTTGAAATGATACTTAATGGAGAGAAAAAACAAGAGTATCGAGAGATAAAACCATTTTGGGATAAAAGGTTTTGGCATCTATTCCCTCAAGTAATTAAAGGAGAAACTTATTTACCAATTGTAGATACAATTACTTTTTCAAATGGATATGCTAAAGATCGTCCACAATTTGTAATTGAGTTGTTAGGATTGGAAAAAAGTACAGGGAAACAAGAATGGGGAGCTGAAAAAGGTATTGAGTACTATGTATTTCAATTAGGTAAAATTATAAAAGCTGGTAGACAAGGTTTCCATTTTAGAGTTACTGAAGAAATACCACTAGAATTAATTGTAAACACATTAAATCTGTAGATTATTAAGTTATAAAGTAAGCCGTAATAAATAATAAACCAAGTATTATCAAAAAAAATAAAATACCCTTTGGGTTTTCTTGGAAGCCGTGAAATAAATCGAAAAAGGGAAGGAAAGGTGCTAGAAGAATTAAAAAAATGAAATCTCGAATCTTTTTCATAAGCATATATACACAAAGTAAAACAGTAGTAAAAAGAATTGATTATAAGTTTTAGGGGTAAACTTATAATCAATTAAAATAATTAAGGGGAATTATAATTATATATCTCAAATTTTAAAACATACCACAAATTTATTTAATAAAGGTATTAAACTTTTAGAAATTAGTTTAAGTGAATTAAAAGTATAGATGAATGGTTATAATATGACGATAAATAAACAGTAGCATTTCAGCTACAGCAAAATGTAAATATTAACATAAAAACTGAACGATTATGGAATTTATGGGTAGTTATAATAAATGTCAAAAGTGCAATCACATTTATGATTATGAGGATTTATGTCCTGAATGTGGTAGCGATGAAGTAAATGATTTGAATGAAAACGAAGTAAAAAAATATTCTCGAGATGTGCCGGCCAAAGAACAGTTTAGACTAATGAAGATGTTGGAATTACACGGAGATTTATAATAAACAGTAATTATAATGAGTAATAAAAGAAAATTAGATAAAAGTCATAATCACAACCATTTTTGGATTGAGGATTACACCGTTTATGAATCTTATAATACAACAAGAGGTGTAAGATATAGACCAGTGGCAGAAGTTATAATGGAAGAGAAAGATTTTCTAACGGAAGAGGATATTAAATCAGTCAATGAAATTCTAGAAGCAAATTACGAACCTCAAAAACAGTAATAATAAAGACTGCCAAAATCAGCAGTCTTTATCCCCCTTAAAATCCCCAAGAATTTACGTGATGCTATTCTTAGGATTTTAATAGACGTAAATAAGTAAATAACCTTACAAAGAAAAGACCAGATTAAATGAAAGATAATATAAGAATTAAAAAAACAGTAGAAATTATGAACGCAAAGCAATATTCTGAAAAGCATTATAAAGGTTTACCAACTTACCAAAAAATCGCAGAAAAAGCTTTTAAATCAGGTGTTGAATCAGCTAAACCACAAAATGTTAAAAAACTTGAAGATGCACTTAAAGTAAAAACAGAAGAACTTAAAAAACTTTGGGAAACAATCGATGATCCAGAACAGTTTGCTGAATTAATTGCTGGACTATAAAAATAACTGTAGCATTTCAGCTACAGCAAAATGTAAATATTAACATAAAAACTGAACGATTATGGAATTTATGGGTAGTTATAATAAATGTCAAAAGTGCAATCACATTTATGATTATGAGGATTTATGTCCTGAATGTGGTAGCGATGAAGTAAATGATTTGAATGAAAACGAAGTAAAAAAATATTCTCGAGATGTGCCGGCCAAAGAACAGTTTAGACTAATGAAGATGTTGGAATTACACGGAGATTTATAATAAACAGTAGTTATAATAACTTAATCATATAAAATAAGGAGCAAATAAAAATAATAATTGAGAATATTTTTCCTAGTGTCTTTTCGAGTTTTGAATATGGAATTTCTTTATGCCAATGTTTTTTATCGTGCCTCCATTCATAATGGTAAGAGAAAAATAGATAAATAGAAAAAAAAAGAAAGAAAATTAATAAGACTAGCATAAAGCAAAAATAGCGAAACTAAAATAATAGTAATTAAACGAATATGAAAAATATTAAAAAAGGGGATAAAGTAATAATGCACTCTTGCGGAGAAGCAAATTTCCCAAAATACAAAGACAAAAAAATTGAGTGTCTTTCTGATAGCTTTAAAAATATTAATGGAATCGAGGTTGTTTTTTTAAATGGAGTTAGCGGTTATTTCATTTGTAAATATTTAAAAAAAGTTGAATTGAAGAAAGTAATAGTAAAACAGTAGTTAATTTGGTTTTGTAAGTGATTTAAATTGTAAAGGTTCATAAGGCCACGGCCATCCAGTAAGACAAGTATGTACTTTATTTGGAGCAGCATAATTATAATCTAATACATCAATTAATTCTGCTAATGGTATGAATATGAAAATTAAAATTAAAATAACAGTTGTGTACAAGACAAAAGAAGAAACGTTTTTAGTTTCTACATATTCGATATTAAGTTGATCATAGCTATTTTTCATAAAGTAAAAATAATAAAAACAAAATAAAACAAAAGTGTAGAAATTTGAATAAACAAGTTAGCTAACCAAGAGTATATTTAAGAGTCCCTACAAATCCTAAATAAATAGAAAAACTGTGTACTAACTTTTTTACCGTGGGGGGCATAAAAATATATGAAGATTTTTGTTAATACACAGAATAGATTAAATATAATGCAAATATTGTAAAACAAAAAGATAATTAAAATAGATGTAATACCTATAGTTGTTATGGTATAAACCAGCAGTATTGCATAAGTGAAAACCATTATACTAATAAGGTATAACCATTAAAACAGTAGATAATTAAATAAAAAAATAAACACCTCAAAGAATATATTATGAACTCGGTGCAAATGCAATTACATTTAAGTCAAGAAATGAATATAAAAGCAATGTCTTTTGATGTTGCAAAGCGATTAGCGACCACTAAAGGTTTTATTGAATATTACTTTAAAATAGTTGGGCTTTGTAAAACCCAAAAAAAGGCATTTGATTTAACGAATGAACTTTATTATTTAATTTTTGGTGAGTATAGGTATAGTGATTGGGGTTCATTCCGTCAAATTAAAAATAAATATGTAAAAATATAGATATGTTAGAAAATGAAAAAACGGCAATTATAATAGATTTGTTTTTGACGTCCCATGATAACCGTGTGGGAGTAATTGCTGAAAAAACGGGTTTGTCTGAGCATAGGGTTAATAGAGTAATAAATAAGTATTTACAAGATATAAAAGTTAAGCATGACGAAGTATAAAGATTTACAAATTTTAGTAGTGGTTTTGGCAACGTTTAGTTCTATGTTTCTAACTTCACTACTTTTAGAGTTAGAAGTGTTTAAACATCCAGTAAGGATTGTACTTGTCTGTATGCTTTTATTGGTGGAGTTATATTTCGGTTTTCTAATTTTCAAAAGTTTTTTCAATAAAAAATAAAAAAGGGTATAAAATATACCCAATTTAGAAAACTGCTCATAGCATCTTTACATCCTAGAATGTAAAAGTATGTTATTCGATTCCTTAGATTTAGCTTTTTCAGAAAAAAGAAATCAACCTGTTAGTTCAGGTGGTTTCTTTAATTTGTTTGGTGGTGCTACAAAAAGTGGTAAACCAATCAATTCAAATACAGCCTTAACATTATCTGCATTTTATAACGGTGTTAATATTCTTTGCAATGATTATGCAAAACTACCGAAGTCTATATATAGAAAAACAGATGGAAGCCGAAAAAAAATAGATAATCATTCTTTAAGTTATCTAGTGTCAAAAAAGCCTAATAGCTATATGACAGCATATACTTTTGATAAAGTAATGCTTTTGAGTGCAATTCTTAAAGGTAATGCATATGCTATTAAAGTAAAAGATGAAACTACTCAACGAACTACCTCAATAGAGTTTATAGATCAACAAAAGAAAACTGTTCAGGTTTTAGATAGTGGAAAAGGTTTGGTGTATAAAATTGACGGTGAATTGTATGATTCAGATGATATTATTCATGTACTAGGGTTTACTACAAATGGTATAGTAGGTATTGGAGTCGTAACAATGGCAGCAATGAGTTTGGGTGTTAATTTAAATGCGCAAGAATATGCTTCAGAGTATTATGAAAGTAAAGGAGAGGGTATTGGAGTTGTAACCACAGCCAAGCCTATGGATGGAGATGCTAAAATCAGATATGCAAATGGGCTGTCAACTCGTTTATCTAGTAAGGATAAATTTAAAGTAGCAGTATTGGATGAAATGGGTTCATTTCAGCATATAAAGCTAACGCCCCAAGAATCACAATTTTTAGTAACTCATAAGCAAGGAGTTGTTGAAGTTGCAAGATGGTTAAATATACCGCCTCACAAACTAAAAAGCCTCGATAATGCTACGTTTTCAAATATAGAACATCAAGAAATTGCTCATGTATCAGATTCTATTTTGCCTTGGATAAAGGCATTTAAAGCAGAATATGATACAAAGTTACTTACTAAAAAAGAAGTTGAAGGTGGCTACTATTTTTATTTCAATCACAACTCGTTGTTGCAATCAGATAAAACTACTCAGGCAGATTATTTTTCTAAGTTGATTTTTTGTGGATCAATGACCCGTAATGAGGTTCGTGGATTGTTGGAATTAAATCCTATTGATGGATTAGACGCTCCTTTAACGCCTGTTAATGCTCAAACCTTAGAGCTTATCGAAGCAAAATTGAATGAATTAAAACAAAAAACTAAAGAAAATGAATAAGCATACTATACCAGAGTCTGAAAGTAGATTTTTTGTAGCTCCAATATCCGTTGAAAAAAGAGAGGAAGGAGATGCTAAAAACCCTTCAGTAATTGAAGGAACTGCGGCTTTATTTAATAAACGTACTAAAATAGGAGGTTGGTTTTATGAAGAAATATTACCAGGAGCATTTGATGATGTATTGAATGATGATGTACGCTGTTTATTAAACCATAACCCTAATCATATACTGGGTAGAACAGCATCGGGTACGCTTGAAATATGGGTTGATGATGCGGGGTTGAAATATCGTTACACTACACCTAATAGGAGTTATGCATTGGATTTAGAGGATGCAATTATAGCTGGAGATGTATCTGAATCTTCATTTCAGTTTAAGGTAAAAGAAGTGATTTGGATTGAACAGGATGATGATTTAGACATTCGTCAAATTAAAAAGTTTGAGAAGCTTTATGATGTTGCTCCAGTTACTTTTCCAGCGTATCAAGACACTTCGGTAGCTAAGAGAAGCTTTGATTTACAAAAGGAGAATCAAAACTCAATAAAAACAAGAAGAACAGTGCGTGAAGCACAATTAATTATTAATAGCAATAAGTTTAAACATGAGGAAGTATAAACAATTATTAGAAGAGCGTGCTGAGTTGTATAATGAGCAACAAGACATGGTAAAAACAGCTCAAAGTGAAAAGAGAGAATTAAACGAAACAGAAGCAACACGTTTTGATGATTTACAAAGTCAAATGGATGCTATGGATCCTGGAATCAAACGCGCAAAAATCATTTGGGAAAATGAGTTGCGTGAAGCTGGTGAGACACAGCCACTTACTTCAGGTATAGGTTTGGGTCAATCAGAGGAAAGAGAGAGAATTAAAATGAGGTCAAAATATGATCTTCACAAAGCGATTCGTTCTCAATTACCGAATGGTATTTTAGACGGTGTTGAGAAGGAGATACATGAAGAAACCCAAAGAAGAGCACAAGAAGCTAATATTACTATTTCAGGTTTAGCTGTACCAACTGATTTTTTAAAAGAACAAAGATCAGGAAGTGCTGGTCAAACAGTAACTAAAGATAATGGAGATTATGGGGGGAATTTAGTTGATACACAATTAGAGTCGCCAATAGAATTTTTAAGACCTGAGCCAATTTTAGAAAGATTAGGTGCTCGCTTTTTATCTGGTTTAACTGGGAATTTAAAGTTTCCAACAAATGAGGGAGGTATTTCAGGTTCTTGGGAAGGTGAAGTTGATCAAGGTAAGAATTCTAGGAATGCTTATGGTAGCAAAGAGATGAAACCAAACCGTTATGTAACAAGTGCCTTAATTTCTCTTCAAAACTTAATGCAATCTTCAATAGATCTACAAATGTTTACAGTAGAAGATATAAGAAGAGTTACAGCTAATGCCTTAGATTATGCAGGAATTAATGGTTCAGGAACTAATGGTATTCCTTTAGGGATTTTAAATACCAAGGGCATTAATATCGTAGAGGGTGGAGCGAATGGGGCAAAGCCTGAATGGTCTCATATTGTGGATTTGGAAACAGGTATAAATGAAGCTAATGCTAATATAGATAAAATGGCTTATTTATTTAATTCATCTACTAAGGGGGTTTTAAAGAAGACAAAACATAGTTCTGGTGATTTAAATTATTTAATGAATGGTGTTAATGAGGTTAATGGTTATAAAGTAGGGGTTTCAAATTTAGTTCCTAAAGATTTATCTAAGGGCACTGGCGATGGTTTATCTGCTGGAATATTTGGAGATTTCTCTCAGCTTTTAATAGGTCAATGGGCGTTTCTTGATTTAACTGTAGATAATATTTCAAGAAAAAAAGAAGGTTATATTGAATTAGTTGTAAATAGTTTTTTAGATACGTTGGTTCGTCAGCCAAAGGCTTTTTCAGTTATTAAAGATTGGATTATATAGTTTTAGATTATTGACTGTTCGGCTACTTTTTGTAGTCGAACTTATTTAAATTTTATGATATGTCGGATAATAGTATTAAAGAAGAAAAAATAAAAAAGATAAAGGTAAAGTTTCTTTTATCTCCTACAGGGTTGTTCAAGTTGTCTTATAATATAGGAAATATTGTTGACCTTCCAGAGTCATTGGCTTTAGAGCTAATTGAAACAAAATACGCAGAAAAAGTAGAATAGTTATGTCAATGTATATAGAGATAAAAGAGTTTGAACCTTCTGAGATAGTTAGTTTGTCAGAGGTAAAGTCACATTTAAAAATAGAGCCTGATTTTACGGAAGAAGATGTTTTAGTTCAGGGGTATATAGATGCAGCAATTAATCATATATCAGGGTATTTATCAAGAAGTGTTCAAGATGAGCAATTTGAGGTTCTTGGTTCTTCTTTTATTGATGTATTGGGCTTTAAATTTCAGACAAAAAAAAGCATTGAGGGTATTTGGTATTTAGATAATGGAGAATACAAGAAGTTAGAAGAGGATTTATACGCTTTAAAAAATGTAGATAAGTTTGAAACGATAATCGAGTATTTAGGAGACTTACCAAAATTGACAAATAATAGTTCAAAAGCTGTAAAACTTCGAGTTACTTGTGGTTTTACAAAATTACCGAAGTCAATAAAGCAGGCGGTTTTGTTGTTAGTTTCTGATTTTTATGAGTATCGCGCTGATAGGGCTAAAAAGTTAAGTAATAGTACAGTTACAAATTTGATAAGCTCATATCGTTATTACCATTAATGGCAAACTCTACTTACATAGGACAATTAAATGAGCGTATAACGATTCAAAGTAAAGTTGCGCAAAAGTCTCCAATTTCAGGGGCTACTTCAAATGATTGGGAAGTTTTAAAAAATTGCTGGGCAAAGGTTACAGATGTTTCAGGTTCAGAGGAAATAGAGGGAAGTGTGCGATATGTAAATATCAAAACTTTTACTATTCGTTATGATGGGGCTATGGTAAATGCAACAGATAGGCGTATTGAGTACTTGGGTGATTATTACAATATAATTGCAGTATTAGCTGAAGGAAAAAAGAGGTATCAATTATTGAAAGCAGAATTAGATCGTGAGTAGAGGGTTGTTTGAAGTAGAGGGGTTTGATGGCTTGAGTTCAAAACTTAAAAAATTAGGTGATGATAAAACTAAAAGAAAGCCAGTAGAAAGGATTTTAATGAGGTTGGCGAATCCAACATTAAAACTTGTTAAAAGCAAAGCTCCTGTAAGTAAAGCTCCTCATATTTTAAAAAGGAAAAATCAAAGATTTGGTACTTGGGTTTTACCAGGTACAGGGAAAAAAAGTATTGGTAAAAAGGTAATGAGAAAGGCAAAAAATCCAATGGTTAGCATTAGTCCAAGGAGTACCAAACGCGCTGATGGTTGGTATTTAAGACAGTTTGTAATACCAGGAACAAAGAAAATAGCAAGTAACCCTTTTATTGATCAGGCATTAGAGCAAACAAAGTCAGGAGTAACTAAAGATGCAGAAAAACGAATGTCTAAGTTTATTGAGAAGGAAGTAAAAAAGTTAAGTACATGAGTTTTTTAAAAGCAACAGAAATAGTTTATGAAGATTTAAGTGGTTTTACACCGCTTACTGATTTGTTAAGTAATAATGAATCTAGTGTGTATCCTTTGGTAGCACCTATGCAAGAAGGAGAAAATTTCATTACGTATCATATTCGATTTGTGGTAGTAGAAGCAAAAAATAACTTAAAAGGTTTTGAGGTAGTGATTCGTTCTTTTTCTACAAAATATGATGATTGTTGCGCGATAGCGGATAGTGTTGTTGAAGCGTTAAAAGATAGTGAATCATTTTATTCTCAGGGTGGAGGAGAATCTGTTCAGACGGATGAAGGATGGTTATTTATAGAACAAAAATTTAGTTTAAAAATTAATTAAAAAGTAGAAAATATGGCATTTTATGAAGGTTCGGTAATGCGAATAGAAATAGGAGGTAAAAAGATACTGCATGAGCAGGATGCGACTTTAAATGTTAGTAGTGACTTTAAAGAAATAGCATCAAAAGATACAGACGGAGTTGAAACTTCTCCAGGGAAAAAATCGTGGTCATTAAGTTCTAATGCTTATGCAGCTAATTCACCCACTACAAATAATGGTATAAAAGATATTTCAGAGGCTTGGCAATCACAAGCGTTGGTGGATATTAAATTTACTGATGGTGTAGGAGGGAATATGGTTTATCAAGGTCAGGCATATATAGAGAGTTTCTCTATTAAAGCGACTACTGACGAAGCGGTTACGTTTGATTATTCGTTAAAAGGAAATGGAGAGTTAACAATTGCATCAAACTCATAAAATATGGTTGTAGAAATAGGTAAACAAAAGCACGAATTAAAATTCGGATATGGTGCGCTTCGTATGATTTGTGAGGAGTACGGGTATGAAAAAGTATCAGGTTTTGATGCTCTTATTAAGAAATTGAAGTTGGATAAAATGAAAGACCCAACATTTGAACAATTAGATTTTGTTGGTCGTTTAGTGGTAGCGGGTATTCATAGCGTTGATAAAAAGTCAAGTGTTACTTCTGATGAAGTTTTAGACGCGGTTTTTTCTTCAGAATTGGATATCTCAGGAATTTTATCAGAGCTTCAAAAATCACTACCTAAACAAAATGGAGGTGTAAAGGGAAAGTAGTTCAGGGGTCGGAAGAGGATATTTTCGACCCTGATTTTGATGAATTAGAGCAGTTAGCTTGTGGGGATTTAGGGATGAGTATAAACTATTTCTATAGTTTAACTCCTCGTGAGTTTGTGAATGTATTAATAGGGTTTCGTAGAAAAGAAGCTGAACAGGAAAAGGGTAGTTGGATGCGTTCAAGACTACAAATGTACTATTGCTTACTTCCTTATTCAGAGAGTAAGGAGTTTACGCCACAGGATATTTTTTTGTTCCCTTGGGAGGAAGAAGAGATAAAAAGTAAGAAGAAAAGAAAGGTAATGTCCTTAGAGGAAATGGATAAAAAGTTTTGATAAAATGGCAGGATTGGCAAGTATAAATATTAAGTTTTTTGCAGATTTAAAGCAATTTTCTACCCAAATGCAAAATGCAAATAGAAAGCTGCAGAAAATGGGTAAGCAGTTACAGGGCTTAGGAACTACCTTATCTGTGGGGGTGACAGCTCCATTTGTTGGGTTTTCGATAGCGGTTTCTAAATCGTTTTCTAGTTTTGAATCTGAGCTTTCTAAAATATCTGATTTAGTAGGTATTTCAGTAGGGGAGGTTAATGAGATGGGTGATTCAGCTAAAGGTATGGCTAGTAAATATGGTGTTTCTGCAAAATCAGCAGCAGAAGCTTTGTTTTATATTACCTCTGCGGGACTTAGGGGGAGCGATGCGATGAATGTTTTGGAGCAATCGCTAAAAGGCTCTGTAGTTGGCTTAGGAGATATAAAGACAATAGCAGATTTGTCAACTAGTGCTATGAATGCTTATGGTTCGGGAGTTTTAAAAGCAAGTGAAGCTACAGATGTTTTAACCACTGCTGTAAAGGAAGGAAAGTTGGATGCTTCGGAATTATCTCAGTCTATGGGTTCTGTACTTCCATTGGCTTCTGCAATGAATGTATCTTTTAATGAGGTTGGTGCTACTTTTGCTGCGTTAAGTAGAACAGGAACAAATGCTTCAGAGGCAGCAACACAATTAAAGGGTATCTTATCTAGTATTTTGAAACCAACTAAGGAGGCGGAGGTTGCTTTGTCAGGAATGGGGCTATCAAGTAAGTATATTCGAGATGTAATTAAGAATGATGGTTTATTATCTGCTCTTGAATTATTAAATGATAAGTTTAAGGGTAATATAACAGCTACATCGGCAGTTTTTGGAAATGTAAGGGCTTTATCAGGAGTATTAGATTTAATGGGGTCTAATGTAGGAGTTACTCGTGATATTTTTGCAAGTTTGAATAAAGTTGTTGGTGCTACAGACAATGCTTTTAAGGGAACTTCTGGAACGGTTGAATTTAGGTATAATGTAGCTATGAATAGTCTTAAAAACTCACTTATTGATGTGGGTAAAATTTTCACAGATGTTTTTTTGCCTTTAATTGAAAATTTAAGTGTGTTTGTTCAGGATGTTATTCATGGGGTTAATGGTTTAGATGAGTCTACTAAAAAAATAATTGTAGTAGTTTCAGCATTTGCAGCTGCTTTAGGTCCTTTATTGTTATCACTAGGGTTTTTAATGACCACAGTAATACCTGGATTAACAACTGCCTTTGCTGGTTTATCTGCTGTTATAGTAGCAAATCCTTTGGGAGTTTTGGCAATTGCTTTAACAGCTGTAGTTAGTGGTGTTTTGTTGTTGACTTCTAATTTAGGAGGGTTAACAGATGTTACAGAGCAGTGGTCAGAGGTTACAAAAAAAGCGACTAAGAGTATCGCGGATGAAAAGTTGCAGTTAGATAAAAACCTTATTGTAGCGCGTGATGAAGGAAAATCAAAGAAAGAACGATTAAAAGCAATTGATGCATTAAAAAAGCAGTACCCGAAGTATTTAGATTTTCTATCGCTTGAGAATATTAATACTCAAAAGACTAAAGATGCAACAAATCAGTTGATAGATGCTTTACTGGTAAAAGCAAAAGTTCAAGCAGCGCAAGAGAAAATGGTGGAGGTAGAAAAGAAGCTACTTGATTTACAGTTAGGGCAAAATGAAGCTATTAAACCTAGTTTATGGCAGAATATGGGTGCGGCTTTAAAAAGTTTTGGAAATCAAACACAATTTCAAATTGAGCAAAGTGCAATCATTGCTGAGAATTACGGAAAAGAAAAAACGGCATTAGAAGATTTAAGAGATAGTTTAAGAGATTACATATCTGATAATGATGATTTGGTAACTTCTTTAAATAAGGTAAAAAAAGCTTCTGTTGTTCCTTCTGATACATCGAATAAAGGAGGTAGAAGAAAGGTTACAGGTATTCTTTCCGATCAAAGAGGGGAAGATGGTAAACTAGAGCAAACTGTTAACTTAGGTATTGTTGAAGGAATAAAAGTTGAAGGTGAAGAACTTAAAACAGAGTTACAGGGTATCCAACAATCTTTTATTGATTTTTCAGAACAAACCTCAAATATCATAGCAGAAAGTACCAGTTCGTTTTTAGCAGGTTTTGGTGAAATGATAGGTGGTTTGTTTACAGGTAGCGTTACTATTGCTGATATTGGAGGGATGATTCTAAGAACAGTAGGGGATTTTCTTAAAAAATTAGGAAAAGCAGCAATACAAGTTGGAGTTGCAGCCAAGGCCATTCATTTAGCTTTTACGAATCCGTTTGCAGCTATTGCAGCAGGTGTTGCTCTTATTGCTGTAGGTTCTGTTTTTAGCAATTTAGCAACACAGCAATCTCAAGGTAATGCTGTGCCTTTTGCTAAAGGAGGAATTGTTTATCGTCCTACCAATGCGCTTATAGGTGAGTATGCAGGAGCAAGTAGTAATCCAGAGGTTGTTGCTCCACTTAATAAGTTAAAAGAATTAATTACACCAGCTTCACAAAACCTTGATATAAAAGTAGGAGGGTTGGTTTGGACTGAGCTAGGTAAATTAAAAGTAGCTCTTAATCAGCATGATATTAGAAAAACCCGAACTACTTAATGAATACAGATTATTTCGATATAAAGATTATAGATACTCATGAAAATAATCGTGAGTTACGTTTAGAGGATACTCAAATGAGTTCTCCTAAGTTGGTTTATAACGGTACGGATGATAAGTTGCAAAACTTAATGACGGCAGAGCTTCATTTTAATATGCTTGTACCTGATAGTGAAAATGCTACTTTTTGGCATTTGTTTACTGGTTCGGAAACACGTTATAAGGTTTTATTGGAGTCAGAAGAGAATGGAGAAGTAACTACTGTATTTACTGGTTTTTTATTACCTGAACAATTTGCAGAGCCTTATGATTCAGGAGGTTTTTTTGTTGAGTTTGTAGCTACTGATGGTATTGGTAGGTTAAAAGGATTAGATTTTTTAGGTACTACTAGTAAAAAACAATCAGTTATAGAGGTGTTGTTACGTTGTTTAATATTAACGGGATTAGATTTACCTCTTAATTTTGCGCCTGCTTTTACAAATGCAGCTTTTGATTTTAATTATAAAGAGTTAGAAGTTGATACTGTTTGTTATAAAGATATGACTGTCTATGAAGTTATGTTGGCATGTTTGGAGAGCTTGGGTTGTAAATTAGTTCAGGTAAATTCTCAGTGGTATGTTTTAGGGTTGAATAGATTTAGTGAGCAAGAAATAACTTTTCATAGATATTCTTACAGTGGTTTTTACTTTCAGTATTTGGGAGATCAAAAGGAAGCTCGAAGAAAAGTAACAGGACGTTTTTTATCAAAACCTTTTTTAACGGTAAAACAACCTACTGCTAAGGTTGAAGTGAAATGGGAGTCAGAAAACACTAAATGGTTACTTCCAGAAGATTTAGTTACTGCTTTTCCTGAGAACTTCCATGCGGATCATACTGATAATAGTATGCGGTATTTAAAACAACTAAAATCTGATGATCGGTTCAGGGCTTATACTGTTTGTGTGTATGTTAATGATGCCATAAATACAAGTGGGTTATATAGTTATATAAAAGGTTTTTCTATTTACGAAAATAGAAGTCAAACTCTTATAGGGCCTTATGTACAGTTATTAAGTTTTAAAAATGAAGCTGTTACTCAAACCAATCAAGAAAGTTTTATAGCTAAAGAAGATTTAGCAGATAACTACCTAACGCTTAAAGAGTATGTTTTTGTTTATGGAGGGGTAGAAAAAGAGAACAAAGGTTCTTTTTTCGTTGATTTTGGAGTGGCTTTTAATGGGTATAGTGTTACTGCTGATGAAATTAAAAGTTTAATAGAATCAGGAGAAGTAAAAAAATTAGTACACATAGCTATTTATTATAAAGAGCATTTAACGCAGGGTAAATCGTCAGAGCAAATGGTGTATTCTACGCTTGATGATACATTACCTGGTAGTTTATTTGATTTTGATTTTGAGGCTTCAGGGTATTTGAAATGTGTTTTAAAAGTAGATTCTTTTTTGTTTGAAAAAGATGGGTTTTACACTGTTCGGTTATATCCTGTATTGGAGCATCCGAAACTAAGTGCTAAAGTAGCTTTACATAAATTACACTTAAAAACAGAAAAAGAGAAAAATGAGTTTTACTGTGTAAAAAATGCTGAGGACTTTACATTGGTTTATAAAAAGTCTGTTTTTCATGGTACTTCGAGGATGAATCTATCAGAGAGAAGATTTTATTTTTCAAAAGAAATACAAAGGTTAATGGATGCAGGAGAGCTAATGGTAAGAGAGCAGGTTCTTCGTAAAAGGTATCACAGAGTAAAAGAGTTTTATAATGCAGGGGAGCTATGGTATAGAAATGCTGAAATAGGAATTTTCAAAAATGATCAGCAGTTAATTCTAAACGGTTATAGTTTGTATAGAAAAGTAGCAAGCGATTTTGAAGAAATACCAAAAGATAAATATACAGTAGAAGATCAGGGTGACTTTTCAGTAATAAAACAAGTTTCTTTTGGAAGTGTAGCTCCAAGTTGGTTTTTGTCTGATGAAAATGAGCAACTGTATATTGCACCAAAAGCATCAGCAGGAGAGGTAAACTATTTAAATTATTGGATGGATAAGTTTGTTGTTTTAGGTGCAAAAAACACTGAAGTATCAGCTTTAGGTGGAGGTTTGTCTAGTATGTATGCATGGCTTACTTCTAAGCCGTTCTTATGCTTACAAGGAACGCTAACAAGGCTTTTAAATCCGTTGTATTTATTCCAATTCAATTACGTAGCTCAAAAAGATTTGTATGTAACTAATCTAACCCTTGATTTATCAGAAGGGCTTTCTGAGGTAACGCTTATTGAATGTAATGATTATCAGGAAGTACCGAGTGAAATCATTGATACTACAATACCAGTTACTTTAAATCCGTCAATTAATATAGGGGTAGTTGCGGTTGCTCCTCAATTATTTAATCCTTGGTCTATTAATGTTTCTTATGAATTTACAGATTTTACTGTTGTTGATGCTGTGGTTAAGTTTTTACATTTTACTGACCATCCAGCAAATGGAGGTGTTACTTCAGGACTTGAATTTTCTAAGAATATTAATGATTTAAAAGGGGATTATACTTTGTCTTTTCCTTATGCAATGACTTCTCAGGAACGAGGGTATTATGAGGTTTTTGTAAAACAAGGAGATGTATTTTCTAATAAAGAGGTGGTTCTAGTTAACCCTGTTGTTGATGGGAGTATTGCTATTCAAAAAACGTCAATAGAAGGAAGGGTTCTGAGTTTTACTGCTGAATTTCAGGGTAATTTACCTACGCCTTTGCATTTGGTGTATCAGGAATTAGAACAATGGACTGGAGTTATTAAGGGACTTCCGGTATATCAGGAAGTTCAGCAAAAACAGGAATATCAAATTAGGTTAGAACAGGGGGATAATTTTAGGGTATGGTTGCAGGCTGGTGAGATAGGGTCAAATCAAATAACACAAAGTTTTCATTTATGAAAAATAATATAATTCATAAGCTACGATTTAAAGTGCCTAAATATGATAACACAATAGGACAAAGGGTAACTTTTGATAGCACGGTAAAAAAGTTTGATAATACAGGGTTAAAATTTGATAAAAAATGTTTTTAGAAAAAATTAAAATAGGTCAAGAGCCAGATGATGGAACAGGGGATACGCTTCGAGAGGGAGCGAAGAAAATTAATGCAGCAATAGATCAAGTTAATAATGGATTAAAGCCTTTTAAGATTGGAGAATTACTGGAAGATATTGGTGAGCCGATTTATAGGATTCATAAAGGAAATCATTATCGGTATATTGGAGTTCTTCCAAATACCATTCGGTTGTCAGATGTGCCTGGGGTGTCTAATATTTGGCGTAAGGTGTTTTTTACCGAACTAGACAGAGCTATTAAATCAATATCAATTTCAGGAGACACTACTAAGGTTTTAAAACTTATAAAGGAAGATGGTACGGTTTTGCAAGCTGATTTTGCTATCCCAAGTGGCGGAGCAGGTCATCCAAAAGATTTTTATGAGGAAGTAGACTTTACGCCTAGGTTATATGCGACTCAAGATGATGAATATACGGCTAACTCATCAACAGGAAAGCTTATTCGACTAGGAAATATTGCTCACTTTTATATTAAAATGATTGGAATTTCTGACCCCGCAAATATAAATGATACAAGTAGAGATAATCGAGGAGCATATATAACTGGAATTCCGTTTCTAAATGATGCTAATCTTAATTTGTACACGTCTTCATCTTCTATTAACCATTTTGTAAGTACAAGTATAGAATCGGGAGTTGATTTTTTCAATTTAAGCACATTATTAGTTGGTAATCGTCTTTTGATAATTGAAAGAGGTACTTCAAGAAGAGTCACAAATATTTCTTTTGGAGGAGGTGGTGACGGAGATTATTTAGGGATACAAGGTACTTTTTTTACAAACGTTTATACACCGCAATAGTAAATAAAATGAAGCAGTATATAGTTGATAATATAGGTACAGTATTAGCAGTTTTATTTGGAGCAGGAGGTTTGTATGATTCTTACCTTCAGCGTAAAAAAAGAAAGACAGATGCGCTTTCAGGAATGCAGACTGCTTATGATAAATTTGTTGAAGATTATGATAAGAAGTTTGATGATGTGGTATCTGAAATGGCTAGCTTAAAGGAAAATCATAAAATTGATATATCTAAAGTTCAGTCCAAGGTAGAAAAGGTTGATGAACATTGGAGAAAAAAATATAATGCATTAAAAAAAGAGTTTGACATTTATAAAAAAACACATCCATAATGAAAGCGATACTTAAAAGGCAGTTTTATGAGGATAAGCAAATCTTATCCTCTCTTAAATTTTTTAATGGCTCAGAATGTTTGCTATCGGTTAAAGCATTGGAGCTACCAGATAGAGGAAACCAAAATAGTATTAGTTGTATTCCTGCATTGGTATATCGTTGTGAGCTTAGGTATTCTTCAAAATATGGATGGCATTATCATGTAAAAGATGTTCCTGGTAGGTCTTTAATTTTAATCCATTTTGGAAATTATTACACAGATACTAGAGGTTGTATTTTAGTTGGTAATTCTTTTAAGGATATTAACGGAGACGGTTACAGGGATGTTACCTCTAGTAAGAAAACTATGAAAAGAATACTTTCTATAATGCCAAAAGAATTTGAATTAACAATATTAGATTAATAATTATGAACTGGAAAAACACCGCAGAGAATTTAGGAATAGTAATCGTATCAGCCCTTTTAGGGGCTGGTATCGGTTATTTTGCATCTACTTATTCAAATAAGCAAAGTATAGAACTATTTACACCTACTTTGTTAGAGGCGATTCAGAAAGAAACAGTAAAAAATGAAATAGATAATAAAATTTCGATAGGGAAAATTAAAAAGTCTGATAGCATTAAAATTGTATTAAGTCCTCAAAACAACCAAAAACCAATAAATAACTTTGCTAAAAGTAATTGTGTGGATATATCTGGATTGTCTGATTCAAGAAAGAGACGTATTCATAGGTGGCTAAAAAAATAGATAGTTTAAAGAAAACTCTATAACAATATTAAATTTAACAAATGAAGGAATAAATAACAATCTTCTAAATAGTATTTATATATAAAAAAGCGTCTTAATTGAGGTTTTTTTATATTTTTACTTCATCCTCCTGAGTCAGTTAAAAATATAGATATGTTACATTATTTTACAGAAAAGACCAAAACAAGATTAAAAACAGTGTTTTTGGTAACTATGGTGGTAACTTTATTTTTAAACAACTGGTTTTAAGGGTTTTGAGGTGCTTTTTTTGTTCATGCTATGAATAGTTTAAACTCAGTATCTCAAAAAACAAAATTTATTATTAGGTATAGAACGATATTTTTTAATCAAATACAATACTTTTTTCTTCACAAATATAAAAAATAAACAAAGTAATGATAAATGAAAAGCTGAAGGAACATTTTGCTATAGTAAAAAAATCTTCTTTATTTGAACAGTATTATGAAGATGTTCAGTTGATATCTGAGGTATTACCAATAGAAAAACATACTTTAAGAAAAACTTTAAGTACTAAGTTTAAGCTAGAAGATGAGTTAAAAGGTGTCTATTTAGTTCGTTCAGGAGGTTCATCAGCTAAACCATTAATTTTTCCTGTAGATATAGAAGAAAATTTATACCAACGTAAGTTATTAGCTAAGGAGTTGGTTAAGTTTGGAATGTTTTCATCTAAAACAATAGCATTAAACTTATTTAGTTACAAAGACATGTATCGAACAGCAGCAATTGTAGATGATGTTTTAGAAAAATGCAATGCTACAACTATTTCATTAGGTGCATCCTCATCTTTTGATTTAGTATTCAATAGTGCATTACAGTTCAAAGTGAATATTGTAATGGGAACACCCTCAAAATTAGTATTATTTGCAAGGTATATACTAGATAATAAGTTATCATTATTCATAAAAAATGTAATGTATGCAGGTGAGTTTTTATTACAATCGCAAGTAATCTTACTTAAAGAAGCTTTTGGAACTAAGCAAATTTTTTCATTGTATGGCTCGGCTGAAACGGGGATTTGGGGATGGTCAAATTACTCACAATCCCCAATGTCATTCAATATATTAGATGATATAATTGTAGAGATTGACAGTCCAGATAATGACGGGAATGGAGTGGTGGTGGTAACTAATTTACTGAGAAAAAGATTTCCAGTTTTTCGATATAATATGGGAGATATGGGCAGTTTAAAGCAACATGGAAGTAAACGAGTTTTAACGTTGAAGTCTAGAGAATCGAAATCATTTTCAGTAGATGCCGAAGCGTATTTTATAGATGATTTTGAATGGCTTTTTGAGATTGTTACTCGTTTTCAAATACAGCTATATTTTAATTCTGAGACTCAAATTGATGTTAAGTTTTTATTGATAAAAATGACTACTAAAGAATCTGAAATTAATAAAGTTTATTCTTTTATTAAAGAAAGGTTGCAACAAATTTTTCAGGTAAATCCTAGAAAGGTAAATATTATAATAGCTTTTGTAAGTGAGTCTGATTTATATATAAACAGTACTACTTCTAAAACGCCAATTATTGTTGATTTTAGAGAATAGAAATATACTTTAAACTAAAAGCTGAATAGCTGGGTTTTAATAGAATTTAATAAACAAGTATATAATCAATATTTTTTCTCACCGAAGATGGTTTACTTCATAAAAGAAGTTATAGTTTTATATAAAGCATATTCTTTATTACTTTAGATAAAAATTCACAAAATTAATTATTTAGTAAACAATTTTTTTGTTAAAGTTTAGTTGTTTTATTCAATAATATGACAGTGAAAACAAGGTATTTGATTGATATTTAATTGTTTATTTTTAATTTTAGGGTTGTAATTCTATTTCATAGGATTTTCTGAGTTTTTTAATATAGTTATTTTGGTATGTGGAATATAAATCCAACTCCGTAAACATTCTCTATATTTAATCTACTATCATTAACAAAATATTTTCTTAGTTTAGTAATAAAAACATCTAGACTTCGACCCAAAAAATAATCATTTTCTCCCCATAAATCTTTAAGAATCTGTTCTCTCTTTATCAATTTATTTTGATGTGTATACATGTAATTTAAAATTTCACATTCTTTTTCTGTCAATCGTTTTCTAATATTTCTGAAAGTTAAAAGTTGATCGTTGTGATTAAACTCAAAATTTCCTATTTGGATATTATTTATTTTTGAATTAGTGCTTTTAATATTAAACCTTTTTAAAATTGCTTTAATTTTCCAAAGTAACTCTTCTTCATCAAAGGGTTTTACAATGTAGTCATCTGCTCCGATAGCATATCCTTTTAGCTTGTCTTGTTTTAAAAATTTAGCAGTAATAAAAATAATTGGAATACTTTTGTTTTCGTTTCTTATTTTTTCTGCTAATGTAAACCCATCCATGAAAGGCATCATTATGTCAAGTAGACAAAGATTAAAAGCTTCTTTTTTATATAGAGAAAATCCAGTCTCACCGTCCTTACAAAGTGTTACGGACAGCCCTTCATTTGATAGGTAATCTTGAAGTAAAGGACCAAGATATTCATCATCTTCAACTAATAATATTTTTTTATTTTTATTCATTTAAAGGAAGTGTAATTGTAAGTTTTGTACCTTTATTTTCTATACTTTCTAATAAAAGGTTTCCTTTGTGTAAATCAATTGTTTTTTTTACATACGCTAAGCCAATGCCAAATCCCTTTACTTTAATATCATCATTTACTCTAAAAAAACGATTGAATATCTTTTGATGAAACTCTTTTTTTATGCCTATTCCGTTATCAGTTATACTTACTTTTATACTATTTTCTGTGTTAATTGTTTGAATTAATATTTCTGGTTTTTTTCGTGAATATTTGAGAGCATTATCTATTAAATTACAAAGTATATTAAATAGATGAGATTTATCTGCTCGAAGCATCATTTTTTCGGCTCTTAATAATAAGTTAATTTTCCCATTCTTATTATCTATTTGTATTTTCATAGCTTTTACAGCTTTGTCAATTACTTGATGTAAATCAAATTCTTGTTTGGTTATAGCAGTCTCACATAAATCAAGTTCGGTTAATCTAAGTCCTTTTTGTACATGATCTTTAAGTTTTTTATTTTCATTTAATATAATTTGAGAGTAGTGAGTTAAATTTTTACCTAAATGGTTGGCTTCTTTTCTTTGTAAAATTTTTGCAGCTAGATTTATATTAGTTATTGGAGTATTAAATTCATGAGCCATATTGTTGAAAAGTTCTTTTGTTTCTTTGAGTATTCTCTTTTCTTTAATCAGTGAATATGTCGTTTTCCAAAACAAAAATATTACTATTAAAATCATAATTATAGAGATGAAAAATAGTCCTCCAATTTCTTTAATAATAAATTCTTGCTTCTTTGGAAGGTATAGTACAAGATCTAAATCGTGTAATAAATTTTCGTTTTTTACAACTGTATTGAAAGAATTAGTTTTTTTAATATCACCTTTAAAATATTTATTTCCTTTTTTATTAGAAACTCCAAATGAATATTCTAAAAGAAAACCATATAGTTTCATGTTTGTTTGTATTAAAGAGTCAATGGTATAAACTTCTTTATCACCTATGCATTCATTGATAGAAGAACATAACTCTTTTTTCTCGCTCAATAAATCAGCTGTTTTAGAAAGTACCATTGAAGCTTTTTTATTAAATAAAGCTTCTTTAATTTCAGCAGTTTTCCATATCCAGTTTATCTGGATAATAAGTAAAATTAATAGAGCTGCTGCATAACAAATAGCATGTATGTAAATTTTTTTTTTATTCATTCACAACAAATTTAATGACTTAATAACAAATAATTTAGTAATAACATTCCAATAACATTTCAATAACAACTTCAAGGTTAGTTATTGTCTTTATTTGTAGAGACATAAAGTTCATAGTTTTGGGCTGTTTGAAATTATTAAAATAAACATTACACCTTATGAAACATAAAATAACGATTGTTTTACTTTTTTTACTATCGTATACCCTATATTCCCAACAAATTAAAGGCTTGATTCTAGATAAAGATAGACAATCTATTCCTTATGCTGAAGTATTATTATATAATAATACTGGGGCTAAATTAATAAAAGGAACTATTACAAATGAAAATGGAGAGTTCCTTATTGATAATTTAAAGTTAGAAGAGAGTTATACCATAAAAATTTCTTTTCTAGGATACAAACAAAAAAAAATAGTTAATATTTTGGTGAAAAAAGATATTAATTTAGGTGAAATTATTATTCTAGAAGATAGAACAACATTAGACGAAGTAGAAATAACTGCAAGAAAACCTTTAATAAAGATTGAGTCTGATAAATTAGTTTTTAATGTTGGTGTTAGTATATCAAATGAAGGATTAAATGGATTAGAGTTACTAAGAAAAACCCCTGGTGTTATAATTAATATGAATAACCAAATTTTACTAAGAGGCAAAATTGGAACGTTAGTTTATATTGATGATAATACGACGTATTTATCTGGTTATCAGTTGACAAGGTTTCTAGAAAGTTTAAATACTAATGATATTGAATCGTTAGAGGTTATATCTAATCCATCATCGAAATATGATGCTGAAGGGAATGCAGGGATTATAAATATTCGATTAAAAAAAAATAAGTATTACGGAACCAATGGATCCTTTAATACAGGTTTTCGTTATGGAAAGAAACCAAAGCATAATGTAGGGATAAATTTAAATAAAAGAACAGAGAAATTAAATATTTTTGGAGGGTTAACTGCTAAATATCAGTTGAATGTGAGTAATCTTGAAGTTCAAAGAAAGTTTAATAATTATGATTCTACAGATAGGTTAAGTGAGACCAATACTGAAAATCATCCTTTAAATTTATCCCTCGGAGCTGATTATGTTTTAAATTCAAAAAGTTTTTTAGGAATAAAAACACGACTAAATACAAATTATTTAACAGACAAGTCTAACATAAATTCTAGAACCGCTATTGTTAATTTTCAAAACACTCCTATAAATTCTGTTTTGTTGGCTGAAACTGAAGATTTGGATAATCTTCTTAATGCTAATTTAAACTTGCATTATGCTTTTAAGGATACAATTGGAAATAATTGGACTATTGATTTAAACAAAGGATATTACAGTTTTAGTCAACAACGAGATCAACCAAACTTATATTACAATAATGATTTGACTAATTTGCTAGATGATAATTCTATTGAGTCAAATAGTCATTCAATAATAAATTTTCATACATTACAATCAGATTATTCAAAAAAAATAAACAACTTTTTTTTGTCTAGTTTTCAAGCAGGAGTTAAATATTCTAAAGTTCATACTAATAATGAATTAAATTTTTATAATGTTATTGTTAATAATTCTATAGAAAATTTAGAAAAAAGCAATGATTTTTCTTACAACGAAGAAATAATAGCAGGATACACATCAATAAAAGGATTCTCTCAATGAATTAGTAAAATATAAAATTGGTTTCAGAACTGAACAAACTGTTTCGATAGGTGATTTAAGACGAAGACTTGGTCAGGTATCAACAGAAGAAGATTATAAAAAAAGAAATTATATAGACTTCTTTCCAAGCACATCATTAACTTATAGTATTAATGATAGTAATATTTTAAACTTATCCTATAGTAGAAGGATTACGAGGCCAACTTATAAAAATTTAAATCCATTTGAATGGAGAGAAGATGCTTTAACTATACTAAGAGGAAATCCTTTTTTAAAACCTACTTATGCTGATAACATTGAGTTAAATTATGTTTTAAACAACACTACTTCAATAGCTTTTTCATATGGAAATTCTACAGACATAATTAGTCAAATACGGTTGGAACCTGACACGCTTAATGCAAACATATTTTTTCCAGAAAATATTGGCAATAAAACGGTTTATTCATTAAGCATAGCTAGTCCTATTAAAATTGAACGCTGGTGGAATATTTATGCTACATCTACTTTTTTTACATCAAAACTTAAACCGACAATAGAAGAAAATGAGTATAATTCATTTCGAACATCACATTTATTTAATTATAATATTAACATTGAGAATACCTTTAATATTAATGAATTTTTGTCACTCCAAGTTTCTGGTTATTACGGTAAAGAATCTGATGGTATATGGATTCAGGAACCTGTCTACTTTTTAAATCTTGGAATTAAAAAGGTTTTTTGGGATAGCAAAGCATCCCTAAAACTTAGCTTTAATGATGTCTTCGGAACACAAGGGTATAGAGGAAGAAATGATGTTGGAGAACGTATAAAATTTAGTTACAGTTATGTGGGAGAATTTCAAACGATAGGTTTGTTTTTTGCATATAAATTTGGTAGTAGTAAAGTAAAAGCTGCCACTAGTAGGAAAAGAGGAGATGAAGAGTTGAGTAATAGACTGTAATAAATATTGATATAAAAGTCAACTTATTTTAGGCCGACTTAGAATTTAATACAAAGAAAGGATATCTAAAAGTTATATAATGTTTGCAATTAATTTTATTTTGATATATTTAATTGCAACAAGAGTTATAGTTAATGGTAAAATTAAGTGAATAAAAATTTTAAGCTTAAGTAATGGTTCTTAAGATGTTTATTTACATTCAAACATATCAAGAATATGGTCTATGATTTTCTAAAATAGTAATTTCTTTATTAATTTTTATATAGCACAAGTAATAGATAATACTTGTATGCTATCAAGATATGGTTAGTAGTTCCATAGATGTTTTGCAATATAATCGAATGAATTTGACTAATTCTTTAAATTTAAACATACACTTGAATTATTTAACATTCTTAATGAACTTTTTTATTAGATATTAAATGATAATTACTGATGTAAGACTAACTATCTTTGCGGGAATAAAAAATTCATAGATCGCATATATTATGGCAAATACAATAAAAACTCAAGAGGATATTTTAGCAAAATTAAATATCTATGAATTAAATGAAATGCAAAAAGAGGCCATTTCTGTTATTGATACTACAGCAAATACGATTATACTCTCGCCAACAGGTACAGGGAAAACATTAGGCTTTTTGTTGCCTACACTAAAACTAATAGATCCTAATAAAAAAGAAGTTCAAGTATTAATTTTAGTGCCGTCAAGAGAGCTTGCAATTCAAATAGAGCAAGTTATTCGAGAAATGGGAACTGGATTAAAAGTAAATGCGGTCTATGGAGGAAGGTCTATGGCTAAAGATAAAGTTGAATTAAAACATATACCTAGTGTTTTAATTGGTACACCAGGTAGAATATCTGATCATTTCGCAAATGAGCGTTTTTCAAAAGATAGTATTAAAACATTAATACTTGATGAATTTGATAAATCGTTAGAAGTTGGTTTTGAATATGAAATGAGAGGTATTATTAATCAGTTACCTAGTATTAATAAACGTATTTTAACATCAGCAACCCAAGAATCAGAAGTGCCAGATTTTGTGAGGTTAAACAATCCTACTGTATTAAACTACTTAACAGGAAGGAAACCCAAAAAATTAGCGATAAAAAGTGTAGTATCACCATTGAAAAATAAAAATGAAACACTTTTAAAATTGTTACTTCACATAGGAAATCAGCAAGGAATTATTTTTTGTAATTTAAAAGACAGTATTCAACACGTAAGTGACTTTTTATTAAAAAGTAATATTGCACATAGCTGTTTTTCTGGAGGAATGGAACAAAGAGATAGAGAACGTTCTTTAATAAAGTTTAGAAACGGGACAAGTCAAGTTTTAGTAGCTACTGACTTAGCAGCTAGAGGTATTGATATTCCAGAAATGAATTATATAATTCATTATGAATTGCCCCAAAGAGTTGAGGAATTTACCCATAGAAATGGTAGAACAGCAAGGGTAAATGCTAAAGGAACTGCTTATGTTTTAAAATGGGAAAAAGAAAGTTTACCTGAATTTATAATAAACATACCTAATGCTACTATTTCTAATAAAGTAAAGTTGAAACCTCGTTATTGGGAAACTTTATTTATTTCTGGAGGGAGAAAAGACAAAATTTCAAAAGGAGATATAGCAGGAGTATTCTTTAAAAAAGGAAATTTAACTAAAGATCAATTAGGTATTATAGAACTAAAACAAGACTGTGCATTTATAGCTGTACCTGTAACTGAAGCTAAAAAATTAGTAGCGAGTTTGAATAATACTCGTTTAAAAAATAAGAAAGTACGTATTAGTATTGTTTAAGAATAATTTCAAATAAAAACCAAGGATAGTTTCTGCTTAACCTTGGTTTTTATTTGTGTGTTATTTTAAAATTGGTGTTTATTATTAATATTGTTTTAATAGTTCAAACTCATCATATGTCAACACCCATTTATTATTTATTTTCTCCCATTTTTCTTGATAGATTTTGCCTTCTCCTATATTCATACTCCAAAGAGATGAAAGTAAAACACTATTGTTTGTTTTAGCACTGAATGTAGGGTTATGGTAGGTAAGGTTTGTAGCTCCATCAGCAATTAGTTTTCCCCAAAATTTTTCAATATTGGTTTTGCCATTTACGGGTTCAAATGGAGTAGCATTCATCGTAGCGTTAGAAGCATATCCACTTGCGCAAACTTCTTTTTTACCTGCATTGAACCCCTTAGTCCATTTAATAGATGCTTTAATAACTTCCTCTAAAATTATATGACTTGCAATAGGGTTTGTTTTACTTTTTTTAGAAGTTTTAAATTGCTCAAGTATTTGAAAATTATCGTAGGTTAACAACCATTCTCCTTGAGTTTTTTCCCATTTCTCTTTAAAAATAATACCTCGACTAAAATTTGTACTCCAATTTGCAGATAAAAAAGCTGTCGTATTGTTAACAATTTCAATGCTTACATTTGTATATGTTAAATCAGTAGCGCCAGATTTAATTAAAGGTTTCCAATAGTTAGAAATTTCTTTAGTACCTGACTTTACACCATGAGGAGTAACACTCATAGTTGCTTTTGGTGAATATGCTTGCAAAAAAGCATTTGTACTTTTGGTATTAAATTTTGAGATTCTTGCCTTACTTGCTTTTAATACTTCTAAAGCAGCTTCATGTAGTGCAGTAGGAGTGTTCTTTGTGTAAGATTGTTGAGGTAGTTTGCTTCTTTTTTTTGAAGTTTGACCAAAAGAACTACTCATCATTACGAGCATAACTATTGGTAGTACTATTTTAATTCTTTTCATGTTAATGTGTTTAAAGTTTGCCACAAAGAAAAGGTGATAAAAAAGTAAATACCTGTGACTTTTATCACAGACTTAGAGCTTTTTCTAAAATGAGTATTTCTTTTTTACCAAGATGGAGCTTATTGTTTTTTTCGAGATTTTTAAGAAGCCTAGAAATAACTTCTCTCGACGTTCCTAATTCTTTAGCTAACTCTTGATGCGATTTTTTTACAATTGAATCCGTTGCTTTTGATAATAAATAATCAAATAACCTATCTTTTAAAGGCTGAAAAGCTAAGTTTGAATATTGATTAATTAAATGATTATAGCTTTTTCTAAATGTATTTATGGTAAAAGTATTCCACGACTTATACTTAAAATTCCAATCTTTTACATGTCTTACAGGAATGTTTAAAATTGTACATTTTTCTTTAGCTATTGCATTTACGGTACTTTTACAATCACCAAAACATGCAGAAAGAGAAAGGGTACATGTTTCCATTTTTTTTAAATAGTAAATTAAGATTTCACGTTCTTCATTTTCCTGGTAAACTCTTACTTTTCCTTGTAAAACAATTTTTAACACCTTAATATATTGATTGTTCTTTATGATAATATCCCCTTTTTCATGAGTTGTTATTGTTGAGTTTTCTTTAAGTTCATTTATAAGTTGTTCTTCTAAAATATAATGTTCTTTTATAAAATTATTAAGCATTATCTATTTTTTTAGTGATGATATACTGTATGCTAATATATGATTAATTGCAGATTTTGTTTCTTTAAATAACAGCGATTTTTGTTGTTTTTGGTTTAGATTTTCATTCAAATTTATCAAAATTTTCTATTTAGTTAATGTACTTTATTAAATTCAAATTAAGTAGTTCATTACACCTTCTTTATGTGTAACCAGAGGAACAATACATTTATGATTGTATAGCTTTACATAAATTACCGTTGATTAAATATTTAAGGAGTTCTTTTGAGTATTTATCAGAAGTGTATTTTGCCTTTAGTAATTTTTTTTTCATTTAATAGTAAAATTGACACAACAAATAGTAGAAATTTTTGAGTGATAAATATAGTGATGTCGAAGTTTTTTGAGATGTATAGTTCTGATTAAAAAAATAATTATTACATTATTTAATAGGTGTACAAACTTCTTATTCTGAATTTTGATATCTAATGTCCTAGTCAGATTATATTGGTTGAAAATGATTTGTTATTATTATAGTTACTTAATGATTTGTATTAATAGTCCGATAATTCCAACTCCTAAACATACAGGTGAAAATATTTTAGAATCTGCTTTTGCGAATTCTGTATCTTTTATTTTTTTGAAAAAACCTACGTAATTAAATTCTCCAATAGCACGAATGATAAAAATACAAGGAATAAACCAGTATCCATATTCTATAACTATGTTTGGTAGTTTAATATTTATTAGTTCGGTTTTTACAAGGTAAATAAAGCCAAATAAAATTAATATTAGAGCTACCATAGCAGTTGCGATTTTAGGAATAGCAACATTATTTAATTGTTTGTTTTTTGTTGGAATAACTTTTTTTACGCCCCATGTACCTCCAAACAACCAATATATATGAAAACTTCCTAAGATGATGAAAATAAAAAATAAGGCTAATGAAAAGATTTGTGTTGTCATAAATGAGAGACTTTAAAAATTTGATTAAACTGTTTTTTATTTATTGATGCTGGTGTTAGCTTGATTATTTTATTTCGAAGACTAATTAAAAAAGGATTTGATAAATGTGCTATCTTTCCTATTATCCAACTTTTTTTTACTAGTTGAAGGACTTTTTTTAACCGCAAGTTCTGAAACTCTTTAAAAGCAATATTTTTTTGATATTTAGTTAAGCATTCAGAAAGTGTATAAGCATCTTCTATTGCTTGACAAGCTCCTTGACCCATATTAGGGGTTATTGCATGTGCAGCATCTCCAATAAGGCATACGTTTTCTTTATACCAATGATTATTAGGGTTCAAATCAGAAATATCTGCAGTGTGTATCTGTTCCTTGTTAGTTGAAGAAATAATGTCTTGGATAATAGTACTGTATTCAGAAAAGTAGTTTTTGATATTGTTGAGGTCTAATTCTTTTTTATTTCTTTTATAAGATTTTAATGCATACCAGTATACTTTATTTTTAGCAATTTGTACAAAACCAAACCTGTCAGACTTTCCCCATGCTTCATTTAGCTCATGTTGATATTTTATAGGTAAAGAATAATCTGTAGTACCTCTCCAACATATTTGTTTTGCATTTCTAATATTTGTTTGTGAAAATAATTGTTGTCTAACGATAGAGTTTAATCCATCTGCAGCAATTAGAGTAGAGGATTGAATAGTTTTCCCCGTTTTAAAATCTAAGGTATGACCATTTGAAGTTTTTGTTATTTTTTCTAATTTGTGATTTAACTTTAGAGAATAAGAAGGTAATTGATTCATTAAAATCTGTTGTAAAATACCTCTGTGTATTGCAATATTTTTAACTCCAAATTTATGCTCGAATGATGCTAAATTTATTTTAGATAAAGCTTTTAAGTTAGTGTTAGTAATGTTTAGAGATGAAATATAATTTCCTTTTTCTTCAATTGTTTTTTGTATTCCTAGTGCTTTATATACTTGCATTGCGTTATTAGCTAAAATAATCCCAGCACCTAAAGGTTTAATGCTTTCTGTTTGTTCAAAAACTCTTGTTTTAAAACCTTTTTGTTCTAAAGCTATTGCCATTGTTAACCCAGCTATTCCAGCACCAATAATGTCAATTGTTTTCATGAAATTAATCGTGTTATTTTAAAACAAATTTCAATTAATTAAACATAACTAGCACTTAACTTTAGGTAATTAATGTTTAGAAATTTGATTTCTAATTCTGCTTAATGATTGTGGAGTAATGCCTAAATAACTGGCGATATGTTTTAATGAATATTTTTGAAAAAAATATGGATACTCCTTTAAAAGAAGTAAGTACCTTTCTTTAGGGGTTAAAAATAAAAGTTGCTCAGTTCTTCGTTTACTATTAATAAAAATTTGTTCACTTATAATTCTACCAAATTTATTCCAATAAAAAGAGGTATTGTAAAGTGAGTATAGTCCTTTATGATTTAAAATAATCATTTCTCCCCTTTCAATAGCTTGAATCCATAAAGTAGAAGGTTTTTGACAAATAAAACTTTCATAATCGGTGATAAATTCATTTTTAGAACGAAGTAATAAATTAGTTTCAACTAAATTATCATCTTTAAAATATGATCTCAAAGCCCCACCTTTAATAAACATTATATGATTACAAATATTTGGAGGAGACAGTAATACTTCATTCTCAGTAAAATTAACTACTGATAAGTGTGGTTTTACAGCTTTCCAATCGTTATCTTGAATCGGCAAAATAGTGTTTAATATATTCTTTAATGCTTTGATTTTCTTAAAATTTAATAATAGTTAATGCAAGTATAGTAATTCAGCTTAATTTAAGTAGGTAAATTTAAGTTTTATATGGTGATTTTATTCTATTTACTATGCTTTTTTAAAGCGTGAAATTTTTTATAAAACTCTTTCTTATAAGTCTTGTTTTTCTTAATCATTTCCGCAAACATCTTTTTTATTTTCTCTTTATAAGAAGAATTTGATGCTAATAAATCATTTTCATTTTTATCAAAAACCATTATTGAAGCATAAATATGTTTCCATTCCTCTATTCCAGAGGTATAAATATTTAGCTTTTCTCCGTTATTGAATAAATCTATTTTTTCCCAAAGTAAAATGGGCGATTTACTGTTTTTAGGATAAATTACCTTGTGCCAACCTCCAAATTTATCATACATTACTTTGTGTGTATAAAAAGCAGAGTTCACGCATTTGTATCTTAACTCATTAAATATAATAGTATCATTTTTTAAAATTGTTTTATATTTTCCATCTTCTATTGATGAAAAATTTCTTTTAAAAATTTTAGGGCATTTTTCAAGTCCGCTAACTTTTTGTTTAGTGGAACAATTCAGTGAAATTAACGTAATCAGTACTATAAAAATATTTTTCATAATAGATTTTAAAGTAAAAATACGGTTTATATTTCATTAGAGTATTTCTTGTTAAATTAATTTTAATTGAAATACATTTGTGTTATTTCTGCAATCTTTCTTGTAACTTTTGTAGGAGAGTTACAGTCACAATTATTTAATCCTATAACATAAATACCTGACTCAGGTAAATATACTCCCATTGATTTAAAACCAAAGATAAAGCCTCCATGTTCGTATGAAGTTTCATTGCCTAAAGTTCTTATGTTCCATCCATAGCCGTAGTTTGTTTTTTTACCGTTTTTTAAACTATAATTAATGAAGGCTTTGCTTAATGTTTCTTTTTTTAAAAGTTTATTTTTAATTAATGCTTGTTGCCAAATATTTAAATCTTTAACAGAAGATAGAAGTGCTCCAGCTGAATATGAAAGTGTGTAGCTAACAAATCTTGAGTTTTGATAATTTTGTTTTAGATGGTGTCCTGAGGCTCTATTTTTAATAATTGTTCTATGATTTCCATATGTTGAATTATTCATGCCTAATCTTTTAAAAATATTTTTAGTAATAAATTCTTCATAAGTAATACCTGATACTTTTTCAATTATATAGCCTAGTATTACATAGCCTGAATTGTTGTATTTATAGTGCTCTCCAGGATTAAAATCCATAGGTTCGTTTTTAAACAGGTTTATAAGTTCAGTAGGTGTTACATCTTTTTTATCTATACTATAAAGTTTTTTAAGAGACGTATAACTTTTAATACCAGATGTGTGATTTAATAAATGATGTATCGTGATTTTTTTTTGATGCGTAGGGTAGTTTGGTAAATATTGATTTATTTGGTCATTTAGTTTAATTTTTCCCTGTTCTACTAACATTAAAATTGAAATAGCTGTAAATTGTTTGGTAATAGATCCTATTTCAAAAACATTATCCGGGGTCATGGGAACATTTAATTCAAGATTAGCAAGACCAAAAGCTTTATTGTAGATGATTTTTCCATTTTTAGAAACTAAAAATGTTCCTCCAGGAGCATTTGTGGGGTATTTTTTTTGTAAAATACTGTCGATTTTGGATTCTAAATTTTGTGCATAACTAGTAGTATTAAAATTTAAAAGGAGTAAAATAACAACTGCTAATAAGTTTTTTGAAAGATATTTTTGTTTCATTTTTATGATTTCTATATATTATATTTTGGTTGGACGTTAGCTAAAATATATAGGTTACAATAAAGTTAAAGAAAACTACTTTTTATTAATGTTGATATGCTTCATACTTTTTATAATTAGTAAGTTTAATAGAAGTGAATATTTATTTGTAAGTACGTATAGTTAGTTTTGAGCTGTAAAAAATGCATCTTGAATTTAATATAGCTTTTCAGTCTTTTAATTGTGTTTTCTTTTTGAAATTAATCGTTGTCATGTTTTTTATCGTTAGCCATTTTTATTTTTTCATACACAAAATTAGCCGAATCAACAGCACCTTCCATATAACCTGGATAACTGGAAGACGATTCAGATGAAGAGATTAATAATCTAGAATTATAATATTCCTTTTTAAAGATTAGAGAACCATTATTTTGATGAGCAAATAGTGGTTTCCTATTGTTTGATGCAGTTTTATCTTCTTTCCCCCAATTTAATTCTACATAATTATCATACTTCGTAGCTTCATTTCCAAAAACATTCACTATTTGTTCCAATACAAGTCTTTTTCTTTCTTCAGGATCTATTGAAGCATAACTGGGGTTTAAAAAACCGCATAGAGCATATTTATTTCCAGTAGAATTAGAATGATCATAGAGTTCAGTTATTGGCCCAGAGTTACTAAATAGAGTGCCAGATTGTTTATTTTTTCTCCAAAAAGCCTTTTCATAACTTAAGGCTACTTTTATAGAGTTCTCCATCCAGGTATGTGTATTAATAGCTATTTCAAATAAGTCTTGAGGAGGTGTTGGTTCAATTTTAATATTGTTTATCCATAGTTTAGGAGGTAACGCTAATACAATTTTATCAGCAATATATTTTTTTTCATTATAAGATACAGTAACGTTCTTTTTTGTGAATTCTAAGTGTTTAACTGTTGAATTTAACAAGATGTTATCTTCTCCTATTTGTTCAATAAGTTTATTAATAATTGAAGATGTTCCACCTTCTATTCTATAGCTTGGTGGTTGGCTTTGAATTGGTATGGCACTAGCAGGAGATGTTGAAAAGGGTTGAAAAAAAGAAGTACCTATCATATATTGTTCAAAATAAGATACCTCTAGTTTTTTTAATAAGTCAAGTAAGTTTGTATGTTGGTATCCAAACCATGTTGCTCCCATCTCTAAAGGAGCTGAATTATCATTGTAAACAGTATGTATTCGTCCACCAACTCTATCTCTGGCTTCAATGATTATAAATGGAATCTTAGCCAACTTCAATTGGTAACCAACTAGTAATCCAGAAAGACCCGCACCTATTATAACTATTTTCGTTTGCATTTTGAATTTGTTATTTAAGTATTGTAATAATATTATTATTTCCTTTTAAGGCTTTTGTTACTGGAGTCTTTTCAGCATAATGTAGTAATTTTAGTAATTCTATTTCAGACAGCTCATTTTTAAAACTAAGAGTTCTTTCAAACTCAAATGTTCGGTCTTCTTTTCTACTTACTGTAATTTTAATTTTTATTTCTCCTACATTTATATTCTCATATTCCGCTTTATTAAGTAAATACATTACTGTACAACTAGCTAATGCGCTGTTCATAAGATCTATGGGGTTTGGAGCTTTGTTGGTTCCTCCAAGTGCTTTAGGTTCATCAGAAAATACAGTAAACCCTGCTACTTTAGATTCTGTATAATATTTGCTGTGAATCTTAGTTCTAACCAAACTAACGTGTTGTTTCATAGTTAAGTATTTATTATTTTTTAAAGAAACCTAAACTATACTAGTTTAGATTTCTTATTCATTTTAATGAGTTACAAGTTTCATTTTAACGTTATCTGTAATAGTTCTGTAATTAGGAGAAAACTGACGTACATCATTGATAATTTTATCATATTGCTCTTGAGTACCATTTCCTTTTACTTCAAAAGAAAATTCAATAGTATCAAAACCAACAGGGCTTTCAGGATTTACATTTAAGAAACCTCTTAAATCTAGAGTTCCTGTTATATGAAGTTTTACATCATCTAGTTTTATATTATTATTGGAAGCCCCTACAACAAAACCTACCATCATACACCCGGCTAAACCCCCTAATAGGTAATCTTGAGGTGTTGGTCTTGAATTATCACCCAAAAGCTCGTTAGGTTCTCCTATTTCAAAACTAAAATCTTTTTTGATTTCCGAACTTCCTACTTTTTGGTTGTGAGTAGTGATCTTTGAATTTACACCTCCTTGCCATTCAGCAGTGATTCCATAGCTAGATAAAGCTTCTTTTTCTTCTTTTGTAATTACATCTCTATAACTGTTTAAACCTTCTAAATTTATTTTATTTATCATATTGTAATATTTTTTTGTTTGATTTTTTTACGATTTTTGATTTTTGAGGTGAAGAATAACCTTCACCCCAATTTATCTTAATTATTTCTTCAACCTATCTCTTAATGCTTCTGCAAGAGGTGCAGCAGAAGCTGGACTTTGTCTTGTCATTAATGGTCCGTCTATTGCAACATTTGACGCCCAGTTTTTACACTTTTGTAATTGGCTCCTCTTCTTTTTAGCTTTTGTTCTAATGAGAACAATAGATGTTTGTCTAATTCTATTTCAGCGTCCTCCGAATCTTTAGGAGTTTTTCTCTATTCTAATTAATTTCTACCAGCCATAACTCCACCATCTATATCCCAAATCGCTCCGGTAACCCAAGAACTTTGATCGGTTAATAAGAAGTGAATTGTTTTTGCAATATCTTGAGGTCTTCCAACTCTACCTATTGGATGAAAATCATTGAAACCTTGTAATGTTTCTTCAATTTTGTCTTCCTCAATGAAAGCTCCATATATTGGCGTTACTACTACTGCAGGAGATACTGCATTTACTCTAATGTTAAACTCTGCTAATTCCATAGCTAAGTGTTGGGTTAAACTATGTAAACCTGCTTTGGCCATAGAATATGCCGAAGATGGTGTTGCTTTAATTGCTTGTTTTGCCCACATAGAACCAATGTTTACGATAGATCCTCCACCATTTTCTTTCATGATTTTTGCAGCTTCTTGGGTAATAAAAAAGAAAGCTTTGTTGAAGTTGTGATAAAGATCATAGTCACTTGGTGTATGATCTAGAAATAACTTTGGACTGAAATACCCTGCTGCATTTACTAAATACTTTAGGTTTGGTGTATTTTTACCAAGATCATTAATAAATGTTTGTAGTTGGGTAGTATCAAAAAGGTCTACACCTACAGTTTTTACAGAACCTAATTTTGCCAATTCTTCTTCTGTAGTATTCAAATTTTTATCAGGTCTACCTATAATAAGGACTTCCACACCATTTTTTAATAATAATTCAGCAGTAGCTTTACCCATTCCTGTAGTTCCACCTACTATAATTGCTTGTTCTTTCATAATTTTAATTGTTTTAAATAATTATGGTACAAAAGTAGATTGAATCAGTACCTTGTAATGGTAAATTAGATACTAAGAATGGTAAATTAAAGAACGTACTATAAACGGATTCTATAAAATACTCTTTTGGAATTCTTTTGGGGTGAGTTGAACTTCTTTTTTAAAGAACTTTGTGAAATAAGTAGGTTGATCAAATCCTAAACTGTAAGCAACTTCCTTTATTGAAATATTATGGTTAGATAACATTCTTTTTGCTTCAAGTATTTTAAGTTCTTTTATAAGATTAGCAGGAGTAAGTGAAGTATGTGCTTTTGTAATTGATGTTAATTTTTTAGAAGAAATAGATAAGGAGTCTGCAATTGACTGGATACCTAGATTTTGATCTATTTTATCAAGTATTAATTGTTTAAATTCTACAATTTTTTTAAAATCTGAGTTTGTACTAAAGCTAGTATTTTGTTGGGCTTTGTTTATTCTTTCAATTTGAAATAGAAAACCTAGAAAGAAGTGCATCACAACATCTTCGTAATTTTCATTCTTTTGCTCGAGTTCTTTTAATAGTATTTTAACTGTATCTTCAATTTTTTGAGATTGATCATTAGTGAAATTTATGAAGGGTTGTAAAAATTCGTTAAAAATTGAAACCGAAAACCTTGATAATAAATCCAAATTAAATTTTGAAATAAAGGAGTCATTAAAGTGAAATAAATACCCCTTATTACTAGAGTCTGGACAAAAATAGTGCACTTGGTTTTTATTAATTAAGAATAATGAGTTTCTAGGGTGTTCAAAGACTTTGTAATCAATATAATGCCTTCCACTTTCCCTAAACCATAGTAACTGAAAAAAACTATGTCTGTGTGGTTTTGATGCTTTTTCTTTGTTTCTGGAAAAGAAAGGAGATATTGCTTTTAACTCAAAATGAAGTTTTGAATAATCGTTTTTATGTAAGTCATATTTTTTCATTTTTATCACTTATATATTTCTTTAATATGGTTATTGTTTCAAATTAAATACATGCTAGTAATTTATAAAACTTACTTCGTGTTTATAAAATAAAGATACATGTAATCTTATTTCGTTGTATACATTAATTACAATTTTTGTAATTATTTTTTGAATAAGCAAGGTTGTTGAAGGTTTATATTAGATAAAATGTATTGTTGTATTAGTTGTTAATGTGTTGATTTTTAGTTGTTACTTTCTGTAACAACTAATACCTCTGAAGTTTGTTTAAGAGTGCGTGATTAATTAATTGAAGGAAAATAATTTAATAAAAAAAGAAGTAGTCCCCCACGGAATACTTCCTTTACTTAATTAAACTATTTACTAAAAATGAAAAGTTAAATTTTAAAACTATACAGTAAATATACTTTACGATTAAAGTAAATTCATTAAATATTTGATGAAGTATGTATAAGTATCGGTGAATGAAATGTTTTTAAAGTTTAGATGAGACAAAAGTTTGAAAGAAATACTTTTCTATAATATAGAATATTATAATATACTTTTAAAATGAAGAAATAGAATATAAAAAGAAAGCTAGTTTAAAATAAACTAGCTTGCCGTTCTTTATTAAGGATCCCTTATAAATCCTGAATAATATGTAGTAAAACTAATTAAAAAGTAAATTATAAAAAATAGGTAGTAACCCTAAAATAATAACAGGGAAAACCATGAAATTAAAAGTAAAAACCAGTAGAAAAAAGCAAAGTTAACTTGACTGATTTTTCGTTTTCACAATAAATAAAGTTAACCCATTATAAGTAAAAAAAGCTCCCGAAGGAGCTTTACTTTATTAACTACATAAAAATTAGATTTATATTCTTACAAACCGTTTTATGAATAAGTATAACAAGTAAAATTTGATATACCCTAAAAATAAATACAAATTTTTAAATTAGTTTTTACTCTAAGGCTAGATATTATTTTTAAAATTCTGATTTTTTCAATAGTAGAGTAGAAGTTTCTTCAAAATATTTTTTCCTAGCTAATTTAAATTAACGAAAAATGATTTTACTTAAAACACTTTAGAATACAATGAATTATGGTAGAATAAAAGTTGGCCTATTAAATAATTTTAATAAACCAACAAACCTTAAGCCCGTCCCCACGGGTCTTAAAAACTATCATTTAGATAAAAAACGAGTTTATATCTATTTTATTTGTTAGACACGTAAAAATAATAAAGTCACATAGCATGCACAGTTATAAAAACCAAGTGAAGATTAATAATTAAATAAGTTTAATGAGTTTTTTTATGTACTTTGAATAAGGATTAAGAATTCTTTCTTAAAAAGAAAAAAGTTGTAAAAATCCTTTCTAAAATTTTAATGAATACTGCTTTATGGGTTTATAAATATTATGACATAAGTAATTAATGTTTAAAAAGTGAATAAATTCTTTAATTAATCATATTTTTAATTTTTTATTATTTGAGAATTATTAAGGAGAAAAACAAAAATGTATTGATCATTTTAGCGTAAAAAATAAAAATATATAAGTTAAAAAAAGCAGGTGTTATCCTGCTTAGATTTTTAATAGGTATACATTGCTATCTACAAGACCAAGAGCGGGTATATGGGTTGTAGTTAGCTTTTAAAGGATAGGGACAAAGTGGTGCTTTTCCTCCGTTAATTAATGTTTGCTCTGTTTTGTTTAAAGCAGTACCTAGTTTTGAAATTCTTTTTAACATTGTATTAAATTTTATATTATTTAATAAGTAAGTTAAAATTGATTCATTAAAATAATTTGAAATATTTCCGAGTTCTATAAAATAACTTCTGGGGGCACAAAAATTTAATTAAATTAAAAATAAAAAGCTAAAATAGGATCATGATCTAACAAATAAATGAGCTTATATAAAACGATATTCATCAGGACTGTTTGACATTTTGTTATAGTAATAACGATCTACAGTTATTTCAAATTTAAGCTTAGGGAATTTAACATCATATTTATTTCCGTACGATTTTATAAGCTTTACTAATGTTGGTTTTGATTTCATAATTATAAATTTTATTACCTAAAGTATTTTATAAAATCAATTTAATCGATAAAATTAGATAATTACAAGGAGAAGTTAAGGTGAGTTGTTAGTGGTTTTAGATTAGTGAAATAAGTAAACGTTTTTAACAAGAACGGTTATTTAGATGAATAAGTAAGAAGAATACTTTTAATATTTTTTTCATAATAGCTTTTTAAATTCTTTTCTTAAGTTTATGTTTGCTCAAATAAAACCTTTGTATGATTGAGTCTTTCATTAATTTAAGATCATATGATATTTTTTTTCATTGTTCTACCTCGAAAATATGAGGGGAGTATTTATAAAATTAAATTTGTTACTTTATAATTTATAAAGTAAAATACATTCATATAAATTAAAAGGGTTAAAATTAATTGTGAGAAATTAAATAGAAGTGTTTATGTTGAATTTATTTTAATGATTTTTTAAATTTAAATTTTATTTTCGAGGTGTATGTATTTTATTAAATTTCCTGATTTTTTCCATGCAACTTAAACAAAGAAATTAAAAATAACTAGTTACAAATACTTTTATACTACATGTGTTGGTAATTTTTTATTGATGTAAAACCCAAGTAAAAAGCATTAAAATTGAGCATGTAAATGTAAAACAACCATAATTTATTAAGTGTAATTATCTAATTTATTGAAAATAAATAAGTTAAAATGAATAATGAAATTAAAATTTCTTTCATATTTTATTAAAAATGAATTCGAAAACATCAATACTGTTATCTATTTTTAAGGGAATTTATTTTAGTTCTGAAGAACTAAATATTGTTGAGCGTCAATTTCAAAAAATTACTTTACAAAAAGGAGATATACTTTTAAGTTCTGGTAAGGTAGTGGGTGAGCAATATTATATTCATAGCGGTTGTTTAAGAGCTTTTTTTATTAGTACCGATGGTAAAGAGCATACTATTCAGTTTGCTATTGAAGACTGGTGGATAAGTGACTACACAGCTTTCTTTACAACTTCAAAAGCTATTATGACAATTGATTGTATTAAGGATGCGACAATTTATAAGATATCTAAAGAGTCATTAGAAATTTTATATCTAGAAATTCCTAAATTAGAAACTTTTTTTAGGAAGAAAATGGAAGGTTCTTTTTCTAGTTTTCAAAAAAGAATACTGGGTACTTTATCGCAAACGGCAAAAGAAAGATATATAACTTTTATCAAAACATACCCTGATATACAGTTAAGTATAAAAAATTATCACATAGCATCTTATCTTGGAATAACAACAGAAAGTTTAAGTAGAATTAGAAAAGAAATTGCTAAAAAGTAGTTTTCTTACCACACATCAATTTTTTTTAAAACTACGAATTATAGTTTTGTTTAAGTATTATTTTGATTTTATAAATACACTATTGTGTACAACTATTATCAAACAAAAAAATATTCATACGAAAATTATAAAAAAATGAAAAAAATATTATTTGTATTGACGAGTCATGATGTGCTTGGAAATACTGGTCAAAAAACAGGATTTTGGATTGAAGAGTTTGCAGCTCCTTATTATTTTTTTAAAGATAACAATGTTGAGGTTGTTATAGCATCACCTAAGGGCGGACAGCCTCCAATTGATCCAAAAAGTGAATTAATTGATTTTCAAACGAAATCTACAATTAGATATAATAAAGATGAAGAAGCAAAAGGTATTGTATCAAAAACATTAAAATTAAATACAGTTGATCAAGCTGATTATGATGCTGTATTTTATCCTGGAGGTCACGGGCCTTTATGGGATTTAGTAGAAGACAAAGATTCGATTTCGCTTATTGAATCATTCATAACCAACCATAAACCAGTTAGTGCTGTTTGTCATGCGCCAGCTATTTTTAAGAACACAAAAAATAATGATGGAACTCCGCTAATAAAAGGTAAAAAAGTTACTGGTTTTTCTAACACAGAGGAAGAAGCTGTTCAGTTAACTGATGTAGTTCCTTTTTTAGTAGAAAATATGTTAAAAGAGAATGAAGCAATATTTTCTAAAGGAGATGATTGGGCTCCTTATGCTATAGAAGACGGGTTACTAATTACTGGCCAAAACCCAGCATCATCAGAATTAGTAGCTAAAATTTTACTAGAAAGTTTGAACTAAAAGAAAAGAAGCAACCCTTCAAAATTACTCCTTTTCCCAAACTAATTTAAACTTACTAATAATGAAATTATTTAAAATTTCTGTACAAATTTATCTATATAAAGAGCTCTGTTGAATTATTTTAGTTGAATAGAATATTTATGTAGACGAGTGGTAGTTGAAATTTTGAGAGAAAATAATTAAATATATTTCAATAAGAAAGAAAGAAGTATTCGTAAGAATACTTCTTTCCTAACTAACCAAACATTTTCCAAAAAATGAAAAATCAAATTTCAAACTACACTGTAAATATAATTTAATAAGTGAGTAAAATGTTTGATTATTAGTTGAGTAGCTATTGTGTTTCGGTAGGTAGTATTAAAACACCATTGAATTGTAAAAAACGAAAGAACTCAAAATTTGAGCTCTTTCTTAATATAAAGTGATAGTGGATTAACCCTTCAAAAACTAAAAAACTATCCTTTCATTCTTTATACGCCTATTAGTCGTTTGTAAATAGTAATCGTTACAAATTTTTTGATTTTTTTTTATAATTATCTAAAATCTCTTTAATTTTCGTTATTAAAAATCTCTTTTACAGTTGCTTGGTATTTTTTTTGATTCCCTGCTTTTTTAATTTTTTTATACGTTTTTCTAGGGTCAGAAAAAGATTTGGAAAAATATTCCCAAAAACCAAGCATTTTCATTTTTATTGGGGTAGGTCCAGATAAAGCTTCATCATATTGTTGGTAGATTTCATTATGAAAGTCCTCAAAACGTTTCCATCTATCTTTAGGGTATTCGGTGGTATTATCTTTAATCATTTGGGGTAAAAAAGGATCAGCAATTAACCCTCTACCAATCATAAAATGAGTTATACTAGGGAAGCGATCAGTCATTGACTTAAACCCCGCTACTGAAGTAATATCACCATTATAGTATAAATGGTGTTTAGAAGTATCGATACATTTTTGAAAAGCTTCTAAGTCAACTCCACCTTTATATAATTGTTTTCCTATTCGTGCATGAATAGCTACGTTTTTAAGAGGGTACTTATCTAAAACTGGAAAAGTATGTAATATTTCTTCACTGTTTTCATATCCCATTCTCATTTTCATAGAAACTAAAATATCAGTTTGATTGTGTGCTTTAGATAACACTTCATCAATTTTGGTTGGGTTACAAATTAAACCTGATCCCATACCTGATTTTGTAACCATAGGATATGGGCACCCTAAATTCCAATTTAATTCTTTATACCCTAAACTTTGTACATATTTGGCTACAAATAAAAATTCATCGGGATCATTTGTTATTACCTGTGGGATAACCGTTAAAGTTGTGTTATTTTCAACTTTTAAATCACGCTCATAACTTGATTTTATTTTAAATTTCCCATTTAAACGAATGTAAGGGGCATAAAAAGTATCAATACCACCAAAATATTTGTTTTGTGCATTTCTAAAACGGAAATCAGTAAACCCTTGTAAAGGTGATGAAAGTAAGGTAAAACTCATAGTAAATTCAAAGCTGCAAATATAGCAGACTTATCTGTGATATTTTAACTATAAACTTTATACTTTTGATATGTGTAAATTGTAAAAGAAAAGAAGTGTTGATTTTTCTAAAAAAACATAAAATAAAAATATTATGTAGTGCTATTTTATTAGTTCTTTATTATTTCTGTTTGCCTAAAAAACTATTTGAAGCTCCAACTTCAACAGTAGTTGTTGCAAAAAATAAAGAATTGTTAGGTGCCGTCATAGCTGATGATGGACAATGGAGGTTTCCTGAGCTAGATTCTATTCCTAGTAAATTTGAAAAGTGTATTTTACAATTTGAAGATGCATATTTTTATAAGCACTTTGGCTTTAATCCTGTTTCTTTGGTAAAGGCATTTAAAGAAAATATTAAAGCTAAAAGAGTAGTTAGAGGTGGGAGTACAATTACTCAACAGGTAATTCGTTTGTCGCGAAAAAATAAAAGACGTTCGTACATTGAAAAATTAAAGGAATTAATTTTTGCTACTCGTTTAGAATTTAGATTTTCAAAAAAAGAGATATTAAAACTGTATGCTTCACACGCCCCTTTTGGAGGTAATGTAGTAGGTTTAGAGATGGCTTCTTGGCGTTATTTCGGGTTGCAACCTTACCAATTATCTTGGGCAGAAAGTGCTACTTTAGCTGTATTGCCTAATGCTCCGTCATTAATATATCCTGGTAAAAATCAATTAAAATTAAAAAATAAACGAAATAGGTTATTAAATAAACTGTATAAAGAAAAGATAATTGATAAAATTACTTATGAGTTAGCTTTAGAAGAAAAACTACCTCAAAAACCTTTTCCACTTCCAACTATTGCACCTCATTTTGTTCAAGAACTAGGAAAAAAACTAAAAGGCAAGCATATACAAAGTACTATTGACTTTCATTTACAAAACCGTGTGAATTATTTAGTAAAACAACATTATGAACGATTAAAACAAAATGAAGTTTTTAATATTGCTGTTTTAGTATTGGATGTTGAGTCTAGAAAAGTATTGAGTTATGTAGGGAATTCCCCTACCAATAAAGAGCATCAAAAAGATGTGAATAATGTAATTTCACCAAGAAGTACAGGTAGTACATTGAAGCCTTTTTTATATGCGCAAATGCTTCAATCTGGAAATTTACTTCCCACACAATTAGTATCTGATATTCCTACTGAAATAGCAGGCTATACACCAAAAAACTTCGATTTAACTTTTGATGGTGCTGTACCTGCAAATGAAGCATTGACACGGTCATTAAATATTCCAGCTGTGCGGATGTTACAATTATATGGCTTAGAAAAATTTCGGAAAGATCTAAAAGAGTATCAAATAAAACATATTAATAAGTCAGCTGATTACTATGGGTTATCTTTAATTTTAGGAGGAGCAGAGGCTAGTTTGTGGGATTTGTGTAAAACTTTTGCAAGTTATTCAGGTATTGTTAATCATTATGAAAAATTAGGACATAGGTATTATGAAAATGAATTTGTAGAACCTGTTTTCATTGAATTTGATAAGGTTAACTATGGTCGAATAACTGATAAATATCATAAGATTGATGCTGGGACTGCTTTTTTAACACTCAATACATTAACCGAAGTAAACAGGCCATTTACAGATCAAGCATGGAAGTATTTTGATTCCTCTCAAAAAATAGGATGGAAAACAGGTACTAGTTTTGGTAATAAAGACGCATGGGCTATAGGGACTAACTCAAAGTATGTAGTAGGTGTTTGGGTAGGTAATTCTGATGGGGAGGGGAGGCCTGATTTAACAGGTGTTGGAAGTGCTGCTCCTTTAATGTTTGATGTTTTTGATGTATTGCCAAAATCGAATTGGTTTTTAGAACCATATGAAAATTTAGTAGAAGAAAATATTTGTGCTAAGAGTGGCTATTTGGCATTACCAATATGTAATTCAATTATTAAAAGGATTCAAAAAAATGGAATACGTGCAAAATCATGTCCATTTCATAAACAAATTACTACTGATAAAGCTGAAAAGTTCAGAGTAAATTCAAATTGTGAATCTATAAGTAATATAAAAAATAAAACATGGTTTATATTACCTCCTCTAATGGCACACTATTATCAACAAAAGAATGCTAATTATAGAGTATTACCAAGTTTTAGAGGTGATTGTTCTACCATTGAAACGAATATAATGGATTTTGTTTTTCCAACTAAGCATTATTCTCAAATTTCATTAACTAAGGCGGAGGATAATAAAACAAATCCTGTGATACTTAAACTAACTCATGCAAATTCAGACGCTAAAGTCTATTGGTATTTAAATAATGTGTTTATTGGAGAAACAAAACAATACCATGAACAAGCTATAAACCCTAAAGAAAAAGGAGTTTACAATATTACCGTAATTGATGATTTTGGAAATGAAAGAAAGAGAATTATAGAACTGCTATAGGTTCTTCCTTATGAATGACATCTTTTAGACGAATTCCAAAATTAGCTAGTTGTTTAATTTCTTTAACACCAGCCAAACGTTCTTTACCAATAATTAGTAGCCCGTTGTTACTTCCTTCAATGTGGTAATAATTATTACTTTCAAAAAATAAAATTAATTCATCAGTAAAGAATTTTTTTATGTCTAATTGGTTTTTTCCAGATAAATAAAATCGTTTAGAAAAATCAGGATGCTCTTCAATATCAATATCTTTAAAACCTGCAAAATGATAGATATATTCAAAAATTCCTTCTCTATCTAAAGTAAATTCAGGAACTTTATCGTCTGTACTAATATAAAACATTGTAGCTTTAATAATTTGCTTAGCAATTAACTCTCCTTCAGAAAATTCAATATCAAATAAAGCACAGTTTTCGTTAGATAGTATGTTTGATACGCTATTAATTTGTCGTGTTTTAAAATAGCCAAATTCAGGTATTTGAGTTACTTCCTCCGGAGAAGTATTATAGGTCCAGCCTAACTCTTCGCTAATTTTTGAAACAGACCTTTGACGTTTAGTTAAAACAGTTTCTTTAGTTTTATTAGCTGAGTTTCTTGGAATGTTTTTACGTAAGGCAAACGGATGTTCACTTCCTGTTTTATAACCATCTAAACCAATAATTTCAAAATGCCCGCCTTTACGTTTGAATGTTTCAGCATAATTATTCATGTTTTCCATGATTGAATGATCAACAAAATCACATAATGAAAAATCTACAATAGCATCCTCGTTTTCAGGTATTTGGTTAAGTTTTGATTTTAAACGGGTATAATTTAAAAAACTTGAAAAATTTTCAACAGATACATAATACTTTCCATCTTCAGTAAACATTAAAACATTCGGTTTTAATAAGTTTCTGAAGAAAAACATAAAACTTCTGTTAATAATTACATGAATAATAAAAGTAGAAAATATACCAATAAGTATTCCTGTAATTAAATTTGTGGTAATAGTAGTGAATAATGTAATTAAGAAAATAATCAACTGCTCTTTACCTATTTTAAAGACTTTTCTAATATTTTCAGGTGAAGCCAATTTATAGCCAGTATACACTAAAATAGCAGCAAGAGCAGGCAATGGTATTTTTCGTAATTCAGAGGCAAAGAGTAAAATAAAGGCAACTAAAAACGAAGCATGAAAAAAGTTAGCCGAACGATTACTACCTTTATTGTTAACATTTACAGAGCTACGAGCAATAACTGTAACCACATTTAATCCACCTAAAAAACCGCTAATTACTGTTGCTACACCAAGAGCTCTTATGTCTTTATTTACATTTGAGCGTCTTTTCAAAGGATCTAATTTGTCCACAGCTTTTATACTTAATAAGCTCTCAATACTAGCGATTAAAGTTATAGCAATAACGGCATTAATGAATTCAAATTCATATGCCTTTCCAAAATCAGGGAAAGCAAAATTAGAAAGTACATTATCAGGAAGGTTTATTAGTAAATTTTTATCAATAGGATATGTTGAAGGTGATATCATATCAAAGTAATAATACATACCAACGCTTAAAACAACAATCCACATAGGCGCAGGTATCAATTGAAAATATTTGTTACGTATTTTACTATAAAATACCATTATTAGTAAACTAATGATGCCTACCATTCCAGCGTAAAAAATACTAAGGCTGTCTGTTCTTGTGAAATTAATAATTCCTTCTGGTACTTGAAGTAATAAATCAATAATACTTCCCTTAGCATTTAAGTTACCAAGCATAACGTGTACTTGTTTTGCAAAAATACCAATGCCAATAGCGGCTAACATTCCTTGAATAGCAGAGGAAGGAAAGAAATCACCTAAAGATCCAAGTCTAAGAAAACCAAGAATTATCATAATAATCCCTGAAACAACAATTGCAGCTAATGTATATAAAAAACCTTGTTGCATATCACCAGCGCCAAGGGTTGTAATAGCTGCTAAAATAACAACTACCAAACCATTACCAGGTCCAGTTATTGTAACATTAGATCCCCCTAGAATTGCCACTACAGTTCCGCCAACTATTGCGGCTATAATTCCAGATATTGGAGGAGCTCCTGATGCTAGTGCAAGTCCAAAACCAAGCGGAAGAGCTATTAATGAAACTACAAAACCTGCAAAAATATTTTGCGGTAATTCTCCTAAAAATGTTTTAATAGTATTCTTTTTTCCCATGTGTATTATTTTACAATTAAAACATCAGTAGGTAATTCTGATAAAATATATTCAATATCGTGAGGGAATATCCGATGCAAAATACCTGTTTTTTTTGGTGTATTCATTATTAGTAAATCAGCTCTTTTAACTTTTGCATAATGACCAATACAATATCCTCTTCTACCAAAAATACTTTGCATCTTTACATTTATATCCCTTAAATCTATATTTTTAAGTATGTTTTGGACACGTAAATCTTCCCTGTTTTTTAACTGTTCTTTTGCTATTGTTGCTTTTTGAAGCGTTTTGTCATCGCTTACGGTCACATTTAATTCGTTTTGACTAATCTCTTCTACAATAGTAACTCTTTTACAACCTAAGTTCTTTGAAATAGTAAAAGCTGTTTTAATGGTCTCTTCAGTATGTTCATCTTGCAAACCATTAACTACAATGTGTTTACAAGGAACGCGTTCAATTGAAGGCTTAATTAAAAGTAAAACCGAACATGGAGATTTTCTTGTTAGTTTTCTAGCAATAGATCCAACATAATATTTATATATGTTTTCTTTTTGTAAGGCACCTAATATAAGTAAATCCCCATTTTGTTGAATTGTTGTAGTAAGTATAACATCTACAGGTTCCCCTTGTTGCCAGATAGTATTAAATCCTTTAAACAGCTTAGGAGCTTTAAAAATTAAATCTTTTAATTGATTTTCTTTAATAGTTGACTTTTTACCAACATGTACGCCAATTAATTCAGCATCAAACATGTTAGCCAATCGTATAGCCTCTAGTAAATTGGCTTTTAAATTGGGCGAAAAGGCAATACCTATAATAATTTTGTTAATCAAAATAATAAATTTTTAGACTTCGAATATAAAATTTTATCGTAGTTTTATGAGACAAAATTATGAAACTTAAATTAAAAGTATGATTGAATTAGCAGGTATTATAATTTTAGGAATTTTAGCTCAGTGGGTTGCTTGGAAATTTAAAATCCCAGCTATTCTTCCATTAATCCTAATTGGGTTAATTGTAGGCCTATTGCAGCTCATTTTTTTAATCATGATGGTAGCAAATGGATTGAACCTGTTTGGAATGGAAAAAAAGGACTTTTTCCAGGAGAAGGACTGTATTATTTTGTGTCATTGGCAATAAGTATTATTCTTTTTGAAGGGGGATTAACATTAAGAAGAGGGGAAATAAAAAACATTGGTCCCGTTATTAGTAAGTTGATAACCCTAGGCTCTGCGATCACTTTTTTAGGGGCAGGTATTAGTGCTCATTACATATTTGACTTAAATTGGAAATTATCTTTTTTATTTTCAGGATTAATTATAGTAACAGGACCAACGGTAATTACCCCAATTTTAAGAAATATCCCTTTAAAGAAAGATGTTTCTGCTGTATTAAAATGGGAAGGAATATTAATTGATCCTATTGGAGCATTAGTTGCCGTTTTAGTTTTTGAATTTATTAGTGTTGGAGGAGGAGCTGGGTTTACTTTGACAGCTTTATTAGAGTTTTTAAAAATATTATTATTTGGTACCACATTTGGTTTTACGTTTGCTCATGCTTTAATTTTTATTATTGATAAAAAATGGGTACCACATTATTTGTTAAATGTAGTTTCATTATCTACTGTACTGTTAGTTTTTGTAGAATCTGAATTATTTGCCCATGAATCTGGATTATTAGCCGTTGTGGTTATGGGAATGGTATTAGGAAATAGTAAGCTTAAAGATTTAAAAGAAATACTTTATTTTAAAGAGTCACTAAGTGTTTTATTAATATCTATATTATTTATTCTATTAGCAGCCAATATGGATTATAGAGAGTTAATGTTGCTGTATGAGTGGAAAACAATATTACTTTTTGCATTAATAGTTTTTATTATTCGACCAATAGCAGTCTTTTTGAGTACACATAAATCTAACCTAAAAATAAATGAAAAGCTGTTTATTAGTTGGGTAGGACCTAGAGGTATTGTAGCTGCTGGTATTGCTTCTTTATTTGGTTCAAAGTTAATGAAACAAGGAGTAGAAGGAGCTGAATATATCACCCCACTTGTTTTTATGGTTGTTTTAGGTACTGTATTATTAAATGCTACTACAGCAAGGTTATTTGCTAAATTGGTAGGTGTATTTTTAAAACGATCAAATGCAGTAATGATTATAGGAGCCTCTGAGGTTGCTAGGTTGATAGCAAGGTATTTAAAAGATAATAATAGAAGGGTTGTGATTATTGATTCTAATAGTGATAATATTGAAAAAGCAATAAAAGATGGATTAGAATCCTATGAAGTTAATGTTTATGATAATGAACTTACTGATAATATAGAGTTAAATGATGTAGGATACATGATAGCAATGACAGGTAGTGATACAATTAATAAATATGCAATGACCAACTTTTCAACAATTTTTGGAGAGCAAGGTTCGTATCGTTTAGCTAATACTAAAGAAGTTACAACTAAAGAATATGAAGATGAAGAAAAGTTATTTACTAAGGAGGATGATTATTATAGTTTATTAGAGGCTATAAGAGAATTTCCTGAAGTTCATGAAGCTCCTATAAATTCATTAGAGGAATATAAAAATGTAATAAGGAAAGTTCATGATGAGTTGAAATCTATTCCTATTTTAGTGAAAAACAAATCAAACGAATTATTATTAATTTCTGAGTTTGAAAAAAAGGTGACTTCTGTAGAAAATTGGAGTTTAGTATATGTAGGTAAAAAATTAGTTTTCTAGTTTCAAAAAAAGTTTTTAGTACTTAATTACTTTTAAAAATCTATCTGTATTTTATTCATTCAAAATACGTACTTTTATCCTTCAGAAAGTTTAGAATTTGCTTACACATTTAAAAATACATAATTACGCTTTAATCAATCAATTATCGATTGATTTCACCAAAGGGTTATCTATAATTACTGGTGAAACAGGAGCAGGGAAATCAATTTTATTAGGAGCTTTAGGGTTAGTTATGGGAAATCGGGCTGATTTATCATCACTAAAAAATGCAGAAAAGAAATGTATTATTGAAGCTCAGTTTTTATTAAATGGTTATAATTTAGAGGCTGTTTTTGATGAGTTGGATATAGATTACGAAGAAGAAACAATTATAAGAAGAGAGATTTTACCTTCTGGTAAGTCTAGAGCTTTTGTAAATGATACTCCGGTAAATTTATCAATTTTAACTGCTTTAAAAGTTAAATTGATAGACATACACTCCCAGCATCAAACGTTACAATTATCTGATCTTAATTTTCAATTTTCAATTCTTGATGCTTTGGCTAAAAACCAAGCTAAAATCGCATCCTATAAAAGAGGCTTGCGTAAATATAACGGATTAAAAAAAGAATTAAAAGAATTAAAAGATCAAGCTCAAAAGTCTACTGAACAATATGAGTATAATCTTCATTTATTCAATGAATTAGAAGAAGCGAAGCTAAAAGTAGGAGAACAAAAAATATTAGAGGAAAAGATAGAGAAGCTTAATAATATTGAAGACATTAAGTTAAATTTATCAGAAGGTTTACAAATAGCTGTCAATGAAGATTTAGGTATACAAACTCAATTACATTCTTTAGAGAGTAAATTGCAAAAAATAAGTTCTTTTTCAATTGAATATGAGGAGTTAACTTCTAGAGTTTCGAGTATAAAAATAGAACTAGATGATATTGTAACAGAATTAGAATCTGCTAATGAACAAGTAGATTTTAATCCCATTGAAATTGAAGAGTTAAACGATAGGTTACAGCTTATTTATAATTTAGAAAAAAAACATGGTGTAGCAACAATTGAAGAATTACAAAAAATTCATGAGTCATTATCAGAAAAGGTAGCTCAGGTAGAAGGAGCTAGTGAAAATATAACTAAGAAAGAAGGAGAAATTAAAGCTGTTGCTATTAAATTAGATGAAGTAGCTAGTTTAATAACTAAAGGAAGAATTAAAGGAATACCTAAGTTACAAAAAGAATTGAAGTATCTATTAGCTGAGCTAGGAATGCCAAATGCTCAGTTTCTAATAGAAATAAAGCCAAGTGAGGTTTATACAGTAAATGGTAAAGATGAGTTAGTGTTTTTATTTTCGGCAAATAAAGGCGGTAATTTTGGAGAATTAAAAAAAGTTGCCTCTGGTGGAGAGCTTTCTAGAATAATGCTTTCAATTAAAAAAATACTTTCAAGTAATATTCAATTACCAACCATTATTTTTGATGAAATAGATACCGGTGTTTCTGGAGAGGTTTCAAATAAAATAGCTAAAATAATGAATGATATGGGGGAGAATATGCAAGTAATAACGATAACACATTTACCACAAATAGCTTCAAAGGGACAACAACACTACAAAGTTTTCAAAGGAGAAGAAAAAGGAATTACTACTTCAAATTTAAAACGTTTAAGCTATGACGAAAGAGTTTCGGAAATAGCAGAAATGTTAAGTGGGAAAGATTTTTCTGAAAGTGCGTTAACCCACGCTAAAGAATTATTAGGATAAAAATGTAACTAAAGCAAAGGATTATATTTGCTTTGACAAATAATTAAAGAAAAGACTATAATACTATGTATAATTTATTAAAAGGTAAAAAAGGAATTATTTTTGGCGCTTTAAATGAACACTCTATAGCATGGAAAGTAGCAGAAAGAGCACACGAAGAAGGAGCTGAATTTGTTTTGACAAATGCCCCTATAGCTATGAGAATGGGAGAGTTAAATACTCTTGCTGAAAAAACAGGATCACAAATTGTTCCAGCTGATGCAACCTCTATGGATGATTTGAATAACTTGGTTGAAAAATCTATGGAGATTTTAGGAGGTAAAATTGATTTTGTTTTACATTCTATAGGTATGTCTGTAAACGTTCGTAAAGGTCGTCATTATACAGATTCAAAATATGATTTTACAATGAAAGGATTTGATGTATCAGCATTGTCTTTTCATAAGACAATGAATGTTTTGTATAATAAAAAAGCAATGAATGAATGGGGAAGTATTGTAGCCCTAACTTATATGGCTGCTCAAAGAGTATTTCCTGATTATAATGACATGGCAGATAATAAAGCATATTTAGAATCAATAGCTCGTAGCTTTGGTTATTTCTTTGGACGTGATCATAAAGTTCGAGTAAATACGGTGTCACAATCACCAACTCCAACCACAGCAGGAAGCGGTGTAAAAGGGTTTGATGGATTTATTTCGTATGCTGAAAAAATGTCGCCACTTGGAAATGCAACTGCATTAGAGTGTGCAGATTATACAATTTCATTGTTTTCTGACTTAACCAAGAAAGTCACATTACAAAATTTATATCATGACGGTGGATTCTCTAATATGGGAGTTAGTGATGCTGTAATGGATAAATTTGTTACTGATTAATAGAATTTTTATGAATTCATGAAAAAATATAAAATGCAAATTCTTAAATTTGCATTTTATATTGAAAACTAAAGTGAATGGATCGTATTTTGTTAGTAGAAAAGGAGTTAGAGGGGTTAAGATCTCAATTAAGAGAGCATGAATTATACGCATCATTAAATACTATTGATGATGTAAAAGTATTTATGCAAGAACATGTTTTTGCAGTTTGGGATTTTATGTCATTATTGAAAGCATTACAACAACAGCTAACTTGTACAAAGTTACCATGGATTCCAGTTATTAATTCAAAAGCAGCTCGTTTTATTAATGAAATAGTTTTAGAGGAAGAAACTGATTTAAATGAATTGGGAGAACCTAAAAGTCATTTTGAAATGTATATAGATGCTATGCAACAAGTAAAAGCAGATACATTGCAAATATCAACTTTTATTTCAGACTTAATAGAAGGAAAAAGTATTGAAAATAGTATAGATAATTTATCAATTAGTGAAGAAACAAAAGAGTTTTTATTATTTACTTTTGAAGTAATTAATACAAAAGAACCACATATAATAGCTTCTAGTTTTACTTTTGGAAGAGAAGATGTTATTCCAGATATGTTTATTGAAATTGTTAAAAATACTGAACAAAAGAATAAAGTAGATTATAGTAAATTACTGTTTTATTTAAATAGACATATTGAACTGGATGGTGGAGAGCATGGGCCTATAGCTTTACAAATGATTGAAGAATTATGTGGAAATGATGAGCAAAAGTGGAATGATGTTCTGTATTATGCCAAAGCTTCTTTAGAAAAGAGGATAGGACTTTGGAATGGAATAGCAAAAAAGAATAGAAAATTAGCTCTTGTTTAATGGAGTTTGATTTTTCTATTATAATACCTGTTTATAATCGCCCTGATGAAATAGATGAATTATTAGAGAGTATTACCAATCAAAATTGTGGGTTTTCTTTTGAGGTTGTTATTGTTGAAGATGGTTCAGACATAACATCTGAAATGATCGCTGAAAAGTATGTTTCTAAATTAAATATAAAATATTTTTATAAAAAAAACACTGGTGCTGGTTTAAGTAGGAACTATGGAATGGAGAGAGCAACAGGGAATTTTTTTATTATTTTAGATTCTGATGTAATTATTCCACCTACGTATTTATCAACTGTGAAAGATGAATTGACTAAAAATTTCACGGATGCTTTTGGTGGTCCCGATGCAGCTCATGAAAGTTTTACTGCAATACAAAAAGCAATTAATTATTCCATGACTTCTACCTTAACTACAGGTGGAATTAGAGGAAAAAAGAAAAGTGTTGGCAAATTTCAGCCAAGAAGTTTTAATTTTGGATTATCAAAAAAAGCTTTTGAGAAAACAAATGGATTTTCTAGCTTAAAAGCAGGTGAAGATATTGACTTAAGCTTCCGTTTATTAGAAAGTGGTTTTGATACTCAATTACTTGAAAAGGCATTTGTATATCACAAACGAAGAACAACAATTAAACAATTTTTTAAACAAACTTTTGCTTTTGGTACTGCTAGACCTATGTTAAATAGAAAGTACCCTGAAACAGCTAAAATTACGTATTGGTTTCCAAGTTTGTTTATTATAGGAATTGATATCGCTATTATTTTACTGATATTTGATTTTTGGGCATTTATTCTTTTTTACGGATTGTATTTTACAATACTTTTTTTAGATTCATTAATACAAAACAAAAGTTTTAAGGTTGCTTTTTTGAGTGTAATTACCACATTAACACAGTTTTATGGTTATGGATTAGGGTTTTTACAATCTAAGTTTATAAAAAAATAAAGCCCTCAATTTACTTGAGAGCTTTGTATATAGTTAAGTATAACTCTTATTTTTCAGGATTTAAAACCCCTAAAATATATCCGTTAGTTAAATATTTTTTAGCTATGTTTTGAATATCTATTTTACTTAAGGCATTAATTCTATTTTCAAAATCACTTGGATCAGTAACTTCATTTTTCTGATAGTCAATGTTTTTAATAGTTCTTAGCCAAAAACGATTCTTTTTAAGATCATCCCTGTAGTCTGAAATCATTCCTTTTTTAGCTTTCATTAAGTCTTCTTCAGTTGGACCATTTTTAATAACAGAAGCAACGTGGTTAACAGAAATATTTTTAAGTTTTTCAACATTCTCGGGAGCGCAAGGGTAAGAAATTGTAAAGTTAAACCAACCGTAAGGCATTTTAGAGATTCTACCACGAGTTCTTGATGAGTATACACCACCTTCTTGTTCACGAAGTTTTTCTGTTAATTTGATAGCTACTACATCCCCTAAAATAGAAAATGCTAAAGCATCTTTTTTATTGTACTCAGCTTTTCCTTGATACGTTATTTTAACATTACTTTTTGGGGCTTTTCCTTTTTGAATTACTTTTGTGTGTTTTCCAGATTTTGGTCGGAAGTTATGTACTTTATAGTTTTCTTTTGAATTTTTGCTAGGTAAACCAGCAATATACTTCATAGCATATTCAGCTAATTTCTTTTCATCAATGTTACCAACAAAGTAAAAATTAAAATCACCAGCATCAGCAAAACGTTCTTGGTATTTTTTGTAAGCTAGGTTGTAATCTGCTTTATCATATGCTTCTGGACTCGGAAATCCTGAATAACGTGGATTACCAGCATTCATAAAATCACCCATTTCTTTTTGAAAGAAAAAATTAGGACTTGCTAATAAATTACCCAAGAAACTCTTTTGTTTATTTACAAATGATTTAAAAGCTTTTTCATCTTTATTTAAAGAGGTGAAATATAAATGAACCATTTGAAACAGGTCTTCTAGATTTTTAGGAGAAGCTGAACCTCTAAAGCCTTCACTGTAAGCACCAATGTAAGGATTTACACGAGCTATTTTACCTGACATCATTTTTGATAAATCAGTTTTAGAATATCCATTTACACCAGCCTGAGATAAAGCTCCATTAGCAAAAGTAGTAGCTTTTAAGTCACTATCACTATATAATGAAGTACCACCGAAACTAAAAGCATCAAATAAAATTTCATCATTCTTAAAATCAGTTTTCTTGTAAGTAATTTTGGCACCATTACTTAAAAATAAATTAACCGTACCTAATTTTTTATTTTTAGAAATACTAATAATTTTACCTGGTTTAGGGGATTTAGTGATTAGTGAAGTAGCAACCACTTTATCTTCATATGGTTTTAACTCTTTTGTTTTAACTTCTTTTAAAGCTTGAGTAACTTGCGATTCAGTAACTACTTTTTTAGGTTCAGTTATAACAACCACTCTGTTGTCATCGTGCAAAAAGTTTTTAATAATGTTATTTACTTCTTCTAATTTAATTGAAGGTAATAATCTTAAGTGAGCTTTATACTCCCAACTAATTCCAGGAATGGCTTCTTGTTCTAAAAAATTATTAATATACTGTCCGACAATTCTTCTAGATTCTCTTTTGTCTTTGTCTTTAAAAGCTTTTTCAATACGAGCAATTACGTTTCTTTTAGCCCTATCCAGTTCACCTGCCTGGAAACCAAAACGTTTAACTCTTTCATTTTCATTTAATAAAGCTTTTAAACCATTTAATTGACCATCAGCACTAGTCCCTGCAGTTGATTGATATGCGTTTTTCCCTCTAGCCCATGTTCCTCCATGATAACTATACCCATATACAAATGGTGGTTTTTCACTTTCTCTTAATTCACTTAATCTATTATTTAGCATTTGAGAAAATAATGATTTAACTAGTGAATTTCTGTAATCACCAATAGTAACATCAGGTTTTGCTTCATCATAATCTTTGTACATTAATTGTACCCTTGAAAATGGAGCTTCTTTATCAGCCTCAATAGCTATAAATGTTTCTTTATGGTTTTTTAAGTTAGAAACTTTTCTTTCTCTTGGGTTTTTAACAGCTGGAATCTTCTCAAAATGAGCTTTTATTTTTTGCTCTAAAATTTCAACGCTAACATCACCAACAGCAATCACAGCCATTAAGTCAGGTCGATACCAGTCTTTGTGAAAACGACGAATACTTTCATGTTTAAAAGTTTCAATACTCTTTTTAGTTCCAATAGGGAGTCTCTTTGCATATTTAGAACCGTGCATAACTTTAGGTAGATATTTTTCAAGCATACGGCTATCTGCACCTCTTCTAGAGCGATACTCTTCCAGCACCACACCACGTTCTTCATCTATATCTTTCCCGTTTAAAAGGGCTCCATGTGCCCAATCTTCAATGATTTGAAAACCTTTTTCAAGTTTTTCATTATCGTCACTAGGTATAGGTAAAATGTAAACAGTTTGATCAAAACCAGTGTATGCATTTAAATGGGCTCCAAATTTTACACCAATGGATTGTAAGTAATCTATTAAGTCATTTTTTTTAAAGTTTTTGGTACCATTAAAATTCATATGCTCCATAAAGTGAGCTACTCCTAATTGATCATCATCTTCTAGAATAGAACCAGCATTGATAGCTAATCGTAGTTCTACTTTATTAGCAGGTTTAGGATTTTGTTTAATATAATATGTAATACCGTTAGAAAGTTTTCCAATTTTTACAGAAGGGTCAGTAGGAATTGGCATTGATTTAAAACTTGCTTTTTTCTTCGTTGCTTTTTTGAATGACTGACTATGCCCGGGAAGTGTCATCAATAAAGCAAAAGAAATTGAATAAAGAATGTTTTTCATAGTGAATAAATATTTGATTAAGTAGCTAATATACATCAAATACTTTATAAACTAATTTTTTAGTTGTTAATTACTGTTAAAAATAAAAGTTTTAATTTGCACTGAAACAGTTCTTTATATGCGTGTGATATTTTTTAGACTTTAGAAATTAAAATATGATTTTATATTTCTGTTTGAATATGTTTAAAATATTATTATAAATCGGCAATTCGTTTTTTAAGTTCTACAATTCGTTTTCGTGTGCCAACAAACTCTTGATTATTTTTTAACTTAACTATGTACTTTTCATTTTCCCAACGAAAAATTTCTTTTATTTCAGTAATATTTATTATTACTGATCTATTGATTCTAAAGAAATACTTTTCACTAAGTTTTTCTTCCAGTTCAGATAAATTATATTCAACCTTAAATGCACCATCCTTCGAGTGTGCAAAATAGCTTCTTTCCTTCTTCTCAAACCATATAACTTCATGTACAGAAAATGATAACCCTCCAATTGAACTCTTTACCATAATACTCTGATTTAAAGGGTTTCTTTTGTGAATTAAATAACTCAAAAATAACATTCCATGAATACCAAGATTCATGATTACAATCACCCTAACTAAAATTAAAAAAACTCTTATTTCGTCAGTCGTTTCCGTGCCCCATGCGAAAATGTAAGTTATTATAATATAACCCAAAAATGAGAATAGTGTAGCCAATAAAACCTTACTTTCTATATATACCCACTCCCTTAAATTATTAGGTAAACTTTTCAAATTAAAATACTTCCCAATAATTTTAAAAAATTCAAAACAAATAATCAGTAAAAGAATAGATTTTATTGAATTACCTAAAAATCTTGTAAAGACAAACTCTCTACTACATATTGGTATAATATTCCAAAAAGATGAAATTATTCTTTTATGGTTACAAGAATTAATAAATTCAGGAAGCAACAAAATAAAATAACTACTTAAAACATAAAAAGGATTTCTTAAAATGGAGTAATGAATTTTCTTTTGCATTTTTTTAACACGTATTTCGCTACAATAAGTACTTATTTCATGTTTAAGAACATGTTCAGCGAAAATAGCTAAACTTTCACACTATATATTTGCTAATAAAGTTAATGTATTACTAAAAATACTACACTAAAAATTAACAAGTAAACCCAAATACAAAAAATGAATTTAGCAAAATTAAAAACTACGATTACTCTAATAATGGTATTTCTTATATCTTCTTTGTCATATAGCCAGAAAGATGTAAAAAGTGTGTTTTTTAACAAATTAAAAAATAAATACATGTTTGCAAATGATATTAAAAAATATACCGTAACGTATAAATTTAAGTCTGTTAATCCTTGGCAAAGTTATGACTATAAAAAGCCTGAAGATAAAAATAATGGCTATGGTATTTATACTATTGAAATTGATAGTGATAAGAAGGTATATTTCACACATGATAGAAGCCAGTTTCCTGGCAATTTTGTTTTTGAATTCAAACATTTTAAAAACAATAAAAAGGCAATTTTTTATGATGTAAATGGTGTTATTTCTGGTAAAAAGTTGAGGAATTTGAGGAAAAATGCTTTCGAAAATGAAAAGAAAAGAGCAGGTGAAGTATTAAGTTTTGTGAAAGTAGAGGATTTATTGAGTGGTCATAAAAGAGGGGATGACATAAAAATGAAAGTAAACAATAATAATACGCTAGTAACAATCATTCATACAACAAACGAAAAAATTATAAACACTTATACTTTCGATATAAAGTCTTTAAAATTAGTAACTTTAAAAAGTACTGAAGATGATTCAGTTGTGAATTATAAAAATTATGTTACTGAAAATGGAATTGAGTATGCCAAAGACTTAACCATATATAAATCAAAAAAATTAAATGCTAAGGTCTCTATTGAAAACTTTGAAAAAACAATAGGTATTTCTGATTCAAAATTTGCAGTACCCTTTGGATACAAACTACCTTTAACAAAACAAACAATTTCAAGTAAAATTACCCAAATAACTAATAATATTTATCTTATAAATACCACGAACAATAGTAGATTTATTCTTCTTAAAATTATTGATGATCAAATTATGGTATTTGGAGCTCCCTTATCTGATAAAATCAGTAACAAAGTTATCGGTTTAATTGAGGATAAGTTTCCTGCAAAAAGCATCAAATATGTGTTTGTTTCTCACCCTCACAATGATCATATTGGTGGTTTAGTACCTTATGTAAAAAATGGAGCTACTGTTATTGCAGATGACTATACAGTTGAAGCAATTAAGATTTTTCCAAATTTTAAGGAAACAATAAACTTATTTAGATTTAAAACAATAAAAAATAGACAAATTATTGATGGAGTACGTTTTTATGTTCTAGAAAATGAGCATAGTCTGAAACAAAGTTTTGCATATTTATCAGATGAAGAAATAATTTATGAAGGTGATTTTTTAGAAGTTCCTGCGGACAACTCTATACCTTCCCATATTTCTAATGTAGAAAAACAATTTATTGAATTTGTAAGAGAAGAGAGATTGAAAATAAAGAGAATTGTTCAGCACCATCGAAATTCAAATGTTACCGTTGATGTTATGAATAAATACTATGATATGAATTTATAGAGTATTTGTTTAAAAGCGACCTAAACAGGTCGCTTTTTAAATGCAAAGATGAAAATATTTACATTATTTTTTAGGTTTGGATATTCTTTGAAGACTAAAAACAATGTAGTTATTCAATAATCCCAAAACCCAATCAGTACCAACTGGATTTTCCAAATCTACTTTGTGTTTTAAATAATTTAAGTCTAACATTTTTTTTAATAAAGACTAAAGTAACATCTTATGTATACTAATTTTAATATTCATAAAATAAAAATAATGCATAATTTGATCATTATATAAATAAGAGAAGTAAACAAAATTTAAATAAACTGAGCTCGATAAATTATCGAGCTCAGTTTTATAAAAATTAAATATTTTCTAAGAATAAGTACTTACGTTTATTGTAAGCCAAATTTTATAGTTATTTAGATGGATATTGTTATTTAAAATCAACATACATATTATTGTAATTTGGAGTATTAGATTTTGAATCACCAACTGCTTCTAACTCGATAACTGTTTTCTTAGAAGAAAATATACGCTTCCCAGTAGTTATAAGGTCTAAGGTTCTAGCTAGTAAAGGCTCACTTTTATTACCTAAAATACCCATGTTACCATAATCTTCTGAAATATTTACAGTAGGATCGATTCCGTCTTTATCGTTATAGTTGTTTTTATTGACTATTTCAAGCACAATAGGTTGCATTGCCCAATTATGATTTGGGTTTACGTCACTTTTTGTAAAATTAGGTGAATCGTATAATGTTATAGATCCAGCATATTTTCCACTAGTTTTTGTTCCAACAGTTTTTACATTAATATGTGGTGTTAAACTATTAATAATTAATTCAGAAGCAGAAGCAGAATTTCTAGTAGTAATAAAATAAATATTGGTTAATTTTAAACTATTTATAATTTCACTATTTCCAATTTTATCAGGGAACCTATTAATAAGAGCTTCAGGATTAACAATACTCATATACTTTTTGTTCCAAATTTGTTTCGCAAAAATGTCACCGGTAAATTGACCAGTAATCATACTTGCTAGTCGAGTTGTTGTACGAACATCTCCACCACCATTATATCTTAAATCAATAATTAACTCTTTAACTCCGTCTGTTTTAAATTTAGAAAATGCTAAATTTAATTTCGAATCAAAATTAGCTGTAAAGCTATTATACATTAAGTAGCCAATTTTTTTTCCTCCCTCTTCAATAGTTTTAGCAATATGAATTGGGTTTTCAGTATAGCTACTTTTATTAAGAGTATATGTTGTTGAGTTAGTTATAGGATTACCATTGTTATAATCTGCTAAATGTATAGTGAATGAATTAGATTTTGAATATAACAAATCTCTATAATTTTTATCTGTGATAGGGGTACCATTTACTTTAGTGAAAATCATACCTCTTTTTACACCTTTATTAGCAGCATCTGTTCCAGGAATTATATATCGAACATACCCAAATACATTAGAAGAATTATTTCTGAATTTGATTAAACCAAATTCCATTCCAGTAGTTTCCGTTGTTCCTTGAAAAGATTGTTCTAAAGCAACATAGTCACTAACAATCCATGACCATTTATCAACAATATTTCTTTGGTATAATAAACTTTCAAATAGGTTTTCGGGATTGCTATAGGTTGCTAAATAATTGTTTTTTTGTTGATCAGTAGAGAATTTTCTATCGGATAAGTCAGGAATGTTTTCTTGCCATAAGTAAAATTTATTCAGACCATTCCAAATAAAAGAATTTACCCCATTATTAATTTGATTTGGTTCTTCTTTTGAGCATCCACTAAAAATAATTAAAATAAGGATTAAAACGATACTTTTTTTCATACTAATTAGTGTTAGGTAAGTTTTGTGTAATGGTTACATTTTGATTCCAATTTCTTTGAGGATTTATACTATTATATAAAAAATCAAAATTATTCGGATTACATAGAGGTATTGGACTGGAACTACCATTAGAAATATAATTGATGACCCTATTTAATATGGGGTCAGTGTTTTCTCCTAAAACCCCCAAATTTAATACGTCTTCATTTGGACAAAGCTCTATATTTGGGGCAAATCCATTGTCATACGTTTCTTTGTCTTTATTTAAAAATTTTAGAACAATAGGTTTCAAAGCAAAAGTATGTTTGATGTTTCTATTTTCAAAATCATAATCTTCAGAATTATATAGGATTATAGATCCAGTATTGTTTCCTGAAGTTTGTCTTCCTACAATATGTACATTGATATAAGGTTTTAAGCTATTAATTAATAATTCAGTAGCAGGTGATCCAGTAAATTCTTCGCCATTCAAAATAATGTATAAATCTGTTAAATTTAAACTATTAATAGCTGAATTTTTATTTAACTTATCTGTGAACGTAGTATTTAAAGAGTCAGGTTGATTAACTTCAAACCATGATTGAGCTTTAGTATTCCATTGTTCTTTAATAAAAACTTCATCTTTAAATTGTCCAGTAATCATAGATGCAATTTTAGTAATGTTTTTAGCGAAGCTTCCACCACCAATATTATAACGTAAATCAATAATTAATTCATTTACTGATTGACTTTTGAAATTTGAAAAAGTAGTGTTTAAGTCTTTTAGATAGTTGGAAGAGAAGTCATTGTTGTAAGCTAAGTAACCAATCTTATCTGTTCCATTTGTTATGACTTTTTCAAGAAAAACAGCAGGAAAATCATATTGTTGTTTTACTAGAGTTACTTTTTTTGAGTTCGGAATTACATTAGTTCCATCAAAATCAGCCATCTCTAGAGTAAGAGTGTTTTCATTTAGTAATGATAGGTAATTATCTCTTGTTAGTTGAGTGTTGTTAACGGCGTAAAAAAAGTCACCACGAGAAATACTTTTTGTGGCAGCATCTGAATTAGGTAATATATGAGTAACATAGCCTATAACATTTTTAGTAATTGATGTTTTAGCTATAATTCCGAATTCAACTCCATTGGTAACAGTATTTCTTATAGGAGTTTCTAAAGTTGTATAATCGTCTATAAGTATCGATCTGTCGTCATTAGTTTTTAACAAACTATTAAATAGGTTTTGATTGTCATTAAATCCTGATAAATATTTATATAGTTGTTGGTCAGAAGAAAAACGTCTATCTGATAAATCAGAAATTTGATCTTGCCATAAATAATACGCGTTTAATCCTTTCCATATAAAATCTTGCACTTCGATATTCTCTGGAGTAGGTTCTTTTTCGCTACAAGAAATAATAGTAAAAAGAATAAATAAGAATACAGGTATTTTAAAAAAATTCATATAGTAAGCTTTAGCTAAAAAATATAACGCAATTTAATCAATTATATTATTTTTTTTACAAATGATGTAACAAACATTATTGTGTGTCGTCGTAATTATGTAAACCTGATAATAAAAGAAAAAAAAATAGTTATAAGTTTACATAATTAATCAACTAAAACAATGAACCAATCAAACTTTTTAAAAGTTGTTTTACCATTTAAAGACAAAGTCTTTCGTTTGGCAAAAAGATTGTTAGTTTCTACAGAAGAAGCTGAAGATGCCACACAAGAGTTGTTTTTAAAGTTATGGAGAAATAAAGGAAAATTAGAAGAATATAAGAACGTTGAAGCTTTTGCTATGACAATGACAAAAAATTATTGTTTTGATAGACTAAAGTCTAAGCAAGCTGGTAATTTAACATTAGTACATAGTAATTATAAAGAAAAAGAAACTCCGTTAGAAAAGAAAGTAGAAAATAATGATACAATAAACCAAGTACATAAGCTTATAGAAAAACTACCCGAGCAACAAAAAATAATAATTCAATTAAGAGATATTGAAGAGTATGATTTTGAGGAAATATGTAAAGTGGTTGATATGAAACCGACAGCTGTAAGAGTAGCACTTTCAAGAGCAAGAAAAACAATAAGACAAGAATTAATTAAAAAACACAACTATGGAGTTAGCTAACATAGAAAAGTTATTAGATAAATATTTAAACGCAGAAACAACTTTACAAGAAGAGAAAGTGTTACAAAAATACTTTAGTAGTTACGATGTAGCACCTCATTTACAAGAGTATAGTGTTATGTTTAATTATTTTAAAGAAAGCAAAGATGTAGTTTTTACCAAAACCATTCAGTTAAAACCTGAGACAAAAAGAAAAAAGAACTGGAAATGGTTGTCAATAGCAGCATCAATAGTTTTATTATTTAGTATTTATACAGGGAAACAAAAATACGATGAGCATTTACAAAGAAAACAATTTGCCCAAATAAAAGAAGCGTTGCAAATGGTTTCAATCAATTTAAATAAAGGAAACGAAGCATTGTATGCAGTTTCAAATAACATTAACAAAGGAAGAAGTGCTATCGGACAGTTGAGTACCTATCAAAATACTTTAAATAAAGTAATAAAAACTGTAAACAATTAATAAAAAAACCAAGTAAACTAGAACCAACCAAGTACATTAAAATTTAAAGATCATGAAAAAAATAATAATTATACTAGTATTTATCTTAACATCAAGCGTAACATTCGGTCAATCAATGTTTGATAAATTAGAAGATTTAGATGGCGTTTCTGCAGTAGTAGTAACAAAAGATGCTTTCGATTTATTAAGAAAGTTTCCAGATGCACAGTCGAAAGACATGAAAATATTTAACACAGCGAAAGGGTTAAAAGAATTAAAAGTTTTTTCAACAGAAAATATGTCTATTGCTTCTGATATGGAGAAAATGGTGAATTCAGCAATTAAAAGTGGTAAAATGACCCAGCTAGTTCGTGTTAAAGATAAAGGGAATAGAGTTAAGATTTATATTAAATCTTCTAAGAATAAAGATATCGTAAACGAAGTTTTAATGTTTGTGAAAAGCAATACATCTATTAAGAATAATGATAAGCCATCATCGACAGTAATATCACTACTAGGAGAAATTAACATGAATGAGTTAGCTGAAATAGCGAATGATTACGAAAAGAAAAAATAAATATTAAAAAGTATAGCCGAAGAAATTCGGTTATACCTTTTTAGATTAATCAAACTATGATAAAAAACACGTACATATTAACAATTTTAATGTTTGCTATTTTTTTTACATCTTGTAATAAAGAGCAAAGTTTACAGGGATATTTAGTAGATACACAACAAAAAGATAATTTTTTTCGTTTAGATTTATCTGCAAGTTTATTAAGTTCTTATTTAGAAGAAAGTGCAACTTCAGAAGAAAAAGAAGTATTTAATTCTATTAAGAAAATTAATATTGCCTTTTTGCCTCAAAATAAAGCATCAGAAACTGAAATGAAGTCTGAAGCCAAAAAAATAAAAGAGGTCATGAAAAATACAGATTATAAACCATTAATAAGAGTTAATGATGATAGGGGGAAGGGAACAATTTATTATTTTGGTGAAGCTGATGCTATAAAAGAAGTAGTTGCTGTTATTTACATGAAAGATTTTGGAGTTGGCCTAGCACGAGTACTAGGAAATAAAATGAACCCTGCTAAAATGATGCAGATGTTTGAAAAAGTAAAAACAGATAAAAGCAAAGAAGGTTTAGTAAGGATTAAAGACTTTTTTAACAAAGAAATGCAAACAGATACGCTAATGATAGCACCTAATAGTTAGATACATTAAATTTAGTACAAAAAAGCCGTCGTATTTGCGATGGCTTTTTCTTTTAACTGCTCATTAACAAGCCTCCCAATAGATTTTCATATTTTTGACATTTAAACGAAAATATTTTATGAAGCTTCGAATAACATTTACGTTACTAATCATTTTTTCTACACTTAGTTTATTCTCTCAGTCAGATAAAACATATAAAGGTGAAAAAGATAAAGTTCATGATTTAATTCATACCAAATTAAAGGTTAATTTTAATTTTAAAGAAAAACAATTAAATGGTGAAGAATGGATTACTCTTAAGCCTCATTTTTATGAGACAGATAAATTAACTTTAGATGCTAAAGCTATGCTTATCCATTCAGTAATGTTGAATGGTAAAAAGTTAAATTACAATTATGATAATTATAAGTTAATTATCGATTTACAAAAAACGTATACGCGTGATGAAAAATTTACAGTTTACATAAAATATACAGCACAGCCAGAAAAAGTTAAACAAAAAGGAAGTGCAGCTATTACATCTGCAAAAGGATTATATTTTATAAACCCTACTGGTTTAGATAAAAATAAGCCTACGCAAATTTGGACACAAGGTGAAACAGAAGCAAGTAGTTGCTGGTTTCCAACCATTGATGCTCCTAATCAAAAAACATCACAAGAAATTTACATTACAGTACCTAAAAAGTATGTCACTTTATCTAATGGGAAGTTAGAAAATCAGATAGAAAATAGCAATGGTACTCGAACAGATTATTGGAATTTTACACAAAAGCATGCTCCTTATTTATTTTTTATGGGAGTAGGCGAGTATGAAGTGATTAAGGATACTTATAACAATATTCCTGTTAATTATTATGTTGAAAAAAAATATGCCCCATTTGCAAAACAAATCTTTGGAAATACACCAGAGATGTTGGCTTTTTTTTCAAAAATTACAGGCATTGAATATCCATGGAATAAATACGCGCAAATTGTAGGGAGAGAATATGTTAGTGGCGCTATGGAAAATACAACAGCAGTAATTCATGGTGAGCAAGCATATCAAATGCCAGGTCAATTAATTGATGAGAATACACATGAAAATACAATTGCCCATGAAGCTTTTCATCATTGGTTTGGTAATTTAGTCACTGCTGAGAGCTGGAGTAACTTAACAGTTAATGAAAGTTTTGCAAACTACAGTGAGTATTTATGGTTAGAACATAAATATGGTAAAGATGAAGCTGAAGCTCATTTATTAGAGGATAGAGAAGCTTATAAAAATGGACAGAATTTTGATAAACATTTAGTTCGTTTTGATTATGATCATAGAGAAGATATGTTTGATGCTGTTAGTTATAATAAAGGAGGCTCAATTTTACACATGTTGAAAAACTATTTAGGAGACGATGCTTTTTTTGAAGGAATCAATAAATATTTAACTCAAAATAAATATAAAACAGGTGAGGTGCATCAATTGCGTTTAGCTTTTGAAGATGTTACTGGTAAAGATCTAAATTGGTTTTTTAATCAATGGTATTTTAATAGTGGGCATCCGAAATTAAATATATCATATGATTATAACAAGTTACGTAAAACAGTAACTATTAATATTATCCAAGAGCAAGCTAATGAGTTTAAGTTTCCTTTGGCTATTGATGTTTTTGAAGGAAGTAGAAAAACACGTCATAAGGTTTTTGTTAATGGTAAAGATGCATCTTTTACCTTTCCGTTTATTGAGCATCCTAGTTTAATACAGGTCAACTCTGATGGTGTTTTATTGTGCGATATTGAAGAAAATAAAATTTTGAGTGATTATATTCATCAATTAAAATATGCTGATAACTATGCACACAAAAAAGAAGCTTTATTAGAGGTATCTAAAAAGCAAGATGATAAAAAAGCATTCAAAGCAATTGCCGATGCGATGGATGATGATTTTTATAAAATTAGGATTCTAGCTTTAGAGAACATTAATTTAATAAATAAATATTCAAAGAAAACAGTAATAACTAAGATTAAGCAAATAGCAATGCAAGATACTAAAACACTAGTGCAAGCTGCAGCTATTGAAACATTAGGTAAATTAACAGACCCTGAATTAAAGCCTGTTTTTGATAAAGGACTACAAAGTAAGTCATATGCTGTTTTAGGGAAGTCATTGGTAGCAATGTATTATGTTGATAAACAGCTAGCCATACAAAAGTCTAAAACATTACCATTAGAAGTAAAAAATATAATTGCAACTCCTTTGACACGAATATATTTAGAAGAAAATGATGAGGATGAATTAAATTTTATTGCAAGTAATGTAATGTCGGGTATGTTTTTGAGTCAAAATAGGAAGATTCAATCATTGTATAAAAAAGCGTATGACAAGATTGCAAAGAGTAATAATAGTAAAGCAATAAGAAATTTATCGAATGATATTGTGGCTAAAGGAATTCAATATAAACAATATAGTTTTGATACGGTAGGAGTTAATTTATTGCGTCAAATGGTTCAAATGCAGAAAAAATCGAACCACCCAACTAAATATCAAAACATAGAAGTTATCAAAACTGCTATGGCTAAATTATTAGAGTAATTAAAGTTGTAATTTTAAAAAATGAATTTTTGAATCCGGAATAAATAATAAAATAAAAGTAAAATAATGAAAGGTTTAAAATTAGTTGTAGCATTTTTAGTACTGGCAATTTGTTTTAGTTTTAAAGCAATAAAAAAAGTATCTAAAAAGGAAATTAAAGAAACTCAAAAATTAGAAGTAGCATATTTTGCTAGCGGTTGTTTTTGGTGTGTTGAGGCGGTTTTTGAAAGTGTAAAGGGGGTAGAAGAAGCTGTTTCTGGTTATTCAGGAGGATTTACTAAAAACCCAACGTATCAAAAAATAGGAACAGGAAGAACTGGACATGCAGAAGCAGTAGCAGTTTATTACAATCCTAAAAAAGTAAGTTTTAAAACGTTGGTAACTGTTTTTTTTGGTTCTCAGGATCCAACAACGGTTAATGGGCAACATCCTGATTATGGATCACAATACAGGTCTATTGCTTTTTATCAAAATCAAGATGAGAAAAAAATAATTGAGAGTACAATAGATAAACTTAATAAAGAGGTTTACGATGGTAAAATAGCTACCGAGGTAATAAAATTTAAGAAGTTTTATAAAGCTGAAGAGTATCATCAAGATTATGAACGATTGCATCCTGAAAATTCTTATGTAAAAAACGTTTCAATACCAAGATTAAACCGTTTTAAAAGAAAATTTCCCCATTTACTAAAATAAGACTTACAATATACTTACAAAAACAGCGATTACTAATTTGTTGGTAACCGCTGTTTTTATATGTAAATAAATAATATTATTTTTTTCTATACCAATAAGCAGTTCTGCCTAATAAAGAAAAACCGATATACCCTCTTATTTTAAGTTTATCTTTTCCGCTTAATTTAATGTAACATTTATATTCTTTTCCATTTTTAGGATCTAAAATTTTACCCCCATTCCATTCGTTTCCATCTTTTTTTAAGCCTGATAAAATATTCATACCTAAAATAGCTTTATTTTTTTGCTTACCTGTACATTTATCACAAACAGCGGTTTGCCTATTTTTATCAGTAATTTCAATAATTTTAGCATATGCTTTTCCATTTTTTTCATAAACTTCAATAACGCTATCTACCTTGTTTGTTTCTTCATCTCTATTTTCCCATTTACCAAAAATAGATTGAGCGTTAATGTTTGTAAATATTAAGATTAGAATAAAAGTAAGAAGTGATTTTTTCATTTTTGTATGTTTATTATATGTGTTTTGTAAATATTAAATCCTATGAATTATTATATTTATTTAGATTTTCATTAATAAAAGTAATGAGCATATAAAAGCTATGAATTCAAAAGTAATTCTGCTCCAATGCCATTTTCCCCATTTTATTAATTCTTCTTTAAGTTTTTTATTATGAATACTTCTTTCAGAAAAATTCTTGTTAGTTTTTCGAAAGTACAAAAAATAGGTTAAAAAAAAAGCGATTACAGAAAAGCCCATAATCCCTAATAGAAGGTAGTTGTTGTTTTTTTGGTAAATAATATAAACTCCAATAGTAATTAAAGGAAAAAACACTGCCATAATGGTTAAGGGAGCAAAAAAACGGTGAATTTTTTTTCCATATATTTTATGTAATTTAAAAAAATCATCTTCTTTTAAGTTTTTCCAGTATGGAACTAAAAGAAAGGCTTCGGCAATTTGAGCACCAAGAAATACCCCTAATACCACACTAGATAATAATAGAAGTATAGCCATTATTTATAAATTTTAGTTTTTAAATTTTTAAAATTAATGAGTTTTGTTTTAGTTATACTCAAATAATATTTATGAATGCTGGAAGGTAATAAGTACTTCATTTTAATAATTGTTTTTAAATTTATGATAGAGCAAAATTGAACTATCTTTTTATCTATTTCAATTACATATGTACATAAATCATGGTTGAAGCATTTTTTTACGGATCCTACTTAATTGAGTAGGAGATATCCCTAGATAAGAAGCAATATAATATTGAGGGATCAAAGATTCTAGAGAAGGAAATTCCTTTCTCATAATTAAGTATCGTTTATCAGCATCAAGAAGAGCCATTTCTATTTCTTTTTTTTCTTTTTCTAAAAAATAAAGCTCCGCTATTTTTCTACCTAATCGTTCTATTTCATGAAAATCGTTATATAGCCCCTCAATTCTTTTATAATCAGCTACTAGAATCTTACAATCGGTTAATGCTTGTTGTGCAATAGTATTAGGTTGTTTAAGAAGTAATGATGTGTATGCACCAATTATAGAAGGACCAATGAAAAATTGCTTATTGTATTCTTTTCCTTTTTCATTAAAAAAATATGCTCGTATAATTCCTTCTTGTAAGAAGCCAATTTTACGAGCATATTCTCCTTTACGAACAAAAAAATCTTTTTTTTGTAATTCAGCAGGCGTAAAGCATTTCTCTAGTTCCTGAAATACATCTTCATTAAGATTACTAATGTTATTTATGTACTCTTTAAGTTTATTCATTCTAGGCTATTACTTAGAAAAAATACTTTTAATCATATTGAGCATCAAAATTATCATCCCATTTTTTTTGTACTCTCATCACTTGTTCAATAATATCTCTAGCACAACCTTCACCACCTTTTTTATCAGAAATATATTTGGCTACTTGCTGAATTTCTCTTGCGCCATCACTAGGACTACATGGCATCCCTACAAGCTTCATAACAGGATAATCAGGAATGTCATCACCCATGTATAGCACATTTTCAGGATTTAAATTGTATTTGCTAACCAATTCATTGTACTGTTCAGTTTTATTATGTGCACCTAAATAAATATCAGTAATACCAAGGTTTGATAGTCTTGTTCTAACTCCTTCGTTTTTTCCTCCAGAAATAATACAAACTTTAAAACCAGCTTTTACGGCTGCTTTTAAAGCGTATCCATCTTTAATATTCATATTTCTAATTAATTGTCCATCTGGCATAACGGTAACAATTCCATTAGTTAATACTCCGTCAACATCAAAAATTAATGTATCAATTTGAGGTAGTATTTCTTTATAACTTTTTTCCATTTATAATCGACTCTGTTAATATTGTATAAATTTCTTGTTGCTTATTACTTAGCAAATCTAAGTGATTTTTTATTGTTTCAGTATCATTTCTTTTAGCTGGACCAGTTTGTGCATCTTGTGGAGAAAGTTTTTGTATTTTTAAAGCTGTTTCTTCAATTAATGGATGCAGAATTTCAAAAGGAACACTGTATGCATCACAAATATCACTCCCTATTGAATATAAGTAGTTTACAAAGTTGTTTACAAATACAGCGGCTACATGAAGATGTTTTCTTTGCTCAGAATTTATGAAATATATTTTTTTACCAATAGATAATGCTAGTGTTTCTAAAATTTTTGAATCGCTTTTATTTTCAGCTTCTAAACAAAAAGGGATTGTATCAAAATTTACTTTTTTATCTTTTGAAAAACTTTGTAGTAAATAAAAAACACCTTTTCGTCCGGTATTCTTTAGAGAGTTTATAGAAACACTACCAGAAGTATGAACTACTAAACCTTTGGTTTTTATTTTTGAAGAAATAGTACTGATAGCATCATCAGATACAGCAATAATATAAACATCGGCTTCTTTTATAGACTCTATATTATTTGTTATGGAAATAGAATCTTTTAAATGAGTTATTTGTTTAATATTTCTTGCATATACTTGAATTAATCGTATTTCAGTTTTTGATAAAAAAGTATTTATTAAATGGTTTGCAACATTTCCAGCTCCTAGGATTACGACTCTAATCATAATAACGAAGATATTGATTTTATTTGTAGTCTTTAAATTATTTTTTTGCATATTTGCGCTATGATTGTTTAAGTTTTACTTCGTACATACTAGTCAAGAAAGAGCCTTTTATTGAAAGGTCCTTATTATTTCGTTTAAACTTTATTTAGAATGACTGAAAACAATCAATTTTCAAAACAACAAATATTTTCATTTTTTAAAGATGCTGTATTAGGAAGACAGCAAGATTTTACTGAAGGAAGCATAAAAAAAGCGGTTTTTATGTTAGCTATTCCAATGATACTTGAAATGTTAATGGAATCCATTTTTGCCTTAGTAGATATTATTTATGTATCAAGAGTAAGTGTAAACGCTGTAGCCACTGTAGGTCTTACAGAATCAGTTTTAACTTTAGTTTATGCAGTCGCTATAGGCTTAAGCATGTCTGCTACTGCTTTAATAGCGAGAAGAACTGGAGAAAAGGATACAGTAGCCGCAAATCAAACTGCTGTACAAGTTATTATTTTAGGTATAGGTTTATCTATACTAATTGGTATTGTAGGAATTGTATACCCAAAAGAAATTCTTGTATTAATGGGAGGTACTCCTAATTTAATAGAAGAAGGTGCGGGCTATACTAGAGTAATGTTAGGAGGAAACATTACAGTAATGTTACTTTTTTTGATTAATGCCATATTTAGGGGAGCAGGAAATGCTTCTATAGCAATGTGGACATTAATTTTATCAAACGGGTTAAATATTATATTAGATCCTATTTTTATTTTTGGATTAGGACCTATACCTGCTTATGGAGTTGAAGGAGCAGCAATTGCAACAACAATGGGTAGAGGAGTAGCGGTAGTAACTCAATTGTTAATTTTATTTTTTGGACAAGGAAAAATAAAGTTAGTTGTAAAAGATGTGGTATTAAATATTACCTTACTTTTTAATATTCTTAAAGTTTCACTTGGAGGTATTGGACAATTTATAATTGGAACTTCAAGTTGGGTGTTTTTGATGAGAATAATGTCAGAATTTGGTAGTGAAGTATTAGCTGGTTATACTATTGCTATACGAATAATGATGTTTACATTAATGCCAGCTTGGGGAATGAGTAATGCTGCTGCAACGTTAGTAGGACAAAATTTAGGGGCTAATAAACCTAATAGAGCTGAACAATCAGTTTGGATCACTAGTAAATATTGCGCTTATTTTATGGGAACTGTTTCTGTAGTTTATATGTTTTTTGCATCTACTTTTTTAGGGTGGTTTTCTGAAAATTCTGAAGTAGTTAGAAATGGAACATTATGTCTACAAGTAATCGCAGCGGGCTATATTGCTTATGCCTACGGGTTGGTAGTAATTCAATCATTTAATGGTTCAGGAGATACTAAAACACCAACATTAATAAATTTTGTTTGCTTTTGGTTGTTTCAGCTTCCTTTTGCTTACTTAATGGCTTTTACATTTGATTTTGGACCTCAAGGAGTATTTTGGGCAATTACATTGGCTGAAGTATTAATAGCAATTATAGGAATATGGCTTTTCAAAAAAGGAAAATGGAAAGGAGTGAAGATATAATGTAGTTTTTGTAAATTTAGCTATTAAAGTTTTTCAAATGAATAAAAAAAATAATCTAGGAATAAATACGATTTGCACACATGTAGGGGAAATAAAGGATGAGCAATTTAAAGGAGCCATCTCACCTTTATACATGTCTAGCTCATATCAGTTTGATAATGTTGATATCAAGAGATATCCAAGATATTTTAATACCCCAAATCAAGAAGCTTTGTGTAAAAAAATTGCTGCTTTAGAAAAAACTGAAGATGCATTGATTTTTGGTTCGGGTATGGCAGCAATAAGTACTACCTTATTAGCTTTTTTAAAACAAGGAGATCATGTTGTTTTACAAGAAACCTTATATGGAGGAACGTATAATTTTGTAGTAGAGGAGTTTGATAAATTTGGAATAGAATATTCTTTTACAAAAAGTTTAGCTATTGAAGATTTTAAAAATCAAATAAAAAAGAACACACGCGTAATTTTTATAGAAACTCCTTCTAATCCATTATTAAAAATTGTAGATATTAGTGGGGTATCAATTTTAGCAAAGAAACATGGAATTATTACCATGATTGATAATACATTTGCATCTCCTATAAACCAAACTCCAATAGATTTTGGTATTGACATAATGATTCATTCAGCAACAAAATATATGGGAGGACATTAAGATATTTTAGCTGGTGTAGTTGCTGCTTCTGAGGAGCATGTGAAGAAAATTTGGGACATTGCAAAAAACCTTGGAGGTAGTTTAAGCGACTTTACAGTTTGGATGTTAGAACGAAGTTTGAAAACATTGAATTTACGTGTAAAAAGACAAAGTAAGAATGCACTAAAAATGGCAAAGTATTTAGAAAGTAATAAAGATATAGACATTGTATATTATCCAGGATTAAAAACACATAAAAACTATAAATTAGCAAAAACTCAAATGAAATATTTTGGAGGTATGTTATCTTTTGAACTAAAGAAGGAAATAGATTCGATGAAATTTCAGCGTAATTTAAGGTTAATAAAAGCATCTATGAGTTTAGCAGGAGTTGAAAGTACGGTCTTAAGTCCTTCACAAACTTCACATGCTTTGCTTACAAAAGAAGAGAGAGAGAGTCAAGGTATAAGAGATGGATTAATTCGTTTTTCTGTGGGAATAGAAGAAACAGAAGATTTAATAGAAGATATAGAACAAGCTTTACATAATACAAAAATATGAAATTAGACATATTAGCATTTGGAGCTCATCCAGATGATGTAGAATTAGGTTGCGGTGCAACTATTGCCAAGGAAATATCCTTAGGTAAAAAAGTAGGAATAGTTGATTTAACTCGTGGAGAGTTAGGAACAAGAGGTTCTGCTGATATAAGAGATCAAGAAGCGGCAGATGCAGCAAGGATTTTAGGAGTATCTGTTAGAAATAATTTACAATTTTCTGATGGTTTTTTTAAAAACGATGAAGAACATCAGTTAGAAGTGATTAAAATGATTAGAAAGTATCAACCAGAAATCGTTTTATGCAATGCTGTTGATGATAGGCATATTGATCACCCTAAAGGAAGTAAATTAGTTTCGGATGCTTGTTTTTTAAGTGGGTTATTAAAAATAGAAACAAGTATTGAAGGAGTTAAGCAAGAAAAATGGAGGCCTAAACAGGTATATCATTACATACAATGGAAAAACATAGAACCTGATTTTGTTATTGATGTAACTGGTTTTATGGATAAGAAGATAGCTTCTGTAATGGCATACTCATCTCAATTTTATGACCCCAAGAGTATTGAGCCAGAAACGCCAATAACTAGTAAAAATTTTACGGATAGTGTTGATTATAGAGCTAGAGACCTAGGAAGGTTAATAGGAGTTGATTTTGCAGAAGGCTTTACATCAGAACGTTACGTGGCTGCTGAAAATTTAAGTAAATTTATTTAAAAAAAAGTTTTGTAGATATTAGAAACAGTCTTATATTTGCACTCGCAATTCAAATGGTGGTTGTAGCTCAGTTGGTTAGAGCATCGGTTTGTGGTACCGAGGGTCGCGGGTTCGAATCCCGTCTTCCACCCAAAACAAGAGTCCCTGTAAACACAGGGACTTTTTTGTTTTTTACAATCCTGCATGATCTACATTTTAAACAAACGTGCAAAAGAAATGTAAGTAAAAAATGAAGAAAATTATTTCACTTTCTAGTGACTGATCAGTCACTTATCAACCATAACTCTTAATAATTGTAAAACTGGAAGGAGAAAAATATTTTAAATGAAGGTGATAGCAAAATTTACATTAGATGTTTGACTTTAATTATATCAGTATAAAGGATAATAATTCATATTCACATATTAAAAAATATAGAAAGTCTTATAAAAAGAAATCAAAACTTCTTAATGAAGATGTGTTTCTTAGGTTTAAACTTTAAGTCAATATATATTAAAAATATAAAAGAAAGGAGCAGTAATAGCTCCTTTCTGTTTACTTATTACTAAGTCCCCCCAGACTTAATTAATTAAAACAAAAATAGATAGATTATTTTTTCTTATTAAATTAAGTTAATAGATAAATCTTATTTTAAAATAAGTTAAAACATTTATGAAAAGTACAATCTATTGATATTGCTTCGGATTTGTGCCTAGTTACTTTTTATTAATAAGCAATACTATATCCAAAGGTTAAAATTGTTTAATAAAAAAAGGAGCTAAACAGCTCCTTTTCGAAACAATAGTTTAAAACCCTTCTAAAAATTCTAATTATTATTGTTTTAATTACTGCAAATATTGTAAGAAATTATAAGGTAAAAAATAAGTAAAATACTGGTTTTTTTAGTACTGAAAAACCAATGCTTTAGTAAGTGAAAAGCTTGAAAAGTTGTTGAATATAGTAGTATTTTAAAACTGCGTATTTAATTTATGTACTATTTTTTAGAAGGGTTGTATTGTGTTAATACGCAGTATGTTAATTTTTGTTAAATATTACTTTACTAAATAACATCTTTTAATAAATAAAAACAATACACCAAAAGCTGAATTTTAGACAAGCAAAAGTACTTAGTTAATTAAGTATAAATAGGTATTTATAGGAATTAAAAAATTAGTTAGTTGTAGTTTTTATCCCTTTAGAAGACGAAAGATTTTTTGATGTAATTTTGGTATTTGAAAATTATGAGTACCATCATTTTTAAGTTTGTGATAAGAAGAACAAAAGATTTGTTTACTTAAAAGTCAGAATTTGATAAAAAGTTTTTAAAAAAACATACCTTAACAAATTAAAGATAAAAGGAATATAACTTCCTTTTAACTGGAAAAATTATTGTATTAATTAGAACTTTGTTCTCTATATAACGAATTGTGCCCATACAGGGATTTCAATACGGAATGAAAAATTTAATCTTGATTATTCTACCTATTTTAGCATTTGTTTACCAAATTAAACAAGATATAAAAGAACATCAGAAACAAGTGATTGAAAACTATATAAAATCTTACAATGATTTTGATAGTAGTGGAATGACAAAAAGTTTGACTGATAATGTTATTTTTGAGAATATTTCAAATGGGAATTTGAATTTTAGAACTGAATGAAATAAAGAATTCTCAAAACAAGCGGAATCGGCAAAACAGTATTTTAAGAATCGAAAGCAGATTATTGAGGTTTGGGACTTTAATAATTCAAAAGCAGTTTTGGCAATCGAATTTATTTAACGGACTGAAAACTGGCGACATTCTTGAGTTGAATGGTGAATCGGAGTTTGAATTTGAAAATCAAAAAGTTAAATGTATTACGGATAGAAGTTAAATACAGTGTCCAACAATAGCTTTAGCTAATTCGTTTATAGGTATTCGGAATCTGAAAAATAGGCTTTCAAAAAGAAATGAAATAAAAAATAAAAATTCGGGTCTGTGTTAACCAGAAAAGTTAGTGTGTTTTTTCACTACGTTTCTTACACAAGATTCTTTCCATATATTTGAAATGAACATCAGTAATAACATCAAAATTTTCACCTTTCTCATTTTTTTTCTATTCATTCTAACTTTTTTTTGTTGTAATGACAAAAAACAACTAATTACTTTTAATGGAGTAGCTTTTGGTACATCCTACAAGATTGAGTATTATGATTTTGATGAAAATCCTAACATTTCTAAAGGAATTGATTCTGTTATTCAATCAATTAATCAATCTTTAAGTACATATTTGCCAAAAAGCGATATAAGTAAAATCAATAACGGGAATACAGACATAGTTACCGATATTCTATTCCAAGACGTTTTTAAACTTTCAAAAGATATATATATAAAATCAAAAGGTTATTTTGATCCAACTGTTGGTGTTTTAAGGAACGCTTATGGATTTGGTGATACTAACCCGATTGATTCATTAACTAACTTTAAACTCGATTCTATGATGAATTATGTAGGTTTTGATAAAGTTAAACTTCTAACTAATGGAAAAATATTCAAAGAAAATAAAAATATTTATATAGATTTTAATTCAATTGCAAAAGGTTATGCAATTGATAAAATTGTTGAGTATATCCAGAGTAATGCCATAGAAAATTTGAGAGTAGAAGTTGGTGGTGAAATAAGAACAACTGGTAAAAATTTAATGTATGATATAAATTGGACTGTTGGAATTGAAAGTATTGATTCTAAGGTGTCTAATAGGATATCGAGGGCAAGAATAAAATTAGTAAATAAATCTATTGCAGGTTCTGGGAATTTTAGAAAAAACAGATATGATTCTGTTAATCGTAAAAAATATGTTCATACAATTAATCCATTAACTGGAAAAGCTGAACAAGGCAATGTTTTGAGTTCATATGTAATAGCTACAACTTGTGCAGAAGCAGATGGGTATGCAACAACTTTTATGGCTATGGGAATTGAAAAATCAAAAAAACTACTTTCAGAATTGGATGAAATAGATGCTTATTTAGTTTATTTAGATTCTTTAGGAGAAACTAAAACATATATTACAAAAAACTTTAAAAAGTTAATTCTGGAGTAAAAAATATTTTGGTTACACCGTATAGAAATTAATTACTAATTCTAACTATTATTGAAATTCTTACAAATTTTCTACATTGCTTTGCTTTTATTAACTTTAGTGTTTTAATTACGCAACTATTCATAAACAAAAGGTTACCAGATTTTAAAATGAAAACCCGTTACAACATCATAATTTTAGGCTTTATATTTTGTTTATTGTCTTGTAAGGACAAAAAAACTGATGTAAAACTATATGAAAGAAGTGAAAATATTTCAACTGATTTACAACTTGACCATTTCAATATTTGGATTAAAAATCCTAGAATAGCAAAAAAAAGACTGACTGAAATTGGATTCACTTCTGTTCCCGACTCTCTTTCAGCAATTCACATAGGGCAAGGTACTACTGGTAGATATTTTCGTTTTTTAAATTGCTATCTTGAATTGATTTTTGTTTATGACCAAAAGGAACTGGAGGAAAATAATGATAAAAATAAAGGTTTAGATTTTACAAAGAGAGCCAATTTTGACAAAAATGGTGCTTCGCCGTTTAGTCTTGCTCTTAAATTAAAAGATTATAACGTAGAAAAGATACCCTTTGAAAAAATATGTTACCACCAAGATTGGATGGATAAAAACATGAATATATATTCAGCTAAAAATTCAAAAAAAGAACTTAAAGAACCTTCAATTTTTGTTGTTTATCCAGAAATGGAATACGAAAAGTTTGAAACATTATCTGATTTAAAAAATATTCCTGAAGAACATGCAATTTGGAGAGAATTTTATAAGCACCCCAATGGAGCTCATAAGATAACTGAAATTATAATTACTTCAAGCAATTTGAACTTGAATACAGAAACAATTAAAGCAGTAAATGGAATTGAAAATTTAACAGTTAAAAAAGGTAAAGATCATTTAATGGAGCTTTACTTTGATAATAACATTCAAGAAAAATCTTTTGATTTAAGGCCCGAACTACCATTGATTATATATTTATGACGAATAAGCATGTGGTATTACCTCGTGCAATGAATTGCTAGTTATAGTTTTCGTAAAAAAGCTCTCGCACTTTTTATATTCAGTAATTATTTACTTACTAAATACCTAGGATACGTTATTGAGACATACATAAATACGTTGTGATTTTTTATGTTACTACCTGAAATAACGCTTTATAATTTAAATATTATTTATAAGAAAACAAAGTAAGTAGATGTTACAGCGAATCTCTTAAATTAAACATTTTAGTCAAACTTTTAATAGGTAAGCATAGAAAAGTCGAATTATGTAAACTCTATTTTATTGCTATTATAACTGTTAATGAGTAAATTAAATGTATAATTTTAAAAATTTGATGAACACAAGAGTAAAAGTAGAAATTAAAGACGAAATATCAAGAGTCAAAGAACTTCAAAAAGAGATTGAACAGCTTAAATAGCTATTCCTTAAAAAAGATCTAGATGCTAAGGTCGAGGAGTCCTAGCTAGAATTAATAGCAGAAGACCTAGGTAATAAATCTATTACTGAATTAAATGGTTAATTATAAGGTAATTTTGGGTGTTTGATATTGTATACATTAAAACTATAACAGGTTTTTGTTATTTAGTTTTAATAACAGATATGTATTCTCGTAAAATTATCGGCTATGATCATAGTGATAGCTTAGAATTAAAAAATTATAGATTTCGTTCTTATTTGAAGAACTGGTAGTCTCTCTATACTATGTACCAAGCTAAACGATCTTTTTTTAGATATATCTTCCATTTTTTATTGTTTGGAATTAAAAGGTGTTTTCTATTTAAATAGTTAAGACTAGTATTCTGATATGATTGGTTATAGGTGTACATTATAACCTTATTCAATTCTTTGGTTCTTTATGATTAAATAACTAATCTAATAAAATACTAGCTTAAGAAGTTTATAAAAATTTTATGTAGTGGTACTAATTTCAAATATTTTGCTAATTTTGTTTTTAAAAAGCTATGAAAACTTCCGAAATAAAATTCGCAACTTTTCATGTCCTAATGTTTTGAAGTACATAAATAAATTATACTATCATACACTATGTCATTAATTAATAAACAAATATCTTTTATACTTTTTTTCTTTACTATTTTCAATATTCCTGCTCAACAAGAAAAAATATACTATGGTTCGCCTAGTACCCGTGGAGCAGAACTTCGCTTAAAAGATGATAATACTTATAAAATTATAACACACCACGGAAAACATGGAGAAATAGATACGGGTAGAGAAACTGTTATTTACATAGATGAAATAGGTTATGATGTTGAAGGTTTTAATATTACTGAAGACTATGCTGATGTAATTAAAGACAGTATTAATGTTCATTTTTATAGACGAGGTATACATTCTGATTATGATAAATATTTTATCGGTTACAAACCCACAGGAGATAAAAAATTCACTTATATAAATTTAAGTTATGAAACTTTACTTTTTAATACTGAAAAAGTTGATCCATTCGGTTTTACTGGTTTTCTGAGTTTCAAAATACCTAGAACATCAGAAATACAATTCATTTTAGAAGATGATGTTGAAAATAATATAAAAGAAGAAAAATATTTTATGAATCAATTTTCACTTTCAGCAAATACTGCAAATGTTTATGTAGATTTTCGCGAAATTCAAAATAAAAATAACCCCTATAATTCAAAATTTGCAATAGCTACAATATACGGAAGTGGAAAAAAAATATTTGACATAAAGAACAGTGCTTTTTCCTCTGTATTGAAGCCTTCCAAATATGTAAAACGCACGAAAACCGAATATATCCTTAATTGGAAAATACCTAGTAAAGTTAAAAAAGAGGTTTATAAAAAATTTAGTAATCATAAGTATGCATATGAACCAATAATGACCATAGGCTCTTTGCAAAGAAATAAAGACTATGAAAAACATGAATTTACAACTTTAAGTAAAGCGATTACTGCTGTAAAAGCAGACAAATCCAAAGTACTACTAGTTTTTAATTCATTACTAAATCATAATGATATTGCTTACTTCCATAATATTTTTGACAAAATCTATAGTACACAAGAAAAGTCATACCTCAGTGATTACCATTTCGATAAGGTTTTTCCCTATTATATAAAACCAGCAGACTTACGTGAACTTCAGAAATATAGGTCTGAAAGTAATGGAAACGGAGAGGTATTTGCTTTAGATAGTGATTTAAACATCATTTACACAGAAAACATTACAACTGAGGGGTTTTATTATAAATATTCTGGCCTAGATAAGGATTTAGTTCATAATCTTTTAGCAATTAGTAAATTAAAGAAGTTTAAACGAAATTTAAATTCAAAGAGAGTCACTGCAAAGGATTTCTTAGATTTAGGAAATCAAAGAAATCACTATCTTGTTGATTTAGCAATTACTAAAAGAAAACAAGATGAAGATGATATTTTTGTTGAATCGACTACTCTCGACGAAAGAAATAAAACTGTCTCAGGTTTTGAAAATAACACTGAGTTCTTCTATCCAAAAATTGATTATCAAGAAATAAGGGGAGCGCTAGACCACATAGTAAAAAAACATAAAGAAGATACCGCTATAGACTTTGATTATGCTAAATTAGCATTTGATTTCATAACTACTGAATCGTTTTTTGAAGAAATTTCAGGTGAAAAAGGAAGTCATGCTCCTACAAAAATATATTATGAATTTTGTTTGTATCTCTCAAGATTCTCAGTAGAACCATCGAAGATTTATAACCAATTTTCTGAGAGGTATAAAAAAAATCAATATAGTGCCATAAGAGAAATACTTAAGAGCAGCAATGGAGAAAAAAGCAAGTATCCAGAATTGGTAACAGCTATATACGAAAATTTACATAAAATTGAGTCTGAAAAGTACGCCTCTATATTTCTATATTATATCTATTTATATAATATCGATAAATTAAATTTTGAACAATTTGATGTATTAATAAATGAAATAGCACCTTTAAATGATGATTTTAATCAACAAGTAGAATCATTTTATAAAGTTTGTGAATGTCCTTACATTGATGAAATGAAATACCATTTAACTATTTTAGGTAATGCCATGGCATGGAAGGCAGTTTCAAAAAATAATACGAATAAAAAATTACTTCAAAAAGCCCTAAAATGGTCTAAGCTTGCTAATGAATTATCACCAGAAAATCATTACTATTTAGATACATATGCCAATCTAGAATACTTCTTAAATAATAAAAAACGTGCTTTAGAACTAGAATATAAAGCAATACAATTGGCCACTGATAGTGAACATAAAAATCTTAAAGAGTACCAAAAAACTTTAAACAAAATGAAACTAAATACATTAAAATACTAATTAAACGTATAACAACAATTTTTATATTACATTCGTTCCCTAAAGGGAACGAATGTAATATAAAATAGATGCTGTAAGGCATAAAAGAAAACAAGTTTTCGGAATTTCCTTAGGGCGAACAAAGGATTACTATTACCTAAGATTTAAATTTTGATAGAATAAAAGATTTATCGATAATTGATGGTCAATATATTTGTTATCACGGAACTTTTTTTCAGGGAAACCAATCATTATTCCTATACAAAAAGTTAAAGTCGGTCAGAAGCTGTTTTACAGCCCCAGTATTCATAAATCTATAGGGAAAATGGTGGAAGTTTGGTCTGAAAAGAATTCTATTCTTAAACTATCAGATACTCACGTTGCTTATGATAATCCCGAGTATAATGAAAGTGAAGAGGGAAATTTAGGAGGAGACGAAGCTACCAAAACGTTTATTTTTGAAGCATTAAAACCAGGGACAAGTTTTGTAATGATTAAAGACAGTTTTCAAGGCAAACTGGTAGAGAAACAAAAAGTTAAAATTGAGGTTATTGAAAAGAACTCAAAAAACACAAAATAATGTAACTGTAATTTTTAGACGTTCTCATCACGATATTAGATAACAAGTTTTGTTTATTGAAAATTAAACCAATTATTAAAAGTATACTATAAAGTCATGGATAAAAGATCAGCTTGAATTGCATAAATCTTAATCTGATTAGTATGATTTATAATTTTCAAGTTTATTAAATTTAGTTTTTTATCGCAAAGTTTCTTTTCTAAAGGAGTTAAATTATGTCCATGATTCAGTAAATCAATTAGAAGATAACTACATTAAATAACAACAACTAGAAAAATAAAGAATACAATTAAAACAAAGAAAAAAACTAAATCTTTTAATTTTTTCATAAAGATACTTTTATTTAATTTAAAAAATATTAAATCAAGAAAATGATACGATATTGAAAATAAATCATAAAAATCTTGCAAAAGGTTTTAAAAATTTTGGAGCCACTATTCAAATGAGCAAGTCACCATTATATAATAAGACATTTTGTTAAAAAAAATACTCGTTTTGAAATTTAAAACTATAGGATATAATTAATTCTAAAAATTAATTAATTTTTTGTTGGGTAAGCAATGAATTTTTAATTTTTGTTTAGTTCTTCAGAGTATTAAGGATTATTAATTATATGAGTTTTAAAACAAAATTTAAAATTAGTAAATTTGCTACGAAAACACCAGATAAAATAAATAAGAAGTTTTTCAATGAAATTTTATTTTTTTTCTAAAGAAATTTTTAATTTTCGTGTTTGAGTTATCTTCCTTTTTAACAACTATTAAAAAAACATAGATAATAAAAATAACATTTATAATTTTTAATTTACTTTTTTAGGGGGATGAGTAATTAAGAAAATTTAATTTCTAGAAAGTGACAGTAAATTACAAAGGGAAGAGAAAAAAGATGCAATAGGTATTTGTTATAAATAGATGAACTAGATTAATTTATTTAATATAAAGTAAAACCCTTTTTTTTAAGAAAGGGTTTTACAAGTTTTAAGGGAAACAAACAATTAATTAATCCAGTTTAATAAAAAAAGCTCTTTTGATAAAAACAATACTCTTTAAAAAGTTAAAAAACTAGAAATTGTTACTAATCAAAATAAAAAGTCCCCAAAAAAATGAAATAAATTTCAGTTAATTAATGGTGCATTTTACAGGGACCAGCTTTATTTTATTTAAAATTTGCTATAAATTCTAGATATAATGGAATCAATTTAAGTAAAAAGAGATAATTAATTTTGCTGAGTTATTTCCTAGCAATAACCACCATAAAATTAAGTCAAATCATGAATACCTCATAGATTTGAAGAAACAGTAATAATTAATAGCCAGTTTAGTAAAATTTATCACAGAAATATTTTGGTAATGTATTTTAAGACATTAATAATATAGCCCCTCAAAATAAGTATAACCTTATTTGATGTAAGTAAGGTAAATGAATTTAGCCATAACTATGTAGGATACTAAAAAAAAGGATTGTAATTAATTGTAAAACAAATTTTTATGTGTAGGGTGTTGAAGTGTAAAGCTTAAAGTTAGTAATTTATGATAATTGTATTTGAATGAAGAGTGTTAAACATTATTTGCAAAAGGTCATATATAAAAAAACAGTTAACCGTCCCTTAATTCAGTCAACTGTTCTAACCTTTAAGTACTTAAATTGGTTAATTTGATGGTTGAAATAAATCAAATTTTAAAACCATTCTGCAAACTTAATTATGATTTTATGAAATATTTTGAATAATCGATTAATGGTTCTTATGTATCGTTGAAAAGAACAAATAATACTAATTTAAAATAAGTTTGTTTAAAAAGGAAAGGGAAACTTTAATTGTTTCTTCCGAACAATAAATGATTTGATTTCTTCTAAAAAATTAAAACTTCTTTACGTTTTGTAACAATATATTCCACTGAGTAAAATAGTTGTAGACTAATACATAAAAAGTTTTTATTGAAATCTTTTAGAAGAGTTTAAATTTTAGTGGGGTATTCAATACATTAATAAAAGGGAATAATATTTAAAATAATGCCATCAAAATATTCAACATAATTAAGTGTTTTGAAAAAATAAGTTAATTAAATACTAGCTTGGTAGATTAATTTTTTAAAGGACTTATCCAATTTGGATCTAGCGTTAAGGGGTATTATTTTTGAATATCATAAAAAAGAAGAAATACCCCTTCAAAAGTACTTCCTCTCTATACTAACCAAACTAATTACCAATAATGAAAAATTAATTTTAAAACTATGTAGTAAATATAATTTATGATTGATGCGTGTTATAAAAGTATTTGATGAGTTGGATATATATGTCGATGAAAGGTAAAACAACCATAGATAAAGAGAAAACTATCGATATTATAGAAACAGCATAAATTAGAATTTAGTAGATATAAGATTATTTGAACTAGATTACAATTACTTAATTTAGAGTCTTGACTTAAGTGATTGGTTTTATGTTTTTTTAGCTAAAATTTATTTTTTTACCAGTAATATATTGTTGTTTTTTATTGTGCGACAAGTCAAAATCAATAATAATAACTTTATATAAAGAAAGGAGCTAAAAATAGCTCCTTTCAACTCAAGATATTTATAAAACCCTTCTAAAAATTTTAAAATTCTTGTTCAAATAGTTGATGAAAATTAAACAACACAAAACTATTTAGAACAAATCTAAATAATAAATTTTAATAAGTAAAATTTAAATTAAAATTATTTTAAAAAATGTCAAATATATAGGTTTTCAAAAGTCAACATACGTCTTAAGTTAGCATTTTATTAAATTAGTTATTTAATCATAAAGTAACATATAGGTTATGTAGAATAGTTTCTTCGGCACCACAAAAATATAAGAGTTCTTATACATAATTATGGTAAATAATATTTATGGGTAGCAACAACTTTTTGTTTTAATGAAAGAATAATAAGTTGAAAAATTTTATATATTTGATTGATTTATTTTTGAAATTGCTATGAAAAATACTTCAAAATACAAACTAGATTTTTCTGGTAATTTCATTCAACTATTTTAAAAAATTTAATTATGAAGAAAAAATACTTTTTTTTATTTCTTTTCCTATGTACCCTAGGAATTACAAAAGCACAAAATATTGTAAACATTCCTGATTCTAGGTTCAAGGACTATTTGGTAGCCGATAGTAGTATTAATACCAATGGCGATTCTGAGATACAAGTTACCGAAGCAGAAGCGTTTGCTGGTGAAATAGATATAACTTATAAATTTTTTTCAGATTTAACAGGTCTTGAAGTGTTTAAAAACTTAACTTCTTTAAATTGTACTGGTAATAGTTATACGAATTTAGATTTATCCCAAAATACGGCACTAACTAACTTAGTGTGTGGTTATAATGACCTTGCTAGCTTAGATCTATCCCAAAACTTGGCGCTAGAAAGGTTATGGTGTCCTAATAATGAACTTAAGATTTTAAGGCTACCACAAAGTGAAGCGTTAACATATTTAAAGTGTGATAACAATAACCTTACGAATTTAGATGTATCCTTTAATAAGGCGCTAACTGAGTTATATTGTGATAAGAATAACCTTAGGAAATTAGATGTATCCTATAATACGTCGTTAACATATTTAAAGTGTGATAATAATAAACTTAACAGTTTAGTAGGCCTACCACAAAGTGAGACGTTAACCGAGTTATATTGTAACAATAATAATCTTCGTAGTTTAGATGTATTTAAAAATACAGCGTTAACACATTTAAAGTGTGATAATAATTCCCTTGCTAGTTTAGATTTACCACAAAGTGAGACGTTAACCGAGTTATATTGTAATAATAATTATCTTCCTAGTTTAGATGTATCTAAAAATACGGCTTTAACTTATTTATCTTGTCATGATAATTCCCTTGCTAGTATAGATGTGTCTAAAAATACGGCGTTAACTTATTTATCTTGTCATGATAATGCCCTTACTAGTTTAGATGTATCTAAAAATACAGCTTTAACTTATTTAAATTGTAGTAGAAATGATTCAAATAATAATATTAATAAAGGTATTAATAGTTTAAATGTATCGCAAAATACTGCACTAGAAACTTTATCTTGTTCTTATAATAGCCTTACGAGTTTAACTTTATTTAAAAATACAGCTTTAACTAGTTTAGATTGTAGAAATAATAAACTTATGACTTTAAATGTAACTGAAAATACAGCGTTAATTAGTTTAGATTGCAGAAATAATGAAATTATTAGTTTAAATGTGTCTAAAAATAAGGTGTTAACCGAGTTAGTTTGTTCTAACAATAAGCTTACGAGTATAGACGTCTCTGAAAATACGGTGTTAGAAAAGTTATGGTGTTATTATAATTCCCTTGTTAGTTTAGATGTCTCTGAAAACACGGCGTTAGAAACGTTATGGTGTTCTGATAATGCCCTTACGAGTTTAGATGTCTCTGAAAATAAGGCGTTAGAAACTTTATATTGTTATTACAATAACCTTACGAGTTTAAATCTAAAAAACGGTAATAATACTATTATATCAAGTATGTATGCTTATGAAAATGGAAACCTTACTTGTATTTTGGTAGATGATGAGAATGCTTCATATCCTTATTGTGATAGAGATGATGGGCAAGGCTGGTGTAAAGATAGTATCGCTAATTTTTTTGAAGATTGTGGAGCAGATGTAATTGTAAACATTCCTGATGCTAATTTTAAATCGTATTTAGTAGGTCAAACCGATATCAATACGAATGGCGATTCAGAAATTCAAGTGGGCGAAGCAAACGATTTCAAGGGTAAAATACATGTTAATAATCAAAATATCCTGGACTTAACGGGTATTGAAGCCTTTGTAAAATTAACCGAGTTAGATTGCGGTAATAATGCCCTTACGAGTTTAGACGTATCCCAAAATAAGGCGTTAACTGAATTATGGTGCGGTAGTAATCAACTTACGAGTTTAGACGTTTCACAAAATACAACGTTAACTAGATTAGATTGTTCTGAAAATAAGCTTACGAGTTTAAATCTAAAAAATGGTAATAATGCTACTATAACATTTATGTGGGCCAAAAGAAACGAAAATCTTACCTGTATTTTGGTTGACGATGAGGATGCTATATACCCGAGCTGTAATACATTACAAGGTTGGTGCAAAGACCAAATCGCTAGTTATAGTGAGGATTGTGAAACAGCTACTATAGATAAAGTATTTAATAATAGTGTATCTATAGCCCCTAACCCAGTACATGATAAATTAGCTATTTCCCTACCTATTTTTGAGGAAATTAAAATAGTAGAGGTATATTCTGTTTTAGGAATTAAAGTTCTAGAAACAAAAGATAGCACCATCGATTTTAGAGCTCTCTCTAATGGAGTATATTTAGTGAAAATAGAGAATAATTATAATAAAATAGCTTTAAAAAGAGTAATAAAAAACTAACTAGTCTTATATTTATAAATAAAACTAAGCGTAAAGGCTTAAAACTTGGTGTATAAAAAATAGCAGTTTAGAGCTAAAACTAAAGTTCGTACTTTTCTGCTATTTTCTTTCTAAATTGAAAAGTAGTAGTTTTTTATTCTGCTACTTTTCATATACAAATACGTTGTCTACAATACTGACCCGTCCTGAAATAAGGCTACATAATTTTAAACATTATGTATAGAAATGACAAAGTAATTAGACGTTACAGTGAACCTTTCAAATTAAAAATATTAGCCGAACTTACAATCGGAAAACACACAAAGAGCGAACTTTGTAAACTCTACTGTATTGCCCCTACAACTGTCAATGAGTGGATTAAAAAGTACAAACGTAAAGACTTAATGAACACCAGAGTAAAAGTGGAAACTAAAGACGAAATATCTAGAATCAAAGCACTTCAAAAAGAGATTGAACAGCTTAAAAAACTACTACTTAAAAAGTATCTCGATGCTATGGTAATGGATTCTTACCTTGAAGTAGCAGCTGAAGACCTTGGTTATAAGTCAGTTAATGAGCTAAAAAAAGCTACCTATAAAGGCTTAATTAAAGCTAAAGAAAAATCTAAGAGATTTGCTTCTTTAACTACTATAACACATTGTTTTGCTCTTAAACGTGATGCGTATTACAAATACAAATCTAGAGCTGATAAACGTTTAGAACTCGAGAAACAGATTATAAAAATAGTTAGAAAAAGGCGCAAATCTCTTCCTAGAGAAGGCGTGCGTAAACTTGTAAAATCATTAGATGTAGATTTTAATAAAGGTACTATTAAAGTTGGTAGAGACACTTTATTTAATGTGCTTAGAAAGAATCAGATGCTAACAGTTAGAAAGAAAACAAGTGCTAGAACTACAAACTCTTATCATCGTTTTTATAAATATAATAACATCATAAAAGACATAGAAATTACTAGAGCTAACCAAGTTTGGGATTCTGATATAACATACATTAGAACCGTAAAAGGATTTTGCTACTTGGCCTTAATAACTGATATGTATTCAAGGAAAATAGAGGATTATGACCTTAGTGACAGCCTGGAATTAAAAGGATGTGTAAGAGCTCTTAATAAGGCTATTTATCAAGCTAAAAATATTAAACAGCTTATTCATCATTCAGACAGAGGTATATAATATTGTAGTAATGTATACACGCAAATATTAAAAAGAAAAAGATAGATATTAGTATGACCCAAGAAAATCATTGTTATGAAAATGCCATGGCGGAACGTGTAAACGGGATACTAAAAGACGAGTTTTATCTCGATCAAACCTTTGATAACGAAGCACACGCAAAGAGAGCTGAAAAAATGCAATTAATTTATACAATGAAGTAAGATTACATTTATCTTTAGACTTTAAAACTCCAAATATGGTATATAAATTATCAGTGTAAATTCAATTTTAACCTGTAGCCATATTTCAGGACGAAACATTTGAAAGAACAGAATGAAAAAAGAAATAAGAGAGAAATAATGAAAAAAAATCTTATGTTATTGTTTTTAGTATCTTCTATTTTGTCTTGTAAATTAAATATTAAGCAAAAAGAAGAGAATATTGAAAGTCAAAAAGAATCAATAAATGAAATAATTATCCATACTTGTGGAGGAGAGGGAGGGGTAAGTGATATTTATATTTTTAATAAAGATTCTATTTTTCATCATTTTTATCTTGCAATAGATACAACAAAGAACATAAATAAAAATATTGCTAATAATAAATATAAAAGGAAAAGTTTGGTAAATAAGGTGAATTTAGCAACATTTAAAAAGTTAACTAACGGAAAAAGTTATAAGGAAGTTGATGGAACAGATATAGAAATTAGTTTAAAAACAAATAAGGGAAAAGAGTATAAATTCATAAATGGAGAAGGAAATAAAGAATGGGATTCTATTTACAAAGAATTTAGAAGACAAATAAGAAAATAAAAAACGAATACACAACATTGTGTTTATGATATTGATAATAAAGTGATTAACCTTTGATTTTTGGTTTTTTTATAAAATTTAGTTATTAACCGAAAATTTAGGTTATTTTATTTGCAACAGCACATATCCTCCACCGTTAAAATAAAATACATACTTACCACAAAGCACCTTAATCAAGGTGTTTTTTTTATGTCCAAGATTTAGTAAACGAATTATAAAATAAGAGTAGAATGAAGAATACGGGTAAAAGAAAAGCGAACCGAAGTTCGCTGATAAATTATTATGAATTGGAAAATACACATTGGCAAGAACCAAAATCCCATTCTTCATTTATATCGCAACTCTCGAAAGGGAAACATCTACCTCCATTAATAGATTGTTGTTCTGTTTTGTTTAGGGGTGTTCTTAAGTTTGAAATGGTCTTTAACATAATATAAAATTTTTAAGTTTTTCAAATCTAGTTTTTTAAAAAGATAAAATTGAAAAATAAACCTTACTAAAAGTAAGGATAAACCGTAAATCAAATATTAAAATAATTGTAGATTTTTAATCTAAAAAAACAAGGGTTATGACTATGAAGGACGATATGCCTAGAACAATTCTTATCCAAGGCTTTAGAGGTTTAGTTTTTTTTCTATAAACAGAGAAGGGTAAATACTATTGATTAGCAAGAATATTAAGATTAATACAAGTAAAACATCTTTCATAGCGTAAAATAATTTGAACAAAGATATAAATTAAAAAATAAGAGTAAATAAAATAATATGGAAGAACAAGAGCATCAATTAAAAATATTACCTCAATATTTTGATAGAGTAAAAAGAGGAATCAAAACTTTTGAGGTTAGATATAACGACAAGGATTTTCAAAGTGGAGATAAAGTTTCTTTAAATGAATGGGATATGAGGAAAAGTAAATGTTCTGGAAATCAAATTGATATTAAAATCACTTATGTATTTAAAGATTCTTTAGATGGTATAGATACGGGATATTGTGTATTTGGATTTATAAAACAGTAGAAATTTGAATAAACAAGTTAGCTAATCTATTAAGATTAGCTAACCAAGAGTATATTTAAGAATCCCTACAAAACTTAAATAAATAGAAAAAAACTGTGTATTAACTTTTTTAACCTGTGTGAAGTTAAAAATTAATGAAAACTTGTTAATATACAGAATAAATACAATGCAAATATTGTAAAACAAAAAGATAATTTAAATAGTTGTAATACCTTTAGTTGTTTTGGTATAAACCAACAGTTTTGAATAAGTGAAAACCATTATACTAATAGGGTATAACCATTAAAACAGTAGATTCTCCGATACCTAAAAAACGGAAAAACGTTCTTTGACATAATTGTGGTAAGTATTTTTTAAAGTTATGTAATTTTAAGTTTCTGTTAAAATGAATTTGGGGCTTTCTAATAATTATAATGTTTTTATCTTTGCCAGAAATATTTATACATGTCAAGAAAAAAGCTTAGCTACGTACTAATAATTTTTACGCTAATTTTATCATCATGCTATAATGAAAATGAAGAAATTTCACCTTCGATTATTGGTAAATGGACGGTAATTGAAAGTAAATTGAACGGAGAAGAAGTAAATGGTTTAAAAAATGTTGAATTTACATCTAAATATGCCATTTTTTCTCACGGAGGTGGCTTATGGAAAAAAGGAACCTATGAAATTAAAGATGATTTACTAAAGGTCGAATGGGTTGATGAAATTGATATTAACCCATATGAACTTAAAATTATAGAACTAGATGAAAATTCTCTAAGATGGGAGCAAAATACAGGATTAGGAATATTAAAACAAACCTTGAGTAAGTAGGAGATTTTTATGTTCAAAATATTAGATTTTCTCCTTTACTAAACTACGATATTTTAGTCTACAAAATATACTTACCACGGAACACCTTAATTAAGGTGTTTTTTTATGTCTAAGATTTAGTAAACGAATTATAAAATAAGAGTAGTATGATAAGCATTGAAATTATTTCAAACGGAATAATAAGCAATTATCCATATGGAGAAAAGACTTATTACAAAGACACAGAACACTTAATTAAGTGTGTGATAGAAGGTGAAATCGAGAGAATGAATGATTTACAAAAACATCATGATTCAATAGGTCAAGTTTTCGCAATGGAATTTTCAATCAATGAACAAAAGCTAACTAAACAGTAGTATAAATAATAAGATTTCAAACCCATTATGAGATTGGTTAATAGATTTGAAATCTTTTGTGAGGGGATACTTTAAAATTAAATTTTTAAAACTGTTAGCAAATATAATTTAAGATTTAATTGAGTAATTAAATTTTATGATAAGAAGACAAAATCTATCGATGAATAGAAGTTTATATAAAAAAACTAATAAAAATATATTAGAAATAAAGAGTAGTAAAAATAGAAAAGAAGCCCCCCCACGGAACTTCTTATTCTTTTCTACTTTTAGATAATTACTAAAAACGAATAAAACTTCATTTATGATTTTGACTCAAATTAAAATAATTGTCAAATTCATGTGCCAAATATAAACAAACTAAAATAATGGTAGAAATTTGAATAAACAAGTTAGCTAGACTATTAAGACTAGCTAACCAAGAGTGTATTTAAGAGTCCTTACAAATCCTAAATAAATAGAAAAAACTGTTTAATAACTTTTTTACCGTGGGGGGTATAAAAATATATGAAGATTTTTTGTTAATAAACAGAATAAATACAATGCAAATATTGTAAAACAAAGAGATACTTAAAATAAGTAGAACACTTAAAATTGTTATGGTATAAACCAGCAGTATTGCATAGGTGAAAACCATTATACTAATAAGGTATAACCATTAAAAAAGTAAAATGAAGAGTATAAAAAAGCTCTCATCTTCAAAACAAAAGAGAGAGCTTATTATTATTTAACATACGGGGACGGGCGGTAGAAAAATAATACTCTTAATATACAAAAAAAATAATAAACAGTAATTAAAGAAGTATGACAACTGAAAAACTATTGGCAGATATAAGAAACAAACTCTCTCCAGCAAGTCACTTGATTTGTTTGGTCGGTGAATATTTCGACGGAACGAAAACGGCAGGTGAGTTTGAAATTTTACACGAACACATTAAGGAGGCAATTCCGAAAGCTGAAGAATCAATTGAGTACGTAAGAAAATTAAAACTGTAGTAAAAAGAATTGATTATAAGTTTTAGGGGTAAACTTATAATCAATTAAAATAATTAAGGGGAATTATAATTATATATATCAAACTTTAAACTACACCACAAATTTATTTAATTAAGGTATTAAATTTTTAGAAATTAGATTAAGTGAATTAAAAGTATAGATGAATTGTTATAATATGACGATAAATAAACAGTAAATAATTAAATTAAAAAAATAAACACCTCAAAGAATTTATTATGAACTCGGTGCAAATGCAATTACATTTAAGTCAAGAAATGAATATAAAAGCAATGTCTTTTGATGTTGCAAAGCGATTAGCGACCACTAAAGGTTTTATTGAATATTACTTTAAAATAGTGGGGTTTTGTAAAACCCAAAAAAAGGCATTTGATTTAACGAATGAACTTTATTATTTAATTTTTGGAGAGTATAGGTATAGTGATTGGGGTTCATTCCGTGAAATTAAAAATAAATATGTAAAAATATAGATATGTTAGAAAATGAAAAAACGGCAATTATAATAGATTTGTTTTTGACGTCCCATGATAACCGTGTGGGTAATTCCTAAAAAAACGGGTTTGTCCGAGCATAGGGTTAATAGAGTAATAAATAAGTATTTACAAGATATAAAAGTTAAGCATGACGAAGTATAAAGATTTACAAATTTTAGTAGTGGTTTTGGCAACGTTTAGTTCTATGTTTCTAACTTCACTACTTTTAGAGTTAGAATTGTTTAAACATCCAGTAAGGATTGTGATTGTCTGTTTGCTTTTATTGGTAGAATTGTACTTCGGTTTTCTCATTTTCAAAAGTTTTTTCAATAAAAAATAAAAAAGGGCATAAAATGACCCCAATTTAGAAAACTGCTCATAGTATCTTTACATCCTAGAATGTAAAAGTATGTTATTCGATTCCTTAGATTTAGCTTTTTCAGAAAAAAAATCAATCTGTTAGTTCAGGTGGTTTCTTTAATTTGTTTGGTGGTGCTACAAAAAGTGGTAAACCAATCAATTCAAATACAGCCTTAACATTATCTGCATTTTATAACGGTGTTAATATTCTTTGCAATGATTATGCAAAACTACCGAAGTCTATATATAGAAAAACAGATGGAAGTCGAAAAAAAATAGACAATCATTCTTTAAGTTATCTAGTGTCAAAAAAGCCTAATAGCTATATGACAGCATATACTTTTGATAAAGTAATGCTTTTGAGTGTAATTCTTAAAGGTAATGCATATGCTATTAAAGTAAAAGATGAAACTACTCAAAGAACTACCTCAATAGAGTTTATAGATCAACAAAAGAAAACTGTTCAGGTTTTAGATAGAGGAAAAGGTTTGGTGTATAAAATTGACGGTAAATTGTATGATTCAGATGATATTATTCATGTACTAGGGTTTACTACAAATGGTATTGTGGGGATTGGAGTCGTAACAAAGGCAGCAATGAGTTTGGGTGTTAATTTAAATGCGCAAGAATATGCTTCAGAGTATTATGAAAGTAAAGGAGAGGGTATTGGAGTTGTAACCACAGCCAAGCCTATGGATGGAGATGCTAAAACCAGATATGCAAATGGGCTATCGACTCGTTTATCAAGTAAGGATAAATTTAAAGTAGCAGTATTTGATGAAATGGGTTCATTTCAGCATATAAAACTAACGCCCCAAGAATCACAATTAGCTGTTCATTTGATACATGAAAATCATTTGTTCACTATTGGTTCACTTTTTTAACAAAAATTAACAAAAGTAAATAATTATGAAAAATAAAACCCTCTAGTAAAATAGAGGGTTGGTGCTGTGAATACTATGTTTGTTGAGATTACATTTCCATTGAGTGGTATACATTTTGAACGTCATCTTCTTCTTCTAACCTCTCTAATAGTTTTTCAACTTCTTCTTGTTGTTCGGTTGTTAGTTTGGTAGTTGTCGTCGGAATACGTTCAAAACCTGAAGATAAAATTTCTAAATTATTTTCTTCTAAATACTTTTGTATTCCTCCAAATTGTTCAAAAGGGGCATAAATCATAATACCGTCTTCATCTTTAAAAACTTCTTCAACTTCGAATTCAATCATTTCTAATTCAAACTCTTCTAAATCCATTTGCAAGCTTTCTTCATTAATTCTAAAGTTACAAGTATGGTCAAACATAAAAATAACAGAGCCAGAAGTTCCCATATTACCATTACATTTATTAAAAGCAGCACGAACATTAGCTACTGTTCTATTATTGTTATCAGTAGCAGTTTCTACCACAACAGCAACTCCATGAGGTGCATATCCTTCAAAAAGTGTTTCTTTATAGTTTGCAGTATCTTTATCTGAAGCTTTTTTAATTGCACGTTCAACATTATCTTTAGGCATATTAGCAGCCTTAGCATTTTGAATAACAGCACGTAAACGTGAGTTAGTTTCTGGGTTAGGGCCACCCTCTTTTACTGCCATTACAATATCTTTACCAATGCGAGTAAAGGTTTTTGCCATAGCTGACCAACGCTTCATTTTTCTAGCTTTCCTAAATTCAAATGCTCTTCCCATTTCTAAATAATTAAGTTTTAATGCCTGCAAATGTAATTATTGCAGAATATATTTACAATTTAAAATCGTTTTTTGAATAAGAGCTCTTCATCTTTTTCTCTATAGGCTTTCCATGTTCCTACTTGAACTCCTTTTTTGTACTTTCCTGTAATTTTTAATTTTCCATTTTTATAATACTCGTTATAATCACCATGTTTTAATCCGTTTTTTAATTCAACTTCAAATTTAATCACCCCATTATCGTATTTCTTTATAAATTCTGATGCACTTAAATCATTTGGAAATATTTCAGGTATTTTAAAAAAAGTCTCTTTTGTCATAACAATAGAAGTAGTATCATTTTCCTTGACAAGTTTTTTTAATAAACTTCTTTTTAAATCTCTATTGTCTCTTAATTGATTTCTAATTTCAACAGGATTTTCATAGGCGATTGATAAATAGTTTTCAAAATGACTACCTCTTGATATTAATTGAAGTCCAATTTGTGCAAAGGAAATTAAATATTCTTTATTTTTATGTATTTGTCTTCTGGTTTTTCTATCTGTCAAACTTATTAAATCATCATAAATATATGGAGTATTTATATAAGCGAATAAACTTGACTTTTCATCAAATTGATCGTTAAAGTCTAGGTATTTTTTACTCGAAGCTAAAGTATAGCCTATAAGTTGTGTGTTAATTATTTCTTTTAAGGTATTTGGGCTATTACTAAAAATAACATAATTATCAATGATTGTAAAGTAGGGTTTTTCCATTTTAGCAAATAAATCCCCAGCTAACATTTTAAAGAATCCTTTTAAATCTAAAAAATTTATGGTTTGGTTTTTGTAATTTATTTGTTTAAATTTTAGAGGTGTTTTTTCTTTTATTTTTGTTAAAACAAAGTCTAAGTTTTTTTTCGCTTTATCAATATCGTTTGCTTTTAATACAACCGCTATATCTTTTTGTTTTTTAGAAATAGCATCATTAATGTGTAAAAGAGCTATTTCATTACCAATCCAACTAAAAATATGCTCTTTTAGGTTGATGTCTAATCTGTTTTCAATATCAGTAACTTGTTTTGTATAAGATTTAAAGCCTTCTTTGTTTTCTTCTTTTATAGCTTCAAAGTTTTCATGGAATTCTTCAAAACTATCAAAAGCAAAACTTAAATATAGCGCTGTGTTTTTAGGGGCTATTTTAGCAATAGATCGTTTGCCTTTTCCTGACTTTTGTAAAGCCCGCAAATAACTTTCTGAACTCAGATTAAAATTAGTAAATCCTTCAGCTTGAATTATTGTACTTTCTTTTAATCCAACATCAAAACCAGAATATAACCATGTATTTTCAATTGTTTTTAAAATCTCAGAATTAACCTTGTTAGAAAAGCAAGACAAGTATTTATTAAGATATTTGTAATGAATAAATAATTTAAACAAGCCATCTTCAGGAGTTTCTTTATTAATTTCAACAAAATCAACGTCTCTTCCAATTACAGGTTCTAGATACTGATCAATTGATTTTTCAACTAAAACATGGGTGTATGATGCTATTAATTGATTTTTAATAAAAGAAATATATAAAGTTTCTCTCTTTCTTTTATCATACAGTTCTGTTATTTCATGATTATGGTATTGCCTTTTTGTTACTTTATATCCTTCACCAGCAAGTTTAGCTATAGAGCTTTTTAAAAAACTGAGTTTAGAAATCTTTTGTAAATCAACAACATAAAATAATCCATAAGTTTTAGGTTTATATACATGTACAGAAATAAGTAAATCTCTTTCTCCAATAAACTGAATTATTTCTTGTTGTTCTTTAAATGTTTTGTCAAGATTATTTAGACTTTCAGTAACAGTATTGAAATATGTATTCTTTTGTAGATGTTTCCAAATATTACTATTACTAACTTCATCCCAAGTATCAATAGGTCGTTCAGTATCTACAATAAAAACAGCATCATCAGGAATTAAGTAAACAGGGTTAATGTTATCTTCGCTGGTAGTAGTAAAAATATAAACTTGATACCCTACAAAAGCAAGAGAAACCAAAATGACTAGTGTAATTAATTTTCTTTTCATCACAGATAATGTTTTTATGTAGCGCTATTATTAAACTTGAATTACACCTAAGTTAAATGGTTTTTCAATAGGAGCGTGATCAGCTGCTTCTATTCCCATAGAGATCCAAGTTCGCGTATCTAATGGATTGATTACTGCGTCAGTCCAAATTCTAGCAGCTGCATAATATGGTGAAATTTGTTTGTCGTAGCGAGATTTAATTTTATCAAATAGTTCTTTTTCTTTTTCAGGAGTAATTTCTTCACCTTTTTTCTTTAAAGAAGCAGTTTCTATTTGTAATAAAACCTTAGCAGCTGAGGCTCCACTCATAACCGCTAGTTCAGCACTTGGCCAAGCGGCAATTAGTCTGGGGTCATAGGCTTTACCACACATAGCGTAATTACCAGCTCCGTATGAATTACCAATAACAATAGTGAATTTAGGGACCACAGAATTACTTACGGCATTTACCATTTTTGCGCCATCTTTAATAATACCTCCATGCTCTGATTTACTTCCAACCATAAAACCAGTAACGTCTTGTAAAAACACTAAAGGAATTTTCTTTTGGTTACAGTTAGCAATAAAACGAGTAGCTTTATCAGCAGAATCATTGTAAATTACTCCTCCAAACTGCATTTCTCTTTTAGCATTTTTGACTAGTTTTCGTTGATTAGCGACTATACCTACTGCCCATCCATCTATACGTGCATAACCAGTAATAATGGTTTTTCCGTACCCTTCTTTATATTGTTGAAATTCAGAATTATCAACCAAACGTTTAATAATTTCAAGCATATCATATTGTTCATGGCGTGCTTTAGGTAAAATTCCAAAAATATCATCTTCATTTTCTTTTGGAGGAAAAGATTCTTTTCTACTAAAACCAGCTTTATCATAATCACCAATTTTATCTACGATATTTTTTATAGTATTTAATGCGTCTTTATCATCTTTAGCTTTATAATCAGTAACCCCAGACACTTCACAATGTGTTGTAGCTCCTCCTAAGGTTTCGTTATCAATAGTCTCACCAATAGCGGCTTTTACCAAATAACTTCCAGCTAAAAATATACTTCCAGTTTTATCCACAATTAAAGCTTCATCACTCATAATGGGAAGATAGGCACCACCAGCAACGCAACTACCCATAACAGCGGCAATTTGTGTAATTCCCATACTACTCATAACAGCGTTGTTTCTAAAAATTCTTCCAAAATGTTCTTTGTCTGGAAATATTTCATCCTGCATAGGTAAGTATACACCAGCAGAATCAACTAAATAAATAATAGGTAGTCTGTTTTCTATTGCTATTTCTTGTGCTCTTAAGTTTTTCTTTCCTGTAATTGGAAACCAAGCTCCGGCTTTAACAGTTGCATCATTTGCTACAACGATACACTGTTTACCCTGAATATATCCCATTTTTACAACAACGCCTCCAGAAGGACATCCGCCATGTTCTTGATACATGTCTTCACCAGCAAAAGCACCAATTTCTATAGATTTTTGATTGTCATCTAATAAATAATCGATACGCTCACGAGCAGTCATTTTTCCTTTTTCATGTAATTTATCAATACGTTTTTGACCGCCTCCTAGTTTTACTTTGGTAAGTTTTTGACGTAATTCTGATGCTAAAAGTTTATTGTGATCTTCGTTTTTATTAAAGGTAAGGTCCATATGTTGTTATGATTGTTTGTAAGCGACTGCTAAAGTAATAAATTAGTAGATAATGTTCAATTGAAAATACTTAATATAATGTTGATTTTATATTAAGAATAGGTGTTTAAAATAGTAGAAACTGTTTTGTCAAAATCTTCAAAATCAAGTTCTCTTTGTAAACGCCATGACTCTATCATTCTCTCTTTACAGTCTTTTATAGAGCAGGTTTCACAAGTAATACCTACTTTTCTTGAAGGAATAGAAGTGTCATTTGCAAATTTTAATCTTTTCTTTAAATGTGGTGATATAAGTAAACCAATAGAAATACTCCGATTTACATCTTTTTTAAAAGGGTCTGACGTAGCTGATGATAATACTAAATATTCATTGTTTGAATTTTCGTAAGAGGATGTTTGAATTCCAAAAGACGTTGACGCAGATGAGTTTTCTAAATTTTGAATAGAGTTTATAGAAATCCAACGTCTACAGTAATGTTCATTATTTCTATTTGCATGAGGTGTTTGTTGTTGTGTAATGTGTAATTCTTTGGTTAATTTATATTTGGGTGAGTTTACTTTATGGGTAAAACGTAAAAAGAATAGATTTTTAATATTGAAAAATTTAGGCAAAATATTTGTTAAGCGCTGATAAAAAGATTCAGCAGAACAATTATATTTACTTATCATTTTATTGAATTTTTCATTACTCCAAGTTTCAGACTCGAAAAAAGTCTTTAGTTCATCAACCAAATTTTGTTTTGAAATTATTAATGCACCAGCAAAGTAAGAAGCAATAAAGTTATTTAATACCTGATCAAAACTCTCAAATTTAATCCAAGGAAAAGTAAATAACCTATTTTTAATTTTAAGGAAATTGTAAGCAATTTCTTTTGCATAAATAAAAGCTTTCTGAGCTTCAGATATTTCTTTACTAATTAAAAGTGTTTTTTTTGCGGGTATATATAAGTTACGAAGCTCATTTAAATTTGAGTATTTAGATAATTCTTCATTATCAATCGTATAGTTGAATTCTTCAAGTAAGATTTCTTCAAGATCAGAAGAGTTAATTTTAGATGATAAATCTATATGATAAGCTTTAGCAAAAGCTTCAACGTGTTCTTCTATATCTTCAAAATAATTATTATGTGCTTCTTGATATGAACGAAGGGAGGCTAAGAAGAAGCTTTCTCTGGTTAAGTTGTAGTTTTGAGATATTTTAATAATTGTACTAATAAAAGCATTTACTTTAGCCGGAGCATTTGCAACAATATCAATCAAGTTTTTTTCTTGAATACCAAAAAGTTCAAAGGGAATTTCTTTTAGTATTTGTGACTTCAGTATTTCTCCAATAGGAGCCAAGTTTTTATCTAGTTTTAAAGATACTAAATGGTCATACGGAACATCTAGGTTTTCAGAAAGTAAAACAATTTTATCTGTTTTTGGATATTTTTTTCCCTTTTCAATTTCGTTTAAGTACGATTTTGAGAGTCCAGTAAGTTTCGCTAGTCCAAATAATGAAAGTTTTTTGTCAGTTCTTATTTGCTTTAATTTTAAGCCAAAAATTAACCTAATGTATTCGTCTTCAATGTGCATAAAAACAAATATATAAATTATTAGCGAATAATTTATTTTTATAATTTATTTAAAAATAGCGAACGTTCGCTTGTAGAGTTCAATAATATTTTATATCATTGTGGTGTAATTCTTAAAAATGATAATTATGAAAGCAGCAACATTGGTTAAAAAAATTAATTTAAAAGGTTTTAAAACAGATGTCTATGAAGATATTTTAACAGATGAGGCCTTACGTTTTTTAGTTGAGTTACATAAAGAATTCAATGCCAAGAGAGTTTCACTTTTAGAAGATAGAAAAATTTATCAAGCATATTTTGATGCTGGAAATTATCCGGAATTCCCAAAAGAAACAAAGAATATTAGAGAAAGTAACTGGGTTTGTGCTGAATTACCTAAAGATTTGTTAGATAGGAGAGTGGAGATTACAGGTCCGGTTGATAGAAAAATGGTGATTAATGCGCTAAATTCTGGAGCAAAAACATTTATGGCTGATTTTGAAGATAGTAGTTCTCCAACGATTACTAATTTATTAAATGGACAAGTAAATCTTCGTGATGCTGTAAACAAAACAATTTCTTTTTATAATGAGAAAAAAGATAAAACATATAGTTTAAATAAAGAGGTGGCTACCTTACTTGTTCGTCCAAGGGGCTTACATTTAGAAGATAAGCATATAGAGGTAGATGGAGAACTAATGTCTGGTGCCTTAATTGATTTTGGACTCTTCTTTTTTCATAATATTAAAAATTTATTAGCTAAGAAATCAGCTACTTATTTTTATTTACCTAAGCTAGAACACTATTTTGAAGCTCGATGGTGGAATGATGTTTTTGTATTTGCTCAAGATTATATGGGAGTACCCCAAAAAACAATCAAAGCAACTGTTTTAATTGAAACAATAACTGCAAGTTTTCAGTTAGATGAAATTATATATGAGTTAAAAGATCACATGGCAGGATTAAATTGTGGTCGTTGGGATTATATTTTTTCATACATAAAGAAGTTTAGAAATCATAAAGATTTTTTGGTTCCTAATAGAGATCAAGTAACTATGAGTACTCCTTTTATGAATGCATATTCTTTAAAAGTAATTCAATCTTGCCACAAACGAGGTGTTCATGCCATGGGCGGAATGGCTGCTCAAATTCCTGTAAAAAATAATGAAGAAGCAAATAAAGTCGCTTTTTTAAAAGTACAAAAAGACAAAGAACAGGAAGTTCTTAACGGCCATGATGGAACGTGGGTTGCGCATCCTGGGTTGGTTTCTACTGCTATGGATATATTTAATGAGTATATGTCTGATAAGAATCAGATAGAAAAAAAACTAAGTGAATTAAATATTACTGAGGAGGCTTTGGTTGAATTACCAAAGGGAACAATTACTGAAGAAGGAATAAGAAAAAATATCAATATAGGTATTCTATATATAGAGAGTTGGTTGTCTGGTAATGGAGCTGCAGCATTATATAATTTAATGGAAGATGCTGCTACTGCTGAAATTTCAAGAACTCAAATTTGGCAATGGTTAAAAAGTGAAGTAATGTTAGAAAATGGTAGAACATTCACAAGACCAATGTATTATGAATATAGAAAATCTGAGATTAAGAAAATAAAAAGTTTAGTGGGTGAGGAGTCTTTTTATCAAGGAAACTATAAAAAAGCTATTGAATTATTTGATTCACTGGTATTGTCTGATGAATTTGAAGAGTTTTTAACTTTACCAGCATACAAATATCTATAAAAAAAGCCCTGCAATGCGGCAACATTAACAGGGCAAGTTATCAATACAATTAATAACCTTTATCAATTACAAAATTATGAAAAAAATAGCACAAGAAAGTTATAGTTCTGCATTAGAAACTGTAAGAAATCTTAAAGAAAAATATGGAAGTTCGTGGAATGCTATTAATCCACAAAATGCAGCAAGAATGGTTTCTCAAAATCGTTTTAAAACAGGTTTAGATATTGCTAAATATACTGCAAATATTATGAGGGATGATATGGAGGCATATGATGCAGATTCATCTCAATATACGCAATCACTTGGTTGTTGGCATGGTTTTGTTGCTCAACAAAAAATGATTTCTGTAAAAAAACATTACAAAACAACTAGTAAAAGATATTTATATCTTTCTGGTTGGATGGTTGCAGCTTTGAGAATCTGAGTTTGGACCTCTTCCTGATCAATCAATGCATGAAAAAACGGCTGTGCCAGCTTTAATTGAAGAAATTTATGATTTCTTGCGTCAAGCTGATGCAATTGAATTAAATGATTTATTTAGAAGATTAGAAGCAGGAGAAAATGTACAATATGAAATCGATAATTTTGAAACACATGTTGTACCTATTATAGCAGACATTGATGCTGGTTTTGGAAATGAAGAAGCAACGTACCTATTAGCAAAAAAAATGATAAAGGCTGGCGCTTGTGCTATTCAAATTGAAAATCAAGTTTCAGATGCAAAACAATGTGGACATCAAGATGGTAAAGTAACAGTACCACATGAAGACTTTATAGCAAAATTAAATGCTGTTCGTTATGCATTCTTAGAATTAGGGGTTAACAACGGAATTATTGTTGCAAGAACTGATTCTGAAGGTGCTGGGTTAACTCAAAAACTACCTGTAAGTAATGAAGAAGGAGATTTAGCTTCTAAATATTTAGATTTTATTGAATGTCAAGAGGTTTCAATTGATGAAATTAGAGATAATGAAGTTTTGCTTAAAAGAGGAGGTAAGTTGGTACGCCCAGTAAGATTAGCAAATGGGCTGTATAAGTTTAAAGAAGGTTCTAACATAGATAGAGTAGTACTAGATTGTATCACAAGTCTACAAAATGGAGCTGATTTGTTGTGGATTGAAACACCTACACCTCATGTTGGCCAAATAGCTCATATGGTAAATAGAGTAAGAGAAGTTATTCCAAATGCTAAATTGGTATATAATAATTCTCCATCTTTTAATTGGACACTTAATTTTAGAAATCAGGTATATGAAGAGATGTTACTTGAGGGAGAAAACATGACTTCTTATGATAGAAACAATTTAATGGATGAGCAATATGATGGCTCAGAATTATGTCATCGAGCTGACGAGAAAATAAAAACTTTTCAAGTTGATGGGGCAAGAGAAGCAGGGATATTTCACCATTTAATTACGTTGCCTACTTATCATACCACCGCTTTACATATGAATGATCTAACAAAGGGGTATTTTGGAGAAGCTGGAATGTTAGCTTATGTAAAAGGAGTTCAGAGACAAGAAATTCGTAAAGGGGTAGCTTGTGTAAAACACCAACGTATGGCTGGTTCTAATTTAGGAGATGATCATAAAACATTTTTTGCAGGAGATAAGGCTCTTAAAGCTGGCGGAGTAAAAAATACATCCAATCAATTTGAAACCAAGGAATCTAAACAAGTAGTTCAAAATAATGAGAAAATAGCTGTAGCTTAGGTATTGTAATAATGTTGTAAGCAATTAAAAAAAATATACTATTTGTTACAAGTAATAAATTTTATATTATTTTGAAGTGAAACTCCACCAATTTGGTGGAGTTTTTATGGTAAAGCTAGTAAATTTAGAGGTTAAGTAATTTCTAAAAATTCACCATCATCAGGAATCCATACGTTATCAATTAATTTATTTTCTGTTAAAATATTTTTTAATTTTTTTCTAGTTAATGGACAGTGATTTATTGATTCCATGTGATTAGCAATAACTTTCCCCTTTGTAGTTTTTATAAATGTTAAAGTATCTTCTTCTTTCATAATGAGTTTATTAAATAAGTCAAATTGAGCTGCACCACAAGCTAGAATGCTAACTTCTGGTTTGTAGCTTTTTAAAACTTTATCTACTGATGGTGTGTAAATTGTATCAGAACTTAGATAAATTGATTTTTGATTAGGTAATTTTATATAAAAACCAATTACATTCCCCATTAATTTAGATACAAATCCATATCCATGTTTAGCAGGGATTCCTTTAATTGTACCTCCCAAAAAATCTTGTTGCTCCCAATATTTTATTGTTTTAACTACATTTAACCCTCTTTTTACAAAAGCTTTTTTATCTTTTATACTACAAGTAATAGGTGTGTTTTTCTTAATTAAAAAAAGTATTCCTTTATTGTCAATATGATCAGGATGTTGATGTGTAATTATACAATGAGTTACTTTATTTAGTATTGAATAAATATTTTTTGGTAAAGAAACAGTAGGGTTTTTTCTAGCTTTGTGTCTAAAAAGAGTGAAACTTGGCATTACTCCTTGCTTACCAAGCATTGGATCAATTAAAATAACGTCTTTTTCAGTTTCTATAACCATTGTAGCATTTCTAATATGATGTATTTTTAGCATAGGTATATTGTTTATTCAAATGTCTAGTTTAAATAAATAATATCCATTGATTCAAATCAAGAAGTACGTTTTCTAATACGACTTAATGTTTCTGGGGTTATATTTAGGTATGAAGCAATATGATATTGAGGAATGTATTGAAGCCAGTTTGGTTTATAAATGAATAATTCTTTATAAAGTTCTTCTGGAGTTTTAGTAACCCGATTAAACTCAAACATTTCTTTTTGTTTTAAAAGTTTTTGAAAAGAAGCTTCAATAAATGATTTTCCGCATTGGTATTTTGTTAATAAATCAAAAAACACATGTCTTTCAATACTAAGAACTTCAACATAAGAAAGGCATTCTTGATTTTTAAGAGTACTAGAATTTTGATTAAAGGTTAATAAATCAGTTATAAATTGGGGTTTGGTGTAAAAGTTTATATTTATTTCTTTTTCATAACTTGAATAATATTCTCTAATTATTCCTTTATTGAGAAACCGAAGTTGTTGTTCTTTTGTATTTTCTTTTAGTATTAAACTTCCTTTTTTATAATTATTTATTTTAAATAAAGAAAAAAGCTCATCTAATCCATGTTCATTTAAGGGATATTCAGTTTTAAAGAATTTGGATATTTCAGTAAACATTATTGTTTCATTTAACTTATTGAATAGCTTAATACATGTAATGGTACTCTACTCACATTTTTGATTTATAATGAAACAAAAAAAGAATAATTTTTTAATTTATTTCACATTTATTAAACATTTCTATCATTCAATAGACGGTTGCTATAAAATACTTCAATGGTGATTAACTGATGCTCTTATAGGAATATTAATAGCATATTTAATTATTGGTAAAATCATATAAGTGATTGTTTTATTTCTCCTATTACTTTAATAGGTGCTTTTGTGGTTGAAAACTAGATGCTTATGGCATTTTTTTAAAAAATGATTTATTAATTCTTCAACTTTGAATACCCTGATACTATTATGAGTAGAGTTTATTGTATCAGCTTTTGTTTAATCATTAGAAATTTAAATTACTACTACTAGATTTTGATTGATTAGGATTTTATTTAGGTGGTATCCGAAAAACCTATGTTTTAAAAGAGTAGGAATTATTTAAAAACTTATTAATTATGGAGGCAGTTAAAACTATTGAAACTCATAAAGCAGTTGTTGAGCAACTGAAAAGTATTTTGGATGGTAATTCAGCAATCTCAAAAAGTTTAGAAGAATCATTAAAAAAGGCAGTTTCATTATCTAAGTATGGGAATCCTGATGAAAATATACCTCCTTTAAATAAGATCTTTACAAAGCGATTGATAAAGAGTTTAAAGGAAAAGGTTGGCCTGAAACGGTTGAAGCTTATTATGATTATTTAGATGTTTATGTACAAATGCTTCCTAATGAAAGTAGAGATGCTGAATACCCAAATGCTTGGACCAGTGATGGAACTAAAAATGGTTACAATCAAAAGGTGTATGATTTGCTTTGTCAATCATATTGGTTAATAGACCAAAAAGATTCAGAAGGAAAAACAATGCAAAGTTATCCTGAATTTGCTAATTGGCTGGTTAGTTTTGCAAATGCTTGGGGTACTTTCTTAGATACAGAGGAATCATTAAATGATGAAACTTTAAAATCATTCAAAGATGATAAAAATAGTCAAGGTGAAAGTGTTTATAATTTCCCATTATATTCTGATAATGAAAAAAAATGGAATACTTTTAATCAGTTTTTTTATAGAGAATTTAATCAAGCAGATCCAAAAACAGGAATATCTCCATTACGTCCTATAGCGAGTCCAGAAGATAATACAACTATTGTATCTCCAGCAGATTGTACTTTTAAAGCTTTTTATCCAATAGATAAAAATGGAAACGTTGATGAAGTTACATTAAAGGGAACGCATACTATTGGCACTATAGATGAGTTGTTACAATATAGTAAATATGGAGAAAATTTTTATGGAGGTACATTTATACATTATTTTTTAAGTCCGTTTGATTATCATCGCTTTCATACGCCAGTAAGTGGTGAAATTTTGGAAATTCTTCCAGTACAAGGTAAAGTATATTTAAATGTAGAAACAGCTTCTAACGGGCAGTTTGATGCTCCAGATGGTGGAGGAAATGGGTATGAGTTTACACAATCAAGAGGATTGGTAATTATGGATGCAGGGCCTGAAGTAGGAAAAGTTGCTATTTTACCAATAGGAATGTGCCAAGTATCAGGTGTTGATATGTATACTGAACTTCAAGGTCAAAAAGTAGTAAAAGGTCAGGAGTTTGGGAAGTTTAGGTTTGGAGGGTCAGATATTATCATGTTATTTGAAAAACCCCCACATGAGCTATACATGTTTCAACAAGATCCGTCACATCAACCTATTCATTTTCAATACGGACAAACTTCTGTTTATTGGAATAAATAGTATTTAGTTTATAAAAAAGATAGTTTTGAAAAAAAACTATCTTTTTTGCTTTTTGAAAAGAATAAGAAATCCAGCTCGATATGCTTAATACTTAAAGATTCTTTTACAATGATGTTATCTAATTTTTTGAACTCAAAATCAGTTTTTTTCTAGTCTACAGTTTTCACTATTGATTTTTAGTGATAAAATATGAATAAATAACGTAAAGGATATTTAGTAATTTTAGGTAAAAGGTGACTAAATTTTTGATAATTCTAGAGCCTTTTCAAAGGATTTGACAGCCTTTAAAATATCACTTTCTGTTGTTGCCCAGGAACAAATACTAATTCTCATTACTTTTTTACCAAACCACATTGAACCACCTAACCAACATTCTCTTAGCATCTGAATATTATGTAAGACAGCTTCAGTAATTTCATCAGAATTACATCTTACGAGCACTTGGTTAAAAACTACCTCATTTTCAACATGAAAACCATTTATTTTTTCTATTTCATTAGCAAACTGCTTTGCTCTTTGATTCATTGCTAAAATCATTTCATCGATGCCTTTTTTGCCCAGATATTTTATTATTGACCATAATTCTATAATTCTAGCTCTTCTAGACATTTCAGGAGTATAAAACATACCGTCCCTTTCTGAGCTTTTTAAAATATAGCTGCCAGACATATGAAGAGCTGAGGTCATTGCTTCTTGATCTTTACATAATATGATTCCACAATCATATGGAGTATTTAATGTTTTATGTCCGTCTACAGCCCAAGAAGATGCTTTTTCTATCCCTTTAGTTAAGTGTTTTAATTCATTTACAGTTTCAGCCCATAGTCCGAAAGCTCCATCTATATGAACCCAAGTATTAGTTTTTTCAGCTTTCTCACAAATGATTTCAAAATTATCAAAAGAACCACTGTTTACATTTCCAGCTTGTAATACTAAAATTGTGTTAGCATCCAATTCCGGAATTGATTCAGGAATAATTCGCCCCTGGTTGTCAACATCTATCCATTCTATATTTTCTTTTCCTAATCCTAAAATTCCAATAGCTTTTAAAACTGTTGAATGTGCTTGCTTACTTGTTACAATTCTTATTTGAGGTGAGTTTCTAAGTCCTTTTTCATTGATATCCCAGTTATTTCTTTCTAAAATACGATATCTAGCAGCAGCTAAGCCACACAAATTGGCTGTTGATGTTCCGCTTACAAATCCAGCTGAAGTTTTTTTTGGCAAATTAAATAAATCTACTAGCCATTTTTCCACAACTGACTCTAACTTACTTCCAATAGGAGAAAGAACATTCATTGCAGGAGCTTGATCCCAATAAGTACCTAAGTTTTTTGCAGCCAACCCTACAGGTATAGCACTACCAGTTACAAAGCCAAAGTATCTGCCTCCTATAGTAGCAGTAGTAGCAGGAGTACCGAACGTATTCAGTTGGTCAATAACATTTTTAGCATTTGTTGAATTAATAGGAAGTTCTTCATCAAAAACAGATAAGTTTTCAAGTGCTTTTTCTGTAGGAAAAACATTTCGATCAAAAATAGTATTTAAATATTCTAATGAATAATGTTGCGCTAGATTGAATATTTCTTTGTTTCTAATTTCTTGAAACATGGTATCTTGAAGTGTATTCATTTTTTATGTGCTTTCTATTAATTTCTTGTTATATAGCTGTATTATTATTTCTGTTGACTGATCGATTTTGTAATTTTAGATTTTACATTACCTGTATGTTTAGTTGACTTAGTTTCAATAAGCATGATTAAACAATCTTCAGATGAAGAAACTCTATGGTTTACGCCTTTTGGAACAACAAATAAATCACCAGTATTCATTGTAAAACTAGGCTTGTTTTCTATCTCCATTAAAAGAGCCCCTTCAATGATGTAAAATAACTCATCTTCTTTATCGTGATTATGCCAAGGGACCTCTTCACCTTTGATTTTTGCAACTTTTACAAATTGATTATTCACTTCCGAAATTATTTTTGGAGAAAAATATTTTTTTAACTTTTCAGCTTCTTCTTTTACTTTTATCATGCTATTAAATTTAATTTCATTTTAATGTCACAACGTTCATAAGGGCAGTTTTCTTCAACAGGAATTTCAATAAAATTATATTTTCTATATATATAAATGGCATTTTCAAGTTTTTTGTTAGAGTATAATATTAAACTTTTAAAGTCATTGTTTTTTGCAAAATTTATGCAGTGTTGCATTAATTGTTGACCAATTTTATGCCCTCTATGATTTGGAGATACTGCCATTTTTGTTAATTCATATGTGTCATCTTTAGGCATTAGAGCAACGGTACCTACAATTTCGTTATTTAGTTTTGCAAAGAAAACATACCCTCCTTTATTGATTATGTATTTTTCAGGATTATTTAATACTTCTTCGTCAAAAGCCTCTACATAAAAGAAGGCTTGTAGCCACTCAATATTTAAGTCATAAAATGATGTTGAGTATTCCCTTTTAAAATCAACAATTTCTATAGTTTTTGTTGCTGTATTCATGTTTATATGTTCAATTATGGCTTTACTAAAATCTTTTTGGTTAAATTTTTCTTCTAAAATATTTAAATGTTCAATTAATGAATTTGATTGTATAGCTGTGTATTCTTTAATTATATGTTCAATACTTTCCCATAGAGGGGTTATCTTTTGTATGAGTTTGATCCCTTTTTGTGATAAATAAATAATCTTTTTTCTTTTATCATTTTTATCTTCTTTTAATACTATAAGTTGCTTTTTTAACAACTTATTGAGTGTTTGTGTTGTAGCTGGTTGTGATGTTTTCAAACTAGCATTAATTTCTGTGTTGGTAACACCGTCTTTATTTTTTATAATTTTAAAAATTGGAAATAAATAGGAATCAAAGTCTATATTATATTCGTTATAAACTATTTGGGTTTCTCGCATCATATAGTCGCTAACTCTTTTTAGTCGAGACCCCATTCCTATTTCTCCTATACCTTTTAATGCGTCTAACATAATATTTATAAGTATTTATATAAGTACTTATGCAAATTTATGTAAATTTTATTATCAATAAAATTTATTATGGTATAAATATTATTTTCCGTTACTTTATTAACCATGGAAAATAAATTGTATATTTGTGTTGTATTTAAATTATAGCACAATGAATACGAATAAAATTATTTTTTATATATCAACAGGTCTATTGACTTTGTTAATGCTTTTTTCAGCAGGAATGTATTTTTTTAATCATGCGGAAGTTGCTAAAATGTTTATAGGATTTGGATATCCTACTTATATAATATATCCATATGCTGTTGCAAAAATTTTAGGTGTAGTTGCTATTTGGTTTTTTAAAGGGCATTTTTTTAGAGAATGGGCATATGCAGGTTTCTTTTTTGCTTTTATTTTAGCATTTTTTGCGCATATAATGATTTCAGATGGAGGACAATTAGCAGCTGTAGTGGCATTAATAGTATTGACTGTTTCATACATTTTTGATAAGAAAGTTTAACATGCCAACAACCATATCTACAGTAATACTAAGTAATCGCGATTATTTGGCAGAAGCGAAAATGAGGAATCATTTTTTAGTTATAGATGAGCCAGTTAATAAAGGAGGTGATGATAATGGTGCCACACCTGTTGAATATTTATTAACTGCAATAGGAGGATGTGTATCAATAACACTCAGAATGTATGCGAAACATAAAGGGTGGGACTTGGGTAAAATAACAGTAAATGTTTATCAAAAGAAAAAGGTTACTTCTAATGGTATAAAAATAATATTAGAAGAAGAAATTTCTTTTGAAAGAGAAATAACTGAAAAGCAAAGAAATCGGTTGTTGGAAATAGCAGGAAAATGCCCAGTAGCCAAAATGATAAAAGGTGAAACACCAATAATTTCAAAAATCAAATAAAAAAATGAAAAAAGTAGTAGTATTTGCAGGTAGTAATAGTGTTAAGTCAATTAATAAAGAACTTGCAATTTATGCTAGTAGTTTACTAGACAATGTTAAAATATCTGTTTTAGATTTAAATGATTTTGAACTTCCTATATATGGAATTGATGAAGAAATGAATAATGGAATTCCCAAAAATGCAAGAACGCTTTTAGAAGTAATTCATAGTGCTGATGGTATTATACTTTCTTTGGCAGAACATAATGGTAATTTTTCGTCAGTATTTAAAAACACCTATGATTGGATGTCTAGAATTCAGCAAAAATTATGGAATAATATTCCAATGTTGTTAATGGCTACTTCACCAGGAGGTAGAGGAGGGGCTTCGGTATTATCGATAGCAAAATTAGGTTTCCCTCATATGGGAGGAACTATCATTGCAGATTTCTCACTACCCTCTTTTTCTGAAAATTTTAAAGATGGTGGTATAATTAATGAAGTATATAATGAACAATTAAAAGAGGCTGTTCAAAAGTTTAATAGTTCTTTATAATTTGAGTTTGTATATTTTGAATTGTAATTATATTCCTTGGTAATTACTTAAGGTTTTTATAATTTTGTAAAAGAAAAAATAAAAGAAATGGGAGATATTTCAAAAGACATTAAATCAACGTTTCCAAATGATAAAGTAAAAGCTTTCATTAATATTAAGTACACCGCAAATTGGTTAAGTAGTAAAGAAAATGAGTTTTTTAAGCCTTATGGTATTTCACCACAGCAGTACAATATTCTTAGAATTCTAAGAGGAGCAGGCAAGCCTGTAAAAGTACAATTAATAAAAGATAGAATGATTGAACGTGCGCCAAATGCAACACGTTTAATGGATAAACTATGTGATAAAAAATTAATAGAAAGACATCGATGCAATACCGATAGAAGGGTAGTTTTTATAAATATTTCTGAAAGTGGCTTAAAGTTATTGTCAGATATTGGTAATACTATTGAATTTGATTTTTTTGAAAATTTGACAGAGGAAGAAGCAGTTCAGTTAAGTAATTTATTAGATAAATTAAGATAAAATATAAAATGGATTTTAAAATAATTCATAAAATAATCGAGAGTCCTATAGTAAGTATGGGTAATATCAGGCTAAGACAACCTATACCTTCTGGTGGAATAGAGATGGTTGACCCTTTTTTATTACTCCATCATTATGGGCCTTATGCTATTAGTCCTTTTAACAATCCTTTTGATGTAGGAGCGCATCCTCATAGAGGTTTTGAACCAATAACTTTATTGTTTAAGGGAGAACAATTACACAGAGACTCCTTAGGAAATGAAGTAATTGTAAAAGCTGGTGATGTTCAATGGGTAACTGCTGGAAGAGGTATTGTACATTCTGAGGGACCTACAAAAGATTTTATTGAAAAAACAGGAGACTTAGAAGGAATTCAGTTATGGTTAAATTTACCTGCAAATAAAAAAATGATACCTCCTAATTATCAACATATAAAAGCATCACAAGTACCTGTTATTGAGAATGCTGATAAAAGTATTCTACTAAAAATAATAGCAGGTATTCAAGATGGTAAGAAAGGTTTAATAAATACTCATACTTCAGTTAATGTTTTCACTATTGATGCTAAAAATCAAGGTGAACTTAACTTTAATGTACCAAAAGGTCATAAAGCTCTTATATATTTATTACAAGGAGAAGCCCTAATAAATAATACCGTAAAGCTATTAAAGGGTAAAAATCAAATGATTACTTTTAAAGAAGAAGGAAGTAAACTTAAGTTGGAAGCAAAACAAGGAAGTGTGTTATTATTTCTTTCAGGTGAACCAATTAATGAAAAAGTAACATCTTGGGGGCCTATGTTATGAATTCACAAACTGAAATAATGGAAGCGCTTAGGGATTACAAACAAGGGAAAATGGGATTTTTATATTAAACAAAAAAAAAATAAATTTATAATAGTAACCTCAATGTTAAACTTAACGTTGAGGTTTTTTATTAAATCTAAAAATAGGAGGTAATAACTAATAAAAATTAGTGATAACCTTATTCTATATTAAATTAATTTTCAATATTTTGTGAACAACTAAAAACTATAACCAAACAGTATGATTAACCCTATTTTTTTATCAGAAACAAGTAAAGCTGATGCCGAAACAAAGTTGAATGATTTATTTAATGACCCCGTGGTGGTGGTATTAGTAATAGGCAACACTACTATATCTGAGACAGTTTTAAATAAAATTTCTTCTTTAATTAATTCAGAGGATCATTTTTTTAAAGGAGTTCGTGTAGTCCAAGCTAAGAATCCTATGTTAATAAAAGATTTATTGACTAGTTTACATGTAAATCCTAGATTAAAAACAATAAAATGGGATGCTATTGAAGAGTATATATTTTTTTCAATTACTAATGTTTTTAATAATATTGGAGATGCAGTGTTAACTGAGAAGTATACTAACAAGCCGATGTACTATATAGAAAGGTCAATTTTTAGAGCCTGGGCATTTGATAAAAATTTAAGTATTTAAAAAAGAAAAGATGAAAGTATCACATTATACATTTTTAGTTTTAATGCTTCTACAAAGTATAACTACTAAAGGTCAAGAAAAAGTTATTTCAATTTTAGAAAGAGATAGAGATGGTGGCTACGAGAAAAATAAGGATGAATATCTAAATAACATAGTTGTAGATATTAATAGTGTTTTACAAATTGATTTAAACAAAAATGTTATTTTAGAAAAAGTAAGACAAAACACAAATGGAATTTCAACCAATATTGTAGATAAAATAAAGTTTTTTACTAAAATACTAGAGTCAAGAAAGCGTCTTTTAAATTCATTTAATACCACTTTGAAAGCATATAATTATAATGATTTTAAAGAAGATACGAGTAATAAAAAAAATAAGGAGTGGGCTAAAGAAATGAGTAAAATAGCCGAGGAGGTTATTGATTTAGCAAATATTTTAGAAGAGAAGAATGTTAATTTTCAAAGGTACAGGCTGAAAAGCATGTATGATGCCACTCAAAAAGAGTTAGATAAGTTAATAAGTGAGTTTGAAGAGTATGCAAATAAAGAAGGTATTTATATTCAATTTGGTGCATGGCTATCTAATAATGGGCAAAATGAGCCATTACATTTACCTGGTTTTGATTCTATTGCCCCTAAAAAACCATATGAAGTAGATCGTTGGAAAATTTTACCCACTGAAAAACAGTTAAAAGAATTTGAAGAGTTTAGTAAATTAGCAAAGGAGAATAAAACGAATGGACTTACAGCTTTAAAAAATATAGTAAATAATCAGTTAACTTACTTAAAAAAGATATTTTCTAATGAATTAGAAAAGCTTTTAAATCAAATTAATAAAGATTTAAGAGCTATTCCAGTAGCAACAGAGGTAAACCAAATTATTGTTGATTTTACTAGCTTTAAAAGTGAATTAGAAGTTTTTGAGAAAGACATTAAAAAACGAGTTAGTTATTATGAGAATTTGAATTTTAATAATCAGAGTATCGTTTTTCAAGTGATATCCCAGATTAAAAATGATGTAGATTTAATAGATAAAGAAGGGAAGATACTTTTAGCAAAAGCTTCATCATTATATGCTAGAATTAAACAATTAGGGAGTCAGGAGAACTTAGAAGATACTGTAAACGATTTAAAAGAAAATATTGAGTCATGGATAAGAATAGCTCTAAATGGTGATATAATTAGTTCAATAAATGAGTTATTATCAGGAACACCAATTGATTTCTCATTATTAAAATTTAGTAACCAAGTATTTAAATTATCATTAAAGGATTTACCTAAGCAAACGGATTTAGATTTAATAGCTGCAGGAAAAAGAAAGAGTGGTGATAGAATCGCTTTTAAATTAGAAGTTAATTCAAAGAAAAAACTAGTATATAGTGAAAATAGAGAGGTTTATATGTATAAAGTACTTCCTCATTTAGAAGGATCTGTAGGTGTTGTTTTTGCTGACCCATTGGCTAAAACTGGTGTGAAAACTCAATTTCAAATGGCACCATACTATAACTTGATTTTTAAAGGAATTTGGGATCAAAAAGCGAGAAGAAAAAGTATAACTTATAATAGAATTTTTGATTGGGGAGTAGGGTTACATATGTCAGCCCCAGATTTTGATGCTGATGATGTACCAGAGCTAGGAGTTGGTGTTGTAGCTTCTTTATTGCATGATTATGTTCAGTCTGGTATAGCCATTAACGTATTTACTGGTGACCCTTATTGGTTTTTTGGATTGAAATTACCTGTACCGTCATTTAATATTGGCACCGTAAGATCTACAAACGACTAATCATCACAAAATAAAAGAGAGCGCTATAAGCGCTCTCTTTTTTAACAAAACAATGTTATAATTATTTTTTATAAGTGAATTACTTCGTCATAAGCATCTGCAACTGCTTCCATAACCGCTTCACTCATTGTAGGGTGAGGGTGGATAGCTTTTAATACTTCGTGCCCAGTTGTTTCTAACTTACGTCCTAATACAGCTTCAGCTATCATATCTGTAACACCAGCTCCAATCATATGGCAACCTAACCATTCGCCATATTTAGCATCAAAAATTACTTTAACAAAACCATCTGGGGTTCCAGCTGCTTTTGCTTTTCCTGATGCAGAAAAAGGAAATTTACCAACTTTTAATTCGTAACCAGCTTCTTTAGCTTTAGCTTCAGTTAATCCAACTGAAGCAATTTCAGGAGTTGCATAGGTACAACCAGGAATGTTACCATAGTCAATAGATTCTGTATGTAAACCAGCTAATTTTTCAACACAAGTAATACCTTCAGCAGAAGCAACGTGTGCAAGTGCTGGTTCAGGTGTTACATCACCAATAGCAAAATATCCTGGGATATTAGTTTGATACCAATCGTTTACTAAAATTTTATCTCTATCAGTAATGATTCCTACATCCTCTAATCCAATATTTTCAATGTTAGTTTTAATACCAACAGCTGATAATACAATATCAGCTTCTAAAATTTGTTCTCCTTTTTTAGTTTTAACTGTAGCTTTTACTCCATCTCCAGAAGTATCTACAGATTCAACAGAAGAACTAGTCATTATTTTGATACCAGACTTTTTAAAAGAGCGTTCCATTTGTTTAGAAACATCTTTATCTTCCACAGGAACAATAGTTGGCATAAATTCAACGATAGTAACCTCAGTTCCCATAGAATTATAGAAATGAGCAAATTCAACACCAATAGCACCAGAACCTACGACAATCATAGATTTTGGTTGTTTTGGTAAGCTCATTGCTTCACGGTACCCAATTACTTTTTTCCCATCTTGTGGCAAGTTAGGTAATACTCTTGAGCGAGCACCAGTAGCAATGATAATATTATCAGCACTATATTCAGTAACAGCCCCATCTTCAGCCGTAACGTCTACCTTCTTACCAGGCTTTATTTTACCAAAACCATTAATAATGTCAATTTTATTTTTTTTCATTAAAAATTGAACACCTTTACTCATTCCTTCAGCAACACCACGACTACGCTTAATTACAGCTTCAAAATCTTTATCAATAGCTTCAGCTTTTAATCCATACTCGTCAACATGTTTTAAATAATCATATACTTGAGCAGATTTTAATAAGGCCTTTGTAGGAATACATCCCCAGTTTAAGCAAATTCCACCTAAGCTTTCTTTCTCTATTACAGCAGTTTTAAACCCTAATTGAGATGCTCTAATAGCTGTTACATAACCTCCAGGACCACTTCCGATTATTAATACGTCGTATTTCATGTCGTTTATTTTACTTGTTGTTTGTTATATTATTATTTTACGTTCACATAATTTTATCAATAAAATCATGTTTAAATTATTTTGGGCTTTTAACGGGTTTTCTCTATTCGCTTTTTTGTATTTCAACGAACTCAGATATATCGTTCAATCCCTAACGCAGGAATACCTGCCAACTTTTCTACATTCTTTCAGGAACTTGAATTCCTAACAGATTAAATGCAGATTTTATAGTGTCAGCAACTTTTTTAGCTAACTGTACTCTAAATGTTTTTTTATTTTGATTTTCCTCTCCTAAAATATGTACGTTTTGGTAAAATGAATTGAATTCTTTAACCAATTCGTAGGTGTAATTAGCAATAACTGCTGGTGAATAATTATTAGCCGCTTGCTGAATTATTTCAGGATACAATTCTAATTGCTTAATTAATTCCTTTTCTTTATCGTGTAATTCAATTGAAACAGGTTCAGAATAATCAAAGGTAGCCTTTCTTATAATTGATTGAATTCTAGCATAGGTATATTGAATAAAAGGTCCTGTGTTCCCTTGAAAATCTACTGAAGATTTTGGGTCAAACAAAATTCTCTTTTTTGGATCTACTTTCAAAATAAAGTATTTTAAAGCTCCTAGTCCGATAATTTTATATAATTCTTCTTTTTCTTCATTAGAATACCCTTCTAATTTTCCTAATTCTTGAGATATTGTACGAGCAGTATCCGTCATTTCATCCATTAAGTCATCAGCATCAACTACTGTTCCTTCACGAGATTTCATTTTTCCAGAGGGTAAATCAACCATTCCGTAACTTAAATGGTGTAGTTGATCAGCCCAAGAATATCCTAGTTTTTTTAAGATTAAGAATAATACTTTAAAGTGATAATCTTGTTCATTTCCCACCGTATACACCATTCCACCAACATCAGGCATATCTTTAGAACGTTGAATGGCTGTACCTATATCTTGAGTCATATAAACAGCAGTTCCATCTGAGCGTAAAACTAATTTTTCATCTAAACCTTCATCCGTTAAATCACACCAAACTGAACCGTCTTCTTTTTTAAAGAAAACATTTGTTTTTAAGCCTTCTTCAATAATATCTTTTCCTAATAAGTAGGTATTACTCTCATAATAAAGTTTATCAAAGTCAACACCAATATTTTCATAAGTAACATCGAAACCTTTGTACACCCACCCATTCATCGTTTTCCATAAAGTAACAACTTCTTCATCACCAGATTCCCATTTACGAAGCATTTCTTGAGCTTCAATAAATAATGGAGCTTGTTTTTTAGCATCCTCTTCAGAAACACCTTGACTGATTAATTCAGAGATTTCTTTTTTATATTCTTGATCGAATTTAACATAATAATTACCAACTAACTTATCACCTTTTAGGCCTGTATTTTCTGGAGTTTCTTTTTTACCATCATTCCCGTTAGGAGCAAATTTTTTCCAAGCTAACATCGATTTACAAATATGAATACCTCTATCGTTGATAATTTGTGTTTTATAAACCTTTTTTCCTGATGCTTTTAAAATTTCAGCAACTGAATATCCAAGTAATACATTCCTAACATGACCTAAATGTAAAGGTTTATTGGTGTTAGGAGATGAATACTCAACCATACGAGCATCTGTTTTATTTTCACTGATAAAACCATATGAAGTATTTGTTGAGATTTGGTTGAAAAAATTCACATAAAAAGAGTCGCTAATTACTAAATTTAAAAAACCTTTAACCACATTATAGTTGATTATTTCTTCTATGTTTTCAACTAAGTATTTACCTAAATCTTCACCAATTTGAACTGGATTTCCTTTTTTGTACCGCAGTAAAGGGAATACAACAACAGTGATGTCTCCTTCAAAATCTTTACGTGTTGCTTGAAATTCGACACTTGGAATTTCAATGTTATACAAGGCTAAAAATCCTTCTTTTACTTTAGTTTCTATTAAGGTTTGAATACTCATTATTTATTAAAAATTGATGTGCAAAATTACATAATTTATTTGGATGATATTTAAACTGATTCTAACAATTTATATAGGTATTTTTGCAATGTTTTAAAATGCTAAAATGTATCTTACTTTTCTTTTAGGTTTTAAGAAAATAATAATATAGAATTAGTGTTATATTTAAACTGATGAATGATGGATAAAGATTTAGAAAACTTAGAGAAATTAGCAAAAGACGCTTTAGAAGAAAATAAAAAATATTTTCAACGATTAAAAAGAAGAACTCCCAAACGACTTGATTTAATAGTTAGAGAGATTCATGATGAAGAATTTCAAAATACTGATTGTTTAGACTGTGGTAATTGCTGTAAAACAACATCTCCTATCTTTACAGACAAAGATATTGAGCGTGTTTCTAAACACTTAAAAATGAAGGTTCACAATTTCATAAGTCAATATTTAGAAAGAGATTCAGATGATTTTATGGTTTTAAAATCTGCACCCTGTACTTTCTTAGACGAACGAGATAACTCTTGTTTTATTTATGATGTAAGACCCAAAGCATGTGCAGAATATCCACATACGAATCGTAAAAAATTCGCCCAAATTTCAGAGTTAACAATAAAAAATACAGAAATTTGTCCCGCTACTTATCGAATCATAGAAGAACTAAAAAAACGCTTACCACAATCTGGAAGGAATAAATAATTATTTAGGGTATTTTATTGATTATTAATTTATTGTTATGGTCTTTTTTTTCTATTTTTAAGGAAAATTAGTTCATTTTGGAAGCTCTTTTAAATTATTTTGAAACAATTCCTTCAGTTCATAGAAGTTTAATACTAGTTGGAGGAATTACTTTTTTTTGGCTATTAGAAGGCGTAATCCCTTTATTTAACTTTAATTACAAAAAATGGAAACATGCATTTCCTAATTTATTTTTTACGTTTACAACAATTTTAATCAATTTTACGTTGGCTTTTTTATTATTAAGAACAGCTGATTGGGTTGTAATACATAATTTTGGAATAATTAATTGGTTACCTGAAATGCCTTTATGGTTATATGGAATTTTAGGAGTTTTATTCCTAGATTTCTTTGGAGCTTATTTGGCGCATTATACAGAACACAAAGTGAGAATATTATGGATGGTACACTTAGTGCATCATACTGATCATAAAGTGGATACAACAACTGCGAATAGACATCACCCCTTAGAAAGTATAATTCGTTTTACATTTACTTTGTTAGGTGTTTTTGTAGTTGGAACTCCTATTGCTATTATAATGTTATATCAGTCAATATCTTTGATATTTACTCAGTTAACACATGCAAATATTAAAATGCCAAGAGGGTTAGATAAAATATTAAGTTATTTTATTGTATCACCAGATATGCATAAAGTACATCATCATAATTTATTACCATACACCGATAGTAATTATGGAAATATTTTTTCTATTTGGGATAGAGTTTTAGGAACCTATATGGAGATGGATCGAGATAAAATAGTATATGGAGTAGATACTTTTCCTGATGAGGTTAAGAACTCTGATTTAAAGGAATTATTAAAGCAACCTTTTCAAGGGTATCGTAAGCCTACTAATCTTTCATAGATATAAAAGAAGAAAAAATGAATTATTTCACTTCATTTTTTCTTCCATTTTTATTTAGTAAGGATAGCAAATATATGTTTTGCCTGTTTGATCACAATTTGATATGTGACTGAAAGAAGGGTGGTTTCCACTAGCAGAAGGCCTTACATAACAAGCATATTTATTGCCAGGTGTCCAATAATCTGGTTCACTAGGGCTTATGGTAATAGTATCTACATGTGAATTTCCCTGACCTCCTCCTCCTTCAATTTCTTTTTGAGCTGAAGAATTTAATTCCTGAACACCACCTAATTTTAAAATGTTTTTTAACATAACTTATAATTTAATCATTAATACCTACTCAATGTAAAATAGTTTTGTGATGGAACAGTTAAAAAGTTTTCGAAAGATGTAAATTTATTTCCGAAAAGTATTTGAATATTAGTTTTTTAGTAGCGTATACTCATTTTGTAATTTACTCATAGTATTAATGTTTGATAAAAAATAATAGTCTTATAATAAATTATGATAAAGAGTTAAAAATGTAGATTTTAAGAATGCTTATTGATTAACTTTAATATTTTAGTTCCTCGAGCTTTACAGCCCTTACTTTCATGTATTATTTTAGAACTAATTAAATGTTTTAGTTCAGGGTGAATCCAACGTTTATGTAAGCCGAATAAATAAAGTGTAGTCATACTGTATGCTCTAACAGCTATTTTTTGATCTGTGATAAGCCAGTCAAATCCAGTTTCTACAATTGTATTAATATGGTTTTCTTTTAAATAAAACTTTGTGTCATTTTCTTCTTTTGAAGTATATGCTATAGCTATGTGTTCACATATTTTTGCGCAGGGTCTTATAGCACTATGAAAATGCACTTCTGAAATTTTTTCAGTAAAAATATCAAGACATTGGTTTATGTTATTTATACCATGATGAGTACATAGCCACTCTAATATCCAAGCCGCTTTTATTGAAAGTTTATTATCTGTGTCAAAAGTTAAATTAACTAAGGTGGTGATTAATTTAGGCTGTTCTAATACAATATTCGCTACGTTATTTCGATTTATTCTTGTGGGTTTTTCCATACTATCTAGTACGGAAATTAAAAAATCAATGCTCATATTGGTATGGTTTATGTAAATTTGAACTGTAAAAGGAATAACAAAATGATAAATATAAAAAGGATATTTTCAATCACAATTTTATTAGGAATGTTTTTTATGCCAAACATGAATGCCCAAAAAACAAATCAATTTAATAAGAAAGGAAATAGAACAGGGGTTTGGAAAAAATTTTATAAAAACGGAAAAATTAGATATCAAGGTGAGTTTAAAGATGGGAAAGAGGTAGGAGTGTTTAAGTTTTATGCAATTACTTCATCAACTCAGCCAACTATTATTAAAGAGTTTTCTTTAGTTAATGATTTAGCAGATGTAAAATTTTATACTATTACAGGAAAGTTAAAAAGTAAAGGAAAGATGAAAGGGAAAAATAGAGAAGGTATATGGCTTTATTATTTTCCTGACGGAAAAAAAATTATTTCTGAAGAAAATTATATTAATGGGAAATTGGATGGGGTATTAAAAAACTACTACACTAATGGAAAACCAACTGAAGAAACATATTACAGTCAAGGAAAAAAGCATGGAACCTCAAAAGTTTATACTGAAGATGGTATTTTGATAGAAGATGTAAGTTATGAATATGGAAAATTGAATGGTGAAGGAAAATATTATGATATGAAAGGAAATATAAAAGAAAAAGGAAATTACAAAAATGGTAAGAGAGATGGTAAGTGGGAATTTTATATGGATGGTGAAATAGTTTCAAAGAAGAAAAAAAATAAGTTATCAGAACTTAAAAATAAATAAACTTGCTTTATTAATGATTTTATTGATTGAGCTATTGTATTTTCAATAGCTTTTTTTATTCTAATTTTATTTAGAACTAAATTTTCAGAAATAGTACTATGACTAGTATTATTATCAAATGATTAATTATTGAAAAGGTATTTGTAAATTTGCGCTTCACTAAAAAGAAATAATGAAAAGAGTAGTAGTAGGGCTTTCAGGTGGTGTTGATAGTAGTGTTACGGCACACTTATTAAAAGAACAAGGATATGAGGTTATAGGCTTATTCATGAAAAATTGGCATGATGATACTGTAACTATATCTGACGAATGTCCGTGGTTAGAAGATAGTAATGATGCAATGATTGTTGCTGAAAAGTTAGGAATTCCATTTCAAACAGTTGATTTAAGCGAGCAATATAAAGTTCGTATTGTTGATTATATGTTTAATGAGTATGAGAAGGGAAGAACTCCTAATCCTGATGTATTATGTAATCGTGAAATTAAATTTGATGTATTTATGGACATTGCATTAAGTTTAGGAGCTGATTATGTGGCAACAGGTCATTATTGTAGAAAAGCTGAAGAAGTTATAGATGGAAAATCAGTATATAAGCTATTAGGAGGGAAGGATACTAATAAAGATCAATCGTATTTTTTATGTCAGTTATCACAAAAACAATTATCAAAAGCTTTATTTCCAATCGGTGAATTAACTAAACCAGAGGTAAGAGAAATCGCAAAAAAGGCTGATTTAATAACAGCAGAAAAAAAAGATAGTCAAGGTTTGTGTTTCATAGGTAAGGTTCGTTTACCAGACTTTTTGCAACAAAAGTTACAACCTAAAGACGGAGTTATCATTAGAATTCCTGCAGATTATAAGGGGTATAATCGTTTAGTTTCTGAATTTGACACTAAAGAGGCTGAGTTAGCTTACTTTTCTAAAAAGTTTGTTTATAATAAAAATGCAGGAGAAGTTGTAGGTAAACATCAGGGAGCTCATTATTTTACAAAAGGGCAACGCAAGGGATTAGCAGTTGGTGGAACAAAAGAACCATTATTTGTTATAGAAACTGATGTTGATGAAAATATAATTTATACTGGAGAGGGTAAAAATCATAAAGGATTATTCCGCAATGTTTTATTTGTTTCTAATGAAGAATTACACTGGGTACGTAAGGATTTAGCATTAAAGTCAGGAGGAACTATGGAGGTAGAAGCAAGGATACGGTACCGTCAAAAGTTAGAAAAAGCAAGATTACATAAAGTTGAAAAAGGATTATATGTTGAATTTGATAATCCACAATCAGCAATTCAAGAAGGTCAGTTTGTAGCTTGGTATATAGATGAAGAGTTACTTGGCTCAGGTGTTATTAGTTAGCTTGTTTATCTTAAAATAATAATAAAAGTAGTAATTTAGTCAGCATGAAAAAATTACTACTTTTTTGCGTTTTATTATATAGTTCTTATAACTTTTGCCAAGAAGATGCATGGATTATTTTGAAAGATAAACCTACTGCTTCTTCATACTTATCTAACCCTTTAACTATGTTATCTCAACGTTCTTTAGACAGGAGAACGAAACAGAAAATAGCATTAGATGAGAAAGATGTACCTGTTCACAATAATTATTATAACCAAATTAAAGGAGCTGATGGAATAACAGTTTTAGCAAAATCAAAGTGGTTAAATGCGATACATGTTAGAGGAGAAAAAGTAAAAATTGATGCTTTAACGTCTTCATTTAATTTTATAGATAAAATTGAATTTGCTAACAGGTCATTCAACGCCAGAAGCTCTACACAAATAAAAAAACAGAAACCATCACACCAGAATAAGTTTTCATCAATAAAAGAAGATTTCAATTATGGAGTAACTTCAAGTCAGATAACTATGATAAAAGCTGATTTTTTGCACAAAAAAGGTTTTACTGGTAATGGAATGCATATAGCTGTTATTGATGCTGGATTTCCAAATGTAAATACATTAAGTGCTTTTAAAAGGATTAGAGACAATAATAAAATTCTTGGAGGATATGATTTTGTTAACAGAAGTGCTAACTTTTATACAGGCCATAATCATGGAACTAATGTGTTGTCTGATATTTCTGGATATATTAAAGACCAATTTGTAGGAACGGCACCTGATGCATCCTTTTATCTTTTCATTACAGAAGATGTATCAAATGAGGGACCTTTAGAAGAAAGTTTGTGGGTTGAAGCAGCTGAAAGATCGGATAGTTTAGGTGTAGATATAATTAATACATCATTAGGGTACACAACATTTGATAATGCAAATTATAGCCATACTTATGCGGATATGGACGGGAAAACAGCTTTTATATCAAGAGGAGCAGAAATTGGAGTATCAAGAGGTATGATATTAGTTACTTCTGCAGGAAATGAAGGGAATAAATCATGGAAATATATTTCTGCACCAGCCGACGCTGCTTCTGTTTTTACAATTGGGGCTGTTGATGCAGCAGAAACGATAGCTTCATTTAGTTCATTTGGTCCGTACTGCAGATGGAAGAGTAAAACCAGATGTTTTAGCACATGGACGAAATGTTTACGTTATAAATCATCAAACGGGAGTTCCATCAACTTCAAATGGTACCTCATTTTCTTCACCGGTTATGGCAGGAGCAGTAGCATCTTTTTGGCAAGCTTTTCCTACAAAAACAAACGTAGAAATTATGAATATGATTAGAGAGTCTGCAGATAAATATAACAACCCAACAAATCAGTATGGGTATGGTGTTCCAGATTTGGAACAGGCATATAACAAAACATTATCTTTAGGAGATATAGATGTAAAAGATTTTACAGTTTATCCGAATCCAGTCACAGATAATTTAATAGTTTCTTATATTGATACCATTACTGAGATAACCATTTATAGTTTACTTGGGCAAGAAATATATAAGGATAACTCTACCTCTAATATAATAAATGTTTCATCACTTACTAGTGGAGTTTATATAGTACAAATTGAAAGTGGAAAGAAAATTGAAAAGATTAAATTTATAAAAAAATAAGAATTTAACATTGAAAAAGAATTTTATTATCACAATTTTATTGTTGTTAGGTGTAAGTAGTTTATATGGTCAAAAAGATTCGATTGTTAATTTTTTAGATGCTAAAGGTAGAATTGTAAAAGATAAGAATAAAGCTAAATCGTTTGAAATAATCTCAAAAAAAAAACTAATTTTTGGTTAGTAAAACTTTATAGAAGAAATGGTAGGCTTCAAAATTATACTTATTATCTAACAAAGGAAAAGAAAACTAAAATAGGTACATCTGTATCTTACAATAGGTATGAAAAAATTAAATCTTTTGTGTCTTATAACGAGCAAGGAGAAAAACATGGTAAAATGGAGAGATGGTTTTAAAATGGATTGAAAGATATACAAGAATATTATTTGAATGATAAAAAAGAAGGAGTTTGGAAAGCTTTTTTTATAATGGAAAGCTAGCAGCAAAAAGAATATATAAAAAGGATTCTCTGTTTTGAAGAGTAATTTTTATGATAAAAAAGGAAATAAAATAGTAAACAAAGAAAATATTATTTTTGAAAAAAACAACTTCTAAAGGAGGCAAACAAAAATTTATAACTAAACTTAAAAAATTAGTACAAACTTTAGATTTTAAAGTAAAAGTAAAAATACATGTGAATTATACAATTAACATTCATGGAAAAATTAAAAATGTGACTATTGATGAAGAATTACCTATTAAATTAATAAAACAGATAATCAATTTTTTTGAAAACATAGAAGGATGGGAACCTGGTATTCAATTAAATAGAAAAATACCAGTAAGTTATTCAATTCCATTAAATTTTAAGGGCTAAAAATGCAAAGTAAAATAACAAAATTATTTAATATAGAATATCCTATTATTCAAGGCGGAATGATATGGGTAAGTGGTTGGAAATTGGCTTCAGCAGTTTCTAATGCAGGAGGTTTAGGATTGATAGGAGCAGGTTCAATGTACCCTGATGTATTAAGGGAACACATTCAAAAATGTAAGAACGCTACGAATAAACCTTTTGGGGTTAATGTGCCAATGTTATATCCAGATATAGAAAAAATAATGGATATAATTATTGAAGAAGGAGTGAAAATTGTTTTTACGTCAGCTGGAAATCCAAAAACATGGACAACTTTCTTAAAAGATAAAGGAATTACAGTTGTTCATGTTGTAAGCTCTGTGAAGTTTGCTTTAAAAGCTGAAGCTGCTGGAGTTGATGCTGTAGTATGTGAAGGATTTGAAGCTGGCGGACATAATGGGCGAGAAGAAACAACTACTTTTACACTAATACCTATGGTTAAAGAACAAGTTAATATTCCTGTAATTGCCGCAGGAGGAGTAGGTTCGGGAAGAGGTATGTTAGCGGCAATGATATTAGGTGCAGATGGAGTACAAATTGGTAGTCGATTTGCTGCAACAGTAGAGTCTTCCGCTCATGATAAATTTAAAAACACAATAGTTGAAGTTAAAGATGGTGATACTCATTTAACCTTAAAAGAGTTGGCTCCTGTTCGATTGGTGAAAAATAAATTTTACAACGAAGTACAAGAGTTATATCAGAAAAACCCAACAATAAAAGACATTAAAGATTTATTGGGTAGGGCTCGTGCTAAACGGGGGATGTTTGAAGGTGATTTAGAAGAAGGTGAATTAGAGATAGGACAAGTAGCGGGTTTAATTCATAACATAAAGTCAGCTAAAGATGTATTAAATGATATAGTGAATGAATTTACTAGTGTTAAAAGCGAAATGATAGGATAATCAATGAAGAAAGATAAAGGAGTTAGGTTCTTAAAATTACCTTTTAAGTTTGATGTAAAAAAACTTCAAACCGAGTTGCAAAAAGTTGTTACTTCTAAATGGAATGATCATTTTAATACCAGAGGATACGAAGGAAGATGGAAATCAATAGCCTTGTATGCTGAAAATGGTGACGAAAAAAATATTTTTGCATCAGTAGAAAAAATAAAAATAACTGAAACTCCTTTTTTAAAAGAATGTCCTTATCTCAAAGAAGTTGTAAGTACATTTAAAAGTTCATTGATTTCAGTAAGATTATTAAATTTAGAAAAAGATTCAATAATAAAACCTCATAGGGATCATAAACTAGGATACGAAGATGGTTGTTTTCGTTTACATGTTCCTATAACATCTAATAATAAAGTAACTTTCTTATTAGATAACGAAGTTATTGATATGCAACTTGGAGAATGTTGGTATACAAACGTAAACTATATTCACTCAGTATCCAATTTAGGAGCTACTGATAGAATCCATTTAGTTATTGATTTAGAAAGAAATGAATGGTCAGACAACCTGTTTTTTTCACTTGCAGAAAAAGAACGTTTTTTTATACATGAAGAAGATAACCAAATATATGATAAGCAAACCATAAAAAAAATGATAAGTGAACTTAAATTACAAAATACACCAGCATCAAAAGAGCTAATCATTCAATTAGAAAATCAATTGTTACTTAAATGATACGATTATTTTAAATTTTTAATTCTTTCAGAGAGTTCTATAGATTTCTCATAGTTATAATTTTTTTTGTCATTAAGAATTATAGTCAACATATTATTAGCATCATTCAGTTTATCTTGTTTTAAATAAATTAAAAGTTTGTACCAATAGCCTCTTGAACTTTCTAATGAATTTGTATTTATTAATTTTTCAAAAGTTATAGAAGCATTGGAGAAATCGTTTAATTTAATATATGATGCTCCAATGTATATTAATTCATATGGTGTTTTACTTGAAGTTGTATTACGTGAAATAACTTTTTTGTATTCCTCTTCATCATATAATAACTCTAATTCTGATATAACGTTACTTTCACCTTTTTCAATTAAAGAAGGTAAGTTATCCCAGTCAGCATATTCATTATAAAGGCTTAAAGAACTTTGTTGATAATTGTAAAATAGCATAAAAGAAATTAAAACAATTGCAGCTATAGAAGCAATGAATTTGTATACTAATTTTATGTTACTATTATTTGATTCTTTATGTTTCTTAGTACTTTTTCTAATGAATTTTGAAGTATTTCTTAACTCGTCAGATTGTAATTGTTCTTTAATTTTATTAATTAAATTTAGGTCATAAATATTTTGAGTATGTTCAATACTAGGATCATCAAAGGATTCGTGAATTGCAATTTGCAATAAAACTTCTTCTTTGAGTAATACATCAGATTTCATTTTTTTTTCAAAAATAGAACGTTCTTCCATATTCATTTCGTTGTGCAAATAACGTTCAATTTCTTTTTGTACTTTTTCTTCCATCACTTTAGTTTGTTATATCGATGATCTTTTTTTATTAATGAAATCAATTTAGTTTTACATTTAAAAACTCTTTGTCTAATAGTATTAATTGTACTATATGAAAATTCTTCTAATAGTTCTTGATACCCCATTCCATTAAAATAGTTACCTAAAATTTCTTTACAATTGGCAGAGAGTTTATGAAATGCTTCTCTATATAAATCTCTCCTTTGTTGTTGAATAATTAATAAACTCAAATCGACATCTTTATCTTCTAGTGGTAAAACATTATTATTTATTACCTGTTTATTTTTATTTTTTAATGAAGTTTTCCAAATGTTTTTACAAATGGTAAAAAAATATCCTTCAAAAGAATTTATTTTTAGTGGTTGTTTTTTGTGAGCAATAATCAAGTACATTAAGGCATCATGAAAAACATCTTCTACATCTTCTTGCTTTCCTTTATTAGCTAAAATAAAGGAACTAACTTTCCTATAGAATTTGCTGTATATTTCAGCAGTTATTCTTTCATCCCCTTTCAATAAAGCATTTAAATACCTTTCACTTTCTGTCATAAATTCAAAATATAGTTCAAAAATAAATTAAATTAATAAAATAAATGGGTAATGATTTTATTATTTTTAAGCCTATAATTATAGTAATATAAATTAAAAATAGTAATATTACTAAGTTTCCTAAAATAATTATAAACAGAAAAACAATGAAACTCTTAAAATTATTATTTGTTTTAACGCTAAGTTTAGCCTTTGTTAAGTGTTCAGTAGATGATACTGAATTAACAGAAAGTTATGAGAAATTAAGGCTTTTTAAAACAAAAAAAACTATTCTACAAACACCAAGGTATTCAAAAAATGAACTTATTATTAAGTTTAGAAAAGGAATAAGCGATAGAAAAAAACATACATTAAGAAATCGATATAAGGTTGTCAAGTATCAATTTTGTGATTTATGTGATGATAAATTAATCGAAAAATGGAGTTTTGGTAATGATGCTGATGTTGAGGATAAAAAGTTAACCATTCAGGGGGGGAGTGGAGAACCAGAAGGTGATATTACAAATGTAGATAATGAATTTATATTTCACTTAGAAAACGAAAATAATTCAGAGATATTAAATACTCATAACAACGGTTTTGCATCTCAAATTGTACCTAATAATTCAGGGGTTACGGTAGGGGTTTTAGACACTGGAGTTAATGCCAATTACCCATTATTTGTTAGCCCATTTTTATACAATTCTTCTGGGGTTAATGTAGCTAGTGAATTGTCTGGATGGGATTTTGTAAACCATGATAATGATTTTTACGATGATTATGAACTAATCCATGGAACAAAAGTTACTTATATTGTGAATAATAAATTGAATGAAGATGGTATACCGCATCAAATTTTGCCTGTAAAAGTATGTGACGAAAATGGTGTTGCTAGTTATTTTAATATTTTATGCGGTTTAAAATATGCATTACCAAGAGTTCATATTATTCAAATGAGTTTAGGGTGGTATAATAATAATGTATATGTCAACTCTATTTTTAATGACTTAGTAACTGAATATAATAATGTTTTAATTGTAACTTCAGCTGGAAATGCTGGTGTTGATAATGATAATGTTAGTCATTATCCTTCATCATATCCACAAGCTAATATTTTAGCTATAGCAGCATCAAATACTGAAAATAGTAATATTGCGTACTTTTCTAACTATGGGGCAAATACTGTAGATTTTTATGCTCCAGGACAAAATATTAAGTTTTATGATATCTCAGGCTCTTTAGTATACATTTCAGGAACATCATATGCTGCGCCGTTAGTAACAGCAATTTCAGCTAAAGTATTATATGATTCAGGAATGTTACATAGCCCTAATCAAATTATAGATGTTTTAAATACATTAGGTGTAAATCAATCGTATTCAAGACCTGTAAAGTATAATAAATTGTTAAATTAGTATCTCCTAATAATAATGAGATACTTATGCATCGATTTTTTTTACTTTTCATATCTTTTTTTATTTTTTATCAAATTTCATTTTGTCAAAATAAATTAAAGGAAGTAAAAAAAATCGATTCTATTTATAAATTGAATATAGATAACAAACTAAAAACTATAGCTCTAGAAAATTTTATAAATAAAAAGATAAACTTAAATAATGAAAATAAAGCGTATGCTTATCACCGATTAGGTATTTTATATTCTATTGAAAATAAGTATAACAAAGCTATACATGTTACAGAGAAGTCAATTAATATTAGAAAACTTACTGATTCAATTGATTATTATAAATTGAATAATAGCTTTTATAATTTAAATTATTACTACAAAGTTTTAGGAAATGTAAAAAAGCAAAAAGGAATAATTATAAAATTACAAAATCAGCCAGTGAAAAATAAATTCACTTATAAATCGTACATAGATTTAGGGTTTATTTTTACTAATAAAGGTGACTATTTTAACGCTTTAAAAATCTTTCAAAATGTAATTGATAATTATCCCTCTTATAATGATCCTAAAACATTATTAAAAGCTCATGAGGCAGTAATAGCTGTTTACAGTTATATAGATGAAACAAATAGATATTTAAAAGAAATAAAACATCATACAAGTAGCATAGATACTCTTATACAAAAACATCATTACCTCTCTACAGATATAGGTTATAAAAATAATTTAGCAAATATTTTTGAAAATTTAAATAAACCATTTAAAGTTATCGATTTGTATGAAGAAGTATTGAAGGTTTATGAAAAAAATAATGATTATGAGAATATAGGAAGAGTTTATAGTAATATTGGTAGAGTATATAATAAAATAAATCAAAGAGATAAAGCTGATTATTTTTTTGATAAAGCATTAAATATTAAAACAGATAAAAAAGCAATTGCAGCGGTATACAGTAATAAAGGAGATTACTTGTCTCCAGAAATTAAAATACGATATAATAAAAAGGCAATAGGAATTCTTTTAAAAAGAGAGTATGAAGAAAAAGCACTTACTTTAAAAGAAATTAAGAATTCAGATTATAAATTAGATATTCTAGACTATCTCATAGAAAATGTAAACGCTGGTATTAAGAATTACGAATTTACTAAGAAAAATAGTGTTTTAAATACAACAATAGAAATGAGTGTTTTAGTAGATAAGCTTATTTCTTTTATTAGGCTAGAAAGTATTGTTGATACTTCTAAACTATTTTGGATTCGTAAAGCGGCTAGTTTTTATATGCAAGCAGTAACTCTATCATATTATAAAAAGGATGTTTCTCAAGCGTTTTATTTTATGGAAAAAAATAAGGCACTATTATTACTTGAAGGCCTAAATAATAATAGTGAAAACAATAAAAAAGAACCTTTAATTATCAGTTTAGAAGAAAGTGTTAAGCAATATACAAATAAAGATAAAAGCTTGATTGAATATATTTTAAATGAACAAATAGGGTATGGAATATTTTGTAATGAGAATGAAAGAATATTTTTCAAATTAAAAAATGTTCCAGACTTAATTAACGAAGTTGATAGTTTAAAGAGTAAAATGTCTGAGTACTTTATTTATAAAGACGACGAAGAAAAGTATAAGCGACTTGCGAATAAGGTGTTTTTGAAATTATTTCCTTTTAAAAACGCTATTGATAAAATAAAAAATAAGGAATTAATAGTGATTCCAGATTATAAGTTACAGCGAATAAATTTTGAAGCATTAATACCAGATATTTTAAGAGGTGAATATTTATTGGAGCATACAGAAATTAATTATTTATTGTCAGCTTCTGTTTTTGAGAAATTAAATAAGAATAAGGAGAACGCAATGAATAAAATTTTAGCGTTTGCTCCAGTTAATTTTAAACATAATACCCTTAATTCTCTTAAGCGAAGTAAAAATGCAATGCAAGAAATAGCATCAATTTGTGAAACTGATTTGTTTTTAGAAGATAAGGCAAAGAAAGAAACTTTTCTTAATGAAATAAAAAAGTATGCGATAATACATTTGAATACACATGCGGGGATTGATAAAATTGAAAATAAACCATGGATTGCTTTTCATGAAAAAAAAATCAGCTTAATAGAATTATTAGGTTTATCAAATAATGCAGAACTGGTGGTTTTAGATGCTTGTAATGGTGCTTCAGGCAAGCAAGAAATAGGAGAGGGTATAATGAGTTTATCAAGAGGCTTTTTTAGAGGAGGAGCTAAATGTGTTATTGCAACGCAATGGAAAGCCAATGAAAAAGCAACCAATGAGATTCTTCAAACTTTTTATAAAGAGTTAAAAAAGGGTAAAACAAAATCGAAAGCACTTCAAATAGCAAAAAAGAACTATATAAATACACATCAGTTAAGTGAAATTTCTCCATATTATTGGGCTTCTTTAATCCTAACAGGCAGCTCTGATAGTATTAAAATAACTTCTCATTTTAATTATAATTGGATATGGTTTACATTATTGGTCATGTTAATTATACTTTTTTTAGCAAAAGGAAAAAAGCATAATTCAAAATTAATTTAAGCTTTTTCTAAATATTTAAAAATGTTTTTTTGGGTAATAAAAAGTTCAAAGTAATACTATTCATTAAATATGAATGGTGGCACCTGAAAAACCAATAGAATAGAGTAGGGAAAACTAAACTTTATACATTATGAAAAAATTGAGCGAAATGAAATTAGCTACTGAAGCTATTTTAACTGAAATGGAAACGGCTGTGAAAGGAGAACGACCAGTAGGAAATGGAACAGAATATTACGGGCCTTCAAATCCATCTAGTATTACGACTTATGTTGATGGAATGAATTGGGGAGAAGATGGTTCTTCAGGAAGTATATTTGGAGATTCTTATAGTATTCACAGACATTACGAACCAGACTTCTTTAATAATGTAAAGCCAGAAGGAGAAGGAAAAATGCTTGTAGAGAAAAGAAGAGAAAAATAAAAGCTTAATATTTGATTTACTAATGGCTATATTATTTATGATATAGCCATTAGTTTTTTATGATTTTATGGGTAATAAAAATTAGTATATGATACTATTCATTAAAAATGAATGGTGGCACCTGAAAAACCAATATAATAGAGTAAGGAGAACTAAATTTTATATACAATGATAAAACTAAGCGAAATGAAATTAGCTGCTGAAGCTATGTTAACTGAAATGGAAACAGTCGTAAAAGGAGAAAGACCAGTAGGAAATGGAACAGAGTATTATGGACCATCCAACCCTTCACATATAACGACTATAGTAGATATGGGATTAACTTTTTCCGATGGTGGTGTTGGAAGCATGTTTGGAGATTCTTGGAATATTTATAGACATTTTAAAGAAGTAGGAAATAAGGAAGGAGAAGGAAAAATGCTTGTAGAGAAAAGAGAAAGTAAATAATAAGTTTGATAATAGCTGCATAATAATGTAGCTATTCTTTTAAAATAAGAATGATTTGGTATTAATTAATAGTACAGACGAAGATTATAGCACTGATGAGGTAATTAGATGGTTATATCGTTTTGAAACTGAATTTATCAGGTTAAACGGAAGCGTAGAAATAACTAATATTAGGTATAGTAATGGTACTATAAAATTTAATGTAGATAATGACAAAGAAATAAGCTTGGAAGAAATCAAAGCTTATTGGTATAGAAGAGGAAATTTTCAAAGTGGAATAAATGTCTTAAGTTCTAATAATAAAATGTTTGATAGTCAGTTAGAAGATTTTTTAATCAAAGAAAATAATGCACTATTAGATTTTTTATTAGATCATTTAAAAAATGAAATTCCTTGTATAGGAGATAGTAAGTTGTGTATTGATGTTAATAAAAACGCAAACTTAATAGCGGCTACAAAAGAAGGACTTTTAATTCCTGATTTTTTATTGACTTCTAAAAAGAGTGAAGTGCTAGATTTTCTAAATGAGCAATCAAGAATTATTACTAAATCAATTAATGTAGTTTTTAATTATAGTAATGAAGATTATTGGTATCCAAGTTATACAAATGAAGTAACTCTTAATGATTTAGAAAAATTTCCAGATAATTTTCAAGTTTCTCTTTTCCAAAAAAGACTAGATAAAAAATATGATATACGATCATTTTATCTTGATGAGAAAATTTATTCAATGGCTATATTTTCTCAGAATGACGAACAAACCGAAACAGATTTTAGAAAATACATATACGATAAACCTAACAGGTCGGTACCATTTAAGTTACCAAATGCTATAGAAGAAAAGGTTATTCGTTTAATGAAGAAATTAAAATACGAATCAGGTTCTATTGATTTTGTGTATACTAAAGATGCTAAATTTTATTTTCTAGAAATTAACCCTATAGGGCAATTTGGGATGACTTCCTACCCTTGTAATTATCAATTAGAAAAAAAAATAGCAGAGCATTTAACAACTTTAAGTAATGGAAGGAAATAAGAGTATAGAAGTTATAGAAGAGAAAGAAGTTTTAGAAATTATTAATACGAATAAAGAATATTTTCAAGCTAACTTTTTTTTTACTGATCCTATAAAAAAAACAGATAATAAAGGTAGTAGATCTAATGCAGTAATGACAAATATTGATAAGTATCAAACTAAAAAAAGGCTATTGTCACATTACACCAAAAAAATTTCAAGAATTATATAATGAATTTAAAATTAGATAAATATTTATTGTTATTTGAATCATGTAGATTAACAAAAGGGGTTTCAAGAACATTATTATATGATCATCAAAGGAATAAAATAGAGTTTCTAGATAATGTAATCTATGAAATCTTTACAAATCATAATAAAAATAAATCTTTAGGTGCTATTTTATCACTATATCATGGAGAGGATAGAGAGGCTGTTATAGAGTATATTATTTTCTTAATACAAAATGAATATGTATTTTATAGTGAAAAAGAAGAGGTAAGTTTTTTCCCTTCATTAGACACTAAATGGGATGATCCTTCTATAATAACAAATTGTATTATAGATTTTTCATCCATTCCTAAAGATGTTTCAGTATATTATAAAGTGTTTGAAGAATTAGATGCTCTAGGTTGCGAAAATTTACAAATAAGAGATTTTTATGGGCTTTCTGTTGATTTTTTGAATGAATTATTTGAAGGAATATATAAAACTGCTATTCATAGAGTAGAACTACTATTGAAATCAAATAATGAATTGAGTGATATTCAAGCATTTTTATTAAAATTTCCAATAGTAAGAGAAGTTACAATTCATTCGGCATGGATAACAAAAGAAATGCCTACGAAAACAGGGACTATTTTTCAGTTTACAGAACAAAAAATAACTGATGAGAATTGTTGTGGTATTGTTGCTATCAATCAATTTAATTTAAATTGGAATCATTATTTGGAGTCTAAAAATTATAATTCTTGTTTAAACAGAAAACTTAGTATAGATAAATTTGGAAACATTAAAAACTGTCCTTCCTTAAAAACATCTTATGGAGATATTAGTACTACAAGCATTATAGATGCAGTAAATAATAAAGATTTTTCAAAAATATGGAATATAAAGAAAGAAGATATTGCTGATTGTAAAGTTTGTGAATTTAGACATGTTTGTACAGATTGTAGAGCTTATTTAAAAACAGATTTATCTTTTGAGAAACCTGCAAAATGTAACTATAATCCATATACTATGGAATGGGCTTAAGCCAATTGTAATTGTTCTTTAACTAAATTGAAATAGCCTCCTTCTAGGTTAATTAACTCATTATGAGACCCGTATTCAGTTATTTTTCCATTTTCCATTACAATTATTTTATCAGCATTTTTTACTGTACTTAATCGATGAGCAATAACAATTTTAGTTTTATTTTTAAAATGTGAATTGATATTGTTTACTACTCTATTTTCTGTTTGAGAGTCTAAAGAATTTGTAGCTTCATCCATAAAAATGTATTCTGGATTTTTATAAATTAAACGGGCGATTAAAAGTCTTTGATGTTGCCCCGAACTTAAGGCTAGTCCCTCATTTCCAATTTTTGTTTGGTGTTTAATAGGAAGTGTTTCTACAAAATCATACAGTTCAGCTAGTTTTAAAGCATTTATATAGCGTTTAAAGTCTATCTGAGTTTCTGATTCAGATTGAGTAATATTATTAATTATAGTATCTGTAAAAATATATCCATCCTGTAAAACAACTCCACATTTTTTTCTCCAAGATGATATATCAAATTCTTTCATTGGTTTATTGTTTAATAATATATTACCGCTTGTTGGTTCACATAAACCCAGAGCAACTTTAAGTAATGTAGTTTTACCAGACCCACTAGCTCCAACTATTGCTGTCGTTTTTCCTTGTTCAATAGTTAGGTTAATATTATTTAATACTTTATTACTAACAGTATTGTATGAAAAGCTTATGTTGTTAAGCGTAATTGTCCAGTTATTATTAACTAATTTATTACCATACTCTTCTTCTGGTAATGATTGAACATCTAATACTCTTTCCATACTGAAAACTACATCTTGAACTATTGAAGTTGTAGATAGCATGTTTGATAGCATTTGATCTAATTGAGAAATGACTAATTGAATAGCGGCCATTTCACCTATAGTAATATGATTTTGTATAGTTAACAATCCTGTATAAAAAGTGATATAACCATATCCAATTTGTTTTATAAATCCGCCTCCAACTGATAATGATTGTGAAATCTTTATTTTTTTTAAGCTATTTAAAAAGAATTTACGTTGATTGTTTATGAATGCCTTGATTTTTGGTGTTTCATTTCCTCCTAATTTAATTTCTTGGTAGCCATGAATCATTTCTACTAACGACCTATGTCTAAAAATACCTATATCATATTGTTCATAATCTAACGCTCTTTTTTTACGTAAAATAAAATACATCCAAATACTATATACTGTGTTGTATAATATAAACATAGAAAAGATACTTAAACTATAATATATAGCAATGATTGTCATTACAATAAAACCTAAAAATGTAACAAACATAGAAGAGAAGTTGTAAACTAAAAATGACTCGATTCTATTTAAATCCTGAATTCTTTGTAAAAAATCACTTGACTTTTTTTGATGATAATAATTTAAAGGAAGCTTGAATATTTTCTTTACAAATTGATTGATTAAAGATTGATTTATAGATTCAGCTACTTTATTGGATATAACACTTTGTAAATAAGATATAAGAGAAGAGAATAAAAAGATGAATATTTGAATGCATAAAATCCATAGTAATACATTAGAGTTTTTTCCTATAATTCCTTTATCAAAAGTTTCTTGAGTTAAAAATGGAGTTATAGATTGAAAAATAAGTTGTCCAAAAATTAAAAGAAATAGATATTTAAAACTAGACTTACTTTTTAATAGATGTGTTGTTATAAAGTTCTTTTTTTTACTAATATTATGATTTGCTACATATTGATTATTAGAGTTATAAAAATAATTATTCGGCTCTAAAAGGATTATTTTTCCGTAGTTATTATTAGTATATAAAAACTTTCTAGCATCACGTATAGATAAAGATGTTTTTCCTATTGCAGGGTCTGATAGATAGACTTTATTGTTAGCTACTTTATAAATAACAACAAAATGATTAGCATTCCAATATGCTATAGCAGGTAACGGTAATTCTTCTAATGGAGGGATATTATTGTTTTCTTTTTTTACAGTAAACTTAATAGCTTTTGAAGTAAATCCTATTTTTTCACAAGTATTATTTAAAGCCTTAATGGAAACTCCCTCTCTATCAATATTGCATAAGTTTCTCAATACTTGAATAGAAATAGGTTTTTTATAGAAAGAACAAATAATTTTAATAGATGTAGGACCACAATCATTAGAATCATACTGTTTGTAAAAAGGAAAGCTCTTAAAAAATAAGTTTCTTATACGCATAAAATATAAATACTGTAATAAATAATATTAGTGTTATTTATTACAGTATTTATATTTTAATTTTATTACCCTAATTTATTACATTTTATAGTATAAATTTTTAATAATTAACATAATCAACTATTTCTAGGCCGTATCCAATCATACCAACACGTTTTGTTTGTTGTGAGTTAGATACTAAACGTAACTTATGTATATGTAAGTCGTGTAAAATTTGAGCTCCAATACCAAAATCTCTATTGTCCATTACAACATTTGGAGCTTTCATAATGCCATTGACTTGATTTTTCTTTAAAGTTTTGAGTCTATTTAAAAGGTTTAGTGACTGAGCTTGCTGATTTATAAAAAGAATAGCACCTCTACCTTCTTCGTTAATAACTCTGAACATTTGATCAAGCTTTTTATCAGCATTATTAGTAAGAGTTCCTAGTATATCGTTATTTACTAACGTCGAGTTAATCCTTGTTAATATAGATTCATTTTTAGTCCAACTTCCTTTTGTTAATGCTATATGAACCTGTTTATTAGTTGTTTGTTGATAAGCACGTAAACGAAAATCTCCAAAACGAGTTTGAATAGTATAGTCTTCTTTTTTTTCGATTAAAGAATCATGCTCCATTCTGTAAGCAACTAAATCTTCAATAGAAACAATTTTTAAATCAAACTTTTTAGCCACTTCTAAAAGTTGAGGTAACCGAGCCATAGTTCCATCTTCGTTCATAATTTCAACAATAACACCAGCAGGTTTTAACCCAGCTAAGCGAGCAAAGTCAATAGCAGCTTCAGTATGACCAGTTCTTCTTAAAACACCTCCATTTTTAGCTCTCAAAGGAAAAATATGTCCAGGTCTTGCTAAATCAAAAGATTTAGTTTCTGGATTAACCAAGGCTTCAATAGTTTTGGCCCTGTCAGAAGCTGAAATACCAGTAGTAACTCCATTACCTCTTAAATCAACAGAGACAGTAAAAGCGGTTTCCATGGGGTCAGTATTGTTACTTACCATCATTCCTAGCTCAAGCTCTTTACATCTACTTTCAGTTAATGGTGTACAAATTAATCCACGTCCATGTGTAGCCATAAAATTAACCATTTCAGGAGTGATTTTTTCAGCAGCAGCAAGAAAATCACCTTCGTTTTCTCGATCTTCGTCATCTACTACAATAATAACTCTACCTTTTTTTATATCTTCTATGGCTTCTTCAATTGAATTTAATTGAATTTTAGGAGTTGTATGTGTTGTCATTTAGTTAAGTTGTTTTCTCTTTTTTAGAGAATATATTTTTAAAAAATGTTTTTATTGCTATAAATAAGTTACTAGTACTGAATAGACCTTTGTCTTTAGCAGCTCTTATTGTTAATGTAAGGGCTAAAGGTAACATTAAAAGTACAGCTAACCAAGAACCCAATAGGGCAGTTACTGAACTTTCTTCTGCCATGTTTCTTCCAAATGTATTTGTAAAAAAATATAATACATATATTGAAATAGCTAATATCATGGGAAGCCCCATTCCTCCTTTTCTAATAATTGAGCCTAAAGGGGCACCGATAAAAAATAATAATAAACAAGATAAAGAAAAAGCGATTCTGTTATAATATTCAATGTCATGATGGTTTAGCCATTTTCTTCTGTTTTTTAGAGGCTCTTTGTATGATTTATTGGTACTTAAAGTTCTATCTATTTTTGAAATAGCAATATTTAAAATACTAGTTTTTTCTCTAAGATCAAAGTTGTCTAATAGGTTTGGAGATAGGTTTTTATTAATTAAAGAATCAGGATACTGATGAAGGTTTTCTACATCAACAGTAAGAAATAAATTTTTTGCCCTACTGGCAATATATTCATCATATCCTTTTTTAAGATCAGGAATGGTGTCTTTTAGCTGCCCTAAACTTAGCATGTTGAAGTTTTTAGTATACTTTAATTCATCTAAATCTGTATCGTCTAGTGAAGAAATATCAATGTTTATAATGTATTCTTTAAAATCAGCATGAGATGCAGGCATTTTTTTTCTTTCTTCAAAAGTATCTCCAGTTTTTCTATGATGCTCAAAATAATATCCATCATTCAAAGTTAATGTCATATAGCGACTACCTTGCTCAGAAGTTATTTTACCTCTTTTAGCTGTAATTATTTTATTATTTCCCCTTCTAGAAGATAAATCATAGATTAATACTTTTTTTAATAAATTTTTCTCTTCACCATATTTTTCTTCAAACTTAATTTGATAATTAGGTATTTCAGTATTAAAACCTCCAGGAACTAAGGCTAAGGCGGGTTGCTTCTTTTTTATGTTAGCTTTTAAATTTAATTGTTTTAAAACAGCATAAGGGTAAATATAGTTTAAAAATAAAAAGTTAATAGAGCTTAAAAATACAGCTAGAAAAACTAGTGGGCGAACCATTCTTTGTAAGGATACACCTGCTGATTTTGCTGCTGCAAACTCATAGTTTTCGGATAAACTACCTAAAGTCATTATTGAAGAAAGTAATACACCAATAGGTAAAGCTTGCGGTGTAGCCATTAAGGTAGAATACCACAAAAATTTAAGAATAATTAAAATACCTATTCCTTTACCTGCAAAATTATCAAAGGCTAGCCATAACATCTGCATTATTAATACAAATAATATAATTAGAAAAGTTGTTAAAAAAGGAATTAAAAAACTTTTTAGGATATATCTGTCTAGTGTTTTCACAGATGCAAAGGTAGTTTGTTAGTTTTACAAAAGTCTAAAAGTTTTGTTATTGTTTAAATAAATAACAAAACTTTTAAAATATTTAGTCAATTAAATAACCTTGACTAGTATATTTTTCTTTATTAAAAGAAAAGTATTTTTCTGAAATCGGTTGATTACTTTTAAATTTAGTAATTGTATAAGTTGTTTCAGCACCATTTGATCCGATTTGAACTAATTTGTATATATGTTTTGTTTTTGCATCTATACCAAGTTGAACTTTTATAATGTCAGAGTTGCTATCAATTGGAGTTAAATCTACATATTGAACTTTGCGCCCTTTATGATTTTTTAATTTTCCCATTGTATAATTATACCCCTCTTTATAAAAAGTTAGGAATTTTGAAGGGTAGATGAAACCGTCTTCCTCTTCAAGATCTCCATTAGAAATGTTTATTTCTTTTTCATCATGGTTAATAACTGCAAGTTTTTTACCATTAAATAAAAAATTGTTGCCTAAATATTCTAAGTTATATTTTTCTCCAGCAATAGTTATTTTACCACTAATAGGAGGGTCATTTGTGATACCTGCTTCTTTATTTACTAAAGTAGAGTTAAAGCCTATTACCATATTTTTGTATGCACCCATTTTTGTTGAAACTTCATCTAGTAAAAGTTTTGCTTTTGAAGAAGAATTCTGCGCTATTATGTTAAAACTTATAAATATTCCTATAAAAAGTAAACCTATTTTTTTCATTTGATGTATGATTTCCGTTTTTGGTTTTAATTGTTATTTTCTTTCGTTTTCGAGTAATTGATCTAAAGATACTAAATCTGGGACTAAAACTTGTCTTGCTTTACTACCTTCAAAAGGGCCTACAATACCCGCTGCTTCTAATTGATCAATTAATCTTCCTGCTCTATTATATCCTAATTTTAGTTTACGTTGTAATAAAGAGGCAGAACCTTGTTGGGCTGTGACAATAATTTCAGCAGCATCTTTAAATAGTTTATCACGATCTGTTATATCAATATCAACATTTGTGCCACCATCTTCGCCAACGTACTCAGGAAGTAAATGAGCTTCTGGATATGCACGTTGTGAGCCAATAAAATCAGTGATTTTTTCAACTTCAGGAGTATCCACAAAAGCACACTGAATTCTGGTTATATCATTTCCTCCAGAATATAACATATCACCTCTACCTATTAATTGGTCTGCACCTGGAGCATCTAAAATAGTTCTACTGTCTATTTTTGAGGTAACTCTGAAGGCTATTCGAGAAGGGAAGTTTGCTTTAATAATTCCTGTAATTACATTAACAGAAGGTCTTTGAGTGGCTACAATTAAATGAATTCCAATTGCACGTGCTAATTGTGCTAAACGAGCAATAGGTGTTTCTACTTCTTTACCTGCTGTCATAATTAAATCAGCAAATTCATCAATTACTAAAACTATGTAAGGTAAAAATTGATGACCATTTTCTGGATTCAATTTTCTAGCTTTAAATTTAGTATTATATTCTTTGATGTTACGAACCATTGCATTTTTAAGAAGATCATAACGAGCATCCATCTCAATACACAAAGAATTTAATGTGTTTACTACTTTTGCAGTATCTGTTATAATCGCTTCTCCTTCATCAGGTAATTTAGCAAGATAATGTCGTTCAATTTTATTAAACAAAGTAAGTTCTACTTTTTTTGGATCTACAAGAACAAACTTAACTTCAGCAGGGTGTTTTTTATATAGTAAAGAGGTTAATATGGCGTTTAGACCTACTGATTTACCTTGTCCTGTAGCACCAGCCATTAACAAGTGAGGCATTCTAGCTAAGTCAACAACAAAAGTTTCATTTGAAATAGTTTTACCAAAAGCAATTGGTAATTCCATAGGCGATTCTTGGAATTTCTTTGATGAAATAACAGAATGCATTGATACTATGGTTGATTTTTTATTAGGTACTTCTATACCAATAGTCCCTTTTCCTGGAATAGGAGCAATAATACGAATACCTAAAGCGGCTAGTGATAATGCAATATCATCTTCTAAATTTTTTATTTTAGAGATACGGACACCAGCTTCAGGAACAATTTCATACAATGTGATTGTAGGTCCTACAGTTGCTTTTATTTGAGCAATACCAATTTTGTAGTTTTTTAAAGTTTCTACAATTTGATTTTTATTAGCTTCAAGTTCAGCAGGATCGATAGAGATACTTTCGTGATACTCTTTTAACAAATTAAATGTAGGAAATTTAAAATTACCCAATTCTAATTTAGGATCAAATTCTCCAAAATCTTTTACTAATTGGTCAGATAAATTTTCAGATACACTTTTTTCTTCAGCGATTTTTTCAATAGCAACTTCAACTTCTTTTATAGTTTCGTCAGAGATTTTTAATTCTGGAGTTTGAGTAGAGGCTATATCTAAAGAAATTTCAGGTTCTGGTTCTTCTTCTTTTTTATTAGTAGATAATTGACTAACATCAGAATGTTTTGTTATGGTAGGTTGTAAGTTTTCTACTGAAAGCTCAAAATCAGATTTTTCATTCTCTGTTTCCTCTTTTGTAATTTCTTTAGTATATTTTTCTTTAGCTTCTTCTTCTATTTTAGCTAATTTTTCAGCTTCTTTTTGTTGTTTTTTTGAATCTAAGTTCTCAACTATTGCATCAGGGTCAATACTAAATCTAATAATTAAATAAGTTATAAAGAAGAATAGTAATAAAATAATAAGTCCTGTTTTTCCAATAAATGTTTGTAGATATTCATTAAGTTCATATCCTATAATTCCTGATAAAACAGCATATTTATTCTCAATAAATCCAAGAGAAATAGAGGTCCAAAGCATACCTAATATCCCCCAGTTCCATGAAGTGATAATTTTTTTTAAATTAGTTTGCAAAAGTATTCTAGATCCAGTAAAAAAAAGAATAACATTTAAAATAAAAGCTCCTAGTCCAAAACCTCTGAATACTATGAGGTTACTTAATTTAGCACCTACTTTTCCTAATAAATTTTTAGTGGGTAATTCCCTGTTAGAGAATTGCTGTAATGAGCTTTGATCTTCTTGCCATGAATAGAAAAAAGAAATAAAAGCTACTGTTAAAAAAATTGAGAAAAGGATAAGGAAGGCACCAAAAACAGTTTGGTTTTGTCTATTTTTAATAAATGCCCCAATCTTAGTAAATATAGAAACTTTATTGTTTTTACTTTTAATAGTTGTCTTCTTTTTTTTTACCATATATGTTAATTGACAATAGTCTAAACGCTAAAAAATAGCTATAATTTTAGGAACGTAAATAATACATGCAATAATTATTGCAATAAGAGCAGCAAAAGCTGGAGCTCCTGCTGCAATATCTTTTATAAAACCTATTTTTTTATGATAATCTGGATGTATGAAATCAGCAACTTTTTCAATAGCTGTATTTAAAGCTTCAGCAACTAAAACAAGACCTATTGTTAGTAATTGAATCATCCATTCGGTAGTTGATATAGAAAAGTAGTATCCAATTAGTATACTTATTAAACCAATAAAAGTTTGAGCTTTAATACTGTCTTCAGTGGTTAGTAATAACCACATACCTTTAACAGCAAATTTAATACTTCTTAATCTACCTTTTATAAATCCATCATTTGGGTTTTTCATATAGTACTATAATGCTTTTAAGGCAGCTTCATAATTAGGTTCATCAACTACTTCATTTACTTGTTCAGTATAAGTTACATTTCCTTCTTCATTAATAACTACGATACAACGAGAGTGCAAGCTTTTTAATGGTCCGATTTGCTATTTCTAACCCATATTGTTTACCAAAGTCACCAGTAGGGAAATCTGATAACATAACAACATTTTCAATACCTTCAGCACCACAAAAACGTCCTTGTGCAAAAGGTAAATCTCTTGATATACATAAAACTTTGGTGTTTTCTAAACCAGCTGCTTTTTTATTGAATTCTCTTACAGAAGTAGCACAAGTACCAGTATCTACACTTGGAAATATATTTAAAATTAGTTTATTTCCAGAAAAGTCACTTAATTTTTTTTCTGATAAGTCTCCTGCTACTAATTTAAAATCAGGTGCTTTAGTGTTCGTATTTGGTAAGTTTCCAGTAGTTTCTAAAGGATTACCTTGTAATGTTATTTTTGCCATTTTTTTACAAATTTAATCAGACTTCAAAGGTAGTTAAATAATTTAAAAAATGGAGGCAATAAAATATTTAGACCTTTAAAAAGAAGTATCTTCGCAGATTACAAATAATAGGGTAAAATAAATTGAATTTTAAGCAATATACATCTGAGTTTAGTTATAATTGGAAACTTGCAGCACCAGTAATGTTAGGAATGTTAGGGCACACTTTTGTTAGTTTTGTAGATAACATAATGGTAGGTCAATTAGGAACTGCTGAATTGGCTGCGGTATCATTAGGGAATAGTTTTATGTTTATAGCAATGTCGTTAGGAATTGGTTTTTCTACAGCTATAACTCCGTTGATAGCAGAAGCAGATTCATCAAATAATTTTGATAAAGCAAAGTCAACATTCAAACATGGATTGTTTTTGTGTATAAGTATGGGAGTTTTAATGTTTTTAGGAGTGTTTTTTTCTAAACCATTACTTTACTTTATGAAACAACCCACTGAAGTGGTTGATTTAGCAATACCTTATCTAGATTTAGTGGCTTTTTCGTTAATTCCTATGATTATTTTTCAAGGGTTTAAACAATTTAGTGACGGAATGTCAATGACTAAATATCCCATGTATGCAACCTTATTAGCAAATGTTTCTAATGTTTTATTAAATTATGTATTAATTTTTGGGAAATTTGGCTTTCCAGCAATGGGAATTGTTGGTGCTGCATACGGAACTTTGTTATCGAGGTTCATAATGGTGGCTTATTTATGGTGGTTGTTGACTAAGAATAAACGTTCAAATAAGCTTGTAACAAATATCAAATTATTTGTGCTAGATAGCTTAATGCTTCGAAAAATCATAAATTTAGGAGCACCAAGTGCTATGCAAATGTTTTTTGAAGTAGCTATTTTTACTGCTGCGATATGGTTAAGTGGTTTATTAGGTAAAAACCCGCAAGCAGCTAATCAGATTGCTTTAAATCTTTCATCAATGACATTTATGGTTGCTATGGGACTAGGAGTGACCTCAATGATTAGAGTGGGCAATCAAAAAGGATTACAAAAGTATAATGAATTAAGACGAATAGCTTTTTCTATATTTTTGTTAGGAACAATTTTAGCCGTTGGTTTCTGTGTTCTATTTTTTGCCTTACATGAATATTTACCGCATTTGTATATGGACTCAAGTGATGTGAAAAATTATGCCGATAACATGGAGGTATTAAAGTTAGCTTCAAATTTATTAATAGCAGCAGCTTTTTTTCAAATTAGTGATAGTATACAAGTTATGGTATTGGGAGCTTTGAGAGGTTTACAAGATGTTAAAATTCCTACAGTAATAACTTTTATTTCCTATTGGATTATTGGTTTTCCTATTAGTTATTTTTTAGGGAAAGAAAATATGTATGGTAGTTTTGGAATTTGGCTTGGCTTGCTTGGAGGGTTAACAACGGCTTCAATTCTATTATATTTACGATTTAATTATTTAACTTTAAAATTGATAAAAAATAATGAACTTACCTAAATTTTTGTTAGCAGATAATAGCAATCATCCTGAAGATATTTTTGTGTTACATACAGAATATCCTCGTTTTTTAATTAATTTAAAGGATGATACTATAGAGTGGTTTGAAGATTTAACTGGTGAAAAAGAAGAGGATGTAGCTACTGAATTGGCTGATTTAATGGATAAAGCAGGTGAGTTTTATGATGAAGAGATGAAAAAATACGAATGAAATTAAACGTTATTTGAATTCAAACAATGTTTAATTTAAATACAATTTATATTTTAAAATTATTATAGTTCCCCTAATAAATATATTATTAGGGAAGTAGCTATTTCTCAATGTCAATTAAAGCTTTAGCTTGCCCTTTCCAATTATCACGAACAATTCTTCCTGGGAAAAACTGAATTAAATCAGTTATTGTGATTATATCTTCATTAGTAAGATTACTAATTTGTTTATAGGTATATATACCTATACTATTAAGTTTAGTTTCAATGAAACTACCAACTCCTTTAATTTGTGTTAAATCGTCTTTGTTTTTTTCAGTAGCAACTCCAATTTTGTTAAAGTCTAGCTCTTTGGGTTTTTTAATTTCTATACCACCTCTTTCAACAGTTTTTTTTGCACGGATGGTAGATTGCATTTCATTTCTTAGCTCTGTTATTGTTTCTGAGCTTTTGTTTAGTTCTGATTTATATTTATTCTTGAAATAATACCAAGAAAATACATAACCAATTAAAAAGGAACCTAACATCCAAAAAAAGAATTCAAGTAAATGTGATGTTTTGGTTGTTAAAAATAAAATCATGTTTAAGGGGAGGTTAATTAATTATTACTTCAATTCTTCTATTTATTTTTCTAGCTTGTATTGTTTTATTGTTTGTTATAGGAGAAGTTTCTCCTTTTGATAGCGTACTAATTTTTGCCTTATCTATACCATTTTTAGTAAAATATTTAGCAACAAAATTAGCTCTTTCTAAACCAATTAGCTGATTGGTAGTACTATCACCTTGGTTGTCAGTATGTCCAATTATAGTTATTTTTTCAGACATATGATTTTTAAGGTAATTCTTAATTTCATAAGTGTAAGTTAATAAAACTTTGGTTGGCTCAAAGCTACTTTTTCTAAAAGGAATGTATAATGTTTTATTGATGATTTCTTTGTCTATAGAAGCACGTTTGCTTTCAGAAATATTTTTAACGTATATACTTACGCCATCAGCATAATATCCTTCCTTATCGTATTTATATTCTTTTATCGTTGCTTTAGTGGTTATTTTATTTGGGTTTATACCATATTTAACTAATTTATTTTTGAGATTATTAGCTCTTGCTATACCAAAATTAGTTTTATCTGATAGTATTTCATTTACTTTATAAGATGCATTTATGAGTATTTCTTTATTAGAGTTATTGTTTAAAAAATTAAAAATAGAATCTTTAAAATAATAAAATTTTTTAGGAAGAAGTACGCGTGTATGTGATGAGTTAGTTATGAATTTGTGTTTAAAAACTAAAGGAACATCGTTTAGTTTTTTTTTAACTTGTTCTATTTCAGGAACCTTAGGTTCTTTCGCTAGTTGCTTTTTTAAAGTGTCAGTTTTTTTATTTAATACATTTGGACTTTTATTTTCTAAAGCAGTCTCATTTATTTCTACGCTTTCGAAATTTTCATTACGGTCGTATAGAAATAGAGCTAAAATAGCCCAACATAAAAAAACGAGAAAAGCTTTTGAAAAGTTTCTCATGGTTACGGGGTAGTAGGTTTTGTTTTAAGTTCATAAAGTTATAAAAAACTTTTCTTAAATCAAACTTTTTATAAGATAGAGTGGTGTTTTATTTTTTAAGTGGATTGCTATAGAATTTAATGAAGAGTAGGTTGAGTAGCCAGCCTGCAATTTAACTAACTTATTAATAAAAAGTAGTATAGATAAAATTTATGTAAAATGATAGTTTATTTTTTTCTTGAATTTAACCATTGATCGTATTTATCTTTATGCTTAAATCGTTTATGAGACCACAAGTAATAGGCAGGTTGTTCTTTTATCACCTTTTCAGTAATTGATAGGTATTCGTCCATTATTTTAAACTTTTCATAGTCTTTAGGAGTATCGGTAATTAGTGTAAATTCACTTTCATAATACCCTCTTTTAATTTTGATAGTATTGTAATAAACTACAGCAAAATTATATTTCTTAGCAAGCATTTCAGCTCCGGTATGAATTGGAACTTTTACACCAAAAAATTCTTTCCAATAATGAGATTTATGCACCATAGGAGATTGGTCGCTCAATAATATGTATAGTCCTTGTTTTTTCTTCAGATTATTTAAGTGAATTTTTTTAACAGTTTCAGAAGTTTTTATTCCTATAAACCCAAATCTAGATCTAGCTTTTTTTATTTTTTTCTCAAAATAAGGATTCGCAAGTTTAGTATATGAACCATAAACATCAATATCTAAAACAAAGGGTAAACTAACAATCCACTCCCAATTAGCTTTATGTGCACCAACCAAAGCAATACTTTTCCCCTGTTTAGCTAAATTATTTATAAGTTCAGGGTTTTTGTATTTGTAACGTTTTAAGATTTCTTTCTCACTGATAGAAAAAGATTTGATACTTTCAATCATTAAGTCAGTTAGATGCCTGAAAAATTGTTTTGAAAGTTGCTCTATTTCTGAATCCCTTTTTGAAGGGAAAACTAATTTTAAGTTGTTTTTTACTACTTTTTTTCTATAACCAACTACATAATATAATAAGAAGTAAAAAAAATCAGAAATTATATATAACACACGTATAGGTAGTCTTGAAAGTAACCAAAGAAAAGGGTAAGAAATTATATATAGAATAAAATTCATGGATTAAATTTAATTATGCAAATATCTTAATAATATTATTGAAGAATAAAAAGAAGTTTAAAATTTATTTTAAATTAAAAAACTTGTTAATCAGTTTTGTTTTTTGGGGTTACAACTTTTTGATATATAGTATGAAAAGAAATTAGTCGTCTTAATGTTTTTTTATAATTTTAATGAAAACTCTCTATTTTTAAAAATAAATTTGAGAGTTTTTATTTTTGTAGGCAACCATTTTTATTTTATGATCGTCTCTATATTTGAAAGCACAAATTATTTGTAACTGAATTGAAAGTAATATCATTACATAACACTACTTCAAAGCTCATAAAAAAAGCTTGTAAGCAAGATAGGGAAGCTCAAAAGAAAATATTTGAAAAGTATTCTCCTAAAATGTTGGGTGTATGCAGACAGTATGTTAAAGATGACTACCATGCAGAAGAAATGATGTTATCAGGATTTTTTAAGGTTTTTACTAACATTGGTAAATTCAAATTTCAAGGAAGTTTTGAAGGTTGGATTCGTAAAATAATGGTAAATACATGTTTAACATACCTAAAGAAGAGTAAAGATTTAGAGCTTACAGATAAGGAATATGTTTTTGATGGACATTCGATTGATAGCTTAGAAAGTACGAGTGTAGATGATATTCAAAAATTGATAGATAGCTTACCAAATGGATATAAAGTAGTTTTTAATTTATATGCAATAGAAGGGTATAAGCATTCTGAAATAGCCAAAAAATTAAAAATATCTGAAAATACATCAAAATCACAGTTATTTAAAGCCAGGAAATGGTTGCAGACAAATTACATTAAAATGAATACGTTAGAAAATGAAGGAAGATAAAATAGATAAAATAATCAAAAGTAAGCTTGATAGTCGAGAAATTCCTCATTCAAATTCTGCATGGGAGCGTCTAAGTACTCAGCTTGATGACAGACAGTATGAAATCAACAACAAAAAGAAAGTTTATTTCAATTATGCTGCTAGTATGTTATTATTGTTAAGTATTGGTTTTTCTTATTTTATATTTAACTCAAAGGAAAAAATAAAACCAATTTTAGTTAATACTAAATTAGAAACCTTACAAATTGATACATTAAAGACTATAGATGAAATAATTAAAGAAGAAAAAATCCAGATAGCTAAAAAAGTGTATATCTCTATACCTAAAAGTAAAGTAGAAAATAAAAAAATAATTCGTGTTGAAAAAGTAGCGAAAACAAAAAATAATAAAGAAAATTTAATCAAAATTTATACAGAAAAAGAGGTTAAAATTGAAACCCTAGTAGCTAAAAATGAAAATAGTAAAGTAGGTAAAGAAAAAAATAGAATAAAAGTTAGTGGTAAAGATTTATTATTTGCTGTAACACATAACGTTGATGAAGTAAAAAAATACTATGCTAAACACAAATTAAATAGAAATAAAATTATTAATACAATTGAAAGAGAATTAAGAAAGTCAAACCTTAAAATTAATCCGGAAATAATTTTAGCAGAAGTAGAAAATGACTTAATTAATGATCAGTTTAAAGGAAGTTTTATGCATAAAATAAAACTTAAAATATCTGATATTGCTGTGGCTGTCGCTGATAGAAATAAATAAAACTTAAGGCTTATCAGATAATAATTAGCTTAATTTTTTAATATCTTAAAATAAAACAAATGATTAGAATAATACTAATATTAGTGTTGTTTACTACAACTATTGCCTTTTCTCAAGAAAGAACTTTTGAAAAAGAGGTAAGTAAAATATCAAAAAAAATTGATAAAATTACTAAACAACAAAAAGACTCATTAAAGCAAAAAATTAAATTAATAAACAATAAATTAAAAGAAAATAAGATAACAAAAGAAGAAGCTTTGTTGCAGAAAAGCGAGGCAGCTAATTATCATGCAAAGCAAATTGAAGTAAAGGTAAGTTTACAAGAATACAAACTTCAAGAGTTAGTGCAGGATAAAACGAATGGGAAAATAGCTAGTTCTGAAGAGGATGATTCTTTCTCTATCCGAGTTTTTGATAACGATTTTATTGTTTTTGAAGGAAAAAATAAAAGAAAGAAAAAGAAAAAGTTCAATAAAAGAACAACAACACAATTTGTATTTGCTTTAGGGGTAAATAATGTGTTAGAAAATAATAAGTTTAACTCTTTAAATAATTCGCAATACAAATTTTGGCAATCACATTTTTATGAATTAGGCTTTACATTTAAAACAAGATTTAGTAAAGAAGCATCTAAATTATATTTTAAATATGGATTGTCTTTTTTATGGAATAACTTAAGAGCTAAAAATAATCAGTATCATGTTGTAAATAATGACATTACAGTTTTAGAGAGGCATGTTAAATCGTTGTCAGAAAGTAGACTAAGGCATGTTCAAATGACCTTTCCAATGCATTTAGAATTTGATTTTTCAAAAAACAAAAAACTGTCAGATGATAGAATAGTTGATAAAACTCATAATGGAATCAGATTTGGAGTTGGAGGTTTTTTTGGCTTTAAATTAGGTACAAGACAATATTTAGAGTTTAAAAATAATGAATCAATACGTGTAGAAGAGTTACAAAAAGGTGATTTTAATATGAATACTGTTAATTATGGATTAAGCACATATCTTGCTTATGAAGGTATCGGTTTGTATGCTAAATATGATTTAAATCCTTTATTTAAAGATTCCAATACTCGAAATATATCTTTAGGTGTTCGTTTTGATCTTAATTAATGAAACCGTTTCTTAAAAGTTAAAAACTATCTTTTTAAAGATGGTTTTTAAGTTGTTGTGTTTTTAGCTTTGCTCAAGACTAATTATGTTTATGTATTCAAGTAATTAAAGAACCAAATAGCTAATAAATAGCAAAGCAGATGAAAAATGATGATATTCATTTTAGCTTAGATTTAAATTTAGTACTTTTGTTTTATTAGGGATGATTTCTTTCCCACGCTGAATTTTCGAAATTCTTCGAAAGGATAAAGGTAGATAAGGAATGGTTATTTTATAAAATTAAAATTATTAAAAATGGCTGTTTTAGACCAATTAACTTCGCAACAAGCGATCGATTTAGAAAACAAGTATGGAGCACATAATTACCACCCACTACCAGTAGTTTTGAGTAGAGGAGAAGGTGTGCATGTATGGGATGTTGAAGGGAAAAAGTATTACGACTTTTTATCAGCTTATTCAGCAGTAAACCAAGGACATTGTCATCCAAAGATTGTTGGGGCAATGGTGAACCAAGCACAAACATTAACACTAACATCTCGTGCATTTTATAATGACATGTTAGGTAAATATGAAAAATTTGCTACTGAGCTTTTTGGTTTTGATAAATTATTACCAATGAATACAGGTGCAGAAGCTGTGGAAACAGCTTTAAAATTGTCTAGAAAATGGGCTTATGAGGTAAAAGGAATTAACGAAAATGAGGCTCAAATTATTGTTTGTCAAAATAATTTTCATGGACGTACAACAACAATTATTTCTTTTTCGAATGATCCTGTAGCTCGTAAGAATTTTGGTCCTTTTACTAATGGGTTTATCAAAATTGAATACGATAATTTGAAAGCTTTAGAAGAAGCTTTAGAGAAAGAAAGTAATGTAGCTGGTTTTTTAGTAGAGCCTATTCAAGGTGAAGCAGGTGTATACGTTCCATCTGAAGGCTATTTAGCAGCAGCTAAAGCTTTATGCGAAAAACACAATGTACTTTTTATTGCAGATGAAGTACAAACAGGAATTGCTAGAACTGGTAAAATGTTAGCCGTTGATCATGAGAATGTAAAGCCTGATATTTTAATTTTAGGTAAAGCTTTGAGTGGTGGAGCATATCCAGTTTCAGGAGTATTGGCAAATGATGTGGTTATGAATGTTATTAAGCCTGGTAATCATGGTTCTACTTTTGGAGGAAATCCTGTAGCTGCAGCTGTAGCTATAGCTGCATTAGAGGTTGTTAAAGAGGAAAGTTTAGAAGAAAATGCTGAACGCTTAGGTAAGATTTTTAGAGCTGAATTATCTGAATTTGCAAACCAAACTGATTTAGTAAAATCTGTTAGAGGTAAAGGTTTATTGAATGCTATTTTAATTAATGATACTGAAGACAGTTCTACTGCTTGGGATATCTGTATAAAATTACGTGATAACGGTTTATTAGCAAAGCCTACCCATGGAAATATTATTCGTTTTGCACCACCATTAGTAATGAATGAAGAGCAGTTAATGGATTGTATTTCTATTATAAAGAAAACAATTTCAGAATTTAAAAAATAATATTTTTAAACTTTGTACAAAAAAAGGAGTAGTGTAAACTACTCCTTTTTTTATTGACTTAATTAGCCATTTCTAAAATATTTAAATGTTTTTTTAACACTCCAGAAGGAGTGTTTTTTGTTTCATCAAAAATTCTTGTATCGCCAAATAAAATAAAGCTGTCTTTGGCTCTTGATACAGCTACATTTAACATATTGGGTTTGTTGTCTTTATCGAAAAACATGGTTCCTTCGTCTTCATTACTATACACAGAACTAAATAATATAATATTGCGTTCTGCTCCTTGTAAAGCATGTACTGTTCCAAGTTTTATCTTACTCACTTTAAAACCGGCTTCTATTAATGCTTTAGAGAGTTCCCCTTTTTGACTCGCAAATGGAGTGATAATCCCTAATATACTTTCAATGGAGGTTACATTATAAGCTTCTTGTATAGCTTCTTTATTTTGTTGTAACCAAGTAATAATTGCTTTTACTTCATTTAAATTACATCTACTGTTATATTTACGCTCACTAATGCCATCAACATGATAAGCCATCATTGATTGAAATATCTGATCTTCTTTTGCTTTACCTTTCATAGGTTTTAAAATACCTTCATAAGCTAATTCATTACAAAAGTTTATAATTTCATCATTACATCTTCTATGTTCTAGTAGTATTAAGCCAGTTTCTTTTTTGGAGGCTATAGAAGTTTCAAATTCACAAGCATTTTGAGCCATTTTCATAATACTGCCACTGGAAGCTAAAAAACCAAGTTCGTGCAAGTGTTCATTTTCTTTTTCTTCTGCAATGATATTTAGTGATGTTAAATTTCCAACATCAATTTTGGGAGGAATAGACCAAATAGGTTCAATTTGTTTTAAGTCACCAACAACAAAAGCTTTTTGAGCTAGCGAAAAAACAGGAATGCTTACCTCAGGGGTTACTTGCCCTGCCTCATCAATAATTAGTAAGTCTAAAAAATTATATAGCGGAAGGTATTCAAAAATTGGTTTACCTTCTTCGTTCTCACCTTGAAATTGACTATATAAAAAATGCGAAGGAGCCATGTAAAAAGTAGCTACGAAACAAGGAGTAAGCATTGCTCTTCTTTTCCACTTAGCTTTAATTACATTTTCACCAGTTCCTTTTTCTGTATCATTTTCAATAACATCAATTGTTTCAAGTAACCAGCGAGCTTCCCAGTAATGAGTGGCTAATAAAAAAGCACTATGTCGTAATCCTAAGTCAATTTCATCATAAAAAAAGCGATGTGTTTTATCTTTATTTTTTGCTTTTTCATACTCATAATCCCACATTTTTTCTTCAGAAACAAAAGGGTATCCTTGAATATTATTTTGAAGTTTCCAGTTGTTTAACTTTAAGTTTGCTTGTAGCACCATATTCAGATTGTAAATACAATCTTTGATGAAGGCTAAAGTAGATGCATTACTTGAAAGATTTTCTTCAGTAGTTTTAAAAGAATACTCTGAGTTTTCTGAAGTTGTTTCCTTAGAAGGAGAAACAACGAAAAAATATTTTTTTATTTTATTAATAAAATCAGGATCGTTAGAATATGATTTAAGCTCAGTAAAAAGAGTTCTCCATTCTTGTAGCTTTGATATTTTAAAGGTGTTTTTCTCAATAAAATCTTCTTTATTTACTAGAATCTTATTGATTTTATCAATGTAATTTAGGTAGTCACTAGAAAAATTTACACTGTCAATAAGATGATTTTCAATATTGATTATTTCTTCCTGTAAATGCATACAGGCATCTTCTAAAGAGTTTGTTTCTACTCCAAAATAATTATTGTATTTTGTTAAAAAATAATATTCAGCTTCGTAAACGTATTTATCATTTTCTAAGTCACATAAAGTACCTTCATGACCAAATAAATTACCTTTTAAAAAATTAATATTCTTTAAATGTTTTACACTTTTTGAGTTGGAAGGTAAGTAGGTTGCATATCCATTGAAATCAGGAACCCAACGTTCAGCTAATTCTCCCATGTTACTTTCTGAGTTAATAAAACTATCTATAATATTAGTAACAGCTTGGTTGTTATTAGAACAGGCTAATATAATAGGAGCTTCCTCTCCTTTAATGGCAGCTTTAACAACTTCAGTAGCAACTAAACTTTGTAACAATGTAGTTTTTCCTGTTCCTGGAGGTCCGATTTACAGCTGTAACTGAGTTCTTTTCCGCTGTTAAGTATGACAATAAAGTTTTACGCTGACTTATTGATAAAGGAAATTCATTTGACATTTGTCCTAAATGCAAATGATTATAATTTAAAAAATCATAATTAGTTATTGGTGCTTTTCTTGTTCTATTTAGTGGGTTTATTATTTTTGATAATACAGGTAACTCTTCTGTTTCGTTTAATAGGTTTTGGTATAAGAATAAAATACTTTTTGCCGTAGAAATTTTTGAGCTTATTGCAAAATAAGTAAGTTTATATTCAGTGGTATATCTTTCTTTTCTATAATTAGATAAGTTGCTATAAGTTATTTCTGAAAAAATTTCATTTACATATGTCCAATAATCATCCCATCCTATTAATTCATTTCCATAACTAGGTTCAGGTTGTTCAATATCTCTAGCCATCATAACAGTGTCTAATGAAGAAAAGATAAAATCATTTTTTACATCGGCAATAGGGTCAAGATAGTTACGGACTACCAGAGGGAATATGTCATTAGGAGCTGATAAGTTTCCTGATCGATCTACCTTGGCAGCAATCCAAAAAGGATATATTGTCCGCTGTTTAAAATTTGGGTTATCTGTTTGATATTGTAAATGAAATGGAGCAATAAGAATTTCAGTTTCACTTACCTCATGCCATTTAGGATTGTCTTTTTTACTGATACCTTTTAATCTATTTATTCTTCTTTCTTCTACATCTAATAATTCATTAGCTTGTTTTGGGTTCAAAAGGGCTGTGCTTAAATCAGCATTATTTTGATGAAATAGATTTTTGATTCTTGATATGTCAATAGCCAAGTTTTCACTATCAAATAAACTGTTTTTGTAATAATGTAGCCAGTTTTTTTCGTTGTCCATTCGTGCGCTTTAAGTGCTCTAAATTAATTGTGGTTTTTTGGGGGAGAACGGCGAAAATAAGAGTTTTAAATTATTTATATTTAGAAATAGAATTGTTTTAATTAACAATTTTAGGTGCTAAGAGTTTATCTTTAAGTATTCAAATACTTAGAGTAAAAAATAGTTGAAATTAAAAAAGCTACGCCTTTTTGAACACAAAAATGGCGTAGCTTTTTTAATTTTATTTTCTGATTTTTATTGTTCGTATTGTTCCATCATTTGTCGTGATTGCTCCATGATATTATCCCAACCTATAGTGTAAATTTGATAAGCAGTATAGGTTAAATATAAAACATTAATAATTAAAATTACTAAAGCAATTATTTTACCAGTGTAGATGCTATCTTGATTCGTATATAAATCTGGGTTATTATAGTATTTTTTTAGCTCAGTATGTGCAATATAAAAAGCAATACCAGAAGGTATAATACCAATTCCTGCACAGCAACATAAAGGAAGTCCTACAATAGCCAAAATATAAATAAGAGGTCCGTATTGTAATTGTTTAGATTCCATAGTTTATAGTATTTTTAATATAAAGTTTCCTACGATTAATATTGTGTTTAATATTAGTAAGAAGCGAATTGTTTTTTGAGAATTGTTATACTTGAATTTAAAATTTAGAAGGATATACACTAAAAAAAATAATAAGGAATAGATTGCTGGATATATTTTAAAAGCAGCCAAAAATTCACCTTTCAAAAGAAATACTATAGCTCTTTGAAATCCACATCCTAAACAATCCAGTCCGAAAATTTTTTTATTCAGACATGGTAGCATGTAATCTTCTAATTTTAAAAACATTTTCTTTATTTAAACATATCCATTCCTGGAATATTAGGCATACCAGTTTTAGCAGCAATGGCTAATTCTTGTTCATTTATTTCACTAGCTCTTTGTAAAGCCTTATTTAATGCTAGAATTAAATAATCTTCTAGTTCTTCACGATCTTCAAGTAAGCTTTCATTAATTGTAATAGCTTTAATTTCTCTATTGGCTGTTACGGTAACTTTTAAATTATCATTAGCAACAGCTTCATCGATTAAAACAGTATTTAATCTTTTTTTTGTTTCTTCTACTTTTTCTTGGGCTTCTTTTAGTTTGCCCATCATACCAGAAATATCTCCAAACATTGATTTATTATTTACATATTTATTGAATAACAAATGTAGTATTTTCATAAGAAATTTAATCTCTTAAATAAAAATGAAAAAAATAATGCTATCTCCTATGGCTTTTAGTCTTATTTTTGCATCCCGCAAAAATGATACAATGAAAATAGATATTAAAGCACCAGTAGCTGATAAGCAATTAACTAAGTTAGAAAAACATGGTGATATTAGAGAAGATAATTACTTTTGGATGCGTTTAACAGATGAGCAAAAAAATGCTGAAGTTAAAGACGCTCAAACTCAAAAAGTATATGATTATTTGAATGCAGAGAATGACTTCTATAATAAAATGACTGAAGAAACCAATGATTTTCAAGAACAGTTGTTTCAAGAAATGAAGGGAAGAATAAAAGAAGATGATGAGTCTGTTCCTTATAAAAGTAATGGGTATTTTTATATAACTCGATATGAAAAAGGACAGCAATACCCTATTTTTAGCCGCAAAAAAGAAAATTTAGAGGCTAAGGAAGAGGTTATGTTTAATGTAAATGATGAGGCAAAAGGATATGAGTATTTTCAGTTGGGTGGGTTAAGTATATCTCCAGATAATACGTTGACAACTTTTGCTGTTGATACAGTTAGTAGGCGTCAATATACTATTCAGATTAAAAATTTAGAAACAGGAGAAATTTATTCTGATAAAATTGAAAATACTACAGGAGGCTCTGTATGGGCTAATGATAATAAAACTTTATACTACACTAAAAAAGACCCTGTAACTCTTCGAAGTTCTCAAATATATAAGCATGTTTTAGGAGCTGATTCTAAAGATGATGTGTTAGTGTTTGAAGAAAAGGATGAAACTTTCGGGACTTTTGTAACTAAAACAAAATCAAAAAAATATATAGTAATAGGTTCTTATAATACTGTTTCTTCTGAATATCAAGTGCTAGAAGCTGATAACCCTGATGGAGAGTTTAAAGTGATTCAACCACGCGAAAGAAATTTAGAATATGATATAGCACATTATGAAGATCACTTTTACATAAAAACTAATAAAGATGGAGCTATTAATTTTAAATTAATGAGAACTCCTGAAAAGAAAACGTTAAAAGAAAACTGGGTAGATGTAATACCACATAGGGAAGATACTTTATTTGAAGATTTTTCTATTTTTAAAGAGTATCTTGTTCTTGAAGAAAGAAATGAAGGGTTAAATAAAATTAGAATAAAGAGGTGGGATAATACTTCTGATTATTATTTACCTTTTGAAGAAGAAACATATTCTGCTGATGTATATTCAAATCCTGATTTTGATACAGATGTCATTCGTTATTCTTATAATTCAATGACAACTCCAAATTCTATAATTGATTTCAATATGAAAAATCAATCGAAGAATATTAAAAAAGAGCAAGAAGTTTTAGGAGGAACTTTTAATAAGAAGAATTATATAAGTAAACGTATTTGGGTTACAACCCGTGATGGTGAAAAAGTAGTTTTATCTATAGTACATCATATAGGTACTAAAATAGATGAAAATACACCAGTATTACAGTATGCTTATGGATCATACGGGTATACGATACCAGATGGTTTTTCAACGACACGTTTAAGTTTACTTGATAGAGGTTTTGTATATGCATTAGCGCATGTTAGAGGAAGTCAGTATTTAGGGCGTGAATGGTATGAAGATGGTAAAATGTTGAAAAAGAAAAATACATTCACTGATTTTATTGATTGCTCAAAGTACTTAATTGATAACGGGTATACTTCTCCAAAGCATTTATATGCAATGGGAGGTTCTGCTGGAGGTTTGTTGATGGGAGCTATTGTTAATATGAACCCTGAGTTGTATAATGGAATTATTGCAGCTGTTCCTTTTGTTGATGTTATCTCAACAATGTTAGATGACAGTATTCCTTTAACTACTGGTGAATACGATGAGTGGGGAAACCCTAATGATAAGGAGTATTATGATTACATAAAGTCATATTCACCATATGATCAAGTAGCAGCAAAAGAGTACCCAAATATGCTAATTACTACTGGTTTACATGATAGTCAAGTACAGTATTGGGAACCGGCCAAATGGGTAGCAAAACTAAGAGAGGTTAAAACAGATTCAAACATGTTGTTTTTGCATACAAATATGGAAGCAGGGCATGGAGGTGCTTCAGGGAGGTTTGATGCTTTAAAAGAATTAGCCGAAGAATATACGTTCTTTTTAATGTTAGAGCAAAAGTTAGAAAAATAGTTTTATTTTTGCCCTCGGAAAGAGTAGGGCGTCATTACGAGAAAACATAGTAAATCTTAAATTTCGTCAAATATTCTTGTAATGACGCCTTTTATATTAGATAAGAATGAGACACGCTGGTATTACCAATACAATTTTAGATTTAGTAGGAGAAACACCATTAGTAGAATTACACAGTATAACAAAAAACATCCCAGGAAAGCATTATGCTAAGGTAGAAGCTTTTAATCCAGGGCATTCAGCTAAAGATAGGATTGCACTTCATATTATAGAATCAGCGGAGAAAAAAGGGATTGTTAAGAAAGGAGATATAATAGTAGAGACTACATCGGGAAATACAGGTTTTTCCTTAGCAATGATAAGTATTGTAAAAGGATATAGATGTATTTTGGCGGTTAGTGATAAATCATCTCAAGATAAAATTGATATGTTAAAAGCTATGGGAGCAGAAGTTCATATTTGTCCAGCTAATGTAGCAGCTGATGATCCTCGTTCTTATTATGAAGTAGCAAAAAGATTACACAAAGAAAACCCTGGTTCTATATATATTAATCAGTATTTTAATGAACTAAATATTGAGGCTCATTATGTAAGTACAGGTCCAGAGATATGGGAGCAAACAAAAGGTAAAATAACTCATTTAGTAGCTGCCAGTGGAACAGGAGGGACAATTTCAGGTACTGGACAGTTTTTAAAAGAGAAAAATCCTGAGATTAAAATCTTAGGAGTTGATGCCATAGGGTCAGTGCTTAAAAAATACCATGAAACAGGTGAATTTGATACCAATGAAATTAGTCCTTATAAAATTGAGGGATTAGGAAAGACGTTAATTCCTACATCAACCGATTTTGATGTTATAGATATTTATGAAAAAGTAGCAGATAAAACATCAGCTTTAAAAGCTAGAGAGCTAGTTAAAACTGAAGGTATTTTTGCAGGATATACCTCTGGTGCTGTTTTACAGGGGGTTCAGCAATATGCTGATAAAAATTATTTTGATGAAGATAGTATAGTTGTAGTTATTTTGCCTGATCATGGGTCACGATATATGAATAAAATTTATTCTGATGATTGGATGAATGAGCAAGGCTTTTTTAATTAATTTCTATAGGTTTTAAGAAGTGTCTAAATTTACTATTGATAACGTACCCGATTCCTATATTAAAGGGAAAGAAAATCCTGAACTTTTTGTTTACGATCTAAAAATGGTGGATAATGCCATTAAAACAAAGGTAAATTTAAATATGCATATGTTTAGCTTTTTACAGAAAGGTAAAAAGCAAGTCCATTTTGCTGATAGTAAAGTACAAGTAGATAATTCACAATCAATTTTAATAAAAAAAGGAAATTGTTTGTGGAGCGAAATATTAGATAGAGATGAAGTATACTATTGCAAGCTTTTGTTTTTTTCAGAAGATAAATTAAAGAAATTTATTGAAAATCATATTGATAAAAAAGAGAATTCAAAAAGTATAGCTCCCTATTTTGTAATTGAAAATGATGATTATTTAGGTTATTATTTAAATTCTTTAAATAATATAAGTACTAATTCTTCCAGATTTATGGTAGACTTACTGTCTTTAAAATTAGAAGAACTGTTGTTATACTTACTGAATAAATACGGTGAATTATTTGAAAATTATATTTGTAGTTTAATACTTAAAGAAGAATCGGCATTTCAATCTACCATTGAAAAAAATATATATTCGTCACTAACAATAGAAGAAATTGCTTTTTTATGCAATATGAGTTTGTCTACTTTTAAAAGAAATTTTATTAGAGAATATGAAGTTTCTCCTGGGAAGTGGTTTCGGAACAAACGTCTAGATAAAGCGAAGGAGCTTTTAGAAAAAGGGGATTTAAAAGTGTCTGATGTTTATTTAGATTTAGGGTATAATAATCTTCCTAGTTTTAGTAGTGCTTTTAAAACAAAATTTGGAATAAGTCCTTCTCAGTTAAAATGACCTTTTTTCATAAGTTATTTGACCCTTTAAAGTAAACAAAAATGTATATTCTAATACTAAATTTGCAGTATAAATATAAATGAATTCAAAATGAATATAGTATTAGAGCAAGCAGAAGAAATTATAAAAGTAGCAAAAGCTAAATCTAAGGAGTTAAACACAAAAATGAATATTGCTGTTGTTGATGCAGGAGCAAATTTAGTTGCGTTTGCTAGAATGGACGATGCATGGTTAGGTTCTTTAGACATATCAATAAAAAAAGCAAAAACAGCACGTTTTTTTGATATGAACACAGGGGTAATAGGTGAATTATCTCAACCAGGTGGTTCTTTGTATAATATTGAGCATTCAAATAACGGATTAATAACTTTTCCAGGAGGAGTTCCTTTAAAAAATTCTGAAGGAACTATAATTGGAGCAATTGGAGTAAGTGGAAGTTCTGTTGAAAATGATCATGCAGTAGCTGAAGCCGGAGCAAAAGCAATTTTATAAAAGCATATAGCTTAATGTAAAAAAGGTAGCATCATTGCTACCTTTTTTTATACTTAAAAAAACATTTAGCAAACTTATTTTTATTATTCCTTGTTATTTGTTAGATGCAAGTAGTAGTAGTTTGATTTTTTTGATCGAATATTTGCTGCTAGTTGCTGATTATTGGTCATTAGCAAAAAAGACTAAAACATTAATGTTTTAGTCTTTTTTTGTTTTTGATTTAATTGGTTTCGATTAAATTTGATTGATTTCTAAAAACAAGTTTATCATCAAATGCATCCAATAAAATAATGCTATCAGTAGTAAGTTTTCCAGATAAGATTTCTTTAGATAAGGCATTTAAAACATCCTTTTGTATTACTCGTTTTACAGGACGAGCTCCAAATTCTGGTTGGTACCCTTTATTTGCTAAATAATTGATGGCTTCATCTGTAGCATCGATTGTAATATTTTGCTTTGCTACCAATTGCTTCACGTTATTTAATTGAAGTCTCACAATATGTTTAATATTGTTTTGAGATAATGGAGTAAACAAAATAATATCATCTATTCTATTTAAAAACTCAGGTCTAACACTTTGTTTTAATAAACCAAGAACTTCTGTTTTTGCCAACTCCATTGAAGTAAGAATATCATTTTTCATATTTTCAAACTTCTCTTGAATTATATGACCGCCCATATTTGAAGTCATAATTATAATTGTATTTTTAAAATCAGCAACTCGTCCTTTATTATCAGTTAACCTTCCTTCATCTAATACCTGTAATAATATATTGAAAGTATCAGGGTGTGCTTTTTCAATTTCGTCTAAAAGAACAACAGAATACGGTTTTCTTCTTACTGCTTCTGTTAATTGTCCGCCTTCATCATAGCCAACATATCCTGGAGGAGCTCCAACTAACCTACTTACTGAGTGTTTTTCTTGGTATTCACTCATATCAATTCGAGTCATTGCATTTTCATCATCAAATAGGTAATCAGCCAGGGCTTTTGCAAGTTCAGTTTTACCAACTCCGGTTGTTCCTAAGAATAAAAAAGAACCTATAGGTTTATTAGGGTTTTGTAGGCCAGCTCTTGAGCGGCGTACAGCATCTGACACGGCTTCAATAGCTTCTTCTTGACCTACAACACGTTTATGTAATTCGTCTTCTAATTTTAATAATTTTTCACGTTCAGATTGTAGCATTTTAGTAACTGGAACTCCTGTCCATTTAGCAACAACTTCAGCAATATCATCGTAGTTAACCTCTTCTTTTATTAAGCAGTTTTCTTGCTGATTGGCTAATACTAATTGTTGTTGGTCTAGTTTTTCTTGCGTTTCCTTGATTTTTCCATATCGAAGTTCTGCTACTTTACCATAGTCACCATTGCGTTCTGCTTTTTCAGCTTCTAGTTTATAATTTTCTATATCAGATTTTAACTGCTGAATATTGTCTACTATGTTTTTTTCTGATTGCCATTTAGCATTTAATTCATTGCGTTCTTCTTTGATATTACCTAGGTCAGCATTTAATGATTTTAATTTGATTTCATCATTTTCACGCTTAATAGCTTCAATCTCTATTTCTAATTGCATTATTTTACGGTCAAGAACATCTAGTTCTTCTGGTTTAGAATTAATCTCCATACGTAATTTAGATGCAGCTTCATCCATTAAATCGATGGCTTTATCAGGTAAAAACCTATTAGTAATATAGCGTTGAGATAATTCGACGGCACCTATAATTGCCTCGTCTTTAATTCGTACTTTATGGTGTGTTTCGTATTTATCTTTTATACCTCTTAAAATAGAAATAGCACTTTCTGTATCAGGTTCATCAACTAATACTTTTTGAAAACGTCGTTCTAATGCTTTGTCTTTTTCAAAGTATTTTTGATATTCATCTAATGTAGTAGCCCCAATGGCTCTAAGTTCTCCGCGTGCTAAAGCTGGTTTTAAAATGTTAGCTGCATCCATGGCTCCTTGGCCGCCACCAGCGCCGACTAAAGTGTGGATTTCGTCAATAAATAAAACAATATCACCTTCAGAAGTCGTTACTTCTTTGATAACAGATTTTAAACGTTCTTCAAATTCACCTTTATATTTAGCACCTGCAACTAGGGCTCCCATATCTAATGAGAAAATTAACTTATCTTTTAGGTTTTCAGGAACATCTCCACGAATTATCCTGTGAGCTAAACCTTCAGCAATAGCAGTTTTACCTGTACCTGGTTCACCAACTAATATAGGGTTGTTTTTCGTTCTTCTTGATAGAATTTGTAAAAGACGCCTTATTTCTTCATCTCTTCCAATAACTGGGTCTAATTTTCCGTCTTGTGCTAGTTGGTTTAAGTTTTTGGCATATTTATTTAAAGAATTATATGTTTCTTCAGCGTTTTGCGAGGTAACTCTATTTCCTTTACGTAATTCTTCTATAGAATTTTGTAGATTTTTTTCAGTTACACCTTGGTCTTTTAATACTTGTGCAATTTGACTTTTTGATTTAAATATAGCTAAAATTAAATGTTCTATAGAAACATATTCATCATTCATTTTCTTAGCTATAACAGAAGCTTCTGTGAGACTTTTTCCTGCTTCAGGTGAAAGTGTTAGGTTAGCACCCGTAACTTTAGAAAAACTATCTAATTGTTTGTCTAATATTTGTTGTACAATAATAATGTTAACATTTAATTTTTTTAAAATAAATGGCAACACATTTTCATCAACTGAAAATAAAGCTTTAAAAATATGTTCGTTTTCAATTTGATTATGTTGATACTCTTGCGCTATTTGTTGCGCCTGTTGTATAGTTTCTTGTGATTTTATTGTATAATTGTTAAAATTCATAATCATTTATTTTTATATGAACTAGTCAAATTTAATACCAATACTTTTTAAAAGATGTAATAAGTCAAAATGGCATTTTATCTGGTGTTTATACTGACTTTTTGACAATTGAAAGGTTCTGGTTTTATTATCGACAGAAAAACGAAACAATAATAATGGGAATATTAAATTCATTTTTTGGAAAATCATCATCAGATAATAAAGAAGAAAAATCTTTAGTTAATTGGATACCTTTACGAAGCATTGATCAACTTAAGGAAATTGAGGTGTTATCAAATAAAGAACCAATAGCAATTTTTAAACATTCAACGCGTTGTGGAATTAGTAGAATGGTCATCCAACGTTTTGAAAGTAGCTTTGATCAAAGTTTGAAAGATTTTAAAGTTTATTATTTAGATTTATTGAATTACCGTGAGTTGTCTAATGAAATAGGCTATAAATTTCAGGTAATACATCAGTCTCCTCAGCTACTGATTATAAAAAGAGGAGAGGCTGTAGCTTATGCTTCTCATTATGATATTACTAACATAGATTTAAAAAGTTTTTAAATTTTATAATGTTTTTACTGGTATTTACTTAAATAGGTCGTATTTTCGCATACTTCAAAATAGTACAAAATTGAGTAAAGAAACAGCGACGACTAAGCCAATTGTAGGTAAGAATTTATACGATTATCAAAAGGAAGCGTTACACAAAATTTTTAAAAGTTTTGAAAATGCCCCCGAAAATTATCACCTACTGTATCAATTACCAACAGGAGGAGGAAAGACAGTTATTTTTTCTGAAATTACCCGTCAATATTTAAAGCATTATCAAAAAAAGGTGTTAATAATGACGCACCGTATTGAATTGTGTAAGCAAACAGCTAAAATGTTAAGTGAATTCAAGGTTGATAATAAAATCATTGATAGCAAAGCAGATTTAGACGATCAAAGTAGTTTTAGTTGTTTTGTGGCAATGGTTGAAACTTTGAATAACCGTTTGAATGATGATATGTTAGATATATCTGATGTAGGATTGGTTATTATTGATGAGGCTCATTATAATTCATTTACTAAACTTTTTAAGTTTTTTAATAAGTCGTTTGTCTTAGGTGTTACAGCAACTCCATTGAGTTCTAACATCAAGTTGCCAATGAAGAACAATTATGATGAATTAATTGATGGTGAAAGTATTGGTAATTTAATAGAAAATGAATATTTAGCAAAAGCAAATGTTTTTTCTTATAATGTTGGGTTAACTTCATTAGAAGTAGGTGCAAATGGTGATTATACTGTAAAATCTTCTGAAGATTTATATACAAATTCTGACATGCTTTCTAAATTATTACAAGCATATGAAGAACGTGCAAAAGGAACTAAGACTTTAATTTTTAATAATGGAATAAACACATCTTTACATGTTTTTGATACCTTTAAAAGAGCAGGATATCCTATTGCTCATTTAGATAATACAAATACTAAAAAAGAACGTGATTTTATTTTAAAATGGTTTCATAAAACACCAAATGCGATTATCACGTCTGTAAGTATATTAACTACAGGTTTTGATGAGCCTTCAGTGAAGTCTATTATATTAAATAGAGCAACAAAATCACTAACTTTATATTATCAAATGATTGGTAGAGGATCACGTGTTTTACCTAATAAGTCTGAATTTAATGTAATAGATTTAGGTAATAATTTTCATAGATTTGGTCCTTGGGGTGCTGATTTAGATTGGCAGAAGATGTTTAGAGCACCTAACTTTTATCTTGATAATTTATTAAGTGATGAAGAACTTGAAAGCGAATTTAAATATGAGCTTCCTGCCGATGTGAAAAAGGAATTTTCTAATTCCAAAGATTTGTATTTTGATGTAAAGAAAGTATATGTTGATACTATACAATCTGGTCAATCTTCAAAAAAAGTATTAGAGAAGTCTATTGAGCATCATGCAAAGCTATGTATTGAAAACAGTGAAGATGTTTTTGATGCACTAATTTTAGCTAAAAAATTAGGTGGAGATATAGATGATAGAATTTTTAGGTATTCAAAATGTATATGTAAAAGTACTCATAATTTTATCGATTGGTTACAAGATGATTATCGTAAAAAATTAAATGCTTACTTACGATCAAATTTTGATGAAGTGTATGAACAAATTTTTGGACATCCACCACCAGAAGAGGAATAAAATAAAAAAATCCAGTTCAATACGAACTGGATTTTTTTATCTAATAATTTTTTAACTTATTCAATTGCAGGTAAAATTTTACCAATACATTCTCCAAAGCCAATACGAACTTTGTCATTTTTTGAATACCCACGCATGATAACAGTATCATTATCATTGATAAATTTACGTTCGCTTCCATCATTCATTTTGATAGGATTTTGACCTCTCCATGTTAATTCTAACATTGATCCAAAACTATCTTGTGTTGGACCTGAAATTGTTCCACTTCCCATCATATCTCCAGCGTTAACAGGGCAACCATTTACAGTATGATGCGCTAATTGCTGAACCATAGTCCAGTACATGTACTTGAAGTTAGAGTTACAAACAACAGTTTCTTCTTTATCTTCAGGTTGAATAGCCATTTGTAAATTAATATCGTAACTGTCTTTACCTTCTTTGCGTAAGTAAGGTAAAGGTTCATGTACTTGTTTAGGGTTTTCTACTCTAAAAGGCTCTAAAGCATCTAAGGTAACAATCCAAGGTGATATAGTTGAAGCAAAGTTTTTACCTAAAAATGGACCTAATGGAACATATTCCCATCCCTGAATATCACGAGCTGACCAGTCATTGAATAATACTAATCCAAAAATATAGTCTTCAGCTTCTTCAATAGGTATTCTTTCACCTAAATCGTTTGCAACTGTAGTAATAAACGCCATTTCTAATTCAAAATCTAATAATTTTGAAGGACCAAAGTTAGGTGTTATTTCACCTTCATTAGGTCTAGATTGCCCCACAGGTCTTCTTATAGGAGTTCCAGACGGAATAATAGAAGAGCTTCTACCGTGGTAACCGATAGGTATTTGTAGCCAGTTTGGAAATAAAGCATTTTCAGGGTCTCTGAATAATGAACCTACATTTGTAGCATGCTCTTTACTAGCATAGAAATCAGTATAATCACCTACACTAACAGGTAATTGCATTTCTATTTCATCTATTCTAAAAATCACTTTGTCTTTATGTTCAGCATTGTCTCTTAAACTACTGTTTTTGACATCAAAAATTTCAGCAATTCTATTACGAACTAAACGCCAAGTTTTACGACCATCAGCAATAAAGTCATTTAAGGTATCTTGCAAAAAAATATCATCGGTTAAAGGAATCCCTTCAAAATATCCAAGCTGATGTAAGGCACCTAAATCAATAGCGAAGTCACCAATTCTTGTTCCAATTGTGATAATATCATCTTTTGTAAGAAAAACACCAAAAGGTATGTTTTGAATCGGAAAATCAGAGTTTTCTGTTACAGTTAACCAAGATTTTCTATTCGGGTTATTTGCGGTTATTTCCATTAATTGTATTGTTTAATTTTTTATCAAACCTACATATTTTTTTTGAATTTTAATGAGGTTAAAAAGTAAAAAATGTAAAAAAATGTACACAAAAGAGTAATATAGTATCAATAATTAACTAATCCCTATAATTATGTGAAAATACTTACATTCCAAATTAAAATTGTTGATAAAATGATTACATTTGGCAACAAAATTTAACAACATATAGTAATGCAAAAAGATCATCAAATTTTTGACCTTATAGCTGAAGAAAAAAAACGTCAGTTAAATGGGTTGGAGCTAATAGCTTCTGAGAACTTTGTAAGTGAGCAAGTAATGGAAGCGCAAGGATCAATTTTAACAAATAAATACGCAGAAGGATATCCTGGTAAAAGGTATTATGGAGGATGTGAAGTAGTTGATATTGTTGAACAAATTGCAATTGATAGGGCTAAGGAATTATTTGGAGCTGCTTATGTTAATGTGCAACCACATTCAGGTAGTCAGGCAAATACAGCTGTGTTTGCTACTTGTTTAAATCCTGGTGATACTATTTTAGGTTTTGATTTATCTCATGGAGGTCATTTAACCCATGGTTCGCCAGTTAACTTTTCAGGAAAATTATACAACCCTGTATTCTATGGTGTTGATAAGGAAACTGGATTAATAGACTACAATCATTTAGAGCAACAAGCTAATGAACATAAACCTAAATTAATTATTGCAGGAGCTTCAGCGTATTCTCGTGATATTGATTTTAAGAAATTTAGAGAGATAGCTGATAGTGTAGGAGCTATTTTAATGGCTGATATTTCGCATCCAGCTGGTTTAATTGCCAAAGGAATTTTATCAGACCCTTTACCTCATTGTCATATAGTAACTACAACTACACACAAAACATTACGTGGACCTCGAGGTGGAATGATAATGATGGGCCAAGACTTTGAGAATCCTTTTGGATTAACTTTAAAAAGTGGTAAACCAAAAAAGATGTCAATTTTGTTAAACTCTTCAGTATTTCCTGGGAATCAAGGAGGTGCCTTTAGAGCATGTGATTGCTGCTAAAGCAGTTGCATTTGGTGAAGCATTAACGGATGGTTTTTTAGAGTATCAAATACAGGTTCGTGAAAATGCCAGAGCAATGGCAGCGGCTTTTGTAGCTAAAGGATATGATATTATTTCTAAAGGTACTGATAATCACATGATGCTAATCGATTTACGAAATAAAGGTATTACTGGTAAAGACGCTGAAATAGCTTTAGGTAAAGCTGAGATTACTGTAAATAAAAATATGGTTCCTTTTGATACAGAATCACCTTTCGTAACTTCAGGTATCCGTATTGGTACTTCAGCTGTAACTACTCGTGGTTTAAATGAAGAGGATATGATTGTTGTTGTTGATTTAATTGATGAAGCAATAACAAATGCTACTAATGAAGAAGTCTTAGAAGCAATAGGAGAAAAAGTTTATGATTTAATGCATCAGAGAAGGTTATTTGTGATGTAATCATGTTATAAAATCATTATAAATTACAACACCCTCAAAAATTAGCTGTTTTTGAGGGTGTTTTTGTAGGATGAAAAATCACCATAGTAAAATCAGGAGTTCTTACAAACTTATTTCTCAGGGTTGAGAACACCTAATATGTAACCTTTTGTAAGGTATTTTTGTACCACGCTTTGTATATCTTCTTTTTTAATGGAGTTTACTCGATTCTCATATAGTAGAAAATTATTATGAGGAATATTATGAAAGTCGATTTGAACTATGGCTTGTAACCATAAACCATTATTGTTAAGGTTGTTTTTAAAAACGCCAATTAATGCTTCTTTAGCTTTCTTTAAATCCTTATCATGGATTCCTTTATTAGCTATGTCCCTAAAATAATGCAATGTTATATTTTTTAATTTATCAACATTTTCAGGAGCACAATAAAATGCAATCGTAAAATTATACCAATTGTAGGGAATATTTGAAATATCACTAGTAACTGAGGAGGTATATATTCCTGACTCTTGTTCTCTCAGTTTTTCTGTTAAGTTAATTTCAGCAATTTCTGTTAAGAGATTAAATGCTAATTTTTCTTTATGATTGTATTTAGCTATTGGTCCTTGATACTGAATATTAACAATACTTTTTGGGTCTTTACCTTTATTTACAACTTTACTATGTTTACCAGATAATGGTCGGAATGTAGGAACATTATACAATTCTTTACTATGGGTACTAGGTAAGACAGCAAGGTATTTGATAGCGTATTCTTTTAATTTATCTTCATTAATACTTCCTACAAAATAAAAAGTAAAATCACTGGCGTCAGCAAAACGTTCTAGGTACTTTTTAAATGCGAGATTATAATCACTATTATTAATAATATCTTCAGAAGGAAAGCCTATATATCTTGAATTTCCTTCGTTTAAAAAATCATTAATTTCTTTTTTGAAAAAGTTAAGAGGACTATCTAAGTGAGTTTTAGATAGCTTTTTTTGATTTTTAATAAATTCATTAAATACTTCATAATTTTTGTTTAAAGAAGTAAAATATAAATATGTTAATTGAAACAGTGTTTCTAAGTCTTTAGGAGTAACTCTTCCATTTATACCTTCAAAATATTCTCCTATAAAAGGAGAAACACTAACATTTTTACCTAGGAGCAATTTTAATAATTCATTTTTAGAATGTCCATTAATTCCAGCTTCTGTTAAAGCATTATTTGCTATGGCGGTTTTTTTTAATTCAGTATCTGTATATAAAGATGTACCCCCTAGACTTAAGGCATTAAACAGTATTTCACTATTCTTAAAGTTTGTTTTTTTATATACTACTGTTGCTCCATTACTTAAGGTAAGTTTCGTTATACCTAATTTTTCATCTCTAGTAGTATTGGTGATATGACCAGAGTTAGGAAGCCTCCCTACTAATGGTGAAGACGATGAATTGTTTTTATAAGGTTCAATCTTTTGAGTTTTTAACTTGTTTAAAACTTCTTTAATCTGTAATTCAGTAGTAGATTTAGTTGGCCCAGTAACAATGATAACTCTGTTTTCATCATGAAAATAACGAGGAAGTGACTTGTTGAGTTTTTCTAATGATATAACGGGTAAAATTTTGTTTGTTGCTTTGTATATCCAATCGATATTTGGTATTGGTTCTTGTTGCAAGAAATTGTTAATATATTCGTTTATGATTTCATTAGAATTACGTTTATCCTTTTCTAAAAACCTTTGATTTATTGTTGATGAAATATATTCTTTAGCTAAGTTTAATTCCTTTAAATTAAATCCATAACGTTTTATTCTTTCAACCTCAGCTAAAGTGGCTGTTAAACCTTTTAATTGTTCATTTGGAGCGGTTAAAATCTTAATATTACTAGCTTCTTTACTTCTTATTATATTTTCTCTGTAGAATTTGCTGTAGAGAAAAGGAGCATTATTCGAATTTGCAATTTCACTGAATCTCAAACTAGCCATTATATTTATTAAGCTTGATACAAGTGTGTTTTTGTAATCGCTAATAGTTGTATTAGGGGCATACTCTTTTACATCTTTATATACAATTTCAACAATTGAAGCTTCTGCTTCTTTATCACTTTCAATGGCTATTAATGTTTCTTGATGGTTTTTGAGTTTATTAAGTTTCCTTTCTTTAGCATTTGGAGTTAAAGGAATGTTTTCAAAGTTATTTTTGATTGTTTGTTCTATACTTTCTACATTAATATCTCCTACGGCAATAACGGCCATTAAATCTGGACGGTACCAATCTTTATAGAATTGACGAAGACTTTTTGGATCAAATGTTTCTAAATTATGTTTAGTTCCTATAGGAAATCGTTCAGGGTATTTAGAACCGTACATTAATTTAGGATAATATTTTTTAATCATTTTAAGTTTTGCATTGTTGTGAAAACGATATTCTTCAAGTATAACACCTCGTTCTTCGTTAATATCACTTGTGTTTAATAATGCGCCTTGTGCCCAGTCACGTAAGATTAGAAACCCCTTATCTAGCGTAGCTTTATCATTGCTAGGTATAGGTAAAACATAGGTAGTTTCATCAAAACCTGTTTCCGCATTAAGATGAGCTCCAAATTTTACACCAATAGATTGAAGGTAATCAATCATTTCATTTTTTTTGAAATGTTGAGTTCCATTAAAGTTCATATGTTCCATAAAATGAGCTAATCCAGATTGTTCTTTTTCTTCAAGAATAGAACCTACATTAAGAACTAAACGAAGTTCAACATGATCTTTTGGAGTAGCATTTTGTTTAATATAATAAGTCAAACCATTTGAGAGTTTCCCTATTTTTACAGATGAGTCTATTGGGATTTTGTCAGCAGACTTTATTATTTTACTTTCATTAGCTAATTGGCCAAATATATTTGAAGACCATAAGTAAATAAAAAAAATGTAGAGGGTTGATTTTGTCATGATATTTATATTTAAAATTAATTTTAAGTATCAATAAACATGCCTATTGAGTTTTTTTAACGGTAATATACTGTTAAAAAAAAGCTCCCAATTTATTGAGAGCTATTTATTTATAAAATTGTAGTAATATTTTCAGGAGGGCGTCCTATAATGGCTTTAGAACCATTGATTACAATAGGGCGTTCAATTAGTTTTGGATTATTAATCATTGCTTCAATTATTTGGTTGTCTGTTAATTCTTTTCCTTTAAAACTATCTTTCCAAATTTTTTCATTTTTACGAACTAATTCAATAGGCGAAATTCCTAATAATATAATAATTTCTTTTAACTCTTCTTTTGAAGGAATAGTATCTAAATATTTAATCACTTCAAATTCTTTTCCTGAATTTTCTAAAATTTCCAATCCTAAACGAGATTTACTACATCTATTATTATGGTATATTTTTATCATTTTTATTTTTTTAATTAAATACTATTACCTGTTTCCTTTTGTCCCATCATCATTAAATAAGATTTTAAGAAGGATCTATATTTCCATCCATTACAGCATCAACATTCCCTGTTTCGTGAGCTGTTCTAACATCTTTAACTAATTTATAAGGATGCATTACATAATTACGAATTTGGCTACCCCATTCTGTTTTTAACTTTCCAGCCTCAATATTTTCTCTTGCAGCTAAACGTTTTTGTAGTTCAATTTCATATAATTGAGATTTTAGCATTTTTAAAGCTGTAGCTCTATTGTCATGTTGTGATCTTGAATTAGAGCATTGAATTTGAATACCTGTGGGTTTATGGGTTAATTGAACTTTAGTTTCAACTTTGTTTACATTTTGTCCCCCAGCACCACTTGATCGAGCAGTAGTGATTTCAATCTCGGCAGGATTTACTTCAATTTCAATTGTTTCATCTGCTACTGGATAAATATATACTGAACCAAAAGTAGTGTGTCTTTTTCCATTGCTATCGAAAGGAGAGATACGTACTAAACGATGAACGCCGTTTTCACCTTTTAACCATCCAAAAGCATAATCACCATCAATTTCTATAGTAACAGTTTTTACTCCAGCTATATCTCCAGCTTGATAATTAAGAGTTTTTAGTTTGTATCCTTGTTTTTCAGCCCACATAGTATACATCCGCATTAACATTTCAACCCAGTCACAACTTTCTGTACCTCCAGCGCCTGCAGTAATTTGAATTGTTGCACTTAAACTATCGCCTTCTTCAGACAGCATGTTTTTAAATTCAATATCTTCTAAAAAAGTACTAGTGTTTTCATAATGCTCTATTACTTCAGATTCTTCAACATCACCTTCTTTGTAAAAGTCGTATAATACAAGAAGATCTTCACTTAAAGAAACAATAGAGTTATAATCATTAACCCATTTTTTCTTAAAACGAAGTTCTTTCATTAAAGCTTCAGCTTCTTTTGGATTATTCCAGAAGTCTGGATTGGCAGCTTTTTCTTCTTCGTTACTTATTTCAATCAATTTTTTATCTATATCTAAATACGATTTTAGTTTAACTACTCGCTCGGATATATTTTTTAACTGTTCTTGTGTTATCATAATCTTCACAAAAATAAGTTAAAATTTAAGATTGAACAGTAGTGTTTTTAAATAACCAATAGTATTTTTTATTTTTATAGAAATATTTAACATAATGAAAAAGCTAATTATATCCATCTTATTTGTTTTACTAACGTTTTCTGGATATTCACAATTTTTTACTGAAAATAAAGATGTTACTAAATATGAAGGATATTTTACTTTTTATTATGATGAAAGTAACGATAAAATATTTTTAGAAGTAACTAAAATAAACGATGAATTTTTATATGTTAATTCCCTATCAGAAGGACTTGGGTCAAATGATATTGGTTTAGATAGGGGACAACTAGGAAAAGGCATTGTGGTCAAGTTTCTAAAAGCAGGAAATAAGTTGTTATTGATTCAACCTAATCAAGATTATAGAGCCATAACTGATAATCAAGATGAAAGGGAATCTGTAAAAGAAGCTTTTGCTAAATCAGTTTTATATGGATTTAATATTAAAGAATTTAAGAAAGATACGTATTTGGTTGATGCAACTGGTTTTTTTATGAGAGATGCACATGGTGTAATTAATACGCTTGCTAGAAATAAGGAAGGAGCTTATCGATTAGACAAGAGTAAGAGTGCTTTTAATTTGAATAGAACCAAAGCATTTCCAAAAAATGTAGAATTCGATGTTATGCTTACATTTTCAGGTAAACCAAAGGGGTATAATGTTAGAAGCGTAACACCAAATGCGTCGTTAATAACAGTTAATCAGCATCATTCTTTTGTTGAGTTACCAGATAATAATTACACTCCCAGAAAGTACGATCCTCGATGTGGTTCTTGGCAAATGACCTATATGGATTATGCTACTCCTATTAATGAACCGATAAAGAAAAGGTTTATTACAAGACATCGTTTAGAAAAGAAAAATCCATCAGCATTAACTAGTGAAGCTAAACAACCGATTATTTACTATTTAGATAGAGGAACACCAGAACCTATTCGTTCTGCTTTATTAGAAGGAGGTAGTTGGTGGAATCAGGCTTTTGAAGCTGCTGGTTACAGAAATGCTTTTCAAATAAAAATGTTACCATTAGGAGTAGATCCTCTTGATATTCGTTATAATATGATTCAATGGGTTCATAGATCTACCAGAGGATGGAGTTATGGAGGAAGTATTACAGATCCAAGGACAGGAGAAATAATAAAAGGTCATGTTAGTTTAGGTTCTTTACGAATACGACAAGATTTTTTAATTGCTCAAGCTTTGCAAGCTCCCTATAAAAATAACACTACAAATGATTCTATTGCTTTAAAAATGGCTTTAGCAAGAATTCGACAATTGTCTGCTCATGAAATTGGACATACTTTAGGCTTTGCTCATAATTTTGCTGCTAGTACAAATGGTAGATCTTCAGTAATGGATTATCCACATCCCAAATTAGTATTAAAGAATGGTATTATAGATTTTTCTGATGTATACGAGACTAAAATAGGAGAGTGGGATAAAGTTATAGTTGCTTATGCGTATCAAGATTTTGAAAGTAATGAAGAGGATAGTTTACATAAAATTCTAGATACTGCTTTTTCAAAAGGGCTACGATTTATAACTGATTCAGATTCTCGTTCTAAAGGGAGTGCCCATGCATATGCTCATTTATGGGATAATGGTAGTAATGCAAGTGAAGAATTAGATAATATTTTAGAAATTAGAGCGCATGCAATTAAAAATTTTTCCACAGATAACATCAAAAGTAATGAACCATATTCAGTTCTAGAAGATGTATTTGTACCCCTTTATTTTTTTCATAGATATCAAATTGATGCTACTTCAAAAATTATTGGAGGTTTAGATTATACCTATGCAGTTAAAGGTCAAAAGGAAAAGATTGTTGAAAGAGTATCTGGTAAAAAAGAACGGAAAGCTTTAAAAAGTTTATTAAAAACAATTGATGTAATTAAAATAGGAGTTCCTAAAAAGATGTTAACTTTATTTCCTCCTCGTGCATATGGATATGCTAGAACAAGGGAAAGCTTTAAAAGTAAAACTGGAGTTGCTTTTGATCCGTATGCAGCTATGCAAACTACTACTGAATTTACACTAAGTTTTTTATTACATCCAGAAAGAATAAATAGGTTAATTCAGCATAAAAGTTTAGATGAGAGTCAACTAGGTTTGGGAGAGGTTTTAGATAAATTAATAAATGAAACTTTTAAAAAAACACTTAATGATAATTATTACAAAGCACTGCACGAAATAGTAAAAGAGGAAGTGTTAAAGGGAATGTTTTCGATATTAGTAGACAAAAATATATATTTACAAGCAAAGGCAATTACAAGTAATAAAATAAATAAAATAGTAGATTACCTCACTAATAAGGATAAGAGGAATTTAATGGATATTAAGTATCTAGAAATCATTAAAGATTTTAAAAAGAATCCGTTAAAATATAAAAAACAAAGGAGCCTCAAAATGCCAGATGGTTCTCCAATAGGAACAGGTTATTAATATTAATAAAGAATAAACGTATTTATGGAAATCAATTTAATAAGTGATACAGTTACCAAACCAACAAAAAAAATGTTAGAGGTAATGATGAGTGCTGAAGTAGGTGATGATGTGTTTAAAGCTGATCCAACAGTAAATAAATTACAAGAAAAAGTAGCAAGTATGTTTGGAATGGAAGATGCATTATTTTTCCCTTCTGGTACAATGGCTAATCAAACGGCTATAAAAATTCATACCCAACCTGGAGATAGAATGTTTTGTGATAAGTGGGCACATGTATACAATTATGAAGGTGGAGGAGCTGCATTTAATGCAGGGGTTACTTCTTGTTTAATTGATGGAAATAGAGGAATGTTTTCAGCTGAACAATTAGAAAGCTTCGTTGGAGGAAGAAATGATATACATACACCTTATAATAGATTAGTTTGTGTGGAAAACACAACCAATAAGGGAGGAGGAGCTTGTTGGGATTTTGAGGAGTTAAAAAAAATACAGAAAGTAGCTACATCGAATGATTTAGCATATCATTTAGACGGGGCTAGATTATTTAATGCGCTTGTAGCAAAGAATGAAACACCAAAACAATATGGTGAATTGTTTGATACAATCTCTATTTGTTTATCTAAAGGGTTGGGAGCACCTGTTGGTTCTGTTTTGATAGGAACCAAAAAACATATAGAGAAAGCACTAAGAGTTAGAAAACTATTTGGAGGAGGAATGCGTCAAGCTGGTTTTTTAGCTAAAGCCGCTATCTATGCATTAGATAATCATGTCGATCGTTTGAAAGAAGATCATTATAAGGCTAAACAAATTGGAGAAGTATTAGCATCTTGCCATTTCGTGAAAAAAGTTGAACCCATTGAAACGAATATTATTATTTTTTATGTAAATGACTCTATAAATCCTGAAGAGTTTATGGAAAACATGAAAGAAAAAGGAATTTTAGTAATATCTATGGGGGAAGGGAAAATAAGAATAGTAACGCATTTAGATTTTACTGATAGTATGTTATCAATTTTGATAAAAGAATTAAAGGCATATTAAAACTAAAAAAGAGAAGCTTTTAAGCTTCTCTTTTTTTAGTTTGGACTATCTAATTTAGCCAGTTCTTTATAGTTTTTATTTAATTTTCGTAGTAAGATTCCATATAATAGTTGATATATCAACCAAATACCACCTATTAAAAGTATACCAAATACGATAGATACTATAGAGGTAATGATTATTTCTTTAGTTCCTAAATTACTAAGTTGAGTTTTTACGGAAGCAATAACAACAACGATTAAAGTGATGAAAGCATATCCTAAATTTAAAAATATGTAGTTACGTACAGTTTTTCTGGTTTTAAATATTTTTTGCATTAATTCTTTTGTAGTATCGGTAGTATAAATGTTTTTATAGTTTTTATAAAACAAATACAAGAATACAAGGATAACAGGGTATAATATAACTTGAGAATAATATGCATAATCAACTAAGCCAAGCTTAGCGTATGTTTTATCTAATTTGTCCAAATCAAAAATAAGGTACATGGATAGAGGAATTATAAGTTCTAATAACCCAATAATAAAAATCCATTTAACAATAGAAGATGATTTTGATTGTGCCATTTTGTATATATCTACCTGAGAAACCTTATTGGCTTCTTTCGGTTGATTATCCCAGGCTTTTTTGTATTTATCTAATGCATCCATATAATACGTTAGGGTGTCAGTATTTTTTTTAATTTATCTTTTGCTCTATTCATTTTTACTCTAGCATTCACTTCACTTATACCTAATGTCATAGCAATTTCTTTGTAAGCTTTATCTTCTAGATATAAAAAAATAAGAGCTTTATCAATATCATTCAATTTATGAACAGCTTTGTATAATGCTTTTAATTGTTGTTCTTCTGTATCGTCATATTCATTAGACTGTATTTTATAAGTAAAATCACTAATATCTTGTGTTTTTATTGTTCTAGTCGATTTTCTATATAATGAAATAGCAGTGTTTAAAGCAACTCTATACATCCATGTACTAAATTTAGCATCACCTCGAAATTTGCTGTAATTTTTCCAAAGCTGAATGGTTATCTCTTGAAATAAATCATTATGTGCGTCTTTATTAGTAGTGTAAATTCTACATACTTTATGCACAATATTTTGATTACTTTCAAAATCTGTCAAAAATTTATTTTCGAGTTCTGTTTGCACTAAGTTTAGTAACTGTTGATAATGAATAAGTAGTTCAAAAATAAGAAACGTTACACTATTATGTTAATTTTTTTTAATTTATAATATTAGGACTTACAATTCAGCCTAAAAATAATACAGTTGGGTAGTTTTTAATTTAAAAAACAGTACTATGATTAGATATTTGTAGTGTAATTAAACTTAAAACATAAACAAATGAAATTTTTATCAAGTATTTTAGTATTAATAATAGTATTCACAATAGAAAGTATTTCAGCTCAAAACAAAACTATAACTGCTTCGGTTGTGAATGTAACATCAAATGAAGGAAGAGTAAGTTATGCTTTGTACACTAAAGATAGTTTTATGAAAAAGCCAATAAAAGCAAAATCATCAAAAGTAATTCAAGGTAAGAGTACTGTAGTATTTAAGGATGTACCAGTTGGTGAATATGCAATTGTTTGTTATCATGATAAAAATAATAATGGGAAAATGGATTTTCAACCTAATGGAATGCCAATAGAAAATTACGGAGCGTCAAATAATGTAATGAATTTTGGACCGCCACAATATGAAGATGCAAAGTTTTCTATTATTGATAATAATGTATCTTTAGAAATTAGATTTTAACATATCATAAGAATGAATACAGAAAATAAAAACGTAGTAGATAAACTAAAGCAAGATTTTTGGATTTGCTTCAAAATGACAATAATTTTCGGAGTGTTTTTTATTATAGTTAATAGGCAATTTAGTATTAAAGGAGCTGCAATAATTCTTCTTTTTTCAGCAATGTATTCATTCATATTAGGAATGGGAAACGGATATATAAATGATTACTTAAGTTCTAAATGGAGCTGGGTTGAAGAAACAAATGAACGCGTTTGGGCAGGAATTATAACTACAGTTATTTTTAATGTTATTGCAGTATTGATAATTCATTATATACAGTATATCGCAATTTTTGATGGAGATATAGCCAACTTTTTTAAAGGAGAATTATTTTGGACACATTTATTTGCTATTATGTTAGCTTTAGGAATGGCCGCTCTTTTTCATGCCAGAGGTTTTATGAAAAACTGGAAAGAGTCAGTTAAAAAAGAAAGTACTCAGCAACAAATAGTAGCCAAAACAGAAACAGCAAAATTTGAAACATTAAAAAGTCAAATAGATCCGCATTTCTTGTTTAATAGTTTAAATGTATTAACCTCTTTAATAGGAGAAAATCCTTATCAAGCTGAAAAATTTACAACCAAGTTGTCTAAAGTTTATAGATATGTACTAGAACAAAGAAACAAAGAATTAGTGCCTATTCAAGAAGAGTTATTGTTTGCAAAAACATATATGGAATTACTACAAATGCGTTTTGAAGATGCGGTTAAGTTTACAATTCCAACAACATTAAATAACCCTGAACTTAAAATAGTACCCTTGTCTTTACAATTACTATTAGAAAATGCGGTAAAACATAATGTTGTGTCTTCCAATAAACCTTTAGAAATAAAAATTTATGAAGAAGAAGGTTTTTTACAAGTTCAAAATAATATAAACCCTAAAGAAGCTATAGGTAAGAGTACGAAAGTAGGGTTAAGAAATATTGCAGATAGATACGGTTTGATAACTAAAAGAAATGTGCAAATAACAAAAGATAATAAAACATTTACAGTGAGTTTACCACTGTTAACAAAAGTAAAAGATATGAGAATTGATACAAATAACTTAGAGAACAATAAATATGTAAAAGCGGTAGAAAGTGTAGAGAAACTTAAGGAGTTCTACCAAAATTTAATATCGTATTGTTTAGTAATACCTTTTTTAATATTTATAAACCTTCAGTTTTCATCTGGTTTTCATTGGTTTTGGTTTCCAATGATAGGATGGGGAATAGGTTTAGTATTCCATTTTTTAGATGTAAATAATTACAGGATGTTTTTAGGAAAAAATTGGGAAGAACGTAAAATAAAAGAATTAATGGAGGAAGAGGACACCTACCAATAAGTAGTGAAAGTGAAGCGATTAAAAAATGGTTGATAACCTTATTATGAGGCTTTATAAAAGTAAAATAGATAATAGTTGTTTTAAAAGTATAGAATAGAATGGAAAAAATTTATAGTTATGAGTACAAGTATGCTAAAGCTAAAAAGCGAATAGAAAAAATTAAAGGGTTTTATATTCATTTATTAGTAACAATAGTATTAATTCCCTTTTTAATTTTTATTAATCTAAGATTTGTTCCACAGTTTCATTGGTTTTGGTTTCCTGTTATGGGAATGTCAATTGGACTTTTTTTTCATTGGCTAGGAGCCTTTGGTTTTGATAAATTAGGTTTTAGTAAAGATTGGGAGGAGAAAAAAATTAAAGAATACTTAGATAAAAACTGAGAATTATGTACACGAATTATATAGAAGAAAAAAAATATATAAAAGCCAAAAAAAGGATTAAAAAGATAAAAGCGTTTTATACACATGCTTTTGTAAATTTACTTTCAATTACGATTATAGTTTCAGTTAATTTAACATTTTCACCCTATTCTCATTGGTTTTGGTATCCAGTTATGGGAATATTATTGGCGACTTTTATTCATTGGATTACTGTTTTTGGATCAGAGATAATAGGTTATAGTAAAGAATGGGAAGAACATAAAATAAAAGAGTATATAAATAACAATAATTAACAATGGAGAAAGATTATAGAAAGGAACATAAATATTTACTTGCAAAGAAAAAAGTAGAGAAAATAAAAGGGTTTTACTGGCATTTAATTTCATATGTCGTAGTTAATATTTTTATTTCATCAATGATAATTTTTGGATTAATGTCTGATGATGGTGATTCATTAGTGGATGTTTTACAAAATTTTGGGATATATTCAACCTGGATTTTTTGGGGGATAGGATTGTTTTTTCACTGGTTAGGAGTATATGGAGATTCTTTATTTTTTAATAAAGATTGGGAAAAACGCAAGATAGATGAGTATATGAAAAACAACGAATAATAAACTAAATGTAATCAAAATGGAAACAGATAATTATACAAAAGAACAGAAATATTTTAGAGCCCAAAAGAGAGTTGAAGAATTAAAAAAATATTATATTCATCTGTCTGTCTATATAGTAGTTAATATATTTATAAGTACAAGAAAGATAGTTAGAAATGTTGGTAATGGAGAAACTTTTCAGGAATCTTTTTTTGATTTTGGAACTTTTGCTATTTGGTTTTTCTGGGGAATAGGTTTAGTATTTCATACATTTAAAGTTTTTGGTTTTAATTTCTTTTTGGGTAAAAATTGGGAAGAACGTAAAATACAAGAGTACATGGATAATCAATAGTAAGTATCATGAAGTTAGATAGTAAAAGAATTAAAGCTGAACAAAGAGTAAAAGAATTAAAAGAGTTTTATCAGCATATTTAATTGTTAATTTAGCATTTATTTTTATATCGAATTATTTTGATATTGTAGTAAGAATTTTTGATGGACTGCGAGTTAGTAATAAGTTTGCTGAAAATGGTACCGACCATTATCCATTATGGGGTATTTGGGGAGTTTTTTTAGTATTAGATGTTTTTAGAGTATTTGGATTTAAAAAGCTGTTTGGAAATAAATGGGAAGAAGATAAAATAAAGGAGTTTATAAATAAATAGTAAGTAAAATAACATTATATAGAAGATCGTAAATAATGAATATTATAATTATTGAAGATGAAAAGCCTGCTGCAAGAAGATTGCAAAGAATGTTAGCAGTTTTAAATTTAGAAGCCCAACAAATGTTGCATTCAGTAGAAGAGGCAATCAATTGGTTTCAAAAAAATGAACACCCTGATCTAATTTTTTTAGATATTCAATTGTCTGATGGTTTATCTTTTGAAATATTTGAAGAAGTATCCGTAAAATCATCCATCATTTTTACTACAGCTTATGATGAATATGCTTTAAAGGCATTTAAATTAAATTCAATAGATTATTTATTAAAACCATTAGATGAAGATGAACTTAAAGTTGCTGTAGACAAGTTTACAAGTAATAAGCCTAAAGAGACTGACATACAGGTTAATATTGATGATATAAGGAAGTTACTTATAAACCCTATTGATAGAAAATATAAAAAACGTTTTACGATAAAAGTAGGACAGCATATAAAAATTATACACACAGATGAAATAGAATGTTTTTATTCAGAAAATAAGGCAACCTATATTCATACAAATGCTAATAGAAGTTATTTAATAGATCATTCTTTGGAATATTGGCAAGATCAATTAGATCCAGAACAATTTTATAGAGTTAACAGAACGTACATAATTCATATAAATGCAATAAAAGATATAATATCGTACACTAATTCAAGATTACAACTGAAACTGCATACGTATAATGAAGCCGAAATTATTGTAAGCAGAGAGCGTGTTAAAGAGTTTAAAAATTGGATAGAATAAATTAATAGAAAAAGCCTCTTTATAATTTATAAAGAGGCTTTTTTATTATGATAACGAATTCTTATTTAATTAACTCGTAAGAACGTTTGATGAAGTTAGTTAATTCTTCACCATGTAATAAGTTTTGAGATAGTTTAGCTAAATCAAAAGCTTGCGTTATTAGTTCTTTTTTCTTGTCTTCTTCAGCGGTTAAAATTTCTGAAACTAATGGGTGATTTGTATTTACAACTAAATTATACATTTCTGGTAAGTTACCCATTCCCATCATTCCACCTCCTCCTCCAGAAGCTTGCATTTCTTTCATACGACGCATAAATTCTGGGACAGTAATTAAGAAAGGTGAAGAAGAAGAGTCCATAGCTTCTAATTGAACAGTATAGCTTTTGTTGTTAACAGCACCTTCAATAACTGGTTTTAAAGATTCTTTCTCTTCATCAGTTAATTTAGAGATAACAGTATCATCTTTTTTAATTAAATTATCAATAAAATCAGAATCAACACGTGTAAATTGAACTTTAGATTCACCAGAAGTTTCAAGTTTCTGCATTAAGTGTGATACAATTGGAGAATCTAATATAACAACTTCATATCCTTTTGCTGTAGCATCTTGTATATAACTGTGTTGCGCCTCTTTATTAGCTGCATATAAAATGATGTGATTCCCATCTTTATCCGTTTGAGCATCTTTAGTTTTCTCAATTAATTCATCAAAAGTGAAAAAATTATCATTTACTGTAGGATATAAAGCAAACTTTTTAGCTTTATCGAAGAACTTATCTTCCGATAGCATTCCATATTCAATAATAACCTTAATATCGTTCCATTTTTGTTCAAAATCGGCACGATCTTTTTTGAATAATGAACTTAATTTATCTGCAACTTTTTTAGTAATGTATCCAGATATCTTCTTCACAGCCCCATCAGCTTGTAAATATGAACGAGATACATTTAAAGGGATATCTGGAGAATCAATAACCCCTTTTAGCATCTGTAAAAAGTCAGGAACAATTCCTTCAACATTATCTGTTACAAAAACTTGGTTTTGATACAACTGAATTTTATCTTTTTGCATGTCTAAGTTTTGAGACAACTTAGGGAAGAATAAAATACCTGTTAAGTTAAAAGGATAATCAACATTTAAATGAATATGAAATAAAGATTCTTCAAATTGCATTGGATACAATTCGCGGTAGAAGTTTGTATAATCTTCAGCTTCCAAATCAGCAGGCTTTTTGGTCCAAGCTGGGTTTGTGTTGTTAATAATGTTATCAACATCAATTTGCTTATGTGGCTCAGTAGTTTCTTTTCCGTCTTTATCTGTAGTTGTTTGAGGTGTAAAGTCAGGATCGTTTACTTGTTTGGTTCCAAATTTAATAGGTACTTGATTAAAACGATTGTATTTATTTAATAAACCTGAAATTTTAGATTCTTCTAAAAACTCAGTAGAGTCATCAGCAATATGTAAAATAATTTCAGTACCTCTGTCAGTTTTGTCGTGCTCTACTAAAGTATATTCAGGAGAACCATCACATGTCCAGTGAGCGGCTGGCTCATCTTTAAAAGACTTTGTAATTAAATCAACTTTGTCAGCTACCATGAAAGCAGAATAAAAACCTAAACCGAAATGTCCAATTACACCAGTTTCATTTTTATCATCTTTATATTTTTCTAAAAACTCCTCAGCTCCTGAAAATGCAATTTGATTGATATACTTTTCTACTTCATCAGCAGTCATACCTAAACCTTGATCCTTAATAGTCAGTGTTTTTGCATCTTTATCAATACTGATTTCAATTTTAGCATCTCCTAGCTCAGTTTTAGCTTCACCAATAGATATTAAATGTTTTAACTTAGTAGTAGCATCAGTACCATTAGAGATTAACTCACGTAAAAAAATTTCGTAATCAGAATATAAAAACTTTTTAATCAGAGGAAATATATTTTCTACCGATACATTAATGTTTCCTTTACTCATAATTTATATATTTTATTTGATATTATTTTCTGGTTAATTCTATTGTCAAAAAAAATACCAAAATGATATATGTGACAAGATGGCATATTAAATGACGATAGTGATTGTTTTTGTATGAAAAGTTAAAAATTACTACTTTTACAAGCTACGCATTTGAATAAAAGTAAAAAATAACATATAAAATTATGTATAGTTCAAAAATTACAGGATTAGGGTATTACGTGCCTGACAACGTGGTAACTAATGATGACTTAACCCAGTGGATGGATACTAGTGATGAATGGATTCAGGAGAGAACTGGAATTAAAGAGCGTCGTTGGATTGACCCAAAAACAGGAGATAACACTTCTTCAATGGGAGCTAAAGCAGCTAAAATAGCTATTGAAAGAGCAGGTTTAACAAAAGACGATATAGATTTTATTGTGTTTGCTACTTTAAGTCCAGACATGTATTTCCCTGGAGGAGGAGTGCGTGTTCAGGATATGCTAGATATGCCAACTATAGGTGCTTTAGATATACGTAATCAATGTTCTGGTTTTATATACTCTCTTTCAGTTGCTGATCAGTTTATTAAAACTGGGATGTATAAAAATATTTTAGTTATAGGGTCAGAGAATCATTCAGGTGGTTTAGAAGATCTACTAGAGGTAGAGGTGTAACTGTTATTTTTGGTGATGGTGCAGGAGCAGCAGTATTGTCAAGATGTGAAGAAGAAGGGAAAGGGATATTGTCTTCTCATTTACACTCTGAAGGAAAGCATGCAAAAGAATTAGCGCTAGAAGGACCATCAACTGGACGTTGGGTACCTGAAATATTAGAAGCTAATGACCCTAATGACGTTTCTTATTTTCCATATATGAATGGACAATTTGTTTTTAAGCATGCTGTTGTTCGCTTCTCTGAAGCAATTGTTGAAGGTTTACAGGCTAATAATTTACAAAAAGAAGATATTGATATGTTAATTCCTCATCAAGCGAATTTACGTATAGCTCAATTTATCCAAAAGAAATTTCAATTGGCAGATGACAAGGTGTATAATAATATCCAAAAATATGGAAATACTACAGCTGCATCAGTAATTATAGCTTTAACTGAAGCCTGGGAAAAAGGAAAAATTAATGAAGGAGATTTGGTTGTATTAGCTGCCTTTGGTAGCGGATTTACTTGGGGGTCAGTAGTTATTCGTTGGTAATTTTTTTATAAAATAAAAGTAAAACCGTGTGAATTTTCACACGGTTTTTTTATGATTTAATAACTAGTTATTTAATAATTAGTTTTTTAGAATAGCTTTTTGAGTTATTAAATAGAGTTAAGAAATAAATTCCTGTACTAAGCTTTGTAGTGTTTACGAAAGTAGATTTTTCTTTTAACTTTAACTCTTTTAGGATGTTTCCTTTTATATCAAAAAGAAGTACAGTGCCATACTTCCAAAGTTCATTTTTAACTGTTATTGTTATGTTTTTCTGACTAGATGGGTTTGGGTATATGTTTAGCAAAGAATTATCATTTGCTAATATTAAATTGCTTTCAATACTATTTCTTTCAGAAGTAATACAATCTCCAATTCGATCCCATCCATTATTTGTTCTTTGATATAAAGAGCCTGCATAAGAAACAAGGTCTTTTTCATTATAGCTTATTGAGCTATCATATGAATTTGCTTTTGAACAAATATCAGATTTACTGATAGGATTTATTGATGAACTAATAATGTTAACTGTATAGTCTTCTACTTCACCATCAGCAAATGTTTCACAAGCTGTAGGGGATCCATTATATTTCATAGAAACACGCATTCGTGTTTGACCTAAGGTAGCAGTTGTTGGAATTGAGATATTTGCTGTTCTGTTTCCTGCTGAACTAGATGAGCCGATTGTAGTTTTTTCATTACTTTCAAAAGTACCATTTCTATTGTAATCAATCCAAACAGTGAAATATTCATTATATGAGGTACTACTAAAACCTGCACTAACTATAATTTGATTAGTACTTCCTTGGGTAACAGTGGCTATTTTTGATGTAAAATCGCCATAGCCTTCGTTTGCTGTTGTTGTATTAGTCATACCTCCAAAAGAAACATAGTCAATCCATTCATACGTGATTCTTTTTCCTTTTGAATTACAATAAGTAGGTAAATTATCTAAGGTTGTTACATTAGCTTCATTACTCTTTGGTGAAATATTTCCAGCGGCATCTTTTGCTTTTATAGAGAACGTATAAGCCGTATTTGCAATTAATCCTGATACATTGTAAGAAGGGGAAGTAACAGTTTCTAGTTTTGTAGCCCCTTGGTAAATATCGTAGCCAGTCACAGCTATATTATCACTTGATTCTGTCCAGTTTAAAGTTAAAGTTGTTTGCGAAATATTGGAAACAACTAAGTTACTGGGAGAAGTTGGAGGTTGAGTGTCTGTTTGTGCTGGTGTTATATTTACAGTATAATCTTCAGTTTCTCCATAATTATAAGATCCACATGAAGTTGGAATGGTATTATATCTTAAAATAACACGCATTCTTTTTTTTCCTTCTGATACAGTTAAAGGTACAGTAAATGAACCAGAGACAGGTGTTTGTTTGGATGGTGATTTTGTCCATACTGTTTCACCAGAATCTGAAAAATCACCATCATTATTATAATCTATGAAAACCCCATATCCTTCATTGTAAGTCGTACTTGTCCATTTTGGAGTTATTGTAATCGTTTGTGATTTCCCTTTTTCTAAATTTGTTGAAATTGCTGTATGGTTTGAATATCCATTGGTACCTTGATTAGAAGTGTTGTTTATTGTACCTATATTCACATTACTAATGTATTCATCAGATGTATTTTGTCCATTAGAACTACAATATGTAGGCTCACCACCACCACCTGATCCAGCATTGGAAATTTCAATAAGATATTCTAAAGCAAGTTTAGCAAACTTGGCAGCGTGAGTAGCATTAGCTGTAGGAAACCTTGAAGAGGTATCTTTAGCGGTATGAATATAAGGGTTTGATTCGCTTAGTGTAGCTTCTATAGGAAAAGCAGTTTCATATCCTTGTTGGGCAAAACTATGATGATCAGAACAACCATAATTACAACGAGATGTACCATAAGTAATTTTATGGGTGCCAGAAGAGTTATAATGGTTCGATTAATTGAGTTAAATAGTTATTTAAAGAAGTACTATTATAAGAATCTGTTGTAATGTAAATATCATTTGTAGAACCTTTGTAGTTAGTCATATCTAATTGTAAATAACTAATGATATTTACATTTCTATTTTTATAATCTCTTGCTATTTCTTTAGAACCTACTAAACCTATTTCTTCAGCAGCGAAAGCCATAAACTCAACTGTACGTTTTGGTTTGTAATTCATACTCAATAATACTCGAGCTACTTCAGTTATTGTAGCAATTCCTGAAGCATTGTCATCAGCACCAGGAGCGTTTGCATTTCCTTCTCTTGAAGTAGAATCTAAGTGCCCACCCAAAATAACGTATTCATCTGGTTTTTCAGAACCTGTAATTGTCATAACTACTGAAGACATTGGTGTGTTTGAATGATTAACTAGCTTCACTGAAATGTCACTTCTAGCACTGCTCATATTTTCCCATTTATTTTTTAAATCTACTGCGGATTGTTGAGCGGAAGAGTAGGTATGGTATCTAGTTCCATAACTTTCTAATTGTGTAATTTGGTTTTTTATATTAGTATTATTTACAAGATTTAAACTTTGATTAACTAGTTGATCTTGTGTAATGCTAAGTGGGATAGTTCTTTTGGATCTTGATTGTTTCCTTTTTTTGATTATTTGTATTTTTTCTATGGCTTTTAAGGCTTCTTCTTTAGAGTTTTCTAGGAAATATCCTGGTCCATGCCTTAATCCAGTATGATGAAGTTCTTCTGCTGAGGTATTGTTTAACATTACCACACTGTAATCACTGTAAGATTTTATAATTTTTACATCTTTAGGATGGTTTTTCTTTAAGTTTACAGCATCAGTGGTTCCCATTGTTGCGTAGAACATTTTTTGCTTCTGAGCAAAAATGTTAAATGACACTAGTATTGTAAGTGTCATTGTTAAGGTAAAATTGATTAGTTTTTTCATTGTTTTGAAATAATTAGAGGGTTAATTATTTCAAAAACAACTATTTGTTGTTTTTATTGTGTATTTTTTATTTTTTTATGTTAATTTTATTTTAATACATATTATTTTAACAAATTTTCAAATTTTTAATAAAGAAATAACAATTTGATATCGCTTAAAATAGACCTCCATCAGTTTCATTTTCATCTCGATGTTTTCTTTTTCTTGATTTATTTTTAGATCCACCAAAATTATACCTAAATCCTAAATAAAAAGAATTGTACTCAAGGTTATAGTTTCCTTTTTCTAAAAAAGGGTTTTCAGAGAAATAATCGAAATTAAGTCCATTAAAAACATCAGTACCTCTTAGTGTTATGGTTCCTTTATTTTTTAAAATACTTAAACTAGCTCCAACATTAATCATTGTGTAAGGCTGTACCTCAAATTGTATATTTTTACTTTTCCCTCTGCATACGGCAGTCAATTGTAGTCGTATTTTCTTGTTTACTTTAAAGTTATTATTTAAAGTTGATTTAAAAAGAGTGTTTTTAACTTGTTCGTTTTTAGTGTTAATAACTCCCTCTGAGTTTTGAATGTATGTTTCTATTTGTGGGCTAATTTTCCACCAAGAAAAGGCCTTATAGTTTCCAAATATTTCTATTCCGTAGCTGTTAGCAGCATTATAATTTACATAAGAAAAGATCTGTTTATTTGAAGAATTGGCATCTTTTTGTATGGTTCTACCAATTTTATTAGAAATTTTACGATAAAATGTACCAAGAGTAATTGATCCCTTATTAAAAGATTTAGAATAATTCAGCTCAATTGAATTTGTAAATTGAGGAGTTAAATTTTGATTACCTTCTGAGGTAGTTAAAGGACTTACCCATTCTTGTATAGGAGTAACTTGGTGTATTGAGGGTCTGTCTACACGCCTGCTATATGCTAGTTGAATATCATCTTTTTTTGTAATATGGTAACTTAAAAAGGCAGATGGATATATACTAAAAATTTTATCTGAATAAATGGAAGAAATATTTTGTTGTGTATTTGAAAATAATCCATCAACGGTATATTGCTCTAATCTAATACCTGCTTGAATGGACCACTTTTTAAAGTTGCTATTTATAGTGAAATATCCAGAATACATGCTTCTATTGTAGTTAAACTCGGTGTTTCCTTTGGGTTGCAGTGAAATTGGATTTCCAATTTCAATAAATTGGTTAGTTTTAATTGAGCTTACTACTCTTTGCTCTCTGTATTCAATACCTAATTCTAATTCGGTTGATTTAAAAATTGGTTTTTCATAATCTAAATTTATTAGCCATGATTTTTTAGTATCTAAAATTGAGTTAGTATAATTAAATAGCTTATTATTTGTATCTTGAAGTAGTCTGTTAATTGATTCTTCAGGATTTTTATGGATACTATAATTAATTTCTAATTCAACACTTTCGCCTTCATTGTTAGTTGTTAATTTATAATCTACATTATAATTTTGTTCTGATTCATTATATTTTGATTGGTTTGGGGCATTTAAAATTATGGTATTTATACGTGAAAATGAGTTGGTGTATAAAATAGAATTACTGTATGTTTGGTAGGTGTAAAGTGATAATGTATTTTTCTTGTCTAGAAAAATATCTGAACCTATTTTAAATGCTTGATCAGAGTAGTCGTGCAAAAAGTCAAACTTTTGTTCTATATCATTGTTAATCCTATTTAATTTTTGAATTGTAGCGTTTTTACCAAAATTAGAACTATAGTTTCCAAATAAGTTTACTTTTCCAGTGTTGTAATTTATATTTAAAGAAGCATCAGGTCTTGTATTTTTACTGTGCTCAAATCCAGCTGAAATAGTTCCGTTAAAACCATATTCAACATTTTTCTTTAAAATAAAATTAATAATCCCACTCATACCTTCAGGGTTATATTTTGCTGAAGGAGTAGTAATAATTTCAACTTGCTTAATTAAAGAAGATGGAGTTTGTTTTAATAGCTGTAAAGTATTTATGTTAGAAGGCTTTCCATTGATTAGAACACTAACATTTTCATTCCCTCTCAAAGAAATAGTTTCAGTTTGTAAATTAACATTAACGGAGGGGATATTTTGTAGCATTTGTAAAGAGTTACTTCCAGTTGCAATTAAATCTTTCCCTACATTTATTATTCTTCTATCAACTTTTTGAATAACATTTGTTTCTTCTGCACGTATTTCAATATCTTTTAATTCGGTGTTTTTATTAACTAAATATAGATTTTTAAGATTAATTTTGGGAGTATTGGTATTTAAAGTAACATTTTTGTTTAAAGTTGCAAAACCAATGAATTTGATTTGAATTATATATTTATTTAAAGGTAATTTTTTTATAGTAAAATATCCTTGTTCGTCGGCTATTACTCCAGAAATAATCTTCTTATCTGATGTCATACAAACTATAGTGGCATTCGGAACTGCAGTTTGATTTTCCTTATTTAAAATATTCCCAGAAATTTCTCCTAAACTTGTTTGTTGGGAGGATAATAAATGTGAGTTTAAATATAAAATTACAAATAATAATTTTTTCATCTTAAATATTAACACTAATATAAAAATTTGAAGATATAATGATAATTGATATTTTATCAATTAGCTAATAAAGGATAAGAGGTAAAATTATATAGCCTAGAAGTATATTTTATATACATAAAATACAGGATGCAAGTATAAGAAAAAAACTTCAGATAAATTAATATCTGAAGTTTTTATATATTTATACTAAGTTATTTTATTAAATAAATCCTCCACTACCTTGCTTTTCATTATCGTCCCTTCTTCTTCTTGATTTGGCTTTATTTTTACCTCCTCCAAATCGGTAGTTAAAACCAATATAAGCTGATTGACTTTCCCAATTAAATTGGCCGTTTTGAGTAAATGGTGTTTCAGCATCAAAAGCAAATCTCATACCTTTAAAAATATCATTAACTCTAAGTGTTAAATTTCCTTTACCTTTTAATACTCTTAAGCTTGCTCCAGTATTAAGCATCCACATAGATTTACTATTAAATTGTATTCCATCTTGACCTCCACGATACATAGCAAATAATTGAAAACGTAAGTTCTTTGTTGCTGTAAAACTGTTACTAATTCTTGAATTGAATACATTTGTTTTTACATCAGTTATTCTTTCATCAGCTTCCTTGTAGTTCACAATACCTTTTTGAGATTGAGAATAAAAGTCTAAACTAGCATTTGCTCTCCACCATTTTGCAATTCTATAATTTGCAGAAAATTCCAAACCATAAGCATCGTTATCAGGAAAGTTAATGAACGATAAAATTTGCTTTATTTTAGGAACATTAGTGTCTAATGGGTCTTTATAGGTTAATCTAGATATGTTATCATTTATTTTTCTATAAAAAGTTCCAAAAGTTAGAGAACCTCCTTTTATTCTTCGTGTATAATTAACTTCAAAAGAGTTTGTAAATTGAGGACGAAGTGTTGGTTCTCCTATTGATGTTATTAAAGGAGTGCTCCATTCTCTAATAGGGTTTAATTGCCCAATACCTGGACGGTCAACTCTTCTACTATAGCTCAATTGAAACTGATTTTTATCTGATGGGTTATAGGTGAAAAAGGCTGATGGGTATACAGTGAAAATATCATCTGTAATCATAGCCGTTGAAGTTCCGTTTACAAAATTTCCTTCTATTTCATATTGCTCTAAACGAGCTCCTACTTGCATTGTTATCTTATTAAACTTATGGCTATAAGTTATATATGAAGAAAAAATATTTCTATCATAACTAAAAGAAGAGTTGTTTAGGTTTTCTTGATCTGTAATAATGCTATTAGAGGTTTTGTTTATTCTAACTTCAGCACCTAATTCAAGTTTACCATTTTTTGAAACAGGATTCGTATAATCTAAATTAAGTAAGGTGTTTTCTCTATTGTTAGTAACACTATTATTATAGTTTAAAGACTTGTCACTAGGGTTAATTAGTTCATTAAATTCAGCAACTTCTGGTGATTTTGAATTAGAAAAGTTAGCTTCAAATTCAATATTATGATCTTTCTTGTCAAAATCTAATTTATAGTTAAAATTATAAGCACTAGAATTACTTTCAGATTCAGATATAGTAGGAGCGTTAGTAAGTAAAACTCCATTATTTCTTACTATAGTTGATCCAGTAGCTAAACCATCAAACCAATTTTGAGTAGTATAAATTGATAGTGTATTATTATCATTTAAATATATGTCAGCTCCAACTTTTAATAAATGTGATGTATTATCATTATCAAAAACAAAGTTTTGGTTTATATTTTGAGATGAAGTACGGTTAACATAACCATAATTATGTCTTTTTCCTAAACGTGTACCATAGTTAGCAAAAAAATTAACATTACCTGTTTTATAATTCATATCTAACGAACCATTATAACGAACATAATGTCCAGCTTCAACTCCTGTATTTATTGAACCATTAAAGCCCATGTTTGCTTTTTTATTTAAAATTATATTGATAATACCACTCATACCTTCAGGGTTATATTTCGCTGACGGATTGGTGATTAATTCAATACTTTTAATTGAACTTGAAGGAATTTGTTGTAGCAATTGGGCAGCACTAATATTTGTAGGTTTGCCATCAACTAAAACACGAACATTATCATTACCACGAAGGCTAATATTTCCTGTTTGGCTATCAACACTTACTGATTGTACATTATTTAGTAGCTCTGATGCAGTGGCCCCCGCAGATGTTAAATCTTTACCTACATTGATAACTTTTCTATCTACTTTTTGTGTTACGGTAGATGTTTCAGCACGTATTTCAACTTCGTCTAAAGTTGTGGCATCTTCCAATAATGAAATAGTTCCTAAATTAACTTTTTTACGTTTTTTATTAATTGCAATTGGTTTATTAATTGTTTTATATCCGATAAATTGAATTTCAACAAAACTATTACCTTCAGGGATGCTTTTTACACTAAATGCCCCATTTTCATTTGTAATTCCTCCTGTTATTATTTTTTTTGATAGATCCTTGATTATGATATTAACATATGGTAACGGCTCTTTGGTAGTTTTATCAATAATTTTTCCGTAGACAGATCCTGGTTTAGATAAATTACTTTTAGACATTTGAGCATGTGTATTGATACACAGTATGGTTAAAAGTAGTAGTAGTATTTTTTTCATTTTGTTATTTTTGTGTAATTTTGAATTATCTTAATAACTATTAGACTTAGGGTATTACATTTTTGTTACCTTAATTAACTTTATTTAACGTATTATTAACAGGCATGAAAAACACAACTTTAGTCTTAGGTGCTTCTTTAAAAGAAGACAGATATTCAAATAAAGCCATAAAATTACTTGATAGTAAGGGGGTTAATGTAAAAGCAATAGGTAATAGGCAAGGTCGTGTTAATGAAGTTGAAGTTGTTACAGAAAAAATAATGTTTAATGATATAGATACTGTTACATTATATTTAAGTGCCAAGAATCAGGTAATATATTATGATTACATTATCAGTTTAAATGTAAATAGAGTAATTTTTAATCCAGGAACAGAGAATAGTGAGTTGAAAAATTTACTTGAAAAAAACGGTGTTAAAACAGAATTAGCATGCACTCTAGTGTTGCTTTCAACAGGGCAGTACTAATTTAAAACTTCAATAGGAAAAGAGTCAATAGAATAACGTTTTCCAGCCTCTGCCAATTCAACATTTTCAAAAACAGTTTGCGCTTCATTTTTAAAATCATTGATATTATTGTACCTACTTGAATAATGACCAATAATTAATTTACCCACATTTGCTTGATTTGCAATGGATGCAGCTTGTTCAGCTGTAGAATGTTTTGTTTTATCACATAAATCTTCTCTATTCTTCAAAAAAGTAGCTTCATGGTATAATACATCTACACCTTTAATTATAGGTACTATATCAGGTTTATATTCAGTGTCACTACAAAAAGCAAAACTTTTAGGTTTTGAAGGTTCAATGGTTAATTTTAAATTAGGAATTACCTCTCCAGTAGATAAGGTAAAATCTTTGCCAGCTTTTAAATTATGATAGTCACACGTATCAATTTCATCATACTGCTTGATATTTTCAATATGGAGTTTTTTTAATTTAGGCTTTTCAGTAAATAAATAACCATTTGTGTATACTCTGTGGCTAAGAGGTATAGTACGGACAGATACTTTATCATCTTCAAAAATTAATTCACTTTCACTAGATGATAATTCATGAAATATTATATTGTATTTTGTCCATGATTTAGAAAGTTTTAATTGTAATACTGTAACTTCCTTTATTCCTTTACGGACCATAAATGTGTAGATCCTTCTCTCTATTTAAAATACCAAAAGTAGATATTAATCCAATTAATCCAAAAAAATGGTCTCCATGTAAATGAGAAATAAAAATATGATTAATTTTAGAAAACCCTATTTTGTATTTGCGCATTTGGCGTTGAGTACCTTCACCACAATCTATTAAAAAATGTCTATTATTTATTTCTAAATATTGAGACGTTGGGTGAGCATTTACACGGGGGGTGGCTGAGTGACACCCAAGAATGGTAAGGTTTAAACTCATTATTATTTAATAACAAAGCGTTTAGAGATTACTTCTTTATTAGTTTGTATTGCATAGATATACATTCCAGCCTTTAAATCATTACGTCTAAAAGGAAATGAATTTTTACCTTTTTTACCTTTTAACTTTTCACTAAAAACTGTTTTTCCCAAAACATTTTTAACAGTTAATAACACTGGTTGATTATTATTTATGTTGAAAAAAATCGTAGTGTTATTTGTAAAAGGGTTAGGAGATGCTACTAATTTACTAATACTTTTCTGTTGAGAAAAGATAGAAAAAGAAACAAAAAAGAATATAATTAATAGTAATTTTTTCGTCATAAATAATTCATTAAGGGGGTTATGAATAGTTACAAGGTTAAAAACCTAAATCACGTTGAATCTCTTCCATTTCAATAATATCTTCAGCCTCAACTAATGTTGGAACTATATTGAATGATTCTGGAAAATTATCAACATTAACCTCGTTACATATAACAACAAAAGATGTGCCACTTTGTTGATGTAATTCAGCGTATTTCAAAAATACTAAAATATTCTTTTCGGTGAAATTATTTTTAGGAGAAATTTCAATAATTAAATGTTTTTCTTTGAGATTTTTATGATTTTTATCAAAATTTTCAATGAATACATCAAAAGAGGATGCATCGGATGAAATCAAAGTGTAATTATTTTTTTGAGATATATTCATAGGTTACCGTTTTATTTGTTGCGCTAACAAATAAATAACAGCCATTCTAACTGCTACACCGTTTTCTACTTGATTTAAAATAATAGATTGATCACTATCAGCGACATCACTTGTTAATTCTACCCCCCTGTTAATAGGTCCAGGATGCATAATAACAATTTTTTTACCAAGATTATCTAAGATTTCTTTATTGATACCAAATAATTGCGTGTATTCTCTTGTTGAAGGAAAATACTTAATATCCATTCTCTCATGCTGCACACGTAAAACATTAGCAACATCGCACCATTCTAAAGCTTTCTTTAAATTCGTCTCAACTTTGACTCCTAAACTAGAGATATAGCGAGGAATTAAAGTGGTTGGCCCGCATACTTTTACTTCAGCACCTTGTAGTTGTAAGGCAAAAATATTAGATAAAGCCACACGTGAATGTAAAACATCTCCAACAATTACAATTTTTTTACCTTTTAAATTACTATTTAAGGCTTCACGCATAGAAAAACTATCTAATAATGCTTGAGTAGGATGTTCATGAGTACCATCACCAGCGTTAATTATTTTAGCATCTACATGGTTTGATAAGAAAATACCTGCTCCAACATTCGAATGACGCATTACAACAATATCAACTTTCATAGACAATATGTTATTCACAGTGTCTATGAGTGTTTCTCCTTTTTTAACAGATGATTGTCCAGCAGAAAAATTAATTACATCAGCAGATAGTCTTTTCTCCGCTAATTCGAATGATAACTTTGTACGAGTACTGTTTTCAAAAAATAAATTAGCGATTGTAATATCTCTTAATGAAGGTACTTTTTTTATGGGCCTATTTATAACTTCTTTAAAATGAGAGGCAGTTTCAAAAATAATATCTAAATCATTTTTATTTAGGTATTTTATACCTAATAAATGTTCAACACTTAATTGCTTCATTCTAGTGTAATTTTTTTATCATAACTATATCAAGCATTATTGCTTGTTTTCTAGGTAAATGGTATCTTTTTTGTGAGTTTCCTTCCAATGAACTACTACTTTTTCTTCATTGATGGCATCTACTTGTCTACCTCTATAATTAGGTTGAATCGGTAAATGGCGACTAAATCTACGATCTATTAATACAAGTAATTCAATGTTTTCGGGTCTTCCGTAGGATTGAATAGCCGTTAGTGCTGATCTAACGCTTCTACCTGAATACAATACATCGTCAATAAAAACAACATTTTTACCTTCTATAAGAAAGTTAATTTCAGTGGTAGTTGCTTCAAGGGGTTCATCTCTTCTTCGGAAATCATCACGATAAAAAGTTATATCTAATAAACCTAATTGTAAATCGTTTATTCCGTAATCATTCTTTAATAATTTTGCTAAACGTTGCGCTAAGTAGGTTCCTCTTGGTTGAATACCTATTAGTACTGTATTAGAAAAATCGTTATGGTTTTCGATTAACTGACAGGCTAATCGATGCAGAATGATTTCAATTTCTTTTGAGGTAAGTAGTGTTTTTCTGCTCATTGTTGCTACCAATTTTTGTTTGATAGTTTCAATATTCAAAATTAAGACAAAAAAATACGTTGGCAAAATTAAAGTTAATGAAACATAAAAGTAAATCAATAAAATTATCTTTACATTTGCCACCTTTTAGAACAGCCTCGAAATATTATGATGAAATACATTAAAAATAAGAAGATTAAGATAAAAGATGATACGTTAGCTGGTATAACGGTTTCTTTGGCAATGATACCCGAAGTAGTTGCTTTTGCCTTTGTAGCCCAGATTAGCCCTATAGTAGCATTGTTTGGAGCGTTTGTAGTTGGTATAATTTCAGCAATTTTTGGAGGTCGTCCAGGTCTTATTTCTGGAGCAGCTGGTGCTGTGGCTGTTATTTTTGTTCATATGATTCAAGAAGGGCATGCTAAAGGTCTTTTATTTGATTCTCCAGTAGAAAATATGGGATATTTCTATTTGCTAGCTGCTGTTGTTTTAATGGGAGTGATACAAGTTCTCGCTGGCGTTTTCAAACTAGGGAAGTTTGTGAGATTAATACCTCACCCAGTAATGATGGGGTTTGTAAATGGACTTGCGATAGTTATTTTTATGGCTCAGCTAGGAATGTTTAAAGAAAATTCTAAAGATTTATTTGGGCAAAATAAACGTAAAACAGATTCTAAAGAACTTGTGTATACTGTAGTTAATAATGAAGTTAAAGATGTAATGTCTGGTACTGTTTTATATACTATAAAAGAAAAATCTGTAATTAATTTAAAAACAAATAAAGAAGCATTTGTAATATCTGAAGGTCAGGTATTCAATCCTGAAAACAAAAAGGTTGTGTTTAACATTAGCGATACTGGTTTTTATTCTGTAAAAGATAGTGGTGTAGTTAAATCTACTATGCAAGGAGAAAAATTATATACCATGATAGGCTTAGTATTATTAACAATGCTCATTGTGTGGGGGTTGCCTAAAATTACTACCAAAATTCCAGCTGCTTTAACAGCGATATTAATAGTTTCTTTTGTCGTTATTTTTGGAGGAATAAATTCTATTAATGTTGGAGATTTTATTAGAGATGGAGGAGGAGCAGGCTTAAATGGTTTCGATGAATTGTCTAAAAAATTAAATTTATTAGAATTGTGGAGCAATCTTCCTTTTAATTTAGATACATTAAAATTTATAGCGCCTTATTCATTTTTAGCGGCTTCAGTTGGTTTAATAGAAACGCTTATGACAATGAATTTGGTGGATGAGCTAACTGACTCTCGAGGAAATGGAAATAAAGAGTGTGTCGCTCAGGGAGCAGGAAACATGGTAAGTGGTTTGTTTGGGGGAACAGGAGGATGCGGAATGATTGGTCAAACAGTTATTAATATAAATGCAGGAGGTAGAGGAAAACTGTCTGGAGTAACAATGGCTTTAACCTTATTAACATTTATTTTATTTGCTGATAAATATATTGAACAAGTACCTATTGCTGCTTTAGTTGGGGTGATGTTCATGATGGTTATAGAAACTTTTGCGTGGTCTAGTTTTAGAATAATGAATAAGATTCCTAAAACAGATGCGTTTGTTTTAATTATTGTATCTGCTGTAACAGTCTTTTTCGATTTAGCAATAGCTGTTTTTGTAGGGGTTATAATTTCAGCATTGGTTTTTGCATGGGAAAATGCAAGAAAAATTAGAGCAAGAAAGCGAACTAAAGAAGATGGTACTAAAGTTTATGAAATTTGGGGACCATTATTTTTTGGAAGTATAACAGCCTTTAATGAAAAGTTTGATATTAAAAACGATCCAGATAAAGTTGAAATAGATTTTATAGAGTCGCGTGTATCTGATCATTCAGCAATAGAAGCTATTTTTAATTTAGTTGAAAAATATCAAGCTGCAGGTAAAAAAATAATTTTAAAACATTTAAGTGAAGACTGTAAGGTACTAATGTATAAAGCTAGTGATACTTTTCATGATATTATTATAGAAGATATTGATGACCCGCGTTATCATTTGGCTGAAAACCCTGAGAAGTTTCCGAAGCCACTGTCTGAGTATAAATTTTAAAAAGTACAAAAAAACCATTTTATATTTAAAATGGTTTTTTTGTACTTTTTAAAATAAATCTTTATCCTTTTTGTAAAGGACTAATAATTTCTACATCACTAAAGGCAATTGCACCTCTAATAACACTATCTATCGTGCTTTTTAAGGCTTCAATAAGTTGCATTTTCAACTGAGATTTGTGATATAGTAAACTTACCTCACGGGCTGGAGGTGGTGTTTCAAACTCACGTAAGTGCTTTTTATCTTGCTCATGTAAATCTAACGTATTTAAGTAAGGTAAAAGGGTCATACCTAAACCATCTTTAGAAAGTTTAATAAGGGTGTCAAAGCTTCCACTCTCAAGTTGGAATTGCAAATTTCTATTCTTTTTATTTGTTCTACATAAATTAATAACACTGTCTTTAAAGCAATGCCCATCCTCAAGTAATAAAATATCATCTACTTCAAGTTCATCCACTTTAATTTTATTTTGACTAAAAAGTTTGTGTTCTTCCGGAACTAAGCCAACAAATGGTTCGTAGTATAATACACGTTCTTTTATAGCTTCATTTTCAAGAGGAGTAGCAGCTAAGGCAGCATCAATATGACCGTCAGTTAATTTACGTACAATTTCTTCTGTTGTAAGTTCTTCAATGATTAATTGAACTTTCGGATAATTTCGATTAAAAGTTTTAAGGAACATAGGTAATAATGTAGGCATTATTGTAGGTATGATTCCTAATTTAAATTCTCCACCAACATAGCCTTTTTGTTGATGTACAATATCAATAATTCTATTACTTTCATCGACAATTACTTTGGCTTGTTCAATAATTTTTTTTCCAACTTCTGTTAATTCAATGGGTTTTTTTGATCTATTAAAAATTTTTGCATCTAATTCGTCTTCTAATTTTTGAATTTGCATACTTAAAGTTGGTTGTGTAACAAAGCAATGTTCAGCAGCAACTGTGAAATTTTTATATTCAGCAACAGCTAATGTATATTTTAGTTGAGTAATAGTCATTCTATAATATTTTTTGATAAAGATATTAAAACAATCAATTGAATTTATGGTTTTACTCATTAAAATTGTAATAATTTTGAACTAGCTAAAAATAGCGACACAAAATCAATAAGATATGGAAATTACGATATTAGGATTAGATAAAAAAAAGACAGAAAATTTAGTAGAAGAATTAAATGTTTTATTAGCAAATTTTCAAATATACTATCAAAATGTAAGAGGGTTGCACTGGAATATTAAAGGAAAAAACTTTTTTGAATTGCATGTTAAATTTGAGGAATTTTATACTGATGCACAGGAAAAAGTAGATTTAATTGCTGAACGTATTTTAACTTTACAAGGAGTGCCTTTACATACTTTTAAAGATTATAGTAGTTTAGCTAAGGTTCCTGTAGGAAAAAATATTTATGAAGACGTCAAAGCTGTTGAATTAATAGTTGAGTCATTATCTGAATTGTTAAAAATTGAGAGAAGTATTTTAGATTTATCAGATGAAGCAGACGATGAAGGAACAAATTCTATGATGAGTGATTTTATTTCAGAGCAAGAAAAAACATTATGGATGATGAATGCTTGGTTAGGCTAAGTCGTTCATTTTTTAAGGGGAGAAAGAGACAACATGAATTTGTTGTCTTTTTTATTTTAAGTATATAGTTTTTCTTTTATGTTAAAGTATTCATTATAAATAGCATGTATTGTTTCTTGGTATTTATTAAAAGAAGTTGTATCGTTTTTAGTAATTATATCATTAATACTTTCACTTGCTTTTAAAGAGCAAAATATAGCATTAGATATTCCATGTGAAGAAATAGGATCAAAAGCCATGGCTGCATCACCAATAGCTAACCAATTATCACCCACAGTTTTTTGAGGAATAGAAGAGTTGGCTAGTCTTCCAGTAACTTTAAAGTGACCAGTAGGTAAATGTTTTTTTAAAATTTGAGTATTAATTAATATTTCGTGCCATTTTGTAAAAGATTTTAATTCTTTATAAAATTTATCATTTTTTGAGGAGTAAAGGGTCATGATTCTTGTAGTTTCATTTAAATCAGAGATTGTACCCCAACCATTTTCAAAAGTTTCAGTAAAAAAACCATATTTGAGTGATTCGTTAGTTTTTGGTAAATAACATATAAAAGCAATGTTAGCATCATAGGAAACTATCGGTATTTTTAAGAAATTTAAAATAGCTCGATTTCGTCCACTAGCATCAATAATTAATTTACTATCAATACTGTATTTAGCATCATTTAATTGAACGGATGTAGTTGTTGATGTAATACTTTTTAGATGGTTATAGTTTATTATCCTTGATTTTACTTTTTTCTCTAGTTCTGAAATAACCTTTCTTTTGTTTAATTTTAATCCATATTTAAAAGGGTTATGTGTAAAGAAATCTTCAGTATGAAATATATCATTCCATAGTGACTGGTAGCCATATGTTTTGTTGGCACATTTTTCAAATAGAGTAAGTAAGCCAATGTTTTTTAAAGTATTAAGTGTAGATGGTGGTATGGTTTCAGCAAGAATAGTAGCTGATGTATTTACTTCTTTATTCAAGATTATACACTCAATACCTTTTTTTTCTAGTAAATAACATAAAATGAGTCCTGAGACTCCCTTTCCAACGATAAGTACTTTTGTTTTTAAGTGTGTCTCAGGATTCATAATTACTTAATGATAAGGTATAAATTTGTAGCTGATTCATATCCGCCACATTTATCAATATAACTCACTTCAATAGTAACAAAGTTATTACTATATGGTTTTAAGTTTTCTGTAATATCCATTGGAGGAAGTGGTGTTATTTTACCACTACACCCATTACTAAAATCTTGATTTATTACGACGTTTCCATTAATTTTAAGTTCTAAAACATCGTCTACAGAAACATCACCTGTGCCATCTTTAGTAGATGATAAAAATAATTCTTTGTCTGAAGGAAGCCATACCATTTCTCTTATATTTGAATAAAAAATAGTTGGAGGCTTTAAGGTTACAGGTCTGTTAGTTATTTCTTTACCTAAAAATATAACTAGTTTATCTTTAACATTTTTACTGTCTGAAGCTACATAAACTATTTCAGGAATTCCATTTACATTAGCATTCCGTCCTGCAACTACGCCTACATTTTTCCATTTATAAACCATATTAATTAAGCCATTCAAATAACCTCCTTCAGCATGGTAGCCAACATAACCTGTATCACTTGTCATTAACCAAGGAACCCTATTTGCATAAATGTATTGTTTAGTTTCATCTCCTAAAGTTGTGTCTTGCATTTTAACCAAACTTTCTTCGGTTAATACATCAACTGGTAAATTAGCAGCCCACCATGCAGGTATTGGGTATTGACTATCTAGAAAAACTTTTTGGCAACTACCAGCATCAGATTGCCATGGAATCCCCATCCATTTAGTTAAATCTCCCGGTGTTGTTTTCCATAACCAGTTTTCTTTATTTGATGGGTTTAAAGAAGCTTTTATATCATCTGAATTCATTTGAAACCCAAAATCATTATAGAAGATCTCAGATTGTTCACTTTTTGTAGCTGTAGCAATGCGTATTTCACGTAGGCCAAAGAAAGAAGCCCCATCTGTAACATTTTTAAAGGTTAAATTATTTGCTGAATACATTTGTTTATGACGCATTGGCCAAGTAAGTTCTACTCCAGGGTGGAAGCCACCTCCATACAAAGTTTCTAAAACAGCTCGTGTCATTAATAAAGCACTTTTTGTCTCGTCTTTTGAAGCCTGTATGTATATATTCTGATAATAATGACCTATTTCATCCATAGTGGTGAACTCAGTATCTAAGCTTTCAAAATTTCCATCTCTCCAACTTTCAAGTTGCTGATATAAAATAGGGGGTATTGCAAACCACTGTGCAGGACTTCCAGGATAATTAATTCCATCACCTGGATAAAAAGGATATTTTAATTCTTCTGTTCCACTACCAATATTTGTAATATCAGTTGTACTTTTACTTGGTATAACTGGCTCGTTGGAGTATGCATAAGCCGGGTTTCTAAATAAATTGAATATTTTTTCCCTTATCGGTTGAGCTTCCTCTGAGTTATTATACAAACATTTAAATTCTTTAGTAGTTAATTGATGTATAACTTCTCTAAATGATGGGGCTAAGAAATCACTTGCATTTACCCATTGCATTCTATATAATCTATACAATACAGGGAAAACTAAACTGAAATCTGTAGTATATGTATCATTTGATGCACCACAAATAAGGTCATACATTGTAGCTAATGGTTGTATTTGTGGAGCATAATCTGGAGGAGCAGTAGCTATCCATGCAGCTGATTTAGTATCGTTTACTTCGTAAGTTTTTCCATCTATTGTTACTTTTGCAGTAATTCTTCCGTCACAAATATCATCATACCAATTAGAATTATCAGCAAAATCAGTATTTAAGTCTGACGGATTTAAAGCTGCAGAAACACCATCCCCTGGATAGAATATTAAAGTTCCATTATCATGTTCAACTGTCCCTAAATTTACACTTTTAACTTCCGTGTGCATTGCTTTTGCAATTTTGCTTTTTCCTTCAGGGTTTAAAGGAAAAGGGAATTGTCCTCCAATTTTTTGTTTTTGATTATTTGCGGATACACTAACAGGTGCTGGACGATTAACTAACTCTTTTCTATAATTTTGGCCATCAGAGTTTATTAACTTTTGATCTAATACATTAGGGTTTCTTCGTGAAGTGCTAATTCCAGGAGCTATTTTGTTGGTATAAAACGAAGAACTTAAATTTTCATTATCTGTATTTACTGAAAGATCTAAACTATTATTAAAATCATACCAAAATGGTTTTTTATTAGCTACTTCTACTGTCCATTCAACTTGACTAATATTAGCGTCTAATTTACGGATAGGAATACCTTGATCGTCACACTCATAAATATAAAAGCGTTGCGCTTGTTTTTTTAAAGCACCATCAATGGTATGGTATTCTTTTCCAGTTTCATATAAATTAGCCCAAGGAACCTCAGGACTAAAAACGACATCTTCTTTTGTTACAGGACCATTACCCATTCGAGCAATTCCTATTGATGGATAAATCTTAAAATTCATAAAAGTTTATTTTATATAGTTAGTAAATTATATATATAAAACTATAAATAGAAAGATTAGTAATTTAGAAAATATCCATAAACGTGTTCTTTTAAAGAACAAGAGCGAGATTATTAAGAATTTAAATATTAAGTAAAATACGTAAACTTACAAGAGCAATTAGTATGGCGGTGGCTTTTTTTAATTGAATAGGAGTAAGTAGTTTATTACTTAGTCTATTACCAATTTGCCCACCAATAAATACAATAATAAGAAGAATAGAGGTAAGATTCCAGTTAATTGACAAAGTAGGGTTTGTAAATTGACCTATTAAGCCACTAATTGAATTAACTAAAATAAATAAACTTGCTGCAGCAGCGATCTTTTTGGGAGTTTCCCAATTTGTTAAATGAAGTAAGGGAGCCAAAAAGATACCTCCGCCAATCCCTACCATACCAGAAATAAAACCTATAGAACCTCCATATAACGCATTTTGCGGTAGTTTTAATTCTCTTGAATCACCTTCTGTTGAGACATTTATTTTTGAAACCCACATAGTAATAGACGCAAAAAACAGAGTAAACCCCAATAGTACAAAGAAGAATGTTTGTTCAATACGTAGGTAACCTCCTAAAAAGGCAAGAGGTATACTAAAAATAACTAAAGGAACAACTTTTGTCCAATTGTACTGTTTTTGTTTTTTGAAAATTAGAACATTACCTGTAACTACAATAATATTACATAACAATGCTGTAGCTCTAATTTGTGTAAAAGCAATACTTGTTAAAGCTAAAACAGCTAAATAACTAGAGCCTCCTCCAAAACCCACAGATGAATATAGAATAGCAATACTAAAAAATAATAGGACTATGTGCCAATTTTCGAGTATAGTTTTAAAAACAATTGAAAGTTCCATATAAATCAAATATATATATTTATAAGTCATCTTATGTTGTTAGTAGAAAAAATATAAAAACTATTTAAAAAAAATGGTAGATTAGTTTTTTATTAAAAACATAAAAGATTTTATAGATGAGTAATTATCACATAAAACATTTAGAAGAATATTATCAAGTTTATAGAAAATCAATTAGAAATCCTGAATTATTTTGGGAGGAAATAGCTGAAGAACATTTTGTTTGGAGAAAAAAATGGGATAACGTATTGAGCTATGACTTTTCAAAACCAGAAGTTAAATGGTTTGAAGGAGCAAAATTAAATATAACGGAGAATTGTATTGATAGACACCTTCAAATTAGAGGAGGAAAGACTGCTATTTTATTTGAACCTAATAATCCAAATGAAAAAGCTGTTCATATAACCTATAATGATTTACATAAACGTGTATGTAAATTTGCAAATGTATTGAAAAATAATGGAATAGGTAAAGGAGATAGAGTATGTATTTATTTACCAATGATTCCTGAATTAGCTGTTTCAGTTTTAGCTTGTGCTAGAATAGGAGCTGTTCATTCTGTAGTTTTTGCAGGGTTTTCATCCACAGCATTGTCTACAAGAATAAACGATTGTGAAGCTAAAATGATAATTACAGCTGACGGATCATATAGAGGGTCAAAAACGATTGACTTAAAGGGGATCGTAGATGAGGCACTAGAAAATAGTCAATGTATTGATTCAGTTTTAGTCGTAAAAAGAATAGCTACAGATATTCACATGAAAGAAGGAAGAGATAAATGGTTACAGCCTTTATTAGATAATGCTTCTGATGAATGTAATCCTGAAATAATGGATGCAGAAGACCCATTATTTATTTTATATACTTCGGGTTCAACAGGAAGTCCAAAAGGAATGTTACATACTACTGCAGGGTACATGGTATATACTGCTTATACTTTTAAAAATGTTTTTAATTATAGAGAAGATGATGTATACTGGTGTACAGCTGATATTGGTTGGATAACAGGTCATAGCTATATAGTATATGGTCCTTTAGCAAATGGAGCAACAACAGTAATGTTTGAAGGGGTTCCTAGCTATCCAGATTTTGGTCGTTTTTGGCAAATAGTAGAAAAACATAAAGTGAACCAATTTTATACTGCTCCTACCGCTATTAGAGCTTTGGCTAAAGAAAAATTAGAGTATGTCGATTCATATGATTTGTCGTCTATAAAAGTTTTAGGAACTGTAGGTGAACCTATAAATGAGGAAGCATGGCATTGGTACAATGATAATGTAGGTAAAAAGAAGAGCCCGATTGTTGATACTTGGTGGCAAACAGAAACAGGTGGAATGATGATTTCACCAATACCATATGCTACCCCAACGAAACCTACGTATGCCACTTTACCACTTCCTGGAGTTCAATTAGCTTTAATTGATGAAAAAGGAGAGGAGATTCAAGGTAATCAAGTAGATGGTCGTTTATGTGTTAAGTTTCCTTGGCCGTCAATGGCTAGAACAATATGGGGAAATCATCAGCGATACAAAGATACTTATTTTTCGGCCTTTGAAAATAAATATTTTACTGGTGATGGTGCTTTACGAGATGAAGTAGGTTATTACCGTATAACAGGTAGAGTAGATGATGTCATTATAGTGTCTGGACATAATTTAGGAACAGCACCTATTGAAGATGCTATTAACGAGCATCCAGCTGTAGCTGAAAGCGCCATTGTAGGGTTCCCTCATGATATAAAAGGAAGTGCATTGTATGGTTATGTTATTTTGAAAGAAACCGGAGAGGGAAGAAATCATGATAACTTACGAAAAGAAATTAACCAAATAATCACTGAACATATTGGACCCATTGCCAAATTAGATAAAATTCAATTTACTATGGGACTACCTAAAACACGATCAGGGAAAATAATGCGACGAATTTTGCGAAAAATTGCCCATAATGAGTTAGACAATTTAGGTGATGTTTCTACATTATTAAATCCAGAAATTGTACAAAACATAATAGAAAATAGATTAAAACTAAATAATGTTTCTATAATCTAATTCATCATAAAAATCTTTAGCACCGAAACCTTGAATACGAATAGCTTTATTGCTTTTTGAGGTTTTGGTGTATAGGTTAATCAGTGAATTAACAGTAAAAGTATCAATTTCAGTAACTTCGTTGATATCTAATACAATATTGTTATTATTTTTCAGAAAAGTTTTAATAGCTATTTTTAAACCACTAAAAGTTTTAAAGTTTAAATTACCTTTAAGATGAAAGTAGTTTTGTTTATTGGTTATTTGCAAACTCATAATTAAAAATTTTGGTAAAAATAATTATGAATAGTATTTAATTTATTTTCTTTTCGTTCAAATGTATGTTCTTGTTGTTGAATGGAAGCGATAATTATTTTATTCTTTTATTTCAAAAAAACTAAAAACATTTCCTCCATAACGTTTTTCATAGCTAAAGAATGGATGGTTAGAGAGCGTAGTATGTTTTGAATGTTCAATGACTAAAAGTCCCTCATTTTTTAAAATATTTTTTTCAAAAACAGTGTTAGCAATTTTTAAAAACTCTTCTTCTTTGAAGTTATATGGAGGGTCAGCAAAAATAACATCAGCCTTTAAAGGGGTTTTTTCTAAAAATTTGTAAACATCGCTCTTTAAGGTGTTTATATTTAAATCAAGATCTTTTGATGTTTGATTTATAAATTTAATACAATTAAAATGAGCATCAACAGCATAAATTTCTTCAGTCCCTCTAGAAGCAAATTCATAACTTATATTTCCGGTTCCAGAAAATAAATCTATTACAGATATACTATCAAAATAATATAAGTTATTTAAAATATTAAATAATGATTCTTTAGCCATATCTGTTGTTGGACGAACAGGTAGGTTTTTAGGAGCAGAAATTCGCTTGCTTTTATGTTTACCAGAAATTATACGCATTTATGAAAGTAAAATATAGTTTGAATGGTTTGAGAAATCGTCATCTTCATTAAAAAAACAAGTAGAGCTTTTAATAAAGTTAATATTTCTAATATAGGTATAGGCTATTTTATATAATTCTGAATCTGTTTCTATTTTACCTAAAAAGGTTAATTGAAACTCTTCAGGATTCATTTCTAATTGTTCTGCAGTGAATAATATATAATAGATAAAATCCTCTTTGCATGAATAAGAAAAAGAGTTGTATAAAATTAGTTTTTCATTTTCAATAACCACTAAATCCATTAAATTAGGAGCAACATTGACAAAAAAACTTGTTTTTATTGAAGAGTTTTTTACTGTAGCTGATAGTTTATCTATAAGCACAGATGCATGATGCTTGTATTCAAATTCTCCAAAATTTTGAAATAAATAATTATTAATGTTTACGTATGGAATATAAACAGTATTAGCGTTAATAGACGATAAATTATCATATGTTATAAAATCAGTAGCTAATGTTTTAATAGTATATTTTAAATAAGGAACTAAATTATTTCTATCAAAAAAATCATTAGGAACAATAGTAGCCAAATTATTTTGATGTATAGCAGATACTGTTTTAAAATCTTGTTGTAAATCTTTATCATTAGAAAAAATATACATTATTTTTTCTAGTAATAACTCAGGTGAAGCAATAGTTTTTTCAAAAACATATTCTGAGAAAACATTTAACTCTTTCATTGTTAAATCTGTAATACAAAAAGAAAATCCATCCAAACTAAATTGGATGGATAGATTTTTATTTTGCGCAATTGCGCTAAATTTTTTACTCTTTTTTTGCAGCTGCATTCGCTTTGTCATAAAATGGAGGCCAGTTACCACCAGTAGTTACTTCTGTTAAAGAACCAACAGATACATATGGGCCTTTTACTTGATCTGTTTCAATAGCTTCAAGTTCAATTTTAACTAAAGAACTGTTAAGTCCAGCTAATACTGGTTTTTTGTCAATTTTAGCTTCGAAAACAGGAACAAATAAACCAGGAACTTTTTCAATTTTATCTGTAGCTAATTCAAACTGTTTGTCAGTACCAGGTACATTGAACATGTTTTGGAAATCTTTTCCTTTAAAATGTTTTAAAACTGGCTCATAATCGATTGTGTCAACTACTTTTTCAGAAACTTTAACTTTAATTCCACCACCTCTATCAACTTCTTTTTCAATATTTTTTGTTTCAGTAATAGCTAAAGAATCACTTTGTATAAAGTTAATTAACACATTTTTATCTTTAGCATAAATACCTTTAGCTTCTTTATATTTTACTTGAGCGTCACGTATTAATTTCAAACTTTTAATAACTTTAGCGTAACGAACCTTTTTATCCTTATCAAATTTTATTGGCTCCATAATTCCACCGTAAATTTTATAACCTAAAAAGATAGTGGCAACCAGTAATAATATAGAAACTAACCATCTCATTTTTAGAGGTACAAATTTAACAATAAGCACAGCCAAAAGAAACGCAACAATAACTGCTGCTAAAATTATTAATAATAAATTCATTTTTTTAATTTTTAATATATGATATTCGCAAATCTACAATTTTTTTTCAATGAAGAAAATTTTTAACTATAAATAGATATATCTTTGAAAATTATTTTATTTTATGATAGTATCTGCACACAAATTTTACACTGAAATTTTACAAAAGTTTCCTTACAAACCAACCTACAAACAAGATAAATTATTAAATGAATTAACTAATTTTATTTTTGACGATAATGAAAATGCTCTTTTTGTTTTAAAAGGATATGCGGGTACTGGAAAAACAACAACAATAAGTACAGTTGTAAATAATTTATGGAAGGCTGGAAAAAAAGCTGTTTTGTTGGCTCCAACTGGAAGAGCGGCTAAGGTAATATCAGGATATTCAGGTAAACAAGCATATACGATTCATAAAAAAATATATTTCCCAAAAAAACAAAGTAATGGGGGAGTAAGTTTTGTAATGCAACCAAACAAGCATACAAATACTATTTTTATAGTTGATGAGTCTTCTATGATTTCTGATGAAAAACAAAATGCTAAGCTATTTGAAAACGGTTCTTTACTTGATGATTTAATGTCATATGTTTATTCAGGAAAAAATTGTAAAATTGTTTTCATAGGAGATACTGCTCAATTACCTCCAGTAAAATTAACAATGAGTCCAGCTTTAGAGGCAGATAAATTATCATTTGAGTTTAATAAAGAAGTTACTGAAATTGAATTAGATGAAGTTGTTCGCCAACAAGAAGATTCAGGAATATTATACAATGCTACTGATTTAAGATTGTTAATTGAAAATGAAGCTATTGATTTTCAGTTTGATGTAAGTTTTCCTGATATTGTACGTTTAGAAGATGGCTATGATATTCAAGATGCAATTACTTCAGCTTATGATGGTGAAATTGGTGTTGAAGATACGGCTATTATTGTACGTTCCAATAAAAGAGCAAATCAATATAATGACCAAATAAGAACTAAAATTAGAGGACAAGAAAATGAAATATCTACAGGTGATTATGTTATGGTCGTTAAAAATAATTACTTCTGGTTAAAAGATTCCTCGTCTGCTGGCTTTATTGCAAATGGTGACATTTGTGAAGTTATGCGAATTAATTCTATAAAAGAGTTATATGGGTTTAAGTTTGCTGAAGTTGAAGTACGTATGATTGATTATCCTGATATGAAACCTTTTGAAACTGTATTATTGTTAGATACTTTAACTAGTGAAAGCCCTTCTTTAACTTATGAAGAGTCAAATAAATTATATGAGGCAGTTAAAGAAGATTTTGCTGATGAGAAATCAAAATACAAGCAATTTATAGGGGTTAAAAAAAATAAATATTTTAATGCACTACAAGTGAAATTTTCTTATGCTATGACTTGTCATAAATCTCAAGGTGGACAATGGAAAACTATTTTTATAGAACAACCTTATCTTCCTGATGGGGCAAGTATTGAGTATTTGCGTTGGTTGTACACTGCAGTAACACGAGCGCAAGAAAAATTATACTTAATAGGTTTTAAAGATGAGTGTTTTGTGGATTAAAGAGGCTCTTTAAAATATTATTCTATCTTTTAGAATTCATTACTTATTTTATTGTAAATGTGACTAATAATAAAAATTAGTGTCATATATATTAGAAATCCATTACTAATAACGTATAAAATAAATAAGATTCATAATGAAAAAAATACTATTAATTGTTATTCTACTAATTTTTCAGCAAAGCTTTACTCAGCAAGTATGTTTGAATACTGAAAAGGCTGATTATGAAGATGGTAATAGCATATCAATTAATAAGTGTAACATTAAGAATACTTCAAAAAAAAATGTAACGAATAATAAAACTTTACGTGTTAATAAATACCGATATCTAAAAAAACGATTGAAGAAAAATGGTTTTATTAAAACACAAGATTTGCATAAAAAAACAACTAAAGTAGGTGAAGTATTTGAGTATTCTGAAATTAAATTAGTCAAAGAAAAAGTAAATACAATGATTTCTTTGATAGATAAAGAAGAAAATATTAAAGTTGTAGCATTTAATGAAGTTACAGAAATACCTAATTTTGTTAAATGTAAGATGGAAAATGAGGAATGTTTTAATGAAAGTATGAAATTACATATTGAAAAGAATTTTTCATACCCTAAAGAAGCAATAAAAAAAGGGATTGAAGGCGATTTGTTCATCTCTTTTGTAATAGGTTGTGATGGTAATGTAGAGAATATTAAAGTTTCTTCATCTAAAGAAATGACTATTCTTAATAATGAAGCTATTAGAATTGTATCGCTCTTACCAAAATTTAATCCAGGGAAACAAAATGGTCATGTAACTGCTGTATCCTATAGTTTTCCTATGAACTTCAGATTAAATTAAGTCACTAATAAAAGAATCAAAAATTATTAACTGTATAAACTAATGAATTCAAAATGTTAGCATTTTGTTAATTTGTTAAATTCGACATACAAAAAAGCTACATTTGTTATTCAATTCAAAATAGTAAGAATGAGGAATAAAGCAACTGTTTTTCTTTTCTTTTTATTGATTTCAACATCTATAAAAGCGCAAAAACCACAAAAGTTATCTTCTAATCAGATATACGAAAAATTACAAAAGTTAAACTTTTTAGGATCAGCATTATATATTGCAGCTCATCCAGATGATGAAAATACTAGATTAATTGCTTATTTAGCAAACCATGAAAAGGCGAGAACTGCATATTTATCATTAACAAGAGGAGATGGTGGACAAAATTTAATTGGATCAGAAATACGTGAGTTGTTAGGTGTAATTCGTACTCAAGAATTGTTAGCAGCAAGAAGAATTGATGGAGGAGAACAACGTTTTTCAAGAGCTAACGATTTTGGATACTCTAAACATCCAGATGAAACTTTAAAAATATGGAATAAAGATAAGGTTTTAGCGGATGTTGTTTGGGCGATAAGAACTTTTAAACCAGATGTTATTATAAATAGGTTTAATCATAGAACTCCAGGAACTACTCACGGGCATCATACTTCATCAGCAATGTTAAGTGTTGAGGCTTTTGAATTAGCTGGAGATAAAACTAAATACCCCGAACAGTTGAAATATACAGATGTGTGGAATCCAAACCGATTATTTTTTAATACATCTTGGTGGTTTTATGGAAGTCAAAAAAAGTTTGCTGAAGCAGATAAAAGTAAAATGTTAAGTTTTGATATTGGAACTTATTATCCATTAAAGGGATTGTCAAATAATGAGTTGGCATCTATTGCAAGTAGTCAACATTTATGTCAAGGTTTTGGACGTTTAACAACTCGTGGAAGTCAAACAGAGTATGTAGAGTTTTTAAAAGGGGATTTCCCAAAAGATAAAAAAGATATTTTTTCTGGTATTAATACAACATGGAACCGTATTGAAGGAGGAGGAGAAGTAGGTGAAATTTTATATAGTTTAGAAGATAATTTTGATTTTGTAAACCCTGCTAAACATCTACCAAATTTAATAAGAGCTTATGCCAAGGTTCAGTTGCTTCAAGATGAACATTGGAAACGAATTAAAACTAAACAATTAGAGGAAATTATTATAGCTTGTTCTGGTTTATATATCGAAGCCTCTGCTACTAGTTCAAGTTCAACACCTAATAGTACTATTGATGTTAGTTTTGAAGTTTTGAATAGAAGTAATGTTTCAATGGAGTTACTTTCAGTTGAATTTATTTCTAGTGGTAAAAAAATTACTAAAGAAATAAGGTTGAATTCAAACGTAAAAAGAAATTTCAAAGAAGTTATGGCAATAGGTGATTTACCATATTCATCTCCTTATTGGTTAAATTCTGAATGGAACTTAGGTATGTATAAGGTACCAAATCAAAAAGAAAGAGGGACTCCAGAAACTAAAAGGCCTGTTGAAATTAAATATAACCTTAGTATTGATAACAAACTAATTTCTTTTATTAAGCCTTTAATTTTTAGATATTCTAAAAGAGATAAAGGAGAAATTTATGAGCCTTTTGAAATTTTACCAAAAGTAACTACAAAGCTAAAAGATAAAGTATTAATTTTTTCAACTAGTGAAACACAGAAAGTTTCTGTAGAAGTAAGAGCAGGAGGAAAAAATACAAACGGATTTTTAAGTTTAAAAGCTCCAGATGGTTGGGAAGTGATACCTAATAAGGTACCTTTTTCTATAGAGCAAAAAGGAGATGTAAGGACAATAGATTTTATGGTTAAACCTACTCAAGAAGAGTCAAATGGGTGGATAAAATCAGTAGCTGAGATTAACGGTAAAATTTATGATAAAGAGTTGGTAGAGATTAATTATGACCATATTCCAAAACAATCTGTATTGTTAGCTTCTCAAGCCAAAGTTGTTCGTATGAATATTAAAAAACAAGGTACGAAGATAGGTTATATTCATGGTTCTGGAGATGCAGTACCAGAAAGTTTACGTCAAATAGGGTATACTGTATCTGAGATAAACCCTGCTGAGATAAACGATAAAAATTTGCTGGAATTTAATGCGATTGTAATAGGTATTAGGGCCTATAATACAAAGAAAGAGTTACAGTTTAAACAAAAGTATATATTGGATTATGTTAATAAAGGAGGGAATTTAATTGTACAGTATAATACTAATAGGAGGGTAGATATTAAGGCTCCATATGAGTTGCAGTTGTCAAGAGATAGAGTTACTGATGAACATGCAAATGTTGATTTAATAGCAAAAGAGCATTTGGTTTTGAATTACCCAAATAAAATAACTAAATCAGACTTCGAAAATTGGGTACAAGAAAGAGGTTTATACTTCCCTAATAAATGGAGTAAAGAATATACTCCAATACTTTCAATGAATGATAAAGGAGAATCTATTAAGAAGGGGAGTTTATTGGTAGCAAGATACGGTAAAGGGAATTATATTTATACAGGTTTAAGTTTTTTTAGAGAACTACCTGCTGGGGTTCCTGGAGCATATAAGTTGTTCGCTAACTTACTGTCTTTAAAAAAGAATGAAATATAAATCAAGAAAACCTCGAAATTTATTTCGAGGTTTTTTACAATTTAAATATCAAGTTTATAAAGTTATGTTTTTAATTCAATTATAATAGCTTTGACTTGAAAAGATTAATAGAAACTGTAGCTAAATCTGAATTAGGGAACTTACTAAAAGACTCCTCTTCAGGTATTAATCCAATATCTTTTAAAGCATTCATGTATTCTTCAATTTCTATTATATATTGATCAGAGTATCCATGAGTAGCATCATAGGCAGTGGCTGCTGTTTTTCCCAAATTTTGACTTACTAATTCTGGTTTTGAGGTGTGAAGCTCAATTATAAGTAAACCAAATTTATAAATATAAGGACTCCATTTTGTGAAGTGTTGTTTTAGTGATTCAATTACTAAATTATTGTTTAAACGTTTACCTCTATGAACATAAGCACCAGTTGAAGTGCTAATAGGAATGTTATTGCTTAGTTCAGGTTCTTCCCATATGCGATTATGGTCTAAAAATGTACGAACGTTTAACAAATCAGATAAGTTGATGTTGTATTTTTGTTTTAGGTCTTCTGACATGGCTTTAGGGTTTCCAATATCTCCCCAAATTACTTTGGCCCAAATATCTGCTTGCACTAAATTTTTTCTAGTAATTTTTAATGCAGCCTCGTTATAATCAACTCCAATCAAGAGTAATGGATATTCTTCTAAAATTTTACCTCTGCTTGTTTGATTTTCAATTACATTAAAAAGGTGTTTTAAAAACGCTCCATTACCACAACCAACATCTAAAATACCTTTTGGCTGTTCATGTATAGGCTTGTTAAATAAATTGATAATAATTTCATCAACAACTCTAAAATATGCTGCATGTGCACCGCCACTTCCCCATACGTTCATTTCTCGGTCTACATGAATTTCATCAGCTTTAGTAGTAGAAGTTCTTAAAATAGTGGAGTCTTCAAAAATAAGTTTATCTAGCTTTCTTAAAGTTGGAATGTAAGACACTGTTACACCATATGCACTTGCTCTACGTGCAAAAAATAGCCCTTTATTAGTAAATTCATACGAGTCTCCAGTTTTCATGAACCAATCTAAACCTGAAAGTATATCTAAAAGACGTCCAAAGTTTTCAGCATCTTTATGAAACTCTTCAGCTTTAAATTTTGTTTGCATAAAATATTTATGGAACATGCCGCTCATTCCTAATAGTACAACTGTAGGACCAATAATTATTCCTTCAATATGTTTTAAAATTTGATTTAATATTTCATTTTCTTCTGAATTAGGAGAAGCAGAAACAGTAAAATTATTTTTAAAGCTTAGATATAGTCTTTCTAATTTTAAAAACGGTTCAGTTTCAAATTTTTTAGAGTTATAATTTTTTGAAAGCTTAAGTAATAAATAAGCTTCATTGTAAATATCAAAATATGAAAAAGCGATAGAAGATTGTTCGTTTATTTCAAAACGAACAGTATTGTTGGCGTTATCTACTTGTTGATTTAACCAACCTTGTGAGCATAAAGTACGTAAAGCTACATTTAAATAGCCATCGTTAGCTTTAAAAGCTGTTGTTATTTCAGTTAAGCTAACAGATTTTTTGTTTAATAAATACTCAGTAATACCTTTTTCTTTTAATACATATGCTGCAGGACATGTCACAATTCCGTCTAAATGACGAAATAAACTACTTCTATGCATTGATTTTTCTTTATTAGTCAACATTAGCTAAACTTTCTCCATTAAATATACTTATTTTTAAATGTTTTTCATAATAAAATAAGAAGGAAGTGTCTTGTTTAAGAAGTTTTTTAAAGAAAAATCTTTAGTGTTTTTATTTTAGTTTTTCTTTTATTTTGTCGTAAACAAAAGAATAATAATCATGATATTGAGGTAGTAGAATATTCTTTAAACTTTTAGTATTTATAATAGTTTTTAAATCAAATAATTTAATTTCATCTACTTCCTCTTCTTGAATTTTTAAATCGTCAAGGGATACTTTTAGTTCAGCGATAAAAATATGATGGTATTCGTTGTCTATTATGCCATTAATATGGTTTATTTGATGTTTTCTTACACCAATTTTATATAATTCGCCAGGACTTATTGTATAATTAATTTCTTCTTGAATCTCCCTGATTGCCCCGGTAATAATATTTTCACCTGCAGCTACATGACCAGCTACTGAAATATCCCATAAACCTGGAAATACTTTTTTAGTTAACGCTCTTTTTTGAAGTAAAATTTTGTAATTCGTAGTGTATAACCAAACATGAATAGTAGGGTGGAAGTATCCATATTTATGCGCTATTGATTTTAAGCAAGTATTACCTGTATAATTACCAAAATCATCAAGAATGTCGATTGTTTCATCCATAAAAAAAGAGTCCCGCAAAAGGCGGGACTTAGTATATTATTTAAAATAAGAGAAATCTTCTCCATCTTCAATTTTTAAGAGACTTTGGTATATCATTTTAATTACGTTTTCAACATCTTCTCTATGAACCATTTCAACAGTTGTATGCATATAACGTAAAGGTAAAGAAATCAAAGCAGAGGCAACTCCACCATTGCTATAAGCAAAAGCATCAGTATCTGTTCCAGTAGCTCTTGATAAGGCTGAACGTTGAAAGGGAATTTTGTTAGCTTCAGCAGTATCAATAATTAAATCGCGTAATTTTTGTTGTACAGCAGGTGCATAAGCAATTACAGGACCTTTACCCAACTCTAAAAGACCTTCTTTTTTCTTGTCAATCATTGGTGTAGTAGTGTCATGCGTTACATCAGTTACAATAGCTACATTAGGTTTTATAGTTTGTGTAATCATTTCGGCACCACGTAACCCTATTTCTTCTTGTACAGAGTTTGTGATATATAATCCGAAAGGAAGTTCCTTTTTGTTCTCTTTTAATAAACGAGCAACTTCAGCAATCATAAATCCCCCCATTCTATTATCCAGAGCCCTACAAACAAACTTATCCTCATTTAGTATATGAAATTCATCTGGGTATGTTATAACACAACCAACATGAACACCTAATTTTTCAACTTCCTCTTTAGTAGAACAACCACAATCAATAAAAATATTATCTGGTTTTGGAGCTTCTTCTTTTGCTTTGTTTCGAGTATGTATAGCAGGCCAACCAAAAACTCCCTTCACAATACCGTTTTTAGTATGGATATTTACTATTTTACTTGGAGCTATTTGATGATCACTTCCACCATTTCTAATAACATAAATAAGTCCGTTATCAGAGATATAATTTACATACCAAGAAATTTCGTCAGCATGACCTTCAATAACTACTTTGTATTTAGCATCTGGATTGATAACTCCAACAGCACTTCCGTAGGTATCAGTTATAAATTCATCTACATAAGGTTTTAAATAGTCCATCCAAATTTTTTGGCTTTCCCATTCATATCCAGTAGGTGCTGCGTTGTTTAAATATTTTTCTAAGAAGTCTATCGACTTTTGATTTAAAATTGATTTCTCAGCCATGTTTTTTATAAAATAATATGTTATTGAAACTGTAAGATTAACTCCAAAACTTACGTTTTTCGTTTAATTCTTCTAGTTCTTTTATTTGTTTAGGAGTCATTACTTTTAAGAAAGAAGGGTGTTGCTCAATAGCATATTCTATTCTTTCAACAATATTCTCAATACTTTCATTTTCGTAATCGATATCCAAAGGTTCTTTAATAACCATAGATTGTAAAACATTACGTTTTTTTATTTGTAGTCCTTTTTTATCAAAAGAACGTCTAAATCCATCAATTACAATAGGAACAACAACAGGTTTGTATGTTTTAATTAAATGTGCTGTTCCCCGTCTAATAGGTTTAAATGCGGTGGTGGTACCTTGTGGAAAAGTAATAACCCATCCATCGTCTAAGGCTTTTTTAATATTTGATATATCAGATAATTTAACTTGTCTGTTAACGTCTTTTCCACCACTGCGCCATGTTCTATCTATGGATACTGAACCTGTGTAAGCAAAAATTTTAGGTAAAATACCAGAGCGCATAGTTTCACCAGCAGCAATGTAGTATACATTTAATTTAGGATTCCATATGTAACCAATGTTTCTAATATTATCAATGCGCCCTTTTAAAGAAGCGTTAAATACATGAAACATAGCTGCAACATCAGCAAAATATGTTTGATGGTTAGAAATGAATAATACATTTTGATTTGGAAGTTGGCGTAAAATTTCAGAACCTTCAATTTGAAGATCATTAAACCTACGATAACGACCATGAGAAATAACTCCTAAGATGCGTATAAGGCATTTTTTTATCCATAATATATGTCCAAATGGATTCCTTTTAAATAAAGGCATATTGTTGCAGGTTTTATTAGTACAAATGCTAAATTACAAAAGAAAAATAATACTGTTACTATTTAATTAAATCTTTAATTTCTGAAAGCATCATAGCAGTTGCTCCCCAAACAATGTAATTGTTTAGTTTAAAGGAAGGTACTTCGGTATTTTTCATGTATGACGTTTCCATTGGTGTGTAAACAATATTAGTATTGTCAAGTAAATCTTGGACCAGTACTTCAATAATTGTAGCAACTTCATTATTAGGGGTGAATACAGGTTTTTGTGTACAAAAGCCAATAAAAGGGGTTACTATAAAATTACTTGGAGGAATATATGTATTTGATAATTGTCTGATAACAGTAATATCCTTATCAGCAACACCAACCTCTTCATAAGTTTCTCTCAAAGCAGTTGCTTCAAGGTTGGAATCTACTTTATCAATTTTTCCACCAGGAAAACTTATTTGTGCTGAATGGGCTCCATTATAACTTGCTCGTTTTGTTAGTAAAAAGTTTGTTTTATTTTGTTTATCAGGATAAAACAACGCTAAAACGGCCGCTTTTTTAGGAGACTTGTGGGCAATCATTTCTTCTGTATATTTCCTCCTTAATTCTGGAGCCAGTTTAAATTGAGAATCTAAACCGCCCAAAGTACTATTTTTAAATCGTTGTATTTGATTAATAAAATCAGAAAAAATCATTTTTTATTTTATTTTTAACAAACATATTGATTTTAATAGGATGAAGTCAATTTTTTGGCTCGAATTTTGTTTTCAAATATCATAACACAACAAATTACAGTAAATGACTAGAACAAGTAAATATAAAAAGTTAGCATTAAGTATAATTTTTGATGCAATAGGATATACTTCTTTTATTATTCCGGGGTTAGGTGAAATCACTGATGTTATTTGGGCACCAATATCAGCTTATTTAATGACTAAACTTTATAAAGGAAATAAAGGAAAAATAGCAGCAGCAGTTTCATTTATTGAAGAAGTAATGCCTGGTTTAGATGTTATCCCCACTTTTACACTTATGTGGCTATATACGTATATGTTTACCTCTTCTGATGAAAAGAAAAAGACAATAGAAATATAATCAAAACCAAGTAATAATTATTAATTTACTAGGTTTTGATTATATATCATACTTATTTTTTCATGCTCAAGAATGAGAAATTGTAGCTAAAACCTAAGTTTATAAATGTTGTGTTTAAACTCCCTCCTTTAGCTTTAACATACCCTAAGGCTCCTCTTAAGTTTAATTTTTCAGTCAATTTATAGTTCACACCTAAACTAGGTTTTACAATTAAACCTTGTCCCGTACTAATTCCACCTCCTCCGGCAGCTCCTCCTAATACCTGAACAAAAATAGAAGTAGTGTTATTAAAGATGTATTTTGACTGATATCCTAAACCAACAATACCTTCAGCATAAGCTCCTGCATCACCAAAATTAGCAAAAGAGGTTTGACCCGCTCCGTAGAAATTTTTATTTAGAAAGAAATTAATTTGTAATGATATTTGATGCATATTTTGATTGATACCAGTATCTCTTTGTGCATTAAAATATAAATCTTGTTTTAATATCGTTTCTAAACCTTTAAATTTTCCTTTTGAAAAAGACATTTTTTGTGAATTTATTCCATCTTTATCGACATAGTATTTTAAACCAAAACCAAGAGTAGAAGAAGAGAAGTGAGAATCTGGGCTCATTAAATATCCTTTATTTACAGTAGCATAAAAATTGTCAAAAAGTTTTTGTTCTATGGAAAGGTCAGGGTAAATTAAAAAACCTCCTTTTGTGTCAACTCCACCACCACCACCACCACCTACACCAAATTTAGCAAGTATGTTAGTTCTGTTTTTGTTCATCGAAAAATGATACCCTCCACCCAAAAGAATATCCATGTATCCAGCTTTTATTCCATGATAAGCACCGTCAGCTTTTACAAAAAAGAAAAATTCATCTGTTAAATATGAATTAAATTCAAATCCAGCTAATCGTATTGTCTTTCCTTTATAGGAACCTTTTGTAACTGATAAGTTGTTTAAATGCATTAGTAAAGACAACCTACTACTTGGGATATTCCATTCTGAATTTTTTAAATTATTAAAAGAAAATTCTTTTTCTTTTTCTTCAAAATTAGTAGTTTGAAAAGATAAAGGTACTTGAATAGCAACATTCAATTGACTGCTTTTTATAGTTCCTTTGTCAAAAAAGTTTACATAACTATAGCCTGTAGAGATTGAAAAACGCTTAAAATCATACCCTAAATTAATATGGGGTAATATAAATGCACCACCACCGTCAGGAGCAGCGGCTCCACCACCACCACCAAAATGAACTCCAGTGTCTAAAAATAATTTATTTACAATATTTTTTTTAATACCTGCATTAATACCTAAAGTAAAAAAACCACCTCTAATACCACCAACAGCTCCATAAAAACCTACACCAGCATAACTCCATTTATTAATTTTTAAGTTGTAATGTAAACCAGTGAAATCCATATTGGATTCATTATTAGGCATTTTTAGTGAAAGAAAATCTAATTGACCATAGCCTATTTCCTTAACTCTGTTTGGTAATTTTTCTTGAGCGTAAAAAAAATGAACACTCAATGTTATACTTAACATAAGTGTTCTTTTCATTATGTATTTAAACATATTAAAATAATTGAATTAACTTTTAATGATGAATTTTCTGTCGTTTATTATTTATATATGATGCTACAAATGCATCTTTAAAACCAATTTTAATCAATTCATTTTTTAGGTATTTAGCTTCATTTAAAGTTGTAAATAAACCAAGAGAATACTTAAAATAACCGTTTTTAGATGATATAATACCTGGTATGAAATTACTTGAAAGGAGTGGGTATTTTTTTGTTTTAAAAACACCTAGTTGAACAGAATATATAGTTTTTCCCTGAGTTTTAGAGTCAACTTCACTAATTGTATCATCTAAATTATCAGTATTTAGTGAATTAATATCTTCTTTTTCTACTTTTTTATAAACGCTTTTCAAGCTATCAATAACACGTTTAGCTTCTTTAGCTTTTATTTCAGTAATATTCACTTTATTACTAGTAATAATACCTTTGTTATTTAATATTCCACTTTTGAATAAATAGATAACACCTAAAGCTAACCCTAAAAACAGACCTAATAGTATATAAATAGTTCTAGACTTTTGTTTGTGGTGTTTGTAAGTTTCTTCAAGTTCACTTAATTTTTTTTCAGATTCTTCCTTTTTAAGTTTTGCATTATCAAAATCTTCCTGCATTAATTGAAACTTCTCCTCTTCTATAAATGGCATACCGTTCTTGTTTTTTAGTTGATTTTCGACCACTAAAATACAAATCTTTTTTTAGTAGTGATTTTTATGATTAGTAATTAATGTATTGGGGGTTAGCGTATATTGTCATTTTCTCATCTCTACTAAAACCTATAAGGCATATTCCAAACTCTTTAGCAAAGTCAACAGCCAATGAAGAACAAGCGGAAACGGCAACTATGATAGGTATTTTTGCGAAAAATGCTTTAGATACTATTTCATATGAAACACGACCACTAACAAGCATTGTTTTGGCTTTATTTAAATTTGTTTCTTTTAATAAGTTTCCAATACATTTGTCAACAGCATTGTGTCTACCAATATCTTCTTTACAAGTTAATAATTTTTGTTTATTATTAAATAAAGCACAAGCATGACTACCTCCAGAAGATTTAAATGTAAATTGTAGCGATGTCATCTGTACAAACATTTGTTGAATTTGGTCAAAGTTTAATGTAAATGATTTTTTTATAGGTTCTCCAGTAACCTTAATATCGTTAATTTCTTTTTTACCACAAATACCACATGAAGATACTGATAATAATGTTCGCTTATTTAAGTATCCTTTACCTAATTTTTCATTTTCAATAGTTACATTTATAATATCATGGTGATTTTCTTTTTTAGCTATGATTTCATAGGATAGAGGTTCTTTATGCCTGTAAATATCTTCTGCATATAAAAGACCAGTAATTAATTCAGTATCATCATAGGGAGTTCGCATTACAACGGTATATGCTTTTCCATTAATATTAATTTGTAAAGGGGCTTCTATAACTAGGTTGTCATCAAGTACCTTTGAAAGATTGTTAGATACTTTTATTGATTGGTATTTGTTTACTTGTGCCATAGAAGACAAAAGTAATTAATAAAAAAAACAAAAATTAGAAATTAGGGTAGGATTAAAATAATTAACTTTATCCCCAGTTTCTATAAAAGTATTAAAACTGATTTATATCATTAACTATAATGAAGAAGATTTTAAGTATTTATATTGTTTTTTTTAGTTCGTTAATAATAGCTCAAGTAAAAGATACGTTACCAAACTTTGTAAATGATTATTATCTCATAAAAGATGGTGATTCATTAATGATTCATCTAAATGAAGTATCAGTTCTCCCAAAGCATAAGTTTAGATCAAAAGTTGATATACATTATTATTATTGGTTTAGGAGAAAAGTGTTTAAGGCATATCCTTATGCTGTTCTAGCTTCAAAACGTATAGATAGTCTTCATATACGTTTGACTAGGGTTTCATCAAAAAGAAAAAAGAGACAATATATAAAGCGTGTTCAGAAATATCTTGAAAAAGAATTAACCACTCGGTTAAAAAAGTTAACACGCACAGAGGGACGAGTACTTTTAAAGTTGATTCATCGACAAACAGGAAAAACAGCTTTTGATAATATCAGGGAATTACGTAGTGGATGGAAAGCTTTTTGGTATAATACTACAGCTAATTTGTTTAAGTTATCCTTAAAGTCAACATACAATCCAGCAATTAATAATGAAGACTATTTAATAGAGGATATTTTACAAAGGGCCTATATAGATGAAGCATTAATTTACCAAGAGGCAAAGTTAAAAATGAACTATGTAGAGATTTTAACCAGTAAAAAAGGAGGGATTAATGTAGAAGAGTATAAGAGGATGTTTGCAAAACAACGTAAGAGAAAAGAACGACGTAATAAAAAGAAGTAGGGCTTACTATATAAAAGTAAGACTACTAATATACTTTAAACCGCCAATGTTTACTAAAAGGCGAAAAGAATCTATAGTATAATATATTGTTGATTAGCTGGTTAAGAAAAACTTCAGAAATAAGTTAAAAAAAGTCATTGCTATGTTAGAAAAGGGTTCTATATTTGCACCCGCAAACGGATAAGCGTATAGTTTAAAAGTGAGCAAAGTTCATTAAAATAGGGTTTAGAATATATTATTAAGGGGTTAAAAAATAAGTTAAAAAAAGCTTGTTTACAACAAATTAAAGTGAGTATATTTGCAGTCCGAATTTTACAGAGCAGTTCATTGATTTAGTCGGGTTTACAAATTAGAAAAAATTTCAAAAAAGTTTTTGTCAGAATAAAAATAGTTTGTAGGTTTGCATCCGCTTAGCGAAAGCGGTAAGAGTTAAGAAATTTTGGAAAGGTTATTAAAAAGCCAGTTAGTTCGATTCTAGCGTTTCTACAAGAGGTTGATTGAGGTTTTGGTTGAGAGATATCAAGTATTAAGATTAACAAAGTTCATTGAAAATATTGAAATTGACAGCGTAATTAAAGAGTAGAATTACCACGATCTAATTAGTTAGATTAAAAAAATTCTTTTGAAACTTATTCATTCATAATATTAAAGATTATACAATGAAGAGTTTGATCCTGGCTCAGGATGAACGCTAGCGGCAGGCTTAACACATGCAAGTCGAGGGGTAACAGGGGAGCTTGCTTCCGCTGACGACCGGCGAACGGGTGCGTAACGCGTATAGAATCTGCCTTGTACAGGAGGATAGCCTTTAGAAATGAAGATTAATACTCCATAATACTGATATGTGGCATCACACTTTAGTTAAACATTTATGGGTACAAGATGACTATGCGTCCTATTAGCTAGATGGTAAGGTAACGGCTTACCATGGCAACGATAGGTAGGGGGTCTGAGAGGATTATCCCCCACACTGGTACTGAGACACGGACCAGACTCCTACGGGAGGCAGCAGTGAGGAATATTGGTCAATGGAGGCAACTCTGAACCAGCCATGCCGCGTGCAGGAAGACTGCCCTATGGGTTGTAAACTGCTTTTATACAGGAAGAAACAGATCTACGTGTAGGTGCCTTGACGGTACTGTAAGAATAAGCACCGGCTAACTCCGTGCCAGCAGCCGCGGTAATACGGAGGGTGCAAGCGTTATCCGGAATCATTGGGTTTAAAGGGTCCGCAGGCGGTCAATTAAGTCAGAGGTGAAATCCCATAGCTTAACTATGGAACTGCCTTTGATACTGGTTGACTTGAGTTATACGGAAGTAGATAGAATGTGTAGTGTAGCGGTGAAATGCATAGATATTACACAGAATACCGATTGCGAAGGCAGTCTACTACGTATATACTGACGCTCATGGACGAAAGCGTGGGGAGCGAACAGGATTAGATACCCTGGTAGTCCACGCCGTAAACGATGGACACTAGTTGTTGGGATTTATCTCAGTGACTAAGCGAAAGTGATAAGTGTCCCACCTGGGGAGTACGATCGCAAGATTGAAACTCAAAGGAATTGACGGGGCCGCACAAGCGGTGGAGCATGTGGTTTAATTCGATGATACGCGAGGAACCTTACCAGGGCTTAAATGTGGTCTGACAGCTTTAGAGATAGAGTTTTCTTCGGACAGATCACAAGGTGCTGCATGGTTGTCGTCAGCTCGTGCCGTGAGGTGTCAGGTTAAGTCCTATAACGAGCGCAACCCCTATCGTTAGTTGCAAACAGGTAAAGCTGTGGACTCTAGCGAGACTGCCGGTGCAAACCGTGAGGAAGGTGGGGATGACGTCAAATCATCACGGCCCTTACGTCCTGGGCTACACACGTGCTACAATGGTATGGACAATGAGCAGCCACTATGCGAATAGGAGCGAATCTATAAACCATATCACAGTTCGGATCGGAGTCTGCAACTCGACTCCGTGAAGCTGGAATCGCTAGTAATCGGATATCAGCCATGATCCGGTGAATACGTTCCCGGGCCTTGTACACACCGCCCGTCAAGCCATGGAAGCTGGGGGTGCCTGAAGTCGGTTACCGCAAGGAACTGCCTAGGGTAAAACTGGTAACTAGGGCTAAGTCGTAACAAGGTAGCCGTACCGGAAGGTGCGGCTGGAACACCTCCTTTCTAGAGAAAGATGGTGAGTTACAAAAGAGGTATATTTTGCTCTTTGCTGTTAATTTTATAATACACTAATATATAGCTATTCTAGTCTCGTAGCTCAGCTGGTTAGAGCGCTACACTGATAATGTAGAGGTCGGCAGTTCGAGTCTGCCCGGGACTACAAAAAAGAAGAGGGTTATTTATTAGGAAGGAAATTCTGGAAGTTAGAGAATTCAACATTCATAATTGAGGATTCAAGTTCTGAATTTCAAAAATGGGGGATTAGCTCAGCTGGCTAGAGCGCTTGCCTTGCACGCAAGAGGTCATCGGTTCGACTCCGATATTCTCCACAATCAGATATAAGTCTGAAAACGTTCATTGACATATTGGTAAAAATGATATCGTAAAGAATCAAGATAGAGAAGTTAGATTACGATCTAACAACAATATTTTTATAAAAATAAAGAATTATAAAGAGCTCGTTGTAGTAGAGATACTACAGCAAAAAGTACAATAAGCTAAATAAGGGCGTATGGCGGATGCCTAGGCTTTCAGAGGCGATGAAGGACGCGATAAGCTGCGATAAGTTACGGGGAGTGGCACACACATTATGATCCGTAAATTTCCGAATGGGGCAACCCGGCATGTTGAAGACATGTCACCTATTTATAGGAGCAAACCCGGAGAACTGAAACATCTAAGTACCCGGAGGAAGAGAAAACAATAGTGATTCCGTTAGTAGCGGCGAGCGAACGCGGATTAGCCCAAACCAATGCTGTTACGGCAGTATTGGGGTTGTAGGGCTGCGACATTAGAATCTAAGTGAACTAGAATCGTTTGGAAAGACGAACCAAAGAGAGTGATAGTCTCGTATAGGTAAGCGAAGAAGATATAGCAGTACCCTGAGTAGTGCGGGACACGAGTAATCCTGTATGAATCTACCGGGACCATCCGGTAAGGCTAAATACTCCTGAAAGACCGATAGTGAACTAGTACCGTGAGGGAAAGGTGAAAAGAACCCTAAGTAAGGGAGTGAAATAGAACCTGAAACCGTACGCCTACAAGCGGTCGGAGCACATTTACTGTGTGACGGCGTGCCTTTTGCATAATGAGCCTACGAGTTACTGTTGCTAGCAAGGTTAAGGATTTAAGGTCCGGAGCCGAAGCGAAAGCGAGTCTGAATAGGGCGACCATAGTTAGTAGTAGTAGACGCGAAACCGAGTGATCTACCCATGGGCAGGTTGAAGCTGTGGTAACACACAGTGGAGGAACCGAACCAGTTGACGTTGAAAAGTCTTTGGATGACCTGTGGGTAGGGGTGAAAGGCCAATCAAACTCGGAAATAGCTCGTACTCCCCGAAATGCATTTAGGTGCAGCGTTGAGCAAAAGTTTTATAGAGGTAGAGCTACTGATTGGATGCGGGGGCTTCACCGCCTACCAATTCCTGACAAACTCCGAATGCTATAAAATGTTACTCAGCAGTGAGGGCATGGGTGCTAAGGTCCATGTCCGAGAGGGAAAGAACCCAGACCATCAGCTAAGGTCCCCAAATATATGTTAAGTTGAAAAAACGAGGTGAAACTGCTTAGACAGCTAGGATGTTGGCTTGGAAGCAGCCATTCATTTAAAGAGTGCGTAACAGCTCACTAGTCGAGCGGTTTTGCATGGATAATAATCGGGCATAAACATATTACCGAAGCTATGGATTTTATACTAGATATAAAGTGGTAGGGGAGCATTCTATTTGCGCAGAAGGTGTACTGTAAGGTATGCTGGAGCGGATAGAAAAGAAAATGTAGGCATAAGTAACGATAAAGGGGGCGAGAAACCCCCTCACCGAAAGACTAAGGTTTCCTCAGCGATGCTAATCAGCTGAGGGTTAGTCGGGACCTAAGGCGAATCCGAAGGGAGTAGTCGATGGCCAACAGGTTAATATTCCTGTACTTCTTATAATTGCGATGGGGTGACGGAGTAATGAAAGCACCGCGAACTGACGGAATAGTTCGTTGAAACATGTAGGTATTAGACTTTTAGGTAAATCCGCTAGTCTAGCTGAAGTGTGATAGTACAACAAGTCTTCGGATGCGTTGATAGTGTGCCTAAGGGCTTCCAAGAAAAACCTCTAAGCTTCAGATTATGAGAACCCGTACCGTAAACCGACACAGGTAGTTGGGATGAGAATTCTAAGGTGCTCGAGAGATTCATGGCTAAGGAACTAGGCAAAATAGACCTGTAACTTCGGGAGAAAGGTCGCCAGCAGCAATGCTGGCCGCAGTGAAAAGATCCAGGCGACTGTTTATCAAAAACACAGGGCTTTGCTAAATTGAAAGATGATGTATAAGGCCTGACACCTGCCCGGTGCTGGAAGGTTAAGTGGAGGGTTTAGCTTCGGCGAAGATCTAAAATGAAGCCCCAGTAAACGGCGGCCGTAACTATAACGGTCCTAAGGTAGCGAAATTCCTTGTCGGGTAAGTTCCGACCTGCACGAATGGTGCAACGATCTGGATACTGTCTCAGCCATGAGCTCGGTGAAATTGTAGTATCGGTGAAGATGCCGATTACCCGCAGCGGGACGAAAAGACCCCGTGAACCTTTACTATAGCTTCGTATTGACTTTGGATAAGTAATGTGTAGGATAGGTGGGAGATAATGAAGCGGCGTCGCTAGGCGTTGTGGAATCATCCTTGAAATACCACCCTTTGCTTATCTAGAGCCTAACTCAGTGATGAGAACAGTGCGTGGTGGGTAGTTTGACTGGGGTGGTCGCCTCCAAAAGAGTAACGGAGGCTTCTAAAGGTTCCCTCAGCACGCTTGGTAACCGTGCGTAGAGTGCAATGGCATAAGGGAGCTTGACTGAGAGACATACAGGTCGATCAGGTACGAAAGTAGAGCATAGTGATCCGGTGGTTCCGCATGGAAGGGCCATCGCTCAAAGGATAAAAGGTACTCCGGGGATAACAGGCTGATCTCCCCCAAGAGCTCACATCGACGGGGGGGTTTGGCACCTCGATGTCGGCTCGTCACATCCTGGGGCTGGAGAAGGTCCCAAGGGTTGGGCTGTTCGCCCATTAAAGTGGCACGCGAGCTGGGTTCAGAACGTCGTGAGACAGTTCGGTCTCTATCTGCTGTGGGCGTTAGAAATTTGAGTGGATTTGACTTTAGTACGAGAGGACCGAGTTGAACTGACCTCTAGTGTACCTGTTGTCACGCCAGTGGCACTGCAGGGTAGCTACGTCGGGAAGGGATAAGCGCTGAAAGCATATAAGCGCGAAACCCACCACAAGATGAGATTTCTTTAAAGGGTCGTGGGAGATTACCACGTTGATAGGCTATAGGTGTAAGTGCAGTAATGTATGTAGCCAAGTAGTACTAATAACCCATAGGCTTATGTACGTATCCCGACCTTCGGGTCGGGACAAACTCTTTGAAACTTTACAATATTATATTTATCAATATGTTAACTTATACAGTTGAAATATACTGAAACAATTTAAGGTGATTATTGCAATGGGGCTCACCTCTTACCATTCCGAACAGAGAAGTTAAGCCCATTAGCGCCGATGGTACTGCCACAGGTGGGAGAGTAGGTCGTTGCCTTTCTTTAACCGTTCTTTAGTAAAATAAAGAACGGTTTTTTTTTGCCCTTTACTTTTATCTAAATGTACTACACTTAACAAAATACTTACTTATAAGTTAGATCCTGTAATAAATGACAATAATGCTATTAGAACATAGCAAATCTGATTTATAATAGCTATCATTATGACGCTATATGTAGTGATTTAAGGTGTTATCTTCATAAAGCACTACTATTTGTAGTATTTAACTTTTTCAATTGTTTAAAACAATGGAAATAATTTTTTCTGATTGAGATTTTTTTATGAATTCAAAATTCATTTATTAAATTTTTAAATTCTTTTTTGAAATATTATATTTTTTAAGCTATATTTATAATAATTTAATATAATAATGAGAAAATTGCCAAACCTATTTAAATTTGATGAAATATCTGATGGTGATAATGACTTCAAACAAGTAATGGTATCAATTTTAAAAAAAGAATTTCCTATTGAAAAGCAATCTTTTTTTGACGCGTTTGAATCTGAAAAATATAAAGAATGTGCGGAAGTTGTACATAAATTAAAACATAAAATACACCTATTGGGTTTAGAAGAAGGTTATATTTTATCTGCGAATTTTGAGAATCAACTCGTTAATAATTCTTTTGAATTATATGAGGATTTCGTTATTATATTAGAAACAATTGAAAATTTCCTAAAAAATATATAAATGATTAATTCAATAATAATAGATGATGATGAGTTAGCTAGAGTTATTATTTCAAAATATTGTTCTAGATTAGATCATGTATCTGTATTAAAGTCTTTCGATAATGCTTTAGATGCTTTAGATTTTATTAATAAAAACAAAGTTGATTTAGTATTTTTAGATATACATATGCCCGATTTAACAGGTTTTGAATTTATTGATAGCCTAAACAATCCTCCAAATATTATTTTAACTACTTCAGATGTTAATTTTGCTTTAAATGCTTTTGAATATAAATGTATAGTTGATTACTTAGTAAAACCAATTAAATTACCTAGATTTATAAAAGCAGTTTCAAAAATTGAATTAAATAAAAATGTAGCTATAGACCAAAAAGAATCTAAAGCTGATGAAAGTACTAATGAATTATATGTTAATATAGACAGAAGATTGGTTAAAATTCTTATTTCTGATATTTATTTAATTGAAGCCAAAGGTGATTATATAAATATAAAAACAGACTCTAAAAACCATATCGTACATACTACAATGAAAAAGATTGAAGATAAACTTCCAGAAGACTTTTTTTAAAAATTCATAGATCCTATATCATAAATTTAAAGCAAATTATAGATATAGAAGATAATAGTGTTTTAATCAAGAAAGAAGTGATTCCTGTTAGTAGATCAAATAGACCTGAATTGATGAAAAGACTCAATTTATTAAATTAAGTAATTCTTATAAATTATTTATTGTAAACTTGATCTAAGAATTTTCAATGTTATAATTAATAAATTGATATTATTTTATATATTTTATTTTAGCTTATCAATAAAATTTTACTTATAATTTTATTGATAAGCTAAAATAATTTTGTTTTATAGGTTGTTTTAGTTGTTTAAATGTAAAATGATTATTTATTGCATTATTATTTTAAGTAGTAATTTAATTTTTTAGTTGTTTGTTATTAAAAACAGTATTTTTTTATTTGATAAATATTTTTGTAGATTTTTATTTTACTTGTATCTAAGTTTTCATGTGTAATTAATAATATAATGTATAATTAATAATATAATGTATAATTAATATTGATTTAATTTTAAAATCTTAAGCTTATGTTCAAATACCTTTTATTAATCTATTGTATACTGCATTCTGTCGAAACTAATTGAAATATGAAAGTAAAAATTAGAACTTTGACTATGTTTAATTTTTAGAAATAATTAATTATGTTACAAATAAATTATATTAAAGGAAAATATGAATTGGAAGGAAATTTAGTTTTAGAAAATTCAAGAAGCTTAAAATCGTATTTGGAGACGTTACTAAATTATAATTCTAAAGTTATTTTAAGTTTAAGAAATATTAAAGCAATTGATAATTCAAGTATAGAAGTTTTATTTGAATTATGTAAAAAAGCATCACAAAACAATAAAGTTTTAAAAGTTTTTGGAAAAGCAAATAAAAATATAACCAAAACATTAAACAATTCTAAATTAAAAGAGTTCATAAAAAATTAAAATTTCTAATTGGTATTTTATGCTAAAAAATTTAAAAATCATTTCTTTAGAAATTCTGAAGATATTATATTTTTTTTTAAACAAGTGTAGACTACTAACTTACCTATAGATATTATGATAATAGATAAAATAAGTACGTTTTGTCTATAATTTTTTACTTCTTATTCTAAACATGATACGCTAACTTGAACTGTAAGTTAAAATTTAAATAGATTTTGTTCTATTTTTTACTATTAATACAAACTCTTGGCTCTTTCTTCAATTATGCTTAATGAATGTTAATTTAGAAAGTTCGCGTCTAATACTTCAGAAGTCTGTAATAAAAATAGTTGTAATTTTTAGTGTATAATACTTATTATAAGCTGTTTACTTTTTAGTTAGTTGTGGATATAATTTAGTAATAAATATATCGTTTATGGTTTGTTAATTTTTATGATAGTAAATCCATAAAATTTATAGGGAGGATTATATTTTTTACAGCCTTTTTTATTTTGTGATTAGTTAATGTTTTACAACTGTAATTAACCAAAAATTCATTTTAATTAAGATTACTTATTTTTTTAATTGTTTCAATAATTTAAAGAGTTACTAAATCTAGATTTATGTAACCATACATTTTAATCTATATTCAATCTCAACATGTTTCGTAAAATTACTTTTAAATGAAGCATACTAATATTTGTTTTTTACAATAGCCATTTTAACTATTTATACACTGTTTTTTTTGTTTTTCATACATAATCATATGTATTCTTTTTTATATCGTTAAAAAGAGTCTCTATATTGATATTTTTGGGGTAATAATAAATGTTTTAAAATTTTATTTATACCTCTTTATATTTTAGTAATTCATCCGTGATGAATGAGAGTTGATGGTTTATTTGGTCATTGAATAATTTTTCATTTGTATTAAAAGATAGTTTAGCTATTATTCATTATTTTTTTTAGAAATCATAAACCATTTGTTATTCTTTTAGTTAATTCAATTTAATAACAATGTAATAAAGTTAATTAATACGCAGTGTAAACTAATCTATAGATTTTTGTTTCTCATCGATACTAAAAACTGTACTAAACGATTAAATTCAATAAACACTTAATCTTGCGCCTATTTTTAGTGGGTATTAAAAACAGAAATTAATGAAGATAGGCATTATTATTCCATGTTATAATGAAGAAAAGGGGGTAAAAATTAAAGCGTTTAAAAAGTGTTTAAAAAAATATAATGACGTTCATCTTTGTTTTGTTAATGATGGAAGTAAGGATAATACTTTAGATATCTTATATAAATTAAAAGATGAATTTAAAAAAAAGGTAACCGTTATAAATATGAAAAAGAATCAAGGTAAAGATAAAGCTATTAAAGCTGGTGCTCGTTTTTTTTATAGTATTTCTTCAGTAGAAAACGTAGGTTGTTTAGATGCTAAATTTACCATTGGTTATGAGAATTTTGGAAATTTATTAAAGAGTTTAAAGAAAATTTAAATTAAAATATTAATTATTAGTTTTTATTGAGCGTTCATGATCGTCGATAGTTATCAGCATCTCATCGACATATAAAACAGTGTTCAACGATTTAAATAGGCTATTGGTTATCAGTTTATTTATATTTGCTTATGTAGATTATAATACAAGAAAAATATTAAATTAGTAGATTGTTTGTAACCCGAAATTATTAAAACCTTATTAAACAGTAATCAGTATTAATGAGGTTTTTTTAATTCGAAAAAAAAGGAACTTCCTTTCGCTAGTTCACTTTCTAACCATATTTTACCATTATACAATTCGATTATCTTTTTAACAATTGAAAGACCTATTCCTGTTGATTCATCATTTGGTTCTTCTAAAGTTTCAAATACTTCAAATATTTTTGAGTGATATTTTTTATCTATACCTATACCATTATCTCTTATTGAGAAAAGATATTTATTGTTTAGTTCCTCAAAATTGATAGTAATAATGCCTTTTTTCTTGTCATTATATTTAATAGCATTACTTATTAAGTTCTGAAATAATTGTTGAAGACGAAATTTATCACCATAAATTGTAGGTAACGTGTTTTTAATTTGAATACTAATATGTTCAGGAACAAAAATAGTTTCAACTATATCAGTAACTGTTTTTTGAAGATCAACCTTTTGGTTTGTTTTATCAATCTTATCAATACTAGAATATTTTAGTATACCGTTAATAAGATGATCCATTTTGTCAATCTTTTTTAATAATGAATTAAAATTGACGGTAGTTTCTTCATCAAATATATTTTCATTGTCTTCCTGTATCCAAGAAATTAATGCAGACATACTTCTTAAAGGAGATTTTAAGTCATGAGAGACAACGTGAGCAAAGTTTTTTAATTCTTCGTTGTTTTTCTCTAATTTGATGAGCAAAACATCTTTTTCTTTTTGCGTTTTTTTCTCATTAATCAGACTAATAGCACTATTAAATTGTGCTGAAGCCAAACTAGCAATGTTATGAAATACTTCTACATGGTCATTATTAAAGTAGTTTTTTTTACTATGCTCAGAGTCAATTATGCCAATTACTTTATTATCAGCAATAATAGGTACGGTTAATTCTGAAAATCGAAAATAATCATCAACTTGATACAAATCATTATTTGAAGTATCATTAACTAAAGAATATACACCAGTTTCAACTACCTTGCCTATTATTCCCTTTCCAAAAGGGATTTTCATTTGAGGCTTTTGAGATATATCAACCTTTGGATTATTTGTATAAGCAGCAATCTCTTTTATAGTTTTAGATGCATAATCTATTGAAAAAACAAGACAATCTTCTAACCCTAAATGATTAGCTGTATTTTTAGCTATTTCCCAGCCAATTTCATTTAAATCTCTCTTTCCTAAAATAGATACAGAAAGGCTGTTTAAAGCATTTAACATCTTTGTTTTTTTATCTATTTCAGATATATCTTCAATCAACGAAATATGATATTTTACTTTATCTTTACTATCTTTAACAGCACTAACATTTGTATTACAGGTAACATAACTTCCATCTTTTTTCTTATATCTTTTTTTGATTAAAAACTTATCAATTTTACTTTCTTCAAGCAATTTTAGTTGTTTTTTAGCCTGTAATCTATCATCAGGATGAGATAGTTTATATATATCAATATCTTCTAATTCCTTGTCTGAATAGCCTAATAAGTTGGCAAACGCTTTGTTATATTTTATTAAATTATTTTTTTGGGATAGAACAATACCAAGAGAAGAATTATCAACAATTAATTTCAATTGTGCAGTTTGATCATTTAATAAGGCTTCTGTTTTTTTATTGGAAGCTGTTAGTTTTTGGTTTGCTTCAAATAACTCCAAGGATTTTTTTTCAAGAATTTCTTCAGCTTTTTTTCTAGCTTTTCTTTCTCTAAGTAATGCCCGCTCAAATATTTTTATCTTTTCATCAGACATTTGATACTAGTGTAAATAAAACTTTAGTTCCATTAGGGTTTAGCAATTCTTTTTTTATGCTTACATCCTCATTATAATGTTCTAAGGTACGTTCCATTAAACCTTGTGCAAAAGAAGACATAGCCCTCTCTGATTGATATTCAACAACTAATTTTGTAACAGATTCTTCGTGTATGATGAAATTAGGAAGTTCAGCATCAGGATAAATTTTTCTTACATGAACATGTATGTGCTTTTCTATTCCAGAAATAAGGTTAAAACCAGTTTTGTAATGTTTAAAAATATTAGGGTAGCCGTTTTTTAGGGTGTCAAAAAAATATAAGCCATAATTGTAAATTAAGGTAGAAGTATCAATTTTTGTTTCTTTACTTAGGTTAGTTATTAAACTTACCATTTCACCAAAATCATAAGTTCCTACAGAAGTGTATACACCTTCAGATTTTAGGTTAGATTTTGTAATTATATTGTCGGTAGTTTCTAATCCGAATTTTTGTTCGACCATTTCTAAAAATTCGGTAAATACAATTCCTTTCATTTATTTTTCATAATGGGGGATTAAAAAAATAAAACTAATGATGAAATATACTGAAAAAATTATAAAGTGACTAATTCGTTCATAGACCAATAGTCAATTATTTTATCAATTTGATTCACATAATCTTCATAACGTAATGGTTTTACAACATATCCAGCTATCCCTATTTTGTATGCGCTTATCATATCATGATGATTGTTTGATGTTGTAAATACCACAGTAGGTATAAATTTTAAATTTTCATCTGATTTTAAGATAGATAAGAACTCAAATCCATTCATTTTTGGCATATTTAAATCTAATAGAATTAAATTTGGTAAGCTTTCTTTACATTTTTGTAGTGCTTCTTCTCCATTACTAGCCTTAGAAACTGTGTGATTTAAACTTAATTTTTTTAAGGCTCGATCAAATTTTAGTTTCTCTATTTCATCATCTTCAACAAGTAATATATTTAAATTCATATTTTTTTATGTAGGTAGGTTTGTATATAGCAAATATATTTTTTTTATGATAATTGTTTCTTTTTAAAAGATAGCAGCATTTTATCTGTCGATGAATGGAATATATGTGTAGTTAAACGGTTTTTATGTGTCAATTTTTAAGAAAAAGTAAACGTTTTATATCGTGTAATAAATATAGAAAAACATAATGAGCTTGAAAAACCATAAACATGTTTTAATTTAATGAATTAGTTTGGTATTTACAAGTTATACGAATGAAAAGAAAAAACAGGTAAAAGCTTTTTAATAAATTAATTTATAGCAGTTAATTATATTAGGAAAAGAAAAGAATAGATATAAACTAGAAGCGGTTCAAAATTATTTAAACCGCTTCTAGTTTTATCAATTATCCTTTGTAAAAAGGTAGTTTAACTACTTTGGCTGCAATTTGTTTTTTACGAATTTGAATAAAAATTTCGCTATCTACTTTTGAATTTTCGATAGTTACATAACCTAAACCTATCCCTTTACCTAAAGAAGGACTCATAGTACCAGAGGTAACATTACCAATTTTCTCACCTTTTGAATTTATAATATCATAGCCTTGACGAGGAATCCCTTTTTCAGTTATTTCAAAAGCAACTAATTTGCGAGTTACTCCTTCAGATTTTTGTTGTTTTAAAGCTTCAGCATTTACAAAATCTTTAGTAAACTTGGTAATCCAGCCTAAACCAGCTTCAAGTGGAGAAGTAGTATCATCAATATCGTTTCCATATAAGCAGTAGCCCATTTCTAAACGTAATGTATCACGTGCAGCTAAGCCTATAGGTTTAATACCCCAATCAGCCCCAGCTTCAAAAACTTTTTTCCATACAGCTTCAACATCTTTATTTTTAACATAAATTTCAAAACCTCCTGAGCCTGTATAACCAGTTGCAGATACTATTACGTTAGGTAAACCTGCAAAATCAGTAATTGTAAAAGTGTAAAATTTAATAGTTGATAAATCTACGGAAGTTAATGATTGCATTGCTTCGGCAGCTTTTGGCCCTTGGATTGCTAATAAAGACCAGTCATCAGAACGATCTTCCATGTCAACACCTAAATCGTTATGTTGAGAAATCCAATTCCAGTCTTTTTCAATATTTGATGCATTAACAACTAACATATACTCATTTTCTTCAATCATGTATATGATTAAATCATCAACTATACCGCCATCAGCATTTGGCATACAGCTATACTGGGCTTTTCCAGGTACTAATTTAGCGGCATCATTAGATGCTATTTTTTGAATTAAAGCCAAAGCATTTTCTCCTTTTAAAAAGAACTCTCCCATATGGCTAACATCAAATACACCAACACCGTTTCTTACAGTTTCGTGTTCAATGTTCACACCTTCATATTGTACAGGCATATTATACCCAGCAAAAGGAACTAATTTTGCTCCTAAACTTTCATGAATGTGAGTTAATGCAGTATTTTTCATTTTTTATGACTTGTTTGTTTATAATTATGCTAAAGTATGTAAAAAAAGGTAAACAAAAACGGAGAAATTGTTTAATATTTAAAGCTTTTTTTAAGCTGTTTAATGTTTGGTAACAGTACTAAATAGTTCTATTTTTGAGCTATTAAAATCAAACAAATGAGAATTACTAAAAAATTAATATACAATCTTCTTTTTATAATTATTATTGGTTTAGTGCTTTATCCACCAACAAAGACTTTTTTTATTAGATTATTATCTTTTTCTCCTTCAATTATTAAAAGTGAAAAAAGAGTTGTTTTAGAAAACTATGATTGGTCATTAAAAGGTTTAAACACCAATGATATTTATTTTAATAGCTTTAAAGGTAAAGTAGTTTTTATAAATTTTTGGGCAACATGGTGTCCGCCTTGTGTTGCTGAAATTCCAAGTATTCAAAACTTATACAATGATTATAAAGATAAAATAGTTTTTTTATTTATTAGTAATGAAAAGTGGGAGGTTATAAATGCTTTTTATAGTGAGAATAATTATGATTTACCTACTTACAATTCAGTAAATAATTTACCAAAAATGTTTCAAGTAAACTCAATACCTACTTCATTTGTAATCAATAAGAAAGGAGAAGTTGTTGTAAATAAAAATGGAGCTGCTGATTGGAACAGTTCTAAGTTTAGATCATTGCTAAATGAATTAATTAAATAGAAATTGTATTTTTGATTTTATTGTAAATAAGTATGAGTCAAGAGCAACCAAATAATCCATTACATGGAATAAAATTAGCCACAATTTTAGAAGAGTTATTTTTAGAATATGGCTGGGAAGAGCTAGGAGAAATTTTAAAAATAAATTGTTTTAGAAATAATCCTACCTATAAATCCAGTTTAAAGTTTTTAAGAAAAACTCCATGGGCAAGAGATAAAGTAGAAAAATTGTATTTAGAAATGATAAGTTAATGTTTATGATATCTAAAAAATCATCTGAGACTATACCAGATGATTTTTTTAATACTTAAGCTTTATTAACTTTTATGGGTAACGTATAAATTTCTCTTTGCCTTATTTTAGAAGAGCTAATTTTTTTATTATTTAATTTTTCTTTTATAAATAAACTTAATTCTTCATTTTTTGAAGTAACATCTACAACAATAATTTCGTTTTTAGTATTCAAAGTAAATGATACATCTACTTTTAAGGTTTCATAGGTGTTGAATGGTACTTTGTTTCCAATTAAAGCAATAATTTGATTTGTTAATGAGTTGTCTTTACCTAAGTCATTTTTTGAGTTAGCAAAAGTTGATAAAGAAAGGAAAAGGCTAATGCCCAAAACAATTAAATTTTTTACTATTGTTTTCATGATATATTTATATTTATTGTGTTTACAGTTACTTATAAGACATCACAAAATCAATAATGTTTCAGTAAAAAATGATTTTAATATAAAGTTAACAGGTTTTAACTGAAATTAGGAAATTAATGAATTAGGAAGCCCATTTAAAATATCTAAAACAGCTTTAATTTTCTAGTATCAATACTAAAATAGTTTTATGATTTATTGATATAAATTCTTAACCATATTTTTATTAACTAAGATTCACAACTACTTAAAAAATCTATTTTCAATGTAGTGAAATTTATGTAGTTTTGAGGTAACATTAAAAAGAGCTTTCCTATTTATTTTATAGACGTCATATTACCCATACCTTTAAAAAAAACTTTTACTTATTCTGTAACTGAGGCTGAGGCAAATTTTTTACAAAAAGGAATGCGCGTAGCAGTTTCCTTTGGAAAATCAAAAATATATACTGCCATTGTATTTAAAATACATCAAATAGCTCCTGTTTTATACGAAGCTAAAGATATCCATCAAATATTAGATGAATATCCTATTGTTAATGAACATCAGTTAAATCATTGGCAATGGATTTCTTCTTATTATTTATGTTCGTTAGGTGATGTATATAGAGCTGCTTTGCCTTCTGCTTTTTTATTGGAAAGTGAGACTATAATCTATAAAAAAGATTCTTTTACAGATGATGTAACTTTAGGGGATGACTCATTCTTAATTTTTGAAGCTTTACAACACCATTCTCAGTTAACGGTTCATCAAGTAAGTGATATTTTAGGTAAAAAAACAGTCATACCAATAATTAATGAGTTACTAGAAAAAAATGCTATTTGTATAAAAGAGGAAATTTATGAAACTTATAAACCTAAATTGGTAAAATATGTTCGTTTATTACCTAATTATGCATCGAATGAAGGTCTTCAAAACTTATTACAAGAGCTTTCAAGAGCTAAAAAACAACGGGAAGCAGTTTTAAATTATTTTCAATTATCAAGTTCTAAGAAGCCCGTAAAAGCTAAAGAATTAGAAGAAAAATCAAAAGTTTCTTCCTCCATATTAAAAGCTTTAGTAGATAAAGGTATTTTTGAATTTTATCATATTAAAACAGATAGGATAAGTTTTGATGGGACAACAAATAAAATCAAAGATTTAAATGAATTTCAAGAACAGGCCTATAAAGAGATTAAAGATTCTTTTGAAAAACATGAAGTTACTTTATTACATGGTGTTACCGGTTCAGGTAAAACAGAAATATATGTAAAACTTATAAAGGAAGTTTTAGCTTCAGGAAAACAAGTATTATTCCTATTACCTGAAATTGCTTTAACAACTCAAATAATTGTTAGGTTACAAAATTATTTTGGTGCTCAAATTTCAGTGTTTCATTCTAAGTACTCTATGAATGAACGTGTTGAAGTTTGGAATAATGTTTTAAATAATAAATCAAAAGCACAAATTGTTTTAGGAGCTAGGTCTTCAATTTTTTTACCTTTTTCAAATTTAGGATTGATTGTTGTTGATGAAGAGCATGAAAGTTCATATAAACAATTTGACCCATCACCTAGGTACAATGCAAGGGATGCAGCAATAGTTTTAGCATATCAGCATAAAGCTAAAATAATATTAGGTTCAGCAACTCCATCTATTGAAAGTTATTTTAATTCAACTCAAAATAAATATGGGTTTGTAGCTTTGCAGAGACGTTATGCAAACATTCAATTACCCAAAATAGAATTAATTGATATTAAAGAAAAGTTTAAGAAGAAAGTAATGAAAGGAAATTTCTCTGATCGTTTATTAGAAATGATAGAGGAAGCATTAAATGAAAAAGAACAGGTAATTTTATTTCAAAATAGAAGAGGTTTTTCTCCTGTTGTAGAGTGTACTACTTGTGGAAACTCACCTCAATGCCCTAATTGTGATGTTAGTTTAACATATCATAAATATAGAAAAGAATTAAAGTGCCATTACTGCCACTATCAACGATCTATGCCAAATAATTGTGGAGCTTGCGGAAGTACAACTCTTGACACCAAAGGTTTTGGTACCGAACAGATAGAGTTAGAGCTGAAAGATTTATTTCCAAATCATACAATTGGTAGAATGGATTTAGATACTACTCGTGGGAAATATGGCTATCAAAAAATTATAGGAGCATTTGAAGCTCAAGATATAGATATATTGGTAGGAACTCAAATGCTTTCTAAGGGATTAGATTTTGAAAATGTATCACTAGTTGGAATTTTAAATGCAGACTCAATGTTGAATTTTCCTGACTTTAGAGCTCATGAACGAGCTTTTCAATTGATGGTTCAAGTATCGGGTAGGGCAGGACGTTCAAAAAAGCAAGGAAACGTAGCAATTCAAACATACAATCCATATCATCAAATCTTGCAACAAGTTTCAACCACAAATTATGTTGAAATGTATAAAGAACAATTACAAGATCGTTGGCAGTATAATTACCCTCCTTATTATAGATTAATTAAAATTACCTTAAAACATAAAGATTATACTAAAGTAGACACTGGTATACATTGGTTAGCTAGAGCTTTACAAAATGTTTTTAAAGAAAATGTTTTAGGACCTACAGAACCATCTGTATCTCGTATTCGAAATCAATATATAAAAAATTTAGTTATTAAAATTCCACCAAAACAATCATTAGGTAAAACTAAAGAACAATTACAAAAAATTAAAAATACATTTGAAGCAGTAAAAGACTTTAGACCAATTCGATTTATAATAGATGTTGATGCATATTAATTTTTTATAAATTTTATATATTTTTTTGCTATTTCTAAAAAATGTAGTATATTGCAAGTGTCTTTGGAGACGTCCTTAGACTTTCTTTTTCATAGCAATTTTCCCACTCAATTTATTGAGTGGGTTTTTTTATTTTACAATTTATTTACTGTTTATCTATAGATATTGCTTCTTGAAAGATAGTTGTTTAGGTTTGAACTGACTATCTATTACTACTTCATAATAACTTATTAATTTGCATTGTAAACCGTTAAATTTTAAGTCATGAAAACAGAAACCGTTAGAATAAAATTAGTTAATAAGGAGGGGAATCAAACAACTGATAAATTTGCTTTTATAGATATACCTGTTACCACTTATGAAATATTATTTAACCAAATATTTATAGTTGAAGATTTTGGATGTATATTTTTAAATTAGATGGTAACTAGCATAAAAAAACGAGCCCTATTTTGAATAGAGCCCGTACATTTTTAAAATAGTGGCTTAATTTCTAAGCTTTCTTTATTGAACAGTTATAGGAAAAACTACTTCAATATCAGTTTCTCCACCTGCGTTAGTTATATCACCATCTTTTACTCCAGCAGCTGTTTTATTTGGCTCATGTCTTAAAATTACTGTGTAATTCCCTGTTCCAGCAGCTCCTGTTGCAACTGTAAATTTTAAACCTACAGGATTTCCACTACTATCATTTGTACCTGCATAAGTAAATGTACTATTTACTCCTCCTGTTGTACTGTAAAAAAATTGGTGTTCATCAGCTTCTTCTTCAATCTCTTCAGTAATATTTTCTGCAGGACTTTCAGTTTCATTTAATAATGTAATATCTGCATTATATGTTGTGTTGGCAGCAAGAGTTCCACCAGTAATTTCAGGAGCATTTGGTCCATCGCCATCTAAATCTCTACTTTGAATAGTTACAGCATTACCTCCAGAACTTGGAGTAAGTACTATTGTCATTGTTGTTATAACCTCTTCTTCATTAACTGGTTTTATTTCATCATCAGAACAAGATGTGATTGTAAACGCAGAGATAAATAATACAGCTAATAATTTAATGTGTTTCATAATGTTGTTGTTTTCTTAATAATTAATTTTTAATTGAATTTTAAAATTCCTCCCTAAGTCATCAGCAAAATATCGTAATCTATTTAAATAGTTTCTATATGATTTATTAAGTATGTTATCTATTGAAAAGTTTACATTTACTTTTGTTTTAGACATTTTAAACTCAAAACCTGATGAAAAGTTTAAAAGGTGATATGCTGAAGGAGGTGTGCTAACATCAACTATTTCATAACGATTTAATGGAGCTATAAAAGCTTCAAAATTATTGTTAGGATATTCGTTTTGTCTAGCATTAAACTCACTTTCAAGAGAAGCAAAAAAGTTTTTCCATTTTTCTTTCTTAAAAAGTAAGGTAGTTGTGGTTTTAAAAGGAGGAATATCAATCAAAGGTCTTTTGTTTGTTATATCACGTCCTTTTAAAAAAGATAATTTACTTGTTAGTAAAAAATCTTCATTAACCTCATATTGTAAATTTGTATCAACACCAAATAGATGAGCTTTAGTTTGTTTGTATGACCAAACAGGAAAGGCACCTCTTAGTGTAGTTTCAATGCCCGAAGGCTCTATATAAATAAAATCTGAAATAAAATTATAAAACCCTTCAAATGTAATATTGAATTTATCATTATTAAACATGTAAGAAGTTGATATTCTATTTGATGTCTCTGATTTTAAACGTAAATCTCCTAACTCAATTCTAGCAGCTGAATGGTGTAATCCATCACTAAATAGCTCTGATGCATTTGGAGCCCTATTTGAAAGTCCATAATTTACTAAAAATGAATTTTCTTCATCAATTGAATAGTTCAAGCCAAGTGAAGCTGAAATATTATGATACGTAAATACAGGGTTTGTTAATAGTTGAGTATCCTTTTACATCATTATCAATAATAATGTTGCTAAAATCGTTTTGATAGTTTAAAGATTCCCATCTTGACTTTTGATAAAATTTTTGAGCATTAATGTGCTCTAAATCGTATCGAACTCCACCCGTTATAATCGCTTTGTCTGACTTGTAACTGCTAATAGCATACACACCTAAATTGTATTTGTCATAATCAGGAATAAGCCTTCTTACCTTTGTTATTGGATCAGGGAAATTATTTTGAAATCCTCCACTAACACCAAACTTGTGAGTATAACCAGCAGAAGCATCGAGATTTAAATCAGCTCTAACTGTATGTGTTTTTAATGTTAAATCAACAGCTTGTAACTCCTTTTTATCACCTCTTCTTTTATCAAATTCAAGTCTGTTATTTACTTGATAATCATATTGAAGAGATAGTTTACCAAAGCCTTTGTAACGCTTATAGACTTTAGCTTTTAATAATTGATGAGTTACTTCTTGTTTTGGATTATTAATAGCATAACTAAAGTCTTTAATAATTAAAGGACTGTCACTATTTATAGCATTTACTAAATCAGTTACTCCTCCATTATGAGAAGCACTTAAGATTGCAATCTTATTTGATAAATGACTATAAAATAATTCAAACCCTTTTTCAAACCTCTTATATCCAGTGCCAATTGTAAAAGCTTTTGAATTTATACCTGTATTTGTTAGGTTGTAATTTGAAGCTTCAAAGTCACCAGCTCTTTTGTAAGAAGCTTGCCCGTTAATATACCATCCAGAAGAATAGTTTTTATGTAGACTACTAGTTACAGAAAATAACCTACCATTGCTCTGTTGCGAAAGTATGCTTTTGCCATATAACGTGTCTTTTCTACTACTTGTTACAGGATTAATAATAACAACTCCACCAATAGCATCTCCACCATATTGAAGAGCGTTAGCTCCTTTTATTACAGAAATTGATTGAGCCGCATTCACATCAATATTTGGAGCATGTTCAATACCCCATTCTTGATCTTGAAGCCTTACATTATTAAAAGAAATTAATATACGACTACTATGTAAACCATTAATAATTGGTTTAACAATTGTGTTTCCAGTATTCATTGAAGAAACTCCTGAAACATTTTTTATAGCGTCTCCTAAGCTAGTATCACTAAATTTTTCAAGAGTTTTAGCTTTAATTAAAGTTTCTTGAGCGGTTTTAGTTTTTAAGCTTACGTTTCCCTTTACATTAACTTCGTTTAACTCTTCTACATGATGTTCTAAATCAATAACCTTATATATATCTTTAGATATATCTAGTTCCAAAATTTGAGGTTCACACGCTACATGAGAAGTTTGAATAATTATTTTACCTGAACAAACATTTTTAATAGTAAATTTTCCTTCAATATCAGTAGTTGCATATTTGTTTTGATTTTTAATAAAAACAGTAGCTCCAACAATAGGTGATTTATCATGGAAATCTTCTACTAAACCAGAAAATGTATGTCTACAATTTTGACTATTTGCTAATGCAGAGCATAATAAAAGCAAAGTAATCAAAAGAATACTTTTTGATTTCATTTAAGATTTTATTTGTAATTTATATAGAATACTAAATTAAATTACAAAAGGAGGGACCCTAGGAGTTTTTTTATTGGTATTATAGAGTAGTACAGTTAACGGTTGATTAAACTGAGGATTATAGATGTTCGTTTTAATTACATTATAGTCATTAGAGTGTTCAAAAGTAGTAACTCCAACTTGAAAATGTAATATAGAACAGTCTATTTCTTGTTCATGGAAGTGATGCTCATCAACTGATGAACAAACAATGTGTTCATGATTTTCAAAAGCATGAACACATTGTATTACTGAGGGTAGTAGTAATACTAGTAAACCAAAAAATGTGATATGTTTTTTAAATCTTAACACTCAGGCAAATGTAGTAAAAATAAAAAAAACTGATATTTTAATACCAGTTTTTTTAAATAGTTATTTCGTGTTTTTTTTACGTCTCATTCTCATATTAAGCATTTCAACAACTAAAGAGAATGTAATTGCAAAATACAAATATCCTTTTGGTACTATTCCCATTTCTTGTCCAAACAGTTTAGCATGAGATAAATGAGCAGCTTCAGCAATTAACATAAAACCTATAAGTATTAAAAAAGATAAACCTAACATTTGAATTGTAGGGTGCTTATTTACAAATTTACCCACAGGATTAGCAAATAACATCATAATAACCATAGATAAAATAACAGAAACTATCATAATTATCATTGCTCCTTCAACACCATTTGTCATACCAACTGCTGTTAAAATAGAATCAAATGAGAAAACTATGTTAATTAAAGTAATTTGAACTATTGCTTGACTTATTGTGTATTTCTTTTTAGGTTTTTGATTTATGTCATGTTCATCAAGACCTTCTACTTTATGATGAATTTCTTTAGTACTTTTATATAACAAGAACAATCCACCTGCAAATAAAATTAAACTCTGACCAGTAACTCCAGCTTTAAACCATGAAATATCAACATTAAAAAGAGGTGAATTCATTGCTATTAGTAATGAAATTCCAAATAAGAGCACTATACGTAAAACCATAGCTAAAAAAAGACCAATATTAGTTGCTTTTTTTTGTTCGTTTTCTGGAAGCTTATTAGCGGCAATTGATATAAAAATTATATTATCAATACCAAGCACAATTTCTAAAAAAGTTAACGTAATTAATGCTCCCCAAGTATCTGCTTGTAAAAATATTTCCATAGTTTTATTTTACTTTGTAAACGGTTCCTTTTTGTTTAAATTTTGAGTACCCAACTCTGGCTGTAAATTCATAAAGACTATCTGTAACTTTGGTTATTTGCACAAATATAGGATCTTTGTCTAAATCTGTTTTAGGACTTTTCATTCGCAAGGTATATGCAAAATTATTTTTCCATTTAATATACAACGTATCAATATGTTTTTCTTCTTTTTGAGTAACTAAACTATCAGTTGAAATACTTATTATTTTAGTATACTGCTCAATTTGCAAGCTATCTTTTCTAGTAATGATAGTTTTGCTGTATGATTCACCCGCAGGGATTTCAAAAACACCTTGTTTAAAACGTGTAGGGTCTCCTTTTTTTTCCGTTGAACACGATAAAAAAAAGAAGAGTGTAGCAAATAGTGATAAAATTGTTTTCATTTATTGAAATTATATTCCAGTATAATTTGATGGAGTAATTACTTTTAATTCTTCTTTTATTTCAGATGAAACTTCTAAAGTATCAATGAAATTAGCAATTGATTTTTGTGTTATTTTTTCATTAGTACGCGTTAACCCTTTTAAAGCTTCATAAGGATTAGGGTATGCTTCTCTTCGTAAAATAGTTTGAATAGCTTCCGCAACGACTGCCCAATTGTTTTCTAAATCTTCAGCAAATTTGTCAGCATTTAAAAGCAACTTGTTTAGTCCTTTTAAAGTAGAAGCAAAAGCTATTAGAGTATGTCCAAATGGAACTCCTACATTACGTAAAACTGTACTATCAGTTAAATCACGTTGTAAACGAGATACTGGTAATTTTGCTGCTAAATGTTCAAAAATAGCATTAGCTATTCCTAAATTACCTTCAGAGTTTTCAAAATCAATAGGGTTTACTTTATGTGGCATCGCTGAAGACCCAACTTCGCCTTTTTTAATTTTTTGTTTGAAATAATCATTAGAAACATAGGTCCAAACATCACGGTCTAAATCAATCAAAATTGTATTTACACGCTTTAAACCATCGTATAAAGCAGCCATATGATCATAATGTTCTATTTGCGTTGTAGGAAAAGAATGGTGTAAGCCAAGAACATCTTCTACAAAATTAGTTCCGAAGTTTTTCCAATCAATATTAGGATAAGCTACTTTATGGGCATTAAAATTACCAGTTGCCCCCCCGAATTTAGCTGCATGAGGAGTGTGCTGAATATGGATTACTTGATTATTAATACGTTCTACAAAAACAAAAAACTCTTTTCCTAAACGGGTAGGAGAAGCTGGTTGACCATGAGTACGAGCTAACATTGGAACATTTTCCCACTCTTCAGACAAATCAGCTAATTTGCATACCAAAGTATCTAATGTAGGATAATAAACTTCTTCCATAGCATCTTTTATAGACAATGGTATGGCAGTGTTATTGATATCTTGAGAGGTTAATCCAAAATGGATAAACTCTTTGAATTTTTGAAGATCTAAGTTGTCAAATTTTTCCTTAATAAAATATTCAACAGCTTTTACATCATGATTCGTAACACTTTCAATATCTTTTATCTTTTGAGCATCTTTACTTGAAAAATTAGTGTAAATTTCACGTAAATCAGTATATAAATCTTTATTAAAGTCTACTAATTGCGGTAAAGGAATCTCGCATAAAGCAATAAAATACTCAATTTCTACTTTAACCCTGTATTTTATTAAAGCTTCTTCTGAAAAATAATTTGCTAAATCTGCTACTTTGTTACGATATCTTCCATCAATAGGAGATATAGCATTTAATTGTGTTAAGTTCATTTTTATTTGTTGTGTTGAAGCAACAAAAGTAAAAATTCTAAAATAGGTATAATAAAAAAAGGGTATCTAATTTGTACACTTTTATCAAGTTTTTGTAAATTATAGTTCAATAATAACTTTGTTTTCTATTATTTTAAATATTTACTAAATACAAAATTTGATTTAACTTTATTTATTAGATTAATACTTTATCGATATACTTTTCTGTTGATGATTTTTAAATCTCCTTTTTTTTCTAATTGCTTTATAGCTCTTATTGTTGTTTCAACTCTAAGTCCTAAAATATCTGCTATTTGTTGTCGTGTATGAGGAATTTTAAATGTGAATTCACCATCTAATTTATAAACATCATTTTTTAGATAATCAAAAAAACGAAGTACTCTGTGTCCTGGTTCTTGACTTGAAATTTCAGAAGCTATAATGGCTTTATAATATAGTCGTTGTGCCAAACTTTGAGTTATTTTTAAATGAATTTCAGGATGCTGTTTTAGTAAAAGTAATAGTTTACTTTTCGGAAGTACAATAATGCTAGATTCAGATAAAGTTATTGCATTTGCAGGATATTTTACATCAATGAACAAAGGTGGTTCACCAAAACTTTGATTTTTGTAGAAAATACCTTGAATGAATTCTTTTCCTTCATCATTAAAGTTATTCATTTTTACTGCACCAATAACTACTTGATAATAATTACGAGCAATATCATTTTCAGAAAAAATTATATTATTTTTTTCAAAATGTTTAATTTGAGCTCCAAAATTTAGTAATGTTTCTTGTAATATCATTATGATTTAAGTCATAAATTGCAAAAGTATAAAGATATACTTTTGATTGAGATTAATTTAATTTTAAATGAGTAAGAGAGAAATAACAACAAGGGCTGATGTTTTTTTATTAGTATCAACATTTTATGGTAAGATAAAAAAAGATGATTTTATTGGACCCATTTTTTTAAAAACAATACCAGAAGAAATTTGGGAAAGTCATATTGAAAAACTTACCGACTTTTGGGAGACTAACTTGTTTTTTGTGAGAAAGTTTAAAGGAAATCCAATGAAAGTTCATAAAGATGTTGATAAAGATTTTAATTATGGTATTTCTCAAGAACATTTTGGGAGATGGCTTCAGCTGTGGTTTTCTACGATAGATGATTTGTTTGAAGGTCGTAAAGCAAATGAAGCTAAAGAAAGAGCACGAAACATAGCTTCTATGCTCTTTTTTAAAATGTTTGAAGTAAAGCCTAAGCCAAATTAATAAGTTGGTAAGCTATTAAAAGAATGTTTCCTAAAATATTTATTATAAATGCCCATACTATTGTTTTAAATGATCTTTGACTAATAACAATGGCATTTGCTCCCATTGCTGATATACAAGTGAAGATTAAAGGGAATAAAGCTATTTCTTTATGTACAGCTAATGCGGCAGATATTGAGGCAATCATAGTACCTACCATTATCAAAATAATAGAAATTCCCATTGCATTTTTTTCTTCAGCAGCTATCCAATTATTTAATTTAGTGTTTCTATAAAAATTTATTTCTTTTTTGTGTATTTTTTTTTGAGTAATTGCGCTTGTAGTGTTCATAATATGAGTTGTTTAAAGCAAAATTAATCAGTAGTTTGTTATTAAATTATGACCTTAATCATAAAGGGTAAATTAAATTAAGAGCGAATATACAGTTAGTATTTTAGTAGATATTTTTATATTCACATTTTAAAAATAATTTTGTGCAATCAACAAGTCTAATTTATATAGTAATAGCTGTTTTATGCAGTTTAATAGTTGCTTTTTTTCAATATTTTTATAAAGAGAAGAAACAACCAAAAATTATTATAGTATTATTTATATTAAAAGCTTTAAGCTTGTTTTTCATTGGGTTATTATTAATTAACCCTAAAATTGATATTGTTTCTACAGAAAATATTAAACCACAATTATCATTATTAGTAGATAATTCTTTGTCAACTAAGTTTTTTAAAGAAGAAGAAAGAGTAGAAGATATCTTTAAAGCAATTAGCACTAATAAGGAGTTAAATAAAAAATATTCGATATCTAATTTTTCTTTTGGTACTACTATTAAGGTATTGGACAGCTTATCCTTTTCTGAAACGAGTACAAATATATCAGAGGCTTTAAATTCAGTTGATGAATTAGTAAAGAATAATAAAAAAGCTACAATTATTATCACTGATGGTAATCAAACCTCCGGAAATGATTATGAGTTTTTAATTTCGAAAAATAAAATATTCCCTATAGTTGTTGGTGATACAGCTCAATATCAAGATGTTAAAATAACACAGCTTAACGTAAATAAATATAGTTATATAAAAAACAAGTTTCCTGTCGAGATTTTTTTATTGTATGAGGGTAAAGAACCAGTTACTTCTGTTTTTACATTATCTCATAAAGGAAAAAAAATATATTCAGAGAAGGTTTATTTTTCTGCTGAAAAACCTTCAAAAGTAATTACGGTTAATTTAACATCGAAAGAAAAGGGACTTCAATATTACCAAGCATCTATATCAAAACTTAAAAAAGAAAAAAATACTAGAAATAATTATAAGAATTTTTCTGTAGAAGTTTTAGATGAGCAAACCAAAGTATTATTATTAAGTTCAATATTACACCCAGATCTAGGTGCGATTAAAAAAGCGATTGAAAGTAATAAGCAACGAAAAGTAACTATAGAAATAATAGGGAATAAGAAGCTAAATTTGAAAGAGTATCAGTTTTATGTTTTTTACCAACCAAATTTTTATTTTAGAAGAGTATTTGAAGAAGTTTCTTCGAATTTTTTATTGGTAACAGGAACTAAAACAGATTGGAATTTAGTAAATTCATTAAATTTAGGTGTAAAAAAGAATGCAATTAATCAGTATGAGAATTACGGCGCAATTTACAATGATAGTTTTTTAACCTTTATGCAAGAGGATATTGGTTTTGATGAGTTTCCTCCTTTGCGAGATAAATTTGGAAGATTAAGATTGTCTAGCGAAGCACAAATTTTATTATACCAAAATTTAAATGGTATAAATTTAGGAGAGCCCTTAATAACATCTATTGAAAATAATGATACTAAGTATGCTTTTATATTAGGTGAAGGTATTTGGAAATGGAGGTCAGCTGCTTATTTAAAAAATAAAACATTTGAAAGTTTTGATACTTTTATAAGTAATATAGCGCAGTATTTAGCTTCAAATAAAAAAAGAAAGCGATTAGAGGTAACCTCTAAAAATATATACCCCGCTAATGCTACAATACAAATTTCTGCTTTTTATGTAGATAGTAATTATAAATTTGATAACAGGGCATCTTTACAATTAAAAGTAACAAATTCAAAAACAAAAGAGGTTAAGATATTGCCTTTTTCGTTAACTAATACCTCGTACCAAGTATCTGTGGAAGGTTTATTAGCGGGAGATTATACTTATCAAGTATCTGTTGAAAATCAAGGTTTTAAAAAATATGGAAGATTTAAAATAACCACATACCAAATTGAACAGCAGTTTACAAATGCTGATAGCAATAAATTACAAAAATTAGCAAAGAACTCTGGAGGGAAATTGATTTATCCAAATCAGTTAGAATCATTGATTTCAAGTTTACTTTCTGATAAAAATTATTTTACAACTCAGAAATCAGTCATAACTCAGAAAAGTTTAATTGATTGGAAGTGGATTTTGATTTTGATAGCATCATTACTTTCTATTGAATGGTTTTTAAGAAAGTACCACGGTAAGATTTAATAGTTATGTAAAATATAAAAAGCCTCAGTAATTATATATAACTGAGGCTTTGTTATGTTAAAAAGTGAATCGTTTTAGTTAATAAAAACTACTCTTCACCAATCATAGAAATATCTGTTCCAGTTTTTTCAAAGTCTATTGGTAAACCTCCGATTTTACTCAAAACAAAATTAAGTAACATCGTACCAATTAACCCAAAAATGAACCCTAAAATAAAGTAAAGGATAGGAATAAAGATTAAAGCGAGTAATCCACCTCCCATAATTGTAGCAAAAGCTCCCATATCTCCAGTTCCAGCACCTATTAAGCTACTAAACAAAGTTCCTATTCCAATTGCTATAAATCCCATTAAAGCCATTAGTATCCCTGTAATGGTAGCATATTTTACAGGATCAATTCTTTTTAATTTTAATTTTAATTTACTCATAGTTTGATTAAGTTTTGATTTATATAAAATGTTTGAAATTAAAACAAGCCTCTTGATTTTAAATCTAAGTACTTGTTTATAGTGTTACCAGTTAAATGTTCTGGCTTAGTTAGTATAGATTGTATTCCATATTTTTTTAATTCGTTTGCAATTTGTTTTTTCTCATACATAAATTTTTCAGCAATAATTTTGTCATATACATCTTCAACTGAATTCGATTTTTTCTCAATCAATGTATTTAATTCAGTATTTTGAAAGAAAACAACCAATAATAAATGATTTTTAGCAATAGCTCGAAGATAGGGTAGTTGCCTTTTGAGTGCATCTAAAGTTTCAAAATTAGTGTATAATATAAGTAAACTTCTACTAGTTATTTTTCGTTTAATAGTAGCATATAATAAGCTATAATCAGCTTCCAAAAAATTTGTTTTTACATTGTATAAGGCTTCAGAAATTAAATTCATTTGTGAGTTTCGTTGTTCAGCTACAATAATATTTTCTAACTTTTTAGAAAAAGTAAACATCCCTGCTTTATCTTGTTTACGCAAAATAATATTACTCACAGCTAAGGTTGCATTAATTGCATAATCTAGTAAAGAAAGGTTGTTAAAATGCATTTGCATTGGCCTGCCTTTATCAATAATTGAATATACTGGTTGTGATTTTTCTTCAACGTATTGATTTACCATTAATTGATTTTTTTTAGCAGTAGCTTTCCAGTTTAAAGAACGGATATCATCTCCAGAAATATATTCTTTAATTTGTTCAAATTCTAATGAATGTCCAATTCTTCTAATCTTTTTATTACCATAGGCAGTTAAGTCATTTGATACTGCTTGTATATCAAATTCCTTTAGTTTTAAAAAAGAAGGATAACATTTTAATTTTTTCTTTTCTCCTAAAATATATTTACGAGAAGCAAGCCTAAGAGGAGAGCTTATATAAATATTAATATGTCCAAAATCATAAATACCTCTTTTTTTGGGGGTAAGTTTATAATTTATTTTTTTTTCTTTTATAGGTTTTAAAACCTGTTTAAAAGAAAAATTTCTTTTTTGAAATTGAAAAGGTAATTCTTCAATAATAATAGAATGAATATTAAATTTATAGTTGTTTTTAATTAGTATTGAAATTTTATTATCGTCGCCATTTGACAATCGTTCTGGTAAAAAACGTTCAATATGAACCCCCTTTTTTAAGCTGTATATTAATAGTATATCAATAAAAGTAACTACAAATAAAGTGAACAAAAGAATTTGACCAAAAGAGAAAAGAAAAGGAATAAAAAAACCAGCCACAAATACCACCACTATGATAGTCATTCCATAAAAAAGGGTATCATTTAAAAACAAAGAATTATAAAATTTCTTCATTATTATCGTGGAATTTCTACTGTTTCAATTATTTGCTCAATAATTTGTGTACTTGTTAAGCCTTCCATTTCTCTTTCAGGAGTAACAATAACTCTGTGTTGTAAAACTGGAATCGCAGCATTTTTAATATCTTCAGGAGTAATGAAATCTCTTCCATTAATACCAGCAAAGGCTTTTGAAGCTTTTAAAATAGCAATAGTAGCTCTTGGTGAAGCTCCTAAAAATAAAAAAGAGTTGTTTCGTGTACTTACAACAATGTTAGAGATGTATTTAAGTAAATGTTCTTCAACCTTTATTTTAGAAATTAACTTTTTATATTCCTCAATTTTTTCACCTGAAATAACAGTGTCAATTTTATCAATTTTTGTATTGTTAATTAAAGCCTGCTCTCTAGTGACAATTTCTAATTCTTCTTCAGCCGTTGGATATATTACATTTATTTTAAAAAGAAACCGATCTAATTGCGCTTCAGGTAATCTATATGTTCCTTCTTGTTCAATAGGATTTTGTGTAGCTAATACTATAAAAGGAGAGTCCATAGAATATGTAGTTCCATCAATAGTAATTTGCTGTTCTTCCATAACCTCAAATAATGCAGCTTGAGTTTTGGCGGGTGCTCTATTTATCTCATCAATTAAAATCATATTTGAAAAAATAGGTCCTTTTTTAAATTCAAATTCAGAATTTTTAACATTAAAAACTGATGTTCCCAAAATATCAGAAGGCATTAAGTCAGGTGTAAATTGGATACGGCTAAAATCAATAGCTATAGTGTGTGAGAGTAACTTAGCAGTTATTGTTTTTGCTACGCCAGGGACGCCTTCTATCAGAGCATGCCCGTCAGAAAGTATTGCAACTAGTAATAAATCAATCATTCTTTTTTGACCAACAATTACTTTATTTAATTCTGTTTTTATTTTGTAAATACTTTCTTGTAATTCAGACAAGTTAATTCTACTTTCGAATTCTAAATTTTCATTAGTATTATTTGTGGTTGTGTTTTCCATGATTAATTGTTTTCAAAAAAATTTTCAATTAGCGTATTTAAGCGCATTAATTCGTCTTGCGTACAATCTGATTTTTTATTTAATGCTATTATTGTGTTTATTAAATACCTAGTAGTACTTAATTTATTTGCTGATTTGGATGCTAATTTTTCAATAAAATCAGTATTCAAATTTTTTGTATCAATTAAATATTTAGTTCTAATTTTTTCTAAAAAATAAGTAATTTTTTTTGTCACTAAATTTTTATGATTTTCTTCCTTTAGGTATAAATTAGCTATTGTATGTGTGAAATCTGAAGTTGAATTTTTTAATTTTTCAATTGTAGGAATAACTCGTTGTTTTCTTCTAGCATTGAAGAGTAAAAAAAGTAATAATCCTCCAAAAGATATATATAACGACCATTTTAAAGAAGTGTGTTTGTTGAAAAATTTAAATACAGACTTTTTGTTTTTTTTCGTTGAGTTTTTTCTAGACTTAACTTGAGGATCCCATAAAATTCTTCTATCAGGTAAATATGAAAAGATATTTGAAGCATAGTTTTCCTTTTTACTGAGTAAGTAATAATTAGTAAAAACGATAGGCTGTGTGTGCAAATAAATAGCTCCTTTGCCATGGTATACCTTTATAAAGTTAGGTCGCTTTTTATGATTTATCTCTTGAGTACCTAAAACAATGGTTGTTAAAGAATCAAATTTCGAAAAATAATGACGTTTGATGTTACGATCAAAATTAAAAAGGGTGTCTTTAAATTCACTATTTTTTAAATAAAGAGTCCCTTTTAAGTCTTTTAATTCCTGAATATTGTATGTGTTTTTATCTAAATTTTCAGTACTGATGTTTAAAATTTTTTTTAAATTATTACTAAAATTATTTAAAGAAATAAAAGCATCATTACCTGCGAACACGAACTCCATCAACTTACGTATAGATTTTTTATCTAGTTTATTTGCAGATGCTTTAATACATATATAATTTGCATAATTAGCATCATTACCATAGTAAGTATCATTGAAGAAGTCAGAGATATTTTTCTTTAAGTATATTTTTTCATTTCCATTAAATAAATTTGATATTTCATTATGAAGGATGAAAGTACCAAAGGGATCTTTTGATCGTTCTCTATAATTTTCTTTCCAATTTGTTTTTTTACATCCAGTAAAAATTGATGAAATAAATAATAAAAATAATATGTAGTTTTTAGTATTCAATTATAATTTTTTAATGTAAGATTTATAGTTGTTTTCAATAGCATTGAATTTGAGTTCATCAATCGGGAATTCTCCATACCAAACATGATCATATAAGTACAACAAGTATGAAAATTGTTTGCGATTTTCAATGCTTTTTAGCTCGTAAAGATATTCTGAGTTAGTTTTATCTTTATCATACTTAATTATTCCTTTTTGTGACATCATTTTAAGTATCAATAAATAATAATATCTTGTAGCAAGCCTGTAGTTATTATTTTGAATGGCTTGTTCAAGTAACTTACCATAGTCGTTACTATTAATATCTTCCTCTTCCTCTTTAAGTATAAGTGTGTTATTTTGTTGTTTGGTAGATTTGTTAAATTTCCAAAAGTCTATTTCTATAAAAACAAAACTTTTCAATACAATAAAAACAATAATCAATGCTAGTAAATAAGGGAAAATAGTTCCTAATAAACTAATTAAATTATTTAAAAATACTAAGGTTTTTTGATTGATTTTCTGTTTAGTTTCTTTTTTTCTTTTTTTAGGAGTAGGTATATTTTCAGTGTAAATAAAATCTTTGCCTTTGTATTTAGATTTTATGTCGTTTCCTAATTTTCTTTTCTTTATGTAGTTTAAATTTTTATCATACGATATGCTATCATTTTCTAGTAACGTATTTACATCTTCTTGTGAGTGTGAAGAAACACCTAGAAATAAAAAAAGTATTATTATAAATTTTCTCATTATCGCAATTGGTGTTTTGAAGCAACTTTATAGGGTAAAATCAAATAATAGTAAGAAACAGAAACCAAACAAGATAAGATTATGAATAAGCATATTACAGTAGGCATTTGATTGTAATATCTTGTAATATATCCTTCTAAAAAGGCTGCCATAAATGTAAAAGGTATAGTACTTAAAAAAATAAAAAAAGCTTCTCTTAATCCTTTTTTAAAAGATTCGAACCGATCTAATGATCCAGGAAATAATATACTAGCACCTATAATATATCCACAAGCAGCTTCAATAACCATAGCAAAAATTTCATAAGTTCCATGTATCCAAATACCTTTAACGCTGTCAAAAAAAGTATTGTTCTGGTAAAAGAAAGCTTGAAAAACAGCAACCATAATACCATTGTATAAAATGTAATATCCAGTTCCTAATCCGATGAATAAACCAGATAAAAACATATTTAAACCTACCCTTAAATTATTATCAAATATGCCTATAAAACTTCCCCAGTTACTTCCTTGTTTATAAATTGCTAAAGCATCACCACTCTCAATATTTTCTAGAGTTATATCAATATATTCATTTCCTAAAATTTCTCTTGCAAAGCTATCGTCATTGAATGTAGATAGTAAACCAATAAAAAAACATAAAAAGAAAAAAATAAACGAAATGTAAATATATTTACGATGTTTATAAGCTAGTAATGGTATTTTTTCAAAAAAAAATTGAGCAAGAGTGTTTTTGTCTTGTTTTTTAGTGTGGTAAATTTTTTCATAACTCCTCTTTGCAAGTTTGTTTAAGTACATAACAACCTTACTTTTAGGATAAAATGATTGTGCATACGACAAATCATTCATTATCTTAATGTGTAATTCAGCAATTTCGTCTGGGCTCTTTTTTGTATTATTTGAAATTACTTGTTCAAATTCAAGCCATTTTTCTTTATTTTGCTTTATAAAAGCTACCTCTCTCATTTAGACAAATGTAAATAATGTATGAAAAGACTGCAAGTAAATACCACACAAAATGTTATAATCAATTTTGAATTAGCTAATTTGGGTCATCGCATACTCGCTTTTTTTATTGATAACATAATAAAATTTGCCTACATATATTTCATTATATACATGTTTAATTTTACTTTAATTAAGGCAGCTGTTAATGGAGATTCTTGGTCTATTAAAGCTATAGACGTTTTATTATTTTTACCTGTTACTTTCTATTCATTATACACTGAAGTATTGTTAAATGGTCAAACTTTGGGTAAAAAAATATTGAAATTAAGAGTTATAAATATTGAAGGTTTCAAACCTTCTTTTACAGATTATATGATGCGTTGGTTTTTACGAATGGTTGATTTTAATTTGTTTATGTTGATTTTAGTATATGTATTTTCTTTAGGATTAAATGAGTATCTGGGTTTAATATGGTTGATATTTTTAGGAGGTAAATTAGTTGGTTTGTTTTCAATAATTATGACTGAAAATAATCAAAGAATTGGAGATTTATCTGCTAATACAGTTGTGGTTAATTTAAAAGATGATGCAAAATTTTCTCAAACTATTGTTGAAGATATAAGTGAAGAATATGTGCCAAGTTATCCCAGTGTTATCAAGCTTTCAGATAATGATGCTCGAATTATTAAAGATACTTTTTTGGTGGCTAGAAAAAATAAAGATTATAAAACTCTTATAAAGTTACGAACAAAAATAGAGGAAGTAACAGGAGTAAAGTCAAAAGATAAAACAGACATTATATTTATAGACACAATTTTAAAAGATTATAATTTTTATACTCAAAATATGTAAGTTTAGCCATTAATATTGTTGGTTTAAATTAAAAAAGATTAATTTTGTTATATAGATAAAATTTAGGCTTTATCCTTATTTTTACAAATTTTTGAAGAATTCTATTGTATACATATTGATACTATTATTACTTGCACCTCCTGTGCAAGCTCATAATGATACTGTTATATATGATACTATAGAGAATCATTTTGACATTGATCAGGTTCATGAAAATATTCATCATCAAGAAGATACTAAAGATGAAGAAAACACTGAACACCATCATCATTGCAATATAGTTTCATTGTCTTCTGAGTTTGTGCCTGTTTCAGAATATAACATTCATTTTCTTACAATTTTTTCTGTAAAACAAGAGGTTAACTTTTATCAAAATACTTACTTTAATTCTTTCTTAGAAGAAATATTTCAGCCTCCTAGAATTTAATTTATTACTTATTAAAAACCATGTACACATCATAAATTTGTTATGGTGCGTAAATTAATTGTATATAATAAACATATACAATGAATAAATAATAAATTAAAATCATTGATAATGTTAGATAACATCATTAAATTTTCAATAAAAAATAAATTGATTATTGGTGTACTAGTATTAGCATTAATAGGTTGGGGAGCGTACTCTTTTAAACAGTTACCTATTGATGCTGTACCAGATATTACAAATAATCAGGTTCAAATAATAACTTCAGCACCATCACAATCAGCTCAAGATATTGAACGATTAGTAACATTTCCTATAGAAATGACTATGTCAAGTATTCCTAACATAGAAGAAGTACGTTCTTTTTCTCGATTCGGACTTAGTGTTGTAACTATTGTGTTTAAAGACAACATAGATATTTATTGGGCAAGACAGCAAATAAATGAACGCTTAGTTGAAGCGAAAAGGCAGATTCCAAACGGTGTTGGAAATCCACAAATGGCTCCTTTAACTACAGGTTTAGGAGAAGTTTACCAATATACTTTGAAGGTAGATAAAAAAAATCAAAAAGGGTATTCAATTATGGAACTTCGAACTATTCAAGACTGGATTGTTCGTCGTCAATTGTTAGGAATTGAAGGGATTGCGGATGTAAGTAGTTTTGGAGGAGCATTAAAGCAATACGAAGTAGCTTTAAACCCTGAAAAACTTCAAACTTTAGAGGTTAGTATAGACGAAGTATTTAAAGCTTTAGAAAATAATAATCAAAATACTGGTGGAGCTTATATAGATAAAAACCCAAAAGCTTATTTTATAAGAAGTGAAGGGTTAATTAAAACTCCTGACGATATTAGAAATATTGTTATAAAAAACACAAAAAATGGTACCCCAATTTTAATTAAAAATATAGGAACAGTTCAATTAGGTTGTGCAGTTAGATATGGAGCTATGACTAGAAATGGAGAAGGAGAAGTGGTAGGTGGAATAGTTATGATGCTAAAAGGTGCTAATGCATCAAAAGTTATTAAGACGGTTAAAAAGCGTATTGAACAAATAGAGAAAAATTTACCTAAAGGAGTTATAATTGAGCCTTTTTTAGATAGAACTAAATTAGTTAATAAAGCAATAAGCACTGTAACAACTAATTTAATAGAAGGGGCTTTAATTGTAATATTTATATTGGTACTATTACTTGGAAACTTGAGAGCGGGGTTAATTGTTGCTTCTGTAATTCCTATAGCAATGTTATTTGCCATTAGTTTAATGAATATGTTTGGTGTTTCAGGGAATTTAATGAGTTTAGGGGCTATAGATTTTGGGATAATAGTTGATGGTTCAGTTATTATTGTCGAGGCAACTTTACATTATTTAGGACTAAAAAAAACAGACACGGTATTAACTCAAAAACAAATGGATGAAGAGGTTTATAATTCGGCATCGAAAATAAGGAAAAGTGCAGCATTTGGAGAAATAATTATTCTTATCGTTTATTTACCAATTTTAGCTTTAGTGGGGATTGAAGGTAAAATGTTTAGACCAATGGCCATAACAGTCAGTTTTGCAATTTTAGGTGCATTTATATTGTCATTAACTTATGTGCCTATGATGAGTGCATTATTTTTAAAGAAAAAGCTAAGCAATAAGTCTACTTTGTCTGATAAGTTAATAGATCGGATACAAAAAGCATATGATCCTTTGTTAAATTTTGCATTAAGAAATAAATTAAAAGTTGTTACTGGTGCTTTATTAACTTTTATAGTAAGTGTATTTATGTTTACTAAAATGGGCGCTGAATTTATTCCTTCTTTAGATGAGGGAGATCTTGCAGTACAAACCGTAGTGTCAACAGGTAGTTCTTTATCATACTCAATTGATGTTTCAAATAAATCTTCAAAATTGTTGCTAAAAGAGTTTCCAAATGAAATTGAACAGATTGTAAGTAGAATAGGTTCTTCTGAAATCCCTACAGATCCAATGCCTATAGAAGCTACTGATATGATTATTATTTTAAAAGATAAAAAGTATTGGAGAAAAGCACATTCTAAAAATCAATTGACTTATAAAATACAAAGATTATTAGAAGATAGTATGTTAGGCGTTTCTTATGGTTTTCAACAACCAATACAAATGCGTTTTAATGAGTTAATGACAGGTGCACGGCAAGATGTAGTATTAAAAATTTATGGAGAAAATTTAGATAAACTTGCTAAATATGCTAATGAGTTAAGCTCAATTATACCTGATGTAAATGGAGCTGAAGATTTATATATAGAAAAAATAACAGGATTAAAACAAATTGTAGTTAATTATAAACGGAATCAATTAGCATATTATGGTTTAAATATATCTGATGTAAATACAGCTATTAATACTGCTTTTGCTGGCCAAAGAGCAGGTTCTGTTTATGAAGGAGAAAAATCTTTCGATTTAGTAGTTCGTTTGGCAAAAAATAAAAGAGAGAGTATAGAAGATATTCGCAATTTATATATTTCTACTGCTACTGGTTTACAAATACCACTTTCAAATGTTGCTGATGTTAGTTTTAAAACTGGACCTAATCAGATTCAAAGAGATGATGCTAAGCGACGAATCACAGTAGGTTTTAATGTAAGAGACAGAGATGTTGAAAGTATTGTTAAAGAATTAAAAAAGAAAATAAATGAACGTATAAATTTTGATGCTGGGTATTACATTACTTATGGAGGAACGTTTAAAAATCTTGAAGAAGCCAGAGAACGATTATCATTGGCTGTTCCAGTAGCATTATTATTAATATTCATATTACTATATATTACTTTTAACTCTATCAAACAAAGTATTTTGATTTTCTCAGCAATTCCAATGTCAGCTATAGGAGGAGTATTAGCATTATGGCTAAGAGGAATGCCTTTTTCTATTTCAGCGGGGGTAGGTTTTATAGCATTATTCGGTGTCGCTGTTTTAAATGGAATTGTGTTAATTGCTGAATTTAATAGACTAAAAAAACAAGGGGTTACCAATTTATATGAAATAATTAAAAAAGGTACTTCTGTACGTTTAAGACCAGTGATAATGACGGCAGCTGTGGCTTCCTTAGGTTTCTTTCCAATGGCTTTATCATCATCTGCTGGAGCTGAAGTTCAAAAACCATTAGCTACTGTCGTTATTGGTGGTTTAATATCTGCTACATTTTTAACATTGTTGATTTTACCAGTATTATATCTGTTGTTTGAAACCATCAAAATTAAAAAACTAAAACCTTCTGTATTAGTTATTACCTTACCAATATTTTTTTATTGTTCTGTATCCAACGCTCAGGTAGCAAACATAAAATTATCTGAAGATGATGCTGTAAGAATAGCATTGACTACATCAGTAGCACTTAAAAAAGCGCAATTAAATATAGATAAAAGTAAAGCTAGTATTTCTGATGCAATAACATTAAAGCCTATGAGTATTAGATACCAAGATGTTGGTGTCTCTTCAGGTGTTAATGAAAAAGAGTGGTCAGTAAATCAGAATTTTGGATCTGTATTATTACATCTTAAAAAACGAGAATTAGCAAAAAAAACTATTGAGCTAATGGATATATCTAACAAGATTTCTAAAAGAGAAACAATTAGAAAGGTAAAAAGTTTGTATCAAGAATGGAATTATTTGTATGGACTCAATGTTTTGATGAATAAACAACAACAAAATAGTAGTCAAATTAATTCTATAGCAAAAGAACTACATAATGCAGGAGAAATTGGGGGTTTAGAAAATGATTTAACAGCATTACAGTTTTTAGGAGTAAAATCTCAAAAAAATAAAATGTATAAGAAGTTATTTGAAGTAGAAAACCAATTAAAAGAAATACTTCAGATTAACGATGTTATTAAGCCTATTGAAAATTTCCCTAAAAAGAAAATAATAGAAAAAAAAGATGGAGTTGTCTCTAGCACATTTAAGGAGATGTTAAATAAACAAAATGAAAGAGAGGCTAAACAAGTTTCTTTAGCAAAAGCTGCTTATTTTCCCGAATTAACTGGAGGTATAGTTAGTAGGAAAATAGGCAATAATATTAGTTATACTGGTTTTAATATTGGTGTAAATATTCCCATCTCATTTTGGTCTAATAATTCAAAAATAAAACAACAAAAAATAAATAAAGAAGAGGTTGTTTTTGAAAATCAATCAAAGTTTATTGCTATTAAAAACAACTTTGAGAGTTTACAAAATCAAATACTCTATTTAAATAAAGAGTTAAAAGGAATTAATAAAACGGTTCTTGTAGCTGAAAGGTTTATTGAAAAACTACAAATAGCTTATAAGGCTGGTGAAATTGATGCTTTTCAATACAGTCAAAGCTTTACAGCATATTTTCAAGTAATGCAAAATTACTTATCACTCATCAATAATTACAATCAAACAGTAATAGCGTATGAATTTTATAGCAAAGAATAACATAATGAAAAAATATATAGTACCACTACTTTTTATAATAATTGTAAGTTGTAACTCAAAAAAAGAAGATCACTCAGGGCATGATCATTCAAAAGATAAACATAAAAAACAATCTTTTATTTCAAAAGAGGAAAAGCATGAAGAAAATAAACTTCACTTAACAAAAGAACAAATTCAAAATGTAGACTTGACGATAGAGCGACTTAGTAAAAAAATGATAAGGAGTAAAATAGCAGTAACTGGAACAATTGAGGCTCCACCACAAAATAAAGCCACAATTTATGCCCCCATGGAAGCATTTGTTTTCAGTACTGATGTATTGCCAGGAGATAAAATACTTAAAGGGCAGACTGTGGCAATTTTGGAACATCCTAATTTTATAAAACTTCAATACTCGTACTTAGAAGCAATAAATAATTGTAATGTAGCTAAAGCTGATTATGAAAGAAAAAAAATGTTGTTAGAAAAAGATATAACATCAAAAAAATCTTTTCAGGCCTCAGAAGGAAAATATAAATCATTACAAAGTTTAGTAAGTAGTTATGCTTCTCAATTGAAGATGGCAGGTTTAAGTCCAACTGATATAAGAACATCAGGAATTCAACAATACGTATATGTTAAATCTCCTATTACAGGATTTGTTGTTGAAAATAATATAAATAAAGGTAAGTTTTTAATGGCAAATTCTGAAATGATTGAAGTGATTGATAATGAACATATTCATGCAGAATTAAATGTTTTCGGCTCTGATATAGCTAGAATAAAAAAAGGAAGTGATTTTATATTTAAGCCATCAGGTTTAGATATAGAATATAAAGGCTATATTAAATTGATAAGTCAAAAGGTTGATGATAAAACTAAAACAGTAAATGTTCACGGTCATTTCGAAGACCCTGAAGGAAGGTTAAAGTCAGGTATGTACATTAATGCAGAAGTTTTACTGGAAGGCAACGAAGTATATGCAATTCCTGAAAGAGCCGTTATAGAAAAAGAAGGAGAGAATTTTATTTTTATTACTAAAAATGAAAGTGATTATATAGCTACTAAAGTTACAATAGGAAATTCAGATAAAGGCTTTTTAGAAATAAAAGAAATAGAAAATAATAATTTTAATGTAAGTTTAGTGACATCAGGAGCACACTTTTTAAAAGGAAAACTTATGCAAATGTCTGGAAATATGGACGGGCACGCTCATTAAAAAGATAATGATGTGGTTACAGAAATGTAATCACATTTTATTTATTAGCGATGCATCTTTTTTGTAAATTAATTGTCTTTTAAATAAAGTATTAAAATGGGACATAATCATAGTCATAATAATTCTTCAGAGAATTTAGCAACAGCTTTCTTTTTAAATATAGCTTTTACTATCATTGAATTTATTGGAGGTTTTTTTACTAATAGTTTAGCTATAATGTCTGATGCTCTTCACGATTTAGGCGATAGTTTAAGTTTAGGGTTAGCTTGGTATTTTGAGAAAAAGTCAAGCAAAAAACCAACTGAAAAATATACATATGGTTTTAAAAGATTATCTTTATTAGGAGCTATTATAAATTCAATAGTGTTAATTGTAGGCTCAATTTTTATAATTATAGAAGCCATACCAAGAATTATGAATCCCCAAAATTCTGATGCAATAGGAATGATGTGGTTGGCTCTATTGGGGATATTTGTGAATGGGGCAGCAGTTTTAAAGTTAAAAAAGGGAACGACTATTAATGAAAAAGTGGTCTATTTACATCTATTAGAAGATGTTTTAGGTTGGGTAGCTGTCTTTATTGCAAGTATAATAATGCAATTTTGGAATTTTCCAGTTTTAGACCCAATTTTATCATTATTAATTTCATTTTATATTCTTTTTAATGTTTACAAGAACATTAAAGAAAGTTTAACTATACTTCTTCAAGGTTCTCCTGAAAATATTTCAATAGAAGCCATTAAAAATAAAATATTAAAAAACGCTTTAGTGAAAGATGTTCATGATCTTCACCTTTGGACTATGGACGGTGATTATACTGTTTTTACAATCCATATTGTTTTGAAAAATAACAGTAACTTAAAAGAATTAGCTCCTATAAAACAGTTTTTGAAAAAAGAATTACATGATCAATACCACTTAGAACATATAACAATTGAATTTGAGTATCTGACTGAAGAATGTGAATATCTAAATTGTAATTAGTTAATTTAATTGTACATTTGAAATAAAAAAACAATGAACAATAATAGACAATTAGATGTAAAGTTTCCTAAAGGAGGTTTTATGGTAGTTTTATTAGCTGTAATAACAATTATAGCTTTTTCTAAATCAACAGAGACTATAAAATCTGGGCAAGCAGGAGTTTTGTATAAAACTTTTGGAGGTGGTGTAGTAACAGATGAACCTTCATTAGGTGAGGGTTTTCATATTGTTGCTCCATGGAATAAGGTTTTCGTTTATGAGGTACGTCAACAAGAAATTTTTGAAAAAATGCAAGTTTTATCTTCTAATGGATTAGAAATCCAATTAGAAGCTTCTGCATGGTTTCAACCACAGTCAGAAAATTTAGGATTATTGCATAAAGAAAAAGGAGAAAATTATATTTCAAGAGTTATTCAGCCTGCTATTCGTTCTGCGGCAAGGAGTGTTGTAGGTCGTTATACGCCTGAACAATTGTACTCTAGTAAAAGAGATGTAATTCAAGAAGAAATATTTGTTGAAACAAAAAAGATCTTAGACAAGCAACATATCCAATTAAATGAAGTATTAGTTAGAGATGTTACATTACCGGTTACTATTAAATCAGCAATAGAACGTAAGTTAAAGCAAGAACAGGAGTCTTTAGAATATGAGTTTAGGCTAGTAACAGCTCAAAAAGAGGCTGAAAAGCAGATAATTGAAGCAAAAGGAAAGGCAGATGCAAATAAGATTTTAAGTGCTTCTTTAACGGATAAAATTCTACGAGACAAGGGTATTGAAGCTACAATGAAGCTATCAGAATCACCAAATAGCAAAGTAGTTATCATTGGTTCTGGCAAAAGCGGAATGCCTATTATTTTAGGAAATCAATAAGTAGCAAGAAATACAAAAAAAAGGTAAACTATTAATTTAGTTTACCTTTTTTATTTGAGCTCCATTCTTTTCTTAAGTCAGTAGATAATTTACCACTGCCATCATGTTTCCATCCTGGAGGTTTAATTAAATATTTTAGTTTGTTTATAAATGATGTTTTTGAAAATAAAAAATCTGATAACATTGTAGCCCATTCATGAAAAGCAATTTTAAAGGGGTTATAAGTGTTGATGTTACTAACTAAGCCGTAAGTAGGTTTTTCTAATTCTGGTTCAAATGTGCCAAATAGTTTATCCCATATGATAAAGATACCTGCATGATTTCTATCTAAATACTGTGGATTTGTAGCATGATGAACCCTATGATGACTTGGTGTATTGAAAATTGCCTCAAACCAATTTGGAAGTCTGGAAATTAATTCAGTATGGATCCAATATTGATATAAAAGACTTATACTCATTTGCATTAAAATCATTACTGGGTGAAATCCTATAAGGGCTAGGGGAGTCCAAAAAATAAAAGTATAAAAACTACCAGACCAAGTTTGTCGTAATGCTGTTGATAAATTATATTTTTTAGACGAATGATGAACCACATGGCTAGCCCAAAACAACCTGCTTTCATGTGCAATTCTATGATTCCAGTAATAGATTAAATCTTCTGCAAATAATAATAGTAACCACGACCACCAAATAAAAGGAATTGTAAAAAAACGATATTCATATACAAATAAAAAGAAAGTTAATTTAACTCCTTTGGTAAATAAATCAATAAGAACATTACCTAATCCCATGGTTATAGAAGTTAATGAGTCTTTATATTCATAATTTTCCATTTTTACTTTTACAGTTAAAATAACTTCAATAATTACAGTAATAACAAAAAAAGGGATTGCGAAATGAATAATATTAGGTAATTTAGGTATTAACATAATTTAATAACTTTTAGAAGGCTTACAAACTTACTTAAAAACAAATAAAAAAATATAGAAGATAGTTAACACACATATAATGTATTTTTTATATATTTGCACCCTTAAAATAAAAATTTTAATTATGAACCATTACGAAACTGTTTTCATTTTGAATCCCGTTTTATCTGAAGGTCAGATAAAGGAAACAGTGCAGAAATTTGAAGATTATTTAACTTCAAAGGGTGCAGAGGTGATTTACAAAGAAAATTGGGGCTTAAAGAAATTAGCGTATCCAATTGAAAAAAAGAAAAGTGGATTTTACCACTTAATTGAGTTTAAAGCAACAGGAGATACTATTACTCCGTTTGAATTAGAATTTAGACGTGATGATAGCATTATGCGTTATTTAACTGTAAAATTAGATAAGCATGCTGCGGCTTGGGCTGAAAAGAGAAAAGAACGTGTTAAATCATCAAAAAAGTAACCTATGTCGTCTATAGATCAACAAGCAAAAGGAAACAAGCAAGGAGAAGTACGTTACTTAACTCCGCTTGATATTGAAACTAAAAAAGAAGCAAAATACTGTCGTTTTAAGAAAAATGATATTAAATACATCGATTATAAAGATGCTAGCTTCTTAATGTATTTAGTAAACGAACAAGGTAAAATTTTACCAAGACGTTTAACAGGAACATCATTAAAATATCAACGTAAAGTTGCACAGGCTATCAAAAGAGCTCGTCACTTAGCTTTAATGCCATACGTTGGTGATATGTTAAAATAATAAAGAAGTAGAAACATGGAATTGATATTAAAACAAGACGTAGAAAACTTAGGTTTTAAAGACGATGTTGTAACCGTTAAGAATGGTTATGGACGTAACTGCCTAATACCTCAAGGATATGCAGTTTTAGCTACTTCTTCAGCTAAAAAAGTATTAGCAGAAAATTTAAAGCAACGTGCTTTTAAAGAAGCTAAATTAATAGAAGATGCTACTAAATTAGCAGACACTATCAAAGGATATGAACTTAAAATAGCATCTAAAGTTGGTACTGGAGACAAATTATTTGGATCTGTAAATAATGCTGACGTTGCTAATGCATTGGCTAAAGCAGGAACAGAGATAGAGAAAAAGTATATCAAAGTAACTGGAGGTAATGTAAAAAGATTAGGTAAATATAATGCAGCTGTTCGTTTACATAGAGCAGTTGTAGCTGATATAGTATTTGAAGTTGTTGCTGAAAAGTAATAGATTTCTAAACTAATTATATTAAAATCCGCTCTTGTAGCGGATTTTTTTTGCAAAAGAAAAAATAGTGTTTTTCCTGTAATATTTTTTCTTATTTTATAGTATTTTTGTAAAACGAGTAAATATAAAGGGGAATTTATTCGTGATTTCTAAGCAATTCTAATATAATTCGATGAAAGGATTGTTTTAAAAAACTCCAATATTTTTAGAAAATATTGGAGTTTTATTATTATTTAATTAATACTTGTTCTTGATTCTTTATTATGTCTTCAAAAGTTTCTCTTTTTCTAATTAAATAATCTTTTCCTTTGTAAAGCATTACTTCAGCTGGCCTATATCTTGAATTATAATTTGAAGCCATTGAAAAACAATACGCGCCTGCATTATGGAAGCATAATATATCATCTTCAGCTATTTCAGAAATTCGCCTATTTGAACCAAAAGTATCGTTTTCACATATATATCCAACTATACTATAAAATCGCTCTCTTCCTTTTGGATTTGATATATTTTCAATATGATGGTAAGAGTTATAAAACATTGGTCTAATAAGATGATTTAAACCACTATCAATACCAGCAAACACGGTTGAAGTTGTTTGTTTTATTACATTTACTTTAGCAAGAAAATATCCGGATTCACTTACTAAAAATTTGCCAGGTTCAAACATTAAGGTTACATCTTTTCCATAATTTTTACAAAACTCATTAAATCTTGTAGAAAGTTTTTTACCTAGTTCATCAATATTTGTTGAGATATCATCTTTTTTGTAAGGAACTTTAAAACCACTTCCAAAATCAATAAAATCGATATTTTTAAATTGCTTAGCGACATCAAATAAAATTTCTGTAGCTCTTAAAAATGTATCAATATCTAAAATATCTGATCCAGTATGCATATGAATACCATTGATATGCATTCCTGTATTTTCAACAACTCTTTTAATATGTGGTACTTGATGTATTGAAATACCAAATTTAGAATCAATATGACCAACAGATATTTTACTGTTACCACCGGCCATAACGTGTGGGTTTATTCTTATACAAACTGGAATTTCAGGATGCTTTTGTCCAAAAAGTTCTAATATTGATAAGTTATCAATATTAATTTGTACACCTAATTTCGCTACTTTTTCTATTTCTTGTAATGAAACGCCATTAGGGGTGTATATAATATCTTTAGGTTCGAAACCAGCCAGTAAACCTAATTTTACTTCTTGTATTGAAACTGTATCTAATCCACTTTTTAAAGAATTAAAAACTTTTAATATGTTAATATTAGATAGCGCTTTAGTCGCATAATTTATCTTTACATTTTTGACTTTAGAAAATGCATTCGTAATCTTTTTGTATTGATTAATTATTACGTCTGTATCATAAACATATAGCGGACAACCATACGTGTCTGCAAGCTTTAATAATTCTTTTCTGTTCATTTTTAAAGTATTTAAAAGCTCAAAAGTAGAAAACGTTCCTAGTCAAGCAAATTAATTTTAAGAAATAAACAGATCTATGATTTTTTGTGAAAATTAGGTTTTATGAGCTATTAAAATCATTTTACTTATCGTGACAATATGATTATTATAACTAAACAATATAAATAGTAAGCTGCTTTATAATTTCTTTCTGTATTTAATATCTTGGGTAACTAGTATTTTAATTAAATACTATAACTATAATAAAGTTTTTTGAGTTACTGTAGTCAATTTTAATACGCAACCTTTTTTTTATTTTAAGACTATATAGAAAAGTATATAAACTAAATATGAAACTAATATGAAAAACATTAAGGCAGTAATTTTTTTAGCTCTATTATTATTTTTTTCGTGTAAAGAAGACGAATCTATGCTAATCAGTTTGAAAGATAACGTACCAGGGCTTTGTTTAGATAATGATCCAAGATTAACTGATCCTAATTTTACAGGTACAATTTGTTGTTTTCAAAGAAATTCAACATTGAATATTAATACTCCAATAGTTTATAAATACCTTACCAATCTATCAAATCCAATGGTGAAATGGGAAATAATTTCTGGAGATATTAAATTTTTATCAGGGAATGATAAAAGTATTGTTACTATACAATTAGGAAATAATTTTCAAAGTGGAGAAATTAAGGTTAGTGGTGTTTCATCTGATGGTTTATCGTGTGATGAATTCATTATAATTGAAGAGAACTAATTTATAATTTTCTTATACAACTGAAAAAGCTTGCAAAGCTATAAAATTATGTTTTATAGCTTTGCAAGCTTTTAAGTGTTTAATTATTAATGTTTTGTCAGTTTCTACTAATAACGTCTCCAGAACCCAAAGAATTAGTATCTATTTGTTTTGGTTTACCTTTATAATAAATATTACCAGATCCAACTACATTAGCTTTTATTTTTTTAGAAACAGATGTTTGTACATTTCCAGAACCAGCTATACTAGCTTTTAAATTTGATGCTTTTAAGTCGTATGCTTTTACATCACCAGAACCTGCAATAGAGCACTTTAAATTATTCGTTTTCCCTTTTAATTTAATATCACCTGAACCCCCAATAGAAGTTTTTACTGTATTGGCATTAACAATAGCTTTAATATTTCCTGATCCAGCAATGCTAAATGAAACAGCATCTTCTTTAATTTTATTATGTACTGTAACATCACCTGATCCAGATAAAGAAACCCCTTCAATACTTTCAAAAGATACTGTAATAACCAGTTTTCGTGTAGTTCTTATGTTAATGTTCTTTTTAAATTTTAAATTTAATTTATTGTTTTTTACAATAGTTTCAATGTAAGGAATAATGTTTTCTTCTCCTTCAATAGATATTCTACCTTCATTACCTTCAACAAGTTTAACATCAAAAGACCCATTTACATTTACTCTTTCAAAATTTTTTACTTTTCTTGTTTCTGTAGTTACGTTACCATTACCTTTTATTTTTTTAGAACTCCACCAGCTTTGAGCCTGAGATGTTAAAGTGATACTAATTGCGATTAATAATAATGTTGTTTTTTTCATTTTAATGATTTGTGTAATTATTTAGTCATTTATTTTTATTGATACTCCTCCGTAATCAGATTTTATGCTTATTAAAGAGTTACTATTAGTATTGCCGAATATACCTTCGTAGTATTTACTAGATGATTTTTTAATGCTTTTAAACATTTCTACTTTATTACTAGGATAGTTAAAACTGGCATATCCTAAATTCATTATAAATTTAAAATCATTAGTACTACTTGTTCCAAGTTTTATAGACGCATAACTACCGTCAATAGAAATTTTTTCAAATCCATTGGCAACATTTTGAACTTTAACACTTCCATAATCAGCATTAATATCGAGGTTCTTTTTTAAAGTGCCGATTTTTACATCTGTGTAGTCGGAATTTCCATACATGTTTTCAATATTATTAACAACAACGCTACCGTAATCAGTATTAAACTTCATAGTATTGGAATTTTGAACTCTAACAGTAGAATAATCTGCATTAATTTTTATTTTTTTAGAATTATTAATTCTTAGCGTTGAATAATCAATTGAAATATTACCCGCTTTTATGAAATTAATATCAGATGCATCACAATAGTCTAAATTTATGGTGTTATCATTATTGGTTAGTTTATCAATATCAATATTACCATAATCACAATTAATATTTGTTTTCCCTTCAAGGGTATCTATTTCAATATTTCCATACTTATTATTAAAATCTGCATTATTTGTTACAGGCATTTTTATATAATAATTAATTTTAAAATTAATATTATTGCTTTTCCACCATGATGACCAGCTAGATTTAGTTTTCTCAATTCTTGTTCTTGCTTCTACTAGATCTTTAGAAGCTTCAAAATCAACTTTAATAGCATTTAGTTTATTTTCTACTTTATCTAAAGTATTACCTTTAACTGTAATTTTAATATCAATTTGTACACTATTTTTGTTCCATGTGGTTACATTAATATTGCCATATTTATTATTGATATATAAAGTAGCATTTCTATTTACAGAAAAGTATTTTTTTATGGTCTTACTTTTTTCATGTTTTTTACTGTTATTATCATTAACAGTATTTGAAAATAATAGGGTAGGAGTTAAGCTAATAAGGATTAAAAGTGTTTTATATAATTTCATCATATTTAATTTCAAATTTTGTGTTTTTTTGATGCTCTAATTGAGTAAGTAATTCATTAAGAATATTTAATCTTTGTTGGTAATTGTTGATCATTTTTCGAATAATGTATCTTTTATTTTCATTTTTAAGTAATTCTTTAGAGAATGTTTTAAATTTATCCTCTAACTCCTCAAATTTATCTAAAGCATCTTCAATTAAAGTTTCAGTTTCAATACTTCTATGTTTTTCAACTTCTTTTAACTCTTGTTTAATTGTTGAAACAAAAAAAATTTCGGCTTCGGTCATTTTAGGAGATATTCCAACTAAGCTATATTGTGATTTTGTGTTTTGGATATTACCTAGATAGAGACCTAAAATTAATATAACAGAGGCAGCAATGCTTATCCATTTCCAAGAAGTCAAAGTCTTTTTTCTTTTTGGCCTCAATTTATCTTGAAACCTATCAAGATGGCCTAAGTTAGGTTCATAAATGTCAAAATCATTATTATGAAAAAATGTATGTAATTTATTCGTCATAAAATTTTATTTCCTTTTTGGTTTATTAATACAGCATTCCCTTAAAAAAGCAGTAGTTCTAATTTTTGTTTAAATCGATCAAAATGTCCTGAGCGTGGTTCATAAACATCAAAATAATTCTTTAAAAAAAAGTCAAGTAAATTATCTACCATATATTTTTGTTTTTACATTGTTATCAAGTAAAACTTGTTTTAATTTTTTCTTAGCTCTAGATATAGTTGTTCTAACATTTTCATTGGTGTAATTTAAAATTTGAGCTATTTCTTCATAATCATATCCTTCAATTAAATTTAAGGTAAGTGTTAAACGATAATTATCTTTTAAATTTTGTAAAACTTTTAATACTTCTTTTATGTCTAAATCACTGTAATTTATTGTGTCATCTTCTACTTCGTAATTAGAAATTACATCCATTTTTACTTCATCATAGCGATTGTTTTTTTTTAATTGTGTTAAGCTTTTATTTATCACAATTCTTTTTAGCCAAGCACCAAAAGCTACTTCACCTTTATAAGTGTTTAGTTTTGTAAATGCAGTAAGAAAAGCTTCTTGCATTAGGTCTTCAGCTTCAAATTCATCTTTTAATATGCGAAATGCCGAATTATACATTGCTTTATAGTATGCTTTGTATACTTGCATTTGAGCATTATTATCGTTCTTTTTACAGCGTTCGATTAGTTGGTTGATATGTGATTTTTTTAATTCCAATGAATATTATCTGTTCTAATGACAATTTAATTTTTAAGTTGTGACACTTTTTTTATAAAAAGTTTATACACTTATAAATGTAAGAAAAGAGATTATAAATTGTTTTTTTCAATCATAAAATTATTATATTAAATTATGAAATAATAAACTAATGAAAATATGTATATTTGGCGCGATGAATGATAGAGTTAAAATTATAGAATGCCCTAGAGATGCAATGCAAGGAATTAAGAGCCATTTTATTTCTACAGATTCTAAGGCTAAATATATAAACTCTTTGCTTAAAGTAGGTTTTGATACCATTGATTTTGGTAGTTTTGTTTCTCCTAAAGCGATACCTCAGATGCGTGATACAGCAGATGTTTTATCAAAATTAAACTTAACTGATACAAAAAGTAAACTCTTAGCAATAGTAGCTAATGTCCGAGGAGCTAATGATGCTTCATGTTTTGAAGAAATTGACTATTTAGGGTATCCTTTTTCAATTTCTGAAAATTTCCAAATGCGTAACACTCATAAAACAATAGAACAATCTATAGATACATTAAAAGAGGTTTTGTCGATAGCTACAAGAACTAACAAAGAAGTGGTAGCGTATTTATCTATGGGATTTGGGAATCCTTATGGTGACCCTTGGAATGTTGATATTGTTGGAGAATGGACAGAAAAACTTTGTAATTTAGGCGTTAAAGTGTTATCTTTATCTGACACAATAGGAAGTTCAACCCCTCAAGTAATTGAATATCTGTTTTCTAATCTAATTCCTGAATATCCTGAAATTGAATTTGGGGCGCATTTGCATACAACTCCAGACACCTGGTTTGAAAAAGTTGACAGTGCTTACAATGCTGGATGTAAACGTTTTGATGGAGCAATTAAGGGATATGGAGGTTGTCCTATGGCTAAAGATGATTTAACAGGTAATATGCCAACAGAGAAATTATTGTCATATTTCACCTCAAATAAAATTATTACTAACATTAAACCAATGAGTTTTGAAAGTGCATACAACAAAGCACTAGAAATTTTTTAAAATTATGAAGTTTATAGTTGTTACTTTTTTTATTGCTTTTTCTTTTTTTCATTATTCTTCAGATGATGAAAACATAGGTACATGGGATATAAGGAATGGTAGATTTATAAAAAATGATTCAAAAAATGATAATTTAGCAGCTCATTATTGGCATACTTTTTATGAGATTTTCCCGAAAGAAATAACAAAAAAATACATAAAAAAACTGGTGCTTATTTCTGATGGTATAGATGAAAAAACTGGAGCTCTAGGAGCTTTATCTTCTAAAAATGATAAATGGCAATTGGTTATTGATCCTTTAGATGTAAACTTTAAATCAAAAAATAAAAGAAGATTACAAGAATCAGTTTATACATTGATTCATGAATTTGGGCATCTATTAACTCTTAACAACACGCAAATAAAACCAACCAATAAAATACTTCAAGATGAAGGAGGGTTGTACCTTACCTTAGAAGGTGAAGCTTATAAAAATAGCTATTTAAATAGGTTTGTTTCTTTATTTTGGAAAGGTAGGTTGTTAGAAAAATGGGATGTGATCAAGGAAAGACATTGTTTTACAGAAGAAAGTTGTGTGGAAAAGTTAAATGGCTTGTATTTTGATAACCTTGCAGACTTTGTTACTGATTATGCAGCTGAAAGTCCTGAAGAAGATATTGTTGAGAGCTGGACTTATTTTGTTCTTAAGAATAAAGTAAAGAATCCTAAAACAATTGCTCAAAAGAAAATAAATTTCTTTTATCAATTTCCAGAATTGGTAGCTTACAGAAAATTAATACGTTACAAAACACGTGATATCAGGAATGCTATAATAAATTAGGTGAGTAATAAATATTAATTTTAGTAATACTTTTGGAAAAAAACAAAGTAAACGAAAGGATTACTTAAATAATGTTTTTGATTTTTCCCAGTATACATCCATTTCAGTTAAACTCATATCTGATAGTTTTTTACCATCTTTTTTTGCTGATTCTTCCAAAAATTGAAATCTATTAATGAATTTTTTATTAGTCTTTTCAAGAGCATTTTCGGGATTAACACCAATAAAACGAGCATAATTTATCATTGAAAATAATACATCACCAAATTCTTTTTCAGTTTTTTCTTGGTTTTTATTTTTAATTTCTTCGTTAAGCTCAGATAGTTCTTCTTGAACCTTTTCCCATACTTGATGTGGTTCTTCCCAGTCAAAACCAACTCCAGCAACTTTGTCTTGAATTCTATTTGCTTTTATAAGTGCGGGTAAACTTTTAGGTACTCCTTCTAGTACTGATTCTTTCCCTTCTTTAAGTTTAATTTTTTCCCAATTTTGTTTTACTTCTTCATCATTTTTAACATCAATATCACCATAAATATGAGGATGTCTATTGATTAATTTATCACAAATTGAGTTTGCAACATCAGCAATGTCAAATGCTTTTTTTTCACTTCCTATTTTAGCATAAAAAACGATGTGCAAAAGCACATCGCCTAATTCTTTTTTTATCTCTTCTAAATCATCATCTAAAATAGCATCAGCCAACTCATAGGTTTCTTCAATAGTTAAATGACGTAAACTTTCCAAGGTTTGTTTCTTATCCCAAGGGCACTTCTCTCGAAGTTCATCCATAATATCTAACAAACGATTAAAAGCTTCTAATTGATTTTTTCGAGTATTCATGGTTTATTCTTCTTCTTCAGAAACTGCTTCTTTTTCAGTCAAAGAATTAAAATCAAATCCAGCTTTAACTAAGGAATTATACCATTGAATTACTTTTTTAATGTTTGAAGCATATACACGTTCTTCATCAAAGTTTGGTAAAACTTCACTAAAATAAGCAACCAATTTATTAGAACTTTCTTTATGTGAAATTGTTTCTTTCCCGTCTTCTTTATCTGCTATGTTTTTTATAACCTTAGCTAAAGGAACTTCTTCTTCATAAGTGTAAATCGCAATGTTTTCTAATAAACTTACGTTATGAGTGGCTGTAATAGGAAAACGTTTACCGTCAGTAATTGATTTTACAATTACGCCAGTTTTGGTTTGTGATAAAATTTCAAATAAACCCGGTTTTCCAGTTACAGATATAATTTTGTTAAACTCCATATATTTATATATTAATGTCTTGTTTTTTATTTTTTCTTGGCATTAGGAAAACGCATTCTATAATCAGCGTTAACCTTTCCTTTTGAAATGTTTTCTAATTTTTTCTTAATTAATCGTTTCTTTAATGAAGAGAGTTTGTCTGTAAATAAGATTCCTTCAATATGATCATATTCATGTTGGAAAACTCTGGCTGCTAATCCACTTAATACTTCAGTATGTTTTTTAAAGTTTTCATCTTGGTATTCAATTGTAATTGTTTCTTGTCTCCAAACATCTTCATTTACCGATGGAATACTTAAACATCCTTCATTAAAAGCCCATTCATCTCCTTCTTCTTTTATAATTTTTGCATTAATAAAAACACGATTAAAATTACCTAAAACTTCACGTTCTTCTTCATCAAGATCTTCATTATCTTTAAAAGGAGATGCGTCAATAAGAAATAAACGAATATCTTTTCCAATTTGAGGTGCAGCTAACCCTAAACCATTAGCGTTATACATTGTTTCCTTCATGTTAGCAATTAATTTACTTAATTCAGGATAATCAGCATCAATATCTTTTCCTACTTTACGTAACACAGGGTCACCGTATGCAACAATTGGTAAAATCATTTATTTATTTTTTTGTGTCGGCAAAAATACAAAGAAAGGAGTTTGTATAAAATTATTTATTGTATAAATAAGATTGAAGAATAATTGTAGCACTAATTTCATCAACTAATGATTTATTTTGACGTTGTTTTTTCTTAAGTCCACTATCAATCATTGTTTGAAAAGCCATTTTTGAAGTGAATCGTTCGTCAATTCTTAGTATTGGAATATTTGGAATTGCTTTTGAAATTTTTTCTATAAAAGGAGAAATTAAAATTTCACTTTCACTATCAGTATTATTTAACTGTTTTGGTTTTCCTATAACAAATAAATCTACTGCTTCTTTAGTAATATAATCTTTTAAAAAAGTAATTAAATTATTAGTGTCAACAGTTGTCAATCCAGATGCAATAATTTGTAATTCATCGGTTACTGCAATACCTGTTCTTTTTTTTCCAAAATCAATAGCTAAAACACGGCCCATACTTTCTGTTTTACGCAAAAGTAATGATTTTTAACAACAGTAAATTATCTGTTTAAAAAATGTATCTTCGTGCTTAATTCAGGAACACAAATTATATTTGTAGCAAATTAATTAAACATGACAGAGTTACAATCGATTATAGAAAAAGCTTGGAATGACCGAGATTTATTAAAGGAGGAAGAAACAATAAATGCTATTAGAAAAGTAGTTGATTTATTAGATGCTGGCGATTTAAGAGTAGCCGAACCAATTGAAAATGATTGGCAAGTAAATGAATGGGTGAAAAAAGCAGTAGTGTTATATTTTCCTATTCAAAAAATGGAAACATTAGAAGCTGGTATTTTTGAATATCATGATAAAATTCCATTAAAAAGAAATTACAAAGAAAGAGGAATTAGAGTTGTACCAAATGCAGTAGCTCGTCATGGTGCCTATATTTCATCAGGAACAATCTTAATGCCTAGTTACGTTAATATTGGTGCTTATGTTGACGAAGGAACAATGGTTGATACATGGGCAACTGTAGGTTCATGCGCTCAAATTGGAAAGAATGTTCATTTATCAGGTGGAGTTGGTATAGGTGGTGTATTAGAGCCTTTACAAGCTGCACCAGTAATTATTGAAGATGGTGCCTTTATTGGGTCGCGCTGTATAGTAGTAGAGGGAGTAAAAGTTGAGAAAGAGGCAGTTTTAGGCGCAAATGTAGTATTAACAATGAGTACAAAAATTATAGATGTTACTGGTGATGAACCTATTGAAATGAAAGGAGTTGTTCCTGCCCGTTCTGTTGTAATTCCAGGAAGTTATACCAAAAAATTTGCAGCAGGTGAGTATCAAGTACCTTGCGCATTAATTATAGGTAAACGTAAAGAAAGTACAAATAAAAAAACATCCTTAAACGATGCTTTACGTGAGTATGATGTAGCTGTTTAGAAATAAATTTAAGCATTTGGGAAACATATTTGCAATATCTAAAGTTTTAAAATAATATATTTGACAAAAAATAGATAATTGATCAAATTAACAGTAATAATACCTACATTAAATGAAGAATCCAACATTCAAAGAGCGTTGGATTCTGTTTTTTTTGCTGATGAAATTATCGTTATTGATTCGTATAGTACAGATGGAACGGTTAAGATTCTCAAAAATAATAATGTAACTTTACTTCAAAGAAAATTTGATGATTTCTCTTCTCAAAAAAATTATGCAATAAAACAAGCTTCAAATGATTGGGTTTTAATGATTGATGCCGATGAAGAGGTTACAATTGAGTTAGGAAAAGAAATTAAAAATATACTTTCTAAGGAATTAAGCGCTGTAGGTTTTTATATAAAAAGAAATAATTTTGTTGAGAATAAAAGGCTTAACTATGGTGGTTATTCTAGTAAAATAGTTCGTCTTTTCAATAAAAACCATTGTTTTTATAAAGGAATTGTACATGAAACAATATTAACAACTGGAAAATTAGAAAATCTGGTAGGTAGAATAAATCACTATACGTACAAGGATTATAATCAGTTTAAGAAAAAAATGAATTATTATGCTATTCTTCGAGCTCAAGAATTATTTTTAAAAGGAAATAGGGTAACTTTTTTTCATTTATATATAAAACCTTTTGTTAGATTTTTAATTCATTATGTTATTAAATTAGGTTTTTTAGATGGTAAAAAGGGGATTGTATTTTCCTATTTAATGGCATATGGAGTTTCAAAAAGATATAAAGAATTAATAATACTATTAAATAATAAATAAATGAAGATAGGGTTTGATGCTAAACGTGTTTTTCATAATACTACAGGCTTAGGGAATTATAGTAGAGATTTAGTAAGAATTTTAGCAAAGTTTTATCCTAAAAACACTTATTATTTATACAATCCAAAACCTAAAAAGGTACATCGACTAGAACTTACTGAATCAATGAAAGAGGTTTTACCAGATACAACATTTTGGAAAAAATTTTCTTCTATATGGCGACAAACTGCCATTACAAAACAAATCAAAAATGATGAAATAGAGGTGTTCCATGGTTTGTCAGGTGAAATACCAAGAGGTTTAAAAAAACATAAAATTAAATCCATAGTGACTATTCATGATTTGATATTTATGCGTTATCCTAAATTATATTCATTTTTTGATAGAAAAATTCATTTTAAAAAGTTTAAATACGCTGCTGAAAACGCCAATAAAGTAATAGCAATTAGCGAGCAAACGAAAAAAGATATAATTACTTTTTTAAAAATAGCTCCTTCAAAAATAGAAGTTATTTATCAAGGGTGTAACGATGTTTTTAAAGAGGAAAGGAATGCTACAGAAAAAAAAGAATTTCTTGAGAAATTTAATATACCTAAAACCTTTTTATTAAATGTTGGTACAATTGAAGAAAGAAAAAATGCGTTAAGTATTGTAAAAGCAGTAAAAGATATTGATATTCCATTAATTATTATAGGTAGAAAAACAAAATATTACACACAAATTGAAGATTACATTCATAAAAATGATTTAGCTCACAAAATTTATTTTTTAGAAGGCTTAACATTGAAAGAATTATCTACTGCTTATCAATTAGCAGAATTTTTTATTTATCCGAGTATTTTTGAAGGTTTCGGAATTCCCATAATTGAAGCTTTGTTTTCAAAAACACCTGTTATAACATCAAAAGAAGGTGTATTTCCTGAAGCAGGTGGACCTAGTTCATTATACGTTGATCCATATAATGTTAATGAGTTGAAAGAAGCTATAGAATTATTATTAAATTCAAAAAATAAAAGGGAAAAGATGGTAGATGAAGGATTTGATTTTGTACAAAAATTTAATGATGAATTCATAGTTAAGAAAATTAAATCAATATATAAAGAGCTATAATCTTTATATAGTATATTTGTTAGTCTTTTAAGGGGTATATTAATTTATGAAAACAAATTTTAAAACATCTTTAATAATAGCTACCTATAATTGGCCAGAAGCGTTAACACTAACTTTAAATAGTATTTTATTACAAAAAGAGTTACCTGATGAAATATTAATAGCCGATGATGAATTACTGGAGAAGAAACATTAAAGGTTGTTGAACATTTTAAAACAAAAGCAAGTGTACCTGTTATACATGTTTGGCATGAAGATATGGGTTTTAGATTAGCTGAAATAAGAAATAGAGCTATTATTGAGGCTACAGGTGACTATATTGTTCAAATTGATGGAGATATTGTTCTAGGAAAGTATTTTATTAAAGATCATAATGATGCAGCAAAATCAGGACGTTTCGTAAGGGGGAGTAGGGCTTTGATATCAGAAAAAAGAACTAATAAAATACTAGAATCTGGTAAAATAAACTTATTAAAAGAGAGAATGTATGTGAAAAATAAGTTTAATTCACTTCGCATTCCAATACTGTCTAGATTACTAAGGAAAGAATCTTACCGTTCTAATAATATAAGAGGCTGTAATTTTGCTTTTTGGAAGAATGATTTTGTGAAAGTAAATGGTTACAATAATGATATGCATGGTTGGGGGTGTGAAGATTGGGAATTAGCCGCAAGATTAATTAATATTGGTATAAAACAACGAAAGCTAAAGCTAGGTGGTGTTTGCTATCATTTGTATCACAAAGAAAGTAATAAAGATAGAGTTGGTATTAATCATGAAATATATCTAAAAGTAATCGAAGAAAAGGTATCCCGTTGTAAAAATGGTATTGTATTATTAGATTAAATAATTAAAATGAAACATGTCTTTTGGGCACATAGCCATATTACTTTTTTATTGATAGAGAAGATAATTGATTATTTGAAACTTGATAAGAATGATATTATAGTTATACTTTATCGTAATTATAAACTTCCAAGGAAATCCTTTTCTTCTGAAGTATATGATTTTACAAATTTCCAAGCAAACAAAATAAAAGATAGAAAAGAATTGAGTGCTTTTATAAAGCAAAAGCTGAATTTTGATTTTGAGTTGTATGTTCCACAAAGTAGAGCAAAAATAATAGATTATCTTATTAACTACCCTTTATGTAAGTCTTATAATTATATTGAAGAAGGGGCACTTGTTTATAATTATAAAGATAAATGGTCTACACTTTTTTTTCTTAAGTTAAGAAGATATTTTGGTGTTAATAGGCGTATGTTAATGTTAGATTATACACATAAAAAATTTAAACTAGCTTATGGTGTTACTGAAAAGGCATTTGGTGAAATTGATAAAAAAGTGATATTGCCTTTTACTACTATTAAAAACAAAAATCAATTACCCAAAGAACTTATTGAACCTTGTAGTATCATAGTGTTTGATGCCCACGTATATCATGGAATGTTAAGTTTAGAAGATAGCTTGAGATGTTTGCGGTTAATGATAGATCATTTGAAAAAAAGAAAGGTAGCCAAAGCTTATTTTAAGTTACATCCTGAGCACAATAGGTTAGAGAATATAAAAGAAAGAGATTCGATAAATAGTATTTTTAATAGCTGTAAGGGAATTGAGTTTATAGAACTGGAGGAATCTTTTATTTTAGAAGAGTTGTTGTTTATTAATAAGAATGTTACTATTTACAACTTTATTTCTTCTGTTGGGATTTATGCTAATCTTTTAGGAAGTAAGGTTGTTTCTGTTAGTAATAGAATTAATGTTGGATTAAATACGAAAATAATTAAAGATTGGGAACAAATATAGATCAGTCGTACATCAATAAAGTAAGTGAAGTTCTTTTAGCTGGAAAAACTATTTTATATCCTACTGATACTGTTTGGGGGTTAGGTTGTGATGCTACAAATGATAAAGCAGTAAGTAAAATTTATAAAATAAAAAAAAGAGAAGAATCTAAGAGTTTAATAATACTTGTTAGTTCTTTAAGTATGTTGAAAGAGTATGTTAATGTTCCTAAAAATGTTATAAAAGTCATCAAGGAATCTATAAAGCCAACAACTATAATTTACCAAAACCCAATAGGAATATCTGGAAAAATAATTAACAAAGAAGACAATTCTGTAGCTATAAGAATTGTAAAAGATGATTTTTGCCAGAAATTAATTACTCAATTTGGCAAACCAATAGTCTCTACTTCAGCTAATATTAGTGGAGAAGATACCCCTAATTCTTTTGAAGATATTTCAGAAGAGGTTAAACTTAATACTGAATTTATAGTTAGTCTTTTAGATAAAAAGCAAAAAACTATTAAACCATCTACCATTTTAAAAATAAATAAAGAGGGTTTGATAATTACTTTAAGAGCTTAGGTTTTCTATATGTTTTAGATTTAAAGGAGTTCCTTTTTCAATATCTATTAGGAGTTTTTTTCCTAAAATATCATTGTAGTATTTTGGATGTAGTCCAAAACCAGGTCTAATTGATTTTACATTTTCTTCAGAAATAAGCTCCCCTTTTTTAACATCTTTACAAATATATAAGGAACGTGAAAATTCTCTTCCACTTTTCATTTTTTCTGTTAACTGATAACTAATCTTACCAGTAGCCTTTTCAGCAGATCTAACGGCACTTACCATTTGGGTAAACTCAGTTTCATCTAAAGAAAAAGAAGCATCTGGCCCTCCAATTTCTTTGTTTAAAATAAAATGTTTTTCAATAACAGTTGCGCCTAAAGTTACAGCAACTACAGGAGTAACGATTCCCATTGTATGGTCAGAAAGACCAGATTTTACATTAAAACGTTCTTTTAAATCTTTAATCATGACTAAGTTGGCTTCTTCAATAGGAGCTGGGTATGAAGAAGTACATTTTAATAAGGTTATATCATTATTTCCAACATCTCTACATGTTTTAACAGCTAGTTCAATATCTTCGTCTGTTGCTATTCCAGTTGAAATAATGATAGGTTTCATTGTTTTTGCACAATATTCAATTAATGGAATATCAGTAATTTCAAAAGAAGCAATTTTATAAATAGGATTATCTAAAGACTTTAATAAGTCAACTGCCGATTTATCAAATGGAGACGAAAAAACTATTAATCCTTCTTCTCTAGCTACTTTATATAGATCTTCAAACCATTCCCAGGGAGTGTATGCTTGTTTATATAAATCATGCAAAAACATTCCATCCCAAATTGTTCCTTGTTTTAATTTGAAATCGTCTTTCTTGGAGTTTAAAGTAATTGTGTCAGCAGTATAAGTTTGAAACTTAATAGCATCAGCTCCTGTTCTTTTAGCTGCTCTAATAGTTTCTATAGCAATTTCTTTACTTCCGTTATGGTTTGCTGATAATTCAGCAATTATAAAACATTTATCAGAGGGAATCATTTTTTTCTAATTTATATATAAAACTATTTATTCCGTTATATTGTTCTTCTTTGTAAAATTTATAACCAGATTTTTCAAAAGATTTAATCGAAGCAATATTTTCTTTTTTAATATATGCTACAATAGGTTTTTTTAACTCTTTAAAATAAATTTTAGAGGCTTCACTAAGTAATTTTGAGGCCAGTTTTTTTCCTCTAAAGTTTTTATCAAGAGTAATACCGACAGTAGTATTTTCTTCTTTTATATCAAAACGAACTAGTCCTATCGGAACAGAATTAGTTGTACCAATTAATAATAGAGAGTTATTGTCTTTGATTTTATTTGAAAACCATTTTTTATGATCAGAAAGAACGATTTCTTTTGATTGATAAGAATTTTGACGAGTTAATTTATCATTTGACCAATCAAATAATAATTGCTCATCCTCTTTTGTAGCTTTTCTAAAAACTATTGGATAATTTATTTTTGAATGTATTATTACGTCTTTAAACTCATTATTATAAAAACAGTGATCTTTTAAAATACTTTCTTTCTTATAATTATTTTTTTCTAAAGCAAGATACAAATGAGGTCTTAAATCAAATGCGTAGGTGAAAATTTTATGTAATTCAATTTCTTTAAAAGCCACTTGTTCTATTAAATTTAAAAAAGTTTTCCAGTGAAAATTGAAATGTTCTTTTTCTAGTGAAGTTTTCATTATGAAAGAAATTTCAGCATTTTTATCAGTCCAATTTATATGTACTAAGCCTCCGTATCCTATACATTTATTATCTTCTAAATAAGAAAATAAAATTTGATTTGGTTTTTCCTGAAGAAATAATTTAGAAATTATATTTTCGAAATATGAATTTTGATCTTCTTCAGTTAAAAGTTTAGTTTGACGTAAATGATACATTTGTTCATTTCGCCATTTCTGTATTTTTAATCTATCTTTAAAACGAATAGGAACAATAGAGTAATTTTCTTTTGAAAAAGACTGAGTATTTAGAGCTTTGTATGTGTTTTTTTTATTTTTCAAAAGCAAGTTTGTATTTAAGCTCAGCTAGTTTCCAATCTGTTTCTATATCAATATCTTGAGCTAATAATTCATCAATTTCTATAACTCCAGAATTATCAGTCCACAATTTTTTCTTTTTTAAAACAGCTTTTGGATTAAAAAAATAAAACTGTCCAGCATCCTGAAATGCAGGTTCTAAATCTTGTGATCTACTATTTAAATGTTCGGGCTGAAATAAATCCATTTTTCCATTTCTATTACTCATTTTAATAGCTCTTTGAATCGGAAATCCAAAACGAGTTACTGGAAAAACAGTGTCAAATTGATTGTCAATTAAATTTTGTTCAGCTTGTTTCAATAAATCACTAGTTATAAATGGAGCTGTAGCATAAATACAACAAGCTGTTTTTATATTTTTATCATCACAATAATAATATTCTAAAACTTCTTGAATTACATCAAAAGTTGTGGCAAAATTATCTGAATTTTTTTGGCTTCTTAAAAAAGGAGACTTAGCTCCATATTGTTTAGCAATTTCTGCAATTTCTTGGCTATCAGTAGAAACTATTACTTCATCAAAAAGATTACTTTCTATAGCAGTTTCTATAGAATAAGCAATAATTGGTTTTCCTAAAAAATTTTTGATATTCTTTTTAGGTATTCTTACACTTCCTCCTCTAGCTGGTATAATAGCAATTTTAATCATTTAAAAAACGCAGAATTTTGTCAATTACAAATTGTTGTTCATCATTTGTTAAGCTTGGATACATTGGTAAACTAATACATTTAGAATAGTAATTTTCAGCATTTGATAAATTAGCATTATCATAGCCTATTTTTTGGTAATATGGTAGTTTATGGATAGGAATGTAATGTATTTGAGCAAAAATGTTATGGCTTTTTAAAAAATTGTATAGATTTTTTCGATTCTCAGTTTCAATTACAAATAAATGATGAGCATTATAGCTACCTTTAGGTAAGCTTTGAAACTTGATTTTACCTTGAAAAGCTTTTTTATAAATATTTGAAATTTCGTTTCTTCTTTGAACTCCTTTTTTATTTTTTGCTAATTGTGTAATTCCTAAAGAAGACTGAAAATCTGTTAACCTATAATTAAAACCTAATTCTTGCATTTCGTAATACCATTCACCATGATTTTCTGTCATGTTTTCTTTTGTGATTCCATGTGTTCTTAACAGAGAAAGTTTTGTGTAAATTTCTTTAGAGTTTGTTGTTAACATACCACCTTCACCACAAGCAATATGCTTAACTGGGTGAAAAGAAAAAACACCAATGTCAGCATAATTTCCATTTCCACAATGATTTATTTTATGCTTTGAATCTATAAAGTATCCTCCAGGAGCATGGCAAGCATCTTCAATAATCCATAAATCGTGCTCATCTGCCAATTTTCTAAATCCTTCTAAATCAATAGGTAATCCTGCGAAATCTACAGGAATGATACCTTTAAAAAATCCTTTAGGTTTACTTTCAATAAGCTTTCGTGTACTTTCAATAGATAGTAAATAAGTATCAGGATTAATGTCTGCAAACCAAACTTCACCCTTAGCAAAACGAATGCAATTTGCAGAAGCAGCAAAAGTAATTGGAGTTGTAATAACCCTTTCACCTTCTTTTAGCCCCATTGCTAAGACTGATAAATGTAAGCCTGATGTAGCATTATTTACAGCTAAAGCATATTTGGATCCTACATAAGCTGCAAATTTTTCTTCAAATTCTTTAACTTTTGGTCCCTGAGTTAGGAAATCAGCATGTAAAGTTTTTACAACAGCATCAATATCATCTTGTTGTATATTTTGACGTCCATAAGGAATTTTAAAAGCCATAATTATATTTCGAAATTAGGGTCTACATGTTTTTTTACTAAAGTTCTTAAACTATCAATAGTTTCCCAGTCATCATTATTATTCGAATTATAAGAAAAGCCTTGTGGAACAGGTAGTCCATTAAAAGCTTTTTGATATTCTTCTTTAGTATAGTTAGAATAAGGAGAATTTTGAGGTAAAATAGCATAGTATTTGCCCAAATCTAATGTGGTAAAAGAATCAGAAGCAGTTATCATTTCTTCATGTAATTTTTCACCAGGACGAATACCTACAATTTTTTGTTCTATTTCTGGAGCAATAGCCGTGGCTACATCTATTATATTGTAAGAAGGTATTTTAGGTACAAAAACTTCTCCTCCCCAAGCTTTTTCAATGGCATAAAATACCATTTCACATCCATCATTTAAAGATATATTAAATCGAGTCATATTTGGATCAGTAATTGGTAAAAATTTAGCACCGCTTATTTTCTTATTTAAGAAAAAAGGCATTACAGAACCATTTGACCCCATAACATTTCCATATCTCACAACTGAAAATTTGATATCTCTTTTCCCTTTTATATTATTAGCAGCTATAAATAACTTATCTGAAGCTAATTTTGTGGCTCCATATAAGTTAATAGGAGCAGCAGCCTTGTCAGTAGATAATGCAACAACATTTTTCACTCCACACTTTAAAGCTGCATCAATTACATTTTCAGCACCATTAATATTTGTTTTTACACATTCCATTGGGTTATACTCAGCCAAGTGTACATGTTTCATGGCAGCCGCATGAATAACAATGTCTATACCTTCGAAAGCACTTTCTAAACGTTTTAGATCTCTTACATCTCCAATAAAATAGCGAATCTGAGGATATTCTGTTTCAGAAAACTCCTGAGCCATTTGAAAATGTTTTTGTTCGTCTCTAGAAAAAATTACAAGACGTTTTACATTAGGAAATCTATTTAAAATTAATTTAGTAAACATTTTACCAAATGAGCCCGTACCTCCAGTAATTAAAACAGATTTATTATTTAAGTTTAGCATAAAATCTTTGATTCAAAATCTAAATATAATAGCTTGTAAAAATACATATTTTATAATTTTTATAGGTATACATTTTAAGAAATAGTAAAATCAATTTTTGTATAGTATAAATTATGGTAAATTTGCTGAAGTAAACTTGCTAAACAGATAAAGCATAGATAGGAGAGAATGACAATTCAAAAACAATACTATAAAGAGGCAATTTCTGCCGAAATATTTCAATATATATCAAAAGCAACTAAGGAGTTAGAACTAGAAAGTTACGTAATAGGTGGATTTGTTCGTGATTACATTTTAAAAAGAGGAACTGCAAAAGATATTGATATTGTAGCTATAGGAAGCGGTATTGAATTAGCTGAAAAAGTAGCGTCTTTGCTACCTAATAAACCTAAAGTTCAAATTTTTAAAACTTATGGTACTGCCATGTTACGATTTCAAGATGTAGAAATTGAGTTTGTAGGGGCAAGAAAAGAATCATATACAGAAGAAAGTAGAAATCCAACAATTTCTAAAGGTACTTTAGTAGATGACCAAAATAGAAGAGATTTTACAATTAATGCTTTAGCTTTAAGTTTAAATGAGGATAGTTTTGGGTTATTATTAGACCCTTTTAACGGTATTGATGATTTACAAAATAAAATAATTAAAACACCATTAAGCCCTAATATAACCTACTCAGATGATCCATTGCGAATGATGCGAGCGATTAGGTTTGCTAGTCAATTAGGATTTAAAATAGAAGAAAAGTCGTTGAAGGCAATTACAAATAATGCTGAACGAATAGATATCATTACTCGTGAAAGAATTATAGTTGAGTTGAATAAAATTCTAGAATCGTTTAAACCATCAATAGGTTTTTTGTTATTAGAAAAGACCATGCTTCTTAGGCGTATTATTCCAGAGTTAGTACATCTTAAAGGTGTAGAAGAAGTAGAAGGGCAAAAACATAAAGATAATTTTTATCATACATTAGAAGTTGTAGATAATATTTCTTTAAAAACAAATGATGTTTGGTTACGCTGGGCAGCTTTATTACATGATATAGGAAAAGCTCCTACAAAGAAATACCACCCAAAAATAGGATGGACTTTTCATTCTCATGAGTTCGTAGGTTCAAAAATGGTATACAAGCTATTTAAGCGCTTACGCATGCCACTAAATAACAAAATGAAATTTGTACAAAAGATGGTGTTATTGAGTTCAAGGCCCATAGTACTTGCTTCTGAAGTAACAGATTCAGCTGTTCGTCGTTTAGTTTTTGATTCAGGTGAGGATGTTGATAGTTTAATGACACTATGTGAAGCTGATATAACAACCAAAAATCCAAAAAAATTTAAGCGTTATCATAAAAATTTCGAAATTGTTCGTAGAAAAATTCAAGAAGTTGAGGAGCGAGATAGAGTTCGTAATTTCCAGCCTCCAATTTCAGGTGAAGAAATTATGAAAACATTTAATTTAAAACCTTGTAGAGAAATTGGTCAAATAAAAGAAGCGATAAAAGAAGCTATTTTAGAAGGTGAAATAGCCAATGAATATGAAGCGTCTTATGAGTTTATGATTCAAAAGGGAAAACAATTAGGGCTAGAAACTACATAATTAATAAAAAAGCGAAGTTATTTTTAAATTTCGCTTTTTTATTTTAAGCTAAAGATTGCATTTCAACAAGTTTTTTATAAATACCTTTTTTCTCTATTAATATCTGATGAGTACCTTGTTCTACAATTCTTCCATTCTGCATAACAACAATTAAATCCGCTTTTTGAATTGTTGACAATCTATGTGCAATGACTATAGATGTTCTATTTTTCATCATTTTTTCTAAAGCTTCTTGCACTAATTTTTCAGATTCAGTATCTAAAGCAGAAGTAGCTTCATCTAAAATCATAATTGGAGGGTTTTTTAAGACAGCTCTAGCAATACTTAAACGTTGTTTTTGACCTCCTGATAATTTACCTCCACCATCACCAATATTAGTATCATACCCATTAGGTAATTCTGATATAAATTCATGAGCATTTGCAATCTTAGCTGCTGCTATAATTTCTTCGTCAGTTTTATCTTCTAATCCTAGACGAATATTATTTTTTACGCTATCATTAAATAAAATAGAGTCTTGAGTAACTATACCTTCTAAGCTTCGTAATGATGATTTTTTTAAATCTTTAATATTGTTTCCATCAATTTTAATACTCCCTTTATTAATATCATAGAAACGAGTTAATAAATTAGCTATTGTTGATTTTCCACTACCAGATTGACCAACTAGAGCAACCATTTTTCCTTTAGGTATTGTTAAAGAAAAATCTTTTAAAACATAATCATCTTGGTATTTAAAAGAAATGTTATCAATAGTAATCTCGCTATTAAAAGAAGTTTTTTCTATAGCATTATCTTTCTCTTTTAAAGGATTTTCTGTTTCTAAAACTTCTAAAACACGTTCAGCAGCTGCATTTCCTTTTTTTACAACATAACTAGCTTTCGATATTAATTTAGCAGGGGTTAATACATTGTAAGAAAGAGCTATATAGGCTAAAAATTTATCACCTGTTAAAGTTTGATCTATTAAAACTAAGCGTCCACCGTACCAAAGTAAAACAGCAATAACAGCAATTCCTAAAAATTCACTAGCAGGACTTGCTAAATTAGTTCTATTTAAAAGAGTATTAGAATAATTGTAAAATCTATGAGTTGATTTTTCAAACTTATCTATATGCTGTTTTTCAGCATTAAAAGCTTTAATCACTTTTAAACCACTCAATGTTTCTTCAACTAAGGATAGAAAATAACCTTGTTCTTTTTGTACATCATCAGATTTCTTTTTTAAAGTCTTTCCTATTTTTGAAATAATAAAACCAGCAATAGGTAAAAAAATAAAAACAAAAATAGTAAGTTTAAAACTAATAGCAATCATTGCTGCTATTGTAAAAAGAATAGTCAATGGCTCACGAACAATCATAACTAAAATTGATAAAAACGAGTGCTGAATTTCTAAAACATCAGTACTAATTCGCGCCATAGTATCTCCTTTTCTTTTTTCAGAAAAATAAAATATTGGAAGTTCTAATGTTTTTTTATACAAATCATTTCTTATATCTTTTAAAACACCATTTCTTAAAAAAGTTATAAAAAACATAGCTAAATAATTAAATATATTTTTTAGAAGAAATGTACCTATAACTAAAGTAACTACAAGCATTAATGCAGTAGATTTATCATCACTAGCAATTTGATTTATATTATAAGAAATATAGTCTTTAAAATAATCAATGATATTTTCAATTCCATTCCATTTAGGAGAAGTGCTTATTATAGTTGTTTTTTCTTTAAAAATAATTTCAAGCATTGGCATTAATGCTAAGAAAGATAATGTAGAAAAAAAAGCATATAACATACTAAATAGAATATTCAAATACCCAAATTTTTTATAAGGTAATACGTATTTAAAAATTTTTTTAAAATATTCCATTAAAAATTTAATTGTTTGATTATTCTTTGAATTTTATTATCAAGTTCTTTTTCAACAGTAATTGCATTATCAATTGTGTCTAATGCTGTTTTTACACTAATGTAAAATTTAATTTTTGGTTCTGTTCCACTTGGTCTAGCTGCTATTTTTGAACCATCTATAGTTTCATAAATTAAAACATTAGACTTAGGTATGTCAATTTTAGTTTCTTCACCAGTAATTATATTTTTCTTTATTGAGGTTTTATAATCAAATAAATATTTTACTTGAACCCCATCTATTTCAGTTAATGGATTATTACGTAAATCAATCATCATTTGTTTGATTTCTTGTGCACCATCCATTCCTTTTTTTACTAATGAAATTAAATGCTCTTTATAAAAGTGGTGCTTAGTGTATAACTTAAGTAACTCTTTATAAAACGAGCTACTATTATTTTTTGCTTTACTAGCAATTTCACATGCAAGTAGGGCAGAGGTAACAGCATCCTTATCTCGAACAAAATCACCAACCATGTAACCAAAACTTTCTTCACCACCACCAATAAATTCTTGATTAGGGTAGTCTTTAATCATTTTAGCTATCCATTTAAAACCAGTTAAACCAACTTTGGTTTCAACACTGTAGCTATCAGCAATTTCATTAACTAAATTTGTTGATACAATAGTTGACCCCACAAATTGTTTACCATTTAGTTTACCTTGTTTCTTCCAATCATTGATTAAAAAATCAGTCATTACACTCATGGTTTGATTACCATTTAGTAATTTCATATTCCCCTCTAAATCACGAACGGCAATACCTATTCTATCAGAATCTGGATCAGTTCCTAAAACAATGTCAGCATCTAAATTGTTCGCCAAATCTACAGCTAGTTTTAATGCTTCTGGTTCTTCAGGGTTAGGAGATTTAACAGTAGGAAAGCTACCATCAGGTTCAGCTTGTTCTTCAACAATATGTATTTGAGAATATCCTGCTCTTTTTAAAACTTCAGGAATTAACTTAATAGAAGTACCATGTAAAGAGGTAAAAACTATTTTTAAATCTTCTCTTCCTTTTACATTAAAAGTACCATTTTTTAATGAAGCATCCCAAAAAGCCTCATCAACTTCTTTTCCAATTGTAGTTATTAAATTTTCTTTCGCATCAAAATTGATGTCAGAATAATTTAATGAATTAACGTTATCAATAATTCCCTGATCTTGAGGAGGAACTATTTGACCACCATCTGTCCAATATACTTTATATCCGTTGTATTCAGGTGGATTATGAGAAGCAGTAAGTACAATTCCTACATCACATCCTAAGTGATTTACAGCAAAAGATAATTCTGGGGTAGGGCGTAAGTCTTCAAAAATAAAAACGTGTATATTATTGGCAGATAAAACATCAGCAACAACTTTAGCTAACCATTTACTATCATGCCTGCAGTCATAGCCAATAGCTACTTTTAATTGTTTATTTGGAGAAACTTTACGTAAATAATTACTTAATCCTTGTGTAGCTTTACCCAGTGTATATTTATTAATTCTGTTTGTACCAGCCCCTACAATTCCACGCATCCCACCAGTTCCAAACTCTAAGTTTTTATAAAAACGATCTGATAAATCTTCAGAATTAGTAGTTATTAACTCTTGAATTTCTTGTCTTGTTTCAGTATCAAAAATCTCAGAAAGCCATGAATTGGCTTTTTTCATAATATCTTCCATAGATAAGTTTAAAAAGTTTACAAAGTTACAATTTTAAAGATTTAGCTGTTCTTTTATCTTATAATGTTTTTGCTGTTCTCCACTTTTTATAATTAGTTCGCCAAGAAAACCAGCTAAAAACAATAATGTACCTAGAATCATTGAAGTTAATGCAATATAAAACCAAGGGTTGCTAGTTACTAAAATTGTTTTTGTACCACTTGAAAGTCTATATATTTTCATTGCTCCTATGACAAAGGCAGAAATAAAACCAAATAAAAACATTAAGGTACCCCATAGACCAAAGAAGTGCATTGGTCTTTTTCCGAATTTAGAAAGAAAAGAGATAGTAATCAAATCTAAAAAACCGTTTACAAAACGATCGATACCAAATTTTGTTACTCCATATTTTCTTGCCTGGTGCTGAACTACTTTTTCACCAATATTAGTAAATCCTTCATTTTTTGCTAAAACAGGAATGTATCGATGCATTTCACCACTAATTTCAATTGTTTTGATAACTTCATTTTTGTAAGCTTTTAAACCACAATTAAAATCATGAAGTTTCAAGCCTGAAGTTTTACGAGCAGCCCAGTTAAAAAGTTTAGAGGGAATATTTTTAGTCATTACATTATCGTAACGTTTCTTTTTCCACCCAGAAATTAAATCGTATTTCTCAGTTATAATTAAGTTATATAATTCAGGTATTTCATCGGGGCTATCTTGTAAGTCTGCATCCATTGTAATCACAACTTCGCCTTGCGCTAAATTAAAACCAGCGTCTAAAGCTTGTGATTTACCGTAGTTTCGTTGAAAACGAACTCCTTTCACAGATTTATTTTTTAATGATAATTCTTCAATTACTTTCCAGGATGTATCAGTACTTCCATCATCAATAAAAATAATTTCGTACAAAAATTGATTTGATTGCATGGTGTTTGCAATCCAATCATGTAATTCTTGTAAAGATTCTTCCTCGTTAAGAAGTGGTATTACTACCGATATATTCATAATTATTATAAGATTAAAGACAAAGAGTCTTTCTGAATTACTAAAAATTAGAAGAACTTTTTCCTTATGGTTTTATTATGATACTATTTCAAAAACAAAAGAAAGGTGCCTAATTAATTAGGCACCTTATGCAAAATAATTTTTATTAAACTAGCAGTGCACCCACATACCTACAGTAGCCCACAAACTTCCAGTAGCATACAATTTAGTTGATGTTACACAAGCTTTTGCATTTGGTACAATTGCTGCTCCGCTAATTTCTTTTTGTTCTTTCTTGTTAATTTCGAATTTTTTAAAATTTTCTAACATAATATTTTTTTTAATTTACTTCAAAAATAATCTTTTTTTTTTAAAAACGAAGATGTTTGAATTTAAAATTAACTTAAAAGATTAATAATTTAGTATTACAAAAAAATATGATTTTGATAATACTCAGTTAAACTTAAACAATTTAAATACTTTACGAGTGTTTCGTGTTTTTTTGTGATTAAGATTTATATCAATAAAAAATTGATAAACAATTTTAATACTCGTTTTCTTCTGTTTTTTTCATAATTGCTCCAGCGATTGCTGAAATAACGAAACCAATAAAAGCATAAAAAAGAAGACCTAAAGCTGAAGAAATAACAGGTCCAGACATTTTTTTCTGCATTTCAAGTTGTGCTTCTATTTGTTCTTCGGAAAAACCCGCATCTGCCCATGTTTGTTGAAGTTTTAAAGAAACTTGCTCCATGAAATCAGGTTCAATAAAGTTTATGAAAATTTGTTGATACACTATTGAAAGTAACGTACCAACAACGGCTATACCAACTCCTATTTTTATAGCTTGTCCAAATGACAGGAATCCATTGTTATTTAATTTGAATTTTTTTATACCTAAAACGATAGTGGCAATAATTACTAGTCCCATTACAATAGGGCTTATCGCACCACCTTCTAGATGCATTCCCATTGCATACATGATTACGCTTAATAAGACTAATCCTATACCATAATAAAGACCATAGTTTAAAATAATACTTTTACTGTTTGCTTGATTTTCCATTGTGTGAATTTAGTTAGTTATACAAATATATTATATTCTTATTCACTTTAATACAATTACTAATTTTAAAAGTAAAAAAATGAAGTAACAATTCATTAGTATTCAAAAACTTAGAAATGTTACATAAATTTTATGCAAATTTTATTATTTTTTATAGAAAAAAGAATGTAAATTTGCCTCGGCAAGTCCTACACAACTAGCTCCCTTTGAATCCCCCAGGGCGGGAACGCAGCAAGGGTATTAGGTTGAGCAGTGTGATGTAGGTAGCTTGCCTTTTTTTGTGCCTATATTTTTCTTTACTCTTTTATGTTTAAATTACTTCTTGGATGATGAAGAGTTACAACTTCTTTTAGATACTCTTTATCCAAATGTACGTAAATTTCTGTTGTAGTGATACTTTCATGACCTAATAACTGTTGTATAACCCTTAAATCAGCTCCATTTTGTAATAAATAAGTAGCAAATGAGTGTCGTAAAGTATGAGGGCCTATTGTTTTTTGAAGATTTATTTTAGTTGCTAATTTTTTTAAAATAATAAATATCATTTGACGTGTCAGTCTTTTACCCCGTCTATTTAAAAAAATAATATCCTCATCATCTTTTTTAGGAAGTATGCTAGAACGTATTTCATTGATGTAAAATTCCATTCTTTTTATGGTTGAATTATGGATAGGTACAAAACGATATTTATTCCCTTTTCCTAAAATTCTAATATAATTTTCATCAAAAAATAAATCGGATAATTGTAAATTAATAAGTTCACTAACTCGAAGGCCACAACTATAAATGGTTTCAATTATAGTTTTGTTTCTTTCTCCTTGTGGGTGAGTTAAGTCGATAGCATTAATTAATGAATCTACTTCTTCTTTAGAAATAGTGTCAGGAAGTTTTCTTCCTATGTTTGGGCTTTCTATTAAGTCTGTGGGATTGTCTTTCCTGTAGTTTTCAAAAACTAAATAGTCGAAGAAGCCTCTTAGGCTTGAAATTAATCTAGCTTGGCTTCTAGTATTAATAGTTTTACTAACATCATAAATAAATTCTTTAATTATATTTGAAGTAATGGTAATAGGAGTTTGGTATTCATTAAATGAATCAACAAATAAAACCAGTTTTTTGATATCTCTTTGATAACTTTCAATGGAGTTTTTAGCTAATCCACGTTCAATTTTGAGGTAACTTACATAATCTGATAAAGCTTGTTGCCAATTCATTATTCTGTATTAATTTTAGGGAAAGATAGTAGAAAAATTAGATATAAAAATATCAGTAACAGTTAGAAAATAAGAAAAAAATATATGCTAAGAATTAAAAATGATATTTCCTTCGAGTATAGATATAAAAAAACTCCTCACAATTGATTGTAGTGAGGAGTGTTTGTAAGTATTTTAAAAGGATTAAGAATACATCTTATTTCTTAATTCTTTAACTTTCGGGTCACTAAGGTACTCATCAAAAGTTGCATACTTATCAATAACTCCCTTGGGTGTTATTTCGATAATTCTGTTAGCAACTGTTTGCGCAAACTCATGATCATGTGTAGTAAATAAAATAGTACCTTTAAAATTAATTAACGAGTTATTTAATGATTGTATAGACTCTAAATCAAGATGGTTGGTTGGTTCATCAACTAGTAATATGTTTGCTCTAGTCATCATCATTCTAGATAACATACAACGAACTTTTTCCCCTCCTGATAAGACATTGCTTTTCTTTAAGGCTTCCTCTCCAGAAAAAATCATTTTTCCTAAGAAACCTCTTAAGAACACTTCCTCTCTTTCTTCTTCTGTTTTTGCATATTGACGTAACCAATCAACTAAGTTTAATTCACCATTTTGAAAAAACGCAGAGTTGTCAGAAGGTAAGTAAGATTGAGTTGTTGTAACACCCCAGTTAAATTTACCATTGTCAGCTTTTTCGTTATCAGTGATTGCTTGATAAAAAGCTGTAGTTGCTTTAGAGTTTTTAGATATTATAGCTACTTTATCGCCTCTATTTAAGTTAATATCTATATTAGAAAATAATAATTCTCCTTCTGCGTCAGTTTTAGAAAGCCCTTCAATATTTAAAATTTGATCACCAGCTTCTCTATCTCTTTCAAAAATAATTGCAGGATAACGTCGGCTTGACGGCTTAATATCTTCAACATTCAATTTTTCAATCATTTTTTTACGAGAAGTAGCTTGTTTTGATTTAGCTACGTTTGCAGAAAAACGACGAATGAACTCCTCTAATTCTTTCTTTTTGTCTTCAGCCTTTTTATTTTGTTGAGCTCGTTGCTTAGCTGCTAATTGACTAGATTCATACCAAAAAGTATAGTTACCAGAAAAATGATTAATTTTTGAAAAGTCGATATCTGAAATATGGGTACATACAGCATCTAAAAAGTGACGGTCATGCGATACAACAATTACTGTGTTATCATAATTAGCTAAGAAATTTTCTAACCAAGAAATTGTTTCAAAATCTAAATCATTTGTTGGCTCATCCATTATCAATACATCAGGGTTACCAAATAAAGCCTGAGCTAATAAAACACGTACTTTTTGTTTACCATCTAAATCTTTCATTAAAGTATAATGGTACTCTTCTTTAATGCCTAAGTTAGAAAGCATCGAAGCTGCATCAGAATCTGCATTCCAACCATTCATTTCTTCAAACTTTACTTGAAGTTCTCCGATCTTTTCAGCATTTTCGTCAGTATAATCAGCATATAATGCATCAATTTCTTTTTTAATGGCAAATAAATCTTTATTACCCATGATAACAGTTTCTAAAACTGGAATTTCATCAAAAGCATAATGATTTTGAGAAAGAACAGACATTCTTTTTCCTGCTTCCAGATGAACTTGGCCTGAGGTAGGTTCTAAATCACCAGATAAAATCTTCAAAAAAGTAGATTTACCTGCACCATTTGCTCCAATAATACCATAACAATTACCTTGAGTAAATTTTGTATTTACTTCATCAAATAAAATTCGTTTACCAAACTGAACTGATAAATTAGAAACTGATAACATTTATAAATTTTTAAATTTCGGTGCAAAAGTATAAAATATAAAGAGTTTAAAAGAATTTGCTTAGGAAATTTTATGATTATAAAAATGAGGTTTTAAAATTCTTTTAACAACGAATTAACAATGTTATTCTAAATTGATAATTATTTTTGAATGTTGCTTTAATGTATACACACATAAATAGTATGACAAAATATTTCATTCCCTTCTTAATTTTAATAGCTGTTATTGGTTGTAATACACCTAATAAGACTAAGCATACTTATTTTGGAGGCAAAATTATAAACCCAAAAAGTTGTTATGTTATTCTATCAGATAACAAAAACTTTAGAGATACCATTAAGCTTTCTAAGGACAATACTTTTATGTCTAAATATGAGAATTTTCAAGAAGGATTATATATTTTTGATCATGGCCCGAGTATCAATATGTATATTTGAAGCCTTTAGATAGTTTATTGTTTAGATTAAATACTTGGGATTTTGATGAATCTTTAGTATTTAGTGGTAAAAATGCAGAAAGAAATAATCTTTTGATAGAAACATTTTTAAAGCACGAAGAAGACAAAAGAAAATTATTTAATAACAAGAAACTTGAAGAAAAAGAATTTATTTCAAAAATTGATTCACTGCTATTATTGAAAATTAATATTTTTAAAGAATATAAAAAAGATAACAGTGATGAACCTATAGGATTTTTAGATATATTAAATATATCATTGACATATCCTGTTTATTCGTATCTAGAAAAGTATTCAATAGACAATAAACTATGTGAGCAATCGTTAGGCACTAATTATTTTAATTACAGAGATAAAATAGAATTAGGTAGAGATTCTTTAATGTTTTATGGTCCCTATTATAGCTACGTAATTAATAAAATATACAGTGAAGCTTATTTGAAAGGTTCAGATGAGAAATCTCAAAATTTTGTAAAAGATATTTTAAACAACATTAATGAAGAGTTAACAGAAGAACGAACGAAAGATAGGTTTTTATATAATACAGTAATATATCATTTTAATAAGAGGGTTAAGGAAAACTCCTTTAAGGAGGTTTTTCATAAATATTTTGAATTGAGTAGAGATATAAATAATAAGAAAAAAATTCAACGACTTATTAATGATATCAAAAAAATAAAAATTAATAAAAGAATACCAGACTTTAAATTAGAGGCGCCAACGGGTAACTGGGTAGATGTTTCCAATATAATTAAAAATAAAAAAACAGTTATTTATTTCAAGAGTCAACAAGTTAATTCGCGAGAAAGAATATCTTCAAGGATTAATTATTTTGTTAAGAAGTATCCTGAAATTAACTTTATTTTAGTTAATTCAATAGTTAAAGGTGGTTTTACTAAAAATGTTCCTATTAGATATCAATACAAAATACCTGAAAGTAGTAAGGCCTATGATTTTTTAACTAGTGAGTTTTCTCGTTTAGTGATAGTAGATGAAAACGGAATTGTAAAGAATAATTACACGAGTACTTCGGCTTCTGATATAGATCAACAATTAAAAGAATTACAAAAAAAATAACACTCTTTATTTTATGTAAATAAAATAGCGTACTTTTGCGCCGTCCAAAATCTCACTATAGAGATAATCAAATATAAAAAGAATTCATAGGTGGGCATCTGTGGATTCGTTTAAATTCACAGTATGTCAACATTTTTAGAATTAGGCTTGAAAGAGCCTATCAGTAAAGCGCTAATTGATTTAGGGTATGAAACTCCAACCGTAATTCAACAAAAAGCAATCCCACAAATTATAGGATCTAACCAAGATTTAAAAGCTTTTGCACAAACAGGAACAGGTAAAACAGCGGCATTTAGCTTGCCTATAATAGAGTTAATAAACGAAAAAGATAAAAATACTCAGGCTATTATATTATCACCTACAAGAGAACTAGCTGTTCAAATAGGTAAAAATATTGAAAGCTTTTCAAAATACATTCCTGATTTAAAGGTTGTAACAGTATATGGTGGTGCTAATATAGATCAGCAAATAAAACAACTTAAAAGAGGAGCACAAATAGTTATTGGAACTCCAGGAAGAACGGTAGATTTAATAAAAAGAAGAGCATTAAAGTTAGGAAATGTTAAGTGGTTAGTTTTAGATGAGGCTGATGAGATGCTTAACATGGGATTCAAAGATGAGCTAGATAAAGTTTTAGAAGCTACACCTGAAACTAAGCAAACATTATTATTTTCTGCTACTTTTCCAAGAGAAGTTGAAGCTATTGCGAGAAATTACATGACTTCTCCTGCTGAGATTACTTCAGGACAAAAAAATCAGGGGTCAGAAAATGTAAGCCATGAATATTATTTAGTAACGGAAAGAACACGTTATCCTGCACTAAAAAGGGTAGCGGATTTAAACCCTAATATTTACGCAATTGTATTTTGTAGAACACGAAGAGAAACACAAGAAGTAGCTGATTTTTTAATCAGAGATGGTTATAGTGCAGATGCTTTACATGGTGATTTATCACAAGCACAACGTGATAGCGTTATGGAAAAGTTTCGTAAGAAAAATATTCAAATGCTAGTGGCTACTGATGTTGCTGCACGTGGTTTGGATGTAGATAGCCTTACACATGTTATTAATCATAAATTACCTGACCAAATAGAAAATTACAACCACAGAAGCGGTAGAACAGGTAGGGCAGGAAATAAAGGTATTTCTATTGCGTTAGTAACAAAGAAAGAACGTGGGCGTTTGAACCCGATAGAAAGAATTTTAAAGAAAAAATTTGTTCATACAACTGTACCTACAGGAAAAGAGATATGTGAAAAGCAATTATTTCATTTAATTGACAAAGTAGAAAATACTGAAGTTAAAGAAAATGAGATAGCAAGTTTTTTACCAAGTATTTATGAAAAATTAGAAAATCTATCAAGGGAAGAATTAATCCAAAAATTTGTTTCTATTGAATTTAATAGCTTTCTTTCTTATTATGAGAAGGCACCAGATTTGAATGATTTATCTTCAAGAGATAACTCTAGAGGAAGATCTGTTAATGAAAACATGACTCGTTTTTTTATAAATTTAGGAAGGAAAGATCGTTTAAACCCTGCAAAACTAATAGGGCTTATTAATGATCAAAATATTTCTGATAAAGTTGAAATTGGAGCCATTGATATTTTAGATACTTTTTCCTTCTTTGAAATAGACAAAAACTTTGAGAGTGAAACTCTTGTTTCCTTTGAGAAAAACAGACCTGATTTTGAAGGACGTACTGTAAACATTGAAATTACAAAAAGTGATAGAGGTGCCGGTGGAAGAGGTAGAGGTCGTAGCCGAGGAAGTAATAATGGAGGAGGATTTAGAGGTAAACGAAGAGGTAATAACGATTCAGGAGGCTCATCTAATAAAAGTTTTGGAAGAAGGAGAAGTGCAAGTGCAGATTCTTCTCCTAGAAAATCAAATTCTGGTTTCGGTAGAAAGCGAAGAAGAGATTAAGCAATTATAAATCATAAAAAAAACACTATAGGTTCTATAGTGTTTTTTTTATTAAGTGAAGTTATTTATTTACTTTTTGCAATGTTATAATTATTGTTTTTGATGTTGGTGTATGACTGATATCAGCTTTACTGTTTATAGGAACTAAAACATTAGCTTCAGGAAAATAAGTAGCAGTACATTGGCTTGGAATACTATATGGAATTACTATAAAACACTTTGCATGTCTTTGTACTCCTTGAAAATGACTAGTTAAGTCAACTTTATCTAGTTTTTGTAGGCCCATCTTTTTCATGTCATTTGGATTCATGAAAATAATTCTACGTTCATTTAATACCCCCCTATACCTATCATCTAAACCATATATTGTAGTATTATATTGATCATGAGTACGAATAGTCATCATAATAAATTGGTTATCTTCTAGCTTAATCTCTGATGGTTTATTTGTTGTGAAATTAGCTTTTTTAGTTTTGGTTGGTTTAAAATCATTTTCACGTGCATTGTTAGGTAGATAAAATCCACCTTTTATGCGAACCCGCTCGTTGTAGTTATCAAATCCATTAATAGTTGCTTCTATCTTATCTCTTATATAGTCATAATTAGTTATTAATTCATTCCATTTTACTTTCGAGTTTTTTAAAGTAGCTTTTGCTAATCCCGCAACAATGGCAGGCTCACTGAGAAGGTGATTTGATAAAGGGTTTAGGTGCCCTTGTGATTGATGTACAACACCCATTGAGTTTTCTACTGTTACGAATTGATCTCCTGAATGCTGTTTGTCTTTTTCAGAACGACCTAAACAAGGAAGTATTAGAGCTTGTTTTCCATGAATTAAATGGCTTCTATTAAGTTTAGTAGAAACATGAACAGTTAAATCACAATTTTGTAGTGCTTTAGCAGTAAATTCAGTATCCGGAGTAGCAGAAATAAAATTACCTCCCATTCCTATGAAAACTTTAGCTTCTTTTTTATGCATTGCCTCAATAGCGGCTACTACATCATAGCCATGTTTTCGAGGTGCGTTAAAAGAAAACTCTTTTTCTAATTTTTTTAGAAAATCTTCTTTAGGTTTTTCCCATATTCCCATGGTTCTATCTCCTTGTACATTTGAATGCCCTCTAACAGGACAAGTACCAGCACCTTTTTTTCCAATGCTCCCTTTTAATAATAAAAGATTTACAACTTCACGAATATTATCAACAGAGTTTTTATGTTGAGTTAGCCCCATAGCCCAACAGATAATTATTTTCTCATTATTGATGATTAATTCACTAGCGTCTTTAATTTGTTTTAAAGTAAGACCAGTTTGTGGTAGTAAACTATCTATTGAATAGGCATCTAAATCTTCTAAAAACTCATCAATACCTGACGTTTTTTCCTTTATAAATTTATGATTGAATACAGAATTAGGTTGTTCTAATTCTTTCTCTTTCATTATTTTTAAAATTATTTTCAATAAAGCAACATCACCATTTATTTTAACCTGAAGAAATAAATCAGTTAAGTCTTGACCTTTTCCAATCCATTTTAAAGGGTTTTGAGGATCTTTATAGTTTAGTAAGCCTACTTCAGGTAATGGGTTTACTGTAATTATTTTACCCCCATTTTTTTTAGTTTGACTAAGGGCAGTTAACATTCTTGGATGATTTGTTCCAGGATTTTGCCCCATTACAATGACTAAGTCAGCATGGTTAAAATCATTTAAAGTAACTGAACCTTTACCAATACCAAGAGTTTCAGAAAGTGCGGCACCGCTACTTTCATGACACATATTTGAGCAATCGGGTAAATTATTTGTTCCGAATTGACGTACAAAAAGTTGATAAAGAAAAGCAGCTTCATTACTGGTTCTACCTGAGGTGTAAAAAATAGCTTCATCAGGAGATTTTAGATTATTCAATTCTTTCCCAACTAAACTAAAAGCAGCATCCCAAGATATTTCTTCATAATATTGAGCTCCTTCTTTTAAAATCATTGGATGGGTTATTCTACCACTTTTTCCGATTTCATAATCTGATAATTTAGAAAGTTCTTGAACAGAGTGAGTAGAAAAAAACATTGGAGAAACTCTGTTTTTAGTGGCTTCTTCAGCAATTGCTTTAGCACCATTTTCACAATATTCAGCTAAAAATGCTCGTTTTTCATCAGGATCAGGCCAGGCACATCCTGGGCAATCAAACCCCTCTTTTTGATTAATTTTAGATAATAACCCAATTCCTTTTACCAACCCAATTTCTTCCGTAACATGCGATAAAGCAGATGCAATTGCTTTTGCACCTACTGCAGATGAAGGTATATCGGTTAGCTTAATTCCAGTTAATTTTTCAGGAGGTTGAGCATGAATTTTTTTTGTACTCATAGGTTTTAGGTCTGCATTTTTTATTGGTAAGTCAAAGATACTGAAACTTACTTGATATCATTAATATAAAAATTTCAATAAACTAACATTGAATAAAAACGGTTGATAGTTATTTTAAATAATAAATTGTATTTAATTAGTGCCTTTTACATCTCCCATACTTAAGGTTTTTTCGTTTCCGAAACTATGACTTGTGGGCAGTAAAGTTCCACTATTAGTTGTTATCCAATTGTCCCAAGTAGCATTAACTCCATTCATTTTCATACTAGGAACATACATTTTATAACTTTTTGGAACATAATTAGAGTCTAAAAACCAAAGATAAGAATCACCAGGTGTTGTTCCTCCAGTTGTATATTTTACTAATAAAGCATCTTTGTTATTTACTCTTTTAATGGTTCTAATAATTCCATTTTCAAATAACTTATGAGGAGCAATTAACCAAAAACTATCATTATTAAAAAGATCATTTGCCTTTTTAATAATTTTATCATATGGTTTTTTCTGTAAAATTTCATTATGAAATACAGAACTTTTATTTAAATTATTTGGGTATAAATCTACTCGTATAGTATCCCAATTTACAGAAATATTATGTTTTTCTTTATTCCATTTATAATGTCTTTTTCCAGCAAAGCTCCACTCTAAAAATTTAGTTTTTTTATAAGCATCATGTTTTATAGCTTTTAATATTTTTTTAGCTAATAAGTTGGCTTGGTGGTTGTATGCTTTAACCTCTCCCATATTTAATTCAATACCAAATAAAGAAAGTTTATGTTTTGAAGGTAGTTGTATTCCGGATTCAGTTTTTATCCAATCAGACCAAGTTGCCGAGACACCTCCAATAGGAATAATACTTGTCCACATTTTATAAGATACAGGGCGGTACTTATCATCTAGTATCCATAAATAAGAATCTCCAGGAGTTGAACCGCCAGAAGTGTATGTGATTAGAAGAGCATCTTTATTATTGTGCTTTACAATACTCCTTTTTGTGCCAGCATCAAAAATTTTATAAGGAGCAACTAACCAAAATGAATCATTATTAAAAAAGCTTTGAGCTTGGTGAAATATTTTTGGATCTGGATTTTCAATCTTTTTATTTTCTTTATTAAATAATAAGTTTTTTTCCGGTTGATTAGGAAATAAGTGTACGATATTGTTCTCCCATTTAATAATTATAAATCCCTCTCTTTTTATCCACTTATAAAAATGTTTCTCTCTAAAGCTCCATTCTAGTACTTCAGTATTTTTAAACGCTTCATGATCTAATGAATTAATTACTTTTATAGCTAAAGCATCAGCTTCTTTTCCTTCCTTTCCTTTTGGAAGTGGTTCGTTATTTATAAAATAAAACACACCAATAGCCATAATAAAAAACAATATAATAATTCCTATAAATTTAAAAAGCTTCTTCATTTTTATGATAGTTAAAAAGTCAGAAGCTAAAATATCGTTTTTTAAAGAAAAAAGCTACTTGTTCGCTTCATAATAATCTATTATATGTTTAGGGATTTCCATGTTTTCAGGTTTACCTTTATCAGGAATAGGGTATTCTACAATTTGCTTTATAGGCACAGTTCCTGCCCATACAGGTAATTCATAATCTTCAGGTTCATCTGCAACACCAGTATCTCTGACTTTAGCTGAAGCGGTTTCAATTGTCATTTCTATAACTAAGGTTCTGTCTAATTCTTTTTGATACATTGGTCTTAAAGAATCCCAATGATTTGGTATCATTTGATTAACTATACATCCTAGAATATCAGTTTTATCAACATCATTTTTAATTTTTTTTAAACTTCCAAAAAGAGTTACCGACCTGTAGTTTACTGAATGATGAAGTCCGGAACGTGCCAGTACCAAACCATCTAAATGCATTACGGTTATTGATGTTTTTTGACTATCTAAGATAGTCAAAAGCATTCTATTTGCTGTAGACCCATGTATATAAATTTTATCTTCTTTTCTACAATAAGCCATAGGTATGGTAATAGGTTTACCATCATAAATATATCCTACATAACATAAAAAACCTGCATCTAAAATTGTATTGATTTTTTCAATATCATAGATAGCTCTATTGGCTCCTCTTTTTACTCTGTTTAATTTTGATTTTGTATATTCTTTCATTTGGTTTAGTTTTTTTTAATGCGTTCTAGTTTTGTTACAAAAACTGTATTTTCATATTCTTTTTTATTTACTTTAAATTGTAATACTCCAATTTTTGTAAAATTATTTTTTCTGTAAAATTGTATCGCTCTATTATTTTTTATGTAGACCGAAAGCCAAATGCATTCAAAATTTAATGAGATAGCTTTATTTATAACAGTATTATATAATTGTTGTCCAATTTTTAATGGAAGAAAATCATTAAGAATATAAATTCGTTCTAGACGACATGAATTTTGAGGTGTTTTATTATTAAAAGTTGTATTCAAAACCAATTTAGCATAACCAACAGGTAACTTGTTAACATATATTAGGTAGAATACGTTATCAGGAATACTTAAAGATTCTTTTATTTTTTTTAAGGAAAAAGCATCATTGTTATAATTTAATAAATGTTTTTTATTATCAATGTATTTGCCATGAGATTCAGAATAAGTAATTCTACCCAATAAAGCAATAATTGTAGCATCATTAGTAGTTGCTGTTCTTATGGTAACCATAATTTTAAATTTTGTTTTGTGAATAAAGAATTACCTCTTGATAGCTGGAATATTCTTATAAATTTTTGTATTGTGTTTTGTGAAATTGTAGTTTTTTGGAATAAAAATGCGAATTGTTGATGCAGGGTGTTTTTTTAGCTGATAAGAAGGTCTTATAGGACGCTGATTAAAATTTCCACTACAACTAGGGCATACATTTTCAAAAAGCTCCAAAGCACATTCTTTACAATAGGTACATTCAAATGAGCATATCATCGCTTCTTCAGAATTATAGGGCAAATTTTTATTACAATGCTCACAATTAGGTCTAATTTCTAACATTATAAATACCTTTCTTTGATTACTTCAATATGCCATATACTATGACCTAATAAGATAAAAGCACATGCTCTAGCTGATATAGTTGAGTTACTAGCTATACCTATGTTTTTTAAATTTTCATAAGAAATACTTTGAATTAAATTCATAGAGTATAATCGAGTACTATTAAATTCATTAATCAATTCTTCTAAAGATTTTTTGTTAGCCATAGATGGATCAATGTATGTATCTTGATCAAAACCCGCTAAGGCCGTTTTATCATTTCTGCTGATTCGTAGAAAACGGTACAGGAAAATTCGTTCAGTGTCAATAATATGCTGGAGTACTTCTTTTATTGTCCATTTTTCAGGTTGGTAACGATAATCAAGTTTATTATTTGGAACTGAAGAGAAAAAGTCAACAACCATGTTTCTATCATTTTCAAAACCTTTTATTAAACTAGTGCTTTTTGATACCTTGCTTATATATCTTGAATAATATTCGTCATATTCTGTTTTTAGTAAATCTTGTGTTGTCATACTTTTACTTTAATGTGTTATTTAAATGATGTGTTTGTTTTGTTAAATCAAAAGTATTACATTTATGGACTATCGTATTAGTCCAGAATTAAAATAAATAGTAGTCCAGATGTTTCCTTATAAAACTAGCATTAAATTAGACAAAAATTGTAAACAACCAATTTATTTACAATTAGCTAATCAATTAATAGAATTTATAAAAAGTGGAATATTACCTGCAAATACAAGATTATTAGGAACTAGAACTTTAGCCGACTTATTAAAAGTGCATAGAAAAACTATTGTTGCTTGTTATGAAGAACTTGATTTACAAGGTTGGGTAGAGTCAATACCTAAAAAAGGAACATTTGTTAAGTCAGATTTACCATTGTTACAGTTTCGTGCTTTTGATAAGTCAACAAGTAATAATAAAAATTTAGTTAGTGGTTTTTCTTTTTATAAAAATGAGTTATTAAGTGTTAAAACAAATCAAAAAGGAAAAGAAAAGATGTACCTTAATGATGGTATATCAGACAGTAGGCTTACACCCACGGTTGAATTGGCTAGAATTTATAGAAAAATAGCAGGTAAGAAAGATATTTTTGATCATTTATCGTATGGTTCTACATATGGTAATGATAAATTACGAGAAGTCTTAGTTGCTTATTTGAATGAAACAAGAGGTTTACAAATTACTAAAAATAATATATTAATAACCAGGGGTAGCCAAATGGGCATATGGCTGAGTACTCAGCTATTATTAAAAAAAGATGATATAATTGTAGTTGGAGCAACAAATTACTCGTCAGCAGACACTACCTTTCTACAACATCAAGCAACTTTACTTCGAATACCAGTTGATAGCGATGGTTTGTGTGTTGCCGAGTTAGAGGATATATGTATTAAAAAACAGATTAAGGCTGTATATGTAACTTCTCATCATCATCATCCTACTACAGTAACTTTATCTGCTGAAAGAAGAATTCATTTATTAAATTTAGCTAAACAGTTCCGGTTTGCTATTATTGAGGACGATTATGATTATGATTTTAATTACAATCATGCACCTATTTTACCATTGTCCAGTCATGATATCCATGGAAATGTGATATATATTGGATCTATTTGTAAAACAGTAGCACCAGTTTTTAGGATAGGTTATCTGATAGCATCCAAAGAATTTGTTGATGAAGCTTCTAGTTGTAGACGATATATAGATAGACAAGGAGACGCTTTGTTAGAACTTACTTTCGCTGATTTTATCAAATCTGGTGATTTAGATAGACATATCAGAAAAGTTTTGAAAATATACAAATATCGTAGAGATTTGTTTTGTAAGCTACTAGATGAAAAGCTTTCTGAGTATTTAGAGTTTAATATTCCAAAAGGAGGGATGGCCATTTGGGTTATTTTGAATAAAAAGTATTCTTGGGGTTTAGTTGAAGAAAAGGCTTTGGAGTATAACTTAATAATTGGAGATTGGAAACGATATGATCTTGGTGTGAACAATCATAATTCGTTGCGTATAGGCTTTGCTAGCTATAATGAAGAAGAAATTTATGAGTTAGTAAGTTGTTTAGAAAAAGTAATGAAAGAAGTAAAAGCTATAAGTTTGCTTTAATCATTCTATTATTTCCAAACAGATCTTTGCGGAGTTCAATGTTTTTAAATCCTTTTTTATGAAGCATTCCTGCAGTTTCACTTCCTAGATATTGATTTATTTCAAAAAAAAGAAACCCATCTGAGGAAAGATGATTTTTAGCTAAATCAGCTATTTTAGTATAAAAAATTAAAGGATTTTCATCTTCAACAAATAGGGCTAAATGAGGTTCGTTTTGTAAAACATTATTTTTTATTTTTACTTTTTCTAAATTTCTTACATACGGAGGGTTAGAAACAATAATATCAAATTTTATGGTTTCAACCGATGTTGTCTTTTTTGTAAAAATATTTAAAGAATTTGCTTTTAAAATATCTAAATTTAAAAATTCAACAATAGATTTATTTAAATCTGCGTTTTGTTTAGCTTTTTTTAGAGCTTCTTGAGAAATATCAACGGCACAAACTGAAGAATTATCAATATTTACTTTTAAACTGATGGGAATGCATCCTGAACCGGTACCAATATCTATAATAGAAACTAATTTATTATGACCATTTGATCTTGTCTTTTTTACTTCAGAAATAATCCAATCAACTAACTCTTCCGTCTCGGGACGTGGAATTAAGGTATGTTTATTTACCTCAAAGGGTAACCCATAAAATTCTGTTTTACCCAGAACATATTGTATGGGTTCTTCTTTTTTTAATCGAACTAAAGCTTTGTTTAAAAGAAGTTCTTTTTCAGAAGAAATTTCAAGGTCAGGTTGTAAGGTAATATCTATACGTTTTAAATTTAAATATTCCTCGATTAGATAAAAGAAAAAGGTGTTTATTTCATTTTGAGGATATACTTCAGAAAGTTGATAGATGAAATTATTTTTAAATTCTTTGATAGTCATTGAATAAAGTCTTAAGTTTTATAATTCTTTAATCATCCAAACATTACAAGAAAAATGACCTGTATTTCCCATAGGCTTGTCTAGGTTAATGAAACCATTTTTTTTGTACAGAGCTCTTGCTGCATCCATATAGGGCATAGTTTCTAAATAACAGTGTTTATAGCCTTGCTTTTTTGCTTCTTTCAAAGAAAATTCAATGAGTTTACTTCCAAGACCTTTTCCTCTAGCAATAGGTAAAAAATACATCTTTTGAAATTCACAAACATTACCTTCAAAATTGTCAAGTTTTGAAAAACCTGCGCCTCCAACTATTTTATTATTGTGTTCAATGACATAATAACCAGCTTTTTCTTCTTGGTAGGTTTCATACATTTCATCAGTAGCCCTGTCTTCATAAGCAGTACCAACTTTAGGAACACCAAACTCTATTAAAACGTCACGAATAACGGTAGCAATTTGCTTATTATCTTCAAGTTTAATTTCTCTTATAATAAAATCAGATGGTATCATAGGAATGTAGTATTTTCGTACCTACAAAACTACTTAAAATTAAATATAAAAATGATGAAAAGATTCACCTATTTTTCAATACTATTTCTATTTATAACAAGTTGTTCTGTTAATAAGAAACCAATTTTTTTAAAATTAGATGATATTAAAATAGTGTCTTTTAAAATGGATACTATTCGTTTAAAAACCATGGCATTTTTTAAAAATGAAAATGATATTGGAGGAAAAATTTCAACAGACAAGATAAAGGTAATTATTAATGGTATTGAAGTGGCTGAAGTATTTTCAGGGCAGTTTAAAGTACCAGCAAATAAGGAGTTTTCTATTCCTTTAGAAGTTATTATTCCTTCTCAAAAAGTATTTAAAAATAATAAAGGAGGGGTTTTAGGAGGAATTCTGAACTCAGTATTAAATAAAAGTTTAAAGGTTAATTTTGTAGGTGATATAAGGTATAAAGTGTTAGGTTTTTCCAGTGTATACCCAATTAATAAAACTGAGGAAATAAAATTTTAGTTTTTTATGAATCATAAAAAATACATGAGCCGTTGTTTACAATTGGCAAAAAAGGGAATAGGAACAGCTAGACCCAATCCATCTGTAGGAGCAGTTATTGTCTTGAATAATCAGATAATAGGAGAAGGGTTCACTTCTCCCTATGGTGGTAGTCATGCAGAAGTGAATGCTGTAAATTCAGTAAAAAATAAAGAGTTATTAAAAAAGGCTACAATATATGTAACCTTAGAGCCATGTTCTCATTACGGTAAAACTCCACCTTGTGTTGATTTAATAATAAAAATGAAAATCCCTAATGTTGTCATAGGATGTATTGATACTAATAGTTTGGTAGCAGGTAAGGGAGTAGAACGATTAAAAAAAGCAAGGTGTAATGTTACTGTAGGGGTATTAGAAAAAGAATGTTTTGAGCATCATAAACGCTTTTTTACAGTTCAAAATAAAAAACGCCCTTATATTATTTTAAAATGGGCTGAAACTCTTGATGGTTTTATAGCACCGTTAACTAAAAATGAACAAAGACCTGTATGGATTTCAAATTCGTATTCGCAGCAGTTAGTCCATAAATGGCGGAGTGAAGAGCATGCTATTTTAGTGGGGTCAAACACAGTTATTGCTGATAATCCAAAATTAAATGTAAGAAGTTGGTCAGGAAATAATCCCGTTAGAGTTATCATTGATAAAAATCTAAGTATTCCCTTAGAAACTAATTTTTTTAATGAATCTATTAAGACAATAATAATAACAGATTCAGAAGTGAAAAAGAAAGGATTAGTAAATAAAATCACTCAATTTAACTGTGATTTAGAATCAATAGATTTTTCAACTAATATAGCGAAACAAATTTGTGAAGTATTACATAAGCATCAAATACAATCAATTATTGTAGAGGGAGGAAAGCAAACACTACAAACATTTATTGATATTAATTTATGGGACGAAGCTAAAATTTTTATCGGCGAAAATAAATTCAAACAAGGAGTAAGAAATCCAAATTTTAAAGGAACATTGATTTCCGAAGAAAAATTAAATAACGATATATTAAGAACCTATATTAATGATTAAAAATATCATTTTTGATTTTGGTGATGTATTCATCAATCTAGATAAGCAAGCAACATACAAAGAATTAGGGAAATTAGGGGTAACAGAAGTTACTGAAGAGATGATGCAAGTATATTACAGGTATGAGATGGGCTTAATTACAACAAAAGAATTTGTTGGATTTTTTCATAGTAAATTTAAAATAGCCAAAAAAGATTTGATTCATGCTTGGAATGCTATTTTATTAGATTTTCCAATACATAGATTAGAATTTTTAAAAGAACTACATGAAACTAATAATTACCGCTTGTTTTTATTAAGTAATACGAATGAATTACATATTTCTTGGATTCAAAATGATTGGGGTAATAATTTATATCAAGATTTTAAAAGTTGTTTTGAACAATTTTATTTATCTCATGAAATTAATTTACGTAAACCTAATGAGAATATTTATGAATTCGTATTGGGTGAAAATAATTTATTAGCGTCAGAAACAATTTTTATTGATGATACACAAGAAAATACAGATATAGCCAAAAATATAGGTATTCATGTATGGAATATAAATCCGGAATCAGAAGATGTAGTTGATTTATTAAATAGAAAAGAGTTTTTATAGGATGATATATTTGATATTAAGTGTAGTGTTTTCAACATCTTTATTTGTGATATTTAAGTATTTTAATATTTATAAAGTAAATACTTTACAAGCAATAGTTGTTAACTATTTAGTTGCTTTTACATTAGGGATGTTTTCAGCAAATACTTTTAATGAATTAACAACAATAATTCACCAATCTTGGTTTTATGGAGCAGTTTCATTAGGATTATTATTTGTTTTAATTTTCTTTGTAATGGCAATGACTGCTCAAAATAATGGAGTTTCGGTTGCTTCTATTGCCGGAAAAATGTCAGTGGTTGTACCTATTGTTTTTGGTGTTATTTTATATGATGAAAGTATAACAGTTTTAAAAGTAATAGGAATACTAATAGCATTAGTAGCAGTATATTTATCGTCTATTAAAGAAAAAGAATCAACAGTAAATGCTGGTTTATTGTTCCCTGTTTTATTGTTTTTAGGCTCTGGTATTATAGATACCACGTTGAAATATGTTGAAACTAATTTTGTTTCTCTTGATGACGTTGACTTTTTCTCAGGAAGTTTATTTGGTTTTGCCGCTTTTTTTGGAATGCTAATATTATTGGTAAAGCAATTAATTTCGAAAGAAAAAATAGAGAAGAAAAGTATAGTCGCTGGTGTTGTATTAGGAATTCCTAATTATTATTCAATAGTATTTTTAATAAAAGCTTTGCAAAATAAAAATTTTGAGAGTTCTACGTTATTTACAGTAAATAACGTTGGGATTGTTATAGCCTCCACATTGGTAGGCTTATTATTGTTTAAAGAGAATTTTAGTAAAAAAAATAAAATAGGAGTAGTTTTGGCTATTTTAGGAATTATTTTGGTAACCATAGCATAATGAGTGAAATAAAAGATACATATAAAACAATAACAAAGCCCTCCAAAGAAACTTTATTTAAAGATAGAAATAGTAAGTTTTTTGGTTATGCTTTTCCTGTTTTTAATGAAACTGACATAAAAAAAGCTTTAGAAGGTTTAAAAAAGCAACATCATTCAGCGCGTCACTTTTGTTATGCGTGGCAATTAGGAACCGAAAAAATAAGGTTTAGAGCCAATGATGACGGAGAACCAAGTAATTCAGCGGGACAACCTATCTATGGGCAAATTCAGGCATTTGATTTAACAAATGTTTTAATGGTTTCTGTTCGCTATTTTGGAGGAACTAAGCTTGGAGTGGGAGGGTTAATTAATGCTTATAGAACTTCAGCCCAGTTAGCTTTTGAGGACTCTGAGATTATTGAAAAAACTATTGACATACATTATAAGTTGACTTTCGGCTATGATATGATGAATAAAGTACAACGTATTATAAAAGAACGTAGTATTGAAATTATTAATCAAAATTTAGAGTTAACTTGTGAATACACAATTTCAGTTCGTAAAAAAGAATCACAAGTTATTTTTGATATTTTTACAAATCTATTTAAAGTTGAAATAAAAAAAATGTAATTTTACTATCAATTCATTTTAAATAAATTAGTCATACTTAAGCTTAAATAATTAAACAAAAGAAAAATAATGGAAAATTTCTTAACCTTTTTAGCGAAACATTCCAGTGGTATAGTAATATTAATAATACTTATGTTTTCGTGTTTAATAATGATAAACTGGCTTGCTAAAATTTTTAACTGGGGTAAATACAAAACACCTGAAGCTAATAGTAAAGATTATGGTAACTTAATTTACGTTACAACTCAGTTTTTTGCTAACTTAATAAATGATTTTAAACATTTTTTAGCTCTAGTTATTATAATAATCTTTGCTGGTTTAATAGTATATTCTATGGCAACTACTCCCGATTTTAATAATAAAATGAAGGCGTTACAACTAGTAATAGCTTCAATGGGAGGTATAGTAGGAACAGTTATAGGATATTATTTTGGAGAGTCTGCAGCCAGAACGAATTCATCTAGAATAACGACAACAAATGAGATTACTCAATTAGATACTATTGAAAATAATTCAATAGAAGAAGAAATTCAACAAGCTCCTGAAATTGACGATAATTAAGAGGTTATGAGTAATAGAGTAAAAATATATGATATAAAAGTAAAGGACTCGATATTTAGTCCAAATCAAAAAGGATTAAATAATGACTTAATTGCCCATTACAAAAAGAATATTTCTAGAAATAGAAAAACTCTATATAAAGTATATATATATATTGAAGGGAAAGATTTACCTTTTATAAAGAAAGTTACTTATACACTTCACAAAACATTTAGAAGCCCTGTTAAAACGATTCAAAGAAAATCTGATAATACAAATTGTTCAATAGTGATTTGGACCTGGGGACTTTTTAATGTTAAAGTTGAATTGGAAGATATTAATGGTGAAAAAATATATATGAATCATTATTTAAAGTACGGTAGTGAAATTAAAAGTGAAGGAGTTAGGTGGATTTTAACCCCTTAATTTGTACCCTTTTTTCTTTATCTACAATATTTTCTCTTCATTCATACTAATTGTTTGTTAATCTATACTTTTTACTCTTCATAGTGTATTATTTATTGTGAAAACTTTTATTAGTAAGTAATCCTTACTATATTTGCAAAAAGGATTATGTTGAACATATAAAAAATGAATAAATCAATTCTATATTGATAGTTGAAGTAAAAGTCAAAAACAGGCAGCTAAAATATTCAATATTATATAGTACACTAAATTCAGATTGGAAACTTGTTAGTTATTATAATTAAAAACACGATTTTTTTTAATTAGGGTTACTAACTTTGCATTATTAAATTTTAGGACTAAATGGCTATACTACCCAACTTAATTTTAAAGTCAAGAGACACATCTTTAATTGAATTAAAAGATATTCATTTTAGTGAAAAAAATAAGAACTTATTAAAACAATTACTGAAAGAATTTAAATACATAAATACTTTTAGGGAATATGAATTGCCTGTAGATAATAAGATTCTTTTGTTTGGTTATACTGGTTGTGGTAAAACAACTACCGCTAAGGCAATAGCGCACAAATTGGGGAAGGAAATTTTAATTTTAAATTTAGGTGAAATTGTTTCTTCAAAGCTAGGTGAAACAGCAAAAAATATCACAAGTATATTTAGGAAAGCTTCACGAGAAAATTCAGTGCTTTTTTTAGATGAATTTGATTACCTAGGGAAAACTCGTGATTATGAGACTAAAGATTCTGGAGAAATGAAGCGGATAGTAAATACTCTTATTCAACAAATAGATCAATTACCTAATGAAACATTATTAATAGCTGCTACAAATCATTCGAGTATTATTGATACAGCTTTGTTAAGACGTTTTCAACTAAGATTAAAGTTTGAAAAACCTAGTAAAAATGATTTAGATATCTATTATGATTCTCTTTTATTAAAATTCCCTGAAAAATATAGAAATTTTGAGAGAAGTTACTCTATTTCTTATGCAGAAGCAAGAGATATTACTTTTAGAAATATTAAAAATAGAATTATTGAGGAAGAAGAAGCAAAAGAACTAAAAGCTGTTTAATAGTATGAAGGATGGAGTAGTTAATAAAAAGATAACACAAGGTTTAGAGCGAATTTCTAAAGCATTTAGAGTATTGCTTTGGGAAGAAAGTAAGTTATATAAAATAAGTCCCATCCAAATACAGCTCTTGATCTTTTGTGATACTCATAAAAAAGAAGATTTAAAGGTTGGTTTCCTTGCTACTGAATTTGATTTAACAAAAGCAACAGTTAGTGATTCTATTAAGGTTCTACTCAAAAAAGAATTACTTATTAAAAAGGTAAATCCTAAAGATTCTAGAAGTTTTCTGGTTGAATTATCACCAACAGGAAAAGAGATTGTTAAAAAAGCAAGTCTTTTTACAAGTGCTTTAAATGAATCAATTGATTATTTATCTGAAATAGAAAAAGGTGTTTTTTTAAAGCAATTAATGCAGTTAATTTACCAACTAAATCAAAGGAATGTAATCTCTACTCAACGGATGTGTTTAACATGCTTCCACTATAAAAAAGAAGGTAATAATCATTATTGCAATCTAATGGAAAAAGATTTAAAGAACAATGAATTACAAATAGATTGCCTAGAGCATAAAGTAGTTTAAATTAAGATGAATAATATTAAAAACAATTTAAGTATCATTCATAATAGAATGATAAAAGCTTGTGAAATAGCTAATAGAAATAAAGATGAAGTACGTTTATTGTTGGCAACAAAAACAGTAGCACCTAACTATATAAATTTTGCCTTACAACAAGGAGAAACACTGATAGGAGAGAATAAAGTACAAGAACTCAAACAAAAATGTAACTCAGTTAAAAAAATGAATCCTGAAGTTCATTTCATAGGGCATTTACAAAGTAATAAAATTAATGAAGTAATTAAATGGGTTAGTTGTATTGAATCTATTGATAGGCTGTCAATTGCTCAAAAATTGCAGAAACGATTAGCTATAGAAAATAAAGAAATTGATATACTTATTCAGGTAAATACTTCTTTTGAAGAAAGTAAATTTGGAGTAGCTCCAAATGAAGCAATTGAGTTAATAAAAAATATTGCCACACTTAAAAATATCCACATTAAAGGATTAATGACAATAGGTTTGTTAAGTTCAAAATCTAATGAAATAAGAAAGTGTTTTCAACTTTTAAAGAAAATTCAAAATGAGGTGAAATCACTAAACATTCCAAATGTTGAAATGAATGAATTATCAATGGGAATGAGTAATGATTTAGAAATAGCAATTGAAAAAGGAGCTACGATAATTCGTGTAGGAACTGCTATTTTTGGAGATCGGATTTATCCTGATAGCTATTATTGGAATGAAACAGTTGAAAGTAAATAAGCTTAATAAACACATAAAAATATAGTATAACCTCTTTTTTAGGAACTTAAAGTAATATCCGTTTAGGTTACTTAAAAAAAAAACGTAAATTTGCACGCCTTTTTACAAGAACAGGATTGGAAAGGTTAGAAAAATATATTTATAAGTTTAATATCTCTTTGAATTAATATTGATAATATCCTGATTAATAAAAAGATACAAAAAATATTCTCAGACATGTCTGAAGAAACAAAAACAACAACTGCAGATGCAGTTAATCCAGCAGAATTTTTAGCAACATTTAATTGGCATAAATACGAAGAAGGTATTGATGAAGTTGATGAATCTAAATTAAAAGAATTTGAACAAGCTTTAGAAGGAACAGTAGGTTTCGTAAATGAACGTGATGTTATTGAAGGTAAAGTTGTTCGTATTACTGATCGTGATGCAATTATTGATATTAACTCTAAATCTGAAGGAGTTATTTCATTAAATGAATTTCGTTACAATCCAAATTTAGCTGTTGGGGATACAGTAGAAGTATTAGTTGATAAAAGAGAAGATTCTTCTGGTCAATTAGTATTATCTCATAAAAAAGCACGTGTTATTAAAGCTTGGGATCGTGTTAATAATGCACATGAAACCGGAGAAATTGTTAACGGTTTCGTTAAATGTAGAACTCGTGGAGGTATGATTGTTGATGTATTTGGTATTGAAGCTTTCTTACCAGGTTCACAAATTGATGTTAAGCCTATCCGTGATTATGATCAATATGTTGAAAAAACTATGGAATTCAAAGTTGTTAAAATCAACCACGAATTTAAGAATGTAGTAGTTTCTCATAAAGCGTTAATCGAAGCTGATTTAGAAGATCAAAAACGTGAAATCATCGGTCAATTAGAAAAAGGACAAGTATTAGAAGGTGTTGTTAAAAACGTAACTTCTTATGGTGTATTTGTTGACTTAGGTGGTGTTGATGGATTAGTTCATATTACTGATTTATCTTGGTCTCGTATCAATCATCCAAATGAGGTTGTTGAGTTAGATCAAAAATTAAATGTTGTAATTTTAGACTTTGATGATAATAAGTCAAGAATTCAATTAGGATTAAAGCAATTATCTGCTCACCCATGGGAAGCACTTAACTCTGAATTAAAAGTTGGTGATACTGTAAAAGGTAAAGTAGTAGTTTTAGCTGATTACGGTGCATTTGTTGAAGTAGAAGATGGTGTTGAAGGATTAATTCACGTATCTGAAATGTCTTGGTCAACTCATTTACGTTCTGCTCAAGATTTCGTAACTGTTGGTGACGAAGTGGAAGCTCAAATCTTAACATTGGATCGCGAAGAGCGTAAAATGTCTCTAGGTATGAAGCAATTACACCCAGATCCATGGACTGATATTACTACTAAATATCCTGTTGGTTCTAAACATTCAGGTACTGTACGTAACTACACTAACTTTGGTGTGTTTGTAGAGTTAGAAGAAGGTATTGATGGATTAGTTTATATATCTGATTTATCTTGGACTAAGAAAATTAAACATCCATCAGACTTTGTAACTGTTGGTGATAAATTAGAAGTTCAAGTATTAGAATTAGATGTTGAAAACCGTAAATTGAACTTAGGTCATAAACAAACTCAAGATAATCCTTGGGATGGTCATGAGGCAACATATTCAATTGGATCTACTCACGAAGGTACTATTAAAGATAAAAATGACAAAGGAGCGACTGTAGCTTTTGCTGATGGAGTAGAAGCATTTGCACCTTCTCGTTTTTTAGATAAAGAAGACGGTGGTAAATTAGCTAAAGGTGATACTGTTCAATTCCAAGTAGTTGAATTTAGTAAAGAATACCGTAGAATAGTTGTTTCTCATACTTCTATCTTTAGAGCAGAAGAACAAAAGAATGTTAAAGCTGCTGCTAAAAAAGCACAAGAAACCGAAAAAACTACTTTAGGTGATATCGGTGGATTAGCTGAATTAAAGAAAAAAATGGAAGGAAAATAAATTTCCGATTAGCATAAAATTTTTTTTGAAGCCATTACATTATGTAATGGCTTTTTTTGTATTGTTTATTTAAAAAAAATCGTTAAATTTATAAGATCCTTTGAATCAAATTAAATTTGATTCATCAATAATTGTAGTAAAATGCTAGTGTGCTATAATTATTTTTTAAGTAATTCTTATTTGACTTTTTTTATTTCTATTACAATTTCTACTACATCATTGTCAGATACAGAAAGGTGTTTTTGTACCCCCCTTAAAACTAACCTAATTCTAAAAATGTTGTCATCAATGAATACAATTAGAAATATGTCTATTGCATTATTATTGGTATTTAGTTCTCAAAGTTCAGCTCAGAAAGATATGTTGAACAGATTAAACAAAAAGCTTTTAAAGTTAAGTGAAGTAGAGAATTATATGGAGCTGAATAAAATACAACCCGCTCAATGTGCTGATTCTAAAAATACAATAAACGATAACTTAGACGAAACTGGAAATACTAGGTTTCGGAATACGAGTCTTATAAATAAAATACGAGTTTTTAATGTGTTTTTTCATGTTGTAAATGAAAATAATGGAAATCGATCGGTACCTATTAGTGAAAATGATTTACTTGATGCAGTAGCGAATTTGAACAAAACATTTAATCAATTCAAAATTTTCTTTAAATATAATGGATATGATCAAATTAATAGTACATGGAGGTCTGTATTGTATATAGGTGGAAACAGAACATTTAACCAGTTAGTAGAATATTCTAAAAGTATTGGTAAATATCAAAAAAATAGTTTTAATATTTATATTGTTTCTACAATACGGTATAGCAAATATGATACTAGAAAAATTGCTGGTTTGTCAAATAAACCAGGATTAAATAGTGTTATTGATGATGAGTATTTACTTACCTCTACTTTACCGCACGAAATTGGACATAATTTTTCATTGGAACATACTTACAGAAATTGGAATCACTCTAACTGTAATTTGGTTACTCAAAATGATCATGTAGATGATACTTTACCTTCAATAGCCTATGTAAATTCAGAAATTGATTCAGATTGTTCAACGTATATAGGAAGTGAAAATAAAAATAAATGTGGAATTGATTTCACTCAAGTTCCAGCAAGTAATTTTATGAGTTCAAATGTATTGCCTTGTAGATCTTTAGAAAATGCAACGTTTACTGCTGGACAAGGAAAGCGAATGATGCTAGCCATTCAAAATAAATGGAATATAATATATAAGAAAGCTGAAAACTCTATAGAAAGTTTATATGAACCTTATCAAGGAACTTATGTTCAAGGAATATATCAAGATCCTAATAATGTTAGTATAAAAGAGATGAAGTTTCAAAAAGGATTTGATTATCAATTTGTAGATTGTAAAAAAACAAATTTTATAAAAAAAAGCTATTCTATTCATGAAATTCCTAAAGGGCATCCATATTTTACAGCAATTAAAATATTACAAATTTCTAATTCCGAAGCGTATAATTGTAATATTCCTAGGCCTTCAACATACAATGGTGGAACTATAGTTAGTTTTGGTAATGTAATAGATAATAATTACATAATTAAAAAATTAGATAGTAAAGAAATTCAAAACCCTAAATTAATTGAAACACTCCCTTTCGGGTATCATATTATAAATAAAGAATTTAAAAATGGAGAAGTACATCAAAAAGCCATCTATAAGGTAAGTAATTAATCTTTTTTTTTAAATATTTAACGCATCTTTTGTATCTGTATAGTGTAACAATTGTTACACTTAAAGATGCCATTATGTACACTTTAATTTCTGAAATACCGTTATCTTTGTTATCAAATTAAAAAACAATATGACTTTAATTAAATCTATTTCAGGAATTAGAGGTACTATAGGTGGAGCTACAGGTGATAATTTAACGCCTATTGATGCGGTAAAATTTGCTGCAGCTTATGGTACTTTTATAAAGAAACAGAATCAAGAAAAAGAAAGAATAAAAATTGTAATAGGAAGAGATGCTCGTATTTCTGGTAAAATGATAACCAGTTTAGTAGCAAACACCTTAGTAGGTTTAGGGATAGATGTATTAGATTTAGGTTTATCTACGACACCTACTGTTGAAATAGCAGTTCCTATTGAAAAAGCCGATGGAGGTATAATTTTAACAGCATCGCATAATCCTAAACAATGGAATGCTTTAAAATTATTAAATGAAAAGGGAGAGTTTATTGATGGAACTGATGGGGCTGAAGTGTTAGCTTTGGCAGAAAGCAATAGTATACAATTTGCAGAGGTTGATGATTTAGGAACTTACAAAAAGAAAAAGAATTATATAAAAAAACATATTAAAGAAGTTTTAAAACTTGATTTAGTAGACAAAAAAGCAATTAAAAAAGCTAAATTTAAAGCTGTTGTTGATGGTGTAAACTCAACTGGAGGTATAGCTATACCTCTGCTTTTGAAAGAGCTAGGTGTTAAATGTGTAGAGTTGTATTGTGAACCAAATGGGCATTTTCCTCATAATCCAGAACCTTTAAAAGAAAATTTAACTGATATATCTAAATTAGTTGTAAAAAAGAAAGCAAACTTAGGAATTGTTGTAGATCCTGACGTCGATCGATTAGCTATAATATCTGAAGATGGTTCAATGTTTGGTGAAGAATATACTCTAGTAGCTTGTGCTGACTATGTTTTAGGTAAAAATAATGGAGGAAATACAGTATCTAATTTATCTTCATCTAGAGCTTTAAGAGATGTAACTGAAAAACATGGAGGAACGTATACAGCAAGTGCAGTAGGTGAGGTAAATGTAGTAAAGAAAATGAAAGAAACTGATACTGTTATTGGTGGAGAAGGCAACGGCGGTATTATTTATCCGGATTCACATTATGGACGTGATTCTTTAGTTGGAGTGGCTTTATTTTTATCTCATTTAGCCAATAAAAAAATGTCCTGTAAAGAATTAAGGGATAGTTACCCTAGTTATTTTATGAGTAAAAATAAAATACAATTAACCCCTCAGATTAATGTAGATGATATTTTAGAAAAAATGGCCTCTAAATATAAAAATGAGGAAGTTAATAAAATAGATGGTGTAAAAATAGATTTTGAAGACGAATGGGTACACTTAAGAAAATCTAATACAGAACCTATTATTCGCATATACACAGAAGCTACATCTCAAGATAAAGCTGATACATTAGCGGTAAGAATTATTAAAGAAATTGAAGAAATAATAGCATAAGTTTTGAATAAAAAATATTTAGTAATAGTATTATTCCTTTTTACTTTATCAATAAAAGCTCAAGATGATAAGGCAAAAAAGATAATTAATAAAGGAAAGTTTTTTGTTTATTGGGGTTGGAACTGGGCTAGTTATTCTGATTCGGACATACATTTTAAAGGGGATAATTATGATTTCACTTTACAAAATGTTAAAGCTACTGATAGGCAAACTAAGTTTTCTTTTAGAGATTATTTTCATCCTGGAAGAGTAACAATTCCTCAAACAAATCTTAGAATAGGATATTTTTTTAAAGAGAATTACACTATTTCGATTGGAGTAGATCATATGAAATATGTAATGGTACCTAACCAAGATGTGAAAATTAATGGAAATATTAATGTAGGTAACCCAAAATATGATGGGGTTTATAATAATTCTGATATTAACTTAGCGAGTGATTTTTTACGATTTGAACATACTGATGGTTTAAATTATGTAAATGTACAATTGTATAGATTTGATGATATCAGTAAGTGGTTTGGTTTGAATCTTGAAAACCTTCAAATTAATGTAACTGAGGGGCTTGGTATTGGTGTGCTTGTTCCAAGAACAAACACAACATTATTAAACAATGAAAGGTATGATGAATTTCATCTTTCAGGATATGGAGGATCAGTAGGAGTCGGATTAAATGTTACATTTTTTAAACATTTTTTTATTCAAGCTGATATTAAAGGAGGCTATATATATATGCCAGATATAAGAACAACTGTAAATGCTTCTGATACTGCATCACAAGGATTTTACTTTTTTCAAAATAATATTTTAATAGGAGGTAAATTTAGAATTTAGTTATGAGTTTAGAACTGTACTTTGAAGAGTTTAAAAAAAACATAGTTGGTATAAACCAAATGTTTAATACACCTTATGGTGAAAAGAAACTTATTTATACTGATTGGACAGCTAGTGGAAGATTGTATAGACCAATTGAAGAAAAGTTATTAAATGAGTTTGGACCTTTTGTGGCTAATACTCACACAGAAACTTCAACTTCAGGTGCAGCGATGACTTTAGCATACACTAAAGCTAGAAACATAATTAAAGATCATGTAAATGCAAATAAAGATGATGTTTTAATAACTGAAGGATCAGGAATGACAGGAGTGGTTAATAAATTTCAGCGAATTCTTGGTTTAAAGGTTTCTGAAAATTTAAAAGCGCATACTCAAATACCTGATGAGAAACGACCAATCGTTTTTGTTAGTCATATGGAGCATCATTCTAATCAAACTTCATGGTATGAAACAATTGCTGATGTGGAAGTAGTTCCATGTGATGATGCGGGATTAGTTTGTTTGGATAAGTTTGAAGAGGTGATAAAAAAATATATAGATAGGCCAATTAAAATAGCATCAGTTATTGCAGGTTCTAATGTAACAGGAATTAAAACGGATTACCATAAAATAGCTGCATTAATTCATAAATATAATGGATTGTGTTTTGTTGACTTTGCTTGTTCTGCTCCTTATGTAGATATTAATATGCATCCTGATAATGAAAATGAAGATTTGGACGCTATTTTCTTTTCACCACATAAATTTTTGGGTGAACCAGGAAGTTCAGGTGTATTGTTATTTAATAAGAAACTATATAAAAATACGATTCCAGATAATCCAGGTGGTGGTACTGTAACATACACGAACCCTTGGGGAGAGCACGATTATATTGATGATGTTGAAACTAGAGAAGATGGCGGTACTCCTGCTTTTTTGCAAACAATTCGTATTGCTTTATCAATACAATTAAAAAATAAAATGGGAACTGAGAACATTAAAAAAAGAGAGGATGAGATTAATCCTGTTATTTTTGATTGTTTAGAGAGTATTGATGGAGTAAGAATTCTAGCTCCTCAACATAAAGATAGGTTAAGTATTTTTTCATTTTATTTCGAGAAATATCATTTTAATTTGGTAGTTAAATTATTGAATGATCATTTTGGAATACAAACGAGGGGAGGATGCTCTTGCGCAGGTACTTACGGACACTTTTTATTGAATGTAGATCAAAATACATCACATAAAATTAAAGATAAAATTTTAGAAGGTTGTAGTACAGATAAACCAGGATGGATTCGATTATCAATTCATCCAACAATAACTAATGAAGAAGTAAATTATATTTGTACTTCTTTAAAGGAATTAGCTGAAAATATAGAAGAATGGTCAAAAGATTACCATTATAGTTTGGCTAAAAATGACTATGTACATAATTCGGTTGAATCAATAGAAAAACAATTGGTTTCTGAGTGGTTTGCTATTTAATTTAAGAGATGGAAATATTAGACATTGACTTCTTAGAAAAAGAGTATCTAAGTATAAAAGAAGATACTCTTAAAGGCAGATGGATTACTTTTAAAGATATTGAAAGTCTATATTCAAAATTACCCAACTATATTGAATCAAAGATTATAGGTACTTCAGAAGAGGGTACTCCTATTTATAAGCTTAAATTAGGAAAAGGAAATAAAAAAGTTTTCATGTGGAGTCAAATGCATGGGAATGAGAGCACTGGAACAAAAGCTGTTTTTGATTTTTTAAATTTTATAAAACAAAATCAATCAAAAGATATTGTTAAATCTATTTTAACGAATACTGAAATTCATATTATTCCAATGTTAAACCCTGATGGTGCTCAAGCATATACAAGGGTGAATGCAAATAATATTGATTTAAATAGAGACGCTGTTGATTTAATAGCCAAAGAGAGTAAGCTTTTAAGGTCAATTTTAGAAGAGGTTAATCCTGAGTTTTGTTTTAATTTACATGATCAAAGAACTATTTTTGGCGTTGAAGGGACTTCAAATCCAGCAACTATTTCGTTTTTAGCACCATCGGAAGAAGAATCTAGAAGTATTACCAAAGGTAGGATTCAAACAATGAACGTAATTATTGCGATGAATAACTTATTGCAAAAAATAATACCGAATCATGTTGGAAGATATACTGATGAGTTTTATCCAACTGCTACTGGGGATAATTTTCAAAAATTAGGACATAACACTATATTGATTGAAGCAGGTCATTACCCTGATGATTATGATAGAGAAGAAGTAAGAAAATTCAATTTTTATGCTTTAATTCAAGGTTTTTTTCATATTTCAACAAATAAAGTGTTCAATAATTATGAAGAATATTTTTCTATACCTAACAATATCAAGAACTTCTACGATATTATTTATAGATCAAAAAATAATGAAAAAGATATAGCATATCAGTACGCTGAGAAGATAGAAAGTAATAAATTTGTACTTACTTTGATTAAGGAGAAAGAAGGAGATCTAAAATCATATTTATCCCACAAAGAATTCAATAAAAATGATTAATCTTTGTTTTTCTTCTAATGAAAGTGTGTAAAAATTGAAAAAAAATCATATTTTAGCAGTATTACTTGAAATAAAACAAAAATGAAGAAATTTGTATTAGATGAAATAGATCATCAAATCTTAGACATTTTAATAGAAAATGCGAGAACACCTTTTACTGATATAGCAAAGAAGCTATTGGTGTCAGCGGGTACTATTCATGTAAGAGTAAAGAAAATGGAAGATGAAGGTATAATAGAAGGATCTACATTGACATTGAATTATGAGAAAATGGGGTATTCGTTTATAGCCCATGTAGGTGTTTTTTTAGAAAAAACATCAATGACACAGCATGTTTTAGAAAGCTTAAGGTTAATAGCTAATGTTACTGTCGCTTATGTTACAGCAGGAAAATATAATATTTTTTGTAAGGTTAGAGCAAAGAGCACAAATGATGCGAAAGATATTATTTATAGAATTGATGACATCCATGGTGTTAATAGAACAGAAACGATGATATCGTTAGAGGAAAGTATTAACGATAAAAAGCGTTTGATGCATGCTATTTTTAAAGAAATATAATTTTTTAAAATTAGTAAGAAAAAACGATTTTTATTTAAATAGGATGTAGCACTGAAAATTTGCTCATTTCTATAATAAAGTATTTTAAAAGAGATTTTACATATTATATTTATGTTGAATCTCTTTTTTAGTTCAATAGTCTACTTATTTATAGTAACAGTTTAATTTTCTCTGAAAGTGTTTTGTTATTAATTAAGCTTAAGGTATTTATCTTTAAAAATAGTTGATAGATTTTTTATTAGGTAAGTTTTTTATTAGTTATATTTTACTCATTGTTACTATAGTCTTAAATAATTTATAAAGTTAAAATTAATTTTTCTTCATAATTATTCTACTACTTAACTTTTTACAATTTTAATAAATCAAGAAGTATAAAGTGTCATTATGACATTTTTTTTTTATTGGCAGTATTATTGTTAAATTAAATTAAGAATATAAATGAAAAGATTTACAATGAGTAAAGATCAATATACTAAAGAAGATGAATTAAAAGATGCTATTGATAATTCTGAGCTAGAAGAAAATCAAGAAGAATCAAAGGAAAGCGTTGAAAATGAAGCTAAAGAGGAGCCCTCAGCTGACCAGTTAATTCAAATTGAAAAAGATAAATATTTACGTTTATTCGCTGAGTTTGAAAACTATAAAAAAAGAACTTCTAAAGAACGAATAGAGTTATTCAAAACAGCAAATCAGGAAGTAATGACAGCTTTACTGCCAATAATGGATGATTTTGATAGAGGATTAGTAGAAATTAAAAAAAGTGAAGATTCTGAGCTGTTTAAAGGGATGGAACTTATTAATAATAAGTTAAAAAACACTTTAACTCAAAAAGGCTTATCGGTAATAGAGGTAAAAGCAGGAGATGATTTTGATTCTGAAATTCATGATGCAATTACACAAATACCTGCTCCATCTGAAGATTTAAAAGGCAAAATTATAGACTGCGTAGAAAAGGGCTATAAATTAGGAGATAAAATTATCCGTCACCCAAAAGTGGTTATGGGACAAGCATAAACAAATAATAATTCGATTATCAATTACCAAGTGCTATTGTTAATTGTTAATAGTCAATTGAAATAATATGGCAAAACAAGATTATTACGAAATATTAGGTATATCAAAATCAGCTTCTCAGTCTGAAATAAAAAAGGCATACCGAAAGATGGCTATAAAGTACCATCCAGATAAAAATCCTGGTGACACTGGAGCTGAAGAGAAGTTTAAACTTTGTGCTGAGGCGTATGAGATTCTTAGTGATGATAATAAAAAAGCACGTTATGACCAATACGGTCACGCGGCTTTTGAAGGAGGTCAAGGTGGCTTTGGAGGCGGAAGTGGAATGAATATGGATGACATATTCAGTCAGTTTGGAGATATTTTTGGAGGTGCATTTGGTGGAGGATTTGGAGGCTTCGGTGGAGGCGGAGGTCAACGCCAAGCTAGAGTTAAAGGTAGCAACCTTCGCATAAGAGTAAAACTTACTTTAGAAGAGATAGCTAATGGTGTAGAGAAAAAAGTTAAAGTACGAAGAAAAGTACAAGCGGATGGAGTTACGTATAAAACTTGTTCAACATGTAATGGTAGTGGACAACAAATGCGTGTAACAAATACTATTTTAGGTAGAATGCAAACAGCAACTACTTGTAGTACTTGTCATGGAGCTGGTGAAATGTTAGATAAGAAACCTTCCGGAGCAGATGCACAAGGTATGGTTGTTAAAGAAGAAACTGTATCAATTAATATTCCCGAAGGTGTAACCGAAGGCGTTCAATTAAAAGTAGGAGGGAAAGGTAATGAGGCTCCAGGTAAGAACTCTATTTCTGGTGACTTACTAGTGTTAATAGAAGAGATTCAGCATGATACATTAAAAAGAGAAGGAAGTAATATTCATTATGATTTATATGTTAACTTTTCTGAAGCTGTATTAGGTATTTCTAAAGAAATAGAAACGGTTACAGGAAAAGTAAAAATTAAAATTGAACCAGGTACACAATCTGGTAAAATACTAAGATTAAAAGGTAAAGGTTTACCAAGTATTGAACGTTATGGTAATGGTGATTTTTTAATTCATATAAACGTTTGGACTCCTCAAGAATTAACAAAAGAACAGCGCAAGTTTTTTGAGCAAATGCAAACAGATGAGAACTTTAGTCCTAATCCACAGAAGAATGACAAATCTTTTTTTGAAAAAGTAAAAGATATGTTCTCCTAAAATTAATTTAATTACTTTTTTTATTAGAATATATTTTATAAAAGTATTATATTTGCAAGTGTATAGAAGACGTTCTATACACTTTTTCTTTTTCATAGCAATTTTCCCACTCAATTTTGAGTGGGTTTTTTTATGTTTAAAATTTAATTAAAAATTCAATTTTTTTTTAAAGTTTTTTATGTTGATTAATAATAAATATATATATTTGCAGAGTCTAAAAGACGTTTTAGACACTTTTTCTTTTTCATAGCAATTTTCCCACTCAGTTTTGAGTGGGTTTTTTATGGACAAAGTCGAGAAAATATAAAAATAATTAAGCAGACCTATCTTATCGACTTATATTTAGTATAAGTAGGAAAGTCTGGACACCAAAGAGTAGCATAGCGGATAACAACCGTCCGGTGTAAACCGAGGACAAGTGCAACAGAAAGTATGTACAGGTAATGCTGTAGTGAAACCAGGTAAACTCTATGCGGTGCAATGTCATGTACATTAGAGCTTGAGCGTTGCTCGCGCGATTCTAAGGGGTAGGCAGATTGATTTTACGAGTAATTGTAAAACTAGATAAATGATAAGAACCTTTTTTAAGGCACAGAATCCAGCTTATTGGTCTGCTTTTTTAATTTTTATAGTAACTTCTATTTTTTATATTTTTTTTTGATTATTTATTTGATAAAATTTTAACTTATTTTAGTGTTTTTTTTGTTGTTTCCTCTGTTTTTTGGATTTGAATTGTATTTTATTTACTAATAACTCTATTAAAGTGTTTATTTTTTAATTTCGACTTAAAATAGTACTTTTGCATAACAAAAATTAACAAAATTAGACTTCAAGTCTATAGGTACTAACATGATTAAAAGTGCTTGTATTTAGCTCTAAAAGTTGAAATAATATAATAGGGGATTATAAATAGTACTTTTAACATTAAAAAAACTTATATAATGAGTATTTATAAAGATTATATAAAAGAAATTGAGGAAAGAAAAAATCAAGGGCTTCATCCTAAGCCAATTGATGGTAAAGAATTATTAAATGAAATTATTGATCAAATAAAAGATGTTAATAATGAGCATAGAGAAGATTCGCTTAACTTTTTTATTTATAATGTCTTACCAGGTACAACCAGTGCTGCCAGTACTAAATCTAAATTTTTAAAAGAGATTATTCTTGGAGAATTTGTTCTAAAAGAGATTTCACCTGCTTTTGCATTTGAACAATTAGGACATATGAAAGGTGGTCCTTCCGTAGAAGTACTTCTTGATTTGGCTTTAGGAAATGATATTTCTATAGCTAATGAAGCTGCCAAAGTTTTAAAAACTCAAGTTTTTTTATACGAAGCTGATACAGAAAAGTTAGAGAAAGCATATAATGCTGGAAATGCTATTGCTAAAGAATTAATAGAAAGTTATGCTCAAGCTGAATTCTTTACCAAACTACCTGAAATTGATGAAGAAATAGAAGTAGTAACTTTTGTTGCGGGTATTGGTGATATCTCTACAGATTTATTGTCTCCAGGAGCTGATGCGCATTCAAGATCTGATCGTGAATTACACGGTCAGTGTATGTTTGAACATAATAAAGATATGCAAAATGAATTATTAGCATTAAAAGAAAAACACCCTAACAAACGTGTAATGTTAATTGCTGATAAAGGAACTATGGGAGTGGGGTCTTCAAGAATGTCTGGTGTAAATAATGTTGCATTATGGACAGGTATTTCTTCAAGTCCATATGTACCATTTATTAACATTGCTCCAGTAATTGCAGGAACTAATGGTATTGCACCAATTTTCTTAACAACAGTTGGAGTAACAGGTGGTATTGGTATCGATCTAAAAAATTGGGTAAAGCAAAAAGATAAAGAAGGGAACACTATTATCGATGAAGATGGAGAGCCAATTTTAAAAGAAAAGTATTCTGTAGCTACTGGTACAGTCCTTACTATAAATACAAAAACAAAAAAATTATATAAAGGAGATGAAGAACTAAAAGATATTTCTACAGCTTTAACTCCACCAAAAATGGAATTTATTAAGGCAGGGGGTTCTTATGCTGTTGTTTTTGGAAAAAAATTACAAACTTTCGCTTGTAAAGTACTTGGAATTGATGTTCCTCAAGTATATGCAGCTTCTAAAGAAATTTCTATAGAAGGACAAGGGTTAACTGCTGTTGAAAAAATATTTAATAAAAATGCTGTTGGTACTACCCCAGGTAAAATATTACATGCTGGTTCTAATGTAAGAGTAGAAGTAAACATTGTAGGGTCTCAAGATACTACTGGGTTAATGACTTCTCAAGAATTAGAGATGATGGCTGCTACAGTAATTTCACCTATAGTTGATACAGGTTATCAATCAGGATGTCATACAGCTTCAGTTTGGGATGATAAGTCTAAGGCTAATATCCCAAGATTAATGAAGTTTATGAATGATTTTGGATTAGTTACTGCTCGTCATCCTGAAGGGAAATATCATGCAATGACAGATGTTATTCACAAAGTATTAAATGATATTGCAGTTGATGATTGGGATGTAATCATAGGGGGGGATTCTCATACACGTATGGCAAAAGGAGTTGCCTTTGGAGCGGATTCAGGAACAGTTGCTTTAGCATTAGCTACAGGTGAGGCTACTATGCCAATTCCAGAGTCAGTAAAGGTTACGTTTAAAGGAGAAATGAAATCCTACATGGATTTCCGTGATGTAGTTCACGCAACACAAGAGCAGATGTTGACTCAATTTGAGGGTGAAAATGTTTTTCAAGGAAAAATTATTGAAGTACATATTGGTACATTAACCTCAGATCAAGCATTTACATTTACAGATTGGACTGCTGAAATGAAAGCAAAAGCATCTATTTGTATTTCTGAAGATGACACTTTAATTGAATCATTAGAAATTTCGAGAGATCGTATTCAAATAATGATTGATAAGGGAATGGATAATCCGAAGCAAGATCTTAAAGGATTGGTAAATAAAGCCAATAATCGTATTCAGGAAATTAAAACAGGAACTAAACCTGCATTAAAACCGGATGCAGATGCTAAATATTATGCTGAAGTTGTTATCGATTTAGATAAGATTGTTGAACCGATGATTGCTGATCCAGATGTTAATAATGAGGATGTATCTAAGCGTTATACACATGATAACATTCAACCATTATCTTTTTATGGTGGTACTAAAAAAGTAGATTTAGGTTTTGTTGGTTCGTGTATGGTGCATAAAGGAGATATGCAAATTTTGGCGCAAATGCTTAAAAATGTAGAAGCTCAAAAAGGAAAAGTTGAGTTTAAAGCACCTTTAGTCGTTGCTCCACCTACCTATAATATTGTTGATGAACTTAAAGAAGAAGGCGATTGGGAAGTTTTAGAAAAATATGCTGGATTTGTATTTGATGATAGTGCTCCAAAAGCTGTTGCAAGAACTAAGTATGAAAATAAATTATATTTAGAACGTCCAGGATGTAGCTTGTGCATGGGGAATCAAGAGAAAGCTGAACCAGGAGATACTGTAATGGCTACATCAACTCGTTTATTCCAAGGAAGAGTAGTAAGAGATACTGGTGATAAAAAAGGGGAATCTTTATTATCTTCTACGCCTGTAGTTGTTTTATCTTGTATATTAGGAAGAACACCTACAATGAAGGAATATGAAGCTGCCGTGTCTGGAATTGTATTAACAAAATTTAAGCCATCTCAAAAGAAATTAGTGGTTTAATTATCAGTTTATTATAAAAACACATAAAAGGTTCAAGTAATTTACTTGAACCTTTTTTATTTAGTATTATTCTATATAAAAACTGGAATCATTTCTATCGTTTCTTTTGTTTAAATTCGTTAGTGTAACATAAATTCACAAAACAATACTATATGGCTTTCGATATTGAAATGATAAAAGAGGTTTATAAAAAGGTAGTTAAAAGGGTAGATACAGCTCGACAAATTACAGGTAAACCTCTAACACTTGCAGAAAAAATTTTATATTCCCATTTATGGGATGGAACTCCTAATACAGCATTCATTAGGGGGAAAGATTATGTAGATTTTGCACCAGATAGAATAGCTTGTCAAGATGCTACTGCCCAAATGGCATTGTTACAATTTATGCAGGCAGGTAAAAAAAGTGTAGCAGTACCAACAACAGTTCATTGTGATCATTTAATTCAAGCTAAATTAGGTGCAGATAAAGATTTACAAACCGCATTAAACACAAGTAATGAGGTTTTTAATTTTTTAGAGTCAGTATCTAATAAATATGGAATAGGGTTTTGGAAACCTGGAGCAGGTATTATTCATCAAGTTGTTCTTGAAAATTATGCATTTCCAGGAGGAATGATGATTGGTACAGATTCTCATACTGTAAATGCCGGAGGTTTAGGTATGGTAGCTATAGGTGTTGGAGGTGCTGATGCCGTTGATGTTATGGCAGGAATGCCTTGGGAGCTTAAATTTCCTAAATTGATAGGAGTTAAGCTAACTGGTAAATTATCTGGATGGACTGCTCCAAAAGATGTAATTTTAAAAGTAGCAGGTATTGTATCTGCAAAAGGAGGAACTGGATCAATTGTAGAATACTTTGGAGAAGGTGCAAAAGCAATGTCTTGTACAGGTAAAGGTACTATATGTAATATGGGAGCTGAAATAGGAGCAACTACATCTACTTTTGGTTATGATCAATCAATGGAGCGTTACCTTCGAGCTACTGATAGAAGTGATGTTGCAGAGGCAGCTAATGATGTTAAGGAGTATTTAACTGGTGACGCAGAAGTATATGCTAATCCAGAACAATATTTTGATCAAGTTATAGAAATTAATTTATCAGAACTAAGTCCTTTATTAAATGGACCATTTACACCAGATTTATCAACAAGGGCTGGTTCAGAAATGACTGCTAAAGCAAATGATAATGATTGGCCACTACAAGTTGAATGGGGATTAATAGGTTCTTGTACAAACTCCTCATATGAAGATTTATCTAGAGCAGCATCAATTGCGCAACAAGCTATCGATAAAGGGTTAAAAACAAAAGCCGAATTTGGAATTAATCCAGGTTCTGAAAAAGTAAGATACACAGCTGATAGAGATGGTATTTTAGAAGTATTTGAAAAATTGGATGCTACTATTTTTACTAATGCTTGTGGCCCGTGTATTGGTCAGTGGGCTCGTTATGAAGACCCTAAAAATGCTCCTAAAAATTCTATAATCCATTCATTTAATAGAAATTTTGCAAAACGTGCAGATGGTAATCCTAATACACATGCTTTTGTTGCTTCACCTGAAATGGTAGCTGCAATTACAATTGCTGGTCGTTTAGATTTTAATCCGATTACAGATAAGTTAATCAATCAAAATGGTCAAGAGGTAATGTTGGATGAGCCAACTGGATGGGAATTACCTCCTAAAGGTTTTGAAGTGAAAGATGATGGGTTTTTAGCTCCTGAAGAAGATGGTAGCGGTGTAGTAATAAAAGTGAGCCCAGATTCTGAACGATTAGAATTATTAACTCCATTTATTCCATTAGGAATGGATATTAAAGGAGTTAAATTATTAATTAAGGCGCATGGAAAATGTACAACAGATCATATCTCTATGGCTGGCCCATGGTTACGCTACCGCGGACATTTGGATAATATATCTAATAACTGTTTAATTGGTGCAGTAAATGCCTATAATATGAAAACTAATTTTGTAAAAAATCAGTTGAATGGTAATTATGATGCAGTGCCAAAAACAGCAAGAGCTTATAAAGCAGCTAATATTAAAACAATTGTTGTTGGAGATCATAATTATGGAGAAGGTTCATCTAGAGAACACGCGGCTATGGAACCACGCCATTTAGGAGTAGCAGCAGTACTAGTAAAATCGTTTGCTCGTATACACGAAACTAATTTAAAAAAACAAGGGATGTTGGGTTTAACATTTGCTAATGAAAATGATTATGATTTAATCCAAGAAGATGATACGTTTAACTTTTTAGATTTAAATGAATTTAGTCCAGGAAAACCACTAACAATTGAAGTAGTTCATTCAGATGGTTCAAAAGATGTTATTATGGCAAATCATACTTATAACGAAGGTCAAATAGAATGGTTTAAAGAAGGTTCTGCTTTAAATTTAATTAAAAAACAAAATGCTTAATAAATAGGTTATTAAGCTTTATATATAAACCTCTAGACATTCATCTAGAGGTTTTGTTGGTTAAAGTACTTAGATTAAGATAAAAATGTAATAAAGAAAAAATTAACATATTGTTATTTAATCTTGTATTTTTTTTATTTTAAAAAATCATTTTTTCTTGTAAGTTTTCATTTTAAAGGCTACTAAATGCTACCTAAAATAAAATTATATAAAAATGAATAGAAAAAAATTAATAAGTTTATTATTAACTATTTTGGTAGTTACAGTAGGATATACTCAGCAACAAGTAGCATCAATAATAGATTTAGAGAATAGAGCTTTAGATTTAGTTGCTGGAGATGAACTTGTTTTAAGAGATGGAACTTATCAAAATTTAAATTTAAATTTAAATATATCAGGTACAGCAACTAACCCTATTGTCATTCGAGCAGAAAATACAGGTAAGGTATTTATAGAAGGTAATATTCAAGTAACATTAGCAGGTAATTACATTATCTTCAAAGGTTTTGTTTTCCAAAATGGGAAAACAGCAAAAGAAGGAGATCATATTATTAAAATCATAGGAAATCATAATACCGTTAGTGATTGTAGTTTTTTAAACTTAGGAGACCCAACTAGAATTAAAACTAGTTATGATATTTTTATAACCCATGCTAATTATAATATAATTATTCATAATGAATTTATAGGAAAACAAAGTGTTGGTAACAATATTACTATAAATCCAGGATCGTATAATGAAATTAGAAGAAATCGTTTTTCAAGACCTGTTTTAGGTGCTAATTCTGGTTCTGCAATACGTTTGAGTGCTACTCATAATTTAGTTGAATACAATTATTTTTTAGAAAGTAATGGTGAAGGGGAGATAATTACTGTAAAAGATCATTATAATTTGTTAAGATATAATACATTTAGACGCTCTAAAGGAGGGCTTTCTTTACGTCATGGTGATTATTGTGTTGTATATGGTAATTACTTTTTTGGAGAGTCAATTCCTAAAACTAAAGGTATTTCTATCTGGGGAAAACATCACTTTATTGTAAATAATTATTTCGAAGATTTAAAACCAGCAAAAACAAGAAGTAAATATACAGGAGGTAATTTACCAGGAGCAGCTGTTACGTTTAATTGTGGTAGTGATTCCAAAAAAAATAGATCAACGTTGCCATTTTTTCCTGTTGCTCATGATATAGTTTTTGCTTACAATACTATTATTTCTAATAGTGAAATGGCTTTAGATTTTACAGAAGATTATTTAGGAGGTTCAGTACAAAAAAAATATATACCTTATAATTTAAGTATAATAAATAATATTTTTTACGAACGTACAGATAAAAAACAAATATCTTTTAGAAATTTAGGGGAAAATTTAAACGTACCTAATGTTCTAGGGTTAGAATTTGGTGATAATTTTATTTTTGGCAGCAAAAATTTAGGAATTAAAAAGCCTTTAAAAGGTTTAGAAACATCAATACCAATAGCGATGCAAAAGGATATTATTTTAGGTGTTTATACTCCAATTACAAATTCGTTGTTAGAAGTTGGTGTTAAAAAGTCTTTCCGATTGCCTAAAATTCATACTTTTTTAAAACAGGTAAGGGCTATAAAAAGAGACGCCTTAGGACGCATTAAAAGTACTAATCATGCTGGTGCAATTGCCTTGAATCCAATGTCTAGGCGAAATATACCGGAAATGAATTTACTTACAGTTGGACCAAGAATTAATACTTCCGTGTTACCTGCGTTATCGAACTCTTTGCAAACCAGTGACTTTAATTTATACCCAAATCCTGCATCAAATTTTGTTTATTTTAAGGCTAAATCAAATAAAGTACAAAGTATAAAAGCTTATAAAATGCAAAAAACAGCAATACCAATTTCTTTTAAATACGAAAAACCTACCTATAAACTAGACATTAATTTACTTACTAAAGGAACCTATATATTAGAAATACAATTTTTAAATAAAAAAACAACAAAAAAACTCATTGTTCTTTAATTTTTTAAATATAAATCAATTAAAAGAACAGAAAATTGATAGAGTATTATAAACAAAGGTATGTTTAGATTTAAAAGTACTTAGCATATGAAAATTTTTAAGAATAATTTAATCTATAACAAATCTTAAATAGATTGGATTAAAAAAGTTTTATTTAAATTTTAATTTAAAAGCAAAATGTTTAAAATGAGTATTCCTTAATAATTACAAAATAGGCTCTGGTAAATACCAGAGCCTATTTTGTAATGTTTATACTTTTTTTAAGACAAAGTAGTAGAATTTTTAAAATTAAGGGGGTATGAGTGCAATTTGGTATTTTGAAGATATAAACTTATTTAAGATATTATGCCCACATAGATATTCAGCGTATAAAGAAAACCATAAGGTAAACTCTTATAAAAAGAGAGATTATATTTATTTTGAAGAAGACGTAGCCAATAAAATTTATCTTATAAATAAAGGAAAGGTTAAAATAGGGTATTATACAGAAGATGGCGATGAAGTTATAAAATCAATTTTATCAAAAGGAGAAATTTTCGGAGAAAAGGCTATTTTAGGTGAGGATAAGAGAAATGAATTTGCGCAATCTATAGATAACTCAACTTCAATTTGTCCTGTTTCAAAAGACACTATGTATGATTTAATGAGAGACAATGTTTCTATAAGCTTTAAAATTTATAAGTTTATTGGTTTGCGGATGAAAAAACTAGAGAGAAGGTTACAATTGTTATTGTATAAAGACACTAGAACACGTTTAATAGAGTTTTTTAATGAATTATGTGATGATTATGGATACGAATGTAATGAAACGGGAGATCATATAATAAAACATCCATATACACAAAAAGACATAGCAACGTTAATTGGTACTTCTAGGCCTACGCTCAATACTTTAATGAATGAATTAAAAAATGAAGAAATAATAGATTTTAAAGGAAAACAATTAAGATTATTGAAAAAAGTCGCTTAAGTGTTAGCTAGCTAACATTTTAAATTAATCATCTAAAATATCTTTGTTGGAGTAATCTTAAAAACAAAAACAATGAGAAAAATATTTTTAGGTGTTTTAGCTGTAATTGCTTTAGCTTTTATTTCTTGTAGTGATGATGATACTACCGCACCAAGTAAGTCAGTATTAAATGTAAACATTAATGGTTTAGAAAACTTGGGAGCGAATTTTAAATATGAAGGCTGGATTATTGTAAATGGAACACCGGTTACAACAGGCGTCTTTTCAGTTGATGACTCTGGAAAGTTATCAAAAACATCATTTGTTATTAGTTCTTCACAACTTGCTATAGCTACAAAATTTGTTTTATCAATAGAACCAGCAAATGATACTGATCCAAAACCTTCGGAAACTAAAATTTTAGCAGGAGATTTTACTAGTAATACAGCAAGTGTTTCTTCAACTAGTATGGTAGGAGATTTTTCAAATTCATCAGGTAAGTACATATTAGCAACGCCTACTGATGGCATGGCTAATAACGAACGAAGCGGTGTTTGGTTTTTAGATAATTCAAGCGGTGCCGCTACCACCGGATTAACATTACCAACATTATCATCAGGTTGGAAATATGAAGGTTGGGTAGTCATTAATGGAACTCCATTAAGTACAGGTACTTTTACAGATCCCGCAAAGGCAGATGATAATGCAACTATTTCTATTTTTAAAGGAAGTATGGGGAATGGTTCAGCTTATCCAGGGGAGGATTATATACAAAATGCACCAACTGGATTATCGTTTCCTACAGATTTGAGAGAAAAGAAAATAGTAATTTCTGTTGAGCCAGACCCAGACAACAGTTCTAATCCATTTGTTTTAAAACCATTAGCTCATGATGTGCCTGCTGATGCAGTAGATCATAACACGTATACAATGGGTGCTGGACCTGTATCGGCTATTACAGGTACTGTAACACGATAGTTTTTGTTTATAAGTCTTTAAAATTTAAGAGTAATCAAGTATCTTTGATTGCTCTTATTTTTTAACAATGAAGTATCGCCAATTAACAAAAGAACAGTTTGAAACTTTGCATAATGAATTTGCTCGTTTTTTAGCATCGCAAAGTATAGATGTCAATGAATGGAATCAAATTAAGAAAGAAAAACCAGATGTAGCTGAGGAGGAAATGAACGTTTTTAGTGATGTTGTTTGGGATGATGTTCTTACTAAAACAGCTTACTTGGAACACTTCTCACCAAGATTTTTAAATCTTTTTAAATGTGATAAAGATAATATCCATAGAATTGTTATTCAAATAACTAATGAAGAAGTAAATTTACTAGAACAAGAAGGATACGAATGGTTATTAAAAAATACTCATAGTGAAGAAGTTGAAATTTTAGAAGGTTCTAAAGCCTACAATGAAGAAAGAAATTCAGAACTTTTTGACTTAATACAAAAGGGGAGTTCTATCTCTAAAGGAGAACTTTTTGAATATTTTAAAAAATTAATTACTGCTAAGAAATAAATACTTAGTAGAAAATTTCATTGTCACAGAATGGTTGTTTTTTTAATTCTCTTTAAAAATATAAAGGTAATTGTAGTTATTAAAAAAGCGGAATGGTTAGTGTTATAGGGGCCATCGTTTAAGCTATGAAATTTAACTAAAGTAATAGATCTAGTAACTTTTCAGTACCTTTACTGGCTACGTCATTAATGATGGTTAAGTTTTTAAAATCATTTTTGTTAACAGCTGGTTTTGGGTCAATAAAATAGATAGGAGTATTTGTTTGAATGTAATCAACCAAACTAGCAGCAGGGTAAACCTGCATAGAGGTACCAATAATAACCAAAATGTCGGCTTTCTTAGTAATTTCAATGGCTTTTTCAAGCATCGGTACAGCTTCGCCAAACCATACGATGTGAGGGCGTAATTGGAAATTATATTCACATAAATCACCTATAGTAATGTCATTATTCCAGTCATAAATTAAATGCTCAATTTTAGTACTTCTAGCTTTTAATAATTCACCATGCAAGTGAAGTACTTTAGTACTACCAGATCGTTCATGTAAATCATCTACATTTTGAGTAATAATGTGTGTGTTAAAACTTTTTTCTAATTCTACTAAATTAAAATGGGCTTGATTGGGAAAAACTTTAGAGAGCTGTCTTCTTCGTTGATTATAAAAATCTAAAACAAGCTTAGGATTATTAGTAAACCCTTGAGGAGAAGCCACTTCATAAATATCATGACCTTCCCATAAACCATTTTCGTCTCTAAAAGTATTAATACCACTTTCAGCACTAATACCAGCACCAGATAAAATAACTAATTTTTTTTTCATGTTTGTATCTTCGTTATTAAATTTATTTAATTACAGAAAATCCAATATGGATATTTCCTGTTTCTTTATCAACGAATAGCTCTCTTTCTTTTACTGTGCCATGACAAGTAGATTCCGAACAAAATAATGAACCACCAGCTAATCTAATTAAATTATTTTTTTTTGTTTCTGTAATATCCCACACATTCCCTAAAACATTTACTTCATTAACAGAAGAAATAGGGAGTTTGTTATTAGAAACAATAAGTCGTTTGTCAGACTTTATAAATTTCCAATATTCATCATATTTAGGAAGTCTTGTTTTTGACCAATTGCAGTAAGCAATGGCATCATTATAACTAACCTGAGTAACTGGTAAATCTTTAGATGAGGGCTTGTGTATTCCATTTGGTTTTTTCCAGTTAGCGTTGTCTACTTTTTTAAAGTCATATACATTAATTTGCACTATGGACCATCCGAACTTTTCAGCATCTGTAATATAACCAGTTTCATTTACAAACAGTTCAAATTGAGAGTATGAAACTGGGAATATATTAGTTTTGTTCTTAGAACAAGAACTTGCACTTAAAAGAATACATAAATAAATTAGTGAAAGCGATAATACTGTTTTAAAAGAATTTATTTTTGAGTTATATTTATTTAGATAAAAATTCATTATTGTTTATTTTAGTTAAAAGAATGGAATCTTTACCCTTTGTTAATAAAAATGACTTTTGAAAATTACCAATGTCAATTAAAATTCTGTTTTTAAATTTAGAATTTACATTATAAAAACAGTTGTTTTTTATTTTTACTTGATTGACTTTTTGATATGTATTTTTAGATTTAAATTTAAAAATAATATGATCTTTATAGACACTAGATTCCTCAAATTTAAAAATAATATTAGTACCGTTTAATTGTAAATTGGAATGGCTTAATAAATAATTTGATATGCAAATGTCGAACATCTTATTTTTTTGACATTCTTTATTAATACTATAGTGTTTTAATTCGTTTTTATCCATTTCAAACTTTAAAATGATATGGTTTTCATTTATAGAATATTGATATTCAGCTATTCCATCCGCATGATATACAAAAGGAAAAGCAAGAAATAATAAAAAAATGATTGATTTCATAAGTTTGAATTTAGACAGTTATTTTTTTCGTTATTCGACCGTTTGTAAAATTGATTTGAATATAGCACGTTTTTAAATTTAATGAAAAATCTTTTTCTAAATTTTTAATAGAAGTTGAATTATACGCCAACGTCCCATCAGCTTTATAGATTTTTATTTGGGTTATGTCGGATGCGGCATACTCACTTCCAAAATCTAATTGATTTAATTTATTGTATAGTTTATAGTTTAATTTACTTTTTAAATTGTCAAATACATTTTTATTAGCGGTAATTTCTTCAGTACTGCAATCTTGTGCTGCTGTTGAATCTGGACAGTTAGGACTAATTTGAAATGAATTGTCAACATACCTTCCCTTAAAACATCTAGGAATATAAGGCCAATTATCCGTTAAAACATAATAATAAGTACCGTTTGGGTATTCTGGAGTTATTGCAAACCGACCTCCACATTCATCTAACTCGCCACCTGTATATTCATAATCTTCAACATAAGTTCCGTCATAATTACCATTAGGAGCACTAATTCCATCTCCAGGACGACTACCTGTTTTTAATGAGTATCCACTGTTAAAATTTGAAACTGTTGGATTAGCACCAGAAGCATTTGTATCTTGATATAAATATTTATAGTAGATAGGAAACCCATCTGCTGCATACCCTATAATAGGAGAATGTTTTGTTCCATCTATTTTTAAATGATTCGTAAAATAATCAGTTGGAATATTATGATAATGGTATCTACTCACATTATTTACATGTCCACCGTTTAAGTCCATTGACAAAGTAAAATCTGCTTCAATATGCCACTCTAAATTTTCTTCTTGTGTATTTGGGTTTACCCAATATAACCTAGCAAAAGGAGAATAATTTATTCCTTGATCAGAAACTCCAAAAATAATACCACCACCACAAGATTGAGAATTAGGATCTTCTTTAATTTCTGTAACTGTATTTGTTAATTCCGGGTATAAACACATAGAATATTCAAAATCTTGGGCTTCAATAGTATTTGGTTAGGCCCAAGGACCATATTGGTGACCAGGAAAGTTATTGGTATATACTTTTCTAATATTACCTTGTTCTTCAAAACAAACAGCATTGGTAGTTTCGTTAGCAAAAATTTCTACAGAATTACATGGGATAATCGAGTCCTCTTCATTTATTTCAATTTCACTCTTACCTGAACATGAGGTTAATATTGCTAAAATAAGACTGATAAAAAAGATTTCAAAAAATTGTGAGTAAGATAGTTTCATTGTTTAAGGTTTTTGCTTTTAGACACTAAAAAAATGAAATAGTTTATAATAAGAGTGATTTTTTTTCAGAATTTAAAGTGATTGAGAGTAAATGAATAATTTTTTTATAAAAAAATAAACTATTTTTAATTTTAGTGGTCTAAGATATCGTAACACACAATTTTAAATTTTTAATTATGATTTTTCTTGATAATCGTTTTGTTTTAATACTTACTTTTTGTTTTCTAATTATTTCTTGTAGTCCTAGTTCAAGTGATACTATAATTCAAGAAGAGGAGCAAGATGAAACTCCAATAGGAAATGAAACTACACCTAACATATTATTTGTTATTGCTGATGACATGGGTTTAGATGCTTCTCCTGGCTATGATATAGGAACAAGAAAACCACAAACACCAAATCTTCAAAACTTAATAAATACTGGGGTACGTTTTAATAATGTTTGGTCAAGCCCTACATGTTCACCAACAAGAGCTTCAATATTAACTGGTAAATATGCTATTAGAAATGGAGTTATAAAAGTTTCAGACGTATTATCTACTTCAGAAACTTCTTTACATAAATATATAGAGAGTAATACAAATTCTGAATATAGTAGTGCTGTTATCGGTAAATGGCACTTATCCAATAATGAAAATCATCCTAATAATATGGGGATTGATTATTATGCAGGATCATTAGGCGGAGGATTACAATCATATTCGAATTGGAATTTGAATATCAATGGACAAACTGAGGCATCAACTGATTATGTAACTACCAAAACAACTGATTTAGCCATAGATTGGATTAATATTCAAACGAAACCGTGGTTTTTATGGTTAGCATATAATGCACCACATCCACCTTTTCATTTACCTCCAAATAATTTACATTCTCAAGGTGTTTTACCAAGCGATAAAGCCAGTATAGATGCAAATCCATTGCCTTATTATTTAGCAATGATTGAAGCAATGGATAGTGAATTTGGTCGCCTATTAAATTCTTTAAGTCAAGAAGAAAAGGATAATACAATTATTATTTTTATAGGAGATAATGGAACGCCAAATCAAGTTTTACAAGGATATACTAGAGGTAAAGGTACTATTTATGAAGGAGGTATTAACGTTCCAATGATAATTTCAGGAAAAGGGATTACTAGATTTAATGAAACAGAAGATGCTTTAATTAACGTAACTGATTTGTTTGCTACTATTGCAAATATAGCAGGAGTAAGTGTTTCTAAACTTAATGATAGTAAAAGCTTTAAAAGTTTATTTACCACTTCTATTAACGATAATAATAGAGACTATACTTTTGTAGAAGATGGTAATGACGATGGATCTGTTGATTTTACAATTAGAAACACTACCCATAAATATATGCTGTTTGAGAATGGGAATGAAGCTCTTTTTGACTTAATAAATGATCCATTAGAATCTAAGAATTTAATGAATGGCTCATTAAGCTCAACTAATAGTGCTATAAAAAATGAATTAGCAACAAAATTAAAAGAAATTAAAAATTAATGCGACAAGTGTAAATTACTTTCTATATAAAAAAATTAAATCAATTTTGTCGGTAACAATGTTTTTCAAGCCCTCTAAAACAAGTAAGTTTTTAATGTAGATAATTAAATCTCTACAATATGAAATTTTAGTATGTTTGCTGAATGATTGATGAAGAATTATTAACTTATTTAGAAGGATACATCACAGAAAAGCGCAAAAGCACCTTTTACAAAGTATTAAATGATAGAACTCGCCATTTCACAGTGGTTCTTGAAGATATTTTTCAACCTCATAATGCAAGTGCTGTAGTGAGAAGTTGTGATATTTTTGGTATTCAAGATGTTTATGCAATAGAAAACAAATTCACGAATAAGGTTTCTAGGCATGTTGCTAAAGGTAGTCAGAAATGGTTAAATATAAATCGCTATAAAGAGGATGGAAATAATACGAAGATATGTATAAATGACCTTCGTGTTAAAGGATATCAAATCATCGGAACTACACCTCATACTGATTCTTGTGTGTTGTCAGATTTTGACATTACAAAAAAGTCAGCTTTTGTATTTGGAGCTGAAAAAGACGGTATTTCAGACTACATAAAAGAAGAAGCAGATGGCTTCTTAAAAATACCAATGTTTGGTTTCACTGAAAGTTTAAACATATCTGTAGCAGCAGCAATTACTTTACAAGATATAACTTCTCGTTTACGTAAATCTTCTATTGATTGGCAGTTAACCCATGAAGAAAAAAGACTTTTATATTTTAACTGGATAAAAAACACAATTAAAAATCCTGATAAAATTATTGAACATTATTATAAAAAGAAAAACGTATTATGATTTTTTTGTGCCAAAAATCATAATACGTTTTTAATAATAATTAATTAATTATTATTTTTTTACTTATTTTTTGATTGTTATCTCCCAAAATATTTGCTAAATATATTCCAGGAGTAAGTTGAGATGTATTAATTGTAACTTGATTATTTATAAGTGAAATATCGTTCTTTGAAAGCACTTTTTTTCCTAAACTATTGTAAAAATGAACAGTAAGTTTAGAATCAATTGTAGATTTTAATTGTAAAGTAATAAAATCACTTGCTGGGTTAGGGTATAAGTTAAAATTATTTTTAAAAACTTGATTGTTATCCTTTATAGATAAAGAACTAATATCTATTTTAAAATCCAAAATACCTGATCCCCATGAAGCAAAACGAACTGTATTAATTGAAGGGATATAGTCTACATCCATCGCATTAAAAAATCCAATTCCTTCAGCAATTGAATACCATTTTTCTTTAGCTACATCAAAAACATATGGCCCTATGTCTGTTCCAGCAAATATAAATTCACCACCAGGAGTGGCAACCATTCCACTAGTCTGAGCATCAATTCCAGTGGGGAAATCTCCAGTAACATCAATCCAAGTATTTCCTCCATCTTTAGATAAAATTGAGCCTATATTGTTTGTACTTGGGCCACAAAATAAAATCCAATTATCATTATTAGGTAGTACTACTCCGCTACCTATATCGCCTCTACCAACGATTTCAATAGTTTTAGTAAAAGGAGTTACTATTTCTGAGTTAAATGTTGTTCCTCTATCTTCTGAAATGAAAACTTTACCATCTTGAAGCATGTATAATTTATCTGGATTAACTGTTCCTTGTGCTAAAGCAGCTACATGATTAGTACCTTTATCAATAGTATGTGAAGTTAATGTTGAGCCATCCCATGAAACTCTGTTTAAGTCTTTTGCCAAAACCCACATGTTTTTGTTTGAATCTGTTCGGTCTATATATGTTTGTACATAAGCCAATGCAGTGTTTTTTGCAAAAATAACTGAGTTTTCTTCTTTAAATTGATTATTTATTTTACTAATTGATTGAAAAGTTCCAGTATTACTATAAATTGGGGTTGGGGCATAGACTTTCAGACCTTGTCTTTGCCATTTCCAAGCATATTTCCCATCATAACTATCAATTGGAGGACCATCACCACCAATACTTTGATAAAAACTTAATACCTCCATATTATTATCTTGGTTGTTGTCGTCATTTATCAAGCTTCCACTTCCTTGATCTTGAGTGCTATAATATATATGATTAGGATTCCTATATCCAGTGAACAGATTCTTTCTGTATATTAAAGGATTTATAGTATTAATTACATTTAAATTTATATAATGGGCGTTCGCATAATCCGAATTGTCAAAGGCTGTACCGTCATCAGGAAAATCTTTCCATTCTTTATAAGATATAAATATACCGCCATCGCTGCACCTTACAGAAAATAAATCACCGGTACTGTTGTAAAAAAATTGAGAAGATTGAAAATCTGGATGATAATTAAATCGAATTCTATTATAGTAATCTTCTGCATTTAAACTCGTGCCATTTTGATATCTACCCCAACCTTTAGTTGTAGTTAAGTTTGTATTTAATTTATCTAAAGAAATTATTGGTTGTGAATATCCAGCAATTGAAATACTGGGATTTTCAGGATGTACCGCAAAAAATTTACCTGGTGACATTTTTACAGTTCTATTTCCATAATAATTTCCTTTAGGTTGCTTATTAACCCAAGTTTTTCCTTCATCAGTAGAAACCCAATAATTTTTATCTTCAGTTATATAAAACACTCTACTATCTCCACCAACACTAAATAATCTACTTCCATGATTTGTGGTGTAAACCCCTAATTCAGTGAAATCGTTTTTTTTATCATTCAATTTATAAAAAGTACCTCCATGAGCTAGATAAATAGATTCAGAATTGGCTTGAAGGTTGTACCTAGGAGTATATAAAAAACTATTTTTTGAAGTACTAAATTCTTTAAGTAAAAAGAAGTTGGCTCCTTTATCAGTAGAAACAAAGACCGATTTATCATTAGTTACATATATAGTATGATTGTCTTGTCTGTTAATAATAGAACTAGTATTAGCATCAGGCAAGCCATTCGATTGTGACCACGTAGCTCCATCATCATCAGAATAATATAATGGACCATTTTCAATATGGGCTACTAGTCTTGTAATTGAATTAATTTTAAAGGCAAATAAATTTTGGTATCTATTGGGCCAATTAGCAGTAAGAACTTTAAAATCATCTCCACCTTTACCTGTTTTAGGATTGTAAATTGTACCTTTGAAAATCAATGCTTTCGAATTAAATTCACTTGCATAATGATTATGACTTACTCCATATATAATGTCGGTGTCATCAAGCATTTCAGTAAATTTAAAGGCACCTGGCATGTTTTTAGGACCTCTATTTTTCCAAGTGCCTCTTAAAGAACTTTCATCATAAGAATAGGAGCGACCTTTTACAGAATTGAATTTTTTTGCTTTTAACGACAACTTTTGAAGTATTTTTTGATGTCTAGCAGCTTGTTTCTCCGTCCAAATAGCATATTTATCAGGATTTTCTTCTTTCTTTTCTCTTGTGTGTTTTTTGGGAATTTTAACTGTAATTTGTTTTTCTTGTACGCAAGGAAGCAGCATTACCACTGCTAACGCATGGATAATTAGTTTTTTCATGTGGGGGGACTATAAGGTTTTTCTAAATATACAACTTTTTTTTAATTATTAAATATATTATTCTAATAATTAGACATTTATGCAGTTTAGGTGAAGAGAAAAAAATAATTGTTCAATATCTATTGAAGGATATAATTTTACAATAGATTAAAAAAATACTTTAATAATAGCCAATATTCTAAACAATAGATAATTGTTTTATGTCAATTTTTATTGAATGATAAATTGCAAATTATTATACAAATGTTACAGTCAATTTTATAAAAAAGGGAATGATGTTTTAAATATATTGAAGGTAAATTAACATCAATACTATAGAATTGTTTATTCTATAGCGTTAAAAATTATTTTAAAGTGAGCAAACCACTTGTGAGTTTAATAGAAATTAATTAAAAAACACAAAGGGTAAATTGTTTGTCATTAATTCATTCTATTAACTGAAAGGAAATATTTTGAAAGTTTTATACATCTATGGAGCTTTATAAAAAATCCCCGTTGGTTTATATGAGAAAAATAGAAAAGTAAAAAAGAACGGTTATGACTTTACAATACTTTTATTAAAACTAGTAAAATAATTTATTATTTAAAAAAAAGCTTATCTATTGTAGCAGAAGAATCGCAACGTATTACATATAAACTTATGTTTTTTAAGCTGTCTTTCCCTGTAACATAATACTCAGCACAAGGCTTTTGTCTTGCTTTACTTTTACCAAAGTCAACATCTCCATTTTTTAAAATTTGAGAAATAGACGAAGTATCAATTTTTTTTGTTGTTAGTAATTGTTTTACATTATCAGAAAATATCCGTTTTTTTATTCTTATGGATTTTAAAGTTCTAGCATCCATTCCATAATCAAAAGATACTTTTTTATTTTTCCAAAAAAACAATACGGCAACTGTGCCTAATGCTAGTCCTATAAGGTAATATCCAAAACGTTTTAATAATTGCATAATTAATTTATTTTCTGAATGCAAAAGTAGAGATAATTAAGGTTAGAGCTATAAAATAATAATACATTCTTGTAATTTTTCATTAAAAAAACTAAAGATGTTCTTCTATTTACTTTTTGGAAATACTAATAAATAGAATTCATTAAATTAAAGTTTATAGCCTTTGTATTTTAATCAATTAAAACTAGTTTATTAGAACGATTTAAATATACTTTCCCGAAAGGATATACAAACCGGTATGAAATGAATTGTTAAATAATTGAGTAAATTTGCATATCAATGGTTATGTACTCGGCTTTAACTTAAATAAAATAAGTTTTTTTAAGCTTAAATTAGCGAGTTATAAAATTATAATTTTATTTATAGAAAAAGTAGGTTAATATCTCTGTATGGTAAATCAAACCAATCCGCTACTGTTTTATTAGTTAATATACCATGATAAAAATACATTCCATTTCGTAAACTCTTATCAAATCGTGCTGCATGTTCAAAACCGCCTTCTTCGGCAATTTCTAATAAATAAGGAGTAAAAATATTACTAATAGAAAATGATGCAGTTCTTGAGTACCTAGAGGGGATATTAGGAACACAGTAATGTATAACTCCACTATCAGTAAAAGTAGGTTTACTATGAGTGGTGATTTTGGAAGTTTCAAAACAACCGCCTCTATCAATACTGACATCAACAATAACGGCTCCTTTTTTCATTTGCTCAATCATTGTTTCAGTAACAACTACAGGAGCTCTATTTTTACCTCTCAAAGCACCTATAGCAACATCACATCTCATTAAAGCTTTAGCTAATGTTTTAGGTTGAATAGTAGAAGTATAAATTGGAGTATTAATACAATTTTGTAATTTTCTTAATTTGGTTATAGAATTGTCAAAAACTTTAACTCTGGCTCCCAGTCCTATGGCTGATTTAACCGCAAATTCACCAACAGTACCTGCACCAATAATTACGACATCACTAGGAGGAACGCCACCAATATTGCCTAATAACAAACCATTTCCGCCATTGGCAGTAGTCATCAATTCAGCCGCTATATGCATAGAAGCTATTCCTGCAATTTCACTAAGTGATTTTACAATTGGATATACACCATGATCATCTTTTATATAATCAAAAGCGATTGCAGTAATTCTTTTCTTAGCTAATGCTTCAAAGTACTTTTTGTCTTGAGTTTTTAATTGTAAAGCTGAAATAAGAACAGCTTGTGGATTTAACATTTTTATTTCATCAAGAGAAGGTGGCTCAACTTTTAAAACTATGTTACAAGCAAAAACTTCTTTTATATCGTAGGAAATTTTGGCACCAGCATCTGAATACTCTTTATCACAATAATTAGCACCATCTCCGGCACCTGTTTCTACTACAATTCTATGCCCATGTGCTACTAAAGCTGAAACAGCATCAGGAGTTAAGCTAATTCGTTTTTCTTCAAAATGAGTTTCTTTAGGCAACCCAATAAAAAGTTCTCCCTTTTGCTTTTTTATTTCAAGCATTTCAGGTTGTGGCATTAATTGTTCTTTTGTAAAAGGTGAAGAAATAGAGCTCATTAGTTAGTTTTTAGTTGAATAGTACGTTTACCACTTTCCAATAATGAAAGTTGAATGGTTGTAGTCTCTAAAGGTAACAAATTTTTAACATTTTCAGGCCATTCAATTAAGCACAATTGATTACTGTATAAATAATCTTCGATTCCCATGTCATACGCTTCTTCCTCTGTTTCAATTCTATAAAAGTCAAAGTGGTATACAATTCCGTTATTAGAAGTATGGTATTCATTAACTAATGAAAAAGTAGGAGAGTGGGCAACGTCTTCAACACCTAATATCTTACAAATTTCTTTGATTAAAGTAGTTTTTCCAACGCCCATTTCACCCTGAAATAAAACTATTTTATTTTGTAAATTTTCAATAACTTCTTTAGCTATTAATGGTATCTCGTTTAAAGAATAATTTTTATGCATAGAAAACAAAAATAAAGAACTTTATGCGAGTACAGAAATTTAGTTTTTATATCTGTAATGACCGATAATTTTAAAATTAAACAAGCAATCTTCAAGTACTTGACCAGCGCCTATGTTATGAACAATCAAAAAGCGCTTTTTGTTGAGTGACTTTTTATTTACAACTATACCAATATGAGTAACTCCTCCATGTAAATTCCAACAAACAATATCACCAGGAACATAATCTTTAGAATTTGTTGAAATGGTTTTAATAATACCATTTCTTTTAAAAAAAGTCATTAAGTTAGGAACTCTTCTGTGATCAATATTGGTGTCAGTTTTTTTTAATCCCCATATTTTTGGATATAGATTAAAATTAGATTTCATATCTAGATGAACTTCCTTTTGTAAATCAACACCAAGCTTTCTATAGGCACGAATAACAACATCAGTACAAACTCCTTTATCCATAGGAACGTCACCATTTGGATAAGGAATTGAAAAATAACTTGGATCGTAAGTTACTTTTTGCTCAGTTAATTTTATTGCCTCCTTACTAAGTTTATCAATTTTGTTTTGAGAAAAACTTTGTAAATTAAAAACGAGTAATAAAATGAAAAAAAAGGTGTTTCTCATTTTATTTAGGATTGTAAATACTACAAGGTATAATTATTTCTTCTAAAGATATACCACCATGTTGATAGGTGTTTTTATAATATTTCACAAAGTGATTATAATTGTTTGGGTAAGCAAAAAACAAATCTTCTTTAGCGAAAATAAAAGGACTATTTATAGCTACAGATGGTAAAAAAATATCTTTTGGATTTTTTACAACAAACACATCTTTATCTTCATAAGTTAAGCTTCTACCTGTTTTATATCTAAGATTAGAACTAATATTTTTATCACCAATTACTTTAGTAGGAGTCTTTGAATTAATAGTTCCATGATCAGTAGTGATAATTAATTTCTGTCCTAGTTGTTGTGCTTTTTGAATGATTTCGTATAAAGGTGAATTTTTAAACCAGCTCACAGTTAAAGATCGATAGGCTTTGTCGTCTCCAGCAAGTTCTTTTATAACTTCCATTTCCGTTTTTGCATGTGAAAGCATGTCAACAAAATTATAAACTATAACAGTTAAATCGTTTTGTTTTGTTCCCTTATAGTTATTAGCTAAATCTTTACCACTTTTTAAAGAAACTATTTTATAATATTCATGTTGTATTGATAAATTTAAACGTTTAATCTGAGATGTTAAAAAGTCAGATTCATATAAATTTTTTCCACCTTCATCAGTGTCATTTTTCCAAAATTCTGGATGCAGCTTTTCCATTTCAGAGGGCATTAACCCAGAAAACATTGCATTTCTTGCGTATTGTGTAGCTGTAGGCAGAATACTATAGTAAGAATGTTCTTCTTCTTTTTTGTAATAATTATTAATGAAAGGTTCTAAAACCCGATATTGATCGTAACGAAGGTTATCAATAACTACCCACAAAACTCCTTGTTCTTTACTTAAATTAGGTATGATATAATCTTTAAACAAAGTATGAGAAAAAGTTGGTTTATCATCATTGGTTAACCAGCTCTGATAGTTTTTTTTAATAAATTTAAAAAACTGAGTATTAGCTTCTGTTTTTTGTGACTCTAAAATTTCTAACATCCCAGTATCATTTATATTTTCTAGTTCTAGTTCCCAGTGAACTAGTTTTTTGTATAGGTCAGTCCAGTCATCATAGGTGTTAACCATGGCTAAGTCCATAGAAATTTTTCTGAACTCCTGTTGGTAACTAGAAGTAGTTTTTTCTGATACTAAACGGGAATGATCTAAATTCTTTTTTAAGCTTAACAAAATCTGATTAGGATTCACAGGCTTTATCAAATAATCAGCAATTTTTGAACCTATGGCTTCTTCCATAATATATTCTTCTTCGCTTTTGGTAATCATCACTACAGGAAGGTTAGCATTTATTTGTTTGATAGCTGCTAAGGTTTCTAATCCATTAATTCCTGGCATATTTTCATCTAAAAAAACGATATCAAAATTTTCATCATTAACTAACTCTATGGCATCTGATCCATTTGAACAAGAAGTTACTTCATAATTTTTTTTCTCTAAAAATAAAATGTGAGGTTTTAGTAAATCTATTTCATCATCTACCCAAAGTATATCTATATTTCGCATATGTTTTTTATAGTGTTAGCTTATATTTAACGTTAAATATGAGTTTTGTTGTATTTGTAAAAGCTAAAAATACGTTAATAAAGCTATCTGTTATTTGGTTTTGTTAATAAATTATAATTCTTTTGTTTAAAATTGAAGCAATTATATATTTTGAATAAGCCACAAACTAATAAATTAAAAATATTAAACGATCCAATTTATGGATTTATATCTATTCCTAATACACTAATTTTTGATATTATTGAACATCCATTTTTTCAACGTTTAAGGAGAATTACTCAAATGGGATTATCAAATTTAGTGTATCCAGGTGCCAATCATACTCGCTTCCACCATGCAATAGGTTGTATGCATTTAATGCAAAAAGCAGTACAAGTATTGCGTTCTAAAAATGTAGCTATAACAGTAGCAGAAGAAAATGCATTATGCATTGCCATTTTACTTCATGATATTGGTCATGGTCCATTTTCACATGCACTAGAACACAGTATTGTCAATGGTATTTCTCATGAAGAAATTTCTTTAAAGTTTATGAGAGAATTAAATGAAGAATTTAACGGGAAGTTAAGTTTAGCTATTGAAGTTTTTGAGGGGAAATATCATAGAAAGTTCTTATATCAGTTAATATCAAGTCAGTTAGATATTGATAGATTGGATTATTTAAAAAGAGACAGTTTTTATACCGGAGTTGCTGAAGGAAATATTTCGTCTGATAGGTTAATAGCTATGATGAATGTAGTTGATGATGAGTTAGTAATAGAAGAAAAAGGAATTTATTCTGTTGAAAAATTTATAATTGCTAGGCGTTTAATGTATTGGCAAGTTTATTTACATAAAACAGGAATTGTAGCTGAAAGTATTTTAGTAAGTGTACTAAAAAGAGCAAAACAGTTAGCTTCTAAAGGAGTAGAGTTATTTGCAAGTAAAGCATTAAAACACTTTTTATATAATACTATTTCAAGTACTAATTTTACTACTGAAACTTTAAAGGTGTTTTCTAGATTAGATGACTATGATATTTTATTAGCAATTAAAGAATGGATCAATCATGAAGATTTAATATTGTCTAAACTTTCTAAAATGATTGTTAACAGGGAGTTGCTTAAAATTAAATTACAAGAGAATCCTTTTGCTGAAAAATATATAAAAGATACAATTCTTAAAGTTAATAATAGATTGAAACTAGATGATGAAGCACTGAATTATTTTGTGTTTTCTAATAAGATTTCTAATCAGGCATACAATACTGAAAAGCCAATTAAAATATATACAAAAAAAGGCAAACTTAAAGATATAGCAAATGCATCAGATCAACTAAATGTTTTAGCATTAACCAAACCAGTGGTAAAATATTATCTTTGTTACCCTAAAATACTAGTTGAAAATTAAATGATTTTATTATTAAAAGACGTAATTAAACAAAAATAATTACTTTTGCGATTAATGAAATTCAAAGCAAAACAAATAGCCGAAATTTTAGAAGGAGAGATATCTGGTAATCCAGAAGCTGAAGTCTCTAAGTTGTCTAAAATTGAAGAAGGCGAATCAGGTTCGTTAACTTTTTTATCTAATCCTAAATATAATTCATATTTATATACTACTGAAGCGACTATAGCGATTGTTAATAAAAGTTTTCAACCTGAAAAAGAAATTAGTACTACCTTAATTAAAGTTGAAGACGCTTATAAAGCTTTCTCAAAGTTACTAGAGTTTTATAATGAAGTAAAAAGCAACAAAGAAGGTAGAGAAAGCCCTCATTCAATTGCTGATTCTGCAATAATAGGAACTAAAGAGTATATTGGAGCATATAGCTATATAGGAGAAAATGTAAGAATTGGAAATAATGTAAAAATTTATCCTAACTCTTATATAGGAGATAATGTTACTATAGGTGATAATTGTACGTTGTTTGCTGGTGTTAAGGTATATTCAGAAACCCAAATAGGAAATAATTGTAAGATTCACTCTGGATGTGTAATTGGTTCAGATGGTTTTGGTTTTGTACCAGATGAAAATGGTGAATATAAAGCTGTTCCCCAAATAGGAAATGTTATTATAGAGGATAATGTTGATATTGGTTCTAATTCTACCATTGATAGAGCCACATTGGGTTCAACAATTATAAGAAAAGGTGTTAAGTTAGATAATCAAATACAAATAGCACATAATGTTGAAATAGGAAAGCATACTGTTATAGCTTCTCAAACAGGTATAGCAGGTTCCACAAAAATTGGGGAGTATTGTATGATTGGAGGACAGGTTGGAATTGTTGGACATATTACAATTGGTAATAAAGTTCGAATACAAGCTCAATCAGGTATAGGAAAAAGTTTAAAAGATGGTGACGTTGTTCAAGGTACTCCAGCTTTTAATTATTCAGATTACAACAAATCGTACGTACATTTTAAAAATTTACCAAACATAGCAACTACTATTCATAAAATTGAAAAAGAGTTAAATACTCAACAAAACAAAAATGAGTAAAAAACAAACAACAATAAAAAATGAAATAACACTATCGGGTGTAGGATTACATACCGGTAATGAGGTTACAATGACTTTTAAACCAGCACCAATTAATAACGGATATTCATTTGTTCGAGTTGATTTAGAAGGTAAACCAACAATTGAAGCGAAAGCCGAGTATGTAACCAATACTCAAAGAGGTACTAATTTAGAGAAAAAAGGAGTTCAAATTCAAACTTCTGAACATGTTTTGGCAGCTGCTGTTGGATTAGATATTGATAATTTAATTATTGAAATTAATGCTTCTGAACCACCAATTATGGATGGTTCCTCTAAGTTTTTTGTAAAAGCTTTAGAAACCGCTGGTTTAGTTGAACAGGATGCCGACATTAAAGAATATGTAGTTAAAGATATAATATCTTTTAAAGATGAAGAATCAGGTAGCGAAATAATATTAATGCCTGCTGATGAATATCAAGTAACCACGATGGTTGATTTCGGAACTAAGATATTAGGAACTCAAAATGCTACACTAACTAAAATTTCTGATTTTAAAGAAGAGATTTCAGCAGCCAGAACATTTAGTTTCTTACATGAAATTGAAATGTTACTGGAAAACAACTTGATTAAAGGTGGTGATCTTAATAATGCCATTGTATATGTTGATAAAGAATTATCAGACACTACAATGGAGAAATTAAAAAAAGCCTTTAAAAAAGATAATATAGCTGTTAAATCAAATGGTATTTTAGATAATTTAAATTTACATTGGGCTAATGAAGCTGCTAGGCATAAATTACTCGATGTTATTGGAGATTTAGCTCTTGTAGGTACACGTATTAAAGGAAAGGTAATTGCTAATAAACCAGGACATTTAGTAAACACTCTTTTCGCAAAAAAGTTAGCTAAAATAATAAAGCTTGAAAAACGTAATAATGTACCTAAATACGATTTAGATCAACCTCCGTTAATGGACATCCACCAAATAATGGATATTTTACCACATCGTCCTCCATTTTTATTAATTGATAGGATTATTGAATTATCGGATACCCATGTTGTTGGAATGAAAAATGTTACAATGAATGAAAATTTCTTTGTAGGGCATTTTCCTGGAGCACCAGTAATGCCTGGAGTACTTCAAGTTGAAGCAATGGCGCAATGTGGTGGAGTTTTAGTTTTAAATACTGTTCCAGATCCTGAAAATTACTTAACTTATTTTATGAAAATGGATAATGTTAAGTTTAAACAAAAAGTATTACCAGGTGATACTTTAATTTTTAAAGCTGAATTGATAGGACCAATACGTAGAGGTATTTGTCATATGCAATCTTACGCATATGCTAATGGCAAATTAGTATGTGAAGCCGAATTAATGGCTCAAATTTCTAAAGTGAAATAAATTATGAATCAACCTCTAGCATACGTTCATCCTCAAGCTAAAATTGCAAGAAATGTAGTTATTGAACCTTTTACAACAATACACGCGAATGTAGAAATTGGATCAGGAACATGGATAGGATCTAATGTAACTATCATGGAAGGTGCACGTATAGGTAAAAATTGTCGTATTTTTCCTGGGTCTGTAGTTTCAGCGATACCACAAGATTTGAAGTTTGATGATGAAGAAACAACCGTTATTATTGGTGATAATGTTACGATAAGAGAGTGTGTCACTATAAATAGAGGAACTTCAGATAGAATGAAGACAATTATTGGTGACAACTGTTTAATAATGGCATATTGTCATATTGCTCATGATTGTATAGTTGGTGATAATTGTATTTTTTCTAATAATACAACTTTAGCTGGTCATGTTACTGTTGGAGATAATGTTGTATTAGCTGGTATGGTAGCTGTCCATCAATTTGCTTCTGTTGGTAAACATGCTTTTGTAACAGGTGGGTCATTGGTAAGAAAAGATGTACCGCCTTTTGTTAAGGCCGCTCGTGAACCATTATCATATGTCGGGATAAATTCAGTAGGTTTAAGAAGAAGAGGTTTTTCTACAGAAAAAATAAGAGAGATACAGGATATTTATAGAATTTTGTATCAAAAAAACTATAATAATACACAAGGAGTTGAGATTATAGAAGCTGAAATGCAAGCAACTTCTGAAAGAGATGAAATTTTACAATTTGTAAAAGACTCTCATAGAGGTATAATGAAAGGATATTTTAAAGCAAGTTAACTAATATTTAATTGTTAATAATTTAAGAACAAATAAAACTCAATAATATACAATGGCAACAACATCAGATATTAAAAACGGATTATGCATGAGATATAACAATGACATTTATAAAGTTGTTGAATTTTTGCATGTTAAACCAGGAAAAGGGCCTGCATTTGTAAGAACAAAATTAAAAAGTGTTACTAGTGGTAAAGTAATAGACAACACTTTCCCTTCGGGAAGAAAGATTGATGATGTTAGAGTTGAAACTCATAAATTTCAATATTTATATAATGAAGGTGAAACATTTCATTTTATGAATCAAGTTGATTATTCTCAAATTACATTAGAAAAAAGTGCTTTAGATGCACCAGACTTAATGAAAGAAGGAGAAGTGGTGACTATCATAATTAACTCGGAAGATGATATGCCTTTATCAGTAGATATGCCAGCAAGTGTTATTTTAGAAGTTACACATACTGAGCCTGGTGTTAAAGGAAACACTGCAACCAATGCTACTAAGCCAGCAACGGTAGAAACCGGAGCAAGAGTTAATGTTCCTTTATTTATAAACGAAGGAGATAAAATAAAGATTGAAACGACTAAAGGTACATACCAAGAGCGTATAAAAGAATAATTAATTTTCCCGCTAAGGCGGGAATTTCTTTTTTATAATGAAATTTAAAAAAGCACAAACTTTAGAGCAAATAGCTGCATTACTAGATATACAATATGTAGGTGAAAAAAACTTTTCAATAACAGGAATTAATGAAATTCATGTTGTAGAAGAAGGTGATATTGTTTTCGTTGATGACCCTAAATATTATGATAAAGCTTTAAAATCAAAAGCAACTACAGTTTTAATTAATAAAAAGGTAGACTGTCCAGTAGGAAAATCATTATTGATTTCTAACGATCCTTTTCGTGATTTTAATAAAATAATAAAGCATTTCAACCCTTTTATAGCTTCAAAATCATGTATTTCTGAAAGTTCAAAAATTGGAGAAGGAACAATAATCCAGCCAAATGTTTTTATAGGAGAGAATGTTTCTATTGGTAAAGATTGTGTGATTCATCCTAATGTAACTATTTACAATAATTGTAGTTTAGGTGATAATGTAACAATACATGCCAATACTGTTATAGGTGCTGATGCGTTTTACTATAAAAATCGCCCTAAAGGATTTGATAAGTTAATTTCAGGAGGTACTGTTATTATTGAGGATAATGTAGACTTAGGAGCATCTTGTACTATTGATAGAGGTGTAACTGGTAATACTACCATTAAAGAAGGTACAAAAATAGACAATCAAGTACATATTGGTCATGATACCGTTGTAGGAAAAAAGTGTTTGATTGCCTCTCAAACAGGGATTGCAGGTTGTGTAATAATAGAAGATGAAGTAACTATTTGGGGGCAAGTAGGTACAAATAGTGGTATTACAATAGGAAAAGGTGCTGTAATTCTTGGGCAAACAGGAGTTACAAAATCTATTAAAGGTGGTAAATCTTACTTTGGAACTCCAATTTCAGAGTCAAGAGAAAAGTTAAAAGAGATTGCCGAAATAAAACGTTTCCTAAAAGAACAAAAAAAGAAATAAAAGTTTCAAAAATAAGTTCTAAAAAACTATTTTTGTCATAGCAAATTTAAAATAAAAACAAACCAATGAGTGTTTTAGTAAATAAGGATTCAAAAATTATAGTACAAGGATTTACTGGTAGTGAAGGAACTTTTCATGCTGGTCAAATGATAGATTATGGAACCAACATTGTTGGAGGTGTTACACCAGGTAAAGGAGGTCAAGAACACTTAGGTAAACCAGTTTTTAATACAGTAGATGATGCTGTGCAAAAAGCAGGTGCTGATACTTCTATTATTTTTGTACCACCTGCATTTGCCGCTGATGCTATTATGGAGTCAGCTGAAGCAGGAATAAAAGTAATTATTTGTATTACTGAAGGTATTCCTACAGCTGATATGGTAAAAGTAAAGGCTTACATAGATGCCAAAGAAGATTGTACTTTAGTAGGTCCTAACTGTCCTGGAGTTATTACTCCTGATGAAGCTAAAGTTGGAATTATGCCAGGATTTATTTTCAAAAAAGGAAAAGTTGGTATTGTTTCTAAATCTGGAACATTAACATATGAAGCAGCTGATCAAGTTGTAAAGCAAGGTTTTGGAATAACTACTGCTATTGGTATTGGTGGTGATCCTATCATAGGAACTACTACAAAAGAAGCTGTTGAGTTATTGATGAATGATGATGAAACTGAAGCAATTGTAATGATTGGTGAAATAGGTGGTAATTTAGAAGCTGAAGCAGCTCGTTGGATTAAAGCAGATGGAAATAGAAAGCCTGTCGTAGGTTTTATAGCAGGACAAACTGCACCAGCTGGAAGAACAATGGGACATGCTGGGGCTATTGTAGGAGGTGATGATGATACTGCTCAAGCAAAAATGAAAATATTAGCTGAAAACGGAGTTAACGTTGTAGAATCTCCAGCTAAAATAGGAGAAATGGTAGCTAAAGTTTTAGCTTAATTTATCCACAATTAAAAAAAAATGTTGAATTAACATAATTTAACTAAATAAAATCCGTTGAATTTGTAAATTCAACGGATTTTTTATTTTAATCAAATACTATTAATTATCATGATGAAATTTAAGTTACTATTAGTTAGTATGTTACTTGTATTTGTGTCAAGTTGTAAACAAACAACCTCTACAAATAACGAAGTAAAAACTGAACAAAAAACAGATGCAAACGGCTTTGCATACGAAACAGTAGCAAATGACCCTACTGGGCTTCGTTTGTATACACTAAAAAATGGTTTGAAAGTATATTTAAGTAAAAATACTGATGAACCTAAAATTCAAACATATATTGCAGTTCGTGCAGGGTCTAATTATGATCCAAAAGAGTCTACTGGTTTAGCTCACTATTTGGAGCATATGGTATTTAAAGGTACTCACAAAATTGGAACTTTAGATTGGGAGAAAGAAAAAGAATTTTTGAAAAAAATTTCTGATTTATATGAGCAACATAGAGCAGAAGAAAATCCTGAAAAGAAGAAAGCTATTTACAAAGAAATAGATAGAGTTTCTTTAGAAGCTTCTAATTTTTCTGTCGCTAATGAATATGATAAAATGATAAAATCATTAGGAGCAACAGGAACAAATGCTCATACATGGTTTGAAGAAACTGTATATAAAAATAAAATTCCTGCAAATGAACTAGATAAGTGGTTAAGTATAGAATCTGAGCGTTTTAGTACTTTAGTATTACGTTTATTTCATACTGAGTTAGAGGCAGTATTTGAAGAGTTTAACAGAGGTCAAGATAATGACTTTAGAAAACTTTATGCTGCAATGTTAGAAGGATTGTTTCCTAAACACCCTTATGGACAACAAAAAACGATTGGTACAGCTGAACATTTGAAGAATCCTTCTCTAGTAGATATCAATAATTATTTTGATAAGTATTATGTACCAAATAATATGGCTGTGGTATTAGTAGGTGATCTTGATTTTGAAGCTACAATTAAAAAGGTTAATGATAATTTTGGAAAATTTGAGAAAAAAGAATTAAAGCATCCAGTATTACCTAAAGAAGATGCAATTACTCAACCAATAATAAAAGAGGTTTTGGTCCAACATCTGAGAGTATTTCTATAGCGTTTCGTTCTAATGGAGTAAACTCTGAAGAAGAGAAATTAGTTACATTATGTGACATGATTATGGCTAATGGTAACGCAGGTTTATTAGATTTAAACTTAAATCAAAAACAAGTTGTTCAAAGAGCTAGTTGTAACCCTACATTTTTAAATGATTATGGATATCATAATTTTACTGGTAGTCCTAAATCAGGACAATCTTTAGAAGAAGTTAAAGATTTATTATTGGAGCAAATTGAAAAGTTAAAAAAAGGAGAATTTGACGAGTGGATGATTGAAGCTGTAGTGAATGACTTGAAATTAAGTCAAACACGTCAGTATGAAAACAATACAGCTTTAGCAAGTGCTTATTATAATGCTTTTATTCACCATGAAAAATGGGAAGATAAAGTTAAATTTTTAAACGATTTAAAGAAAATTACTAAAAATGAATTAGTAGCTTTTGCGAATAAATTTTACCAAAACAACTATGTAGTTACCTATAAGAGAAAAGGTGAAGATAAGAGCATCGTAAAAGTTGAAAACCCTGGAATAACTCCTGTGAATTTAAATAGAGGTAAAAGTTCTGAGTATGTTCAAGCTTTTAATAAAATTGAATCTGCTACTTTAAAACCAAAGTTCATAGACTATAAAACAGCAATTAAGGAAACAAAAACATCTAATGACATTAATGTTTCTTATGTACTTAATGAAAAAAATGATTTATTTGACTTAAATATCATTTTTGATATGGGTGGAGATCATAATAAAAAGTTAAGTTTAGCTGCAGGTTATTTAGAGTATATAGGTACAGATAAATATTCTGCTGAGGAAATTAAAAAAGAGTTTTATAAATTAGGTATTGATTATTATGTTAGTGCTCAAAATGATAAAACATATGTAGGTTTAAGAGGATTAAAAGAAAATTTATCAAAAGGTCTTGAATTACTTGAACATTTATGGGATAATGCGAAAGCAGAGCCTGAAGCTTATGCTAAATATGTAGAAAAAATTTACAAGGGGCGTCAAGATGGAAAGACTCAGAAAGGTAATATTCTTTGGGGAGGATTAATGAATTATGGTAAATATGGTAAAAATTCTCGTTTGCGTGATATTATGCAAATAGATGAATTAAAAGCAATAAATCCTGAAGAGTTAGTGAATATTGTAAAAGATATGAAGAACTATAAACAACGTATTTTTTATTATGGAAAAGATATTGATGGAGCTGTTTCTGCTTTAAATACACACCATAAGTTATATGGTGAATTGAAAGATTACCCTGAGAAAAAAACATATAAAGAAACTGAAACTGGAGGTAATGTGTTTTTTACTAATTATGATATGGTTCAAAGTGAGTTACTATTCTTAGCTAAAGGAGCTCCTTTTGATCCTAAAAATTTAGCTGCATCAACGTTATTCAATACCTATTTTGGTAGCGGGTTATCTTCAATCGTATTTCAGGAAATTAGAGAAAGTAAGTCTCTGGCATACTCTGCATTTGCATCTTATAGCAATGCAAGAAAGAAAGATGATTCAAACTATGTTATGGCGTACGTTGGTACTCAGGCAAATAAATTATCGCAAGCAGTGGATGCAATGATGGATTTAATGAATAATATGCCTGAAGCCGAAAAACAGTTTAATTCAGCTAAAGAAGCTACACTAAAGAAAATAGCAGCTCAAAGAATTACAAAGTCTAATATTTTTTGGTCTTATGAACGATTAAAGAATTTAGGAATTGATAATGACAATCGTGAAGAAATGTATAACACGATTAAAAATATGACTATTACTGATTTAAAATCGTTCTTTGATAAGAATATTAAAGGAGAGTCATATAACGTAATGGTAATTGGAAATAAAAAAGACTTAGATGTTAAGTCGTTACAGAAATTAGGTAAAATTACAGAATTAGATGTAGATGAATTATTTAATTACGTAGATAAAAAAGAGGTTAAACAATAGGTTAAACCTTTGTAAAACTATTTTAAACCATAGGTTTTTTCTAAAAAAAATCTATGGTTTTTTTATTGCTAGAATAGAAATTATCCATTTATATTTTTAAACACGAAAATTATAGTTTAAAGACTATTATAGTATATTTGCTATTGTTAAAACAACTAATAAATGAAACTTTTAGAAAATAAAACAGCAATTATAACTGGAGCAACCAGAGGTATTGGTAGAGGTATTGCTTTAGAATTTGCAGCACAAGGAGCTAATGTTGCTTTCACTTATAGCTCATCAGTAGATGCAGCTAAAGCATTAGAAAAAGAATTAACAGATTTAGGTGTAAAAGCTATAGGATACCAATCTAATGCAGCTGAATTTGATGCCGCTCAAGAATTAGCTAAAGATGTTTTAAAGGAATTTAGAACTATAGATATTTTAGTAAATAATGCAGGTATTACTAAAGATAATTTATTGATGCGTATTTCTGAAGATGATTTTGATAAGGTTATACAAGTTAATCTAAAGTCTGTTTTTAATTTAACAAAAGCAGTAATTCGTCCAATGATGAAACAACGTGCAGGATCAATTATTAATATGAGTTCTGTTGTAGGTTTAAAAGGAAATGCAGGTCAAGCAAACTATGCAGCTTCTAAAGCTGGTATTCTTGGTTTTTCTAAGTCTGTAGCTTTAGAGTTAGGTTCTAGAAATATAAGAAGTAATGTAGTTGCTCCTGGTTTTATTGAAACTGAAATGACTGCCAAGTTAGACGAGAAAGTAGTTGAAGGTTGGCGAAATGAAATTCCCTTAAAAAGAGGAGGAAGCCCAAAAGATATAGCAAATGCTTGTGTGTTTTTAGCATCAGATATGAGTGCCTATATTACAGGTCAAACAATATCAGTTGATGGAGGAATGCTTACATAATACAAAATAGACAAATTACTAATTTTTTTTAAAACCTATTTCAATTTTGAAATAGGTTTTTTATAGTAATGATTCCTTTAGTTTTTTATATCTAGTTCTCCCAACTGGTAGAATATTATTGTTTTTCAACTCTATTGAGTATTTACTTCCTGATTGTATAATTAATTCTTTAATTTCAGTAATCTTAACTAAGTAAGATTTGTGAATACGGTAAAAGGTTTTAGGTAATAGTTGTGTAAGTTTTTCTAAAGATTTATCATGTAGCTCTTTTTCTCCATTTGTTAGGTATACTTCAGTGTATACACCAGCCCCCTTTATGTAAATTACTTCATTAATGCTAATTAATTGAATTCCATTTCTTTTTTTTATCGCTAAAAACTGTAAATTTTCAGTAGTAACTTCTTCTTTTTTTATAATCCTATTAAATGCTTGATCAAGTCTTGATTTATTAAAAGGCTTTGGAATAAAATCTAAAACTCCATATTCAAATGCTGTCAAAGCTTCTTGTTTATTTGCAGAAATGATAATTGTATGAAAAGCCTCAGATACACTACTTTTTAAGATGTTAAATCCACTTTCACCATTTAAATTTAAATCCAATAAAACTAAATCAAGTTTGTTTTGTTGAATAAAAATTACCCCTTCTGATAATGTATGTAAACAAGTAATACTTTCCAAAGTATTCAAAAAGAATTCTTTGGTCATACGCTCAATTCTTTTCGCAATCCTTGATTCATCTTCAATAATTAAAATTTTCATGGTTTATTTATTTGAATAACATTTTTCCAACCGTTTTCTATTGAATTTGAAGTAAATACCCATGAGTCTCCATAGCTTTCAGTTAGTCTAGCTTTTACGTACTTAAACCCTGTACCTCCAGTATTATTTTTAATTTTATTTCGTACCTCTCCATAGGTTATAAATGTATATATTAAATTTTCATTTGTTGCTTTTACACTTAATTTAAAGGTCATAGTATTGTTATTTAAAGGAGAACAGTGTGTAATTCCATTCTCAAGAAGCGTGTGAATAACAGCAGGAGGAATGGTTTGGGTAGTATCATCTAATACCCCTTCATCTTTCCAAATATAATCTACTTCTTTTCTGTATTTCATAATATTTAAATGACTCTTACATAGTTTTATTTCTTGTGATATAGGAATTAGTTTTTCATTTTCAATTTGAATTAACACATCAAATTCTTCTGCTAAGGCCTCAATAAATTTAACACTTTTTTCAGGAGATTCCTCAACCCAATCTATTAAAGATGTCAAAGTATTCATTAAAAAGTGAGGTTGAATATTCTTTTTTAGCAATTCATATTTTAATCGTGTTGATTCAGCTATTGAATATTCAAAAGCGAGTCTTTGCTCTTTTAGTTTTAATGATAATAAATAAAACATACATAAGGAGATGATACTAAAGCTTACAAACAAGCTAACATCATAGATTGAAACTTTATAAATGATAAAACTTAGTATTAAACCTATTAATATGATAATAGCACTTTTTTGTTTTTTATAGATAGCATAAGAGATTATAATAGTTGAAGATAACCACATCGTTTGTGATAGAAAAAGAGCTGTTAAATCAAATGAATGAGAATAAAAATTATAAATTAATAATAAGAAAATAACATACATTACTATAAGTTTTTTTCGATGTTTGAAAGGAAATTGAATAGAAAAATAGTAAGGAACTAAAAATGAAATTAATAAAGTCAGAATACCAATTACTTTTAAACGAAGTACGAAGTTAGAATAATGTATGGGAACATAAAACTTAATATATTCCATAATAATTAAAAGAAAAAACAAAAGACTGGATAAACTAAATAATAGCATTGTATATTGTTTTTTATCATTAATAAATAAAAAAAAATAGTAAATACAAGTAAGAAGAAATGCGCCAGCTAATATGTTTATATAAATGGTATCTTTTAATTTATAAGTAATTAAATACTTATAATCTACTATATAAGTATAAATATTTCGTGTGTCTTTTTTTTCATAAAGTTGAGACATTCTTAAAGCTATAGTGTGACTGCCTTCAGTAAGTAAGTTGTTAGGAATAATAAAACTTTCATTTGTTGTTCCAGTTTTTTCTCTTTTAAATTCTTTACCAGGAATTCCATTTCTTCCAATAAAATACCCATCCCAATAAACTTCATAAGCACCAAATGAATGAATACTTAATCCTATTACTTGAAGAGAATCTGGAGATTTTGTAATATTAACTTTTTTTCTAGCCCAAAATATTTCGTCATTTTCTGGAATTTTCTTTTGCGAAGTCCAATCACTATCATCAAAGCCTTGTTTTGACCATAAAGCATTGTCTCCAATTTTAAATAAAGTTTTAGAAACATCTGTAATAGTATATGTACTATCATTTTTTGTATGATAACATGCGCTAAAAACAAGAAGAATAATTATGTAAAGTATTTTTTCCATTTGGTATAATTCTTAGGGTAAAAATAAATCAAATAAATATGTTGCTAGAGTAGTTGACAAAATAATAGAGCAGTTGACATAAGAATATTAAAAAGAAGTAGGTAAAGTATTGAATTTTGATGAAAATTTAAATATTCAAGTTATGAAGTCACTTATTACATTTTTAAGCTTTTTATTTATTAGCTTTTCAATTTATGCTCAAAAAAACACTGATAAAGGAAGAGTGTCAGGTGTTATTACAGATAATATGAATGAACCTTTACCTTATGCTACTGTTGTCTTAAAAAATATTAAAAAGGAAATTATAGAAGGAACTGTAACAAAAGAAAATGGAGGCTTTACTTTTACTAAATTGAATGAGCAAAATTATTTTTTAGAAATTCAATACATTGGTTTTGTTTCTAGTGAAAAATTGATAACAATTTCTAAAAATAAAAAAAACATTGATTTAGGTAAAATTATGTTGAATGAGGATTCTAAAGCATTAGAAGAGGTTGTTGTAAAAGGAGAAGCGTCAGAAGTTTCTTTAAAACTGGGAAAAAAAGTATTTAGGGTTGGTAAAGATATTACTTCACAAGGAGGAATGGCAACTGATGTTTTAAATAATGTTCCTTCAGTTAATGTAAGCCCTAATGGTACCGTAAGTTTACGTGGAAATTCAAATGTTCAAATTTTAATTGATGGAAGAAGATCAGGTTTAACTCAGGCACAGGCTTTAGAGCAGTTATCTGCAGATATAATAGAAAAAATAGAGGTAATAACTAATCCTTCAGCGAAGTACGATGCATCTGGTGGAGCTGGTATTATTAATATAATTTTAAAGAAAAATAGAAAATCAGGTTTAAATGGTCAGGTTCGTTTGGTAGCAGGAATTCCAAATGATTATAGAGCTTTAGGAAATGTGAATTTCAAAACTAAAAAGTTTAATGTTTTTACAAACTTAGGAATTCGTTATACAGATTATGAAGGAGAGTATTCAAAAAATCAGGAAACAATAAAAAATGGCGCTACAACATTTTTAACTCAAAATGAAGATGAAAATAGACATGATGATGGTAAGTTGTTTTATTTTGGAACTGATTACTATATAAATGATAAAAACACAATAACTCTTGCTTATTATAGGAATGAAACCAAAGATATTGATGCAACAACATTAGATTATAATTTTTCAACACCTATGAATAATAAAACTTCAGTTTTTACACTTGGAAACTCAAAAGAAAAGAGAGATTATAATCAATTAGAGGCCAATTTTACAAAAGAATTCGATGCTAGTGATACTAAGTTTACACTAGATTTCCAATATGATTTTTGGAATAGTAACAAAGTTTGGAACTTGAAAACTGAGCAGACATATCCAACAAAAATACCAATTGCAACAATTAATACAAGGGGGATAACGAATACAGATGATATTACTATTCAAACAGATTATAAAACTACCTTAGCTAACAAAGGAAAATTAGAGTTTGGAGGTAAGTTTGAAAACAGAAATATAGTCAACGAATTTTTAGCTGAAGAATTAAAAAATGGAAGCTTTGAAATTATTAATGGGATTAATAATAAATTAAAATATAAAGAGAAGATAATTGCAGCTTACACTCAATATAGTTTAAAAAATAATAAATTTAATTTTCAATTTGGTTTACGATTAGAATCAACAAAGGTGTCTATAAGTAGTATTATAAAACAATTAAATTTAAATAATAGTTATACAAATTTGTTTCCTTCAGCTACCATTGGATATGAATTTAAAGACAACTTTTCAGGACAAATTAGTTATAGTAAAAGAATTAGAAGACCTTCTTTATGGCAATTAAATCCTTTTATTGAATTAAGAGATTTTACAGCACAATTCACTGGTAATCCTTTGTTACAACCGAGTTATACAGATTTGTTTGAGTTATCTTTTAACTATAGAATAAAAAAGTTTCGATTAAGTCCATCGATTTATTTTTCAGATACAAAAAATGTTTTTCAATATGAAACAGTTGAAAATTTAGGTATTTTTGTTCAATCTCCAATTAATTTAGAGAATGAAAAACGCTATGGTTTTGAGCTTTCAGGATCGTATAAACCAATAAAATGGTTACAGTTTTCGGGAGATTTTAATGCATATAATTATAAACAAACTGGAGAAATAAATTCTTCAGATGCAACAATTTCTGATAAAACTTGGTTTGTGAATTTTTCAACAAGTATACAAATTCCAAAAGGGGTAAGGCTACAAACAAGAATATATCATATTGGACAAAGAGTAAATGTACAAACTACAACATTACCAATAACTTATATGAATTTTGCAGTGAGTAAAAGTTTATTTAAAAATAATGGTACTCTTATATTAAATATATCTAATCCATTTAACAGTAGTAAAATTAGAGAAAACATTGTAGGAAGTAATTATAAAATAAATCAAATAAGAAATAGAAATGCTCAAAGGTTTAGTTTAAGTTTTGTTTATAAGTTTAATCAAAAAACCTCAGATAAAAATCGAAGTGCTAATAGAAGCAATAGAAATTAAAAAAGTACTTATTAAATCCATAAAATCAATGTTATGGATTTCTTTTAATGAATTACTTTTTTTGTAACAATGAGAATTGTTATTAAAATTAGAAATATTTGTGTATTAGTGTATTAAAATATAAGATGAAAATACTTTGCTTTAGAAGAGGAAGTAATTCTAGAAAAAGACAGTGAAAGCTTTATATTTGTGGGCCAAATTGATGTTAAATTCATTCCTTTAAAACTATTTAATAAAGTTTAAATCTGTTTTTATAGAAGTATAAATATTAGATTAATTTAATTAAACCGTTTAATAGGTGATTTGTAAAACAAGTGAGTGGTGATATTATAGGATAACATATTAAAAGAATTAAAATGGATTTTAAAAATAAACGAACAAGCCTATTATTACTAATGTTGCTTCTTATTCCTTTAATAAGTTTTGCTCATGGTGTGGATGATAAAACAGAATTATTTTTATTAAATAATAAAGGCATAGCATTTGGCCCTTTTCTTTACATAGGAGCTAAACATATGATTACTGGCTATGACCATTTATTGTTTTTAATTGGAGTTATATTTTTTCTATATAAAACAAAAGAAATTATAACCTACATAACTTACTTTACAATAGGGCATAGTATTACACTTCTTATAGGCGTTATGACTAGTATTAATATCAATATATTTTTGATAGATGCAATTATTGCGTTGTCGATCGTTTATAAAGGACTTGATAACATTGGAGGATTTAAAACTCTTACAGGAAAACAACCTAATACTAAAAAAGCAGTATTAATTTTTGGTTTATTTCATGGGTTTGGATTAGCTTCTAAACTACAAGAGTTTGAATTTGATAAAGATGGTCTTTTTATAAATTTATTGGGGTTTAACTTAGGGGTAGAAGTAGGGCAATTTTTAGCTTTAGGTTTTATTTTATTATGCATTTCTTTTTGGAGACAATATGAAAGTTTTTTAAAGTTTTCTAAAATTACTAATATACTTTTAATGGCTGCAGGATTTTTATTATTAGGATATCAATTAACAGGATATTTAACTTCTTAAAATATAAATATGAAAACAAACAATCAATCTTTAAATGATAAAATAAAGATATTGAAATCAATATTTTTAGCATTTTTTATTGGTATGATAGTACTTTTAGTAGCTGTTTTACCTGCGGAGTATGGTATTGATCTTTTAGGTACAGGAAAACTATTTGGTTTTAATAAACTATATAAAAAAGAAGTTAAAACTAATAAATCTTCAACATCAAGTTTAAATTTTAAAAAGATAAAAATAGATGATGTTGGTTCTATTGATATATTAAAACCTATTGAAGCTAATAACCCTGCTCCTAAAGAGCAATTTTCAGAAAGAGAAGATAGTATTAAAGTTATTGTACCAGCAAAGAAAGGTATAGAATACAAAGTTAAAATGCTAAAGTATGGAAGCATGAAATATGAATGGTCAACAGCTAAGCAAATTCTTTTTACTGATTTTCATGGAGAAGTAAAACAAGAAAATCCCCCAAAAGATGTTTTTTACGAAAGCTATACAGTAGCATATTCTAACAATATGGGAGGAACTTTAACAGCTCCTTTTGAAGGAAAACACGGTTGGTATTTTAAAAATCTTATTGATGATGATATTATTGTTGTTATTAAAATAAAAGGACAATATGAGTTGTTCAATTAATTAAAAATTTAAATTAATAATACATACTATAAATTAGGGGTAAATACCTATAAAAAAGAGAGCTCAATTGAACTCTCTTTTTTTAATATGTAATTAGGTTTTATTTTTTTCCAAATAAACCACCAAGTAAACCACCTAATAATCCTCCACCAGAAGATTTTTGTTGATTACCTCCACCTAACACCATTCCTGCAACGTCATCAATAACACTTCCATCACCATCAGCATCTAATATCTTTTCTAAAAAACTTTGTTCTTTTTGTGTTGAGTTTCCTCCAAGCAGTCCACCAAGTAATCCGCCTAAATCACCAGAGTTACTAACTCCATTTTGACGAGATTGTTTTCCTAAAACCCCCATTAAAATTGGAGCCGCTACTTTTAAGATATTTGCAACAGAGCCAGAATCAATTCCTGCTTTTTGCCCAATAACTTGCTCAACACCTTGTTGCTTATTTCCTAAGATATGACCTAATATGTTGCCACCATCTTGAACTACATCATTATCAACACCACCATTAAATAAATCACCAAGATTATCTAGAATACTTCCGTCATGTTTCTTAGTAATGGCTCCCATTAAACCTTCAGCTCCCTCAGGAGTTGACGCATTACGCTGCATCGCTTTCATTAAAACTGGTAATGCCATTGTTAAAACACTACTAGTTTTATTCGTGTCTTGTCCAGTAGATCCAGCAACACCTGATATAATTGTTTTACCTAAGTCACTGCCTAATAAGTCTAAAATACCTGCCATTTCTTGTTTGGTTTGTTTAAAATGTTAAAAAATTGTTTCTATATACTGAGACACAAGATACAAATTTAAAGTCACACATTTTTTAAATAATTATTTATACTTTTAGCATCTAGAAAAAATAACTTAAACGTATATGAAAAAATTAGCGCTACATTGGCAAATCTTAATAGGAATGCTTTTAGGAATTCTTTTTGGATTTTTAGCATTACAATTAGGGTGGAACAATTTTGTGTCTGATTGGATAAAGCCTCTCGGAACTATTTTTGTAAAACTATTAAAATTAATAGCTGTTCCATTAATAGTAGCCTCTCTTATCAAAGGAATATCGGATTTAAAAGATATCTCTAAATTTAAAAACATAGGGGTTAGAACGATATTAATTTATATTGGAACAACAGTAGCTGCAATCACTATAGGTTTAGTTTTGGTTAATGTAATGCAACCTGGAGATGGTATCTCTGAAGAAACAGTTGATAAGTTAACAAATACATATGCTAAAAGCTCAAGTATTACTGCAAAAATAACAGAAGCAGGGAAACAAAAAAATAGTGGACCTCTTCAGTTTGTAGTTGATATGGTTCCAGATAATGCTATTAAAGCTATGGGAAATAACAAGGCAATGCTTCAAGTTATCTTTTTTACCATATTTTTAGGTATATCAATATTACTAATTGGAGAGAAGAAAGCAAAACCATTAAAAGACTTCTTTGATAGTTTAAATGATGCGATTCTTAAAATGGTAGACTTAATTATGTTAATTTCTCCATTTGCTGTTTTTGCATTATTAGCAAATGTAGTTGTTACTTCAGGAGACCCTGATATATTATTGGCGCTATTAAAATATGCAGGGGTAGTAGTATTTGGACTCTTAATAATGATTGTTTTCTATTGTATTTTAGTTAGTGTTTACACTAAAAAAAGCCCATTGTGGTTTTTAAAACAATTGAGTCCAGCACAATTATTAGCTTTTTCAACAAGTTCAAGTGCAGCCACACTTCCTGTAACAATGGAACGTGTTGAAGAACACATTGGAGTAGATAAGGAAGTATCTAGCTTTGTATTACCAGTAGGTGCAACTATTAATATGGATGGTACAAGTTTATACCAAGCCGTTGCAGCTGTGTTTGTTATGCAGGTGCTATGGCCTGAAGGTCTAGGGTTTGCAAATCAAATGTCTATCGTATTAACAGCTTTATTAGCTTCTATAGGTAGTGCAGCTGTTCCAGGTGCCGGTATGGTAATGTTAGTAATAGTTCTTGAGTCTATAGGGTTTCCAAAGGACTTATATCCAGTAGCTTTAGCATTAATTTTTGCAGTTGATAGACCTTTAGATATGTTACGTACAACAATAAACGTAACAGGTGATGCAACTGTTTCAATGATTGTTGCTAAATCAGTAGGGAAATTAGGGGATCCAAGACCAAAAAACTGGGACGATAATTATGAAGAAGTTAAATAAACTAAGGCTTTAGTACTAGTTATATAACATACCCTAATGTAAAATTAACTTTTTATTTATGTAAATGAATTTAAAAATAAACAGCCCTGTTGTTGATGTCGAATGGTTAGAAAATAAATTAACCGCTGAAAATTTGATAATTTTAGACGCGACAATTAAAAAAGTTACCACTAAAAAAAATACAATTGATCAAAAGAAACAGATTGTAAATGCTGTTTTTTTTGATTTGAAAAATGTTTTCTTAAAAAAAGAAGCTAAATACCCTAATACGTTACCATCTAAAGAATATTTTCAGAAAGAAGCTCGAAAATTAGGAGTAAATAATGATAGTTGTATTATAGTATATGATGATATAGGTGTGTATTCGTCAGCTAGGGTTTGGTGGATGTTTAAAACTTTTGGATTTAATAATATTGCTGTTTTAAATGGAGGTCTTCCTGCCTGGAAAAAAGCAGGTTTTTTAGTAGAGGAGCCTCAAGAAAGAGAAATTTTTACAGGTAATTTTCGAGTGAATTTCCGAACGGAAAAAGTTAGCTATACTAAAGATGTTATTAAGGCTACAGCAAATAATAATGTCTATATTTTGGATGCTAGATCTAAGGGTAGATTTGAGGCTAAAGAGCCTGAGCCTAGAGCTGATTTAAGAGGTGGTCATATACCTTCTTCGTTTAATTTAGCTTACACAGAAGTTCAAAACATAAACAAAATGAAAGGTAAGGAAGAGCTTGAAGTTCTTTTTTCTAAAGTAAGTAATAATTCAATAATTTTTACTTGTGGTTCAGGAATAACTGCATGTATTTTAGCTTTAGGAGCTGAAATTTTAGGGATTAAAAATTATGCTGTATATGACGGTTCCTGGACTGAATGGGCAAGTAACTTAGAGTTACCAATTGAAAAATAATATTGAAATGATGTGGACGAAAGAAGAGTTTAGAACTTATGTGCTTTTATTTGTTGCTCATTGCAACTATATAGAAACAAAAGAAGAAAGCGAATATATAATTTCGACTATCAATGAGAAGTTATATAATAAAATGCATACTGAGATAGTAATCGATGCTGATGAAGGTATTAAATTACAAAAAGTACACGAATACTTAGAAGATAATAGTTACTCAGAAAATGACAAAAAATTACTTCTTGAAGATATTAAGAAAGTAATATTTGCAGATGGAACTGTTGATATATTAGAAAAGAAAGCTTATACTTTTTTGAAGAAAATTTTAAACTAATAACTTTTAATTAGATACATGCCTATCTTATTCTTTAGTAACTTATATTACAGAAGTTTTTGAACATCTTTCTTTAAAAAAGTCACAACCATTTCAGTTGGATTTTCTTCTTTGCTATAATCAATTAAAACATTTTCACGTAAATCTTTAGATGTTTCAGCGTTTTCAGCAACTTTTCTTAACTTAGATATAATTGCTAATTTAGAAGTTAAAACAGCCTTCCAACTATTTTCTGAAATATAAAGTTGTTGTACTAAGTTATGTTCAAATTCTTGTTCAATACTAGAGATAAGTAATTGAAGATAATCTTCTGTTTTATTTCCAATAGGGGTGACACGAATTAATAATTTTGTAGGATTTATACGCTCACAAAACAACAACATTCTTTCATATGCTTGAAGTTTAATAGGTAAACTTTCTTTTTTCTTTTGAATTAAAGCATTGAACTTTTTTTCAGTATTATCTTGATTAATAAATGCACTTAAAATAAAATAAGCAACACCTCCAGTTACTAATGCAGGCAAAGCGTATGCCAATCCTTCAATAATTTTATCTTCCATGTTTAAATTATAAATTCTATGAAATGCGAATATACAAGTCTTCTTTAAAAAGCAATAAAAAAAAATAAAAAAGGAGTTAAAAAAACAAATAATAGACTGTGAATAAAAAAGTGCTCACATATTTTATAAAACATAAAAGAATAGTTAATTTTCCGTTTTTAAATTCTTTCAATTTATATTTCTTTGAACACTTATTTAGAGCAACTTAACGAACCACAAAGAGCAGCCGTTTTACAAAAAGATGGCCCAATGATAATCATAGCAGGAGCAGGGTCCGGTAAAACACGTGTTTTAACCTTTCGAATAGCACACTTAATGCAAGGAGGAGTCGACTCTTTTAATATATTATCGCTAACATTTACAAATAAGGCAGCTCGTGAAATGAAAGAGCGTATTGGTAGTGTTGTAGGATACAGTGAAGCAAAAAATTTATGGATGGGTACCTTTCACTCTGTTTTTGCACGTATTTTAAGATCTGAATCTGATAAACTAGGATATCCTTCTAATTTTACAATTTACGATTCACAGGATTCAGTTCGATTAATAACTACTATTATCAAAGAAATGAACTTGGATAAAGATCGCTATAAACCCAAGCAGATCTTAGGTAGAATATCATCATTTAAAAATAGCTTGATAACCGTAAGAGCTTATTTCAATAATTCTGATTTACAGGAAGCCGATTTACAGGCAAGCAGACCAAAAGTTGGTGATATATATAAAGAGTATGTTGATAGGTGCTTTAAGTCAGGTGCAATGGATTTTGATGATTTATTGTTAAGAACAAATGAGTTGTTAGCACGTTTTCCAGAAGTGTTAGCTAAATATCAAGATCGCTTTAGGTACATTATGGTTGATGAGTATCAAGATACCAATCACTCACAATATTTAATAGTAAGAGCATTAGCAGACCGTTTTCAAAACATATGCGTTGTTGGTGACGATTCACAAAGTATTTATAGTTTCCGTGGAGCTAACATCAATAATATTTTGAATTTTCAAAAAGATTATCCGGATGTTAAAACCTTTAAATTAGAACAAAACTACCGTTCTACAAGTAATATTGTAGAAGCTGCAAATAGTGTTATAGATAAAAATAAAACAAAACTTGATAAAGAAGTATGGACTGCAAATGATCCTGGTGAAAGTATCAAAATTATGCGAACAATTTCTGATGGAGAAGAAGGTCGTTTTGTGGCTCAATCTATCTGGGAAAACCAAATGAATCATCAATTAACAAATAATGATTTTGCAATTTTATATAGAACCAATGCTCAGTCAAGAGCAATGGAAGATGCTTTAAGAAAGAAAGATATCAAGTATAAAATTTACGGAGGAATTTCATTTTATCAACGTAAAGAAATTAAAGATTTATTATCTTATTTACGTATTTTAATAAATCCAAATGATGAAGAAGCTTTAAAAAGAATTATCAATTATCCTGCTCGGGGTATTGGTGCTACAACATTGGATAAATTAGCCATAGCTGCAAATCATTATAAAAAATCAATTTTTGATATTATTAAGCATCTTGATAAAATTGATATTAAAATAAATTCTGGAACAAAAACGAAGTTGCAAAATTTTATAAATATGATGCAACGTTTGCAAATTGAAGCACAAACTAAAAATGCATTTGAAATGGCAGATTTAGTTGTGAAGCAAACACAATTAGTAAAAGATTTACAAAAAGATGGCACGCCTGAAGCAGTTAATAAAGTAGAAAATGTTCAAGAATTATTAAACGGTATTAAAGATTTTATAACAGACAAAATTGAAACAGGTGAAGATGCATCTCTTACTTCATTTTTAGAAGACGTAGCTTTAGCAACAGATTTTGATAGTGAAAAAGATGATACACCAAGAGTTTCATTAATGACTATACATTTATCTAAAGGATTAGAATACCCTTATGTGTATATCGTTGGTTTAGAAGAAAGTTTATTTCCTTCTGCTATGAGTATGAATACACGTAGTGAACTAGAAGAAGAAAGACGTTTGTTTTACGTAGCTCTTACAAGGGCTGAAAAAGTCGCATATTTAACATACGCGCAAACACGTTATAGATGGGGTAAACTAACTGATGGTGAACCAAGTCGTTTTCTCGAAGAAATAGACGATAAATATGTTGAATATTTAGCACCAAAAGTACCTGAACCTTCAAGCAATAGGTTTATAGATGCAAGTTTATTTGGTGATGATGATTCATCTAAAAAAATTAGATTTCAAAAACCAATTCAAAAGAAGAGAAAAGAATTTTTAGCTAAGAAGGAAAAAGCGACTATGATACCTCCAAAAAGTAAACTAAAAAAGGTGTCGGAAGCTACTTCAAAAACTAATTTGTTTGACGGTGAAATAGTAATCGGAAATATTGTTGAACATAATCGTTTTGGAACTGGAAAGGTATTAGCATTAGAGGGGAAGGGAATAAAAAAGCTGAAATAGAATTTGGAACTGTAGGTAAGAAGAAATTATTATTACAATTCGCAAAATTAAAAGTAATAGGATAAGTAATTCATAATAATTACTTATTTTGCATGCATATAAAAATAGAGAAATGACGTTTGATTTAGAATATAATTCAGGGAGAACTACTTTAATTATCCCAGAATATGGAAGACATATACAAAAATTAGTCAATCACTGTATTGAACTTGAAGATAAAGAAGAAAGAAATAAAATGGCAAAAGCCATTATTCATGTAATGGGTAATTTGCAACCACATTTACGAGATGTTCCTGATTTTAAACATAAATTATGGGATCAGTTGCATATAATGGCAGACTTTAAGTTGGATGTAGATTCGCCTTATGAAACCCCGTCTAAAGAAGAATTAACTGAAAAACCAGCAAAATTAGACTACCCTAAATCGGCATCAAAATATCGTTTTTATGGAACCAATATTCAAACAATGATTGATGTGGCTTTAACATGGGAAACTGGAGATATGAAAGAAGCTTTAATTTTTACTATAGCCAATCATATGAAAAAATGTTATTTAAACTGGAATAAAGATACAGTTGAAGATGGAGTAATACTAGACCATTTATATGAGTTGTCGGATGGGAAATTAGACATAAGAAACACTGAAGAAAACTTGTCTGAAAGTAAAAACTTACTTCGTAAAAGAAATAATCAAGGTCAACATAAAAATAACGCAAAAACAAAATCTAACAACAACAAATACAGAAAAAAATAAATGGCATCATTTAAAATTGAAGGAAGTCAAAAATTAAATGGAACAATTACACCTCAAGGAGCAAAAAATGAAGCTTTACAAGTTATTTGTGCTGTTTTATTAACTTCTGATAAAGTAAGAATAAATAATATCCCTGATATTCTTGATGTAAATAAACTAATTTTTATTTTAGGTGAATTAGGAGTAAAAGTTGAAAAATTATCCTCTAATTCATATGTTTTTCAAGCAGACGCTATTAATTTAGATTATCTTGAAAGTGCTGATTTTAAAAAAGATGGAAGCTCATTAAGAGGTTCAATCATGATTGTAGGTCCTTTATTAGCTCGTTTTGGTAAAGGTTATATACCAAGACCCGGAGGAGATAAGATAGGTCGTCGACGCTTAGATACTCATTTTCAAGGATTCATTGATTTAGGTGCTAAATTCCGCTATAATAGAGAAGAATATTTTTACGGTGTAGAAACTGACTCTGGTTTACAAGGTACTGAAATGCTGTTAGATGAAGCTTCTGTGACAGGGACTGCAAATATTATAATGGCTGCTGTATTAGCTAAAGGAAGAACTACTATTTACAATGCAGCTTGCGAGCCTTACATTCAACAATTATCAAAAATGTTGAATAGTATGGGGGCAAAAATTTCTGGCGTTGGTTCGAATTTACTAATCATTGATGGTGTTAAGGAATTACAAGGGTGCGAACATACTATTTTACCTGACATGATTGAGATAGGTAGTTGGATTGGTATGGCAGTTATGACTAGATCTGAACTTACTATAAAAAATGTAAGTTGGCCAAACTTAGGACAAATACCAAATGTGTTTAGAAAACTTGGAATTAATCTTGAGAAAAAAGGGGATGATATTTATATTCCTGAACAAGATAATTATGAAATTCAAAATTATATAGATGGTTCTGTATTAACTGTTTCTGATGCTCCATGGCCTGGATTTACTCCTGATCTATTGAGTATTGTGTTAGTTGTTGCTACTCAAGCAAAAGGAACAGTATTGATTCATCAAAAAATGTTTGAAAGTCGTTTGTTTTTTGTAGATAAACTGATAGATATGGGGGCTAAAGTTATTTTATGTGATCCTCATAGAGCTACCGTTATTGGTCATAATTTTCAAAGTCAGTTAAAGGCAACTAAAATGACCTCTCCTGATATTAGAGCAGGAATATCATTGCTAATAGCCGCTTTATCAGCAAAAGGAACAAGTATTATTCATAATATTGAGCAAATTGATAGAGGGTATGAAAATATAGAAGAACGATTAAGAGCGATAGGGGCTAAAATTGAAAGAATAGAAGATTAATTAAAAATTAATTTATCCATTAAATATATACCCTACTGAATCAATGAGAACTTTAAAATAGATTCTCATTTTATTAAAAAGAATAAAGAGATTTTACATGTTTATGTTTAATCTCTTTTTAAGTTTATAAAAATATACACAAAAAATTAAATATTGTGAAAATATAAATGTATCAATCTTAAATATTGCTCAAATTACTTTTAATAATTAGACTAGACATTTGAAAACTTTATAGTTATTAATTGCAACTAGCCTTGTTTTTAAAAAACTACATATAACTTGGTTATATTAATTACAAAAAAGAGTAGAGCCATTTAATTTTCAATCCTTAAATTATATATTTATTTAAACTTTTAATTTCGAAATATTTATAGAGTTCTATTTTCTTGAAATGATATTATACACTAACTCTTTTGTAAGTTTTCTACCATTTGATTCTTTTTTAATGTTTTCAAAAGTATAAACAAAATCACATCCATTTTTATATTCAGAACATCCATAAGCTGTTTTACCTTTTAAAAGATGACCTTTTCTACATTTAGGACATGTTAAAGCATTTGTTGAGTTAGAAACTTTTATTGAGGAGGATTTTGAAGATTGTTTAGCTTCTAATTTAAGAGAAAAATTTTCATCAAAACGAATTAATCCCTCAATTTTACCATTTTCTGAATTCCAACCTTTTAAATTGGTTGTACAACCCTTATCTAATAATCGGATAAGTTGATTTTCAGAAATTTTCTTTTTCATATACTCAAAAGGTAGTGTAAACTTACACCCTGTTTTAAATGTTGAACAACCGTAAGCTGTTTTACCTTTTAAGAGTAGACCTTTATTACATTTAGGACATTTTTTACCAACAACTGTTTTCTTTTTAGATTTAATTTTTACAGGAGCTTCTTTAGATTGTTGTGTTTCATATGATATTCGTTTAGTTTTAGTACTAGATCTAACTTCATAAACAAGATCATCAACCATTTTTTTCATTTGTTTAATGAAAGTAGAAGCATGATAATCACCTCGTTCAATTTCTTTTAATCGCTTTTCCCAAAGCCCAGTTAATTCAGCAGATTTTAATAGTTCATTTTCTATTATATTAATTAAATCAATTCCGGTTTGAGTTGGGACAACTAATTTTTTTTGGCGTTCAATGTATTTTCTTCTAAACAAAGTTTCTATTATACTAGCACGTGTTGATGGACGTCCAATTCCATTTTCTTTCATTAACTCTCGCATTTCATCATCATCAACCTGTTTACCAGCTGTTTCCATTGCACGAAGTAAGCTTGCTTCTGTATAATTACGGGGAGGTTTGGTTTCTTTTTCTAAAAAAGAAGGTTCATGAGGTTCTTTTTCTCCCTTTGTAAAAGTAGGGAGCATACCAGAAGTATCATTTTTTTTAGTTTCTTTACCATATTCAAAAACTACACGCCAACCTTTTGTTAGAACTTCTTTTCCTGTAGTTTTAAAAGAAACTTCATCTGCTTTACCAATAACTGCAGTATTTGAAATATCACTATCAGGATAAAAAACAGCAATAAATCGTTTGGTTATAATATCATATACTTGTTGTTGATTGTATTGTAAGTTTACTTGAATTCCTGTAGGAATAATAGCATGGTGATCAGTTACTTTTTTATCATTAAATACTTTGGTAGATTTTCTTATCTTTTTACCTAATAAAGGTTGGGTTAACGTACTATAGCTTGTTAATCTCTGTAATATAGAAGGTATTTTAGGATAAACATCATTTGGTAAAAAAGTAGTATCTACTCTTGGGTAGGTTACTACTTTCATTTCATAGAGCTTTTGAACTATTTTCAGAGTTTCATCTGCTGAAAATCCAAACTTATTATTACAATATACCTGTAACCCTGTTAAATCAAATAATTTAGGAGCATATTCTTTACCTTTCTTTTTGGTTACAGAGACAATTTCAAAATCACTTTCTTTAACTTTATTAGCAAAAGATTGTCCTTCTTCTTTTTTTAAAAAACGACCTTCTTCACAGCTAAAAAGGGTATTTCTATATAATGTTTGTAATTCCCAGTAAGGAACGGGTTTAAAATTTTTAATTTCAGTATGTCGATTAACTAACATAGCTAGAGTAGGGGTTTGTACTCTACCAATAGATAAAACTTGTTTATACCCCCCAAATTTAACAGTATACAAACGCGTAGCATTTAAACCTAAAAGCCAATCTCCAATAGCTCTAGAATACCCAGCATAGTATAGGTTATCATATCCTTCTGATGGTTTTAGGTTTTCAAACCCTTCTTTAATAGCTTCTTCTGTTAATGAAGAAATCCATAAACGTTGAACTTTTCCTTTGTAATTGGCTTGGTTAATAACCCAACGCTGAATAAGTTCTCCTTCTTGACCAGCATCCCCACAGTTTATAATGACATCTGCTTTATCAAATAACGATTTTACAATTTTAAATTGTTTTTGTATTCCAGAATCTCCAGTAACTTTAGTACTAAATTTTTCTGGAAGCATTGGTAAATTATTTAAATCCCAACTTTTCCAATAAGGTTTATAATCTTTAGGCTCTAAAAGGGTACATAAATGTCCGAAAGTATAGGTTACGGCATATCCATTTCCTTCAAAGTATCCATCATGTTTTGTATTGGCTCCTAAAATATTAGCTATTTCACGCGCAACACTTGGCTTTTCTGCAATACAAACTTTCATTCTATCCTATTTAAAACTCGAAAGTACTATTTTTTGTACTATGTATGCAAACAAAAAACGTGGCGAATGCCACGTTTTTATGTTAATGATAAATTATATCTTATTGTTTAACTTTATTTTTGAATTTATCAAACTTATTAGTAGTCTGTTTAGGCCAGCTATTATTTGATGTATCAATATCAGCAGTTTCGAAATCAGGATCCACTACGATACTTTTTATTTCTTGGTTAGAAGTGAAAAGACGGTACACTTTATTTTCATTCATTCTCCAAATTTGAGCAGGGAAAGTTTCACGTTTTTTAGTACCATCAGCATAAGTTAGCTCAACAATGATAGGCATCATTAAACCACCTGGTTTTTCAAATTCAACTTGATACATGTATTTAGGCATTTCTTTAAGATTTGCCTTTTCAGCAGCAGGCAACCCATTAATATGAGCTTCCACTTCTTTTGAATTAGCATCTTCTTTTTTAGTAGTCAAGAAAACTAGTTTACCTAAACGAGCAAAATATGAAGGATATTGCTTTTGAAGTGCTTTAGTTCTTTCATTAGGTTTATCAGTTAAGAATAAAGGCTTAACTTCTTTAATACCTATGTCGGTAAAATCAGTTGTATAAAACCAACCTCTCCAGAACCAGTCTAAATCCATACCAGAAGCATCTTCCATCGTTCTAAAGAAATCAGCTGGTGTTGGGTGTTTAAACATCCAACGTTTAGAGTAAGTTCTAAATGCATAATCAAATAATTCAGGTCCCATTATAGTTTGACGAAGCATATACAATCCTGCAGCTGGTTTAGTATATGCATTGGGTCCGAAATTATATACATAATCCCCTTGAGACATAATAGGAGATAAGCGCTTTTGGTCCGATACTCATGTAACGCGTAATGTTTTTAGTAGGATTTTGAGCGAATAATTTAGCATCGTAATCAAATTCAGCTAATATTTGAACAAATGAATTTAAACCTTCATCCATCCAAGTCCATTGTCTTTCGTCAGAATTTACAATCATAGGGAAGAAGTTGTGTCCTACCTCGTGAATGATTACTCCAATCATTCCTTTTTTCAAACGATCTGAATATGTTCCGTCAGGATTTGGACGTCCAAAATTAAAACAAATCATAGGATATTCCATTCCCATACCATCATTTGCATTAACAGAAATTGCTTTAGGATATGGATAATCAAAAGTTAATTTAGAATATTCTTCTAAAGTGTTAGCAACAGTTCTTGTTGAATGCTCTTCCCATAAGGGGTTTCCTTCTTTAGGGTATAAAGAAACTGCCATGACATTTTTTCCATTAATATCAACAGCCATAGCATCCCAAATATATTTTCTTGAAGAGGCAAAAGCATAATCTCTTACATTTTTAGCTTTAAAATGCCATGTTTTTGTTTTTTTTGACCTTTTCTTTTCGTTTGCTTCAGCTTCAGCTTGAGTAACGATAAGAACAGGGTTTTTATATGATTTCCTAGCCTTTTCCCAACGCTTACGTTGTTCTCTAGTTAAAACATCTTTTTCATTCTGTAATTCTCCTGTAGCATCAACAATATGATCAGCAGGTACAGTAAGTTTCACATCGTAATCTCCAAATTCTAGTGCAAATTCACTACGACCCCAAAATTGCATGTTTTGCCACCCTTCTACGTTATTATAAACACATAATCGAGGGAAAAACTGAGCGATTATAAAAGCTTTATTACCATCAGCAAATTCTTCAACTCCAGAACGTCCACCATCAGTAACTACATTGTTTATTATGTAATTCCATTTAATACTAAAATTGAATGTATTTCCTGGAGCTAAAGGCTTAGGTAAATTTATTCTCATCATAGTTCTGTTTACAGTATATGATAAATCCGTGCCATCTGATTTTTTAACAGCTTCTATATTAAAGCCAAAAGCTTTAGGTTTAGACATGTTTTTATTAATAAAATCAGCAGGTGTTTGAAAACCATTAGCACCTTTTGATTCAGCTAAAGGTGTTTTTGAATCAGGAGCACGCATATTTTGATCTAGTTGTACCCATAAATATTCTAAATGATCTTTAGAGTTATTGTGATAAGTAATAGATTCATCTCCATATAATGTATTAGAAGCTTCATCTAAACGTAAATCCATAATATAATCTACTTTCTGTTGGGTGTAGGCATGCCCAGGTGCCCCAGAAGCGGTTCGTTGATCATTTGGTGTTGCCAAAACGTCTTTTAATTGGCGAAATTTATTTTGATCGATATGACCTTTTTGTGGCTCTTTTTTAGGTGTTTGTTGAGCAAATAAAGATGCTGAGACAAAAAGAGCTGAAAATAATAGTGTAGTATATTTTCTCATTTTGTGGTTATTGATTTTTAAATATCTTGGAAAATTAATGAATTAATCTTAGTCAAAAAGTGTCAATGTTAAAACTTTAACAAATTTTTATCTATTTACATAAAATAAAAGGCATTAAAAAAGCGATATAAAGAATTTTATACCGCCGTAAAACTTAAATTTACCAAGTTTTTAACTTTTAATTTTTTTCTTAAATTTTTCGAATTTATTCTCTTGTTTCTTTGGCCAGCTATTATTTGAGGTATCTACATCAGCAGTTTCTAAATCTGGATCAATGGTAATATTAGTAACCTCTTTATCAGAAGAAAATATCTTTGTTACTTGTTTATCATTAAATCTCCATATTTGAGCAGGATACGTTTTTCTTTCTTTTGTACCATCTTTATAAGTAAATTCTGCAATAATAGGCATAACTAAACCACCTGGTTTATCATAGGTAATTTCATAATGAAATTTAGACTTAGGGTTTTTCTTTGAATTAAAACTTAAACCATCTGTTGTATCTTGAACAAAATTAACAGAATTATTAGTTCCTTGCGTAGTATAATACTTTTTAACATCTTTAATACCAATATCAGTAACATCAGTTGTATAAAACCAACCTCTCCAAAACCAATCTAAATCCATTGCAGAAGCATCCTCCATAGATCTAAAAAAATCAGCAGGAGTAGGATGTTTAAATTTCCAACGTTGCGCATAAGTTTTAAAGGCATGATCAAATAATTCCTTCCCCATAATTGTTTCTCTTAAAATCCATAAAGCAGTTGCTGGTTTACCATAAGCATTATTACCAAATTGATAAACATTATCACCTTTAGACATAATAGGAGCAATTTTAGATTGATCTCCTGACATATATCGTACAATATTTTTAGGATATCCTCTTGTTATTGGGAAGTTAGGATCATAGTCTAATTCAGCTAACATTTCCATATACGAATTTAACCCCTCATCCATCCAAGTCCATTGACGCTCATCAGAATTTACAATCATTGGAAAAAAGTTGTGTCCAACTTCATGAATAGTTACTTTTATCATTCTATATTTTACTCTATCTGAATAAGTACCATCTGGATTTGGTCTACCAGGGTTAAAACAAATTTGAGGATATTCCATTCCCATTTGCCCATCTACAGATATTGCCTTATGGTAGGGATAATCAAATGTATACCTAGAATAGGTTTTAAGTGTTTGCGCAACAGCTCTTGTTGAATGATCTCCATATAAAGGGTTAGCTTCTTTCGAATAATATGAGTATGCCATAACAGTTTTACCATTAATATCTACAGCCATACCATCCCAAATAAACTTTCTTGAAGAAGCAAAAGCATAATCACGCACATTTTTGGCAACAAATTTCCAAGTTTTAGTTTTTTTCGATTTTCCTTTCTCAATTTTCTCAGCCTCTTTTTGTGAGACTATTAAAACAGGTTTATCAAAAGTTCTTTTAGCTAATGCTAATTTTTTTTGCTGCTCTTTAGTTAAAACTTCTTTTTCGTTTGTTAAAACACCAGTTGCACCAAGCATATGATCAGCAGGAGTAGTTATATTTACATTAAAATCACCAAATTCTAAAGCAAATTCACTTCTTCCCCAAAATTGATCGTTTTGCCAGCCTTCAACATTATCATAAACACACAATCTAGGGTAAAACTGAGCTATTACATAATTGTTGTTTCCATCTGCAGGAAAATGTTCAAATCCTGATCTACCTCCCTGAGTTCTGTGATTATTTATATTGTACCACCATGAAATTTTAAATGAAAATGTTTCTCCTGAAGCTAAAGGCTTGGGTAAGTTTATTCGCATCATAGTTTGATTAATTGTATGCGATAAATTACTTCCATTAGTATTAGTTACGCTAGTAATTTTAAATCCACCATCAAATGATTTTTCAGGAAAATATCTATCATATATTCTTTTTGGAACACTTCTTTTAGGAACCATATTAGGCTGAATATCTGGAGTCTTAGAGTCAGAAGCACGCATGTTTTGATCTAGTTGTAACCATAAGTAAGTTAATTCGTCTTCAGAATTATTATGATAGGTAATGGTCTCGTTTCCGTAAATTCTTTGCTTTTCATCATCTAAAACAATGTCCATTGAATAATCAACTTTTTGCTGTGTGTATTTTTTTCCAGGAGCCCCTGAGGCAGTTCTTTGCCTATTGGGAGTTGCTAATTCATCTTTAAGTTGTTTGAATTTGTTTTGGTTAGTATGTCCTTTTTGTGTTTCTCTCTTAGCTTGAGAAAAAATAGAAGTAACCACAAAAAAAACAGAAAAAATTAATACAATATTTTTTTTCATTTTTAGAAGTTGTTTTTAGTAGGTACTAAAAGTAAGGAATAAGAAAGAAGTAACGTTAAAATTTGTTAAAATTTTAACAAACCTTTATCATTTTTCTTGTTAAGAAATAAGCTTTTACGATTTTTGTTAATAGTAATTTTTACTAAATTCTGTTGCTCAGGAAAGTGTTTTATTAAAACATCATTTTCAATTTTAATGGTTGATATAGATGATATCTTTTCAATTTCAAGATAAAAGTATACAATATCACCTTCATATTCTTTACCTATAAAAGCGTATTCTTTTTCGTTATTATCTATTGAAATTTTAAAATGCTCATTTAGATATTTTTTTATAAAAACATCGGACTTTTGATTTTCTTTATTTGTTGATAGCTGAAGATTAGTATTATAGTCTTTATTTATTGCGCTTTCAAAATCATCAATAAATACATTCATTATCATTTGAATAGATTTTGATTCTTCTTTATATTCTATTTCAGTTAGTGCAATGTAATATTTATGTGGAACTGTAAAGGATATTAAGCTACATATTAATACAAGTATAAAAAATATTTTTTTCATAGTAAGTTTAGTGTCTATTAGCAAGCTAAATTACTGTTTTTTTATTATTTTTAGATACTTTGAATGTTCAGCTACCAATATTTTAATAACTTTCAAAGACTCACCTTTTTTGTGTAATCCTTCTATTCCTAATGGATTACAGTATTCTAAAAAGTGATAATATTTTTCTGGAGGTATTTGTAATTCCTCAAAAAAGAATTTTTCACCTAATTCAGCTAATAATTTTGAAGGCATTCCTTTTCTTAGGGCTAGTTCTTTTCTAAGCGCCCATAATTTTTTAGAATATCCAAAAGGAATAGTAGATTTAGAACCTACGCCTACAAACTTAGCAGTAGGATCCATATTTACGCTAGGAGGTCGAACCATTTCATCAATATGATCATTAGCTTCAACAATACTCATGTCTACCTTTGAAAAATCCATAGTCTTACTTAAGGCTTCTTCTCTTTTATCTTCAGGTGTTTTTCTAATATCTGATGATATGCTTCCTTTTAAATTGTGTTTTTTTATTTCCACTTCATCCAAAGAAAAAGTAATTTTTTTTATGATAAAAAAATTATCGTGCATTCCAAAATATTCATCTGTAACATGTATTATTTTGGTTTCGTAACCAACGTATGAAAAACGTAGAATATCAGAAGTCTTTACAGGTATTTTAAAATCACCATTGCTGTTAGTATACGTACCATGATTTGTATTTAAATTTATAATATGAACGTTTGGTAATATTCCAATTTTATCAGAAATTTTTCCATGAATATATGTGCGATCATTTTGAGAAAAAATATTTAAAGAAAAAACAAGTAGTATAAAAAGAGGTATTTTGTTCATTTTATAGTTTTTTAAATTCTTTAGATTTTTGTTTTAAAAAATTAATCATAGCTATTTCACCACCGTTTAAGATACGAATAAATTTCATATCAGCTTCACAAAAATAAATAAATCGATATAAATTATCTTCAGAAATATTCAACTCATTGATAATCATTGTTTCATAAGTATTTTTAATGTAACTTATATTTTTTTCACTTTCTTCAATATCTTTTAGTTTTTTTAATTTATTTATTCTTCCAGAAACACTGTTTATGATCCAATCTAAAGAAATAGAACCTCCTAACAGTCCTATAAGAGCAGGGTTTTTTCCACCTCTAGCTGTTTGTAACCTTCTTTCAGCTGGTGTTAGAATTCTTTCTCCAGCAAAAGGAAGTTTTAAAGTTTCAGCGTTTATTACTTTTTCTTTTTTTATTAATTTAGAATCTGCAGATAAGAAACCCAAAAGATTGTTTCTATTTAAATCCACTTCATCTAAAACATAAGTAGTTTTGTTTAAACTAAAATTATTGTTTTGTATACCAAAGTGTTTTTTTATTATTTTTAAAAGTTTCGTTTCATAACCAACAAAAGAGAATCGCAAGCTATCATTTAATTTAACAGGTATTTTAAAATCACCATTTTCATTGGTGTATGTTCCACGTTTTGTGTTTAAATTTATAATATGAACATTTGATAATCCACCTAATTTATCAGAAATTTTTCCATGTATAAATTTTCTTCCATTTTGAGAATGAACATTTAAAAAACTAAAAAATAATAATAAAAGTAATATTTTTGACATTTCTATTTTTTATTAATTATTTCAAGGTATTGAACACTTTCTTTTTTTAACAACTCAATGACTTCAAATAATTTTTTATTGTAATAAAGAGAAGCTATATTAGTGTAACTGCAATATTCTATAAAATGATAATATTTATCTTTCGGTATTTTTAATTCAGTGAAAAAAAAATGTTTTCCAAAGTCACGAAGAAGTTTATCAGGAAATTGTTCTTTTTGTTTTCGTTTTTTTCTTTCTTCTCTTCTTTTTTTTTGATAACCACCACCAATTGTGCCACTGTAAAGTTTTATACCGTCAGTAAATACATTTGGAATTCCTGGTGCTGCTGATTTAGATAGATGAACTTCATCACTACCAGTAGGCATGTTCATTATTTCATTTAACGTCATACTTTTAATGCCATCCATCATTTTATTAACAAGTTCAGATATAGTATCTTTTGGAGTTTTTTTTATATCAATCAATAAATTACCAGATAAATTATGCCTTTTTATTTCTACTTCATTTAAAATATAATTTTTAGTATACATTTTAATTATAATCTTTTTCTTTTGTGAAATTTTTTTCGAAATGGTGATTTTTTGAGAATGATGTTGAATTGATGAAATTTGTAACACATCATCTACTGAAGTAGTAATTGTAAATCCCCCTAAATGATCAGAAAAAGTTCCTTTTTTAGTGTTTAGGTTTAAAATATTAGCATTTTTTATAACACCAAGTGTATCTTTTAAAACCCCTTTTAACACTATTTTCTTTTTTTGAGAAAAACAAAGAGTAGTGGAAGTTATAAATAAGAAGAGTAATTGTTTTTGCATAAAATTTTTGTTTGTGCTAAACAAAGTAACAAAGTACCCTTCTTAAAAATGTTTTAATGTCTTTGTAAATTTTTGTTAAATATAAAAGCCTCACTAGATATTAGTAAGGCTTTTATATTTATTGTTTTAGTGTGAACTATTTTTCTAAGACTAAGTACTGTACACCATTTATTTGTAAATCAATACCATTTATCACTTTCTTTTCATTAACAACATATTTTAAAACTAACTTATTATTATTAAAATCATCAATAGGTATTTCGAAAGATTTTCCATCACTAGTAAGTTTTAAAATATTTTTATCAATATTCCATTTGGCAGTGTTGTCAAAGCCATCTATAATTTTAGCATCACTTTTATTAGTTTGAGAAATACCTAATATTGTTGATGTGGTAACTATTCTAAATAGTCCTTTTAAAGAAAGAGAGTTGTCTTGATTGAAAGCAAATGTGAAATTATAATCTTCTCCATAAGAATTTACAGTACCCTTAAAATTTTGTCCTTTATATGTACCTTTAGTAGTACCTTCAATTTTAAAGTCAGTTAACTTCCATGTGCCTACAATATCATTATTCGTAACTGAAAGAGGCTCAGAATCATTTTTTGAACAAGAAAAAAGTGTCAAAACTAAAGAAAATAAGAAAAGTAATTTTTTCATTGTTTATTTTTTTTAAATAATTAGTTTTACCAAAGTTATAAAAATATTTTTTATGAAAAAACTAATTGTAGCAAGTACATCAACAGTTCATGGAAGTGGTTATTTAGAGTATATCTTACCAGTACTTTCTGTTCATTTTGAGAAAACAACCAATATTTTATTTATTCCATATGCAAGACCAGGAGGAATAAGTTATGATGCCTATACTGAGATTGCAAGAAAAGCTTTTGAAAAAATAGGAAAGAATGTAAAAGGAATTCATGAATTTGAAAACCCAAAAGAAGCAATAGTTAATGCTACAGGAATTTTTACAGGAGGAGGAAATACATTTGAATTAGTAAATCAATTATATAAAAATGATGTGTTAGATACCTTGAAAGACGCTCTAGAAATAGGAACTCCTTATTTAGGAACAAGTGCAGGAAGTAATATTTGTGGAGTGACTATGATGAATACGAATGATATGCCTATTGTATATCCGCCAAGTTTTAAAACTTTAGGTTTAATACCATTTAATATTAATGCTCATTATCTAGACCCAAATCCTAATTCTAAACATATGGGAGAAACTAGAGAAACACGTATTAAAGAATTTCATGTTTTTAATACAACTGATGTTTTAGGTTTACGAGAAGGTAGCTGGTTAGAGGTGAATGGTAATAAAATTACATTAAAAGGAGATTTAACTGCCCGATTATTTCAAAAAGATAAACTTGCTACAGAATTAGCAACGAATAAGGAAATTATCTTACAAAAAGAAAAGCCTTGATTAAAAATCAAGGCTTTCTGACATGTTTTATTTTCCCCTAATAAAAAAACACGTCCGATATAGACACTTATCTCCATAAGAACGTAAAAAAGTTATTATTATTTTATTTTTTTACATTTAATAACAATAGACTCATTATTAAAATTAGTTGTGAAAAATAAATAAACATCTCCACCTTCTTTTAATTTAGTTTCTTTTCTTAATTGCGTTACTGTCTTTGGGAAGTTTCGAATAGTAATATTTGCTTGCTTTTCTAAAATTTCTTTTCGAATTCTTTTCTTATTGTATTTAAAATATTTCTCAATTATGAATGCTCGTCCAGGGAAATTTTCTTTTAACAATTCAGAGGTATAAAGATGTGAATGTTGATGTAATTTGTCTAAACAATAATAACTAGAAATTTGATTAAATCCTCCAGATTTTAAGATAGCTGAATTTGGCTCATATAGAAAGTTTAAAGGTAAGTTAAAGGATACTTCTGTTGTTAAAGAAAGACTAAAATTAAAAACATCTAACTTGTTGTTTTTGACATAATTACATGTATTCACTTTAATGTCATCACTATAGTTTTTTTCTAACAAAAACAATAATTCTTTTACTTCATTTTTTATTGCTATTATATGAATTTCTTTAACAAACATTAATTCGTTAATTGTAGCGGAAATATCTAAAATAGGAGAATTTTTAATAAGAATTGTATCAGATTTAGAGAATAAAAAATCAATATTATCTGGAACATTTGGTAAGCAATCTGTTAGTAAAAATACTTTTCCTTTGATATCATTTCTTCGTGATGGATCAATATAAATACAATCAATAATTTCTGAAGTTTCTTTTAAATATTCAATGCCATTATTAGGAATAGTATTCACATTATCTACACCGAGTTTAACATAATTATAGTCAACTATTTTTGATAATTCTTTATTAATCTCACAATGAATTACAGTTTTAAATTTTTTTGAAAAATAAAAAGAATCAACACCAAAGCCTCCAGTTAAGTCAATTATGGTATTTCCTTTAACTATAGAACTTTTATATGATGCTGTAATTTCAGAAGATGTTTGTTCTATACTTACTTTAGATGGATAGTATATACCATCAGTATTAAACCACGAAGATAATTTTTTTTCTGATTTTTGTTTAGCTATAATTTGGTTGGCCAATTCTTGAATAGTAACCTGCTTAAAAGGGCTCCCCTTGAAAAGTAATTTATCAATATCTGATTTTAAATTATTATTTATAAATGATTGAACATCATTATTTAAAATATATTTATTCATTAAAAAGGTAAAAGTAAATTAAGTAAATAACACAAAAATACTGATATTTTGAATCAAGAGTTTGTTTCATGTTGATAAATTATAAGCTTAATAATAACAGTAGCAAAGTTGTTTTACTGAATTTATGACTCTCTGAGAATTGAGTATTTAAAAATCAGTATATATTTTTATGAAATATGAGTATATATGCATAAAATTATTGTTTAAATTCTTCAAAGCTTCCATCATTGTATAAAAGAACAACTTTTATTAATTTTTTTGTATTCACTGAGAATTGAGTATTTGGAACTTTATTAGTATCTGGGGTGTTTTGATTAAATAGAGAAGGAGTAGTAATTTTAACTTTATCGTTAGATTCTTGTTTTTCTTCAATAGTAACCGTTGACTTTTTTTTAGGAAAATTTCCTTCACCATTTAATAGCCAATATAAATCTACATCAGGAAACTTATCTACAATTTTCAAAACAAAATCGAGGCTTGGCTTATTTCTTCCCGACATTAAATGTGACATACTTGATCTTTGTACTTCAATCGTATCGGCGAAAGTAGAAGATGTTAAGCTGTAATAATCTAAAATTTTTTTTAATCTAGTAATAAAGTCTTCAGAATTCACAATTGTTAATTAATATTATTGTATACAAATGTAACAAAACAAATTGAAATACACAATAAAGACAAGTATAGTCACAAAAAGTATTATAAGTTTAATTAAAACTATAAGTAAAGCAACTCAAAACACTGTAATTTAAGTGTTTATGCTATTGCAATAAATTAAATCTATTAAACTTTATAAAATATGAGTGTTATAAAAGGTATTAATCAATGTACAAATGTAACAAAACAATCGAATACCACTAACTATTTACAAATGTAATCAATTTGTGATTCTATTTAACAATTGAATAGTTAAACAATATGATATTTAAATCGTTATACAATACTTTATTAGTAATTAATCTAGTATAATTAGTACTTAAACAATTTAAATACAATAATAGCAGCTAATATAGGTACTTAAAGTAGAGTTATTTAGTAGGTATTAAGATACTATAAGACCTAACCAAAGTTATAACTTAGAATACTATAAAGTAATAGTATAATAAAGTAATTTACAATTGTAATCTAATACTTTTACTCATATACTGCTCATATAATAACATTGTAAAACCTTTTTATGTAAAGTAAAACATACAATTTATACCATATAAATATCATTATTAGTAATTGCTGTAGTAGTTGATATTTTAAACATTTAGTATTCAAAGAGGAATGAAATAACAAATCAATACATTTACAATTGTAAATTAATTAACAAACGTTAATGTAAAAGAAGTTATTCCAAGGTTTGACGAAAATTGAATGATTCCGTTGTGAGATTCCATAATACTTTTGCTTAAAGTTAATCCAATACCAGATCCATTTTTACGCGTAGTAAAATATGGAACAAATATTGTATCTTTTATCTCTGAAGAAATACCTATACCATTATCCGTTATTGATAAATGTGTGCGTTTATCATCAGCAAAAATTGAAATACTTATTTTAGGGAGTGCTATATTTTCAAAAGCATATAAGCAGTTAGATAATAAATTAACAATAACCTGTTCTATTTGCTTTTTATCTGCATAGATTATGAACTCAGATGTAATTAAGAATTCAACTTGAATTTTTTTTAATATGAATTCTTGGCTAAAAAGTTGCAAAGTATTTTTTACAAGTTCAGTTAAGTTAAATTTTTCCTTTTGTGGCAATGGTAATTCTGCTAATTTTCTATAGGTGTCAACAAAAGAAGTCAAATGTTTTGAACGTCTATTTATAATTTCTAACCCCTGAGATAATTCATCTATAGTATCTTCATCTGGAGGGGTTTCTTGTAGGAGATGCCCTAAATTTTCAGCTAAACTACTTATAGGAGTTATAGTATTAATAATTTCATGAGACATTACATTCATTAATTTATACCATGCTTCTTTTTCTTTTTTATTAATTAATTGTTGAATGGTTTCTAAAGAAATGATTAAATATTCATATTCATTTGTTTCAGTAACAGAAGTTTTCAAGAAAAATGTTTCCTTTTCTTCATTAATTATTAAAACAACTGTATGTCTATATTCTTTCCAATCTAAAATATATGTAACAAGCTTTCCTAATTTACTTTTTAATATATTCCATTTATAAAATTTAGGCATTCTTAAAAAATCACTAAATGCAGTATTTAATTGAAATACTTCAATTGTATTATTTTTATCTTTTCTCAAAATAAGTATACCCGTATTTAAACTTTCAATTATATTGTTATATATAAGTTGTTCTGACGTTTTTTGGAGACTTAGTTTTCTATATTTTTCTGATAATAATGCTGTTTTGTTGTATATTGAATTTTTTCTTTTTTCTTTAGATACAGTACTTGAATAATCATCATATAATAAACAGTCCACAAACCTTTCAATGTCTGAAAATATTTTATTTAGATAGCTAACAAATAAAATAAATTGAAAAATCAGTAACAAAGTAAAACCTATGGTATTAATGATATATCCATTTATGTAGCTGTTAAAAATAATAACCCCATTTAAAATTAATAAAGAAATCCTTATACTAATTTGAAAATATTGTGGTGTTCCCATTTTTTTATAATTGGTGCTTTTCTAGACGTCTGTATAACGCGGCTCTTGTTAACCCAAGTTCTTTGGCTGCTCTTGAAATATTACCTTGGTGTTTTTGGAGGGCTCGTTGTATTAATAGTTTTTCTGTTTCTTGTAAATTTAAGTTATCTATTAAAGAATTTGTTGTGTTTTTTGCTGAAAAATGTAAATCTTCAAGTTGAATTTTACTATTGTCAGTAATAATTATTGCTCTTTCAATAATATGTTCAATCTCCCTAATGTTACCAGGCCAATGATATTGGTTAAGTGCATTAAGTGCTTCTTTAGAAATACCTTGAATTTGCTTTCGATATTTTCGATTTAGTTTATTTAAAAAATAAGTAGTTAACAATTCTATATCTTCTTTTCTTTCTCTAAGTGGTGGTAAGTTTAATTCTATGGTATTTATTCTGAATAATAAATCTTGCCTAAAAGTTTGTTCTTCAACCATTTTATGTACTGGAGCATTCGTAGCACAAATAATGCGAACATCAATAGCTCGTTCTTTTCCCTCCCCTAAACGAGTTATCTTTCTATTTTGAACAACAGTTAGTAATTTTGATTGTAAATGCATTGGTAAATTACCTATCTCATCTAAAAATATAGTACCTCCTTTTGCTAATTCAAAACGACCAATGGTATCTTTTTGTGCGTCAGTAAATGCGCCTTTTGCATAACCAAATAATTCACTTTCAAATAAGTTTTCATTTAAAGAACCTAAATCTACATGAATAAAAGGATGATTTTTACGACTAGATTGGATATGTATTTCTTTAGCAAAAACATATTTTCCAGTACCATTTTCTCCTAGTATTAAAATATTCGCATCTGTAGGTGCTACCTTTTTAACTAGTTTTATTGCAGATTGCATAATAGGAGAATTACCTATAATATGTTCTGTTTGTTTATGAAAATCTTTGTCGTTTTGTTTTTGAACCGTTTGTAATTGAGTAGTTTTCCTCTTTGAGCGAGCTAATTCTACACCTGCATTTACAACTCCATATAGTTTTTCAGTATTCCAGGGTTTTAAAATAAAATCGGTAGCCCCTTTTTTAATGGCATCTACAGCTAAGTTAACATTACCAAAAGCAGTCATTAAAATAACAGTCGTTTCAGGACTTAACTCTTTAATATGTTGTAACCAATACAAACCTTCTTTTCCATTTTCAAAACCTATCCTATAATTCATATCTAATAACACAACATCTACTGGAGAAGCAGTTAAATGAGTACTTATCTTTTTAGGATTGTTTTCTTTTATAATTTCGGAAAAATATTTTTTTAAACTTATTCTTGCTGAAAATAAGATATCACTGTCATCATCAACAATTAATATTGTAGCTTTTTTTTTCTCATCTTACATAATTACGTAATTGAATGAATATGAACAAATAAATGTTCATATTCGAACATTTATTTATTTTATCTAAAAAAATAAACTCCTGATTTTTAGTAATTTATGTTTTTGTAATCTAGTGGCATATTTATGGAATAATAAGATATTGAATGAAACTTTAAATTATGGATAGACAAATAGAAATAAAAAATAAAAAAACGAAAAAAATGTTACTTTGGGGGATACCAATTGTGTTATTAGTAGGAATTATTTTTTTGAATTTAACTCGTAAAAAGCAAGTAAATTTAAAAATAAAATCATTAAGTATAAAATCGGTTATTGAAGGTGATTTTGAAGATATCACTCTTTTTGACGCTGTAGTAGAGCCAAAAACATCTGTTTTAGTAAATGTAATTCAAGGTGGAGCTGTTGCTGAAATTTTTGCGGAAAGTGGTATGACTGTGAAAAAAGGAACCCCTTTATTAAAATTACACAACCCCAATGCTGAATTAAATTATTTGACACAAGAGACAGCAATTATAGAACAAATAAACAATCTAAGAAATTTACGTGTACAAGTAACCAATCAAAAATTAAATTTAGCTCAGCAATTATTGCAAATTGATAACGATTTTAATACCTCTAAAAGAGAGTTCACTATCAATTCAAAATTATATAAAAAAGGAGTAATTGCAAAAAATGATTATGAAAAATTTAAACAAAATTTTCAATATCAAAAGGAGAGGAGTGGGGTAATTAAAAAGAGTGTTGATGAGGAAAATAAAAGTAGAGATGTACAATTAGCAAGAATTAATAGTTCTTTATCAAATATGGAAAAAAGTTTAAACTTATTGATTAAGAATAAAGAAAATTTTGTGGTAAAAGCCTCATCAGATGGATTATTATCTTCATTCAACCCAATTCTTGGTCAGAACTATAACCAGGGACAGTCCGTAGGAAAAATAGATGTTTTAGATGGGTATAAGTTGGTAGCTACTATTGATGAATTTTATATTTCTAAGATTAAACTTGGTGTTTTAGGTGAAATATATGACAACCAAAATACATATAAAATTATGGTATCTAAAGTATATCCTGATGTAGTTTCAGGCAGTTTTACAATTGAACTTTCTTTTACCTCAGATATTGTTCCTACTAATATAAAAAGAGGGATGTCTTTTAACAGCAAATTGTTTTTATCAGGTAGTAAAAAGTCATTATTAATAGAAAAAGGACTTTTTCAGCAATCTACTTATGGAAAATGGGTTTTTGTTTATGATGAAAATAAACAAACAGCAGTGAAAAGAAATGTGGAGCTTGGTAGAGAAAACCCTTATTACTATGAGGTTGTTTCTGGGTTAAAAGTTGGCGAAAAGATAATAACTTCCGATTATGAAAATTTTAAGGATGTAGAGCTATTAAATATAATTAATAATAAATAAGCCTACAGTTTATTAGACAATTTAGTGTACAAACAATAATAAAAATACAACAATGATAAATATAGTTGATTTAGTAAAAACATACAGAACTGACGAAGTAGAAACAACTGCTTTACAAGAATTAAATTTAAACATTAAAGATGGGGAGTTTGTAGCAATAATGGGAGCTTCAGGTTGTGGTAAATCCACACTTTTAAATATTATAGGTATGCTTGATTCTGGAGACAAAGGGAGTTATATATTCAATGGGATAGAAGTAATAAATTTTAATGAAAAGCAAAGATCAGATATAAGAAAAAAGAACATAGGTTTTATATTTCAAAATTTCAACTTGATAGAAGAATTGACGGTATTTGAAAATATAGAACTTCCCTTAATTTATAATCGTGTTAAACCTTCTGAAAGAAAGACTAGGGTTAAGGAGATTTTAAAAAGAGTTGGTATTAGTCATCGTGCAAAGCATTTTCCATTACAACTCTCTGGCGGTCAACAACAAAGAGTTGCTGTTGCAAGGGCACTAATTACCAACCCAAAAATAATTCTGGCAGATGAACCAACAGGAAACTTGGACAGTAAGAGTGGTAACGATGTATTAGAACTTTTTACAGAGCTACACGCTAGTGGTTCTACTATAATTATGGTTACACATTCAGATTATGATGCAAAATTTTCTTCAAGGATTATAACCTTGAAAGATGGACAGATTATTACTGAAGAAAATAATAATAACAAAATAGATATTCTAATCGAATAATTTATTAAAACCAAATGTAGTTAGTATGAGCTAATGAGAATGTTATTGCTTTATGCTGAATTATAAAATTTAGATTTTATAAGTGTATAGAAATTTGTTAACAATATTATAACGCTTTATAGCTCTCATTTAAAAATAGAAGAATATGTTTAAAATATGGATAAAGATTTTTCTGAGAAGTCAGAAAAAAAACTGGTTGAATACGTTGGTTAATATTTTGGGAGTAGGGTTAAGTTTAGCAATTTTATTATTTGTTTCCTTTTATTTTCAAGAACAAAATTCGTACGACCAATTAAACCCTAATAAAGAAATTGTTTACAGAGTATTAAAAACAAATTTTATGGGAAAGGGAACTGAAATTGGCCCTTATAATACAGCAATTGAGGGAGATGTTTATAAAGAACAAATCCCAGATGTTGTAGACACTTATTTGAGTGTTAGTAATTATAGAAGTGGAGTAATAGAGTTACCGATTAAGAAACACTACATTACTAAGATTTTAAAGGGAGAAACTAGTTTCTTTAATTTTTTTCCATTTCAAGTTGTACAAGGTTCAGCGGAAGAATTTAAAAAAACTCGTCAAAACGTAGCTATATCAGAAAAATTAGCGAAAAGTATTTTTGATGGAGGTAATTGTATTGGAAAAACGTTTAAATTAAATAATCGAAAACATATAATTACAACTGTATACAAATTAGAAGGAAAACATTATTTTATGCCTAATTTGGTAATACAAAATGAATCTAAACCAGAGGGAAATTGGTTTTCTTTAAGTTGGAGTTTATTTATCAAAACAAAAAATAATAGTGTAGAAAGTACTATAATAAATCGAATCACTGATATTTGGAATGGTCAATGGAAACAGACAGCTGAGAGAAGAGGTATTTCATTAGATGAATATATGAATAACGATGCAAAACACACTAAAATTGAAAAATTACGCAAAATACGATTATATTCAAAGTCTGACGATGGTGGCCCAGAAGGTAAAGGAAATTTAGAATTTATATATTTAATGGTGTTTTTTGCTGTTATACTATTAATAATATCCAGTGTTAATTTTATAAATTTATCATTAGCTTCAGCTTCCATTAGAGCAAAAGAGATTGGAGTTAGAAAGGTAATAGGAGCCTCTAAAAAAAGTATTTTTTTCGGAGTAGTTTTCGAACTTATAGCGCAATGTTTAATTGCCTTCATAATTGCTTTACTAATAATAGAGTTATCCCTATCTTACTTCAATGATTACTTTAACACATCTATTGAAATATACAACTCTTTTAGTACCATTATTTATGTTTTTATTTTAACCATTTTTTTGGCACTACTTATTAGTTTCTTTCCTGCCATTGTTATTTCTAATTATAAGGCTGTAAAGGTTTTAAAAGGAAATATTAGTAGAAATAAAAATAACCGTTCCTCAAAAAGTCTAATGTTAGGAATTCAGTTTTTAATATCTGGCTTTTTTCTAATTCTTTCGGTTGTAATGTTTTTACAGGTGAAATTTATGTTACAAAAAGATGTTGGGTTCAATGGCGATCAAGTTATGGTAGTTAATTTTAATACAAATTTTAATAACTATAAGAAATATTTAGTGATGAAAAAGGAGCTGACTAAGCATCCTAATATATCAAAAGTTACTAGTAGTTACATGACACCTGGCACTCAGTTGCGCACAAATATGACAAATATCGTATTAAAAGGAGTTGAGAATGGGGGAACTATCATGGTAATGCTGAACCCACTAGATATTGAGCATTTTGATTTACTTAATATAAAATTAGAAAAAGGAAGATTTTTGCAAAAAGATTTTGTGAAAGACACCATAAGCAATGTATTGATAAATAAAACTATGGCAAGGAAACTTGGCATTGCTAATAACCCTATCGGTAAAGAGCTGATATTAAACAACAAAACACTAAAAATAGTCGGAGTAATCAAAGATTACATCACTAGTTTTGGTATTGAACCAACCCCCACTTTATATTACCATTGGAATATTTTTTCGGAAACAAAAACTTATATGTTTAATACAGTACAATTAAAAGTAGATAGTAATGATATGACAAATGTTATTAACTTCGTAAAAGACTATTGGAAGAAAAATATTGAAGACGGCTACCCTTTTAACTATAGGTTTGTTGATGAAGATTTTGCTTTGAGTTTAAAGAACTATCAAAATAACAATACAATGTTTTTTATTCTAACAATTTTGGTTATTTTTATTGCTTTAATCGGTGTATTTGCCCTTGCTTCATTAACCATTCAACAACGCTTAAAAGAGGTAGCTATACGAAAAGCATTAGGGGCTTCTACCAAAGAATTAATATACCAATTAGTTATAAATTATATAAAAATTGCAGGTATAGCATTAATTATAATTTTACCGATATCCTACTATTTTGTTGAACAATGGTTGAGTGATTTTATTTATAGGATTGAAATACCAGTATTACCATTTATTATAACACCAATAATAATTATTACCTTAACTTTTTTTGTGGTTGGTATAAAAGCTTTTAATGCAACAAAAATAGACTTAATAAAGTATTTAAAATTTGAATAAAATGAAAAATATATTCAAAAAATAATTGCATGTATTTTTTATATTAATTTTTTTAAAAATAAATTAATATGCATAACCATAAAAGGCTGTTTTCACTTAATAAACAGCCTTTTATATTATAAATAGTGGGTAGTTTTAATGTTTTTACTATCAGCTTAAGTTTTTGAAAACTGACCTTCTGTTTTAATTTTATTGTAACAATTCATACTTTAAAAATTAAATAATAAAATATTTTAAAAATTGAGTAATTTCTTAGATTTAAAAAGTATAATTTTGTTTCTAGGTTTTCTTTGGCACTTTTATTGCTAATAGAAGTCAACTAAACTATACTTTTATGAAAAAAACAATACTATTATTACTTTTTTGCTTAATTATAACAGCATGTAGTAGCGTTAAGTCTACTCAAGAAGCAATAAATAAAGGTAATTACGATAAAGCTATTGATTTATCTTTAAAAAAGCTGACAAGCAATAAAAACAAGGAAAAATATCAACCGTATGTTTTTATGCTTCAAGAGGCATTTAATAAAGCTTCAGAAAGAGAGTTGTCTAAGATAGATTTTTTAAGAAAAGAAGAGAATCCTGAAAATTTAGAACGAATATATAATTTATATCTTTCCTTAAATGATAGACAAGAAAGGATAAAACCTTTGTTACCGTTAAAAAATTTATCAAAAGGTAGAAATGCTGTTTTTAACTTCAATGATTATAATAATGATATAATTACTGCAAAAAATGATTTATCTGAGTATTTATATGTTAAGTCAAAATCTGTATTTTCATCAAAAAACAAACAAGACTATAGAAGAGTCTATGAAGATCTTGAGTATTTAGATAAAATTAATCCTAACTATAAAGATGTTAGGCAACTTCAACAAGAGGCCCATAATTTAGGTACAGATTTTGTTTTAGTATCATTAGAAAATAAAACTGATAAAGTTATTCCAAAAAGATTAGAAAAAGATTTACTAAATTTTGACACCTATGGTTTAAATGATTTTTGGACTATTTACCATAGCAAAAAAAGTAGTAGAATTAATTATGATTTTACATTGAAACTCGTTTTTAGAGATATAAGAATCTCCCCTGAACAAGTTCATGAAAAAGAAATAATTAGAGAAAAAAGAATAAAGGATGGATTTAAATACTTATTAGATTCTAAAGGAAACCAAGTAAAAGATAGTTTAGGAAATAAAATAAAAGTAGATAAATTTATAAGAGCAAACTGTCATTTTTATCAGTTTACACAATCAAAATCAGCACAAGTTATTGGAATGGTTCAATATTTTGATAATTTTTCTAAACAACGTATTCAAAACTTCCCTTTAGAAAGTGAATTTATTTTTGAACATAGGTATGCAACTTACAGAGGAGATAAAAGAGCGCTAGAAAGAAGCTATTTAGATTTATTGTCATTAAGAGCTGTACCTTTTCCAAGTAATGAACAAATGGTTTATGATGTAGGAAGGGATGTAAAAGAGAAATTAAAATATATAATTACTAGAAATAAATTTAGAAAATAAATTAAAAAAGCGCACATACGAATCAGTATGTGCGCTTTTTTAATTTAAAGCTAAACTTGCAATAAATTTTAAAATTTTCATCAGTATTAGTTTTTTTCTAAGCTAGCATTATACTTTAATACATACTTGAAATAGGAATAATTTATTTCTAGTAAAGATAAATATACTTCATGTTGTAATATTCAACTTCTCTTTATAAAAATAATAACTTTGCGAATATAATGTTATCCACATTGAGACTTAATACATGAGCGAGGGAAATTATTTAACTGATTTATTAGTTCTAAAAGTAATTTATTTTCAGTAATTATTGCAATATCCTATGAAGATTAATATGTTTTTAATACACTTTTTTTAGTAGGAATACCAAGAATACTAGTCAAGGTTTATATTCTTAAAATAGAGATAATTAAAATGAATTATAACTAAAAAAAGGTACAAATATATGTACCTTTTTAATCTTTTAATACCATTAATCTAACCCTTCTAAAAGATTAATATCTATTAAGCCACAAAAATATTATGATTTACTGTAGGTCTATGTAACATTTGTTACATAACTTTGTTAATTAACAGTTTTTTATGTTTTATTTAACGGTTTCCTTTTAATTAAAAAAAGAATATTTTTTTTGAGCGTTAAAATTTGATATAAAATAAAAACCTTTTGAAATTTCAAAAGGTTTTTATTTTATTTACTGATATTATTTTTGATTTTGAATCCATTTTCTTGCATTTACAAATGCTTCTAACCAAGGAGAGACTTCATCTTGTCTGTCTTCAGGATAATTAGCCCAGTTCCATTGAAATATAGAACGTTCAATATGAGGCATAGTTACTAAATGACGACCACTACGATCACACATCATTGCAGTATTGTAATCAGAACCATTAGGATTATTAGGATACCCTTCATAACCATATTTAGCTACAATATCATAATTTTCTTCAGCTTCGGGTAAATTAAATTTACCTTCACCATGAGAAATCCATACCCCAAGTTCCGAGCCTGCTAAAGAAGATAACATTACAGAATTGTTTTCTTGAATCTTTACAGAAGTAAAAGAACTTTCATGTTTTTTTGAATCATTATGGATTAGTTTACCATGTACTTTATGTTCAGGATTAACTAAGTCTAATTCCATCCACAATTGAGCACCATTACAAATACCAACAGACAAAGTATCTTTTCTATTAAAGAAGTTCTTTAAAGCTGTATTAGCTTTTTCATTATATAAAAATGCTCCAGCCCAACCTTTTGCAGATCCTAATACATCTGAATTAGAGAACCCTCCAACAGCTCCAATAAATTGCACATCTTCTAAGTTTTCACGACCAGAAATTAAATCGGTCATATGAACATCTTTGACATCAAAACCAGCTAAATACATGGCGTTTGCCATTTCACGTTCAGAGTTAGATCTTTTTCACGGATTATAGCAGCTACCGGTTTTGTGGTATTTTTATTATCTAAATCAACAGTATCCTTTAGTTTTCCAGTAAAATGTTTTGGGAAATTGTATTGTAAAGGTTGATTTTTATAGTTGTCAAAACGATTTTTAGCTAAACCTTTAGCTGTTTGCTTATTGTCTAATAAATAAGATGTTTTATACCAAGTATCTCTTAATTCAGATATTGATAAAGCAAAAATGTCAGATCCATTTTTAATATTTAACCTGTCAGATTCAGTTACTGAACCAATATTAAAAAATTCAATATTGTTTTCTGATAATATTTTTTCTACTGATGCATCAACTGATTGAAATACAATACCTGAATTCTCAGCAAATAAAAGTTTAATACTATCTTTTTCATCTAAAGATGATAAGTCTAAATTCGCTCCAACATTAACATCAGCAAAACACAACTCTAGCAAAGTAGTTATTAAACCACCAGAAGCTATATCATGTCCTGCTACAATTTTATTTTCTTTAATTAAATTTTGAATAACATTAAACGTAGATTTAAAGAATTCATTATTAGTGATAGTAGGAGTAGAGTTACCAATTTTATTTATGATTTGTGCAAAAGAACTACCACCTAATTTAAAAGAATCTTGAGATAAATTAATATAATATATTTTACCTTGATTAGGTTTTAAAACTGGTTCAACTACTTTAGTTATATCGTTACAGTTTGCACCTGCAGAAATCACTACTGTACCTGGAGATATTACTTCTTCATTAGGATATTTCTGCTTCATTGATAGAGAATCTTTACCAGTAGGAACATTAATACCTAAATCAATAGAAAATTCAGAAATTGCTTTTACAGCTTTATACAAACGAGCATCTTCACCTTCATTTTTACAAGGCCACATCCAGTTAGCTGATAAAGAAACAGATTGTAAACCATCTTTTAACGGAGCCCAAACAATATTTGTTAAAGCTTCAGCTATAGAGTTTTTACTACCAGCTTCAGGATTTATTAATCCAGATATTGGAGAATGACCTATTGAGGTTGCAACTCCTTCTTTTCCTTTAAAATCTAAGGCCATTACTCCAACGTTATTTAATGGAATTTGTAAAGTACCTACACATTGTTGCTTTGCAACTTTACCACCAACACAACGATCAACCTTATTTGTTAACCAATCTTTACAAGCTACAGCTTCTAATTGTAAAACTTGAGTTAAATAAGAGTAAAAATTCTCTTTTGAATAATTTAACTCTTTATAATTACGAATAACAGTCTTATCATTCATAACTGTTTTAGGAGAACTACCAAACATATCTTCTAGAGCTAAATCCATGGGTTTACTACCATTGGTTTTAGATTCAAAAGTAAAACGGTTATTTCCTGTAACATCACCAACGGTGTACATTGGTGAACGTTCACGATCAGCTATTCTATTTAATTTTTCTATATGTTTTTCAGCAATAACCAATCCCATGCGTTCCTGAGATTCATTACCTATAATTTCTTTGTTTGATAGGGTAGGGTCACCTACTGGAAGTTTATCTAAATCAATTTTACCTCCAGTGTCTTCAACTAATTCAGATAAACAATTTAAATGACCTCCTGCACCATGATCATGAATAGAAACAATAAAATTCTCATCACTTTCAACCATTCCACGAACAGCATTTGCTGCACGCTTTTGCATTTCTGGATTAGAACGTTGTACAGCATTTAATTCTATTCCTGAAGAAAATTCACCAGTATCAGCAGAAGAAACGGCAGCACCTCCCATACCTATTCGATAATTTTCACCACCAAGAATAACTATTTTATCACCTTCTTTTGGAATATCTTTTAACGCTTGTTCATTTTTTCCATATCCAATTCCTCCAGCTTGCATAATAACTTTATCGAAACCTAATTTTCGAGCTTCTTCTTCATGTTCAAAAGTTAACACTGAACCACAAATTAACGGTTGTCCAAATTTATTACCAAAATCAGAAGCACCATTAGATGCTTTGATTAATATATCCATTGGTGTTTGATATAACCATTTACGCTCATCCATTGCTTGTTCCCAAGGACGATTTTCTTCTAAACGAGAATACGAAGTCATGTAAACTGCTGTTCCTGCTAAAGGTAAAGAACCTTTTCCCCCTGCCAATCTATCTCTAATTTCTCCTCCAGCACCAGTTGCTGCGCCATTGAAAGGCTCTACAGTAGTAGGAAAATTATGAGTTTCAGCCTTTAATGATATCACTGATTCAAACTCTGATGTTTCATAAAAATCAGGTTTATCGGCACTTTTAGGAGCAAATTGTTCAACTTTTGGTTCCTTTACAAAGGCTACATTATCTTTGTATGCAGAAACAATGTCATTAGGATGTTGCTTTGATGTTTCTTTAATTAATTTAAATAAAGAAGTAGGCATTTCTTCTCCATCAATAACAAAAGTTCCATTAAAAATTTTATGGCGACAGTGCTCAGAGTTCACCTGCGAAAACCCAAAAACCTCAGAGTCAGTTAATTTTCTTCCTATTTTAAGAGCTACACTTTCTAAGTATTCAACTTCTTCAGAACTTAAAGCTAAACCTTCTTGTTTATTGTAGGCATTAATATCTGCGATTTCTATTATAGGTTCTGGTTGAATATCAATAGTAAAGGTTTCTTGACCTAAACCATTGAACTTTTGAGAAATCATAGGGTCAAAATCTGAAAAATCAGAAGAAACAGCTTCAAACTCTTCTATCCTTTGTATGCCAGTTATACCCATGTTTTGAGTAATTTCAACAGCATTAGTACTCCAAGGAGTAATCATCGCTGCTCTTGGCCCAACAAAAAAGGCGTCAATAGACGCCGTATTTATTTTAGATTGGTTGCCAAATAACCAAGTAAGTTTTGAAATTGTTTCTGTAGTTAATTCTTCTGTTGTTTGAACAGCAAATATTTTACCGTTTACGTTTCCAAAGAAATGAATCATTGTCTAGTTGTATTTGTGTGTGTGTTTAAAGGGCGTAAATTTACTTTTTTTAACTGAATTAAGCACATAAAAAAAGCAGTAAAATTTTACTGCTTCAAATCTGTTTTTTCAGGTATTCTATTTCTTCCTATCTTACCTTTCTTAAGGGCTTTATAATTTTCATAACAATTTAAAACTGCTTCAATTAATTGTAAATCACTAGCTTTTTTGATAAAATATTCAGAATAGTCACAATCAGAAAGTAATTTATTTAACTCCGAGCGATCCATTTCTAAATATTCCATCATTACTTCTCTATCAAATTTTCCGGCTAACATTTTACGTAAATCATCTTCTTTCTTTAGTTTTTGAAGCTTTTTTAGTTGTTTTGGTTTTTTTCCAAATAAATTATATACCAAATCTACAGGGTTTAATAGTTTTGCTAGTGGAGAATTTATTTTTTTAGGGCGACCAACTTCATAGGTTTGTGGAACCCCATTAATATGAATTCTTGTAAATTTATCTTTTGGCACTTGTTTAACGTCTACTTCTAAAACACCAATTAATTTAGTAGATTTTATGACTATTTCTTTTACTTCTTCAGCTTTTTCATTTAAAGAGATAATAACTTCGTTTCCTTTTAGTAAGTCATTAGTGACTTTTAATTTTATAGAGGAATACCCTAAAAATGAAACTAAAACTGTATCATTTGCTTTTGCTGTAAGTTCAAATAAACCTTTTTCATTTGTAATTGTACCAGTTACAGTATTAAGGTTTAAAATATGTGCCGCACTCAATGATTTTTTTGAATCACCATCTATAATTTGCCCTTTTAGCTTATCATTAGAAGTGTTTTGAGATATCGTTATAAATGATAATAACAAGAAGAAGAATGTAATGAAATATTTATTTTGCATACTGCGAAAATAAGAATAAATGAAGTTTCTAACGTTAATTATCTGTGAAATTGAAGAGTACCTGATTTTTTTAAATTACATTTATCTTTCTTATATTAGTTGCAAAGTACAAAATGAAACATATTATATCCAATTTGATGACTCTCTATGTAAAGTAGCTTGTTAATAGAAACATAACTAATTTAACACTAAATTAAAAATCACAATTTTAAAATATATGGAAAATAATAAATTGGTAGAAAAATTTTATTCTTCTTTCTCGAGTGGAAACATTGAAAAAATGACAGAGTGTTATCATAAAGATATATTATTTCATGATCCAGTTTTCGGAACATTAAAAGGAGAAAGGGTTCTTAAAATGTGGGAAATGCTATTGAACCGAAGAACCAATAAAACCAAAATTAGTTTTACTAACATTGAAACAACTATGCAAGTAGGTACTGCCAACTGGACAGCAAAATATATTTATGGAGAAAATAACAGGAAGGTTATTAATATGGTTAGTGCTAGTTTTAAATTCAAGGATGGTAAAATTATTGAGCATATCGATACTTTTAACTTATGGAAATGGACTCAACAAGCAATAGGTGTTAAAGGATATTTAATTGGTTGGCCCCCTTTCATGAAGAAAAAAATTCAGAAAATGGCTAAAAGTAGACTAGATAATTTTATAAATAAATGAAAGAATCACTATTAAACTGCAATGGTAACAGCGAAAAACTCGTTGATTTATATCGTTAAAAACTAAAATATTAATAAAGCATTAAATCAATATAGGGATGTTTTTTTATGTTTATGCATTGTTTCCGTATAAGATTTAACAGGTAAACTAAATAAAAAAAAATAATCAACTTCAAATTAATAAAACTCAACAAGTAATTTTAGTAAGAAATCAACATAGATAATAAAAAAAGGATTGTTATTTCTAACAATCCTTTTTAATAATTTGTATATGATATCATTAAATGATTTCTACATTAATAGCATTAAGCCCTTTACGACCTTCTTCGGTTTGATATTGTACTTTATCATCTTCTCTTATTTCATCGATTAATCCAGAGTTATGTACAAAAATGTCTTCTCCTGTTTCTGATGATTTAATAAATCCGAATCCTTTTGAATTGTTGAAAAATTTTACTGTGCCTTCTTGCATCTTTAATAAATTTTAAATTGTTATAAATAAATTTGTTTAAGAAGAAACCTTGTAATAGTTAAAAATAACTACAACATTGTTTTCTAAACACTAAAAAAATAAAGTTATGATGATATTAAAAGAAAGAAGAGTAAAACTCAAAAAAACTAAATACTAAAATAATACTCTAAAATTAAAGAGGTGTTCCACTTGAACAATGCAAATATACAATTATAAATTAAACTTTATACGTTAATTTGATTTTTTATTTAAAAAAGTAACAAATCAAATAAATTAGAGACATAAAAAAAATTAGAAACACCAATCTAGTTTAATATAAATTAAGACACTAAAATGAGAAAAGTATATTAATAAAAAGGAGTATATGAAGTTACATCGTACATATTTATATTAATCATAGTTCACAAGGGAAAAATCAATCGAAAATATTAATACTAATTATGAATATTATTTAGTTCTCTTGTTTAAGATATGAATACTTTTAAATATATAAATACTAGTTGACGAAATAATGATTTAAAAAAAAGGATAGACTTTTATTTATAAAAATAAACCTCAATAATTGACATTTATTAATAATCATTTACCCATAAAGAATCGAAGTAATAAAAAGCTCCCGAAGGAGCTTCACTTTGTTTGTTCATAAAATTTCTTTACCCCTAAAACCATTTTATGAATTCATATAACAATCTAAAATGAGTAAACCCTAAAAAAAACTAAAAAAAAGAAGTAACCTTTTTAAATTACTTCTTTTCTCTAAATTAATCAAACTATTTACTAAAATGAAATTATAAAACTATACCACAAATATATTTTAAGATTAAGGTACACAAGTAAATTATTAGATGAGAAGCGTATAGCTATCGATAGAAGAAAAAAAATGGATTTAGTCAAAGATAAAAAACAATATAAAACTATGATAAATAAGATATTATATCAAAATTGATTTTAAGAAATAATGTAACAAAAAACATTATTAATTATTAATGGACTATTATTAAGTGTCAATTTAAGTTTACTTTTTCAAATTTTCTGTTTTTAAAACCTATAAAAAAGTTTAATACTAGTTTGGGGTTAAATAATATAGATTTAAAATTCGATTTTTTTTGAAGTATATTTTATTAGTGATAGATAGAGACATAAAATTTAAATAAAAACCAATAATTTAAGTTTAGAAAAAACTTCAGAAATACAATATATAAACCAAACCTTACTCATATAAATTTAAAACAATTTAACTAAGAACATAAACACTTCGTCGAATATTAAGTGAATTCTATGCATATGTAATTACATTTATAATAAGAAATAACAATAAAAAAATGTCTCTTACATGTTTAACAAAAGAAGAGAAATATCAAAGATTTTATTGTGTTTTTTTTTAAAATAGTGAATTACTATAAAACTTAACAAACCATTTAAATTAGTTGTGTTTTTTGATACTTATTGTAAAATAGCCGTAGTAATTCAATTCATCAATTTGAAATTAATTATATAAAAATTTAGGTATGTTAGAAAATGAAAAAACATCAATCATAATAGATTTATTCTTGACATCTCATGATAACCGTGTAAGTATAATTGCAAGAAAAACTGGATTATCAGAAAGTAGAGTGAATAGTATAATTAACAAATATTTAAAAGGTATTAAGGTTAATTATGACGAAATATAAATACTTCTTATGTTGTTTATTTTTTCAATAATTACATTAGCATAGATGAAATTTTATAATCTCTTGAATTTATTTTTATTAGTTTATATCTTTTTTTTGTTTAGATTTTCTTATAAGAAAATAAGTTTCATATTATTTCTTTAATTTTATTATTGAACGTAAACAGCAATAATAATATATTGGTTAAGCTTTTGTGACTAGGAGGGGAGTTCAATACCTCAATCTATTTTAATTTATTTCCGTTTATCTAAATACTAGTTTCACGATAGGCAAAGATTAAAAAGTTGCTGATGACTTAACATAATTAAAGACTAACAGTTATATTTGTTTAAAAAAAATAAACAGGAATAAAAGTTCCTTTTATCCGGAATAATAATAGGATAAACGAGAACTTTATTCTCCATATAAGGAGTTGTGCTTAATTAAAACTAAATGAAAATTCCAAATTTACCGACTGACAACTTATATAAATTCCTTGCTCTATTTGGTCTTGTGTTAATTATATTTAGTTCTTATAATTTTAACAAAACAATATCTGAAGCTTACCAATTTGAAGACAATCTCAATTTAAAGAAATCTTTACACGAACTTGAATCTTTTGAAAAAATAAAAGATTCTTTAAATCTAAAAAAATCAAAATTAGAAATTGATAAAGATTATAAGTTGTATGAAAGAATAGTAAAGAAAATACCAAAGATATTTTATTCTCATATAAGTTTACTTTTAGTTGGAGTTATTTTATCTTTTGCAGGGTTTATTTTATGGTATATAAAAACTCAAAAATTAAACGATAAAATTTTAATTGACCAAGCTAATCGGATTGCAAATGACCAATCAATACTAGTTCACAAAATGCAATTTGAAAAAGAATTTGACATATATAAAGAACTTTGGCCTGAATTAATGAAATTAAAAAGAGCAACACTTGAATTGAGACCTATTTCTGAAACTGTGCCAGCTAGTTTATCACAAGATGAAATTGACAACCAAAAAAGTAAAAATTTTAATGAACCTTTTATGAATTCCGTAAAAATATTTATGGAAAATAAACCTTTTTATCCTAAAGATATTTTTGAAGATGTAGAATTAATCCTTAAAACTTCACAAAAAGAAGCTTATCAATGGAAAGATACTCAGGAAAATAGATTAAGCAACTATAACATTGCCAAAGAAAATATAGATGAAATTTCATCGAAAATTGATACAGTATGTTTAAAGATAAGAGATAGAATCGGATTACTAAAAATAAAAAACTAAGCACAACAAAGGCTATAATTAATACGGGTTTAGGTGCTTAACCCAAAGTTTTGGGATTCTAACCAAGTTCGCCAAATCTTTTTGATTTGGCTTTAAAATAGAAAATATAAAACAAAATAAAAAGTTTTGGCTAAGTGCTTAATCGGAAATTCACTACTTTTAATTCCCGTACTAACCATAGCCCAACCGTTAGGCACAAGCGCAAATCTGAATGGATAAAAATATCTCAAAAATTAAAAATAATGTTCAAGACAGAAATTCAGAAGCTTGGATAAAACTCTGTGAATATGTTGAATATATTCATAAAAAAGGGAAAAAAGAATTTAGCCCGAGAGAATATTTAGGAGACGAATTATTTGCACAAATATATACGCTGCCTGAATCAATTGGAAAACTAAAAAAAGTGAAAAAAGTATGGCTTTATGGGAGTAATCTTAAGAGAATTCCACCAGAAATTGGAGAAATGGAGTCTCTCGAATATTTTGACCCTTATACTTCTTATAATTTAAAATGGTTTCCATACGAATTGACTAAATGTAAGAATTTAAAAGATAGTAGAGTTAGTACAAGAGCTGTTTACGGGAATTTCAAAAGCAGAAAACCATTTCCAAAACTTGACCATAATCCTGTAAAATATTTTGGAGAAAAAGTTAAGTGTAGTGTTTGTGAAAAACCAATGTCACATAGTGAAACAAATCAACTTTGGACAACTCAAAGAATTGGAACGGACACTTTACCATTTTTGGCTAATTTGTGCTCTAAAGAATGTGAAGAAAAGATTCCTAATTCACCAAAAGGTTATGTTCAATTTCCTCATAAAGGTGGTGCAGGTTTGAAACAACCTTCATATGAAGAATGGGAAAAAGCCAACGTTGTAAAAATAATACCGAAAGAATTGAATGAAAATGATAAAAATAAAAAGCCTAAACTTCTGAAATTAATAAGAAAAATTTGGGAGAAATAAATAGCGAGTGCCTAACACCGTATAAAATTAATTGCTAGTAATTGTCTACTTATGAAAGTCCTCGCAGAGTTATTATCTGTGATTTATTTATTAACTTTAGAGCTTAAAACACGCAACTAATTTTATACCAAACGTTATATGCAATAAATGAAAACAGTAAAAATTGATTCAAAAACAATAAGTAGTTGGGATACATTTCACGATGTGTTTTCTAATACGTTCAAATTCCCAAGTTACTACGGAAGGAATATGGACGCTTGGATTGATTGTATGGACGAACTCAATTATGAAATGATACTGATAGATTTAGGAGACTGCAGGGACTTGAAAGAACGAAACCCAGAAATAGTTAAAGCTATTCATGAGTGCTCTGCATTTGTTAACTATAGAAAGATTGAAGCAGGTGAATCCGCTGTTATAACAATTTCAATGTTTGTTTAATTATGAATGACAAAACCAAAAACACAGTCGAACAATTTTTAGGTCTATTTGAGGAAGTATTTGATAGAGACTGGAAATACTCAAAAGAAATGATGGGTATTTATGATGAAACTGAAGAGCAAAAAAGCAATGCTAAGGAAATGGGATTAGAATCCATTGACATAATTGCTGATGATGGAACTTTCCTAAATCCCAAAGTTGAAGACGAAACGGAGGATTGGGGTTACAGAGGTGCTCTTTTAGAAAAGTATAGAGAATTAAAGGTTTTATTAAAACAAGAAAAAAGCATATAACAAAATGTATAGTGCATAGCACCCTTCGGGATGCTACGACACCATACACGGAACGTTGTACATAATTAAAAAAACGAATGAAAAGAACATTATTGACCCTAACGTTATTATTAGTTATAAGTTTTTCTAACGCTCAAAAAATAGAAGTTGATTCTGCAAACATTCTAACTTTTAATGGGAAAAAAGTGACTTTGGATTTAACACCAGATGAATTAAAAAAAGTGTTTGGAAAACCTGATAGAATAACTTTAAAACATAATACCATGTGGACTTATGATAAGCTAGGTTTTATGGTTTACATAAAACCTAAATCTTTTAAAATCAACAACATTACAATCAATTTTAAAAAAGAATCATTCGATTTCTCTCCTAAAGAAGTGTTTAAAGGAGAGTTAATCATTTATAATTCAAATGTTACTGAATTCACTAATTTTAATGAATTAAAGAGTATTAAAACTAATGCTAAAAAAAGGAATATAGGGAATGTTTACGGAATAAAAAGTCTTAAACATTCAATATGGTTCTTCAAAAGTGAAAAAAATAAATCTGAATTATCAGGTTGTGAAATAAATCTGATTTAAGACTATGTACAACAAAGAACTGAGGTAAAAACCAAATAAAAATCCTTTAATTTATAACCAAAGTACTTTTGTACTCTCTATTGAAGGGAACCCCGTTTTTAACAATTGAAAAAGCTTGTTTTAATAGTTTGTTACACACTGCTATTAAAGCAAGTTTTTTACTCTTACCTTTGGCAACAATTCTATCATAAAGTGCTTTACAAGCTTGGTTGTATTTGCAAGCATTAAAACTGCACATAAAAAGTAAATTTCTCAGTTTTGGATTTCCCATTTTACTAATTCTTGGTCGTCCTTTAACACTAGTTCCACTTTGTCTTATTATTGGAGTCAGTCCAGCATAACTACATAACTCTTTAGCACTTTGAAAACGCTGAAATCCATCGGTAAGTACTAGTAACATTAAAGCAGTTTTATTACCTATTCCAGGAATGCTTTTTAGTAAAGTTAATGATTCTTGGTATTCTTTTTTTACATTTTCGAGTAATGCCTTTTCTAAAACCTCAATCTCCTTTTCTAGGTTTTTCAAACTCCTTTTAATAGATCTAACCACGCCTTTTGCCGGAGTACCTAATACTTCTTCTCCATGTATTTTATTTTTTAATTGTGTGCTCTGTTTACTGTAAATACTGAGCATACGAGTTACTTGTAAGTTTTCTTGTTGTTTTTTTGATTGCCCAGTCCACAGTTTAGGTTCGCAATCTTTTGCATATTGCTGAATCATTTTTGCATCACTCTTATCAGTTTTTATTTTCGATAGATTCATTTGGATATAGCGCTTAATTTTCAAAGGATTAACCACACAAACTCCGATACCTGCTTCAAGTAAAAAATATGCTAAACGACTATGGTAATACCCTGTGGCTTCCATAACGCAAGTGGAATTTGTAGCTAATAATTTTAAAAACTTTTTAAAGCCTGAACTGCTATTGGTAAACTGATAATGGGCTTTGTTATTGTCGCATACATCAAAGACGTCTTTACTAATGTCTATTCCTAAATATTTTATATCTTTATTCATAAGAAAAAAGGATTGTAAAGAGCCACTCTATTGTGAATTCAACAACTTGAAATCGAAGTCTAAAGCTTCATAGAACTGAACGAATTTAACATAGAAAAGAGTAGGGATTATCAATGTTGACGAGATCATAGTCTCTGTGTATAACATAACCTTATTCCACTCTTTGGTTCTTTATGATTAAATAATTATTTTAATAAAATGCTAACTTAAGATGTATAACCGCAATTACGGCAGATTCGACTACGTTCGAATCCACTCGGAATTACTAACGTCTGTACTAAACCGAAAATAATCGCTAATTTAACCCGTAACTGACGGTTATACGAGACCGTTGTGCGTCATTACAACAGATACATTTTGAAAAAGGTAGAATTAATAAGTTAATGAAAGATAAAAAACCGAAAAAAATTAATCAAATTGAAAAACCGAAAAAATTATCAAGGTCTAAAAAAGTTAAAAGAATAATTTTAGAAAAAGGTTACAGTGGAATTTTGAATAACCAAAAATGGCATAATATCTTTGAAATAATTGACAAAAGACATATAGTTTTTAAGATAAAACTACTGATAAATTCTGATGCTAATTATTGTGATTTTATTAGAGAATTAAATGAGACTTCAATGCTAATTGATGATTCTGGTAAGTTCATAGAATTTTTAGAGATTGATTACATAGAAATCAACAAAAATGACGAAATATTAGATTTTTTAGAGAATAAAAAAACTGAATACTTTATGGATGAAAATATTATCAAAATATTAGGGTATAATAAATAATTGCTAAAGGATATAAAAAACGAACGCACAACACCACCTAAACTGCATTAAAACGCAGCTTAGCCAAAACGTTAGCAACAAGTAAAGAACCAATGGGAATTTTAACCAATAAAAAGCACTTTTTACACGAACACCTTACCTTTATTGAATCAGTGGGAGTTGATGGGAAAGATGGCGGATTCAATAAATTCCTGAATGAATTGGGAATTAGCAACAAAGGAGAAAGTTGGGAGGTTGACCATTCAACTGTTGATTGGAACAAATCAGAAAACCATTATCAATTCTTTTTTGACTACGAAAACAATGAATTGGAAATATCCGATTGGTTAAAAAAAAGTAAATTATCTAAATCAGAATTCCTTTATACATGGTTAGATTGGAATGATCCGATTATAAAAGTAAAAACGACAGACTTTATCAAGAATTGGAGTGAATTTTATATCGCAAGTGTAGAAGGAATGGTTTTAACAACAACGAACGGAAAAAATTATATGGAATTTACTGATGATTGGAAGTATAATTTGAACAGCAATTTTGAAATCAAACCGAAAACGAAAAAATAAAAAACCAGTTGCTAACAAAATGTATAGTTAATTGCTATTTCTTGTTAAACCAACGATAAGTGATTTTTTACAAAGCTAGTGTTTAACGCTAAATTTTGTACATTTAAACACCCAACTAACCATACACGAGCACGTTGTGTGCCATACGAAATAAACCTTTAGAATTGAATAAACTTCTAAAATATCGAGAAAAACTGAATCTAACTCAAGAAGAGTTAGCCGAAAAAGCAGGTGTTTCAACGAGAACCATCCAACGAATTGAAAAAGGAACAGAGCCAAAAGGGCATACTTTAAAAGTTTTAGCAAAGGCTCTAGGAGTTTCAGAAGATCATTTAAAAGAAAATAAATCGCAGTTAGAAACAAAAGCCATAGATTATCAAATGGCAAAATACATAAATTTGTCATCAATATTCGGTATGGTTTTCCCTCCATTCAACATTTTACTACCATTTTTTATTACAAGATATAAAAAACAATTAAACGAGATAAATAAACAGATTATTTCTGTACAAATTTTGTACACAATTATAGCTTTTATTATTATTATTTTATGTCTATTTATTCCTAAATGGTTTGGAATTACAAGACAATTATTTTTAATGTCATTAATTAGTTTTCCTATTGTTAATTTACTTGTAATTGTTAGAAATACTATAGAATTAGACAAAAACCAAAAACTATACATTAAACTGAATTTCAGTTTTATATAGTAGCTGTCGGATGATTGTCGCCTAATTGTCGAGTAAATTAATACTACTTATTTAATTGGTTTCAAGAGATTTGTAATTTAAAACATTAATCAAAATTCAAATGAAATTCTACAAACTAATTTTAGCAATCGTATTAATTTTGACATTTAAAAACAGTATTGCACAAGTCGAAAAAAAATCAGAGTTATTTATTAAACTAAAAAAAGCCGATAGTCTAACTTTTCATGAAGGCTTTAACAAATGTAACTACAGTGCTTTAAAAAAAGTACTTCATAAAGATTTAGAATTTTTCCACGACTTAGGTGGTACTCAAAATTTAGACCAGTTTTTTGAAGCTTTTTCAAAAAATATCTGTGGTGATTCAAATTATAAACCAATACGAAAATTACTGCTTGAAACCCTTGAAGTTTATCCTTTAAAAAATAATGGGGAATTATATGGTGCTATTCAAAAAGGCGAGCATAATTTTTATATTAAAGAACCAAACAAAGAGATTTATATAACAGGTTATGCTAAATTTATAACCACTTGGGTTTTAGAAAATGGAGATTGGAGAGCTAAAAGAATTTTAAGCTATGACCACAAACCTATAAAAGATTATGGTAAAAAATTCAATGCTAATTATGCTTTTCCTTTATTTGATAATGACAAAAAAATAGAAGAGTTATTAATAAAACACAAAATTCCATCTGTATCATTAGGGGTAATTAAAAATGGTAGTCTTCAACAAATACGAACATTTGGAAAGAAAAAAACAGGTCAACCAATTTCCAATAACAGTATTTATAAAGTTGCATCTTTAACAAAACCAATTACTGCCTTTGTTGTATTAAAACTCATTGACGAAGGAGTTTGGAGTTTGGACGAACCTGTTTCAAAATATTTTATAGATGAAGATATAATAGATAGTAGATATGTAAATAAGCTAACTACGAGGCATATCTTATCTCATCAATCGGGTTTTCTGAACTGGAGATATTTAACAGATGATAATAAGCTATTTTTCCAATTTGAACCAGGAACAAAATGGCAATATTCTGGAGAAGGCTTTGAATACTTGCGTAAAGCAATTGAAAAGAAATTGAACCGTCCTTTTGAGGAAATTGCACAAGAAAAATTGTTTAATCCATTGGGAATGAATAACACATATTATTATTGGACAGATAAGATTGATGAAAAATTATATGCAATTGAACATGATGAAAACGGAAAACAAATAAACTACGAAAAATATACTGTTGCAAATGCTTCAGCTAATTTACTTACAACAATAGAAGATTACTCTAAGTTTTTGGTATATATTTTAAATGGTGCTGGTTTATCAGAAGAAAATTATAACGAATTTTTAAAAGTTCAAGCACACGAAAAAAAGGGAATTGACTGGAGTTTAGGAATGCAAATGCTAACTAACCTACCTAATAATGAAACTGCTTTTATGCACACAGGTGGAGATTATGGAACAAAAACAATAGCTATAATCTTTAAAAACTCTAAAGATGGATTAGTGTTATTTGCAAATTCAGAAAACGGAATGGTTTTATGGCAAAAAATTATATCTGAGTATTTTGGAGTTGTTGGAGAAGAAATAGTACGAAGGAATTTGGAATAGACTAAAAAAGTACGGCACACAACACGAGGGTATAGTTTATTATGGTTATATGATTAATTTGAAAAAGTAAATGCTTAACTAAAGTTTGTGTTTTGTTTGCTAACTTTATAGCTAAAATATCACAACAAACCATACCCCAAGCGTTATGTGTAATTAGAAATGAATAATATTAAAACAATAGTTTTTGATTTATATAATACACTGATTGAGATAAAAAAATCAAATCATTTCTTTTTGAAATTGTTTAAAAATTCTCAAGACGGTTTCGGACTTGATGCTTCGTCATACCTTCAATTGGTAATGAAAAATGATATAAATAAACTAAGAAATATTTTACCTATTGAGTTTTCATATTTATTTGATGAGAAACAAAATGATTTGATAAATGAGTTGGAATCTGTTATTATTTATACAGAGGTTATAAATGTACTTCGAGATTTAAAACAGAGCTTCCGAATTTTCTTGATTTCTAATTTGGCATCACCATACAAGAAACCAGTTTTTTCGTATAATCTAAATCAATATTTTGAGAAAATGATTTTCTCCTGTGATTATGGCTTTTTAAAGCCAGATAATGAGGTTTTTAAAGAAATAGAAATAATCACAAATCATAGACCAAGTGAAATATTGATGATAGGAGATTCTTTTAAATCAGATATTATTGGGGCGAGAAAAATGAAATGGAATTATTTAAAAATTAATCGTAAAACTCTCATTTCAAAAGATTATGAAATAAAGGATTTAAACGAGATAAAAAAACACATAACAACACCTAAACTGCATTAAAACGCAGCTTAGCCAAAACGTTGTAAATAATTAAAATTAAAAATACTAATTGAACGAAAAAGAATCAAAAAATAAGACCTTAGATATTTTTGGTGGAATATTCGCAGTAACAATGATAATTGGAATCTTTGCATATCAATACAATAAAGACGATGATATTTCTAAACACAAGTCCGAAACAATAGGAAAGATAATAGGTTTCGAAAGTAGCGGATCCTCGTATAGTTTGAAATATGAATACTTTGTAAATAATAAAAAATACGAAGGGAGCGTTGGTACTAAGTTTTTTAAATGTAAAAACGGAATTAAAGGTTGTATCGGAGAAAAGATTAAGGTCATCTATTCTTATAAAACACCTAAATATTCCCACGTATATTTGGGAGAATATGAGAAATATAAAAAAACAATATATCTGAAAGAATAAAACTTAAAAGATTTGAAAAAAATATGCAGAAAATAACACTAATATTCCTATTCACTATTAATTTAACTGTTTTCGGACAGCTTATAAACAAAAAAGATGTTTACGGAAAGTGGACAGTACAAAGAATTATTGATAAACCTAAAAACCCTCAATTCAAACCTTTAATAAAAGGATTTGAAAACTCAAATTTCTTTTTTAGTGAAAATGGAAGCTTTGAACTTACCACAAGCTCTAAGTCTCCATTATTTGAAATGATAACAAATATGACAAAAGGGACAAAATGGAAATTACTGCAAAATAAGCCATTTATTAAAATTGGAAATAAAAAAGATAGATACTCCATAATGGGGATTTCTATAACTGAAATTAATGGAGTGAAAATATTTTATCTTGATGAAAGTGGAATAAAGCTTGAAATGAAAAAAGTGGAATAAAAACTATTTACAACAAGAGGGTATAGTTTATTGTCATTTAAGTGCTTTTTCAGAAAAGTAATTACTTATTAAAAGTTTTTGTTTTATTTATTAATTTAGAGCCAAAACATCACAACAAACCATACCCCAAACGTTGTGTTTCATTTGAAAAATATGATTAGAAGTTTTATCCTATGACTGAATTTAACCCAGATGATTTTCCTAAAAACTTAACAACACAGGATGTTGAGAAATTGGCTATGTTACAAGTTAATAATCCAATATCGGACTTGTGGAAAGCAATTGCAAAAAAATTAACTTCAGAACAAAAAGTAAGGATTAATAAAAAAATTGAAAGCCTAAGTTATTCTAAAACTGAAAAGTTAACTTCATTCGGAAAAAAATCAATGGACGATAAAACATGGAATAAATTAATTGCAGAAAAAGAAAAGTATAAATTTCATGGAAATATGGGAGAACCAGCTACTCCTGAGGAATTTAAATCCAAATATGGGGAATGGCCTCCTGGATTTGATAAAAACGGAAATATAAATGACAACAAAAAATAACGAAAACACAACACCACCTAAACTGCATTAAAACGCAGCTTAGCCAAAACGTTGGCTGTAATTATGAAAATGAAAAGACTGATACTAATCATATTAACATTTACGACTTTTAATTGTTTTAGTCAAAGTATTGCAACTGCAATAAATCACGACAGAAAATATGACGTAAAGGAAGAATTTATTGTTAAAAAAATAACATCAAAAGTAGCATATTATAGAAAAAATAAAACTGAACGAAAACGGAAAATTTCAAGTTTTAATGAAAAGAATATGTTAAAATCAGAATTAAGATACGACGAAGGAGGAAAATTAACTGCAAGACTGAATGTGAAATACGACTCCACAAAAACTAGAAGTTTAAGCAGAAAGTATGAAACTTGGAACAAAGCAATTGGTTATCGTTCAGAAATTGCAGAATATATTTATGATATAAATAATTTTTTAGTTAAAACAATTGAAAAGAATTCTAAAAATCAAATTTTCAGAATTACCTCGCTAGAAAATAACGAAAAAGGAGATCCAATAAAATTAGTACTTAAAGAAAATAATTTCAAAGGAATAGAAACAGCTGTTTATGATTATGACAAAAATATTGTTGAAATATCCGTTATAAATAATGGAAAAGTAATCTCAAAAAATAAGATGAGAATTAAATTCTATGAACGAAAGTTTAATGATTTAAAGTATAATGAAAATGGTGATTTGATTGAATCCAACGGAAAAAAATATTCTTATAAATATGACAAAAAGAATAATTGGATAAGAAAAACTAACTATGAATTGAAAAACGGAAAATGGAAAAAATATCAAACAATAGATAGAAAAATAAAGTATAGAAATTAACTACAGCCAACACCGTGTAAAAAAAATTGCTTTCTTTTAGTCTACTTACGAAAATCCTTGCGGATTTTCTATTCAGTAATTATTTGCTAAATTTGCGCTAAACCAACGCAACTTTCCCTACACAAACACGTTGTGCGTCATTTAAAAATCCGAAGAAGAAATAAAATGCTGAAATTATATAAAAAAGTAGATAATCAATTACATTATTGGGAAACTTGGGATAAAGACAAAAAGACAGGAATTGTTCACAAAGGAGTTGTTGGGACAAAAGGCAGTTCAAAAGAAGTTAAATCTGGATTTTCGACTAATTTTCACGAAAAGATTCAAAAAGAAATTTATGAACAAACGGAAAATGGTTTTCAGCCGATTGATATAGAAAATCATTACAGGCTTCTGATTGAATTTAAAGTTGACGGAATGGGAACGGAACAAGATATGGGAAAACGGACTAGACTTCAAAATCGAATGGATGAAACTTTGGGTTGGACAGGACTTGGATTTTGCGATGGAGGAAGTATTGGAAGTGGAACTATGGAGGTTTGTTGTTTTGTAGTTGACTTTGAAATTGCCAAAACAATTATTGAAAAGGACCTGATTGAGACTGAATTTGAAAATTATACTCGAATTTATGATGAGGACTCTGAATAAAAACGAACGCACAACAACACCTAAACTGCATTAAAACGCAGCTTAGCCAAACCGTTGTACACAATTTGAGCAAAATCCGAACAGAATTTAAAAAATGAGCAAAATTGACAAAATTGGAATAGGATTAATGGTTATTGGATTTTTAATTCCATTTTTTGTTCTTTTTGGATTTATAATTGGATTTCCGATTTATATTGTTGGTGCGATTTTACTTCTATTTGGAAAACTAAAAATTAAACATAAATTACTTTGGATTTTAGTTCCTTTAATTTTGTTTTATCCTTCATATAATCTAGCATCTTCAATCTCTTTATACTATTCTGACAAACAAAAAGTAGATTTAATTTTACCATCAGATTTTAGTGGAAAAGTTATTATAATAGATAATATTGATTTTGGACAGAGCTTTGAGAAAAAACATAAACGTGAACAAATTATCTTTGATAAAAACGGAATTGCTTTTTATCCCAAAAAATTGGAATTGGACAAATCCAATTATCGAGTATATTTAAAAGATGTAAACGGAAAATTAAGGCAAATAAATTGGTTCTATAAAAGTTCGGAGAAAATCACTATAAATGAATATGGAGAAAGTATTTTTGAAATAAAAACTGATTCTACTAGAAAATATATTCTTTATAATTATTTAGCAATTGGAAATGAGTCTATTAAACATACTGAATCAAAAGAAAAATGCAAACTAATTGAATTAATTAAAAAAGGTGAATTAAAAACTGTGTACAACAAAATGTATAATTAATTGCTTACGGATTTGCTCCTTCGGACAAATCTCGCAGACAATTAATTTCATATATTTTAATTATTTTTACACTAAAATTGCGCAACCAATCATACACAAATACGTTGTAAGTAATTCCTTACATTTGGAACCGATTAATTCCTTAAGCTAACGGAGGAAATTTTGAGGATGTTTTAAGAACAAAATTTGACATTAGTCGATATTTAAACAAAATTAGGACTAGTAAATATTAAAATATGATGAAGAAAATATTATTCATAACTTTCATTTTTATGATTTCTTGCCAAAAAAAAGTTGATGACAAAAAAATATTTCAGAATAAAATAAATGAATTACAAGCATTACTAGACACTCAAAAAGATTCAATGAGTATCATAAATTCGGAATTAACGTCTGAATTGGATATACTTAAAACAAAATTGGAAAACTTTGAACAATTAATAGAGTTTTCATTAAATAAGAAATCTATTTTCGAACATATAATGTATCAAATAGAGAACCCAAGCCCTTATGATGATGAAAGCGTTCAGCGCAATTTTCATAATTCAGTAGATGAAGGATTTTCATTCCCTAGGAAAAATTATGAGATAGCCGATTTCTCTTCTGTAGACAAAGATTCTTATTCAAAATATATTTTAAGTCGATTTGACAGGTCTTCAAAAAACATTGAACTATTCTTTAATTCAAAAATTAAAAATTTAATTTTTTCTTATTTTAAAAACAAACACCTATTCTATAAAAATAGTGGCTTAAAATTATATGTCAAGTGTTTGATTTTATCTTATGAAGAAAGTTCAAATAATCAAGATGGTTTTAACGAATTATATAAATTATCACAAAAAAATGATTCTTCTCTTGATGGTGGTAAACACGTTAATTTTGCTAATACAATGGTAACTGATAAATTAAAAGAACTCTTTGTGAAAGAAAATATAAATACATCAAATAAAGAAATATATTACGAATGGGAAAGGTTTGTTTTTCACGTTTATTCATTTTGGGCAAGAAGAATAAATGAAAATAATGAACAAATTGTTTATCAATTATTAAAGGAATTTAATGAGAAAATTGAATGAAGTCGAGTAGGTAAAGGGGAGTCTCACCCCTAAACCTCTCACAGAACCGTACGTGATAGTCTCCCATCATACGGCTCTTCAAGACCGAAGCACCTAAATATCCCTCGATGCTTCGCTGATTTAACCAAATCTTCCTCCGTAGAGTTGTGAATTAAACCATTATTGGTCTTGCTAACCCCTTCGCTACGTCTAATTTTCAAAAGACATCTCTTAGATACAAATCGCTACTACGAGTTAGTCCGCCTCTCCTTATGCGTATTGGTACTCTTTGCTTGCCCTTCGGGATTATGCCGTTCTTCCTTAATACCACAAAAGAAGTTTCTCCTGTTCCATAATTGAGCTGTAAGTAAAGCTCCTGTCCTCTTTATGCCGATTGCCACTTGACCAGTAAAATAGGTTACACCTGTCAAGTTCTATCTCGCAAGACCGCCCATCCCTCAATTTTGACAATACTAAAGTTGTTTACGACACTTCTACAAGGGTTCAATCTCATCACTTTCAGCTTCTTTACTCCCACCATAGCTATATACTTACCATACAAACGGCAGTAGCGCCTTTAACCTTATCGCTCAAGACCAACCTGTGAAAGGCAAGCCCCATAAGGCGGTTTGACTGACTGCCTATACTCCCCAGCCGAGAGACCAATACTCACCATTTCCTTTCGTGCTTCCTCCCAAAACAAATGCTAGGGTCGTTTCTGGAAATTTGTGAGATTCTCATCTCAATTACAGTTATGTTACTTGTTTTGTCAATGAACTTATCATATCTTGTATCCCCAAGTAACGCAGGACAAACAACTACTTACAACACGGTGTATAAAACATAGCTAATAAGTGCTTAACTGAAGGATTTGTGTACATTTAGAAATTCCGCCAAATTTTTAATTTGGGTTCTAAAAAGAGAAAATGAAAAACAAAATAAAAAAATTCGGCTCTGTGTTAATTCGAAAAGTTAGTGTCTTTTTGCGAGCTACGTTCCATACACAAGTCCGTTAGCAAACATTAAAAATGACCATCCAACAAAATATTGATAATTGTAGATTTAATGGAAAAATTGACTCAGATGTAATTGATAATATTGAAAAATTACTTGGAATAAATCTTCCGAGAAATTATCGTGACTTTATTGAAATTTATGGTTCCGGAAATATAAATGGATTTGATTTCTTTGGTGCATATCCAAACGTAGACTATCAGAATGGAGCTGTTCTAAATATCTTATGGAGAAATATGGACGACAGAAATAATTATGGTTTAAATCCTAAACTTCTTTTAATTGGAGATGCGACCTGTGGAGACTATTTCTGTATGGATACAGAAAATTTAAATTCTCCAATTTATTTATGGAATACATCCTTAGGTAATGAGAAAATTAGCGATTTAGAAATCATTGCTACGGATTTTAATAATCTTATTGAAAAAATATTTAAAGAACAATTATAAAAAACGTTTGCTAACAAAGTGTAAAAATAATTGATTAGTTCTATCCTACTAGGAAAGTCCTGCGGTTTATCCTCTGGTTCTTGGTATTTTTATTAAGTTTGTTATTAATCACTCAACTATATTTACACAAAACGTTAGCAACAATAAAATTGAAGAATGACATTTAATATTTCAAACTCCGCTTTTCGGCGTGCTTTTATTCTCTTGATTATGCTATCCATCTTAAGCTGTAGGAACCTCAAAGAAAACAACTCAGAGTCTTTAAAATGGATGTCAGAAACTACTGGAATCCAAATACCAGATAGTATTGAAAATAAAGAGTTTTATAACAATCACGAATGGGGAATGATTTTGAAATTTCGAACTTCTAAAAAAATTTTTGAAAAATTTTGTAAAGCAAATAATATGTCGCGGCTACATTTAGATGACCTTGAAATGCGACTTTTAAATGATATTGAAAAAATATCGCTTGATGAAAAATTAATCAAATTCCCTTCAAACTATCTAATATTTACAGATTGTAAAACAGGTAATTCCTGGACATTGCTAGCTCATAAAAACAGCAGGACAATTTGGCTCGAGGTATTATATCCAGACAATAATGGAGATATAACTCTTTGCAGGAAAAAATCAGTTGCTAACAAAATGTATAATTAATTGCTGAGTTTGGGCTATTTTAGAAAGTGCTTTCCAAAATCCAAGGTCAATAATTTTTATTTATTTTTGGTGAAAAATTTGCAACTAACCATACACAGAACGTTAGCTTTCATATAAAATGGATATTCAAAATCAAATATTAGAATTTGCTAAAAAATATTCTCTGAAGGAGAAGGCTTTAGCCTCTATAGATGAAGTAATGGATTCATGCATTGAATCCGATAATGAAATCGGTATAGATTTCTTGGAAGGTAATAATAGAGAAGACTTGATTTATGAATTTGGAAGATTTGAATTTCAAGTTGACCAAAATGACAATTGTAAAATTGTAACAAAGATTAAAATCTACTCCAAAAAGCTTTATGGACCGAACTATGATGTTCCTGTTGGGTACTATGAAGAATGGACTGATTTAGAGGGAGAGCATTTGGACGAATTTTTGATTTTTGACTGGACGCCAGTAAATCTGAATATTGATTATCATATTGAGCGAATAAACAAAACTGTTCCTCAAAGATATTTTCGAAGAAATATTCCCGAGTATGAATTTGCGACATACGTCAATCACGCAATATCCTTATTTCAGGGAAAGCAATTTGATGGCACAATAGTATTTCTAAAAAGATGTCTAGACTATTTAGAAAAAGATATAAATAAGGAAATAGAAGAAGAATATTTAAGCGAATGTCTAGAACTGTTTCAAAGGGTTTATCATTACGTGAAAAATGACAACTTGGTATATTCTGAAAAACTAGATGATTTTAGAATAAGCGAAAGAATAAAAAACGAAAAGCTAACAATGGCTAAAAAATCATAGCTGCCCTATGGGACAGCAACGCTTTTTAGCCGGAACGTTGTGTGTAATATTAGAAATGGAAAAATTAAAAGAACTTATCGAATTAATTTCAAAGCATTCAAATTGTAAAATTCTTAAACCGAATGCAGAAATAATTATCGACAGAAAAATTCCAAATGATTTAGATTTATTTTTTAGACTAACTAATGGAGTTAGTTTATTTGAAAGGGAAGCTTTTGGAGTAAAAATAGTTGGAAAAGAGGAATTTATTTCCACTAACAAATATCTTTATCCAGAAGATGATGTAATTTGGGAAGAACTTGAAGAAGATATAACGAATGAATGGTTTTTAATTGCAAAAAGTCCAGAATTAGCCCAATATATTAGTATTGACTTGACAGACCAAAATTTTGGAAAATGTTACGATAGTTATTTATCAACTCACGGTGAGGAAAGAATGTCTGAAATCGTAGCAAACAGTTTTACGGAGTTACTTTGGAACTTATACAACAGCAGAGGAAAAGGAGAAACTTGGTATTGGAATGAAAGAGATTTTGAGAAAATTGGAGATGCTTTCGATTAAAAAATCACTACACACAACAAAATGTATAATTAATTGCTGACTATAGGTGACTTTAGAAAGTATTCGCTGAAACTGAACATCAATAATTTTTAGCTACATTTGGAAAAAAAATCGCAACTAATCATACACAAAACGTTGTGTTCTATGAAAAAATCCATAGCTAATGAAAAAAAACTTTAATTTTATTACTAAAAATTTGTTTTTATTCTTTTTCTCAAAAATCTGAATATATAAAAATTGATAATTTAGAAATTAAGAAAAATTTCCAAATAATAGATACATTTTCAATGACTGAGGAGTCAAAATTTTATTGGAATAAGGCCAGTGAAGCAACTAGAAAAATAACAAAAAAAATAATAGAAAAACAAAAAGCAATGGTCAAAGCCGATACTTTGTTTTTTACTAATATTTATTATTTAGGAAAGAAAAACAAGATTGAACTAAAACCATTAAATGTACATTTTGTTAATAAAAATTTTCCTTTTAAATATGAAACCCAATCCTTATTCGGAAATGACAGTATTTTTAAGAAGTTTTTAGGATATACTAATAGATTTATAGGGAAAAGAGAATTCATCCTATTTTTTAAAGAAAAAAAGAGGTATGCTTTGATTGAACTTGATACAAATTACTCCGAGATATATTTGGATGTTGAAAACATAAAGACCAAAGATGATTTGTTTAAAAAAGTGAATAAACACGAAACTAAAATCAATTTAGATTACAAAAATGACAAAATTGAGGTAATAACTTCTCCTGAAGAAAAGATTATCATAGACCATAGAATACCAGAATTAAAACTGAACTGAAACCACTAAACACAACACCACCTAAACTGCATTAAAACGCAGTTTAGCCAAAACGTTGTAGCTAATTAAAACTGATTATGAAATACAATATAACTTTATTTTTACTTTTTGTTAATTTAATATGTTTTTCTCAAAGCATTAAAGAGACTGAGTTAATAGGAAAGTGGCGAGTTGAAAAAATTGTTGGTAATATTCCCAAAATGCCCAAAAAAAATCAGCAACAAAAGATGGACGTATTGATTAAAGCATTTAAAAACTCAACTTTTGAGTTTAAGAGTAATCATATCTTTAATTTAAATATTGATTTCCCTGAATTGAGGAACATGATGAATAATACTCATTGGAAATTCAAAAGCGAATCATACATAATGATTCAGGAAATAAAATATAAAGACAAGGATAAGGATAAATACGAATTAATGGGAATAAAAGTTTTAAGAAAAGAAGGAGGAGTATTTTTTACTATGACCGAATCTCCATTTGTTCTTAAAATGAAGAAAAACTAGCTACAACACCACCTAAACTGCATTAAAACGCAGCTTAGCCAAAACGTTGTAGTGCATTAAAAATAAGATGCTAAGAAGATTATAATAGATGAGAACTTATCCAGAAAACACTGAAGAACTAGAAAAAAAACACAGTTTTAGTTTTCCTTTAGATAACAAAAAGTTAGAGCTTATTCATAATAATGTTATTTTACGTAATGATATTGCATACGTATTTTTCAAATCTAGAATCTTAAATTCACTGAAAATGCAAAATCTATTTGAAAACGAATTATCAAGTGAGTCATTTTTGGACAAAAAATTTAACCAAGCGGACAGACTTAAAATTTATAAAGCAATAAAAAATCAGCTTCCTATGCCAGTTAGTGAGACAAGGAAATTGAGTTTGTATTCTTTGTTTCATTTAAATGAAAAACCAAAAATCGATACTAGAGTATTAACAATTAAAGACTTAATTTTTGATTTAATCAAGCAAAACAGATTAAGTATTAAGAGGAAATTTGAAACATTTTTTAAACATGAACTTGATAATTTAAAATACTAAAACGACACTACAACAATATGCAAAAATGCATTAAAGATTGAAATGAAATAAGACTAAATGAATTATTCAAAACATTGCGATTTATGTGAAAATGAACAAACAAGCTTGAAAAATGGTTTGACTTGTAGTTTAACGAATAGAAAACCTAATTTTAAAAACACTTGCTCAAAAATTAATCTGAATGAAAAATTTCAAGAAAAACTCGAATATCTAAATCTTGAATTAGAAAACAGAAAAAAGGAGAAAAAATCAGTTCACACAAAGTTTTACCTTTTTATAATAATTGGATTTCTTCTAATAACTGGAGGAGTTTATCTCTTTAAATCTACTAAATTGAGTGTTTATGGTTTACAGGTTACTTATATGTTTTTTGGAGGCGGAATTTCCATTTTAGGAATAGCATATAATATATTGAATAAACATAGAAGGAAACTTTATAATGCCGAATATGATAAATATGAAATAGACGAGTTTCTCAAACTATATGGAATAGAGTATGATACAAATATTGATTTTAAAGAAAAAATTCACGGAATTCAAGAGGTAAACGTAGAATTTGAATTTAAAAATTGGACAAAAAAACGCACCACAACAAAGAACTGAGGTAAAAACCAAATAAAACCCCTTTAATTTATAACCAAAGTACTTTTGTACTCTCTATTGAAGGGAACCCCGTTTTTAACAATTGAAAAAGCTTGTTTTAATAGTTTGTTACACACTGCTATTAAAGCAAGTTTTTTACTCTTACCTTTGGCAACAATTCTATCATAAAGTGCTTTACAAGCTTGGTTGTATTTGCAAGCATTAAAACTGCACATAAAAAGTAAATTTCTCAGTTTTGGATTTTCCATTTTACTAATTCTTGGTCGTCCTTTAACACTAGTTCCACTTTGTCTTATTATTGGAGTCAGTCCAGCATAACTACATAACTCTTTAGCACTTTGAAAACGCTGAAATCCATCGGTAAGAACTAGTAACATTAAAGCTGTTTTATTACCTATTCCAGGAATGCTTTTTAGTAAAGTTAATGATTCTTGGTATTCTTTTTTTACATTTTCGAGCAATGCCTTTTCTAAAACCTCAATCTCCTTTTCTAGGTTTTTCAAACTCCTTTTAATAGATCTAACCACGCCTTTTGCCGGAGTACCTAATACTTCTTCTCCATGTATTTTATTTTTTAATTGTGTGCTCTGTTTACTGTAAATACTGAGCATACGAGTTACTTGTAAGTTTTCTTGTTGTTTTTTTGATTGCCCAGTCCACAGTTTAGGTTCGCAATCTTTTGCATATTGCTGAATCATTTTTGCATCACTCTTATCAGTTTTTATTTTCGATAGATTCATTTGGATATAGCGCTTAATTTTCAAAGGATTAACCACACAAACTCCGATACCTGCTTCAAGTAAAAAATATGCTAAACGACTATGGTAATACCCTGTGGCTTCCATAACGCAAGTGGAATTTGTAGCTAATAATTTTAAAAACTTTTTAAAGCCTGAACTGCTATTGGTAAACTGATAATGGGCTTTGTTATTGTCGCATACATCAAAGACGTCTTTACTAATGTCTATTCCTAAATATTTTATATCTTTATTCATAAGAAAAAAGGATTGTAAAGAGCCACTCTATTGTGAATTCAACAACTTGAAATCGAAGTCTAAAGCTTCATAGAACTGAACGAATTTAACATAGAAAAGAGTAGGGATTATCAATGTTGACGAGATCATAGTCTCTGTGTATAACATAACCTTATTCCACTCTTTGGTTCTTTATGATTAAATAACTAATTTAATAAAATGCTAACTTAAGATGTATAAAAATAATAGCCTTGACAGCTGTAAATTCAATGGATGTAGCCCGCTTCAACTTTCTTGTAACTTTACAGGAAAGTGACTAGCAATCGGCTACTATTCTTATACTAACCGTTGTAGGTAATTTAAATGAACTGTGATAATACGAAAGGAAATAAAAGACGACAATGAACTTTACCTGTACTTCAATGGAAAATTGATTTACAAAAGATGGCTTAATTTAGGCTACGGAAAAGTTTTTGACACTCACGCTTTCGGAAAATATACTGATTATAGCATTACTGATTTTGACCTTGACGAAACACCTGAATTGATTCACGTTAAAGCAAAATTAAAAATCATTTCGACAGAAAATGGTGGAAGAAAAACTGGGATAAAAAGTGGATACAGACCAAACCACGTTTTTGAATACCAAACTAATGGACAATTCAAATATGCATATATGGGAGATATTCAATTTGACCAGAATGAATGGATTATGCCTGGAGAAACTAAAGAAGTTTTAGTCCGATTTTTATCGAGACAACCGATTGATGAATATATGGATATCGGAAGAAAATGGTGGATTCACGAAGGACCAAATAAAATTGGAGAAGCAGAGATTATTAAAGTTGAATTCCCAAAATAAAAAGTATGAATTTATTCTGGAAAGATATTGAAATCGGAGAATTGACGGAAACAAACTGGGACATGCGAAGCTCAGGTAATATCCGATTCAAATTCAATTATGACGGAAAAACAAATAATACACATCTCTCAAATTTTATTAAACATTCAATTGAATCAAGTAAGTATCTAGAGAATGGTGATGAGGAAAACTATAATAAAATGTGTAACGAAGAATCCAAATTCCTTGATTTGATTAATAGTTCGGAATGGCGACTAAAAAACGAGAAAGAGGAAATAGTTAAAATTCTATGCCCAATATTTCACGAGAATAATGAAATTACGTGGCAAAGAGATTATGAATAACAATAAAAACTACCTACAACAATTTGTATAGTGCATATGCACCCTGCGGGATGCAAACGCAACATACAAGAGACGTTATAAGCCATAAAAGAAAACAAATTAAAAACAATTATAAATTTAAATTATTATGAAAACAACAATTAAAATTGCTGTCATTGCTATGATGGGAATGAGTTTGGGTATCAATGCGCAACAGTTTGAGGAAAATGCAAATGAATTAAAAACTACAAAAGAGATCATTTCACCAGTAATTTGGATAGGTAATGAGTTAAGAGTAGCCAATACGTTTGTGCCCTCAAACCCAGCTATTGGAACTCTTGACAATAGTGGATATGGAATCAATATTCATAAAACTAACGGAATTGGATTTGCTTTTAATGGAGTACACAAAACGATAATAAAGCCAAGTGGAGAGATTATTTCTCCAGTGATGTTATTAGATAATGAATTAAGAGTAGCCAATACGTTTGTAACCTCAGACCCAGCTATTGGAACTCTTGACAATAGTGGGTATGGAATCAATATTCATAAAACTAACGGAATTGGATTTGCTTTTAATGGAACTCATAAGATATTATTCAGACCTAATGGAAATACTGCTATTAAAGGAAAATTAGAGGCAACAGAAATAAAAGTAACAACTTCACCAACAGCTGATTTTGTTTTTGAAGCGGATTATGATTTACCAACCTTAAAATCAATTGAAAAGCATATTAAAGAAAAAAAGCATTTACCTGAAATTGCATCCGCAAAAGAAATGGAGAAAAATGGAGTTAACGTTGGAGATTTTCAAATTCAGTTACTTCAAAAAATAGAGGAATTGACTTTATACACTATCGAACAGGAGAAAAAATTAGTTATTCAGCAAAAAGAGATTGAAGAACTGAAAAAACAAAATTCTAAAGTCGAAGAACAAGAAAAGAAAATCGAAAGACTTGAATTTTTAGTTCAGAAATTATTAAAAGATAGAAACTAAGCGTAACGGCTTATAACACTGTATATAAAAAATAGCAGTTTAAGTATAAAATTAAAGTACGTTCTTTTCTGCTATTTTTGTATTTAAATTGAAAAATACAGCATTTTATTCTGCTACTTTTCATATACAAATACGTTGTACACAATTAAAAAATAGATGAAAAACTTAGTAATAATAATCACCTTTTTAACTTTTAACTTAAACTCATTTAGTCAGCTAAAATTAGATATTGGACTGACTCAACTTGGAAAAGAGGATATTTGCCAAATAACCAGAGTAAGTCACGACAGCTGGGTTGATTGGTCAATAAATGATGATTATATCGTTTATATATCACCTCAATCTGGTAATAACAACTTATACAGAATTAAAATTGCTGACCTTGAATTGACAAAGGTTCAAAGTGGCTTTTATGCGGCTTCATATCTACTTGACTCTTTAGCTAAAAATCCAACAGAACAGATAACTTTTGAAACAGAAAGGACAGTTGAATGTCCAGTAATTGTTCCTAATAGCAATAAAGTTGCCTATCGTTCTTACTTCTGTAATGAGTCATATGAGTGCTTAGATTTTGACCTAAGAATTTATGATTTCAAGACAAAAGAATCAAAAACCATCTTTAAAGAAGAAATGTATCTATTTGACTTTATTGATAGCGAAAGACTTTTGTTTGTGCCTCATAACAATGACTCAATTATAAAAGAGTTAAATATTAAAACTGGAAAAACAAGCACGTTTAAAACATTCGATTTTAAAGTAACTGCACTTCAAATTGATTCGGGGAAATTGTTGATTAACTCTTCAAATGGTATATATTCAATTGACCTTATCAAAAAGGATTTAGAAAAGAAATACTCTGGAAAAATATTCGCAACAAGACTAACAATAGTTGACCAGAAATTAGTTGCAACACTACCAGGACCTGCTTCGGGTATTATAGACCTAAATACGAATACCGAAACAAAACTGTTTAATGCTTATGACTATGAACCAACCTTATCAAATGACAACAAATTTGTTGCGGTAATTAGTGAAAGAGCTTTAGGGATATTAATTAAAAGAATAAAATAAAAGTGTACAACAAATAATTAATTTAATAAAATGCTAACTTAAGTGGTGTATAAGTATAACGACTTAAGTTTAAATTCTAACCTTTTTCATTTAAATAAGGTATATTGTATGTTGAAAACCACCTACAAAAAAACCGTTACTCCCCATACACAAACCGTTAGTGGCAATACACAGAAACATGATATGACAAAAAAAGCCTAGATAAATTAAATCAGCAAATATTTAACGAAACAGACGGAAATAAGTTTTCTAAACTAATAAAAAAGCTATTAAAAAAGTATTCATCATCAGACAGAGAATATGTTTTGAATATCTTAACGGAATACGTGAAAAATGGACAAATTCTACATTGGCGGAATTTTTTACTTTCAGACATAGTTGAACTAGTAAATGAAGATGAATCAAAACATAATATTTTTTTTGAGTGGTGTGTAACTCAGCCAAAATTAACTTATTGGGGAACTGATGGACTAATAAAAACTAAAGGAAAAAAATCTTTTTCTACTTTAATTGAACTTGCAAAAGATGATAACCTTGAGACAGAAACACGTGCGAAATCAATCAAGAGTATTTCAATCTATAGTAAACAATCTTTTGACAGAGGTTTACCCAAAGACCCAGGATATTGGAAATTAGAGGACTTGAGAATAGAAGAAGTCAAAAACTGGTACAAAAATGGTCATCAAGATGGAAAAGGTTATTCTGAACCGATAACACATTTTTCGCTAGAAAACCCAAAAACAGAACTTTAAATAATTGTCTCTAAACTTAATCAAAAACTTGAAATAGAACGAAGTAAAAATCAAGATTTATCTAATCCAACTAATTGGTTGGTTATTGCAAACGAAACCGATATTTTAAATGTAGTGAAAAAATGGAAATTACCTAAAAATTATTTGTTGTTTCTTAAAAACTTTTCGCCTTTAAATGTATATTTTCAAGGTCTGAATTTATATGGAGCATCCGAATTAATAAAAAGACAAGAAGGATATTCATTTAATCCTATAACTAATCAAACAATTGACGAATGGCCAAAGAATTTTGTTGTAATTGCTGATTCAGGTTCAGACCCTTATTGTATTGACGTTAATAATGTAAACGAAAATGATGTACCTGTTTACTTAAGTGTTCACGGAACGGGAGAATGGAAATTTGAATTATACTCAGAGAGCTTTCTGAAATTTTTGAAAGAAATTACAAGGAATTAACACTGCCACCAATAACATATTTAACTCATTGTTTTTCAGTTATTAACACTAACATAAGGCATGTTTGGAAAGTCTCCAAATTTTTAAATTTGACGATTTACAACAAAAAGATAAATAGTAAAATTTAAAAATATGGCTTGTGGCTCAACCGAAAAATAATCACTAATTTGCATGCAACGAGCCATATACCAAACGTTGTACATAAATATGAAAATAAACCTTGAAAATTGGAATTTAGATACCACTCCAACTGTATTTATTTGTATATTTCTCCCTTTATCCTTATACTTCTCATATTGGTTGTTCATATCTGGACTTATAGGCGCAATAAGAATGATAAAAAGCAAAAAATGGAAACCAACAGTAGGGAAAATTATTAATTCAGAAATTAGATTTATGAAATTTGGAGGTGATTCGGAAAATTCTGTAAGTTTTAAATTTATTCTAAAAAAAACCTACTCATATAACGTTGAGGGAAAAAGTTATGAGTCGAATCAAACTCTAGCATCTGACTCGTTGTATCAGAAACAATTCAAACCAATGTCTAAGTTTCCTAAACGATATGGCGACTACGAAACAGACCCTGATTATTTGGAAGCTGAAAAAAATATAAAACTATTAATTGGAAAACCTATTACTGTTTATTTTAATCCCAATAAACCCAAAATTGCTTGCTTAGAAAAAAGATTTGAAAAAGAGATATTTTTACCGATTTTTATGGGGTTTATATTTAGTGGTGGACTGACTTATCTAACATATTATTTGCTAAAGGTTATAATTGAATAGCACTATTACTAATAATATATAAGAAAACATAAGGCTTTTGTGGTTTAATTCAAAGATCTGCATTTATTTATAAAGTAGCCAATTATAAAATTTGGCATTTTCAATAAAAAAGATAAAAGCAAAATATTATATTTGGCTTAGTATCAACCCGAAACGTATCGCCTATCATCTGTCCTACGTTTCTTATACTAGACAGTTCTGTAGCATTTGTCTACTTTTAATATAATAAAAATGAACTAGGATATAATTCAACTAAATTAATATGTCCTATTGCACTTAGATTTTTTAACAAAAAGCTGTTTTAAGTCAAAATATTTATGAAAAAAGTAATTACAGTTACAACATTTATTTTAAGTACATTCAATGTCATCTCTCAAATAGCCAACGTTGAAGTAAAGTTTGATTTACCAATAACATTGAGTGAATCATCCGGAGCTATTTTTTTTAATGATAAACTTATTACTCATAATGATTCGGGAAATGACAATAAACTTTATGAATTAGATACGATTTCTGGATTAGTTACAAGAACAGTTACTATTAATAATGCCAACAATATAGATTGGGAGGATCTTTCACAAGATGAAACATCAATATATATTGGCGATATAGGTAACAACAATGGAGATAGATCTGATTTAAAAATTTATAAAATAAATAAAAGCGATTACCTAAGTTCTATAAATGTAACAGCTGAAATTATAAACTTTAACTATTCCGATCAAGTAGTCTTCAACCCCAATCCCAACAACACAGAATGGGATGCTGAAGCCTTAGTTTCTATTGATACGAATAACTTGATTTTGTTTACCAAAAATTGGGTTAATGACAGGACAAAAGCTTACTCAATCCCAAAAGACAGCGGTACATATACTGTAAGCCCTTTACCAACAACTTTAACAAGCGGAGGATTAATAACAGGGGCTACCTATAATCTATCAACAGAAAAAATATACTTAATTGGATATAATTCAATATTACAACCCTTTATTTGGGTTTGTGAAAACTTTACAAATAATGATGTTTTTTCAGGTACTAATACACAAACATTACTTACAAGCTTAGGCTTTGAACAAGCAGAAGCCATAACTTATATTGAAGATAATAGGTATTTTGTTACATCCGAATCATTTAATATCAGCACTATATCTGATAACGGGAAATTAGTTTCATTTACAACAAATGATAATGTTTTATCAGTTAAAGAATTGTCAACTAACGTAGATAGTTTATATCCAAATCCTGTCAAAGATGTGCTTAACATTAATAGCTTGGAATTTTCTTCAATTGAAATTTATGATACTAGGTCTGTAATTGTTTATCAAGGACATAACAAAAAAATAAATATTTCAGAGCTTGATACAGGAGTTTATTTGGTTAAGTTAAACCTAAAAAATAATATGTATATAATCAAGAAAATAATTAAGTATTAATTGAATATTTTATATCCTTATTCATAAGAAAAAAGGATTGTAAAGAGCCACTCTATTGTGAATTCAACAACTTGAAATCGAAGTCTAAAGCTTCATAGAACTGAACGAATTTAACATAGAAAAGAGTAGGGATTATCAATATTAACGAAATCATAGTCTCTACGTGTATCATAACCTTATTCGACTCTTTGGTTCTTTATGATTAAATAACTAATTTAATAAATTGCTAACTTAAGCGGTGTATAAAACATGGCCAATAAGAACTAAATCAAAGGTCTGTATATATTTATAAAGTCCGCCAAATTATTAATTTGGCTTTTAAAAAATGATAAATTAAAAACAAAATATAAAAATTCGGCTCTGTGTTAATCCGAAAAGTTAGTGTCTTTTTGCACGCTACGTTTCATACACAAGACCGTTAGCAACAATAAAATCACAAAAAATGAAAAGAAATATATTTTTGACACTCTTAACAATATTAACAATAAGTTGTTCTGATAGTGAAAGTATACCTGAAAATACTCAAAAAACAACTCAAGAATTATTGATAGGAAAATGGAACCTGAAAGTTGCAATTATAAATAGCGATGGAAGTTATGAAGATTTGAATGATTGTAACAGAAAAAGTTATATGTCAATAAAAACCAGTACAATTGATAACTATGCTTATGTATTTATTGGTAATGAATGTTATGAAGAATTTGATCTAAATACAAATTATAGGGTTGATAATGAAATTATAGAAATAATGAGAGAGAATAATGGATCAACAGAGATAATTTCTCGTACTAAAGTCAATTTTATAAACAATAATTTAATGGAATTATTTAAAGTTCAATCTAACGGTACTGTAAATGAAATTCCTTCTGATATATGGGAAAGAGAAACGGAATAAAATTATCTTACCGTTGCTAACACCACCTAAACTGCATTAAAACGCAGCTTAGCCAAAACGTTGGGCATAATAATACTAAATCGAACACAAAATTAAAAAATGACTATTAAAATTTCTATATTTATCTTTATTTTATCAACTATAAACTCTTGCTCTCAATCTGTTCCTAAAACAATGTTTGATAAAAATGGAGGAATAATTATTAGTTTAAAATTAGAACCGAAAGATTCCAGCTTATTAAAAAAATTAAATTCTAGACTAGAAACTTACGCTAAAATAAAATCATTAGAACTTAACACTTCAGAGAACAAAAACATTTTTATATTTAAATTACCTTTTGTTATAAAAAATAACGAATTGGATCAATTACTATTTACTAAAGGAGAAATAAATATTCTTGATGAAGCTAACTACTTCAAAAAAGATTTTATTGAAAGATTCTTTTTGGATAACGGTTTTATGGGACCTCAAATTAATATTAAATTTAAGAATAACGAGCAATTAAAAATACTCTCAACACAAAATTTGAATAAAAGTTTTGATATTTTAATTGATAGTACTTTAGTATCAAACGCTAGATTTACAACTCCTTTCACTAATGGAACTCTTCCTTTTCAAAGTAAAAAAAACAATACTGAAACTCTATATTCCATAATTAAAACCCCATATCAAGAACCTTTTATAGTAAAGGAAGTAAAGAAAAATATTTTTCTTAAAGCTGGCAAGCGAATAATAAAATTGTCTCCTATATTATATGACAATTACAATAATATAAGAAAATTAACAAAACCACACACAAGCATTTTTTATAATGTAAGCGATAGAACTCTTTCTCAGAGTGATAAGTATTATTCAGAACAACAATTGGATGGCATAATTAATAATTCATTCGGCGATTTTATAGCTGAATATCAGTTTAAAAATGTTTTAGAATTAAAACGTTTTTTTTTAGAAATTCAAACGAAATTTGAAAAGTATAAAAATCAATTTGATAAGTCAAAACAAAAAGAAATCGAACTTTTAATTCAATCAATATCTATATTTATTAATAATAAAATATTTGAATCAAGTTAACTATGCCCAACAATGACTATAATTAATTCGGGTTTTGGTTCTTAATCCAAATGTAAGTCTATTTAGTGGAGTTCGCCAAATCAAAAGATTTGGCTTTAAAAATGAAAAAAAACATAATAAAAAGTTTTGACTAAGTGCTTAATCGGAAATTCATTACTTTTAATTCCTGAACTAACCATAGCCTAACCGTTATACTCCATGAAAACAAAATGAAAATAAACCAATTTGAAATTAAATGCCGAAAGAATTACTTGACGATCAAATTAACCAAATAGCGAAAAAAACTGGCTGCTTATTATCAAGGCAGCAAGGCAAATTCAATTTGACTTTTGATATACGAAACCTAAATTTTTCAAAATATAGACTCGAAAGAGATAATACGTATTTTGAATTAGTTGCGACTTGTGAACTTTTAGAAGGAACATCTGATAGACCTTCATATTTTTCAGGTAACACGGCAATACAAAATAGATACTCTATATTCTGTAATTCTAAATCACAAAACTCAATTCCATCTTTTTCAATATATGAAAGTGGTTTTATCGGAAAAGTATTCGGAAAAAAAGCAATAAATATAAAATGTAGAGATAATAATTTCAGGAATTATATAGATGGTTTGTCAGAAATATCGCTGCTTAAAGAGAAAATAAATAAATCTGCAGAAATATCGCCTGCAATTAATTATAGAATAACTGAAGAGCAAAGTGAATTAACAATGTTGTTTCAATCTTTTACGATTGAACTTGAATTACTTGAAGCATTGATTCATTTTGCAATTAAAATAAACACGGAGTATAACAAGGTGTAAAAATGCATTTTACATTAACCGTTACCATATGATAGTGCTGAATGAAATTTGAGATTACTTAAAAGCTCAAGAAAGTCTTTTCAAAGTATCATTGATTTAGCAAATTATTAGATTCAATCCTTTTTTGGGAACTAAGCACCCTAGTGTTCTTTGTGTATTTAAAATATGTTGAAAATTGATTATGTAGTTTGTAATTGAAAGGTTATAGGCTTGCGTTCTGCCTCAGTAGGTTTTAGGAATATTTAGAGTGGCTCTAGTTTTACATTTGGTTTGTGTAGCACTAAAAAGGGTAAAAATGCATATAAAAAATAGCTACATTATTACTGGTTTCAAATATTTTACTAAATTTGATGTTTGAAAAAAAAGCTATGAAAACTTCCGAACTAAAATTCGCAACTTTTCATGCCCTAAAACGTTGTAATACATTAACAGAATGAAAAATACATCTAACTTTTTTAAATTAATTGCAATACTAATTTGCTTTAATTCTTGTGCTCAAGAAAAACCGAATTGTAGCGATGAGTTAAAAAAGTCAATAACCCCATTAATTTTTTCGCTTAATGAAGCAAGAAAAGTATACAAAACAACAACTGAAAATTATCAACAAATAATAAAAAATAAAATTGAGACACTTAATGATATCAGTAACTCTCAACCTGAAAAGTTTGGAAAGTTGAAAATAAAATCTGACAAGATTGAAAGTATTACTTCTGACTTAAATGGGTTCATAGAATTACTTAAAGAAGAATCTATAACTAACCATTTTGATAACTATAATTATGAGATGATGTCAGACACGCTATTTTATCGAAATATATTATTTGATAAAAACAACAACTTATCTAAAAGAGGACTTAAATTGAAAAATAAAATTCAAAATTTTCATAAAACTTGTAACGAAATCTTGAACTCATCTCAGCAAGAATTAAAATGGTTTAATGACTCGAATTTTAATACAGAAGTAAGTTTTAGTGACTATGATGGAAACAAAATTGATTTTATGAATTTTAAGCTATCGAACAGATCTGTAATAGGAACTTTAACATATTTAGAAAAATTACAGCTTGAATTAGTTACCTTTCAGTTCTTTTTTATGAATTCAATAGTACAATAACGTGTTACAACATTGTATAATAATAGTAGCGTCTTAATTAGTAAAACGAAACAAAGTAACTATAAAAAAAAGTCTGTATTTAACCGAAAATTTAGTGCGAAATAATCCGCTACTATTCTTATATAAGACCGTTAGGCAATATTAATTAGATTTAGGATATAAGAAAAAAATTATCTTACATACTTTACAAAAATGAAAAAAAATTACTTTTTACTGATATTTTTATTATTTATTAGTTGTTCTTATAACTTCTCTTCTGATTCTTTTCAAGATTTAGAAATACCAAACACATCTGAAAATTCTATTAATCTCATTAATTTCAATGATTTAGATATTATTAATATTGAAACTAGAATTGATTACCTCTTTGAGGCTGCACCTAATCAATATGTTATAGATTCTAAAGTGTATTTAGACGGAGAAGAAATAGGTGTAGATTGGCAAAGCAATAAAGGTTCTTTTAATCTTCTGCCTTCAAGGTATGTTGATGGCACTCATGAAATACGGGTTCAACTCTTTTTCACCTCTGGCTCTGGAAGCTTAAAAGACCAATCTGGTCTAGAAATTTTAGAAAAAAACCAAATATTTAAATTCATAGTTAAAAGAAATCCAGCAGAACCACCCAAAATTAATGAAGTGAAAATGGAAAATGGTAGTGTAAGAGTAAAATGGTCTATTCCTGTAAATAAAAATTTTAAGGAAGCTTTTTTAAGTTTAAAATATAAATACTCTGAAATTAGGATTCCTTTATCAGAAAATGAACTCGACTCCGGAACTTATTTAGATACATACACGATTCTATTTACAGGAAATTCTAACAAATTTCAATATGATCAATATTCTCAAGTAGATTACTCAATTGTTTACAGTAGTGAATTTAATGATTCATATGGTTCTAAAATTACATTAGTTGATGATCCTGAATTATTTAAATTTAAAATTGGATATAACAATAATGTCACCTATAAAATTGTATGGTCTGAACATCCTTTCTATGGAAATTTTACAAGCTTTAAATATGGTGACTTGGTAGATTTTTCAAGCAGGGGAGGGGAACATATAATCAATGAACCTTATATTATTGGAAAAAACTATAGCAGCGCAATAGTGATTAGAGAAGATGGAAGGTATCTTCCATATAATTATTACGAAATGGAATTAGATGAAAATTCTTTTGGCCTTTTCAACTTTAATCATTTATTCTCAGAAGGAATAATTTATAATCCTTCAAATCAAAATTATTATGCTATAGTCGTGGAAAATAAATCTGGATTCAATTATATTTATTACATATATGAATATTCTAATGATATGAATTTCATTAGAAAAAGAGAGCTTGGACTTGAGCCTCTCACTGGTTATACCGGAATTTATTTAGACCCAATTAGCAATAATATATATTTAGACACTTACAAAAATTCTTATTTAATTGACAAAAACAACTTAGAGGTCATAGAAAAATATTCACCTATAAATAATCTGTTTGATGATCAAATATTCAGGAATAATATTCTAAAAATCTATAATTCATCTCCAAGAAAACTTACATTGACTGATGTTTCTACAGGTAATATTTTTTTTAATTCTAATAATGTATTAGACTCTGGATATTTATCTAGAGATGGTAAATATATACACATTAGAACTAATGTTGAAAATGCTATTTATAAAATTGAAAACAATACGTTACAAAAGGTATACGATTTGAGTCCTAACTTTTATTATAACGATAACATTTTCTTTGAAAATGACATTTTATACTATGTATTACTTAACGAGATTTTTATAGTAGACTTAAATACTAAAAATACAAAATCATTTACTTTTGGGACAGCTCATGGTGATAGCATTAAAATTAAGGTGGACACCGTTGGTGAAAATATTCTTTTAACACAAAACAGTTTTTGTGGTATATATGACATGAATACAAATCAAATAAAGACTTTCACCTACGAAAACAACAAATCAATTTCTGGATTGTTTAATTCAGAAGATAGAGATTACTATTTAAACCTATACAATAATAGGTTGATTCATTCAAAAGGTATTTTTATAAATAATTTTTAATTAAACTAATGAAAAAGTTAATTCTACTCACTTTATTTTTATTATTTTACACAACTATAAAATCCCAAAATTTAGAATTTTTTACGGATTTTAATATTGGTTTATTATCACACCAACCCTTAAAAAAATTTCATAATGATTTAGTAAACGAAATTCCATTCAATAACATAGAAACAACTGATAATTTTAAATATAATTATGGGTTTAATATTGGTTTAAAAGTTAAAAGCATCAATACTTCTTTCTTTTTTAGCAATAGAGTTTCTGGTGCTAAATCTTCTACTTCAGACTTTTCAGGGTTAGTAAGAGTAACTAATGAGTTAAAAGGTTTTTCTTTTGGCGGTATTTATGAAAAAGAAATTAAAGAATTCACAAAAGGGAATTTATATTTAGGTTTTAAAGGAATGATAACATTGTCTAAATTTAATTTAGAATCAGAAACTAGAATCTCTTCTGTAAGTTTAGATTCTTTTAATTTTAATTCAACAGATTTTGGAATAGGCGCATTAATAACCTATAAATACCCTATAGGATTTATGTTTCTAAGAGCTTACGTTGGGGTTGACATATATTTAGGAGGAAAGCTAAAATTTGAAGAAATAGAAGGTGCACATTTAACATTTAAAGATGGCAATAAAGTCACTACTGGTTGGTCTGGTATTAATACAGGTATTGGCTTTTCAATTCCTTTATAAAAAAGTATGGTTTAATATAATAGGAGAAATAATTATTGATAAGAAATGACATTGCCCAATACCATATAAAATTTATTACTGGCTTCTTGACTATTTGCAAAAGTCCTACTGAATTTTCTTGGTCGGTAATTATTTAATAACTTTACTATTAAACTGAAGCAACAAAGCTTATAAAAAAACGTTATTATTAATAGCGCTAAATGAAATTTGAAATTACTTAAAAGCTCAAGAATGTATTTTAAAAGTATCGTTGATTTAGGAAATTATTAGATTAAATATTTTTTGGAAATTAAACGTTAAAGTGTTCTTTGTACATTTAAAGATATGTTGAAAATATTGAACATGTAGTTTGTAATTGAAAAATTATAAGCTGGTGTTTTAACTCGTTCTTATTCCAAAAAAGTTGTTGGTGCTTAAAACTATGCACCCACCTAAACGATTTATTTTTAAGTACATATACCATATTTGATTGTTTAAAATTAAAGGTATTTTTTATTTAGATAGTTAAGGCTAGCGTTCTGCCTTGGTTGGTTTATTAGTATTTAATATGGCTTTTAGTTTTGCATTTGGTTTCTGTAGCACTAAAAAGGATAACAATGCTTATAAATAATTGCTTCATTATTACTGGTTTCAAATATTTTACTAAATTTGTTACTCAAAAAAGCTATGAAAACTTCCGAATTAAAATTTGCAACTTTTCATATCATAAAACGTAGTGTGTAATGAAAGAAAAAATAAAGTGAATGGATAAATATATAGCTTTCGCATTTTTTCTCATGTCCATACTTAGTTGTAAAGAACAAATTGAAAATGTAGCAAATACTAATACTCAAGACGAAATTATTGAGAAATACTTAAAAAATGGTGCATGGAATCATCACTACTTAACAAAAGAATGGAACGAATGGATAAATAAGGGAATTCAAGCAGACTCTACAATTGCATATTTATGGCAACAAAAGGCATTGCCTTTTTGGAAGCAAAAAAAATATTCTATAGCTATTAAGTATTATAATAAAGCGGTTAAATACGATAGACAAAGGTGGTTGTCAAGATTAGCTTTTCTGAAATGCGTCTTTGCGAAAGACTATGAAGGAGCACTTACCGATATAAAAACCTATATTAATGAATATGGTTCAATTTTCGAACAAGACCATTCTCTCGAATTCTATATGGGGTTATGTTACTTGCAATTAAATCAATTTGACAAAGCCTTTGAAACACTAAATCAGAATGTAAAAGCCCAAGAAATAGAACATGGAATTGATTGGGTACATTATTTAGACAGATATTATTTAGCTATTGCATATTATGAGCGAAGTGATTATGCATATGCAAATTCTGAACTTGACAAAGTATTGAAAGAATATCCTGGTTTTTCTGATGCACAATATTACAAAAGTATCTGTCTTAATTATCTCGGAAAAAATGAAGAAGCAATGAAAATAGCAGACATTGGTAAATCCAATTATCACAAGGGAATGACCTTTAATGAAGATTCAAATCAGTACGAAATGTATCCATATCAAATAACTTGGCAATGGAACGTTTTAAAAAACAGCATAATAAAACAAAATACTTCACACAACAAAGTATATAATTAATACGGGGGTTTATACTTAACCCAAAGTTTATAGCATTTTAATAAATTTCGCCAAATCTTTTGATTTGGCTTAAAAAAGAAAAAAAAGTTTTGGCTAAGTGCTTAATCGAAAATTCACTATTTATAATTCTAGTACTAACAATAGCCGAGACGTTACCATACATATGAATAAAAAGGTAATTGCAAGACCTAGAGGAATAATTATATTTATACTATTTTTCTGTTTAGTTCTAATTTTGGGGCTATCAATCGTGTTTTATACAAAACCTGATTCAAGACTATTCCTCTTGTTATTTATTTCTTTTATTATGTATGGGGTCTATCATATTGCTAAAACATTCACTTACCTAAAAATCGAAAGAGATTTTATAACATGTGGTCTCAATTCAAAATATAATTATAATGAAATAAAAAAAGTTACATTATATGACATTAAGGATTATAAATTTCTATTTTTTCCGATGAGAGAAGAGTGTTTGACGATTATTTTCGAAGATGGGAAAGAAGTAATATTAGAAGATAATTTTTATAAAAACTTATGGAAAATAAGATGGTCTATTGAAAACAAAGTTATTAAGAACGACCATTCTTTCAATTTTGATTTCAACCTTGATTTTGATTGTGGTATAATAACAAATAAAACTTCACCTATTTCATTTTTTATTAAGCTAACTCCCTTTTTGTTCTTTTTTTTCCTAATTTCATTTATCACAAATATAATCCTAACATTTTTAGATATCTATAGTAACGGATTACTTATAATTATAAGTTTCTTAGGACTAATGAATTTGATAATCTTTCATGGAAAAAGTTACTATATGGAAAGTTGCGATAAAGGTATTTATATTAAAAATCTAATTTTTAAACATGTAAATATAAAAATATCCCTCAATAAAATTGAAAGTATAAGACTTGAGACAACTGGAGGGGGAAGAAACAAGACAACCTTTTTAGTCATACATATGAAGTATCATAGGGACTATAAATTCGTAATTGACTATATAAATCATAATAGAACTAAAAACATAATTAATCAAGTTAAAAAATTAGATATTGATTTCTATGACCTAAGGTACTAATATACATGTGGTACAATGTGTATAGTTCATTACTAGTTATAGCCTATTTACAAATGTACTTACGGACTTTCCATCTGTGATTTATTTGCTAAATTTAACACTTAAACTCGTAAAGAAATCATGCACAAAGACGTTAACAAATGTTAAAACGTCAAACTTATGTACTCAAATACAATATGAATAATCATTATTTTATGATAATAATTACTATAATTTACAGCAAAAAACAATAGTTCTAAAAATAAAATAGCAAATGATAGGGAAATTACTAAATTGCAAAAATATATAAAAGTAACTTCAAATAGATACACGCCCATAAATATAGATATAAGCCCAAAAACTTCATATAATTTTTTAAAAAAAATGGAAAAACAAAGATAATTACTCAATTGACTAACTAAAATAAAAAGGTTCATGGAAGATAAAAGATAGCACTAATAGTAATTGTTAAAACTGAGGTAAAATTTTTTAAAGTTAATAGTATTTCGAATAATACAAAGCTATTATACTCTGATTAATTTAAATTTCATCTAATGAAAAAAATAATTCAAAACTGATTTATGCATAATAAAATTAATTTTATAATCATCGTTTTTCTTATTACAGCTTGTAATTCAATAAATAAAATCAATAGTAAAAAAACACAAAAGACTTCTTTAGAAATTGAGTGGTCAATACATTTTGGAGGATCAAAAGCTGATCGTGCTTCACGTGTTATCAAAACTAATGATAATAAATACATAGTCATCGGTCAAACAAGTTCTTCTGATGGAGATGTTCAATTAAATAAAGGTAATAGTGATCTTTTGATATTTAAAATAGATAATCTTGGAAAGATTCAATGGCAAAAAACTTTTGGAGGCTCAGGAGAAGACTTTGCAACGGATATTTCAAAAACTAAAGATGGAGGATATATTGTTTGTGGATCCACTGAATCTAAAAACGGAGATATAAAAATTAATAATGGGCGTTTCGATTATTGGGTTCTGAAGTTAACAAAAGAAGGAGAATTGGAGTGGGAAAAGACTTTTGGAGGTACCGATTACGACTATGCTAATTCAATAAAGCCCACAAATGATGGAGGATACATCTTAGCAGGTGAATCTGTTTCGAATGATGGTGACATTTTAAACAATAAAGGAGGAAATGATTTTTGGATTTTAAAATTAAACAAACAAGGAAATATTGACTGGCAAAAGAATTTAGGTGGTTCTGCTTATGATGAAGCTCATATGATACATCAAATTAAAGATGGAGGATATATCGTCGGTGGACATTCAGAATCATCCGATGGGGATTTAAAAAAGAATAATGGCTTTAATGATTTATGGATTGTTAAACTAAATAAAAATGGAATAATTGAATGGGAAAAAAGTTTCGGAGGTTCAGAGTACGACAATTTCAAATCAGTATCACCAACTAAAGATGGTGGTTATATTGTAGGAGCTTCTACTTCATCTAAAATTGGCGAAATAGACAAGAATAAACAGTACAATAATTTTTGGATTTTAAAGCTAGATAAATTAGGGACAATAGAATGGGAGAATGTATATGGGGGTAATGATAATGATTATTTATCTTCAGTAGCACAAATAAAAGATGGAGGGTTTATAGCTTCAGGTTATACAAATTCCATAGATGGAGATGTAAAAAATAAAAATAAACAAGGTGATTTCTGGATTATTAAAATAGACAAAAAAGGGTTATTAAAATGGGAAAAAACATTAGGAGGTAAAAATGAAGACTATGCAAATTCAGTTCAAGAAACTAACGACAAATCATTTGTAATCGTTGGAAATTCTGATCCTTATCTAACCCCTAATATTTCAAACAAATATGATGTAGATATTTTGATTTATAAGTTAAAAGAGAAATAACATTTGTTAACAATATATAAAAAAGATAGGGCATTTGTGCTAAATCGAAAGCCTGTGTTTATTTACAAAGTCCAATAAATATAAAATTTGGCATTTATAGAAGAAAAGATAAAAAGGAGAATATCTATATCTAGCTAAGTAATAATCCGAAAACATAGTGCCCGCCCAACTTAAAACACTCACAATAAACACATTACATAATCAAACAAATGAGGAGAACATCAATAATTTTAACTCTAGTTTTTATTGGACTTGTTTCCTGTAAACAGAACAAACAGGAAAATGAACATACAACTTCTGAAAAATTTGAATTTGCAAAAATCATAAAAGATGATTATGAACTTTATAAGCCAAATAAAGAAGCTAAAGCAGTTTTAATTCTATTTGGAGGTTATTCTGAGACTGCAGAAGACATTAAGAGAGAATTTAAAATTCTTAATATTGCAAGAAAAAATAATATTGCTGTTATACTATCTAATTTTAATCAAAAATTATGGCTTGAGGAAAACGAAAAACACAAACTAGCAAAAAGTTTACAGGATATAGTCGTGGCAAATCAATTACCGACTGAGAATATCTTTATTGGTGGATTTTCAAGTGGTGGAGTTGTAAGTCTTTTGATAAGTAATTTTATAGTTGGAATGAAACAATTTTATATTGACCCAAAAGGAGTATTTATTGTGGATTCACCAATAGACTTAGTGGCATTGTATAAATCCTCAGAAAAAAATATCGACCGAAATTTTTCAGAGCCTTCCATTCAAGAAAGTACTTGGTTAATAGAGGTTTTAGGTAATAACTTCGGAAACCCGGAAGAGGATATTAAAAAATATGAGAACAAAGCTGTATTCACATTTAGTACTAATAACACTTCTAATTTAGAGAAGTTAAAAAGGACTAAAATTAGACTTTATACAGAACCTGATACTCTTTGGTGTAAAAAGAATCGAATGGCTGATTATGAACAAATGAATGTTTTCTACATTAAAAAATTATCCGAGAGTCTAAAAATAAAAGGGTTTGAAAAAGTTGAATATATTCCAACAGAAAATAAAGGATATCGATCAGATGGTGAACGACACCCCCATAGTTGGGCTATTGTAGATAAAAATGACTTGATGAACTGGATATTGACCAAATAACTTAGTCGAAAGCTTTATAAAAATTTGGTTCTGTGTTAATCAGGTAAGTTAGTGTCTTTTTACACGCTACGTTTAATGCACAAGATAGTTCTAGCTTATACAAGAAAAATTCAACTTAATGAAAAAAATAGTAATGTTTATGGGAATTTTATCATTCTTTGGGTATGGAGCAAAAAACTTAACATCGAAGTCTAAGGCTTTATAAAACTGAGCAAATTTAACATAGGAAAGAGTAGGGTTTATCAATGTTGACGAAATCATAGACTCTTCGTTTATCAAAACCTTATTCCACTCTTTGGTTATTTATGATTAAATAACTAATTTAATAAAATGCTAACTTAAGATGTGTATAATTAATTGCTATTCAGTGTTTACTTTCGAAAGTCCTAACGGACATTCTATCTGAGATTTATTTGCTAAATTTATCACCTAAACACGCATCTAATCATACACAAAACCGTTATACAGCATTGAAAACAAAAAAAATGACTTTTAAACATTTAATATTTATATTATTTATATCAAATAATGTTTTTAGCCAATTCAAAGACCCTGAATTTTTCAATGTTCCATCTATTTATAAATTAAACGGAAAGATTGACTCTATAAATACTAGAATTAAGGATTGTAGCCTTTCTAGTTATTTGAATAGATGTAATGATAAAACTTTATGGTTCGATAGTGAGCACAGAATAATAAAGGAAAAATACCAAGATAAATACCATAGAACAATTACTGATTTTTTCTCATATGATAGTAATAATAATCTTATTGAGAAAACATCAAAAACATATGATAAAGTAATAGGGAAAATTCTTTACAAATACAATAATACTAACTTACTTATAGAAATTAAAAGCTTAAAAGGAAGTAAAATAGTTTTTATAAATAAATATGAATACCGCTCAAAAAAAAGAGTAAAAGAAATAATATTTGATAAATATGAAAAACCACAGAATATTTTAAGTTATACATACAATGCTAATGGAAATTTATTAGAAAAGGTAGCAGAAATACCAGCTTTAAAATATGGTAGTGCTGGCTTCAATAAAAAAAAATATTTTTACAACAAAAGTGGATTTCTAATTAAACTATTAGAATATGAAAGCAAAAACAAACTTGTCTCTACTACTAAATATTATTATGACCAAAATAATCTATTAATAAAACAAGAATATTATAAAGAAGTCAATAATCATTATAATATTAAAACCGAATATAAATATAAAGACGACCTCCTTATTGAGGTAATAAATAATAAAAATCAAAATGAAGTAAGCGAAATAACGAAGTATGAATATCAATTTGATGAATATAAAAACCTTACCAATATTAGAATAACAATGAATAATGATATCATTTTAGATGCAACGTACAAACTGACATATAAATAACGCTGTACAACAATGACTACGATTAATATAGGTTTTGTACTTAACCCAAAATGAAGTGCTTTTTAACCAAGTCCGCCAAATCTTTTTGATTTGGCTTTAAAGCAGAAAATTAAAACAAAGTATGAATCCACTCGAAATTGTAAGTATTAGTACTTAACAGAAAACAGTAACTTAAAACCCGTAACTGGTGGTTATACTAGGCCGATAACAAACATTAAAACCACTTTTTTAACACTCATTGACTGTACTTAACATAGAAAATCGGAAATAACAATGAATTTTGCAGAAAATAGAAATACAATGAAACAAATAATTACAACTTTATCTTTAGTTTTCATCATTTCTGTCCAATTAAATGCACAAATTGCAGAAATTCCTTTTGAATTAAAAAATGATTTGATACTACTTAAAGTAAACATTAATGATGATTCCGAATACAGGACTTTTGTTTTTGATACAGGAGCCACACTTGATTTATTAGATTCTACAACCGCAGAAAAATTAGGGTTGAAAGCAAATTATAAGCAAGATGTTTCGGGTGCTGGCGGTGTAAAACCTTACGATATTATTCTTTATCAAAAGCTAACTCTTCAAAATAAAATTGAAATCGATAGCACTCATTTAGTTCTTACTAATTTAACTAAATTAAAAAACGCGTTGGAAAAAGATTTTGATGGTATTATTGGATACAGTTTACTTAAGAAATACGTTACAAAAATCGATTATGAAAATAAAAAAATGCTTTTGTACGATAAAATTCAAGATATAGATACAATAGGATATCGAGCTATACCTTTTGAATTTGAAAATGGTATTCCTATTCCACAGTTTGATATTGATATTACTTTAAGAAATGGAGAATCATACACCGATAAAATTTTATTTGACAGCGGAGCAGGATTAACGTTTCTGATAAATACACCCTACAATAAAAACCATAAATTAAGTGAAAAAGCTGGAAAAAGTTTAATTTCAAAATCTGAAAATTTACACGGAGAATCTATTTCTGAAAATATCGCAATTCAATCAATGAATATCGGCGGATATGAATTTGATGAGATGGTTATAGGAATAGCACACGATAGAGATGGCGTTAGTAGTTATGAAAACTATTTAGGTATATTAGGAGCAAAAGTAATCAGTAGATTTAATCTAGTTTTAGATTATTCAACTTCCACATTATACATAAAACCTAATAAAGCATTTAGTAAATCTTTTACTTTTCCAGTTAGCGGAATTAAACTTAAACAGATTAATGGCAGCATTATAATAGATAGAGCAGAGGAAACAAGTTCAGCTTATAAAAAAGGAATTAGAAAGGGAGATAAATTGATTTCTATAAATAAAGATTCTTCAGGAGACATTACAGTTTATAGAGATTTGTTAACAAAAGAAAATGAAAAGGTTTGTCTAACAATTATAAATTCGGAAGGGAAAACGAAAAAAATAAAGTTCAATCTAAAACGATTATTATAAAACGTTTACTAACTTTAGGGGTATAAAAATAACAGCGGTTTAATCACTAAAATAAAGCACGTAAAAATCAAAAATCTGTGCTTATCCGAAAAGTTAGTGGTTTTAAATTCGCTACCATTCTACTAGACCATAAGCAATAAAAAAAGATATTGGAATTATTGAAAAAAAATATATATTTAAATACAGGAATAGCCTCGCTAATGGCATTCATATTACTTATAATAATGAATTATTCTTGGCCTCAAACAGATTACTCATTAAATGATGTTATACTTGGAAATATAAAATTATCAGAAATTGAAAAAGGGAGTTTTATTAAATCTATAGGAATAAATTATGCCCTAGATACAATTTTCATTTTTTCTTGGATTGGTTCTTGGATTGGTTTGTTTTTGCATTTTAAACCAATTAATAGTAACATAATTGGAATTTCTTTCCTAGCTAGTTTTTTAGGAGCTTTATTAGATATTACAGAAAACTCTATAAGTTTTGGATTACTTGTTGGAAACAATAATAATGTTGAAAATATTTTGTTTATGCACTCAATTATTAGAGACATTAGTTTCTGGCTTCCAATGATAGCTTCTTTTGTATTGACCATAGTAATACCGATACAAAAAGATTTACCTATTATATTCCTTAAAATTGCAGGAACTATAGGTGTTTTATTTGCAATTCTTGGGATGTATATTCAATATTTTTCTGTAATACCATATTATTGGTTTGGAATTTGGTTTCTAGCTTCAGCAATATTTTTATTAAATAATTATAAAAAAAGGATTAACTAAATTGCTTCCGAGATATAAAAACTAAAACTACTTACAACGATGTATTGCATAGCTTACTAACGTCAGCTTCGACAAAATACACTAATAGTTGTGCATAATAAAAGGAAGTAAATGAGAGACTATTTACAGTTTCAAGAATATTAATCCTCATGACTAACGTATTTAGTCTAAAAGAAAAAATAATAAAATTACAAATCCAACTTAACTGACTAAAGAATTTATCAAAGACTATAGAGCTAGGTATTATTTTGCTTATAGTTTTGATGAATCTAAAGATGAAAATCAGATTATAAATCAAACTATCAATTTCCTATCAATTAAACAACATTTTGTTACAACAATGATGATTCTGAACTTATAATTGAAAATATAAATAATGTAGCTGATTAATGAAACCTGCGATTAATTATAAAATAAATAATAAATTATGTATCAAAGTTTTAATTCAAGAGTTCACCTTATGTTTTTGCTATCTCTATTATTTCTCAGCTGTAATAAAGAGAATGACATTCTAATTGAACCCGAGGTGAAAATTAATCAAAATGAATCTTTATCCTTTTTTATTAAAGAAACCTATACTTCTGAAATAGAACGCATAAGGTTACATCGAAATCAAGGGATTGCTGATTTTATTTCAACAGGTTTATTTCTAAAACCTAATCAATCAATTGAAGTTTCTAGAAAGTTAATTAGCGGAGAGAACAACCCTCAAATATTAATTGGTGGGTACTCTAGAAATCTTTGGACAGATGAGCCAGAAATATTTACCATAGAAAATACACCAATTACTATTACAAATTTCAGCAATAAAGATTCTCATATTTTTATTCGTTATGCAAGTATGCAAGTAATACTCCAACATCAGAATGTAAGATCACAATAAAAAGAGGATATAAAACACCTACTTTTACATTTGGTGAAACAACTAATTCCGAATTTTTGGATATGCTTGAACGGTATAGTTATAGTGATGTGATTTTAAGAAGTAAAAAAGCTTGTATAGTATTAAGCAAACAAACTGCTAAAAGATATAAGAATCAAAACTGGGATTTTCTGTTACAAACAATAAATGAAATAATATATGTACAAGCATTTATTGATGGATTGGATAACTCTAAACCAGTTCACAAACCCAACAGAAACAAATATTACCTTACTGAAAGTTACGACAATTCATATTGGATGGCTGCCACTACATATAGGACATTTTACAATAGCGTGGATGCAATAGATTTTCTTTCATCAGTCACTAAATTAAGAAATGAAGAATGGGGCCCATGGCATGAATTAGGACACCAACATCAAATCTCATCTCTAACATGGTCAAAAGTTATTGAAGTAACAGTAAATATCTATTCATAGGCGGCTGAAAGGCATTTTGGTCAAAAGTCTAGATTAATAAGAGATGGGGTTTGGAAAAGAGTCTCAGATTACCTAAATTCTCCTACAGAAACAAGAAACTATAATGATGATAATCAACTTGGTCCCTTTGAAAGACTTGCTATGTATCAACAATTATGGTTAAAGTATGGAGATGATTTTTTTATTAAGTTACACAAAGTCGCAAGAGAAGAGGCTAATCAACTTTATACAGATCAAGAAAAAATGTCTTATTTTATATTAAAAGCTTCTGAAATTACGGGAACCAATCTTAATGATTTTTTTAGAAAATGGGGGTTTAAATTACCATCAGCAAGTTTTACTATTGTTGATAATTTGAATTTACCTTTACCATCAGAAGATTTAACATTATTACAAGAGTAGCAAGAGGCGATTTTTTCATCTTTTTTGATGGTTTTGATGATATTTTAATTGTATGAAGATAGAGTGCCAGCAATTTGATTAGTTAATTCGTCAATAAGGTTCAAAAAAAACAATAAATAGCAATTTCCAAAAGTAATTTTACTTATGTATCATGACTGTCTGGTTCAAGAAAGAGATGTAATAGGAGGTTAGAGAAATAACAATATTTAAAAAGTATACTCAAAAAAGCACATATTAAAAACAAAAAAATGTAATCAACTAATTAATGAATGATTACATTTTTAAAAGTGCACGTAACAGGAGTCGAACCTGCACTCACGTTGTGAACAAGCCCCTCAAGCCTGCGCGTCTACCAATTCCGCCATACGTGCTTAAACTAAAAAAGTTAAGCAAAATGCTTAACTTTTTGTGACCGGGCTGGGGCTCGAACCCAGGCCCTCTCCTTAAAAGGGAGATGCTCTACCAACTGAGCTACCAGGTCATTTCTCTCATTGTGAAAGCGGTTGCAAATATACAATGGTTTTTTGAAATGCAAAGGCTTTTTTTTAGTTTTTTTTATTGATATTTGTAACATATTAATTTTCAATAATCATGAGAATATTTTTTTTAGGTTACATGGCTAGTGGGAAATCTACAATAGGTAAAATCGTAGCAAAAAAATACAATTTATCCTTTATTGACTTAGATAATTACATAGAAAATAGAGAGCAAAAGACAGTTTCAGAAATATTTCAAACTAAAGGAGAAATTTATTTTAGAAAAAAAGAAAATGAATATCTAAAGGAGTTAATAAAAACAGAAGAAAACTTTGTTTTATCATTAGGTGGTGGAACTCCTTGCTATGGGAATAATATGTCGTTGATAGGAAAATCTAAAAACACAATTTCTTTTTATTTAAAAGCAAGTATTGGTACTATTACTGACAGATTAAAAAATGAAAAAGAACAAAGACCTTTAGTAGCCAACCTTAAAGATGAAGATTTTAATGAATTTGTTGCAAAACACCTATTTGAACGAAGTTATTTTTACAACCAAGCTACTCATAATATTTCTATTGATACTAAAAAAACTGATGAAATATGTAATGAAATCTATAGCTTATTAACATAAATAAGCTATAGTTTCATTGTCTTTAAATTCTACAACAACGTGTTCTTTTATTGACGTTGATAATGATATCCCCTTAAAATCAGCTTTAACAGGATATTTTTTATGATTTCTATTTACTAAAACAGCAGTTTTAAACCTTTTAAGAGGAACTTGTAAAAAATAATTTACACCATAAATTAAAGTTGTACCAGAATTTAGAACATCATCTACTAATACTAATGCTTTATTTTTATACTCATCAGCAGATATAGAAGTTGTTACAGAATTAATAGGCTTCTTTTTATTGATTGATACTTCACACAATAACACATCAATTGATGAAATTTTAGCTAAAGCAGCAGCTAACTTTTTAGCTAAAAGAAACCCGTTTAATGTAATACCAGCAATAACTATTTCTTTTTCATTACTATTACTCTCATATATTTGATAAGCTATTCGTTTAATTTTTTGTTCTATTTGAACATTATTTAATATAATATTATTTTTTGCTTCCATGTTTTAGTTTTTATAAGAGTACTATTCGTTAACATCATTATAATCATCAATATCTCTTCGATCCTTTTTTGTTGGACGTCCAGTACCTTTTTTTCTATAATAATCCTTAGCGTATTTTAAAAGTTCAGTTTTTTCAAATTCTTCTTTTGGTGTTAAATCTTTACGATACAAATCAACTAACTTGGCGCCAACTCTGCTTTGTGGTATATCTAAAACCTTTATTTTATAGTTAATTTGATTTTTTCTAATTATTATCTCTTCATTTCCAAATATTTCTTTTGAGGGTTTTAAATTAGTATCATTTATTTTTATATGCCCTTTTTTACAAGCATCCGTGGCAATACTACGAGTTTTAAAAAATCTAATACACCACAAATATTTATCAATTCTCATATAAAAAGTTAAAAATTATTAATTCATTTTTTACAAAGGTATAAAAATGGTAAATTGCGCATCAAAATTCTTAAGATTAAATGATAAAATTTAAATATTTTTTTTACATACTTATAGCTAGTATAGTATTATATTCATGTGGAGATAGTGGTTCTAGTGTTGAAAACTTTGATCATGCAGCACAAGAAAAAATGGATAATGACACAATAGTTAAGTTTTTAAAAAACAACTATTATAATGTAAATACTGATGCTGTAGAGCCATTAAAATCTGGAGAAACTGCACTTTATGATGATTCTAAGTTAGTAACTAAAGAAGTTGAAGAGAACGATATAAATTATAAGTTATATTATTACGTAATTTCTGTTGGTGATGGAACTCCTGTATACGACAAGAATAGTGGAAACCTTATTAGAAGAAAAGGGTTTCCTACAATTATGGATTCCGTTTTTTCTAGATATAAAGGTAGAAGGATACTAGGAGAGAAAACTTTAGGTAACGAATTTGATAATAACACAACATGGTTTTCTTTAGCAAGTGTGATATCTGGATGGACTCATAGTTTTCCACATTTTAAAGGAGGAGAGAACAAAACTGTTCCTAATGGACCAATAACTTATGAAAAAGGGGGGAAAGGAATTTTATTTATTCCTTCAGGACTAGCATATAGAAATGTAAGTAGGCCAGATATTCCTGCCAACTCAGTTTTATTATTTTATATTGAGTTATGGGATACTGTAGAAAATACTGATCAAGATAACGATACTATTCCTTCTATTTTTGAAGATCCAGACGGAGATGGCAATCCAAAAAACGACGACACTGATAAGGATGGAAGACCTAATTATTTAGACGATGATGATGATGGTGATGGAATATTGACTAAATATGAAGATAAAAATAAAGATGGTGATCCTCGAAATGATTTTAGTGATCCAAATAATCCAACAATACCAGATTATTTAAACAGAAGTATAAGGTACTCCAAACAATAACTAAAAAAGCTCATCTGATTCAGATGAGTTTTTTTTGTACTATCTCATATATGATTGACAAAGAAAAAAATAAACATAAAAGTACATTTATTTGTATATTTGCAAAAGCAGATTCGTAGTTTACCCAAGAAATCAACATTCTTTAGTATTTATAAAAATCATATTTTTTCATCAATACCAACTACAAAAGAACTCTAAATTAAGCATTTAAGCTTATCAAAATAAAATAAATAACTTAAAATATCACTACTTACAAGTGTATTTTTAAGTTGTTTGTATAAACAAGTATTACAGAAATTTAATTTAAAAATAATAAATGGCAAAATCGCAACAGACATTTAACAAAGCTGAAAAAGAAAAAAAACGTTTAAAAAAACGAGAAGATAAGAGAAAGAAGATGGAAGCTCGAAAAGCAGAAGCTAAGGAGAGTGACAAAAAAGGAATTGAGTTTGCTTATGTTGACATTTATGGTAATCTAACAGATACACCACCAGACCCTGCGCAAAGAGTTCAAGTTGATGCGGAAAGCATACAAATAAGCGTTCCTAAAACATTAGATATTGATAAAGAAGATGTTGATCCTGTAAGAAAAGGAAAAGTATCATTTTTTGATTCATCAAAAGGTTTTGGTTTTATTATTGATTCATTAGACCAACAAAAATATTTCACTCACGTTAGTGGTTTAATTGACGAAATAACAGAAAATGATAAAGTTTCTTTCGAATTAGAAAAAGGAATGAAAGGAATGAATGCCGTTCGAGTTAAAAAGATATAACCTCAAAATTTTATAAAACAACATTATACTTTTACAATTACTTTTGTAAGAGTTTTGTTGTTTTGTCAATAAATAGTGTAAGCGTTTTTAAACTTTAATTATTCCATAGTAGGAGTAGGGGAAATATAAGATCTAAAAGTTAAGAAAATAGTTGAATTTTTATAACTATTTGTTTTATATAAACTTTAGGAGACTTTATTAGTTTCTAGTTTTTAATAAAAATGGTTAACTAATTATATTTCAATTGAGTATTAGGAAAATTTCTACAATGATGAAGAATTGAATTCTTCTGTGATAAAATCTTTTACTATTTCTTTGATATCATTTGGACAATTTTCGTTTGGATAAACAACTCTTACCATTTTTTGATTAATTACAGTGTGGTTCCATTCAATCAATCTTTTCAATTTTCTATCATTATTTATAGTGTAATTTTTTTCTTTTAAATAATTTTGAACTTTTACTTCTAATGAATTTATAATCTTATCTAGTTCTGAAATTTTAAAAGTAGTATTCAACGTCATTGTCTAAAAAGGTATTATATTAATTATCTAGTAACTAGACTACTAGCAAAACTAATAAATATATTTTTTAAAACAAATACCTAAAATCACTACTTAAAACACAAGGGAAATCCCGTAAAATAATCAGTAAAAAGTGGAGTAGTGGTTAAAAATAATACTTTCTACTTATCAGTCTTTTTAAAGAGGAAGCCAAGTCCCAAACGACCCAAAAACTTCTTTTCAAACTCCCAGAAAAATTTAAACTGACCAAATAGCCAACCTACAATAGGAAGAGTAGTTTGATATATTGGAAAAATTAGTATAATGCGTAAAGGCCAATATAACCAAGGAGAAATATTATCTGGTGAAAGCCCCAAAAATTCGGTTACAGGCTTAGCAACCCAAGCAGCAAATGAGCCATTAATAGCAAAAACAATAAAAATAGCAACTACATCCCAATTACTATTAATACCCCAGCGTTGTTTTAATTTTTCCATGACCGCAAAAGTATATAAAACAGTAAAGGCAAACAAATGTTCATCTTTAAACTTATTAATAATTTTAGAAAGTATTTTGTTCTATTAAAAAAACCTTTCATTAAAATTATGTATATCAATTTATATATATTTATTAAAAAATATTAAACTTAAAATCTATAATTTTACTTCATGGATTTAACTGCTGAATTTTGGAATAACAAATACAAAAAAAATAAGATAGGATGGGATCTAGGGACTATTTCTCCTCCTTTAAAAGCTTATATTGACCAATTAACTAATAAAGAGTTAATAATATTAATTCCTGGAGGAGGTAATTGTTATGAAGCAGAATATCTTTTTAAGATAGGCTTTAAAAACGTGTATGTAATTGATTTATCAGAAACAGCTATTTCTAATATTAAGAAAAGAATTCCTAATTTTCCTGAAAAACAATTAATTATAGGTGATTTTTTTGATATTAAATTTCAAGTTGATCTAATTATTGAACAAACATTTTTTTGTGCTATACATCCTAATTTAAGGTCAAGTTATGCCTCAAAAGTACATGAAACTTTAAAAGATGAAGGTAAATTAGTTGGGGTGTTATTCGACGCTAAATTAAACGATGATCATCCGCCATTTGGAGGCTCTAAAAGTGAATATATTAACTATTTTGAATCGTTTTATTCATTCGAAACTTTTACTGAATGTTATAATTCTTACCCTAATAGACAGGGTATGGAGTTATTCATAAACTTAAAGAAAAAATAAGTGTTTTTTATTGTAAAATTTATTTGTAAGATAAGTAAAGATAATATGTAATATTCAATAAATATCTTTTTACTTAAATCCTATTTAACATAATATTAATTATAATACAAATATATCATACTCAGTTTTAGCCTTGATAATATAGTTTGTAAGCTATAATTCTATATTATGTTAAATATCCCAGAAAGTCTTGTGCATACAATAAACTGTAGTACTAGGGTCATTAAACATTAGTGTTTTACTTTTCGTATAAATTTAATATTCTGTACAATGGTTCAACATTTTTTAAATACGCGATTCTCAAGAAACATTCGAATACACATTTGTAACTATAATTAGCCGTTATGTAAAATTGCCTCTTGGCTATTGCGCTTTATTGTTTTTTAAAAATAATTATGCTGTCGCAGTAATTTTTTTAAACACAATTTGCAACGCTTTCCAGCCGCACAAAAAGCTACTTTTTAGTTATATTGATAATTCGAGTATTTAATAATAATCCTGCAATATTTTTTTCTACAGCATTCTCGTTAAGTTTGCGCAAGAGTATAAAATTTTCCAACCACATCATCCACACAAAAATTTCTATACACTTGCTAACAGTAGAGCTTCGATTCAACATTTTTAGATTTGAGAGTTTAAAAACTTTAGAACTCAATTTGAAAATCACGGTTACTAACAAATCATAATATTTTTCTTTTTTCCTTGATGAAAAAAGAAACAAAAAAATCAAGGCTGCATAAACCTTTGGAAACAATGTACGGCTCAATCGCTATATTTTAGAAAACATTGTAACTCTTTAAATTGCTTTGAACTACCTTAAACCTCTTTATTATTAAGAGTATATATTGCTAGCCCTCTAAAATATGTGCGCTCATTCACCTATTGTTTTAACCAAAGTTTTCTAAGGCCGTTTTGCCAACGCTTCATCTGGGTAAAAACGCAGACTCTATTTAACATAACACTATACAACTAAATTTTTAGTTTACTAATCATATTCTCTAAAACATACTTTTCTAGTTCTTGTATGGATTTACTAGATATTCTTATCCTAATTCTTGTTTTGAAATTTTAATACTACGTTGTGTGGTGTCTAAATCAATGAATTTTAGATATAATTTATTGTTTCCTATTAAAAAATTGACTCCTTCCCTCCCATTTGATTTTGGAGTTAATTCTAAGTTATGACTTTTAAATTCTAATTTTATATGTTCTAAGGCTATCATTTTGCAAACGTCCATTTAAAATCTTTAAGCCTTAAAGGGAATAATTTATCAAATTCAATTTTTTCATTAATTAAACTGTGTATAGTTAGCAAGGTTTTATACTTATCTTTTACAATTTTACCTTTTATAGATGTTTTACTATGTAATGAGTCAAGAATTTTAAAAAAATCTATGTCATCATCTTTGATGGATTGCTCTAACTCTTGAAACTCTTCAATATTCATTATAACAAGTGGCCAAATAATATGGCCTTTAGATTTTAAATTAATATTTTCTTCAATTAACATTTTTTCAAATTGTTGTCGTAAAGGAAAATTAAAAAGACCACTAGACAATATAGGTTCATTAACAAGTATTATAGGATATAAATGTACTTTTCGATTAAAATTCAATCCCTCATCCTTAAGATGATGCTTATACTTATGGAAGTTCTTCATCGTATCTAACATTTGAGTTAACCCAAAGCTTTTATAAAATTTATCCAAATCTAATGCTTTAAATTCCTCAATGTTCGTAACACTTTTATACCCATCTACCATATTGATAAAATTGCTTTTCACCTCAATACAAGCAATTTTTTGTTTCTGACGAATATATACATCTGCAATTTCTATTTCTGATTTAGCAGGAAGCGTAATTTTTAACTCATCTAACATTTTTATTGTATAACTCTGTTTGTTATTAAACGTATTTGAGATAACATCTTCCACAAGTGGTTCAAAAAATTTTGAGCCAATAAAATTCCCCCAATCTGTTCGGTTTAAATCTGAATGAGTCTTTAAATAATCAAACCAAAAATCATTAATAAAAAATGAATCCATTTTTTCTAATAAAAATGCCATATCTAAAACTGCAAATCCAGTAAATTCATCTGAACTTAAAGGTTCCCATGAAAATATTGGGCTTTTTTTAACAGGTAAAAAATCTAATGTTTTTACATCATCATGATTTATAATTTTCAATGGTGCATTAATGCTAAAGCCTTTAATTATTTCGATTATCTTTTTTTGCTCATTATCAATTTTCAGGTGATAAATTTTTAGATTTTCATCATACATTTTTAAAAATGAAAGTATAAAAACTCTAAAGAATTCTTCTATGTCATCAAGCCCATACTTATCTTTAAAATAATTAACTAGATGTTCTTTAATAGAATCATCGTTCATTAAGCTTTTAAGAAAAAAAGCTGATTTATGTAGCTTCGTTAAGCTATTAACTGAAATATTATATTGGTTTAAGGGTATTTGATTAAAAGCAAAAAACTCAAAAAAATTAATCCCTTGTTCTGTAAATTTTTCAAGAGGTTCTTCATTTGAAAACTTTAAAATTCTCTCATTACAAACAAGTAAATAATCTAAAATACCAATTCTTTCATCAAATGTATATTGTGTTTTATTTTCAGTTAAAAATGTATCTGACTGCAAAATTTCATTTAAACCATATAAACATGTTCCTCTTGTAAAAACACTATATTGTTTTGGTAGATTACTTAAATGATATGCATAATCTTGAAACTTTTTAATATACTCAATTGGAGAATTTTTTTCGTCTTGCAACAAGATTGCTTTCAAACATTCAATTTGCGTTTCTCTTGAATTATCACTATTACGATATCCTTGAGGTTGTAACAGCGTGTTTATTTTAGAAATAGTTACTATAATTTCATTTTTGGGTAAATGTGCTAATAAACCAAGTGGGTTTTCTGGGATTGGCTTATTATAGTAAATCGAGTATTTTAAAATTATTCCTATCAATATATTTTATATTTTTACGTTTTTTTATTATTCTTATTGTACCAATAATTATTAAACACCAACTCCTTCCCTCTCTTCGGTTTTGGCAATTAATTTTAAATTAAATGATTTTAGTTCTGATTTTATGAAATCTAACAACTCATTTTATATGATTATAATAGCTATAAGGTAAGCCAAAATATAAATCTTCCATATATTTAGGTAAATCATCTACATCATTTGTTTCTATATCTAAATGTGAAATAATTCTTTTCAAATATAGAATCTGTTGTTCTCTTCTTTTATCTAATTCTTTTAATTGCTTTAAAGCAATTTTATTTTCATTTAATAAGTGAAAGCCATTAATCCAACAAAGACCTTGTTTTAGGTTATTTTTATCATAATTATATATAGTAACCCTTCCAACTGACATTGATATTAAACGTTGCTGTAAGCTAAAAACAATTTGATTAATCGTTTTTCTTGAATATTTATTAATATCAGGTAATTGCCTATTTTTATTTAGACCTAAAGAAACTAAAATCTTTTGTGTTTCATTAATTTGTTTACTAATTTCCTTTTTAATAGAACTTTTTCTAACTCTTAATTCTCCTTTATAATTTATTTGATAACCTACAAAAGAAAGCCAAGGAATATTTTTCTCATCTGCATATTTATTTCCAAAAAAATATGGTTCTTTTGATTTAACTTTCCAAAAGTCATTTGCAGAATCTTTATAGTTGTTAAAACTTTTTGGTTCGTGATAAAGTAAATAATTCTCTTTAATTCCTTCTTTATATACCTCTAAAGCTTTTTTGCATACATTAACATCTTTATGTGCTAAGACCATATCATCACAATATCTTACATACAAAATATCTTTATCAACTTCTTTTACAGCTTTATCAATATTATTAAGTATAAGATTAGCAATAAAGCAAGAAACGGCATTTCCTTGAGGAACACCTATTTTAAATTCATCAATATATTTTTGCGAGTACTTATCTATAAGTTCCTTTTTTACCCAACCAAATTCACCAACTGGAACTCCATTATCTTTAAAATACTTTGGTGTGCTATTTTTAGTAAGAACATCTAAATTAAAAGAATATGAATCTAAGAACAAGGAAAATAACTTAATAGCTGTGGCAGTTATTTTAATTCCTTTCGCTAATAATTCTTCTATTGTTTCATTAAAAATCTTAATTAGATGTTTATGCTGTACTGTATCAAAAAACTTTTGTATATCACATTCAGAAACCCAAAGTTTTTTGTGTTTTTTTCTATATTTTAATATTTCAATAATTGAATCGTGATGATTTGGTACAACTCCATTCTTTCTTGCTCTAAAAGCATAAGAGCAATCTAAAAATACACTATCAAAATTTATTGTTAAATACCTAGAAAACAAAGATGTAATTATTTTGTCTTCCAAAGTAAATTTTGCAATTGGACGATAGATATATTTACCATTTTTATTTGATTTAGGTAAAGGAAATATGATTGGTTTTTGAAGTAAATATTTATCTTTAGATATATCTTCAACCTTTTTTCTAATTTTATCACAGAATAATAATAGTTTATTATACCATTCTTCTGGTGTTTTTCCTTTAAAATCAACAAGATACTTTTCAAGTTTATACGATTTCCATAGTCTCTCTTGATTTCTTTCTAGACTATTTGTTAATCTATTTGGGTCAAGTCTTTCTGTCTGATTTAGCTTTTTCCAATTTCTGCGAGTTGGAAATAAAGATTGAATAGTAATAAAATCTGAATCTTTATGTGAAATAGTAATTTTATTAGTTTTATTATGAAAGCTAATATCTCTAGACATATGCTTTTTATGTCTTTTGTGAGATATTCCTGCTCTGTGTTTACAAAGCATTTTAATTATCGCTGGGTTTGTATAATAATCTTCTAATTCTTTCATTTTAAATAAGGCGTAGAGCGTAGAAATCAATTTGATTGAGATACATTGCTGCTCTGATATACAAATACAGCAGAAACCATAAGCATCAGGATTATTAGGTTCGTAAATTGTTTCGGTGATTTCGATTATAACTAAAATAATTAATGCTACTAACACCTAAAGAATAAATTCTTATACCTGTTCAACATAATGAAGTAAACTTCACTCTTGCCTACGCCTTAAACCAAATATAGTATATTTATGGCTTATAAAATTATAATTAAAAATGAAAGTTTCTAGATTTCAAAATATCTATACAAAATCCATTGTTCAATCAAATTTATTGGACGAACTTAATGATATAAAGGAAGGTAGATATAAAACAATAATAGAAAAATGTAGATATTTCACTGGTAAAAAAGATTATGATTCTTATAAAACTTTAAAAATTAAATTGCCTATAGTGACTTTTTGTGGAACATTTAAGAATGGTAGAAAGCTTGATAATTTAGATGTTTACAACAATATTATGATTTTAGATATTGACCATATTGATTTGTCTACCATAAATAATATTAAAGATAAATTAACTAAAGACAAATATATTTATTCAGTTTGGTTGTCTCCATCAAATGAAGGGTTAAAGGCTTTGGTGAAAATAAACAGTACACCAAAAGAACATAAATCAAGTTTTAATTCTCTTAAAGAATATTTTAAAATAAAATATGATATTGAACTAGATAATAGCGGAAGCGATGTTACAAGATTATGTTTTGTTTCTTGGGATAAAGATTTATATCTAAATAAAAAATCTGAAGTTTATGAAGACAAACTAATAGAAGAAACAGTTGAGAAAGTTAAATCTAAAAAATCGACTTTAAGTAAATCTCTAAATAAAAGTGCCTATGCTACAGAGGGGTTAAATAAATCTGACCATAGAAAAATGATTAACCTTATAATTAAATATTTAAAAAGAAAAGAATTATCAATAACAAGTTCTTTTGATGAATGGTTAAGAGTTGCTTTAGCTATTGCTAGTACTTTTAGTTATGATGTTGGTGAAAAATATTTTTTAAGTTTATGTGAGTTAGATAAAGAAAAACATAATGAACTTGAAAGCAAAAACATACTTAAATATTGCTACAATAATCGGAATTTAGAAATGTCTTCTTCTATATCACTAGGAACAATCGTTTTTTATGCTAAAGAAAAAGGCTTTGTTACTAAAAAAGATAAGTTTACAAATTAATCCCACTCCATACACATTGTCACTTCACTCCTATCGTCGCTTCGGGCAAAGCGTATTTCATTATATTTTTTAAAGAAACTTTTGAGAAAAAAAAAATCAAAAAAGATGTTGCTCGTAAAAGCTTTTTGCCAAAGCAAAGTTACATAACGCAGAACATTATAGTACAAATACATGGTAATTTCTGTATAGCCGTTTTTCAGGTTATATAGCATAATATCAGATATAATGTCTTTAGACTTATATCGGTAGATATTATGTTAAAAGAAATTACGGCTTATGAAGTTCTAGGTTTATTTGATAGCTATAATTCTCTATTATGTAAAATAACCCAAAATGTTCAGATTAATAAATAATCAGTATTACCCGGGTCAATTGGCATTCTTTTTATACTATCGTGAGAATTTCATATTCTGTACAATGGTTCAACATTTTTTAAATAAGCCATTCTCAAGAACCATTGAATTATTAATGTTTTATTATTGTAACTATACATTTGTAGCTATAATTGGATATTATGAAAAATTACATCATAATAACAAAATCGCTAATTCTGTTTTCTATTCATGCTGTTTTCTATTCATGATTTCTTAAATATAATAAAAATCTTCTAGCATACTCTATTTAACATAATATAAAAAGCATTATAAGGCTTACTACATTTACGAATTGCATTAATGTATATTTATTAAAAATCACATAGATTCTAAAACACCAAGTGCAGCTCTTTCTCCTGCTATCATTGCAGCATTTAAAGAACCATTTAGTTGTACATCACCGGCTAAGAAAATAGTTTCTGTTAAACGTGTTTCGGATGGTAACATTTCGTATTGCAAATTGTCTAACTTTGGCAGCGACATTGGAATACTGTAGTGTTTGATAAATTTAATAGCATCTATATTACAATAATCTCTTAATTCTCTCTGAACACGCTCTATGATTGCTTTATTTGATAGATTTTGATTATCAATTACTGTTACAGATAGTAATTCTTTATCCGAATTTAATGTAGTTTCTAGACTGGTATGATAAAAGATATTATTGATTAATGAATCATGTACAGGAATTAAACCGATTATCGGTTTTGTAATGTTTCTATTCTTAGTTTCAAAATATAGGGTATCGCAGCTTTGCCAATTGGGTGATTGATTTTTTAAGTTTTTAATAAATTTACTAGGTTCTGTGGCAACAATTATATAATCACTTTCTAACTTTAGACCATTCGAAAGTGTTATTTCTCTATTATCAATAGAAGTTACCTGAGTATCATACTTAAAAATAGTATTTTTTAAATTATCTACCAATTGTTTTGGTATTTCTTCAATACCCCCTTTTGGTAAAGTAGCATTTCCTTCTCCAAACATTTTATAAATAAACTCAAACATTCTACTAGAAGTTTCTAATTTATTCTCAAGAAAAATTCCGCTAAAAAAAGGAATAAAAAAATCATTTATAATTTTTAAAGAAAACCCCAATCCCTTTAAATAAGACAATGTTGTTTGTTCATTATCTGAAAATATTTCTGATATCGTTTTTTTCTTTAATTTATTATTTAGTTTAAGAATTTTAAATTTATCATTGAAATTCCCAACTCTAGCAAATAGTGTTGAAAAAAGTAAAGAACTATTTCTTATCGGATCTCCTATTATCTCTTGTTTTCCATTTTTAAAAATTGAAGCTCCTGGCAAAAATTTTTGTAAATCTAAAGTTTCATAATTAAGATATTTTTTAGCTGCTGGATAAGCAGATAGCAATACTTGAAAGCCATGGTCTAACTGATAACCATCTACAATATCTGTTTTGACTCTTCCTCCAACCCTATTGGTAGCTTCAATAACAACTGGAGAAAATCCGTTTTTTTCAAGAACGGTTGCAGCAATTAATCCACTAACACCAGCACCTACAATATATATTTTACAATCTTGTTTATTCAATTCTTAGTTTTGTTTAATTATTATTATGTAAATATAAACAAAATTAGTATATTTGTTAATACAGTTAGAGTTATAAACCGAAATAAATCTTATGTATGAATTACTTAATTATTGCTTTTAAAATTATTGTAAGTTTAAGCATACTAAATGTTTGGCTCATACAAAACAGAAAAGAAACAAGATGGAGAGGTGGAAATGCTTCAACATTGTTGGAAGAGTTTGAAACATACGGATTGACAAAGACAATGTGTTATATTGTAGGTTTTTTTAAAGTAATATTTTCTATTTTATTGCTTGTATCTATCTGGTTTCCGAAACTAAATAAGCTTGCAGCTTTAGGACTAGCCTTTCTTTTGATTGGGTCTGTAGCCATGCACTTTAAAATTAAAGATCCTCTATTAAAATCATTTCCAGCTGCTTTATTTTTAATTTTATGCCTTTTTATAGCATTTATGTAATGTATTATTAGAAAAGTAAGTAATAATATTCAATACTAATAAATAGATTTAAAAGTGCAAACATTAAAGACGGTAATGATTGTGAAATGTTGTCTTTTATTTTTATTCTAACAGCAAATCCTGAAAACATTAGAATTGTTAAACCAACTGAGGAAATAAAAGTTAACAGCGGAAAAAAGAAATAACCAATACCTAAACCTAAAGCTCCAAAAAGTTGAAAGTACCCTGTCATAACCCTTTGATTTTCTAAGCCAAATCTAGTGAACTCGTACTTCATCTTCCTTGAAAATAGACAATTAATACCATAAAATAAAAAAGACACACTTGATAGTGTTAATACTATGTTTAAAATGTTCATTTAAATAATAGCTAATTATTTTACATCTAATTATTTATGATATTAATTAAGCTTTTCTAGCTCTTTCATAACTTCTTCGGCTTCAAAAGTTTTCTGGTCACTCATTTTTCTATTAATCGTAGATAAAGTATGAGCTTCTTTCATAAGCTTTTCATACTTTACTTGAAGTTTTTCTTTCTGTGATTTCTTTTTGAATATTCCGAACATATTTATATTACTTTAATAACTTATATAATATATGTAAATATACAAAATGTTCAACAATTAACTTGAAAGATTAAACAAAAAAAAACAATTTAATGTATACTCTCTAAATCATAATTTACTAACCTATTATTGTTTAGTTAAAAGAATCCTCTTATCGTAGAGAATATATATTGAAGAAAACTTAAAACGACAACCTTCGAGGTTATTAATTCCCTATCACTCTATGCCAAAGTTGTTGCATTAAAAATTGTGCTTCACGTTTAGTTTTAGGAACTTCGATTACCTGAATTTTACCTTCCTTCTCTATTAAATGGTAAGAAAAAGCAAAAAAAGAAGTACCATCTTCTCTTGGGATTAGCCCAAACCGAAGGTCATTAAAATACCAATTACCACCTTTTTTTTCTATAATATACCAGTCATTAGAAATTGCGATTAGTCGTTGTACATTTAGATACTTCATTAATCTACTAGACTTTTCACGATTTTTAGGGAACTTTTTGAATTTTAAAGGTTTCGTGTCAAAAAAGGAATAATCTGTAATAAGATAATTTTCTTTTGTATCGATGTTTGCATTCCACAAAATAGTATTAAATGGAGCAGGTCGCGTACTGATTGAACTATATTTTATACCTTGATTGTCTAATTCTTTTTCAATTTTTTTATAGGCCAATAATTTTAAGATTAGTGTACTTAAAAGATATATTGTTGAAATTATAAGACCGAATCTATTGAATCGCATTCTTAGCTTTGATCCTCTCGAACAAAACAGAACCGCAATGCAACAAAAAAGAAAAGGTAACGTATACAAAGGATCAATAACGAAAATAGAATTGAATGCTATTTTTATATTAAAAGGCCATAATAATTGCGTGCCCCACGTAGTGAAAGCATCCAATAAAGGATGTGTGATTAAACTCAAAAAAAATAGCTTAGTCCATGGTTGCCAACCAAGATTCTTCTTCCGTTCTATTTTATGAACTAACCACCCCAAAAGAGGGGCCAAAATTATACAAAAAAATATAGAATGGCTAATACCTCGGTGCAATTCTATCGCAGTAACTGTGTCAGTAAATAGTCCTAGGAATACATCAAGATCAGGAATAGTTCCTCCAATTGCTCCATAAAGTAACGCCTTATTACCTATTTTTTTGCCTAAAGCAGCCTCTCCAACTGCAGCTCCTAATACAATTTGTGTAAGTGAATCCAATTTTATGTACTTTATTAACTTTTAACAGCATTTCTATTTAATAGAACTCAATTCCCTAGTATTATCTATTATTTTTTAGAAAAGTAATATTATAATTTTCCTTTTTTTCTGATAAATCACACCTATTATAATCTGTACTTTTGAATACTCATAGATAGCATTTAAATAAGACCTAAATTCTTTTTATATAATTTGCTAATGGATCATTAAACTGAAAACCAGTGTTAAAGCGTTCCTTATTTAAAATCTTATATTCAGATAATGACCAAAGTATAAATTCTTGCATAAAAGGTACATCTTTTTCAGAAATTTCAGGTTGGTATTTTTTGATTAATTCATTTAAAGGTGCTATCGAATCAAGTTGCTCTTTAAAATACATATCGTCCATACCATCAAGTAACTCCACAGCTTCTTTAGTTGAAAACCATGACGATATAGCATCATATGCAGATGCCTCTCCCTCTTTTTTTAATTTTTTAATTTCAGGAAATAAGGTATTAAAAATAGTTTTTATAGCATTGTTTAGTAATAGTTGAGCAACAACATCGGCTCCCTCCTGCTCTCCTTCATACACTAACTCTATTTTTCCTGTAATTGCAGGGATAGTTCCTAAAAAATCTAATACACGAACAGAGGTGGATGTTTCTTCATTTAACAACAATCTTCTTTCAGCAGTACTTAAAAGATTTTCAAAGATAGAGATGCTCATTCGAGCACTTACTCCGCTTTTTAAATCGACAAATTCGCTTTTTCTCGCTTCAATAACTAGTTGCTCTATTATATCTCTTGCGAGCTCTGGTACATGTATCTTATTTTTTTGTTCTTTAAGATATGTGGCTTCTTGCGCAGTAATTTTTTTAGCAATTTCTATAGATTTTGGATAGTGCGTTAAAATTTGCGAACCTATACGATCTTTTAATGGTGTTACAATACTACCTCTATTGGTATAGTCTTCAGGATTAGCTGTAAATACGAACTGAATATCTAGAGGCAACCGTAATTTAAACCCTCTAATTTGAATATCTCCCTCTTGTAGTATATTAAATAGAGAAACTTGAATCCTAGCTTGCAAATCAGGAATTTCATTAATTACAAAAATACAACGATTAGCTCTTGGAATCATCCCAAAATGAATCACCCTATCATCTGCATAATTCAATTTCAGGTTCATAGCCTTTATCGGATCAACATCACCAATTAAATCGGCTACAGTTACATCAGGAGTTGCTAACTTTTCAAAAAAACGTTCCTCTCTGTGTACCCAAGAAATTGGAGTATCATCATTATATTTAGCTATTAATTCTTTGGCATATCTCGATAATGGACGTAATGGATCATCATTAATTTCAGATCCTTTTACAATAGGAATATACTCATCTAGCAAGGTTACCATTAATCGTGCTAACCTTGTTTTTGCTTGTCCTCGTAATCCAAGAAGATTAATATTGTGCTTCGATAAAATAGCCGTTTCTAATTCAGGGATTACGGAATCTTCATAGCCCCATACACCTGTAAAAACTGTTTCTTGTTGTTTTATTTTACTTATTAAATTGTTTCTTAACTCGTCTTTTATAGATAACGATTGATAACCTGTAGCTTTTAATTCACCTAATGTTTTTATATCCTGATGATTCATATTGTATATTCTAGTAAAGTATGCTTTAAAAGGATACTTTTATTAATAATGTGTAATAATTTTATTTTAAATTTTTCGTATTCTTCTTTTTCTATTTTGCTCATAATCTTCAAAAATCATCTCTCCTAAACCTTTTAAACCGGTATAAAAGGCCTTTCCCTGATTGGCTTTTGTAAAATACTCAATGAATTGCATTAAATAAGGGTCTCTGGCAATCATAAAGGTTGTGATGGGAATATGCAATTTTCTGGCTTGTGCAGCCATATTGTAGCATTTCTCTACAATATACTTGTCCAAACCATTACTATTTTTGTAATACGAACCATCCGCCATGCGTAAACAACTGGGCTTACCGTCGGTAATCATAAAAATTTGTTTATTCGTATTCCGTTTTCTTCGTAAAATATCCAGAGCAAGTTGAAGACCTGCAACGGTATTTGTATGGTAAGGCCCTACTTTTAAATAAGGTAAATCTTTAACGGAAATCATCCAAGCATCGTTACCAAAAACCAAAATATCCATAGTGTCTTTTGGGTAACGGGTTCTAATAAGTTCGGTTAATGCCATTGCTACCTTTTTAGCAGGAGTAATTCTATCTTCTCCATACAGTATCATACTATGACTAATATCTATCATTAAAACGGTACTCATTTGCGCTTTAAAATTCGTTTCTTGCACAATTAAATCTTGTTCTGTTAAGGAAAAATTGCCGACACCATTATTAATCTGCGCATTTTTTATACTTTCGGTCATAGAAATTCGATCTAACGAATCTCCAAAATGAAAATTTCTAAATTCACCCGTATGCTCGTCTCCATTACCAATTGCTTTGGTTTTATGATTTCCAGTACCTCGTTTTTTTAATTTCCCAAAAATTTGATTCAACGCATTTTGTCGAAGTGCTTGTTCTGTTTTTGAAGTTATCTTAATTTCGGTACCACCATTACCTTGACCATCATCTAGTTCCTCTTTTACATAGCCTTTATTTTTTAAATCCTCTAAAAAATCATCGAGCGTATATTCTGGAGTAGTTAAATTATATTCTTTATCCAGTTGTGTTAACCATTCGAAAGCTTCGTCAAAATCTCCAGAAGTGTAGGTTAACAATTCTTTGAAGATATCAAAAAGTTTATCGAAAGGTGGGATTTTTTTTTCTTTGAATTTTTCAAAACGTAACCCTTTATTAAACTGTCTTTTCATACTATAAAAATACGAATATTTGTATTTTTAGACCAGTTATTTTATAAATCACTATAATTTTTAACAATTATAAATACAGTAAAAAGATAAAATACTTTTTAAATAGGTACTCTAAGATAATTAAATGTAGAATTTATTTAGCATATTTATCTCTTAACTCTATTCTCATTTCTAAAAAGGCTATTTTACTTTGAATGTTCTATAGTACGCTTATATGAAATATGTAGATTCTAAAAAGATGAAATTTTACATTTGACTACATATATAATAACTAGCTACTAGGAATAGTTCTTAATCTATCTAAAAAAGATGTTATAGCTCAAATACCAATAGTTTTTGTATATTGATGTTGTCAATTCTTCAATCACTATTGGTATTGTTTTTATAATTCTTTAAAGTATTTTTTTCAGAATATTATTCTGGAATTTTTGTTTCAATCGTCAACATAAATTGCATTGAAATTTAATTAGTTTATAATATATTTTTATTGATTATTATATAAGTTTCATTGGTATTATTCATAACTAAGCCTTCCAAAAAATTTAGTTAATATAAATAAACGACTCTAATTGTAAAACAATTAATAATTGTTTATTTTTGAATCAATTACAACCAATTTTCAACTATCATCCTATACAACAGTTGTAAAAACATTAACTTTGCTTGTTAATAATATCAACTAGCTTTTGCAGTTGCGTATCTTTTCCTGTAAAAACCTGTTCTAAATCTATTGGTATATAAATATCTGGCTCTGTACCATTTCCATCAAGGGTCTTTCCGTTTCTTTGAAATGATAACATAGTAGACACTTTAACTCTAATGTTTGAATTATTTAAATATATATTTATTGAGTTACCACTTGAACCGTCTGTTGTTACACCTACAATTTTTACATTAGGCAATCCTTTAAATGCAGTTGTGAATACCGTTGCAGCACTAAAACTATTTTCATTTACTAGAATGTATATTGGCTTACTGTAGGTCTTTTTCCCTGCATGTAAAAGCATATAAAATGGACTACTAAACTTTGACCTATCAAATTCTTTTTCGATTTTAAAATTTTTACTAAAAGTATCTATAGCCTTTCTATCTAAATTTGATAAGTGCTCTGAATTATAAGTATATAAAAAACGTCCACTCATTGAATTTTCATCCGTGTTAATGGGTTCATTACTTCTCAAATAAGCAACATTTGCCACCCAAGGTGATTGGTTTGGCTGTACTATATAATTTGCAAAAATTTTAAGGTTACTCTCTACCTCCTCCTGGATTATATCGTAGGTCTATAATTAATGATTTGGTATCTGAAAAATTATTTAGTGTGTTTTTAATAAAATGCTCTAATCCTTCAACTTCTTGAGGGTGAAACATCATCGGAATTTTTATATAACCTATAGTATTATTTATTTTTCTTTTTAGTTGATTGAAATTATGATCCTTTATAATATCCTCTCTCTCCGAGGGAATAATCCATTTATAAACTTCTTTTTCTAGGTTTGAATGATATCCCATCTTTTCTTTGGTGAGGTCTACAATTAGTTTTTTTTCTAATTCCCCATCTGTAAATACAACCTCCATTTTTTTAGATACGGACTTGTTATTTTTGTATAAGAGATGACCGAATCGTTCTAACCAATAAGCGCCACGTTTTAACCTAGCTTCTTTTGGTGCTTTTTTGTCACTATAATTATAAATTTCAAGTAACGTTTCAATAGTAATACCATTTATGCTTTTTATGTATGGATATTTGGCTAAATAATAATTATAACCTCTTTTTTCTGAAGTTTTCTTTACAGCTATTAACTGATTATCTAAAACGGTAACACCAAAAGGTAATCTTAGATCCATAGCTTTAATAGTTTGTTTACTAATAGATTTGTTTTTAATTGAGGAATGCCTATCTCCTATTTCGGACATGATTTTAGCCATTTCATTAGCCAACCAATTTACAGAAACATCGGTATGTCCATTTTTAATAGCGTACGCTAATTTCTTTAGTGATTCACTATAATTATAGTTACCTATTTGTGCATAGGATGATGTAGAATCTAAGACTTCTTTAAACTGTTTGAGATCTTGTATCGCTTGCGCTTTGCTAATATTTTTTACAATTCTTTTTTTCTTTTTATTTGATTTATTATATAACAAACAACTATCTCTATTTGATAAAGTGAATTTTCCCTTGTACGTTTTTGATTTTCCTTCTTTAGAAAGTACTAAATCCACTTCTACATTAGGAATATATTGAAGACCATTTAGTACCTCTACAAGGTCTTCAGAAAAACGCTTTTTCCATTTGTGTCCATACTCATTTTTACAAAAATCTAATATCTCTTTCTTGTTCAAATGATCTAATTTTTCAAAAGAATACCATTGTTCATTAAATTGGACAATCGGGTCGTCTTGCTCCCATTTTACAGCTGTGAATGGAGATGCCTTTTCTAACGTAAGCTTCTGCCCGAAACTAGCTATGGAACTTAAAGTAATTAGTAATAGAAGAATTCTTGCTTTCATTTTTTATATTTCTAGATTATTTAAGTTAAAGGTATTTTTGTTTCACCCTTTATAAAAATGAAATCGACATCTATAGTTTCATTATAGATAATCATGGGCTTCTAAACGACCTATCTGAAATATGTTTTAATATATTTACAACTATCTAAAGAAATAGTTTATGATTCAACTATCAGGTAAACAAATACGTTTATCAAAGATTGTATTTAATGTAGTATTTATAAGTATTGTGATTATTCAAATGGTAGCACGTGCATTGGAATTGTTACCAAATGATTGGCTCTTCTTTTTAACATCTGATAGTGTAGAATACTTTATATTTAGTGTTATTGGTTATCTATTGTACTATCGAATTTTAACACAAAAAAACTTATGGTATAAAGTTAGTTTCATTCTTATATGCATAATTGTTATTGTGGCATTAGTGTCTCTTAAATCGTATCGAATATATCATAGTCCATTCTTTCATTCCGCACCTAATTTTGAGAAGATTCATAAGGAGTTCTTTAATTTCCGTATTTTTTCTGAATTTTTAGGAAAAACATTTATACTCTATTGCTTAATCTATATTCTAGATAATTTTAATTTTTTCAGCAGTTATAAGCAATTAGAGATTGAATTAAAGAATACAAAAGAACAACTATTAAAAAACCAATTACATCCACATTTTTTATTCAATGCTTTCAATTCGTTATATAGCTTAGCTCTTAAAAATAGCGATAAAACACCCGATACCATATTAAAACTTTCTGGCATGATGCGATATTTAACGGACAACTCCATGCATACAAAGGTAAAACTGTCTAGAGAAATTAAATTTATTGAAGAGTATATTGCGATCGAAAAAATACGTTTTGGAGAAGATACTAGTATTGCTTTGCACAAGGAAGGAAACCTTGAAGACTATATCATTGCCCCATTATTATTGATTACCTTGGTAGAAAATGCTTTTAAACACGGTTTTTACACCAATGATTCAAATGCATTTGTGAATATTCACATTCAAGTAAGTAATGATACTTTGCTTTTTAAAGTTAAAAATAGTATTCAAAATAAACAGCACTTTAATGAAAAAGAAAGAGAAGGAAAAGGATTAGAAAACCTAAAAAGAAGACTCCAAATATCATATCCAAAAGCTTTTAAGTTACTGTTAGAAAGTAAAGATAATTTGTATTTAGCGCAATTAAAACTTGATTTAAAATAATGAAGAAATATACTACAATACTGATAGATGACGAACCTTTAGCTTTAGATGTTCTTACCCATTATTTAAACAGGTTTCCAGAGTTTGAAATTGTACATACTTTCTCCAATTCAGTTGAAGCTCTTAAATTTTTAAATGAGAATAAAATTGATGTAGTATTTACAGACATCGCAATGCCACAAATTTCGGGTACAGAATTGGTCAAGTTAGCAACAAACAAAACACAATTTGTAATGGTAACCTCATATACAGATTATGCTATAGAAAGTTTTGAGTTAAATGTTATTGATTATCTGTTAAAGCCTGTGTCCTTTGAACGTTTTACTAAAACTATTGAACGTATTAAGACAAGTAAAACGTTTGTAAATAATTCTAAAACCATATCTATAAACCCCTCTTTTTATGTCAAAGAGGGTGATGAGTTTGTAAAAGTAATGATTGATGATATTGATTATATTGAGGGGATGAAAGATTATGCTAAGATTGTTTGTGGAAAAAACTATTATTTAGCATTGAAAACTTTAAAATCAATTGAAGATACATTAAGTAGATTTGACTTTATTAGAATTCATAAGTCATTTGTAATACCTTTAAAAAAGGTATCGCAATACAATAGTAAATGCGTATTGATTAATTCACATGAAATTCCTGTTGGAAATAGTTATAGAAATCAATTAAAAAAATATATAGAAAATAATAAATTGTAAGCTGTTTATTTTATGACTCTTAAGCAGTTTTCGCACGTCATTTTTTACTCCCCCTTATCCTTTCTATAAAGTAAGCACTTAACTATTTAACCATTCTTTGAAATTGGAAGCCTTTTGTCTGCTTACAATAAAATCTTGGTTTCTATCGTGTAAAACTTCTAGCTTTAGACGATGATTAAAATAGGGCTCTATTTTTTGGATGGCGGACTTATGTACTATTTGCCCACGATTGATTCTGAAAAAATCAGTATAAGGTAAAGTACTCTGCACTTGATCCATGGTTTCGTCTATAATATATCGTTTATTGTCTATCGTAATCCCGAAAGTAATACTAGTTTCGGAATAGATATAGGCTAACGTTGCAATTGGAACTTGTACGTAAGCACTACCCTCCTTTACAAGAATGCCATTTCTAACATTAGGAGCCTGAAGACTGTGCAATAATTCTTTTAAAACCTCTGAATTTATGGAAGCAGTATATGTTGTTGCTTGAAATTTTTGTAATGCTTGCTGTAAATCTTCTTTTTGGATTGGTTTCAGTAAGTAATCAATACTATTCACCTTAAACGCTCTAATCGCATATTGATCAAAGGCGGTGGTAAAGATAATTGGAGCTTTAACTTCTGTTTTATGAAAAATCTCAAAACTCAATCCATCTGCCAATTGAATATCCATAAAAATCAAGTCTGGATTTAGATTGGTCTCGAGCCACGAAACCGCCTCTTCTACACTATCTAAAATAGATAATACTTCAAAACTATAGGTACTATTAGTTATTAATTTTTGCAATTGTCTTGCTGCACGTGGTTCATCTTCAATAATTACTATACGAAATATTTTCATTAGGTTTATGCGATTTTAATAAGGGGAGTTTCACGATAAATTGACCTCCTTCTTTACTAATTTCAAGTTTTTTATTGGCAATTAAAGCATACCGCTGTTCGATATTTTTTAAACCGATATGGGTAGAGGGAATTTGTGTAGATTTTGGCTGAATCGTATTACTAACTACAATACTATCCTTTTCTAGGGTAATCAAAATTAGTAAAGGTTTTGCTTTGGAAATAATATTATGCTTGATGGCATTTTCTATAAGAAGCTGTAAACTCATCGGTACGATTAAAGCGGACTTTTTTGCTTCTGGAATTTCCCAATGGATTTGTAGATTATCCCCAAAACGCTCTAATTGAATGTAAATATAGGCACTGACAAATTTTAACTCTTCGCGCAACGGAATCGTATTGGTGGTACCTGCATCCAAAATGAACCGATACACATTAGACAAATTATCTACGAAATCCATAGCTTCTTCTTTCTCTTCCTGATCGATAACATCGCGCAACGTATTCAAACTATTGAATAGAAAATGGGGTTGTACCTGATTACGAAGGGTATCCAATTGTGCTTGGATCATACTTTGTTTGGTGCGCTCCTCTATACGTATCGATTTTTTTAACCGTACATAATAGTATATAGCTTCATAAATAGCCATAATCATGATAGTAATAAGTATGGTTGGAATCAATCGTTTTAATGCAATACTGTGGGTCGTCTCATATAAAAATGCGCTGATGAGTTTTGCTATTAAAATTCCGCCTAAAGTATCGAATAGCAAGAGGATACTAATGATAGAAAAGAAAAGATATACCGTTCGTTTTAAATCATCTTTAAAATCTGGGTATTTTGTGCGCAATTGAATTAAAGTATTTCTTATGATGAACCAGCTACATGATGTGAAAAAGATATAGACAAACCACCCAATTAGCAGTACGAAAACAGATTTACTTTCTGTAGTAGACTTAAATAGATATCTGGTGGTTGCACTAAGCATAAGAATACCTAGAACAGAGAACCAAACATCATTAAATCCTAAAAATGCAATTCGCTTTTTTTTATTTAATAGTGGCATATAATTTTCTTTTTATATAGTAAACTCCTGCCAAATACTTGGCAGGATAAAACCTCTTGCAACAAATACAAATAACTATACTTACATTAATCTGAAGCGGTATTTATAATCTATTGTATTTGAAGAATATCCTATCTGCATGCGAATAACGACATTATTAACGTGTTGAACAAACCGAAAAAATGCTTATGAACTAATTTACTGCAATGACATGTCGTGTTTTACGAATAGAAATCCTAGAGGTTTTTACTACTAACAAACAACTAATTATGTGTTACTAGAACAGAAGTAATTTTAATTATTACGAAATCTCTTCGGAAGAAATATGTGCATTTTCACGATAGAATTTTACGAACATAAAACAAAGGAAACCGATAGGTCCAAACATTAAGGTAGCTATTAATATTGGCACCATTAATGCTTGGTGAATTTTCAGTTTTTCATTTTTTTCTACCATCCAAATTCCGAGAAAAAGATCAAAGGCTAGATAGTGAATCCAACCTGCTAACACATTTCCTTCGTCTTTAAATAACTCCATCACAGTGGCAAGATTACCAAAATCCATCATGCCGTTTGTCCATAATGCTTTTACTATAAATATAGCGTAGATAAAAGCTAAAAGCATGGGTACTAATTTTAAATTCATCAATAGTCTAGTATACTTCCAGTTTGGAGCAAATACTAATAAAAGCCACATTGGTACAACGATCAAACTAAGATTGGAAAATATGGTAGCTGGTGTCATTTGGAGTGTTGATTTTTAGGTTAATTATACTGGTAATATTCTGTGCAAATATGAAAAGAATTTAAGAAATAAATCCCAATATACAGCTGAACTATCGTAAAACACAATTGAATTGTGTTTCGGTGCATTTCAAACATCTCTGGTATGAAAAAGATTGTCATACCCCACAAAATCCTAATTTTAGGGATTTTGGTTATCGCTTGCTTCTAGATAAAATGGATTTATGTAAAGTCGAAATAAAGAGAGGTATAAAAATAAGGTGAGCACCTATTTCTATGCAGTTATGCTAACAGTACGAAAGCTATTACTTTTCCTATTTTCAAAGCCTAATTATGGTACATGCTGGGCAATTACTTCCTAAAAAAGTGAAAGCTTTTCCCCTTACATTTAGTTAATTAGATAAAACGGTCAGTTTTTCTAGGATTTTAGAACTCCTGTATTCTTCTATTTTAGGATCAAAAAATTCTTGAGTTGTAAAGGAAAACTCAATAGACTTCCTTGCAATTCTTTATAGCTGAGGGATAAATCTAAATCAGAAGAAATGAAGGTTAACCACAGGTATTTCGAAATTTTCCCACGTTTATCTTTTATAGAAAAGCTGACAAACCTATCGCTACTAATGGCAACTATCTTTCCTTACACAGACTTGCTTGTATTTTCTTGCGATTTGGGAGCAGGTTGTGGAGATGGATTCGTATTAATTTTTTTACCATACCTAGTAATTTCTTCAGACAAATTAAGGCCATTTTTTTCCCTATTATTCTACCCTACTCTGTACCGCCTTTATCTATACTAGCAATATCGATATTGAAGCCTTTTTCAATTTCGGATTAATATCCCTTGGATGCCTCCACGATATATAAAGCTAATTCTATATTAAGCTCCTCGCTACTAGAAACCTCTGGTAAGTTACCTACACATACACAAGTTTTGGTGCCGATTTACTCCTAGTAAGCTTGTGCGCACCCAACTTTCCCTAATAATACAATCTGAAATCAAGCAACTTACATACTTTGTAATATCTTTGATGTAATTCTTCTACAACATCTAACATGTTTTCATCTTCTTTAAACAGGTTAAAGAACTCTTTATCAAGATTTGAACTAGAAATTCCATTAAATTTATTTCCATAGCCAGAAATCCCCTTTGCACCAGTAATATCTAAAAAATATTGTGCTTCTTCTTCATCTAAATCTAGAATTTTTGCATTTGAAAAATGTAAAATCTTCCCACTTAATCTTCCTTCAAATATTTCTGCAATTTCTTGTAGACTATAGTAGTAATTATTTAAACAAATACTATTTGCTTCCCCTGTTATAACAAAGTATATTATTTCATAGTCTTTAAAATTATGATCATCCAAGACTAATGTATTTAAGCTAGCCTCAAACCCTTCAATAGTATCACATGTTTTATAAATACTGGCTACCCCATATTGCATCGTTAATTCTTCTAACTTCTTTTGAGTATCCGTAACATTTTCTGTTTCTACGTCATAAACCGCTTCTAAACAGTAAATGAAGTAATCTGTATCAACACATTGTTCTTGAGGTAACTGTAGGCTTTTTTGTAACAAATTTCAGAATTTATGAAAACTACTTATAAAACAAAAATAATATATCTCTTTTATTTTTTCATCCATTTTATATAAAATTCAACAAACATTGTATCTGTAGGTGTGCAGTTATCATTAGATTTATGTTTAAATTTGCGATTGTTTAACCTTACTAATACTATAAGTATTTCATAATACTCGTTTTTATCATAAATATATTATCACTTAATTATGCCTTTTAAAAAACTAGATGCTATTATAAAACAGAAGTTATCTGAATTAGAGTTTGACGCTCCTACTCCATTTCAAATTAAAAGTATTCCTGTAATAAAAAGTGGTAAAAATTTATTTTGTACTGCTCCTACTAATAGTGGTAAAACTACTGGATTGATTCTTACAACAATGCAAAAATTAAAATGCAAAGAAGTAGGTACAGCACCTAGGGCCACTGTTTTTGTTGAAAATAATGAAAAAGCATTAGAACTTTATAATAATTTTTTAAAGTTTACCAAATCCACTTCATTACGTGTTTATGTTTGTGATGAAAGAGAGCATATAGATTTACTTAAATCAGAAATATTTGAAGGAGTAGACATTTTAATTACCACTCCTAAGACGATGAATAAACTTTTATTATTGGAAGGAGTAAATACAACACAATTAAAAATAGTTAGTTTTGATGATGCTGAATTTTTAACCAACAAATCTGTAATCGCTGATGTATTGTCCGCTACCCAAAGTATTCATAAATGTCAATATATTATTTATTTAGAGAAAATGAATGTAACCATACAAAACTTAGAGAGCTATTTTATGCATTATGCTGGAAATGTTATTGTAAAGTAGCTATTAAAAACTTGTCAAGGCTTTTTGTGTAACTCAATAGTCTTTATTAAATACCTATACTACACCTATTAAATCAGCGTTTATGGATAAAATTTTAGTTTATCCTCGTATAAAATACGATGAGTTTTTTTGAATTTAAAGGTAATAAGTATTATAAAAATTTTACTACTAAAATTTAATTTTAAAAACATCAAAAAGATGACTCATGGTTCATGCTGGACCAATCATTAAAAATTGCACATCTTTCAAAAATGAAGGTTTTTTCCCTTCGTGATTATGACCTATAAATTGAGCTATCCAAGAAAGCACGAAAATAATTAACATAATGCTCCATAAAGGTAATAAATTTAGCTTAGCAATGAGGTTAATTCCTAAAAGAACAAGTATTGAAAAGAATAACATGCCTAAAAAGAGAACAAAGGATAACCTTAAATAATATATTAGACCAAATAGAATTATTAGTGTACCTAAATTAACATAAGGAATTAATTCAGCAGAAAATATATTGGTTATACTATTAGGAATTGGTATACATGCCAGTAAACCTATAATACTAAAGAAAATTAAAGGAACACATACATAATGTATTTTCCTATTAAATTCAGTTTGATGACTAACCGCATATTCTTCTAATAATGATTCTATTTTTCTCATAATATTGTAATTATTGTTTTTGATTTACAAATTTTTTTAATTCTAAATATTCATTCATCCCCTTTTCTGTAAAACACGGCATAAGAATATTCCATAACATTTGCATAGAGTTACCTTTATTCACTTTGTATTTTTTTGAAGTTATTACTTGCTTTTGTGATTGCCAAAAGGTACTTATCATCCATATAGAGTAAATAATTTTATCATAATCGATGTATTTGTTTTCAGGCTTCAATCTTCCAGATTCAATGTAATAATCAACTAATTTACGAGCATCTTTAAAGCGAATTAAATTTGAAACCTCATATATGTGTGAAATATTTGAGTATGTTTTCAGTATGTGTACAACATCGCTAAAAAAAAACAGATACCGCTCTTGTAAATTATCAAATTTCAGCATCATTTCTTCAAAATGAAAGAGTGTTATGTAGCTATTTTTTGGAAGAATATAGTTTAATGTTTCATTGTGCATTTCATTATAAATAACTTCTAGCAATGCTGCCTTGTCCTTATAATGATATCTAAGATTTCCTGCACTAATCCCTAGTTTATCAGCAATTTGCTTCATTGAAACTGTTGATATTCCATGTTGATTAAACAATTCAACAGCAATTAATTTGATTCTATTTTTCAAAATACAGTTATAAAATGACATTCAAACATAGTCATATAATACTAATTAAACAAAACAATTAGTAAATGTTTACTAATTTTATATTAAGGATCCTAGCTAAGAGAAAAATAGAACAACTATGAAGTGCTCATCTAGTATAATAAACATATAAGTTATTTATATGAGAAAATATTAGTAACACTATAGAATTGAAATTGTAAAAAAGCAAATAAAATTCTGATTTAAAAACCATTAATTATCTTCAAAGGAATAATCTAATGATTCAAAACTTGAACTGAAGGATGTTTTTTTAAGTATGAATTAAGGATCTTTTTTGTTTCAGTAGTATTAGTATGAGGTACTAAATTATCAAAATATACTTGTACTCCAAAATTAGCGTGCTCTTCTTTATAATACCCAAAACCCTTGTATTGATTATTTGCTATTAGTACAAAGGCCTTTTCATTGATACTTCTGCCATTTAGTTCGATGATAAAATCATTATTCTTAAACTTTAAAGATTCAATGGCTTTTAAAACTCTTTTGTTATACGTTGAAATATCTTCTTGTTCAACACAAACTCCTCTACATTGTTTTATTTTATAGTGAAAACAACTTTGAGTATTAGTTTGTAAATGACAATATTTAGGACATAACTCGAAATTTTCACATAATTTTTCTAAAAAATTTCTAACCTCGCTTAAAGAGTAAAATTTATAAATAGCTCCCTGTATCATTTTTGAATTGTTCCATGCTAAATGAATTATACCTCTTCTATCTGTATAGCTAAATAAACTATAGTTAGGTGATTTTTTTTTCTGTGCTCTATTAAATTTAGGATAATGCTTTTTTATTTCAGAAGATTCTAATAATAGCGCTATCAATTCATTTCCTGTTTTTTCGTACGTAACATTACATGTATTCATGCACATATCCATTTCCTTTTTCTTTTTATCATGAAAATGGCTTAAAACACGTTTTTTTATATTGTTAGCTTTGCCTACGTATATAATTTCCTTTTTTTTATTCCAAAAATAGTATACCCCATAATCTTGAGGTAATTCTTCATAAACTTTTTTAGATAGGAATGGTGGCAATGTAGCTTCTTTAGAGTTCGCCTTTAGAAAGCTATTAATAACAGTTTTATTAGGGTCAAGTTCTAATAATTTACCCAATAATATAACAGTAGCTTCAGCATCTCCTTTAGCTCTATGTCTATCTTTAATTTCAATATTTTGAGATCGACAAATTTCACCTAAGCTGTAAGAGTTTCTGTTAGGAATTAGCTTTCTAGACAGCCTAATTGTGCAAAGTTTTTTTCTTTTAAAAGTGAACCCTAATGAACTAAATTCTTTAGAAATTATTCTATAATCAAAATTAACATTATGAGCTACAAATATGCAGCCTTCAGTTATTTCGTGTATTTTTTTTGCCACTTCCTCAAACTTTGGCGCCTGTCTTACCATATAGTTATCTATACCTGTAAGAGTTGAAATAAAAACAGGTATTGTAGTACAAGGGTTTATGAGTGTGGTAAATTCATCTATAATTTTTTCACCGTCATATATAAAAATACTTATTTCAGTAATTTTAGTACCTCCATTGGTTTCTATATCTACTACAGCATAGTTCATTATTCTAATTTGGCTAAAGATTTTAACTCAACCCCTAATTGAGTTAGCATAGTGGCAATACTACTTATTTTTAAATCTCTTTCATCATATTCTTGAGTATTAATACTGCAAGTAAATTCCCATAGCTCAACAACTTCAGAAATAGGAACATTATATGTTTCGTAATTTTTATTATCAGGAACTAATAATAAAGAATTGTTTTCTTCAATTTTGTTATAGACCCTCTTATAAGTAATACCATCATTTTTTGTAACTACAATATATGAAACTCCATCTTTTACATCTTCAATACTTTCTACAAAACTTGCCACAACAAAAGATCCATCTTTCATTGGATGCATTGAGTCACCTTTTATAGGAAAAGCCCTGTGCTTACCAACAGGTAAAAAAGGTAGCTTAATTTGTTGTAATTGCTCAATATATTCAGGGTCGTTATAACCTAATAAATAACCTGCAGAAGCTTCAGTAGGAATTATTTCTATTAGATTATCTTCTTTACTATCAACTATGATTGGAAATAAAATTCGTTGTTTTCCTATATCAATAAAAGAAGTTTCTTTAGAATACGTTAAATCATTTTTGACTAAAACATCTATTGGCAATTTAAAATAGTCTGAAATAACTATTAATGTCTCAATAGGCGGTTCAGAACGCCCCTCTTCATAAGAAGAAACCCTTGATCGAGTTATTTGTATTTCATCTGCAAATTGCTCTTGAGTTAATTCTCTTAAATGTCTTAAATGACGTATGTTTTTAGATATGTTTTTCATTTGCTACAAATATAAGCAAGGATTGCTACATATTGTAGTTTATGTTAAAAAAAATGAAATAATTAATTAAATTCATGCAACAAACTAATATGTTGCATCTTATATTTTTGCTTGATAGGTATATAAATCAAAATATCTTCCTTTTTTAGCGATAAGCTCTTCATGGGTACCTTGTTCTGCAACTTGACCAGATTCAATAACTAGAATTTGATCTGCTTTTTTAATAGTACTCAAACGGTGAGCAATAACAATAGTTGTTCTGTTTTTTACAAGTGTTTCTAAAGATTTTTGTATTAGCGATTCACTTTCTGTATCTAGATTGGAAGTAGCTTCATCTAAAATAATAATTTTTGGATTAGCAAGTATTGCTCTTGCTATAGCAATACGTTGTCGTTGACCACCTGACAGTTTCACTCCTCGCTCCCCTATTAAGGTATCCAAACCTTTTTCAAAACGATCTGTAAATTCATTTACATAACCCGCTTTTACTGCCTGTTGTAATTGTTCTTCACTAGCATCAGGTCTAGGAAATAATATATTATCACGAATACTCCCTTCAAACAAAAATTCATCTTGTAATACAACTCCTAAATTTTTTCTGAAACTACTTAATTTTATTTTAGCAATATCTTGCTCATCAACAGTAATTATACCTGATTTAGGATTTAAAAATGTAGCACTTAAACCTGCGATTGTAGATTTTCCAGACCCAGAACTACCTACTAATGCTATTACTGAGCCAGCTTTAGCATGAAAACTTACATTGTGGATAACATTTTTCCCTTCTTCATATGCAAATGAAACATTTTTAAATGTTAAATTACCTTGAAAATTATCTAATTCTATTGTACGTTCTTTAAGTTCTTCTTCTGCTGTCATATTCATCAATTCTTCAGTACGATCTAAACCAGCCAAAGCCTCAGTAAACTGACTACCTATATTACTCATTTGTATTATAGGTGCTATCATTAGCCCTAAATATAAAGTAAAAGACAAAAACTCACCGGTAGTCATGCTTCCTTGAATCATAAAATACCCACCAATTCCCATAATGCCCAAAGAAGCTAATCCTAATAAAAAAGTAGACGAACTTGACATAATAGCTGTAGCTGTTAAGCTTTTTTTTATGTTTTGAAACAAAAGATCAACACCTTTTTCAAAGGTTTTATTTTCTTGCTCTTCAGCATTAAACCCCTTTATTACCCTAACTCCAGCTAATGTTTCTGTTAATCGTCCTTTTACTTCAGCATTAATTTTACCTCTATTTCTAAAAACAGGTCTAATATACTTGAATGCTTTCATAGCTACAAAACCAAATACTGCAACAGGAAGAAAAACAAATAATGTCATCCAAGGATTAATCCGTATTAATAATACTACAGAAACAACAGCTGTAATAGTACCTCCAACCAACTGAACAAGCCCTGTACCAATTAAATTTCGTACGCCTTCTACATCACTCATAATACGAGACACTAAGCTTCCTGATTTTGTATTGTCAAAAAAACTTATAGGCAAGGACAATACCTTTTTTTGAACTTGAGCACGTAATTCTGATATTACGTATTGTGCCTGCACACTTAATATTCTAGTGAGTAAAAATGATGTTACTGCCTGTAATAATAACGCAACTCCCACAAAAAATAGTACTTCATAAAGCTTAGTTATATCCTTATCAGGAATAACTTCATCTAATAGTATTTTAGATTGCCATGGCAATACTAAACTTGCTATTCGACTAATAACAATTAAAACTAAACCTATTAAAACCAATTTTCGACGAGGCCAAATAATGGTTTTAAAAGCTTTTACTATACTTATCTTAGGTTTATTTTTTATTTCTTTTTCTTTTAAAACTGAATTTTTAAATTCTCTCATATTCTTTTACTAAAAGTATAGTATCAAAGATAAGTGAAACTACTATTTAGTTCCTGGTTAAAAAACCTAGTATATTAATATTTTTTATTTTAAACATATTTTAAAAATTTTATCTTATTGATAACAATATGAATTAGCCCTAAAAAAGCTACAATAGAACAAGTAACAAATATTTGAGGTATTTTTTCTATTACATTGGAATAATACCATCCTGAGAGAAATGCCCCAAAACCTATCCCTGCTTCTAATGCAAAATACATGGTTGCAATAGATTTTCCTTTAGTTAAGGGATTGCTCAAATCAATAGTCCAAGCATTTATTGTTGGAGATAATATTCCCATTGATATTCCATATAATGTAGCACCAAATAATAATCCATTAATACTATCTAATCTACTTAACAACAATAAAGAGATAGTCAAAACTATCAACCCAATAATAATGATAATTTTTCTACCATAAATATCAGATACTTTACCAGCTAGTAACCTAACTAAAAGGGAGGCTACTGTAAATGCTATAAAAAAAGTTCCTTTATTAATAATACCAAGATAAGCACTCCAATCAGGGATTAAAGTAAGTATAACTCCAAAGCTTAAATAAGTAACAAAGGTAATATATGCAGCTGGTAATGCTTCCTTTGCTATCAAATCTGATTTAGAAATTGTTAGAAATTTAAATTTGAACAGTTTTTTATTTTCTAATGTTTCTTTTACTTTTAAAATTAGAAGAACTGATAATAATGCCATTAAAGAAGAGCTATAAAAAAGTATATTATAATTTGAATATAATTTTATGTAACTACCTAAAACTGGACCTAAAGCTAATCCTGTACTAAAACACATACCTTGAATACCCATTGCTTCACCCAGACGATTGTTAGGAATAATATCTGAAACATAAGCAGCTATTGCTGTAGGACTAAAACCTGTTGAAAACCCATGAATTAACCGTAGGAAAAAAAAACCACAAACACTTGTTAATATGGGATAAAATAATCCAGAAATAATGCAAATAAAAGCTCCAAAAATTAATACTGGTTTTCTACCAATAGTATCAGTTAACTTCCCACTAAATGGTCTTGAAAAACCTGCTGTTAATGTAAATAAAGCAATAATTAAACCTTTGTATTCTGAACCTCCCAAATTACTTAAATAACTAGGTAACTCAGGAATTAACATATTATAACTTGCTGAAAAAAACAATGAGCTAAAACATATATATATAAATTGATTAGTATATATTTTTTGACTAAAATTATTCATAACATTATATTTTTTCAAATGACATTTCTATTTCCTCTAATGAGTAATCCCAAATAGCTTTAGACCCTAAAATTACTGGCTTGGTTTTATCTATAACATTTTCTTTAGGAACATTGAATTCTTTCCAAGTTCCTCCTTTATTAGAAACATTTTGTAAAATAGGCTCAAATCTATCCATGGCTTTTGCAAACCTTGCTTCATTTGTTTCCCCTTTCTCAAACTCCAACCACAATTCAATAAGTTCCTTAGCTTGAATTGCTGGTAAAATTCCAAAAATCCTTTTTGCTGCCTTTAACTCTTCTTCTGTATTGCTATGATTTTTAACCGTATCAAAAATAAAAATATCACCAGAATCAATTTCTACAATATCATGTATTAATACCATTTTTAAAACTTTTAAAAGATTAACTTCTTCATTACTATGTTCTACTAAAATCATAGCCATCATGGCTAAATGCCAACTATGCTCAGCATCATTTTCATGTTTATCACTGTTAAATAACTTTGTTTTACGTTGTATATATTTTAATTTATCTATTTCTTTTATAAATTCAATTTGTTGCAATAATGTATTCATTCTTCTTTGTTTTTCTATTTTATTATATAATTTTACAATGCAAATTACTTGCTATTAGAAATTTTATAAAAGGACAATTGTCCCAATTCAAAAATGATTAGAACAGACATAAATTTTTTAACATATATTAGCTTATTAAATGAAAAGTACCCCAACTTTTTTTTAGTGGAGAAATACAACTCAAAAGAAGTTATATTAAAACAACACAAAAGATACCAATCTTTATATATCATTAAAAGTGGGATAACTAAGTGTTATTTATCTGATGAAAATGGTAAAGATTTTATTCAAGAATTTTTAGGTAAAGGAATGGAATTCGGAGAATTAGAGGTTTTTAGTGGGAATTTAAGCTATTGCTCTATCGAAGCAATATCAAAAGTCATTGTTTACAAAATATCATATGAAAACTACAACTACCTGCTAGATAATGATCCTATTTTTAATAGGCTAGTAATAAAATCAATGGCTTTAAAAATTGGATATAAAGCTCCAAGGCATTCTTTTCAACAATCTTATTCTATTGAAGAAAATATTTTAAAACTAAAATACGATTATCCAGATTTTGATAAAATCTTCTCCAAAAATGATATTGCAAATTATTTAGGTATTACTATCCGTAGTTTGAACAGAACATTAAACGGGTTAAAATAATTAATGCATAAAAAGTTATTTTTTTATCACAGTGCCTAAGTTATCACCTCCTATTAAATGCAAGTGCAAAGCACAAACCAATTGTCCTGCATTTTCATCTACTTTCATTGTTAAACGATGCCTTGCTTTTGAAACCATTTGCTATTTAGCTATCTTTTATACTACTAAAAGTTTTACAAAGAATAAAAATCATTTTCTTTTTAGATTTATTTATTAGAAATAAATAGCACATGCACCTTGGCTTCTATTCTGAAGGGTAAAAAGAAGTTACATCGGAATGTTATCCTGTAAGTAACTTGAGTTTGAAGTTATTTTAATTAAAACGGTTGCTTTATTTATTTTCAAGGCTTTAAAACTGATATTTTATACCTTGAAGTAAGCTAAAAAAGTATATTGACTATTGAAATAGTTTCCATATAATTTAAGCTATTAAGAAAATTTTATGACTATAAAAATAGTAATACGACTACATTTATAGTTACATGTTAAAAATAATTATATATTTGCCCTATGAATGAATTAACAAAAGCCGAAGAACAGGTAATGAAATATGCTTGGAAACTTGAAAAAGCATTTTTAAAAGATATAGTAGCAGAATTCCCTGAACCTAAACCTGCCTATACTACAATATCTACAGTTGTTAGAGTTTTGGTCAAAAAAGATTTTTTAAAATTTGAAACTTTTGGTAAAATAAGACAGTATTATCCTACAATTTCAAAAGAAACTTATTTTAAAAAGCATATGAAAGATGTAATAGGTAATTTTTTTAGTGGGTCTGCCAGTAAATTTGCTTTGTTTTTTACAAATAATGAAGATTTAAATCTTACAGAGTTAGAAAAAATGAAAGGAATGCTTGAAAATAAAATAGAAAAATTAAAAGCAAAAAATGAATAATTTATTAATATACCTGATACAAGTAACTAGCATTTTTTCTGTGCTATATTTTGTATACTTACTTTTTTTTAGAAGATTAACTTTTCATACTATAAATCGAGTTATATTAATTTTATTGCTTCCTATTTCTATTTTAACTCCTATTTTAAGTAATTTATTTCCTATTTTATCTTCAAAAATTGTAGAAGTTCCTTTATTTGAATATGTGGCTTTCAATTCTCTTGATCAACAAGTTTTTAATAGTCCACAAAAAGAATTAATGTCTTCTTTTTTAGATTATAATGCAGTATTAATGGGAATCTATTTCTTGATTGTTACTGTTTATCTAGTCAGAGTTTTAATTAATATACTATCTATATTTCTTTTAAAAAACAGGTCTATAATTAAAAAGCAAGAGGGATATAAATTAATATTTGCTGATGTGCCTGAAATATTTTCATATTTCAAATGGATATTTATTCCTAAAAAAGATTTTAAAGAATATAATAACCAAATTGTAGAACACGAAAAATCACATATTATACTAAAACACTCTTGGGATGTTATTTTAAGCGAATTATATATTTCCTTTTTTTGGTTTAATCCGTTACTCTATTTTTATAGAAAATCTCTAAAATCTATACATGAGTTTCAAGCAGATAACGAAGTTCTTCAAAAAGGGATTAAAACTTCAGAGTATATGGAGTTATTATTACAAAGCCTTGAAATTCAGAAACCAAATAATTTATATAATTACTTTAATCAACCAATATTAAAAAAGAGAATTACTATGATGACAAAACCTAAATCTAAAAGAATTTCCAAAATTATATATGTAATCCTATTTCCAATTTTTACTATGTTAATTTTAGCATTTACCAAACATTCGGAAGAAAATAGCTCATATATCAAAACAATAAATATACCAAAACTTACAGGAGATCTTCCTTCCCTATTTCCAGTTAAAAACATTTCAAAAAAAAGTATTGTAGCTTCATTTGGAAAATCTATTAAAAGTCCAATAACAAAAAAGCCTTTCTTTCATGGAGGAATTGACATTATAGCTTCTACAGGGACTCCTGTTGTTGCTTCAGCTGATGGTATTATTAATAAAGCCTCTTCAGAAAATGCTTGGGGAAATTTAATTGTAATTAAACATAGTCATGGATATGAAACTTGGTATGCACATTTAAATGGATTTAATGTAACTAAAAATCAAAAAGTAAAAAAAGGAGATGTTATTGGATATGTAGGAAATACTGGTCGTTCATTAAGACCACATTTACATTATGAAGTAAAGCAAAATGGGATACGCTTAAACCCAAAAGATTTTATTCAATAATTACTCATTCCAACCCTTAATAGCCTGTAAAAATAGATAGAACCAAAAGATTATATTTATCCTTAAATAGAACCTTACAATTACGTAAATTTAAAATATGAAATCATTATTTGCAGTCTTAGTATCACTATTTTTAATTACAAATAGTTTCGGACAAATAGAACAAATTTTAGAAATCAATATCGATTCTATACTAAATTTTAAAAACACCCCAAAAGACAGTACTCCTCCTAATCCATTTTTGACTGAAAATTGGAATACTTCTACCTATAACCCATATAAAAATAAGATAAATAAATATCCTTTTAATATAACTTTTAACGATAGTGTATATTCTTCTCCTATTGATAGAAAAAAAGTAATAACATCTCATTATGGATGGCGAAAAAGAAGAGCCCATAAAGGAATTGATATCGACTTAGTAACTGGAGATGATGTTAAGGTTATGCTTGATGGAAAAGTGCGTTATGTTGATTATCATCCTGGGCACGGTAAAGTTGTTGTTGTTAGACATTACAACGGATTAGAAACCTCCTATTCACATTTGTCAAAACAATTAGTAAAAGTTAATGATACACTTATTAAAGGTCAAGTTATAGGAAAAGGAGGTACAACAGGAAATGCAAGAGGAAGTCACCTCCACCTTGAAGTTAGTTTTAAAGGAATTTATATAAATCCTGAATACTTATTTGCTTTTAATAAAGAAAACACTATACGATCTCAAAACATATGGGTAACTAAAAATTGGGTAACTCCTTATATACATAATTCAAAAAAACAAAGCCCAATTTTAATTTGTAACACCTATGAAGATGCTATAAAAAGAAGTATAAAAACAAAACAAATTTATGTCATAAAAAAAGGAGATACTCTTTCAAAAATTTCAAGTAAACATCGAATATCTATAAACTCAATTTGTAAAACAAATGCTATTAGTAAAACTGGTATACTTAAAGTTGGCCAGAAGTTAGTTTTAATTCAATAAATTTTATAGCGGATGTATTTGTCTTTTATAAAAATATACGCTAAATTTGTAGCATAATATTTTAATAAATGTTTTCAAAATCATGTGAATATGGTCTAAGAGCTATAATCTTTATTGCTCAACAGAGTACTCAAGATATAAAAGTGAGTTTATCCACGATATCAATGGCAATTGATTCTCCACAAGCATTTACAGCCAAAGTTTTACAACAGCTTACAAGAAATGACATTGTAAAATCAATTAAAGGTCCTTACGGTGGTTTTATTATTGAGAATTCAAAAATGAATACAGTAAAATTGAGTGATGTTGTAAAAGTATTAGATGGAGACTCGATTTTTACCAGCTGTGGTTTAGGATTAAAAGAATGTAATGATAAATCACCTTGCCCTTTGCACTATCAATTTGTAGAAGTTCGTGACAAACTTAAATCAATGCTTCATAATACCACTCTATTAATGCTTGTTAATGATATGAATGTTGATACTTTTTTTTTGAAACGTTAAAAAAAACAATTTTAAAAAGGATAAAAAGATCCGAATATACTTTATGAAAAAAAATTTAATTATAATATTTATATGGATTGGTTTTGTGTGCGCAATAAGCTTTATGGAATCTTGGTTAAAATTTCTAGCCCCTAACATAACATTAGAACTTGGATTAGGAATAGGAAAACTAGTATTTACAGCTTTAAATATTATGGAAATTGTATTTCTAATAAGTGTTTCAATAAATAGTATAGTACTTTATAAAAAAGAGAATAAATCTATTCACTATTCTTTTCTAATAATTGTTTTAATTATGCTTATACAAACATCTTGGCTATTACCAATTTTAAATACACGGGCAGAACAAATTATTAATGGAATAATTTTAGAAAAAAGTAACATACACTTCATATATGTTATGCTAGAAGTACTAAAAGTACTATGCTTGTTCATATTTGGAACTACATTATTAAAGAAATTAACTGTACAAAATGAATAAAATTAAATAAAAACGAATACTTATAATTCATAACTAAATAATACCAACATCTTATTAAATATCATACAAAAAGCATGGATAAAATAGCTTAATGAGAACACTTACGCTTTATTTAAATAACAAAAAAAACATAAAACATTGATTAACAAATAGAAAAACTCATTCAAAATATTAAATAAAATTAAAACACAGAGTAATGAACATTAACAAAAACACTTTAATAAGTACTATTGTAGCAGAAAATTATAAATCTGCTACTATTTTTAAATCATATGGTATAGATTTTTGTTGCAATGGCAATAGGAGCATAGAAACCGTATGTAATACTAAAAATATTAATAAAAGTATACTAATTAACAAGTTAGATAATTGTTTTAAATCTGAGATAGATACCAATAACTATCAAGCATGGGATATAGATTTTCTTTCAGATTATATATACAATAAACATCATAAATACGTAGAAAAAACAATACCAGAGCTAAAATTATATCTAGATAAATTATGCAAAGTTCATGGTATGTACCACCCAGAATTATTTGAAATATACAAGCTATTTACTGAAAGTGCAAACGATTTGACAATGCATATGAAAAAAGAAGAATTAATTCTATTCCCTTATTTCAAAAAATTAATTAAAGCTGCTAAAAATAAATCAACAATTTCAAGTAACCTGTTTAATAGCTTAAAAAGTCCGATAGCAATGATGCATGAAGAACATGACAATGAAGGGAGTCGGTTTAGAAAAATTTCTGAACTAAGTAATAATTATTCCCCTCCTGTAGATGCATGTAATACTTACAAAGTAACTTATCATTTACTTCAGGAATTTGAAGAAGATTTACACAAACATATTCATTTAGAAAATAACATTTTATTTAAAAAAGGAGTTGAATTAGAAAAAACTCTGCAAAATTAATAGAAACCATGAAAAAAACTTGGATCGCATTTATTAGTGTTGTTACCCTTTCATTTATTGCTTTAATTTGGGTAGGAACTGAGGTATATCAAACACAACCACCAATTCCAGAAAAAGTTGTTGTCAAAAATTCTGGAAAAATCATTTATACAAAAGAAGATATTCAAACTGGACAAAATGTTTGGGAATCTATTGGAGGCATGGAAGTTGGTTCTATATGGGGACATGGAAGTTATGTTGCACCCGATTGGACAGCAGACTGGATACATAAAGAAGCAATATATTTATTAAATTATTGGTCTAAAACAGAATTTCAGTTACCCTATGATAGCCTAAATGTAGAAAGAAAAGCAGCTATCAAAGCACGTTTAATAAATGATATTAAAACTAATACATTTAATGCTGCTACTAATACAGTTACAATATCAGAAGAAAGGCTAGCCGCTATTACAAGTAACATAAAACATTATTCGTCTATTTTTTCTGAAGGAAAAAAAGAGTATGCTATTCCAAAGGGAGCTTTAACAGATCCTATTAAATTAGAACAATTAAATGCTTTTTTATTTTGGACTTCTTGGGCGGCAAGTACTAATAGACCCAATAAAGAGTACACATATACGTCTAATTGGCCTCATGAACCTTTAATTGATAATGAAATTACAAAAGATTCTGTTATATGGTCAGGATTGTCAATTGTATTATTGCTTCTATTTATAGGTATCCTAACTTTTTATTATTTAAGAGATCATGAAAAAGGAGACATAATAACCAAGCCCAATGTTGATCCTCTAACAGGAATGAAATTAGTGCGCTCTCAAAAAGCAATTTTAAAGTATTTTATTGTTATTTCACTATTAATAGGCTTGCAAGTTGTTTTAGGTATCATAACCGTTCATTACACAGTTGAAGGCCAAGCCTTTTTTGGAATTGATTTGGCTAGTTTTTTACCATATTCAATTACAAGAACTTGGCATACCCAATTAGCTGTATTTTGGATAGCAGCAACATGGCTATCTACTGGTTTATTCTTAGCTCCTATGATTTCTAATAAAGAATTTAAGTACCAAGTTTTTGGAATAAACTTTTTATTTATTGCCTTACTAATCATCGTATTAGGATCTATGCTAGGTGAATGGTTAGGTGTTCATCAATTTCTAGATTTAACAACTAACTTTTTCTTTGGTCATCAAGGCTATGAATATATGGATTTAGGTAGATTTTGGCAACTATTTTTAGGCATAGGTTTAATACTATGGGTGTTTATGGTTGGAAGACATATTGTTTATGCTATTCGTAAAAATGATGCTTCTAAACAATTACTTACAATTTTATTAATATCTGTGGTTGCTATTGGAATGTTCTTTTTCTCAGGCTTGATGTATGGGGAAAATAGTAGTTTGCCAGTCATTAATTATTGGAGATGGTGGTTAGTTCATTTATGGGTAGAAGGCTTCTTTGAGGTTTTTGCTACGGTTGTTATTGCTTTTATTTTTTCAAAAATGGAAATAATTTCTGCTAAAACTGCTGGTAGAGTTTCAATTGCTTCAGCAACTATTTTTTTAGCTGGTGGTATAATAGGAACCTTGCATCATTTATATTATTCAGGAACTCCAGTTCAAGCAATTGCTTTAGGAGCAACATTTAGTGCTTTAGAAGTTGTTCCACTTACCCTTATGGGGTTTGAAATAAAAGAGAGTTGGACACTTTTAAAAAGTACTCCTTGGATGCAAAAATATAAATGGCCTATCTTCTTTTTTATAGCTGTATCATTTTGGAACTTTATAGGTGCTGGTGTGTTTGGATTTCTTATTAATCCTCCAATCGCATTGTACTATATTCAAGGATTAAATACTACTGCTGTTCATGCTCATACTGCTTTATTTGGAGTTTATGGTATGTTAGGTATGGGGTTCATTATAATTTGCTTACGATTTTATTCTAATAGAACTTGGGAAAGTAAAAAGTTAAAAAGAGCTTTTTGGTTATTAAATATAGGTTTAATTGCTATGGTTTTGTTTAGTTTGCTTCCTATTGGAATAATTCAAGCATATACTTCAATTACTAAAGGATATTCTTTTGCAAGAGATGCTGAATTATTATACTCTCCAGTTGTTCAAATCTTAAAGTGGTTACGAATAATAGGAGACATTATTTTCTCAGTGGGTATATATTACTTCTGTTGGTTTACTATTTCAGAAACTATATACAATTACAAAAGAAAAAAACACATAAACTAAATTTATTAAATAAACCATTGCTCTTTGTTAAAAATAATAGCATGGAGTAATGGTTTTAAATTTTAAAATAAAAAGATAATTTTAAGTATGGAAACAAACGAAAATTTACAAAACCTAATAATAAAAAAAATTAAAGAAGTTTTTGATCCTGAAATACCTGTTGATGTGTATGAATTAGGATTAATTTATAATGTTAGTATCGAAAATAAAAATGATGTATATGTTTCAATGACGTTGACATCACCATCATGTCCAGTAGCTGAAGCATTACCACAACAAGTAAAAAGAAAAATAGAAGAATTAAAATTAATTAATAAAGTTGAAGTTGAATTGACATGGCAACCGAGTTGGAATAGATCGATGATTAGTGAAGAGGCCAAGTTAACTTTAGGTATACTTTAACAATACATGTTGGTATTAAAAACTAGCTACGATAGATAATACTTTTTATACTAGTTAGATAATGCTTGTAGTGATCTTATCTTTCCAATGCAATCATGAAGTTTAAAACACTATCCACAGTGCATATAAAGGTTAAAACTTTACTAGTATATAATTCACTAATTATCTGAATCGTATACTCCCCTACTTCCAAATCTACCCATTCAAATTTCCCATTTTCATCACTTAATTGAGCAATATCATTTAAAGCTAGTTTTTCATTTTTTAATAGAACTACTGCTTCATGTATAGGAGTTTTTGATATTTTATCTACAATTTTTCCTGTAACCTTATTCATAATTAAAAAAAGGCTATCTAAAAAATTACTTTTATATTTATTAACTTTTTAGACAACCTTGTTATTAGATTTACAATATGTTATTTGTATTTATTCTTCCAATTTTTAAGGTTCTTATAAACAGCAGATGTTATTCTTGTCGCTGAATTCCCAAGTGAAGACCCATTAGTATGAATTCCAACCACATATCGTTTTCCATTTTTATATTTCCAAACAGGAGAACCACTTTGCCCTCCAGCAGAATCAATATTATATACTAAAGTTCTTGGAGTAACTAATTTAATTCTTCTACAGTGCCACCATTGAGTTCCTGCAGGTTTATCTCCAGGATATCCAGAAAGATTTACTTTTAAACCAAGTAAACTGAAAAAATTATAATTTGCATAGCCAAAATAACCAACTTTATTTCCAAACTTACAGTTTTTGGGCAAAATAATCGCTCCATAGTCATTACTTCTTTTTTTGCTTTTTGTCCATCCTTTTACAGAGTGAAAATGACTTGTTTTACATGAACCAAAAGGCTTACTTGCCCCATTACGACCAGGAATTACTTCTATACTTTTTGCCCATCCACCATGTTTATGCATATAAACAACGTGCCCAGCAGTAATTACTGTTCTTGGTCCTATCAAAAAACCTGTTCCTATCCAACTTGTTCCATCTTTTGCCTTAATTTTTAATGAACAAATAGCTCTCCATGGATATTTAGTTGTTCCATTTATTTTTTTACGATCATCTTTACCAATAACTACTTCTTGAACCATTTTTTGCCCACTTTCGGTTCTCATTAATTCAGCTAAATCTGAATCTCCGTAACTTCCATAGTAAGCATTTAGTCCATCTCCCTCTATATTTCTAGAAACATTCTCTTCAGAGTCCACAACAGAATAATCATATCCATCTATTTTTTCTAAAGTATCGTCTTCAGTATTTTCTGTAAGTGTTTCATTTAATTCAGAATTACCACCTAAAAACGGCTCTTCACTATCAGTATCTTCTCCAAGTACCGTTTCATTTTCATTACTTACTTCTTGATAATCTTCTTGTGTTGCCTCTTCATTATTTTCATCTTCAAATTCTGTAAATTCATTTTCTGAATTTATCTGATGTTTTCCTTCAAAAGATTCTTCAGAGAATCCTTCGTTAATTACTCCTTCTTTTGTCTTTTCTAAAGTATTCATTTTTTAATAATTTAAGTTTAATAATTGTATTACAAATTGCAAAATGTTACAACAAAACTATAAAAACATAAAAACCAAAAGCACAGGTTATACACTGATAATCAATGATTAAAACCACTTTTTATTTAAGGAAAAACACTTTACATATTTAAAGAATATCTTTTCTATTCATTTTATTCTTTCAAAACATAACGCAAAATTTATTAAATTAAACATAATAGTTGTTAACAAAAAGAGCTGAATTATTGTAATTAATTCAGCTCTTTTTATTTTATTAAAATACTTTTACTAAAATTTTATCGTATTATCTATTAAATTTTCGTCACTTCTTGTACCAAATGGATCAATACTGATATATTTAGGTTTTTCATCAACTATTATTGTAACCTCTGATATTTCTTTATCAATAATAAATGATTTATAATACAATATTTGATTGTTATTTTTTACTTTAGAAGGATGAGAATTAAAAACTCCTATTTTTATTGGTTCATTAATAGATATCTCTTCAATTTCACCAGTATCTAAAGTATTAAATCGCTTTGCTTTTATCTTAACTGTTACTTTAAACTTACCGTTTTTTAATTGTTTAAACTCTCCTCTTTCCATTGCCAAATCATACGTAATCACTCTCTTAAACCAATCATCAATTAATACGTGATAATTTAAAGGAGTTGCTTCATACAGAGCCTTTAAAAACTCAATAGAATTTACTTTTAATGTTTTACTGCCTCTACATTTGTTTGCTAATTTCTTTAATACAATATTTAATTCTTTCTCTCCTATTAAATCTCTCATTCCTAATAAAACAGTTAATGCTTTTCCATAAGAAATATAGCCTTGTCCTAATACCTTATATACTGGAGGCTCTTGTTCTCCAGCAAATGCTCTACCGTAAAAATATCTCCTTCTAGTGTTATCACTTAATTCAAACAAAGCTCTTTTTCCATACATTTTCTCCATAACTACAGCTTCAGTATATTTTGCAAATCCTTCGATAAAAAGCGATCCTCCAGCCACTGGTTTTGCTGCTAATGTATGTCCCCACCATTGATGCCCAACTTCATGAATTGTTCTTTTTGCTACTAAATTAAAAATAGAAGAATCACGTACATTTGATAAATATAATCGGTCTTCCACCATACTTATAACCCCTGGGTGAGCAAAACCTCCAAACGACCAATGTGATGGGATTTCTGCTATTCTAAGATGTTTAAAATTATACTCACCAAAATTCTTCTGACAATAATTTAAAGTTTGTATCGCACTATTTTCAATTTCCTGAATATTAAAAAAATGATTTTCATCATAATATTGCTCAATTGAAATACCTTTATAATTAATTTTTTTAGTTTTATATCTAGCTGAAAAATAAGCAATCATAGGCATGATTTTATTTACAGACTTATAATGATAATAATTTCTATCATTTTTAACCCATTGATATACCAATCTGCCCGAACTCAAAGCCACTTGATTTTTATCTGTTGATACAATGGTTTCAAAGTTTATTTTTTCATTATTAAAATCATCATGTTCAATATGTGAATCTGATATATTTTCTTCTTTTCTTATTGGTAACTTTCTTTTTTCTCGTTCTACTCTATTTACTATCTCGGCACCTCTGTTATATCCAAGTATAGGTTCAAATGTTCTATGCGTTATATATGTTCCATTCTCTACAATAGTTTTATTATTTTCATATTTTTTAACTTTATAATCCAATTCAAAATTAAATAATAGTGAATCATTAGGCTGAATAGCTTTTTTAAATTTAAAGACATATATACCAAACTCATTATCTTTTTTCATTAACGTTCCTTTTTCTAAAGAAATAGATTTTAACGCTACTCTTTCAGTAATAAAAATTTCAGATATAGGCTTTCTGGTGCCATTTTTTAAAATATAATTTGCTTTTACTGTGTAGCGCCTTTCATTAGGATAAATAGCAACTTCAGTTTTTCTAGATATCGGAAAAGGTCGTTCTAGATTTTCATATTTTTTAAACTTTTTCTCATATTTTTCTCTTAAGTCTAATTGACTACTTAAAGTTTCATAAGTATCAATTATATTCATGTTGTAAAATAGTATTGCTCCAAAAGTTACAAATAGTGCGCCTAAAAATGAGATTGATACTTTTTGAATTTTAGTCGATTCATAACGCAGTTTTTTTAGTTTTAATAAAAGACTTGATAACACTCCTCTATTCCATATTTTAAATGATATTGCCATTAAAAAAAGTCCTAAAGACAACCAATACATTACTAGGTGATCATATAAAACAGCACCTCCATAAAAATTGTTCATATTTGAATACGCAACTCTTGGCATAAAACCAATACTTGTTAAAGGATGTTCTAGACCAATTAAATTAGATTTCAAACTAAATACTACAATTAATCCAAAAACTCCCATACCAACATATTTACTTTTGGCTAAACTATTTACAAAAATTGCAATCATTGAGAAAACCATTAATTGAATACCATAATGATAATATAATGATGCATATAAATTAAATTCAAAATTTGTATAACTTAAACTTATTTGAAAAATAATACACATTAAAACTCCTGTAGTAATTAAAATAATAGGCAATAGTAATAATGTAAAAAATTTAGATAAGAAGAATATGTTATTTTTTGTAGGAACCGAATCTAGAATTAAATTAAAGTTTAAACTGCGTTCTCTCCATACAATTTCAGCACTATAGAAAATGATTAAGAGTAAACTAAAAATAGTAAGAGGATCAACTATTAAGGAAATTAGCTGATTCGTAAAAGGATACGAACTAACTCCATATTCACCTCCTTCTATTACTGTTGCGTATAATTCTGAAAACACAATAAACAACCACATTATAAGAACTGCAATAAAAGGTAAACTCTTAAAAACACTTATCAGTTCTAACTTTAGTAAAGATATAAACGTTATTACTTTTGTTTTAAAATTGTGAATTACATCTAATGGTTTATAATCAATTTTTGCTACATTTTCTTTGTTAGCTCTCTTTTTTGTCTTTATTTTTTTTGTTAATTCTCTAAAAGAAAACAATTTATACGTCCCTAATAAAACTCCAAAAGAAATAAGAATCCAAATCAGCCTGTTGATTAAAAAATATCCTGAAAATGAAATTAATTGCGTGTTTTTTTGGAATGGAGTCCAATATTGAGTTTGTTCAAAAAATGCTGCAACTCCAAATAAATCTACTACTGCTGCTATAGCCATACTTTCAGGAGATGCTGGAACAGATTGTGCTAAAAGTGGAGAGTTTAAAAAAATTGAACATACAAAATACAACATATATAAAAATACAGCGCTAATGTAAGTTGCTATACTACTTTTTGTTAGTGTGCTCACAGAAAAAATAATCGTTGTACAAATAAAAATATTAGGAACAACAACATACAACCAAGGTTGTAAATATGTTAATAATTTGAAATTACCTAATCGTTCTGGATCTAAATTCGAAAAATAATTTCCACTAATATATCCTACTATAAAAGGAGAAAAAGCCAACGTGCTAAAAATAAATGTACCTAAAAATTTACTCCAGAAATAATGTGACTTTTTAATTGAAGAACTATAAATTAAATTCTCCATGTCATGCTGTTTATCTCTAAGCATAGCACTAATAGCAAAAAACATAATAATAAATACACTTCCTAAAGTAAAAAGGCTTGTATGAAAATAAACTTGATACACTGAATTATAATTAACTCCATTAGGAGCAAAACCTTGCTTACCTACAAAATAACCTATCGCTAGAAATAAGATAACGAATATTGGAAATGCACGTTGTTTTAATTGATAATATATCTCAAAATTAAATAGCTGTTTAAACATAATTTATACGTTTTTTAATTGGTTATTAAAAAGTGTTGCGAAGTAAAAATCTTCTAAATTTGGAGTAATTGGTTGAAAGCCTAATTCTGGTTTAAAGTCTGATAAAACTCTCACTTGTGTATCACCTGATACAAGTTTAGTTGAAATAACTTTGAAGACTTTTTTATACGATTCAATATCTGCTTTACGTATAATTTTACTCCATATTTTATTTTCAATACTTGCTACCAGCGTTTTTGGGTTTCCTTCTGATATAATTTGACCATTTGATAGAATAGCCATTTTGGGACATAAATTTTTAACATCTTCTACAATGTGTGTTGATAAAATTACAATAACGTTCTCCCCTATTTCACTTAATAAATTTAAAAAACGATTGCTTTCTTCTGGGTCTAAACCAGCAGTTGGTTCATCTACAATAATTATTTGAGGATTTCCTAATAATGCCTGAGCAATACCAAAACGCTGACGCATACCTCCTGAAAATGTATACACTGCTTTCTTTCTATGCTGATATAAATTAACTTGTTGGAGCAATGCTGTTACTTGCTCTTTGCGTTCATTTTTATTAATAACTCCCTTTAAAATCGCTAGATGGTTTAATAGTTTTTCTGCAGATATTTTTGGATATACACCAAATTCTTGTGGCAAATACCCCAAGCACTTTCTTATTTTTTCTGGTGTCTCAACTATATTTTCGCCATTAAATGTAATTGTTCCTGAAGTAGGTTCTTGTAAAGAGGCTATAGTCCTCATTAATGATGATTTCCCAGCCCCATTTGCTCCTAATAAACCAAACATTCCATTGGTAATTTCTATATTAATTCCGTTGATTGCTTTTACTCCGTTTGAATATGTTTTAGTTAAGTTTTCTATTTTTAGTGTATTCATAATGGTTCTATTTAATTACATTACAAATGTGTTTTTTTTATCATCTTTTTAAAATTTAAAATGATAAACAACTCACTTATTTACATACACATAATCTTTTTTACATTAAAACTAGATTCAGCGCAAAAATCATATTGTTCGTCATAATTTTCATACTGTACATCAATATAGTTGTAAAAACATAAGAACATTAGTAGTTTTGATGTATGATTCAGTTTTTAAAAAAATATAAGGCCTTCTTTTTTGGTTTAATTATTATTCCGGTATTTTACTTATTAGATACTACCAAATATTTAAACATACCTCGTGATCAACCTTTTGAAGTGTTTACTATTACTTTATTTTGGTGGTTAGTAATTTCCTTACCTATTCATAATTACAAGTATCTTAAAACTAAAAAAAGTGTATTACTGAAAGTACTCAGCATAATTGTAATTTTCTTTATCGCTTTAATAATAGATTCTTATATGAATGTACCAGATAATCCAATTACTTTTACTCTTTTATTGGTATTTTGGTTAGGGTTTGTATATATTTTAGCTCCAAAATTCATCATAAAATATTGGAAGCTAATAACACTTATTTATGCGCCATTACTTTTATACTTTTTCTATTTAAGATTACTTTCAGGAAACTTAGATGCTTACTTAAAAATTAAAGAAAATTTTCCAATTTATATCTTCTTTTTACCGATTCCTTTATTATTTTTAGTATGGATTTTTGAACAGTGGAAGTGGCTTCAAAATTTAAAAACTGAAAAAACGAAAACTGAATTATCATTACTTAGAACACAAATAAATCCACACTTTTTCTTCAATACATTAAATAATTTATATGCTTTAACTATTAAAAATTCTAAACAAGCTCCTGATGTTATTTTAAAACTTTCTGATATGATGCGTTACACTATATATGAAGGAGAGAAAGAAAGGGTAAAACTTTTTGATGAAATTGAATATTTGAATAATTATATTGAACTTCATAAAATTAGACACAAAAAATCAGTAGAAATTTCTTTCAATTATAAAGATGTTAATCCTCATTTAACTATTGCTCCTTTATTATACATTATGCTTTTAGAAAACTCGTTTAAACACGGTATTGATACCCTTTCTGAAAATGCTTTTATTAATATTCATTTATACGACACGAGTGAAGCTATTGTTTTTGTTATTATGAACAATTTTGATCCTAATGAAATACAAAAAACTAAAGGTATTGGGTTAGAAAATCTAAAAAAAAGACTTTCTTTATTGTATAAAAACAAGCATGAATTAGTAATAGATGTATCAAATACTATTTATAAAACAACACTAAAAATAAATAAAAATGCTTAACTATATTATAATTGATGACGAACCTTTAGCTCATGAAATTATTGAAGAGTTCTGTAATATGTTGCCACATTTAACATTGCAAAAAAACTGTTATAATGCAATGGAGGCTATGCAATATTTAAATGAACATACTATAGATTTTATGTTTTTAGATATAAATATGCCAAAACTTAGAGGACTTGATTTTTTAAAAACACTAACAAATCCTCCAAAAACTATTATTACAACAGCATATAAAGAATACGCTTTAGAAGGATTTGAATTAAATGTTGTAGATTATATTTTAAAGCCTTTTAGTTTTGATCGGCTAGTTAAAGCAGTTAATAAAATAACATATTCAAATACTATTAAAACAGTAATTAAAGAAGTAAATAGTACACCAGAAAAAAATGCTCGCTTTTTTGTTAAAGGAAATAAAAAGTTTCATCAAATTAATTTAAGTGAGCTTCTTTATATTGAAGCTTACGGAAATTACACTAAATTATTTTTAATAAATGAGATGATTGTAAGTCATGAAAAAATCTCATATTATGAAGAAATATTAGATATAAATGATTTCTTAAGAGTACATAAATCATTTATTGTTGCTATAAATAAAATAAAATTTATTGAGGGTAATCGTATTTTAATTAATGAACATAAAGTACCTATTGGGCAAACTTATAAAAACAACGTTAATAAACTCTATTCATAAAGTTTATTAACGTTGTTTCTTTTAAAAACCTGCTAAATAGTATTTCCATAGATATCCAATTCAATTACTGGCTTACCTAATTTTTTAACTTCTTTTAACTGTGTTGCTTTATCACCAACTATTAAATAAATCATTTCCTTTTCTTGTAAATAGGTATCGATAATATTTTTATAATCTTCTAAAGTCATTGAAACTAGTTCTTTCTGGTTCATCTCAGTGTAGTTAGAAGGCTTATTATATTTACTCATATTACGAACCATGCTAAGTTTTGCACCTAAACTTTCAAACGCTCTTGTATCGGCTTTTAAAAGTTTGTTTCTTGTTAATTCTACATCTGATTGAGTAAAATCTTTTGAATAATTACTTAACATATTTTTAATTATTTCTAAAGATTTTAACGTTGCATTTGCCCTAACACTGGTTCTTACTAAAAAAGGAGAAATTTCTTTACTATTTCTAAAGCTAGAGTAAGCTCCATATGTATATCCTTTTTCAATTCGTAAAGTTTGAAACAGTCTTCCGCTTGAACCTCCTCCAAGAATTTCATTTGCAAAATCTAAATTATTAGCATTTTCATCAGTAGCTGCTAAAACCAATTTTCCAATCGTTATTACAGATTGTTTTGACCCTGGTACATCTACAAAATATAAATTACCTGCTTTTGATTCATTAGGTAATTCTTGTTTTGGGAGTGTAATATCGATACCTTTAAAGTCATTTAGTGTACTTATTGATTTTGAAGCTTCACCCTCAGTTATAGCACCTACTACATGAAAAGTTGCCTTTTTAGGTGATAGTTTTTTATAATACGACTTCAAATCATCTATAGTAATTGTTTTAATAGTATTTAAGGTACCTGAACCTGGAATACTAAACATATGTTTATCTCCAAAAATTAACTTATTCATTACCGTAGAAGCAATTACATTTGGATTTGCTTCACGTCCTTTTAATCCAGTTTCTAATGCTTGTTTTAATCTATCAAATTCTTTTTGATCCCATCGAGGTTCTAACAACATTTCTTTTACAAGAGCAATGGTACTTTTAAAGTTCTTTGTTAAACAAGATCCTACAATATGAAAATCTTCATTAGCGCTATATACATTTATACTAGCCCCTAATAAGCCTATAGCATCCTCAAGTTCAGCAGGGGTTTTAGAAGCTGTACCTTCCATCATTAAATCGCTTAATAAACTTCCTACGCCTTCTTTTCCTTTGAAATCTAATAAATGTCCACCAGGAATTGTTAAATCAAACTGAACTAATGGAACTTCATTATTCTCTATTCCATAAACTTTGATTCCATTATCTATAGAAGTAGTCCAAACCTCAGGAGATTTAAATAAAGGTAATTCTCCAAAAGCTGGTTCACTCCTATCATATGTACTTGGAGTTTTTTCATAGTTAGCTTCTTCACCTTGCCCTACTTCTTCATTTGCTACATTTTGCTTTACTTCTTCTATCCAAACTTTAGCTTCTTTTGCATCAGCAACGGCTAATTCTAATTGTCCCTTAGGAACAACACTCGTCATTACATAATTTTTATCTTTGATATAATGATTATAAACTCTCATTACATCAGCTGCAGTTACTGAATTCATTAATTTAGCAGCTTTAGTAATATAACTTGGATCTCCATTAAACTCATTATCTTGAACTAACTTAAATGCTTTGTTTAAAACAGTACTTACACTTTGGTATAATCCTGTTTCTAGTTCTGCTTTGATACGCATTAAATCCTTTTCGCTAACACCATTACTTTCAAAACGTTTCAAGCCCTCATCTATAGCAGACTTTAAATCATCTAAATCAGTACCTTCATTAGCTCTTGCTCTAATAATAAATTCTCCTGCTATTTCACTACTCCTTTGATAAATACTAATATTAGGGGCTAATTTTTTTTCTTCAACTACTACTTGGTATAAGGGAGCTTTTTTACTTCCACTTAATAATTGACTAAGTACTTGAAGAGGATAAACATCTTTATTATACTCTTCAATAGTAGGTATAACCATACGTAATTCAGGAAGTTTTGCAAAATTATCTTCAAAATACAATGATTTCTTTTTAGCCAATGTTACAGGCATTGGTTGTAGCTCTTCTACATCAGGGCCACTTGGTATTTCACCAAACCATTTTTTCACTAATTTCTTTGTTTCTTCAATATTTATATCACCTGCAATTACTAAAGATCCATTTTTTGCTCCATAGTATTTTGCATAAAACTCTTTAACATCATCAATAGTTGCCGCTTGTAAATCTGGCAATGCCCCAATCACAGTCCAATTATAAGGGTGTCCCTCTGGATACAGGTTTTTTCTTATAATTTCATCAGTATACCCATAAGGAGCATTATCAACTCGTTGACGCTTTTCATTTTTCACCACTTGTTTTTCTCTTTCTAAAGCCGCTTTCGTTACCGTATTAATCATATACCCGTAACGATCACTGTCAATCCAAAGAATTTTTTCAAAAGCATCTTTTGGAACTACTTCATAATACACAGTTCCATCACTCCAAGTACCACCATTTCTGCTTCCTCCCCATTCAGGAATCATCTTTCTATTTGCTCCTACTGGCACATTTTCTGAATCATTAAAACTCATATGCTCAAAGAAATGAGCAAATCCAGTTTTTCCAGGCTTCTCTCTATTAGATCCAACATGCATCATAGTAGCCACTGCCACTATAGGATCACTATGATCTTCATGTAAAATAACCTCTAAACCATTGTCTAAAATAAATTTTTCATAATCAATTTTAAACTCTTTGTTGGCTTTGGAGGAGTCATTTAATTTTGAACTTTTCTCTGTATTACAAGAGAGAAAAAAAGAACTACATGCTATAATTACAACAGTTGAAAGTCTCATTTATTTCTGTTTTTAAATTAAAAAATATTTGAATGAATAAAGATAGTATTTTAAAGTAAAACGAAACTTTTTAAAAAAATTATAAACTTTGGATTTAAATACTATTTATTATAATAAACAAATTTTAAGAATAAGGAATTATACCCCAAGTTTGATTTTTAGCATTGTATTTACTTTGAAAATGATTGTTTAATAGAAATACATCACTAGAATAAAGAGAGAACTTATTTTTATGTTAGTCCACAATTAAAATCTTTTTAATGCCTTTATTTCCATTTTGATAAATATTATTTCCTTTTCTAACAAAAACCAATTTTCCTTTCCCTTTAGTTTTTATATTATACTCCCAATATTTATCTCCTTTAAAAACATAAAGAATTCTTCCTTTTTCAGTTTTATCAACATTATCAACTATTTTATGCTTTATTTCATAAACCTTATTATCGTACTTCTCTAATAATAGCTCAATTTTATCACCAGTTTTATTAGATGTATACATTTTATTACCTTCAATAATTAAAATTAAATTTTTTTTATTACCATTTTCATCTAAATCATACACTTTCTCAGAAATTATTTTTTCTGACGAGTTTTTTGTTTTATTAATATCGCACCCGATAAACAATATTATTATAATCATTAAAAATGGTTCTTTCATCAAAAGGAAATTTTCAGTTCTATACAATATTAAAAAATAGTTTTATTTAAAATTTCGAGGTATCTAAAACCTGGTCAAATTAACTAAAACTGTAATTGTTATTTATAATAATATAAATAAGTATGGCTATAAGAAACATGAATCCTAAAGCATTGATTTAATTTAAAAACTTAGTTCCTAACATTTCAGAGGCATCCATCACAATCATTTTAGCAGAAGTATCTTCGGTACGTATTAATTGTCTTAAAGTACTTAGTCTATTTATTGGAACAGTAACAAAAATCATGTGTTTTTCCTGAGTTAAACTTAAATTATTCCCTTTAATTAATGTTCCATTTACTCCAATTTTTTCATTTATTAATAAACCGATAGCTTCTAAATTATTTGGTGAAGAAATATGAACTATTCGTCCATTAGGTCGTCCTGTTAAAATAACATCTACCATTTTTGTAGTGATGAAAATACTAATCATACTCCACAATGCTAATTCAACATTATTAAAAACAAATCCTGTAGCAACAATAACAATTGAATCTAAAATAAGAATTACAGTACCTGTTTTTAAAGATGTTTTAGAGGTTATAATTCGTGCAATTATCGTTCCGCCACCAGCAGAACCGCCACCTTTAAATATAAAACCAATTCCAGCTCCAACAAATATCCCACCATATAATGTGGCTAATAAAGGTTCATTACTTAATGGATCCAGATTTACAAAGTGCGAAAGTGTATCTATAAATGCACTAATCAATAAAATAGCTATCGTACTTTTTATGGCAAAATACTTCCCTAAATATTTGATACTTACGAGTAACAATGGAATATTTATAATTGCAAACAATATCCCTATTGAGATTTTAAAAAGGCTATTAAAAATAATAGCTAAACCACCAGTACCCCCCATGGCTATACTATTAGGACTCAAAAAACCTACAACACCAAACGCCATTAAAGCACAGCCTACAACTATAAAAGTATAATTAAAAAACTCTTTTTTCATTTGAAATATATCTAAGTTGCAAATTTAAAACAATCTGTAAGGTGACAAGAGGCAAAACAGTTGATTATACTATTTTTTTAGGTTATTCTGTTTATAATTTAACTAAACACTCTATTTTTACATAAATAAAAATATAATTAAATTTCATTTAGCTTTTCTGCAGCGGCAATTAACGTTTCATCTGTTTTTGCAAAACAAAATCGCAACATTTGCTTATCCGTTAAATCTTTATAAAATACTGAAATAGGAATGGCAGCAACTCCATGATTTACAATTAACTCTTTAGCAAAATCTGTATCACCTTTTGAACTAATTTGTTTATAATTTACAACTTGAAAATATGTTCCCTCACAAGGTAATAATTCGAATTGACTATTTTTAAGTAGGTTTTGGAAGAGAGTTTTCTTCCTTAGATACATTTTTGATATTTGGTTAAAATCAACAAAATCTAAATATTCAGAAATAGCATATTGTGATACACTACTAATGCTAAAAACTAAAAATTGATGTATTTTTTTTATTTCTAGCATTAAATTTTCAGGAGCTATTAAATAGCCAACCTTCCAACCAGTAACATGTAATGATTTTCCAAAAGAAGACGCTATAATTGATTTATTTCTTAATTTTGGTCTTGTATTTATAGATATGTGTGGGTGTGAAAATGATATATATTCATATACTTCATCACTTAATAGTAATACATGATCATGTTTTTCTAAAAGAACTTCTAATGCTTCAAAATCACTCTCTTTCCAAGTTTTACCTGTTGGATTATGTGGGTTATTTAGTATGATTAATTTAGTCTTCTTGGTGATTGCATCTTCAATTCTATTGAAGTTTGGAGAATAATCATCGTTTAAAGAAATACGAATGGGCTTACCTCCAGCTACTAGAACTGAAGGTTCATAATTATCATAACTAGGATCTAAAATAATTACTTCATCATTACTTTTTATAAATGAATTAATAGCCGTGTAAATACCTTGTGTAGCACCAGCTGTTACTAATATTTCAGAAGCTACATTAACGTGACGATTATAATTTTTAAATGTTAATAAAGCTATTTTCTCTAATAAGGAAGGTACTCCGTTCATCGGAGTATATTGATGAACGTTTTTGCCTATTAGATCTTTAGTTATACTTAATAAACGTTGATCAACAGGGAAATTAGGAAATCCTTGCGATAAATTTATGGCTCCATATTTGTTCGCTAATTGCGACATTATAGAAAAGATACTTGTAGGTGTATTTGGCAGTTTAGACATTGTTAGTTTATCTTTTTACTAAAGTAATAAACTCAAAGAACTATATACCTATCAACTATTTTTTCTTTTTAGAAGTTTCATCTTTTATTAGTGAGCTTTTCGTTTCATTTAAATAATTAGCCACTAACTTATCTATCAACTCTTCCTTTGTTAAATGATGAAATATTGTTTTCACCCTAGATTTAAACTCTTGAGAAACGTTCCTATTAGGTTTTGTTTTAAATATTTTCTTAGCCCAAATAAGTCCGTTATTTTCTTCAATGCTTTTAGCATCAGCTTTTTTAAAAGACTTAAATACAATATCTAATTCAGTTTCAAAATCTGTAATATCTTCTGTCTCATCTTCTTGAATAATAGTCAAAGATAAACCATTTGCTCCCGCTCTTGCCGTTCGACCACTTCTATGAACATAGGCATCATACGTATCAGGTAAATGATAATTAACTACATAAGAAACGTCTTTTACATCAATACCCCTTGCGGCTAAATCAGTAGCCACTAAAATATCAATGAAACCTTCTCTAAACTGTCCCATGATACGATCACGAATTCCTTGTGTTAAACTACCATGAATGGCTCCAGATGAAAATTTGTTGATAGCTAGTTTTTTTGCCAATTTGTTAACTGCTGCCTTTGTTTTACAAAAAATAATTCCTCTTTCTCCAATTCTACCGTTTAAAAAATGAAGTAATACGTCTAGCTTTTCAATAGGTTCAACCACCACATATTGATGATCAATACTTTTATTACCAACTGTTTCCATATCAGCCTCAATTTGAAGCACATGCTTAGACATATAGTTCTGCACCAATTGTTTTATTGCTCCAGGCATGGTAGCAGTGAATAATAAGGTCCTTTTTAATTTGGGGATTTCTTTTATAACGTTATCTAACTCTTCTTTTAACGCACTTACCATTTCATCAGCTTCATCTAAAATAAAGTACGAAATATCTTTAATATTAATAGCTCCTCGTTTTATTAAATCTGCTAAACGACCAGGAGTAGCAACTACGATATGAGTATCTTCTTTTAAACGCTCTATTTGAGATTTTACAGGAACCCCACCATTAATAGAAGCAATAGAAATATTAGAATTATCTGGAACGATAGCTTCTAAATTGTTGAAAATTTGTTGACTTAACTCTCTCGTTGGTGCTAAAATAACAGCTTGAATATGGCTTTTATCTTCTTTTATTAATTGTAGCAAAGGCAAACCAAAAGCAATAGTTTTACCTGTACCTGTTTTAGATAACGCAACTACATCCTTTTTTTGATGTAAAATAACAGGGAGAACCTTTTCCTGAATAAGTGTAGGAATTTTAATATTTAAAGTGTTTAACTTTTTAATTAAAAAAGGGTTAACTCCTAATTCTTTAAATGTAGTGGCCATAATTCTGTTTTTATTCTTTACAATTAGTATCCTAATTAAAAGAAATTAATATTAAACTATTATTAGACCGCGAAACTACTTCTTTTTAATCAATATTTCTTTGAGGAGAGTCGTCTATTTTACATAATTTGTTGGTTACTTCTATAATTTGATAATTTTATTGATTGGAATAGGTAAGTGAACTCCCTCACTAAGAAAACGTTTATGAACCGACTCTTTCAAAGCACATTTAGTTTTAAACTCTAAAAATGGTTCATTTAACCAAACATAAGCCCTCATATGTATATGATCTGGATGAACATCAATTACACGAACATCAACTTGATCAGAAGAAGTTAATACCTGCGCTGGTGTTCTATTATCAATAACGTTAGGCTGTTTTATTGCTTCTTCTTGTATAATTTTTCGTGCCAAATCAATATCTGCCTTTAATCCTATTTTAAAATTATTAAAACTTAAAATATTAGAATCTTCTATAGTGTGATTTAATACTGAATCGGTACTAATTACCGAATTAGGAATAATTAATCTTTTATTTTCAAAATTATTGATTACCGTATGTCGAAGTGTTATATCCTCAACTATTCCCATTCGCTGTTCGTCTAATTTAATATAATCTCCCACTCTAAAAGGCCTAAACACAACAACGAATGCACCAGCTATTAAATTAGATAAAGCTGCTTGAGCTGCAAAACCAATAATTGCCGCAAGTATTCCTGCTCCAGAAAAAATAAAAGAAGCTTTGTTTCTAAAAATTGGCACGGTCATAATGATATATATTATTCCAAAAACACCAATAATAAACTTAATAGAATTTCTGAGAAATTGTATACTTGTTCCTCCAAATCTATCTCTTTTTCTGTGCTTTATGATTTGTAATATAATATATCGAATTCCTCTAGATATTAACCACGCTATAAAAATTATAAGAATAATATAGGCTATTATTCCTATAAAAGAATCTAAATCAAATTGGTAAGTAAATAAATCTTTCATTATGTAGAAAGTATAAACGCTTTTATTGCATGTATTGTTGTCGTATCAAAAACTGGTATTGATACGTCTTCTTGCTTTATTAGTAAAGGGATTTCAGTGCACCCTAAAATAACTCCTTGAGCTCCTCCTTTTTGAAGTTTATTAATGATATCAAGATATATATTTTTTGACCTAGATTTTAATATTCCTTCAGATAACTCATCATATATAATTGTATGAACAATTTCTCTATCAGTTTTTTCAGGAATAATAACTTCTATTCCCATATTCTTCAAAACATCAATATAAAATGTTTTTTCCATGGTATATTTTGTCCCTAACAAAGCTACTTTCGATAGTTTTTTTTCTAGAATTTGCTCACCTGTGGCTTCAGCGATATGAATTACTGGAATTTCTACCACTTTCCGAACAGCTTCAATAGTTAAATGCATGGTGTTTGCACATATTAAAATACAAGTTGCACCAGCATTTTCTAAACTTTTAGCACTATTTGCCATTATACCATCTAAAACATCCCATTTACCTTCAGATTGGAGTTTAGATATTTCACCAAAATCAACAGAATTAATAATTACTTTAGCAGAACGCTTATCTCCATATTCTTTACTAGCCAAATCATTTAAAACTTGGTAATACATAATTGTTGACTGTGGAGTTATGCCTCCTATTAATCCTATTGTCTTCATTTATGACAATTATTTTTATAGTTTTATAAATATAACTTTTTTAAATTACTATTCCACTTTAATAAAACTATGCTTAAAAGCCCCATCAGACTTAAATACATATCGGTGTTTTTCATTTATATCAACAGTATCTTCAAAAGTTAACTCTATTCCAAACGGGCTTCGTTCCTTATTAAACTCAATATAAACCTCAAAATCATTATTGTATTTGCTAATCTTTTGAGGAAAACTAGTGCTTCTTTTTATTTTTAAACCGCCTTCCAATACACGAGCACTAACCAACGTGCAAGCCATTCCAAAATTTTCAATTTCGATTTCAGCTGCGTTGTCACTTCTATTGTAGTAAGATTTAAAGAAGAGAACGGGTTCAAAAGTATTATTAATAGCATAGATACGCATTGGTTTTTCTCCTTCAATATATACTTCACCTTGCCCTTTAAATCCATTAAAAAAGCTATACTCTCTACAAACTCCTTTTCGTAAATAATTTTTATCTACACGATGTATTTTATACTTGTCTGGATTAGATTCATATAAGAAATCTATCTCTTCAAGGTTTCTTTCATTATATGTTTTTTTTATTTCCGCTAAGGTTAAATTATCACCATTTACATCTATTACTTTATAAAAGTATGATTTACCCCAATTATTATAGGTGTTTTTTAATGTAATAAAATCATATAATTGTAAGTTATTTATTTTTTTATCTAAAGCCAAAGCTTCACTTTCAATCTTTCCATTTTCAATTTTATATCTTATATAATCAAGTCTGAACTGATTAAACTGATAATTTGCAAAGAAAAATAAAAATAAAACTGGTAGTATTAGCCAGTATTTTTTAGATATTTTATTATCATTTAAAGAAACTACAGTAGTTTCTGAAATAGAGTCATGCCAGCCTGTGCCCCATAAAAATGAAAACGCATTAAAAGGGATTTTCCTAGACACTGAACGCATAAAAATATTATCAAATCTCACTTTTTCTTTTACTGTTCCTAAAACAAAAGTGTTTGTTAAAAATTTAGCAGGTGTTCTTCTAAAAAATGTTTCAAAAAAACCATAATATGCAATAGCACTAATTACAAATAGAATAGTTAAGGTTAACCTATCTCCTAGTAGTTTAGTCATATCATATAAAATAACTCTAGGTAATAACTTAAACACATTAAAAGTCAATGCCATGAATAAAAAACTATCTAACAATAAATGCAAAAAACGTTTATATTTTGTAGCCAGTGGGTACTGATTATCTTTAAACTCTTTAAATTTTATCTTTTTTACATTTTCATATTTAGTTTCAGTTATTGATAGCACTAAATAACTAAATAGCAATAGGGTTATATTTAAAATAAAGAATAAAAAAATTATAGGTTTGAATAACGTAAAATTATTAAACTGATGTACAACTACAGACAATACACTTATTATAGAACTAAACAATATAACAGCATGAGCAAATTGTAATAAGCTTTGGTCCTTTTTATTTGATCTCATATAAAAAACACTACCTACTAATAAAATGATATTAAATGATATATTTAGTCCATTAAATCTGTAATAGCTATTATAACTACCAGAATTTGAAAAAGTACCACCAGATATTTCCAAAAAATCAAAATTGAAAAATTGTAAATCTACATATCTAAATACACTTACAATGTAATATGATGTTTGACTTCCTTTAGTATATAATGAAATTACTGTTGTTGTTAATGCTAATAATGCCATTACAAAAGAGACTTTACCAATATAAGGGCTTATTTTTCTTTGTATAATTTTAAATATATTTTTCATATTATATGTCTAAATTTAGTGACAAACAACCTTGTTTTTCAATAGCTATTTGATACATTTTTTATTAAAAATGTTTACTTTATTTAAAATAATGCTGTTTGATCATCATCTCCTCCCTTTTTCTTTTTTTGAAGTGCTCTTTCTAATGCCTTTTTTGCTTTAGACTCTTTACTTTCTTCAAACTCCTTAGGTTTTGTTAACTCTTCTACTTCAAGAGGTAATGCTTCTTTTAAAATTTCTTCTTCTTCATTAACCTCAATGTCCTCAACTTTTTCTTCTTCAGGTTCATCATAAGGTAATGATTCTAATAAATTTACGGTACGAATTTTATCAGTAGTTAACTGATTACCTAAAGCTTTCATTCCTTTTATAGCGATAAAATCTTCAAAGTTTACTTGTATTTTATCTAAACTACGTTTTGAAAAAATCACCTCAGCCATTGGTCTATAGTCAGTTGCAATTATTTCTAACTTTGATTTATCATGTTCTGAAATGAAGTGTTCTTCTTTATCTACAGTTTCTACCAAAAATCTTTTTACATAATAACGCTCTTTTTCTCCATCAAAATAAATAACAGACACTGGTTTTTTAGAATTCCATTTCTCCAAAACAATCATATCATTTTCAAAATGCATAGTTAATTCAGGAGTAACCGCTTTTATTTTTCCACTTTGAGTTGCTATTAAAATTTTGTCTTCCGCTTTAAATTCTCCTAACAATTCGCCTCTTTCATCAACATTTAGGCGTTGTACAGCATCATCAAACCATATTTTTCTGGGCTTTAAAGTTGAGGCTCCTGCAGCTTTAAACTCAATTTTCTTAATTGCATATTTAGTTACTTGGTTTCCTCTGGCACTTCTACTTTTTATGCCTAAATCAGCAAAATCAATGTCCCATTTCAATTTTTTTATACTCCCAACTGCTCTAAGTAAAATAGTTATAACTTCAGCTTCTCCATTAGGATTTGCTGTAAAGTACAACATTTTTGATCCTTTACTTCCATTCGTTAAATCGTATTCTTTATCTCTAGTGATACTAGTTACATTAAAACGTTTCATGTAACTAGCGACCTTTTGTACCATCTTTATAAATCATATTATATACGGTACGTTTATCTTTCTTCTTAAAGATAGCAATATGAATAATTCCCTTACCTACAAATGTTTTAGAGGCAACTTTTGTGACTAACATAGTTCCATTGTCTCTAAAAATAATAACATCATCAATATCAGCACAATCAGTAATATATTCATCTTTTTTTAACGATGTCCCTACAAAACCTTCTTCTTTATTTACATAAAGTTTAGAATTACGCATAACTACTTTTGTAGCTACAATATCATCAAAAATTCTAATTTCAGTTTTACGCTCTTTTCCTTTACCGTATTTTGTTTTTAATTGTTTAAAATAATCAATTGCAAAATCAATTAAATTGTCTAAATGATGTTTTACTTCTGCTATTTTTTCTTCTAAACTCTCTATAAACTGTTTTGCTTTATCGATATCAAACTTAGAAATTTTCTTTATTCTGATTTCAGTTAATCGAATTATATCTTCTTCAGTTACTTCTCTTTTTAGGTGTTTTATATGTGGTTGCAAGCCCTTATCAATTGCTTCAATCACTCCTTCCCATGTTTCTACCTCCTCAATGTCACGGTAAATTCTATTTTCAATAAAAATTCTTTCTAAAGAAGCAAAATGCCATTGTTCTTCTAATTCATGTAATTGAATTTCTAATTCTCTTTTTAATAATTTTACTGTTAAATCGGTTGAATGCTTTAACATGTCAGAAACACCTACAAAAACAGGTTTATTATCTTGAATTGTACACGCTAATGGCGAAATAGAATTTTCACAGTTTGTAAAGGCATACAGTGCATCAATCGTTTTATCTGGAGAAATATTAGGCGGTAAGTGCACTACTATTTCAACATTCGCAGCTGTATTATCTTCAATTTTTTTTATTTTTATTTTCCCTTTATCATTCGCCTTTAAAATACTATCAATTAAAGAAGAAGTAGTTGTATTAAAAGGAATTTCAGTGATTACTAATGTTTTTTTGTCTAGTTGTGAAATTTTTGCCCTTACACGAACCTTTCCACCCCTTTTACCATCATTATAATTTGTAAAATCTGCAATTCCTCCAGTCAAAAAATCAGGCACAATTGTAAAACTTCTGCCTTTCAAATATTTAATGGAAGCATCAATTAATTCATTAAAATTATGAGGCAATATTTTGGTAGATAAACCTACTGCAATACCCTCAGCTCCCTGAGCTAATAATAGTGGGAATTTTACTGGTAAATCAACAGGTTCTTTTCTTCTTCCATCGTACGACATTTTCCACTCAGTCGTTTTAGGATTAAAAACAACATCTAAAGCAAACTTAGATAAACGAGCTTCTATATAACGAGAGGCAGCAGCACGGTCACCAGTTAAAATATTCCCCCAGTTACCCTGCATATCAATTAACAATTCTTTTTGCCCTAATTGCACCATTGCATCACCAATTGAAGCATCACCATGAGGGTGATACTGCATCGTATGACCTACAATGTTTGCTACTTTATTATAGCGACCATCATCTAAGTCTTTCATTGAATGCATAATACGACGTTGCACAGGTTTAAATCCATCTTCAATAGAAGGTACAGCACGCTCTAGAATTACATAAGATGCATAATCTAAAAACCATTCTTTATACATTCCCGTTACCTTGGTAATGGTTTCTGTATTTTCAATAGGTTCTTGGTTTAATTCTTCGTCATGTTCGTAATTGTTATTGTCTTCACTCATTTACAGTAACGTTTATACGTTTGGGGTTATTATTTATTATATGATTGTATTAAAGGTTTTGTATAATCGAATACCACAATCAAAATCTTTTTTTTTCTAATTATCATCTAATAAATCTAATTCGATTTTTAAATTATTAATAATAAACTTTTGACGATCGGGAGTATTCTTTCCCATATAAAATTCGAGCATTTGTTCAATAGACATCTCTTTATCTAACATTACAGGATCTAAACGAATATCATCTCCAATAAAATGAACAAATTCGTTGGGTGAAATCTCCCCAAGTCCTTTAAATCGAGTTATCTCAGGTTTACCTCTTAGTTTATTGATAGCATCTTGCTTTTCTTCTTCAGAATAACAATACATCGTTTCTTTTTTATTTCTAACTCTAAATAAAGGAGTTTCTAAAATATATAAATGCCCCTCTTTTATTACCTCAGGAAAAAACTGTAAAAAAAATGTAATTAATAATAATCGAATGTGCATACCATCAACATCGGCATCCGTTGCAATTACAACATTATTGTAGCGTAAACCTTCTAAACCGTCCTCTATGTTTAAAGCAGCTTGTAATAAGTTAAACTCCTCATTTTCATACACTATTTTTTTACTTAACCCATATGAATTTAAGGGCTTTCCTTTTAAGCTAAAAACTGCTTGAGTATTTACATTTCTTGATTTAGTTATTGATCCACTTGCAGAGTCTCCCTCAGTAATAAACAAAGTGGTATCTAGGTAACTTTCTTTTTTTGTATCTCCAAAATGAATACGACAATCTCGTAATTTTTTATTGTGTAAGCTCGCTTTTTTAGCTCTATCACGTGCTAATTTACGAATACCAGATAGTTCTTTACGTTCTTTCTCTGCTTGTAATATTTTCTTTTGAAGTTGCTCAGCAACCACTGTGTTTTTATGTAGATAGTTATCTAGTTTCTTTTTTAGAAAGTCGTTTATATAAGTTCTTACCGTTGGAAGGTTACCTCCCATTTCAGTAGATCCTAATTTAGTTTTAGTTTGACTTTCAAAAACAGGCTCCATAACTTTTATGGAAATTGCGGAAATAATTGATTTACGGATATCAGAAGCTTCAAAATTTTTACCAAAAAACTCACGTATAGTTTTCACCAAAGCTTCTCTAAAAGCTGCTTGGTGCGTTCCTCCTTGTGTGGTATGCTGACCATTTACAAATGAATGGTATTCTTCAGAATATTGAGTTTTACTGTGCGTTATTGCTACCTCAATATCATCTCCTCTCAAGTGAATTATTGGATATAACATATCTTCCTGATTGTTATTATCTTCCAATAAATCTTTCAATCCGTTTTCAGAATAAAACTTCTCTCCATTAAAAACAATAGTTAATCCTGGATTTAAATACACATAATTTTTAAGAAGTTTTATAATATACTCTGGTCTGTATTTATAATTTTTAAAAATAGTATCATCTGCTATAAAAGTAACTTTTGTTCCTTTTCTACGTGATGTTTCTTCTAGTAATTCTTTATTCGTTAAATTACCTCTTTCAAATTCAGCTGCTGCAGATTTACCGTCACGTGTAGATTCTACTCTAAAAAAAGTAGATAACGCATTCACCGCCTTGGTACCTACTCCATTTAATCCTACAGATTTTTTAAATGCTTTGGAATCATATTTACCACCCGTATTCATTTTTGATACTACATCAACCACTTTCCCTAATGGTATACCACGTCCATAATCTCGAACAATTACTTTATTTCCTTGTACAGATACCTCAATAGTTTTTCCACCTCCCATTACAAACTCGTCGATAGAGTTGTCTAATACTTCTTTTACAAGAATATAAATACCATCATCAGGCGATGAACCATCACCTAATTTTCCGATATACATACCTGGACGCATTCTAATGTGTTCCTTCCAGTCGAGCGATCGTATATTATCTTCGGTATATTGTGTTTCTTGTGCCATAAATATCTTGTAATATTGAAGTATTCGCTAAAATAAGATTAAACATTAAAAAATAAAAAGCTCTGTTGAATTAGTTTTCAACAGAGTTATAATTTATTTTTATTTTAATAGTTTTCTTTCCCATTTACAGAGTGTTCAAGTATATAAATTGCATCTTCAAAATTATTAATAAGAACTTAAACAATTCATTTATTATCATAATTCAAATTAAATAGTATTTCCTTATTTTAGTAGCAATTCGAATTTTTGTTTGTAATCTTTATATCATATTATCCTATAATTTATGAAATTTATATTACCAGAGATATACTTTTTTTAATAGTTTACGCGTTATAATAAGTATAATAAAAACATATTCTTTTTTTAATCTATTTAGACTAAATAAATATTATTTTTGTAAAATCTACTACCCTTCAAATGATGAGAAAAACAAAAATAGCTTTTAATTCTACACTACAAGAAGAAAAAATATATAATAATTGTGGTATTTTTTCTAAACACTATTCAATTAATAAAAAATACGGTAAAGGAACGCTCGTAAATCATTCATTTGATGGTCTTTATATTGAATACTTTCATGGAACTTTTAACAATAACTATATATTTGATTATTCACCACTAGTGAATGGATTAGAGGTGTCAGTATTAATTAAAGGATCAAAAATAATTAATTGTAAGCATGCAGTTGAAGATATAGTTCATGAAGAACAAGAAACTATTTTGTCTATTTCAAAAAACCTCAACGGTCATATTAAATATTATAAAGACATTGCAGTTAAAGAAGTTAAAATTAAACTCTTTTATGAATTTATAAAAAAACATCAGTTAAATGCATTATTTTCTAAAGTACACGAGTATTCAAATAAAAATAACATTTGTGATATTTTTGTTGTGCCAATTTGTGATAGAACTCAAAATATTTTAACAGAACTTTTAGCAGATAATAGAACAGGTATTTTAAAACGTTTGTTTTTAGAAGCAAAAGTGTTAGAGTTAGTATCTATTCAAGTAGAACAGCAAAAAAAAGAAAGTACAAATATTGAAAGTTTAGTTAAAAAGTTGTACACTGTTAAAAGTATAATTTCTTCTAATTTAAATGAACAATACTCAATTAAGAGTTTATCAAAAAAAGTTTTATTAAATGATACAATATTAAAAAAAGAGTTTAAACGTGTATTTAATACTACTATTTCAGAATTTTCATTTTCAGTAAGAATGAATAAAGCCAAAGATTTACTTTTGCATACTAACAAACCTATTTACGAAATATCAGATATTGTTGGTTATAAAAACCCCACTCATTTCTCTGCTGCCTTTAAAAAAAACAGTCGTTTAACTCCGAAACAATTCAGAAATACATATTGTGAGGTTTAATATTATTTTCTATTTAACTATTTGTCTTAGTTTTCTTTTTTGTGCATTGATAATTAATTCCATTCTTCTTAAATCTTCAGGTTGCATTTTTAAACAGGCATCTACCCAACTATCTGTTATATCAATTAACTCCTTCTTTTGCAGAGGAAATACTTTTTTAATATTTTTATAATGGCAATACTTAAAATTAAAACTACTTTTATTTTTGTTTATAAAATTAATAATGGTTTCCATTCCTTCATTTTCATCTTCAACACTATCTAATAATGCATATTCTTCCATTTCTCTAGCAGAATAAATTTTACCACTATAAAGTATATCTGTAGCTGTTTTAATATTTAATTTCCTACATAAAAAACTATAGGCCCCCATTCCTGGAAAAAGATTAAACTTATTTTCAGGCAGGCAAAATTTAGCTTTTTTATTCGCTAAAATTATATCGTGAGCTAAAACACATTCGAACCCGCCTCCATAGGCGTTTCCTTCTACTAATGCAATATTTAAAACAGGCAAATTAAATGAAGTATAAATGTTATAAATAGCATCTATACATAAATATGCATATTCCTCTAGTTTTCCCTTTTTCCTACTTTTAATGCTTTCAAAAAAGAAAGGCAAGTCTCCTCCTAAATTATAAACTTCTTCATGTGTAGAGGAAGATACAATATACTTTAAAGGATACGATTCATCAGAGAACATTATTTGCAAGTCTTTAGAAAACCTTTTAAACTCTTTTAATCCTTCCAATGAAAAATTGGGGATTCCTTCTGTTTTAATTTTCCATAATACTAATTCATATTCTGGAAAATAATTTACTTCTATATAATTATATTCATTTAACATTATCAATGCTCTTTTTTATATTTTTTGTTTGTTTAACCATGCTTCGTCTCGGTATTCTCTTGCTTTTTTACCTCCATCAAGATGATTCCAGCCAGGAGGCATAAAAATGTATTTAATTTTATCTGATAGTTTAGGAGCTTTTTTTACATCTGACCATAAGTCTTTCCATAATAAAAATTGTACATGCCATATATTTTTACTATCCAATTTATCATGCATTATTCCGTATAAAATTTCTTCATCTTTTAATTCTGTTTGAAATGTGCTAAAAATGCGATCCCAAATACAAAAAGTTTCTCCATAATTTCTATCTAAATAAATATGATTCTTTGCATGGTGAACTCTATGAACCGAAGGGGTCACAAATATTTTTTCTAACCAGTAATGTTTCCCCATAAACTTTTCACTTAAATGTGAATACGTTGCATACAAACGTGCGATAGGCTCTATGATAAAAATCATTAATGGATGAAAACCTAATATTGGAAGCCATATAAAATTAAAAGGAGTAAAAACAAAATCAAAAATAGACCCTCTAGCAACCACTGTTAAATTCATATCTTCAGCAGTGTGATGAACTCCATGAATACACCATAAAACTCTTACTTTATGACCTAAAAAGTGTATAAAAAACACTGTAAAATCATACAATAAATATCCCACAACCCATATGTACCACTCAAAGTTCAGATTAAATAAGCGATGCTCATATAACCAAAACATAGTTCCAACAATCATAACTTTTGAGAGTAAGAAGTAAGGTATACTTTGTATTAAATATGAAAGTATACTTACTATACCTTCTTTTTTGCTTTCTATATAGTTTGTTAGTATTAGTATTCCCCATTCAACCAACATTAATATAAGTACAATTAAACTCATATGCTGTAGTTGCCCTACCATGGTTTCAATTGATAATAAATTCATATCTATTTCTCTATTTTTTTTCTAAAAAAGTATTTTTTAAAAAAGAACATATTTGACTTAAAGCTGCCTTTGATGCTTCTGTTTCTTTTAAAGCATTTAATACTATGAAGTCATGGATAGTTCCTCCATATCTTGTTGATATAACTGGTACTTTTGCTTCTCTAAGTTTTTTTGCATATGATTCTCCTTCGTCTCTTAAAACATCATTTTCTGCAGTAATTAATAATGTTTTGGGCAACCCTTTTAAATCTTCTTTTGTAGCTTTCAAAGGAGAAACTGTAGCAAGATTTCTGAGTTTCATTTGTGGAGCATAAGAATCCCAAAACCATACCATAGCTTCTCTAGACAAATAATGACCTTTTGAAAATTTCTCATATGATTGTGTATTAAAATTAGCATTAGTAACTGGATATAATAATACTTGTGCCAGTAAATTTGGTCCTTTATTATTTTTTGACATCATTGCAACTGCGGTTGCCATGTTTCCCCCTACACTATCTCCACAAACAATAATTCTACTTGAATCCAACCTGTTCTTTTTTCCTTCATTTTTAAGCCATAAAAGAGTAGCATACCCTTCTTTATTTGCAACTGGATATTTTACTTCTGGTGATCTAGAATATTGAACAAAAACAACTGCAACCTCAGCTTTTAATGCAATATCTGACAACAATCTTTTATGAGTAGAAAAACTATTTAATATCCAACCACCTCCATGAAAATAAACAACAACAGGTAATTTTCTACGCCTTCTTTTTTTAGGCTTAATTATTTTAAGTTCTAATTTTCTATTTAAATAAGGAATCGACCTATGATTTATAACTACATCTTTGTTTACAAACTCCTCTTTTTGTAAATCTTCCATAGCTTGTCTTGCTATGTTTAAAGGTAATTCTTGAATAGGTGGTCCTTGGTAGGCATGTATCACTTCTAAAAAATTTTGAACCACTGGATCTAAACCGTAACTTCCTGCTAGATTAGCTTGACCAAAAGAGAATACACTTTTAAACACAAATAATAAAACTACTAACTTAACTTTCATTTTCAGTCGTTTTATTTAATTGCTATTTGTTTTTCACTACTTTGTTCACTTCTTTTTTGTTTTAAAATTTCTTTAATTTTATTAATGAACCATAAAACTGTAAAAGTTATTAAAGTAATTAGAATCATTATAGCTACTATTTTTAGCTGATTTGATTGTTGTGAATATCCTACATACAATATTCCCCAATAAATAACTACCCATTGAATAAAATAGAATGAAGTAACATTTTTACTTGCATACGATATCACTGAAAAAAGGGTTGGATTAATGTATTTTACAACAATATTTCCTAACCAAATTAATAACAGATTAACCCCCATTAATACTATAGTTCCTCCAGGCCCTAAATGATAATAGTCTCCAAAATGGTAATCATAATTCATATAGCACAAAGCACCCCCAAATAGTAGCATTCCTAATCCAAATGGTAGCATTTTACCAAACATAAAACGAATATTATAGTTTTGTTCTTTGTACCACATACCAAAAAACAATCCTATCAAAATAAATGACATCCAAGGAAAAACAGGGAAATAAACATTATAAGATTTAGCCCATAATAAATCGCATAAATAATCAATACCAACAATATCAAACCTAAATCCACTAACTGCTCTTGAAGTTAACATTATCAGTACTGCTAAAATTAATGCTGCATACTTGTTTTTAATGATTTTAATTATAATCCCCATTATTATTAAAGAAATACCGGCTAATTGTAATATGTCTCCTAATAGAGTATAAAATACATAGTTTTGAGGATCGCCTGGAGTTAGTCCATTTGCTTTTACAAAATCGTCAGGAAAACCTCCAAACATTACCATTGGAATTATAAATCGAGTTATATTTAACAAATACCCTAATGCTAAAATTTTTATTCCTCTAAAACCAATTTCTAACATACTCAATTTACCAGAAAAAACAAAAGAAAGTCCCATCACTACTAAAAACATTGGGGTTCCTCTTTCTGCTACTTGAATTATTTCTCCTAATAAAGTATTGTTCCATGTATCCATTGTAGAATAAACAATCATTACATGTACAGGTATCATTAATAATACACTTACACCACGAACAAGATCTATGGTATCTATCCTTTTTTTATTTTTTGTTTTTACTTCCATTTTTATCGTTTATGCCAACTTATTTTTTTAGATAATGGCTTTCTTTTTCTATTTACTTTTGGTAAATCATCTTTTAGATATCCCATATAAAAAACGCCTAAACATTTCTCGTTATCTTCTAGTGTAATTGAATCATTTATATAGTTTATGGTTGCAATTCCTGTATCCCAATAACTACCTATATTGAGGCTTGTGCAACTTAACCACATGTTTTGCACAGCACATGAAATAGCTGCTATTTCTTCCCATTCAGGCAAATTTGACCTTTTGCTAGGTTGAAATATTAAAACCAATAAGGTGGCTTTCTCAGGATATGATTTAGTTTCTTCGAATCGTTGATTGGAAAATTCTTCTTCGGTGTATATCTCTCTATAATAATTTGCCATATACTTCCCTAAATCTTTATGGTGCTCACCTTCTAGTACAACAAACCTCCATGGCTGAGTAAGCTTATGAGTAGGAGCCCATATTCCATTATTTACAATTTTCTCTATGGTATCCTTACTTATTTTTTTGTCTATAAAATCATATGCGTAATGACTTCTTCTATTTTGAATAACTTGTGTTAACTCTTCAAATAACATAATTCGTCTTTTTCTACATTAAAACCTTCTCTTTAATTTCCTTATTAACATATTTAGCAATAGGGTTCTTTAAAACACCCTCCAACTTTAAACTCTCAATAGGATCAGATAAATTTAACATCTGCTTTGTATTAGATAATTGCAACCTATTTAAACAACATCTATCAAATTCAGGAGTAAAAAGATTATACTTTTCAAACTTTTTAGTAAACTCCGGATGTTCGTTTTGATAGTTATAAATGCATTGAGCAACCAACCTCCAAAAATTTTCTTCAGGAAAATCTCCATGGGTTTCTAACAGTTGGGCCATAAACCTAAAAATGCAATCAAAAACATCTGTAAAAATTGATAGTACTTTCATTTTATCTGAACTTTTTGTAAATAATCTATCAGCATGTTCAGGTAAATACATTTCTTCATTAAAAACAATTACCTCTTCAGTAATATCTTTCATTAATGCATACACAGGCACCTGATTTTCTAGCACTAATATCAGGTTTTCTCCATGAGGCATAAACACCATTTCATATTTATAAAAGCAATGTAATAAAGGGCTCAAATATGATTTTAAATATTTTTCTATCCATGTATTTACATTCAATTTAGATGCTTTTATAAACTCTACTAATAAAGAGGTATTTTCATAATCTACGTGGAGTAAAGCTGCCATTGTTATTACTTCTTGATTGGTTGTAATCTTTGTATATGGACTTTCTCTCCATAGCGCCGACAACATTTTATTATGAGGATTTGTTTTACCCAATGTTTCATAATAATGATTATGATATCCAACCGTAGCAACTTCCCCTAGCATAGTAAAGCCATTTTCTTTTAAATAAGTATCATCTTTTAACAGGTTATTTATCCACTTAGTTATATGGGGTGTACTTTTCATATAGTAAGGTGAAAGACCTCTTACAAAGCCCATGTTTAAAATAGATAGTGCTGTTTTAGTATATAATTTTTTAGGATGTGTTTTATTGAAAAGAGTTCTAATAGACTGTTGCGCAGAAAATTCATCATCGCTTTCTCCTAGGAAAACTATATTTTTAGTAGCTATATCGCCAGCAAAAACATGCACTAATTTATTATTCCATTGCCATGGATGAACAGGCATAAATACATAATTAGCTATGTCTAAATTCTGATATTCTAGTCTCTCTTTAAATAGTAAACATTTTATTTCTCCTAATTCACTAGTCAATAATTTTTCATATTCAAAACCTTCAGTAGCTGTATACGTAGTATATTTTTTATGACCCGCTATCCAATAAATTTTAAAAGGATTATCGGTTTCTGGTGCGTATTTTTCATAATCGTTAATATTAAAACCTATTCTACCATTATTTGCCACAAAACAAGGATGCCCTTCAGTCATGGCATGCTCTATTTCTTGGAAATTTTTAAACGCTAGTTCTTCTGATGAAAATTTTTGATTGTTATACTTGTAAGATGAGCTAATTAATGTACTTGAAATTTCTTCTAAATAAGTAGCTAAAAATTCGTTAGGAATTTGAAGTGTATTTTGGAACTCTGTAATAAACTCAATCGCATCAATGCTCACTTCTTGTTCATTTTTAAACTTTTTAATACTTCCTAAGTCTATATACCAATGATCAAGTTCAAACTTTCTTGCTTCAAAAGAATACATAAATGTATTAGTATCAGAAGTTATACTATAAGTATTCCAAACTTCTTTATTTGTAAGCTTTTTAGGAGTAAAGATAAGTTCATGAGAAAATTCACTAATAGCTTTTCTTACCAATAGTTTATTAGTTATTTTCCAAGTATGAGGTTCTATATATGATATTGTTGAATCCATTATTTCTCTGTTAATTTCATTAGAGCTTCTTTATAAGTTTCTCTAGTACAAAAAGCGAGTGCAGCTACTTTATTGGCTAATTTTATTTCATGTTGATACACAAAACCTGCTTTTTTATTTAGTACATGTATTTTAGTATTATTTACATCTGGCTCTACCACTACTCTTTCTACATAGGGTAAACTGAAGAAATAATTGATGATTGTTGAAAACACATGCCAGGTAAATTTTGGTATCCTTTGTTTTACTGGGGCTACCAAAATATGCATTCCATAATCATTTAAATGAGCATGGTAGTGTTTTCCAATGATATCTTCTGAAGCTTTATATCGTTCCATTAAAAAAATAGGTTGATTATCTAACATTCCAATATAAGTATGATGATGAGGGTTCTTTTCTATTTCATCATAAGCTTCATATACTTCCTCTTTTGTAGATGTTAACATTCCCCAATATTTAGCATGAGGATTAGTTATCCAATCATATATAATATCAATATCCTTATCAAGATGTATAGGGCGTAATGAAATAACACCTACACCCAGTATTTCTTTACTATAAAGCTGTTGTTCTATATGCGCTGTCATTATACTTCTTCTAAGTGATTTTCTTTTTTAAATACTGCAATTGGGTTTGTTAAATTTCCAGCAAACTGAAGTAATACAACCGGGTCATCTAAATCTATCATTTGCTTGTTATTATTTAATTGTAGCCTATTTAAGCAAGACAATTTAAATGTATCAGCAAACAAATCATACTGTTTAAATTTATCACTAAACTGAGGGTTAGCATTTTGATATTCTTGAATATTATCCGCTACTAGCTTCCAAAAACTCTGCTCAGAAAAACCAGAATGTTCTTCAAGAATTGGAGTTAAAAACCTAAAGAAGCCATCAAAAATATCTGTAAAAATTGAAAGTAATTTGACATCCTCAGGAACAGGTGCATACATTCTCTTTAAATGATCAGGTAATTCAACTTCAGGGTTTAAAATAACCGCTTCTTCAGTAATATCTTTTAATAATATTTTTATTGGTTTATTATCTTCTAAAACTAAAATAATATTCTCCCCATGAGGCATAAAAACTAAATCGTATTGATAAAAACAGTGTACTAATGGACTTAAATATGCCTTAAAGTAATCTATTAACCAATTTTCTATTGTTAAGCCAGAGCTTTTTATAATTTCAGGTAATAAAGGCTTTCCATTGTGATCTATATGCAATAAAGCTGCCATTGTAAGAGGTTTTTGACCTTCAGAAACAGTAGCGTAAGGACTTTCTCTCCACAATGAAGCTAACATCTTATTATAATCGTTATGAACTCCAAATTCTTCAAAATAAGAGTTTACATAACTTACAGATCCAATTTCACTTAACATTCTAAATCCTGTTTCTTTAATAAATGGATCATTGTAAAGCAAATTTTCTAACCAAACAGCCATTTTAGGAGCAGTCCCTAAATAATATAAAGGTAACCCCCTCATGAAGCCCATATTTAAAATTGATAAGGCAGATTTCGTATAAAACTTCTTAGGGTTGCTTATATTAAAAAGTGTTCTTATTGATTGTTGCGCTAAATATTGATCTGGCCCATACCCTAAACATAATAAATCTCCTTTAGCTATTTCAGGGGCAAATATGGTCGCTAATTTATTAAACCACTGCCAAGGATGAATAGGTATAAATAAATAATCATCTGGCTTGTACCCTTTATCTTGTATAACTTTATTAAAATGATTTATAGTCCCTTCTCCAAGTTCTTGTGTTATTAATTCCTTATAAGGTAATTTTTCAATAGCTGCATAAACTGCTTTTGATTTATGCCCTGCTAGCCATAATAGAGAAAATGAATTACCTGCTTCTGGAGCATATGATCTATAGTCACTACTATCAAATCCTATGCGTCCATTATTGGCTACAAAACCAGGGTGGCCTTCTGTCATAGACTGTTCAATTGTTTGAAAATCGGCTGTTGCTAATTCTTTTGAACTAGGATTCCCTTTTACAATTTTAAAAGCACTTCCGTATAACGTACTTATAATTTCTTCAAGATAGACCGGCATCTTTTCATTATCTATCCCTAAAGTAGTTTTAAACTCTTTAATAAATAAAATAGCATCTAACTCTAATATAACGTCATTTTCAATCTTAACAATTGTTTCTTCATTTATCATTAGATGATTTAAAGCCAGTTCTTTTGCTTCAAATCTATATTCTATGTTTTCAATATCTGTTTTGATCAGATATTGATTCCACCCATTAGTTAATGATGAGACTAATGTTGGTTTTATAAGCAATTCATGAGAAAATTCACATATTGCTTTTTTAATTAATAATTTATTTGACTTTTGCCATACTTCTGGCTGTATATGTTCTATAGCTTGTTGTGGTGATACCACATTATCTAATGTATTCATTGCACTACGTTTTGAAGGTGTAAAAAACTTTATATGCTCACTATAAGTGGCTCTATTTAAAAAAGCCAACTGTGCGGTTTTATGAGGTAATTCAATTATTTTATTTAAGCTGAATCCTATTCTTTGACATAAAGCAAACATTTTTTTATTACGTATGTCAGGTTCTACAAGAATTCTATCTATGCTCTTATTAGAAAAAACAAAATCCATAATACATTGAAACATGTACCAAGTGAAATTATCTATTTTAGGAAGTTTTGGAGGAGCTATTATAATATGAATACCACAATCAGTATTATTAAAACTATAATAATTAGCTATGATGTCTTTCTGCGGATTGTATCGCTCTAAAACAAAAGCTACTTCATTATTAAACTCACCTACAAAAACATCATAATGTTCAGGCTCCATCAACTTTATATACTCATCTTCAACTTCCTTTAGTGTCGTATTTTGCATCCCCCAAAAAACTGCATAATCTTTATTTACCCAGCTATGAAGTATTTTACTATCATTTCTTATATCAAAAGATCGAATAGTAACCAAACCTAAATCAGGTATACTTTTTGTAAACTGTATGTCTTTTTTCATATTTAAGAAGCTTTTACTATGTTTTTAGGGACAGAAACTATTTTAAAAATGAAAAAATACAATACGATTGTTACTGTAAAACCAGACAAAGCAATTATAAATGGTAAGCGCAATCCAAAATTGTCAACAACTACACCAACACTTAATGATGCCATTAAAACGCCTAGATTTTGAAAAAAATGAACCTTACTATAATCTAAAGCATACGATTCGGGAGTACTCATTTCAAATAACAACACATCAAATTTCACTACTCCTTGAAAAATTGCCCATCCATAAATAATTCTACCTATGATTACTACACTATCAAATGGCATGCCTTGCAAAAACAAACCTACAAGCCCTATAAACAAAGCCTTTATGATACCTTGATAACCACTTGATTTTTGTTTGTTGCTAATCCATAATGCTATTAAAGCAACGAATCCTGGAATGGCATAAATTGTACCTGAGATTAATTTTGAATCATAATTTGAAAAACTTTCCCAATACATTGAAAAGAATGGACGAATAATAAAATCACTGAAATAAAGAATCAAGGTCAATAACCCTATTTTTAATATTAGCCCGTTTGATAGAGAACTTTTTTCTTTATTATTCTCAGGTGAGATTATAACAGTCGTGTTAAATTTTTCACTTTTTAACAGATAAGCACTCATCGACATTTGAATAAAATCACCAAGTGCCATAATTAAAAAAATGGAACTAGGATCAATGTAATCAACTGTGAAACCACCTATTACTGCTCCTAAAATACCTCCTAAATGAACGATTACAGACAACAAACCAATAGTTGATACATGCTCTTCCTTTTTAATTATTTTAAGGATGTAGGGATAAACTAACAAATAGCTTCCTTTAAATAATACCATTACCAACGATACTATCCAAAAACTTATGTAAGAGCTAGTCCAATAACAGTAAAGTGCCAAAATACCAGCTATAGCTTGAGTATATACCAATATTTTTAATTCTGCTACCTTTTTTGATATATACGCCCAGAAAGGAAATGCTACCATTACCATAAAACAAATTGCTGCGAAATAAAATCCTACATTTTCTGGATTTGTCATTCCAAAACGAATAGCAAAAAACTGAGGATAAAAAGGGTGCAATAAGTAATCACTTACTACCGCAATAAAAGTCATCAGTATTAAAAATGATCTCAACTTCATTAGACTTCTATATTTAATGGTTTTTCTATTTCTTCCTCCTCATTAACCCCAAACTGTTGAAATGCAATACTTTTTTCTACAGGGTAATATTCTTTTCCAGTTAACTCTTTTATTATATAAGAATTTCTATAACAAGCCATTCCTAAATCAGGAGTTACAAAACCATGAGTATATAGCTCAACGTTTTGCACGAAAATTTCATTATGGTTTTTATCTATACTATAATTTCTTTGCACATCATAACGACCTTTATTGTCCCATTCTAATCTATTTGTTATACCTTCTATAAAGTCTGGTAACTTATAATAGTAACCAGTTGACAAAACCAATCCTTCAGTGTTAATTTTCAAATATTTATCTTGCTCTACTTGATGTAATTCTAAAAGAGTGCTGTTTTCCTTTATACTTGTATTTATAAGCTCAGTATTGGTTCTTAAAGACACTTTTATAGGTGTATCAGAATACGATCTTTTAGTGTATAATAAATCATGAATATCATTAATCAAATCTTGATTTATACCTTTGTACAAATGCTTTTGATTTTTAATTAAATCATCTCTTTTATCTGAAGGTAAATTGTAAAAATAATCGACATACTCAGGAGAAGTCATTTCTAAAGTAAGTTTAGAGTATTCCAACGGAAAAAATCTTGGAGATCTTGTAATCCAATTTAACTCATATCCTTTAGTATCTATATCTTGTAATAAATCATAAAATATTTCAGCTGCACTTTGCCCGCCTCCTACTACAGTAATTGATTTTTTAGTTTGTAGTTCATCTTTATGATTCAAATATTTAGATGAATGTACTGACTTGCCTTTCAACTTTTTTGCACAATTTGGCACATATGGTTGCGTTCCTGTCCCTAAAACAATTTTCTTAGCTTTATATATTTTAATTTCATCTGTTTTGGTACATTGGCTTGTTACTATATAAATTTGTTCTTCTTCATTAAAATGAATATTCTTTACCTCTGTATTAAAGTAAATATTGGGTAATTTATTTATTGCCCATTGGCAATACTTATTATACTCATTTCTTAATAAAAGGAAGTTTTCACGAATGTAAAAAGAGTAAAGTCTACCTTTCTCTTTACTATAATTCAAAAAACTAAAAGGGCTCGTCGGATCTGCAAGAGTTACTAAATCAGCCATAAAAGGAATTTGCAACGTAGTACTTTGTAACATCATGCCTGGATGCCAATCAAACTTCTCTTGTTTATCTAAAAATACTCCTTCTACCCCTTCAATTGGAGCTGTTAAACAAGCTAAACCTAAATTAAAAGGACCAACACCAACTGCTATAAAATCTAATATTTTTTTCATCTTTAATTGTTTATTAAATATTCTTCTCCCTTTTGCTTAATCATATTTAAAATTTCTCGGAGATTTTTTACTGTATTTTTAGGATTCAGTAGTGTAAACTTTAAATAAATATTTCCATTTAATTTTGTACTTGCTATAGAGGCACTTCCTGCTTTAAATAATGTATTTTTTATGTATAAATTTGTAGCATCATGTACTTTATTGTCTGTTTCATTTATTTCTTTATATCTAAACACAATTGTACTTAACTCAGGAACATGAACAGTTTCAAACCTTTCATCTTTCTTTATTTCATGATAAATAGTAACAGCTAAAAAGTGGACTTTTTCTAAATAAGAAGCTATTGTTTTTGTTCCTAAAGTTTTTAAAGTAAACCATACCTTCAAGGCATCAAACCGTCTTGTAGTTTGAATAGATTTTTCTATAAGGTTTGGACGTTCAGGATCTTTATCTTCTATAGGGTTTAAATAATCGGCATAATAAGAAACGTATTTAAAATGCTCTTTATTTTTTACAAGATAAGCACTACAAGAAACAGGCTGAAACATGGTTTTATGAAAATCAATAGTAATTGAATCTACTGACTTCATATTTTCAAAATAATGTTTATGTGAGTCTGTCAACACAAAACAGCCCCCGTAAGCACCGTCAGCATGCAACCACATATTATGTTCTTCTGCTATAATTGAAATTGTATCTAAAGGATCAAAACTTCCATAATCTGTTGTACCTAAAGTAGCAACTACAGCAATTGGAATATTCCCTTCTTGCTTAACTTTTTCAATAGCTAAAACCAGTTCATTAGCATCCATTTTCATTTCAGAATCAGTTTTTACTGGAATTACTGAATCATATCCCATCCCCAATAAAGCCGCATTTTTTTTAATACTAAAATGAGACTTTTCTGAACAGAAAATCCTAAACTTGCTTACTTCATTGAACCAGCCTTGTTTTTTTAGATTAACTCCATAGTTTGCAAAAGCATAATTATCCCTTGCCATTAACAAAGCCATAAAGTTTGATTGAGTACCACCATTAGTAAAAACACCATCAGAATTAGCAGACATTGAAAACTCATTACAGATCCAACGAATAACTTCTTGTTCTATGAACGTTGCTGAGGTGCTTTGATTCCAAGTTTCAACGGCTGTATTTATTGTAGAAGCAATAGTCTCTGCTACTATCGAGGGAATAACTACAGGACAGTTTAAATGAGCAACGTAATTTGGACTATGGAATGATATTGCATTATCTATGTACAGGTCATTTAGAGCTTCTAATGCTTCTTTAAATGAATAGGTTTTATTATCAATCTTAGCATCTATTTTATGTTGCCTGATTGCCGCAATATCATCTCCTTTGTAAAAAGTTTTTCTTTTATAGAATTCTTTTAAAACATTGTTTATTGATGCGGTGTACTCTTCTATTTTCCCGAATGACTCATCACTTAATATTCCTTCATAAAGTGATGAATCAACGAGTACGGGGGTTTCGTCTAATGTCATTTATTTTTATTTAGTCTTAATAATAGTTAAGACAAAATTATGACCTTAGTGATGGGTAAAATGACGAATGTGTGATAAAAAATGACGTAAAAAGTTATAATGCATTCTTATACGTAGTTATGGCTCTTTCTCTAGCAAATTTATGTTCTACAATTGCATTTGGATACGTTAATTCATTAAAATCGATAATCCATTTGTTTATATAAATCAGGTTCTTATCAAACTTTTTTAATTGTGATTCAGGATTAAAGACTCTAAAGTAAGGAGCTGCATCACAACCAGTTCCGGCTGACCATTGCCAATTACCATTATTAGAGGCTAATTCATAGTCTAATAATTTTGATGCAAAATAAGCTTCTCCCCACCTCCAATCTATTAACAGATGTTTACAAAGGAAACCAGCAGTAATCATTCGAACTCTATTATGCATATAACCAGTAGTATTTAATTCCCTCATTCCTGCATCTACGATAGGATATCCAGTTTCTCCTTTACACCATTTTTCGAATTCCTCTTGATTATTTCTCCAAGGAACTCTATCATACTTAGATTTAAAATTTTGAGTAACTACTTTAGGGAAATGATATAAGATTTGCATAAAAAATTCACGCCAGATAAGTTCACTTAAAAAAGTACTATTGGTTTTTAATGCATGGATAACCATTTTGCGGACACTTACCTGTCCGAACCTTAAATAAGGTGACAAATTGGAAGTTCCATTTATAGAAGGAAAATCTCTAACATCTTCATAATTATCTAAATTATTTAAGGAGTATGGTTTTACCTGGATAGTACTCGTTGTAAAACCTAAACTTTGAATAGTTGGAAAAACATTTTTTGATGGTAAGTAATTTTGAGAATACTCACTACAATTATAATGTCTAGTGTGATTTTCTTTACTGAATATTTTTAACCATTGATTTTTGTATGGAGTATAAACAGTATAGGGTGTATTATCTTTTTTAAGAACTTCAGACTCTTCAAAAATAACTTGATCTTTATAAGTATTGACTTTAATGTTATTTTCTTCTAATAGTTGGATAATCTTTTTGTCTCTCTCTAGAGCATAAGGTTCATAATCTTTATTGAAAAACACATTTTCAATAGTATACTTTTTTAGTAATTCCTTCCAAATTAAAAAGGGATTTCCTTTTTTTATTTCAATGGAACTTCCTAGACTATTTAATTTTAATTGTATCTCTTTTAAAGAATTATAAATAAAAGTTATTCTTGCATCATCTTTAGGCAATTTATCTAGAATATCATCATCAAAAATAAAAATGGGCAAAACTAAATCTTTTCCTTTTAAGGCATAATGTAAAGCAGTGTTATCATCTAGCCTTAAATCTCTTCGAAACCAATAAATAGAAATTTTACTTTGCATTGAATAGTGTTTCTAATGTTTTGAAACGATGTTCAAAAATGGCTGTTAATTGTTTTTTTATAAATAAACTCTGAGCTATTACTCCTAAAAATCCAAACGGAATTTTATAAGATATTTTATCATACATCACTGTTTTACCATTAGGTAGTTCTTTAAACCAATGCTCATGATGCCACATTTTATAGGGACCGAAACGCTGTTCATCTATAAAAAAATGCTGCTCTTTTACCTGTGTTATTTCTGTAACCCAATTTTGTTGTATTCCTGGTAAAACACTAACTTTATAGGTAATTATTTGACCAGCATATACTTTTTTATCTACTGATGAAGTGATTTTAAACCCCATGTGAGAAGGGGTTATTCTTTGTAGGTTTTCTGGTGAACTGAAAAATTCCCAAGCATCCTTTAAACCAACATTTATAACTTGTTCAGCTTCTAATGTATATATTCCAGAGTGATTTTTAAATTCTAACATTTTTTACGCTATTTTTTGCCAAATTTTATCTGAATTCAAAATAAAACTGCCTACAAAATTAAAATTACATTCATGTGGAGCTAATATTGATAAAAAAAGATCTTCTCCTATTTTTCTATACAAATGATACGTTTTCCCTACAATGGGTTCAAAACTGAATCTTGCATTGTAAACAAGTTCATTGTATTGATATTTATTCATTAGGGATTGATATTCTTTTTTTAATTCTTCATATTCAGCTTTAAACTGATTATTTGCCTTATAAATATTTTGTTTTTTCCAACTTATCGTATCAGTGATTTTGATAACGGGTGAAGATAAATTTGTAGCATAGGGCTTCAAATACGCATCATACGTATTTGTATCTTCATTAAATACAATATTATCTGGCTTCTTGCTCACTATAGTAAGTGTTTTTTTATTTTTGAACTTGTTGGACTTGTTGTTGAATAAAAATAATCGATAAACCGTCCATTTTCATCAACTAGATATTTTTGAAAGTTCCATTTTACAGATGAATTAGAGGCACCATTCAATGATTTTTTGGTTAACCATGAATACAGAGGGTGTTGTTCCTCTCCTTTAACGTTTACTTTTTCTGTCATCAAAAAACTAACTCCATAATTACGTTTACAAAAAGATTGAATTTCAGAAGAACTCCCTGGTTCTTGGCCTCCAAATTGATTACAAGGTATACCTATAATCATTAGTTTTTCTTTATGTAAATCATACAACTCTTGAAGTCCTTTATACTGACTTGTAAAACCACAATTGGATGCTACATTTACAAATAATATTTTCTTCCCTTTGTACTTAGATAAATCAATAGGCTGGTTATTTATATCGTTTATGCTTATATCATAAACTGAGGTTTTTGGTTCTAAGGTTTGTGCTTTCACAGATGAACTAAAAATTGACATAATAATAAATAGTTTTAAGAAATGTTGTTTTTTTATTTTGAGAGTACTCATGTTTTAATATTATTTTACACTAATTTTTTCTATTGTTAATTTAAAATCTTCATTTTTTTTATTCCCAATCAATACCGCTATTTCTTTTATTGTATTTCCTGAAAAATTATCTATATTTAATTTATACCCTCTAAAAGAAGCATAAAAGCTATTTAAAGGAATCACAATATCTTCTATTTTATTAGAGGTTTGAAATGATTTTACATACCAGTATCTTTGATATTTTTTTGACTTTATTCTAAACTGATATTTTTTACCATCACCTTTAACTCTTAATATAATATTTTTTGAAGACTTGTTTAAATCAACATTAACGGGTAATCTAGTCATTGCAAAACCTCCATTATTTTCAGTAGAAACACTTCCTTTAAAAACACCAAATCCATTATCATTAATTATCATTTTAGAAGTAGATATTCCTCCCATCACGCTATCGTTAGTTTGATACCAATCGTTGACTTTAATTGATTTATTAAAATCAACAATTACAATTTCATTATTGAATAGCATAAATACACATAAAAAAATTAGTTTTTTCATACTTTAAATTTTTAAACTTATTATTCCTGCATCAATAGGGAACACTTGACCTGAAATAGATTTAGATTCATCAGACAACAAATAACCAGCCAAAGAAGCAACCTCATTAGGGTCTAAATAATTTTTCAAAGGATGGCGGTCTTTCATTGAATCTTTTTGTTTGTCATTTCTCAACAAACGAGAAGCTAAAGGGGTATCAGTAACTGTTGGAGCAATCACATTAAATCTTATTTTTGTTGCATATTCAGCCGCTAAAGATTTTGCTAAACCTTCTACACCAGCTTTGCTAACAGCAATACTAGCATGAAAAGGCATTCCTAGTTTGGTTGCTACTGTACTAAATAATACCACACTTGCCTGATTGTTTATTAATGATTTCTCATATTTTTTAATCACTTTTATAGCTCCTAAAACATTAATATTAAAATCATTTTGAAAATCTTCTATTTTTAAACGAGAGAGTGACTTTAAATTAATACTACCCGGACAATATACTAATCCATCAATATTATCAATATCAGGTAAATCATCCTCTAAAACATCTAATGAAAAATGACTTCCATGACCTACAGCCTCAACTTTAGAGCGACTAATCGTTATAATAGTACAAGTATCCTTAAGTTTATCAACTAATGCTTTTCCAATACCTTTACTTCCTCCAACTACAAGAATTGTTTTCATTTTTAAATTATAATTAGTTTATTACATTCTTCCTTTTAACCTCTTTTCCATTTTTCTTTTTATCACTGTTATACGCTTCATGATATCCATTAAAGTTTTGTCTTTTGTTTTTTTATAAATGTTATTTAAAGATAAAACCAGTTCTTTTGCCTTCCTTGAAGCTAATATTTTTTCATTTCTTGTTCTAAAACTTTTATGATTGCTCTCAAAATTTAGAGCTTCTTCTATTAAATTTACTGTGCTCATTTTATATAATTTTGTAATTCAACTATTTTTTCTTTTGTATTAAAAACACCTCCATAAAAACAAGTAATTGTTGATGAAGAATCATCTTTAACACCTCTTGATGATACACATAAATGTTTAGCGTCTATAATAACAGCAACATTTTTTGTGTTTAAAATAGCTTGTAAATCTGTAGCTATTTGATTTGTTAATCGTTCCTGTACTTGAGGTCGTTTTGCATAGTATTGAACTATTCTGTTTAATTTAGATAATCCAATAACTTTACCCGAAGAAATATAAGCAACATGAGCTTTACCAATTATTGGAACAAAGTGATGTTCACAATTAGAATAAAACTGAATATCTTTCTCAATTAACATCTGATTGTATTGATACTTATTTTCAAACAAGGCTATTTTGGGTTTATTTTTGGGATTTAAGCCTGAAAAAATTTCATCTATATACATCTTAGCAACACGATTAGGAGTCCCTTTTAAAGAATCATCAGTTAAATCAAGGCCCATTACGTCCATTATTTGAGAAAAAAGAGTCGCTATTTTATCCTTCTTCTCATCATCTGACAATAAGAATGCGTCGCTTTTTAAAGGTGTATCTATACCTGTATATAAATGGTCATCCCCTATTTCTTCAATTGAAAAATCATCTAATGAATTTTTATTAATAAGGGTATTCAACAAAGTTTCTTGGTGTTTCATAAAGTTTAATTTTTAATTCCAAGTCATTGGAAATATCTTTTATTATTTCATCATATATTACCACAGCAATGTTTTCTACTGTTGGATTTTTATCTTTAAAAAAAGGAACATCTAGATTCAAATTTTTATGATCAAATGGCTCTAATACTTTTTTCTTAATAATGTTTGAAAGTATTTTTGTATCAATAACATAACCAGTATCTTCATCTATATGACCTATAACTGTAACCTCTAAATCATAATTATGTCCATGATAATTAGGATTATTACACTTGCCAAAAATTTCTTTATTCTTTTCTTCATTCCAATGTTTATTGTGCAATCTGTGCGCTGCATTAAAATGTTCTTTTCTTGTGATGGCTATTTTATTCATTTATCTTTTTGATATCTTATTATTACTAATACTACGTTGTCTTGAACACTTAAAATTTCCTAACTCAAAAACACGTTTAGCTTTATGTTTTGTTTTTCTTCCTTGTACTCGTTTTCTCCATAATTTAAAACTTGAAGGTTTTAAATTTTTTCTCATTAAAATGATAACATCTTGCTCTTTTAAATTGAATTGATAGTAAATAGCATCAAAAGTTGTTCTGTCCTCCCATGCCATCTCAATAATTCTATCTACATTTAAACCGCTATCTAAATTCATATTCTTCACTTATTTTACTTTTTAATAGAAAGATTTTTTGAATAATGCTTCTGTTTTGATCTTTACCTTTAGCTTTCATCAATTGAATGAAACTAGAGTCAGAATGTATACTAAAATAGTCACCATTAAAGATTACAAGTTTATAATAGGGTATTGCCCATGAATAACGTCTAAGTTGTTGAGTAAAATGCACTATAATCCCCTTTGGTCTTAATTCAATATTCGCATAATTAATATCAGAGACATTATTTATTAATTTTTTAAAATTTTTACTTACAGAATAAATAATCATCCTTTTTGAGCCAATTCCTTTTAACTGTATTCTTTTAAAAAATGAAAATGGAGTTCCAACAAGCTCATTTATTTCGCTTTCATCACTTTTATCCGTATATGTGGTGTTAAAAATTAACATAATTATTTTATTACATGTTTATTTAATATTCGAATACTTTCTTCAATTACATCCTTATCCTTCCTCATATTCCATATAACATCAGATGCTTTTTTTCTAGTAGATGAAATATTAACAATTGGTTTTGGATAATCAACTCCCAGGGTAAAATTGTATAACTTTTGCTCTAAGTTTGTTAACTTATTAGGTTCGTGTCTAAATCTAACAGGTAATTGTTCTAATTCAGGTACCCATTTTGTAATAAACTTAGCATCAGAATCATGTTCTAAACCATTTTTTATAGGGTTATAAATTCTGATAGTATTTATGCCAGTTTCACCTGCTTGCATTTGTAATTGAGGAAAATGAATCCCAGGCTCAAAATCTAAAAATATTTTTGATAGGTATTTCGAAGCATCCTGCCATGGTTGCCATAGATTGTGAATAAAAAAGGATACTAACATTGCTCGCATTCTGAAATTAATGTATCCAGTTTGAGATAAGCAACGCATTGATGCATCAATAAATGGAATTCCTGTTACCCCATCTCTCCAAGCTTCTTGGTATTTTTCAGAAATTTCTTTTTTTAATTTGTGAAAACCTTTATTTAAACTCTCTGTTTCCATGATGCATTCCATTTCAAATTTTTGAATAAAATGTGCTTGCCATCTTAACCTTGAAGTAAATGCATCAATAGCTATTTTATTTTTTGCAGTTTTTCTATATTCTTTGGCATATTGAAAAACCTCTCTGACAGAAATGTTTCCCCAAGCTATATATGGTGAAAGTCTACTACAACTTATTCTTGCTTCATTAGGTTTTGAAATATGTTTAGAATAATTAACATAACGTTCATTAAAAAAAGATTTTTGATATTTAACTCCAGTTGATCTTCCTCCGTACTGAAAAAAATCACTTTTATGAGTCTGCAACGAAACCTTAATTAAATTGTTTTCTAATGTCTCTATTTCGTCAATGTCAATAAAATTATTAAAAATCATTGAGTTAAAAACAAATTGTGAAGATTTCATATAAGATTCCCAATCTTCTTTCCAATTAGCTCTATTGGTTCTACCTCTAAAAACACCATTATTAATGCTTTCTGTCCAACTTATTGAATTGTTCCTACAAAATCTTTTAAATGTTTTATCTCTCTTAAATGTTTTTAAAATCCCTGTTTCTTGATGTGAAAAAATACTAACTATTTTCTTTTGAGATAATAGATAACTAAATAAAGGTAATATTTCAGATTCAACAGTTAAAACCCTAGTATTTAAATTATTTAATTCTTGATTTATATCACTTATTGATTCTTTAACAAAATTCCAATGTCTTTTAGAGTAATGGGGATCATCTAATAAAGTAGGCTCAAATACATACAATAATAACACTTTATGCCCTGAATTAATTGCATTATGTAACGCTTCATTATCATGTAAACGAAGATCTTCTTAAACCAAACAACTGCTATTTTTTCTTCTTTGACCATTGATATAATACTAACCTAATCAAAGATACTATTTTTGTTTAACAAAAACAATATTTAGTTAAACAAAACTAAAAATCAATAGTTATCTGGTGAATTAATAATACTATTAGCTCTTGATTTTAAAGACATTAACAAATCGGAGTCCATTTTATTCAAAAGGTTAAACATCATAAACATCCTTCTATTTTTTTTTAATTCTTCTTGTTTAGTAGCTAAAAAGTTCCAATACAAACTATTAAAAGGACAAGCTTTTGTAGATATTTTATCTTTTTTATCATAACTACAATCAGAACAGTAATTACTCATTTTGTCAATATAATTAGCACTAGAAACATAAGGTTTTGTGGCTATCAAACCTCCGTCAGCATATTGACTCATTCCTCTTGTATTTGGTAATTGAACCCATTCTACAGCATCTATATAAACTCCTAAATACCATTTATCAACTTCTTCAGGATCTACTTCCAATAATAAAGCTAGGTTACCTAAAACCATTAATCTTTGTATATGATGTGCGTATGAATTATCCAATGAGTTTTTCAAACAATTTTTAACACAATTCATTTTTGTTTTTCCCGTCCAAAAAAAATCAGGTAATGCGTTTTGGTGTCCAAAAAAATTAGTCTTTTTAAAAGTAGGCATTAGTTTCCAGTACATCCCTCTCATGAACTCTCTCCACCCCAAAATTTGACGGATAAAACCTTCCGCCTGAGATATACCTATAGTATTATTTTTATAATATGATTTCTCAACTTTATCAACAACCTCTTTTGGTGTTATTAGTTTTATATTTAAAGCAAATGAAAGTTTAGAATGATAAAGGTATACCTCCCGATCATGCATCGCATCTTGATAATCTCCAAATAAAGGAAGTAACTCTTTAACAAAATAATTTAATTGCCCTAACGCCTCTTCTCTATTTAATGGATAATTAAAAAAAGTATCATTAATATTACCAAATGTTTCTATTCCTACACCATTCACTTCAGCTAGAATTTCTGATACGTCATGCTTTATTTCATATGGAAGAGGAATAAAACTATCTTCTTTCCATTTTTTTCTATTGCTTTTATCATAATTCCATTTACCTCCTACAGGTTTATTATTCTCCATTAAAACCTGATGTTTTTTTCGCATGTATTGATAAAAAGTTTCCATTACAGTTTGCTTTTTATCTTTAAAAAAAACAGATAACTCTTCTCTTTCAGTATAAAAATGTTCTGAGGATACAACTTTTGAGGCTATTTTTAATTTTGAAGCACAAGTTAGCAACTCTTCATTTATTCGATATTCATCAGGATATTGATACTCAAAATTCTTTATATCTCTTTCTTCTGCTATCTGTAATATATTATTTTTAAAACTATGGCTATTATTTTTATCATTGATTTTATAATATATTATGTTGTGCCCTTTTTCTTGTAACTGACTAGAAAAATCTCTCATAGCTCCAAAAAATCCAGCAATTTTCTGAATATGTTGCTTAACATAAGTAGCTTCTTGCTTTATTTCAAACATACAATACAAAACGTCTTCATTAATTTCTTTAAACCAAGAATGCTTTATATTCAGCTGGTCTCCTAATATTAGTCTTAGTGTTTTCAATATACTTTAGTTTACAACCATTTATTAATAAACTCACCTTTTGCATCATAAATCATCGCCTGTTTCTTTACATCAAAAGGTTTATTCCTTAAATCATTACCAACCCCAGCTATGTACATCCAATTTCCATAATTACTATGAACATCATAGTCTAATAATAAACTTTCAAAATATGCCGCTCCTACTCGCCAGTCTTGGTTTAAATTATGTACTAAAAATGAAGCTGTATTTTGCCTTCCTCTATTACTCATCCATCCTGTTAGCTTTAACTCTATCATGTTTGCGTTTACAAAATCATTAGTTGTTTTACCTTCTACCCAACTTTTTATGATATCATTATCAATTATATTGTAAACTTTTTTATTTTGAATACCTTCTTTTTTAAAAATTGAATCACCATGTTTCATAGATACATATTTGAAAAATTCTCTCCATAAAAGTTCAAAGAATAACCAATACGTAGATTCATTTGCTATAATTTTTTTTTCAAATTCTTTTATTTTCCAATAAACCAGTCTTGAAGAAAGTGCACCATTAGCTAACCAAGGAGAAAATTTTGAACTATAGTTAATACCCAACAATTGATTTCTTGTTTTTTTATAAACTGCTATGTTTTTGGTTTTAAAAAAGTATTCATCTAACCTTTTCACCCCTTCATTTTCTCCTCCCAAAAAAGGAAATACTGTATATTTCTTATAATTAGAATCAAAGTAAGCCAATTGATCTAAATTGATTTCATCTCCTAATTTTACTTCTATTTTATCTTGAATTGGTATTTCATAATCTAATAAATTAGGTATATGACAGTGTTTTTCTATTTTTTTTCTAAAACCACTAAAGGACCTAGGTATTTCAGAAAACAATTTCATAACATCATCAACATTAAATAAGAGTTGATTAAAAACCGACTTAACAACTATTCTTTTAGATAAATAGCGTATAATTCTTTTTTCTTCCTGAAGTTCTTCATAGGTCCAACTTTTTTGATAAAAAAAATTTATTATTTTAAAATGCGTGTTTAATTCTAAAAATACTTCTTTGTCATACTTATTGTAAATAAATAAAGGGATATTATATTTCTTCATTTTATTTTGAAGACATAAGACGGTTTCAGTCAAAAACTTCATACGAAACTTTCCTATTTTCTTAAAACCGAATGTACTTTTAGAAAATCTTTTATCATTAAATAGAAATATGGCAATTATGGGAAGTTTTTCATTAATTGCTTGTTCTAAAACTTTATTATCATGAAGTCTAAGGTCATTTCTAAACCAAATTAGAGTATAGCCTTTGATTTTTTCCTGCATTTTTTACTACAATATTTAACTGCCTCCCAATTTTTCTCCCATTTCTTTCTCCATGAAAATGGCAAATTACACACTATACATGTTTTATAGGGTAGATGTTGCTTTTTTACACCTTTCACAATTATTTTTTTACTAAATAATTTAACATTCCCTGAAAAACAAAGGAATGAAAAGGTAATACACTGAACCAGTATAGTCTTCCCAGAACTCCTTGAGGTCTAAAAACGGCTCTTTGATACAATTTCCCCTTAACAATTTTGAATTCTAGCCAAGCTTCACCTGGTAATTTCATTTCAGCAAACAACAACAACCTTTTTTCTTCTTTATCCGCTAAAAGAACCCTCCAAAAATCTAATGCATCTCCAGCTACTAACTCCGTTTTATGTCTTCTTCCTCTTCTCAATCCAACACCTCCAAATAATTTATCTACATACCCTCTTATTTTCCATAAAAAATTATATGTATACCAGCCATTCTCTCCCCCAATACTCCATATTTTATTCAAAGTTTGTTCTTCATTTACTATTTTTTTACTTCTTATATCTTTAAAACATCCGTATTGAGGAACTGTAATATATTGGGATAATTGAGTATTAAAAACTCCACTAATCATCGCATCCTTCCAGCTAGAGATAGCTGAATTTTGAGCTATTTTAACAAAAGCCTTGTTAACTGCTTCCTTATAGGTAATCGGCGCAATTTTTATAATAGAATTAATATTTGAAGGCTTTCCAATCACCTCTACCTTCATACTATCTACTAAAGAACTAGCTAATTTAAATGAGGTAGAAGTAACAAAATACAACCAATAAGATGATAATTTAGGAGTTAAAACAGGTAGCGTTAAAATAAACCTTTTAAAATTTCTAGTTTCTGCAAATTGAAGTAACATCTGTTTATAAGTGAGTATTTCTGGGCCATAAATATCATAAGAGCGATTATATAATTTTTCTTCTAATATAGCTTTACTTAAATACGTTAACACATCTCTTATTGCTATTGGTTGTGTTTTTGTTTTTAACCATTTTGGAGCTACCATAACTGGAAGTTTTTCAACCAAATCACGTATAATCTCGAAGGAAGCACTTCCACTTCCCACAATAATTCCTGCTCTAAAAGTAGTTAAAGCATACTTTACAGACCTTAAAGTTTGTTCAACTTTAAAACGAGACTGTAAATGTTTGGATAATGACGCATCATTAACAATACCACTCAAATAAATAACCTGCTTGCAATATGTTTGTTCTAAAATAGACTTAAAATTAATTGCACAGTTATATTCTAATTTTTCAAAGTTATCGCTACTTGTTGACATTGAATGTATTAAATAATATGCAACGTCTATGTCTTTTGGTATTGATACAATATCAGTACTTAGAAAATCAATTTTAATAAATTCAATTTGCTTTTTATTTTTTAAATCTTCAGGAATTCTAGTTAAATCACGTACGCAACAAACTAAATGATAATCTTTTTGTAATAAGCTAGGAATTAATCGTTTTGCTATGTACCCCGTAGTGCCTGTTATAAGTATTTTCATATAAATTATCTTTTAAGCAGCTACAGAAAAACCTTATTTTTTAGGTCTTTGATAGCTTAACCTTGTCTTTGTCTCAGGAACAACATAAGCATCTAATCCGTTTATAGCTGTAACGTTTCCTTTTAATAAATCAATAAAACCATCTTCATTTATTAATGAATCATCTATATACAAATCAATAATTTCTCCTAAAACAAGTATTGTATTGTTTGCTTTTATATGGTATTCCTCTAAATATTTCAACCCTATTTTAACCGGGCTTCCCTCTACAAAAGGAGCGTAAAAATCATTTAAGTATTCTTCCTTTAAATTAGTTTTATCAAACTCCGATATTTCAGAAGAATATTTTGCAGAGGTATGGTGCGCATCTTCAATGATAGCATTATGAATATGGTTAATTGTAAAGTAACCAGTTTCTTTAATATTATCATACGTATTCCTTCGAACAGTTGTAGGACGAACAACGAAACCTAATATTGGTGGTGCCGAACCATAATGCACAACAGAGCTAAAAACGGCAACATTAGTAATATTTTCTTTAGATTTAGTACCAATTAGATTTGCTGGTTTAAAACCAGAAACACTATTGATTAAATTAATCTTATATAAATGTTCTAAACTATCAATATAAGCTCTTGTTAAATACATTTATAAATTTTTAAAATTGTTAATCTTTATGTGATTTGCTTTTAAGTCATGCATTAAGTTATATAAACCGAAAAATGTTCTATTTATATAAATAAAATGCTTTGAACCTCTATTTCCATTCATTTTTCTTAGTTCAGTGCTTTTAGCATACTTTTTACCTAAATCGGCTATTTTATTAAAAAAAGTAGCATCAGAGAAATCAAACACATCCTCATGAAAAGGTTGTGTAAAAAGTGAAAGCATTTCATAAAATAATGATTTAAAAAAAACTTTCTCTTGATCAGAATCGTCATCTCTTAAAATTTCAAGCTCATATAATTTACTTTCAAAAAAAGCTGGATTTTCAATATTATTCTTTTGTGCTAATTCGAAATAAGGTACATAAAAATTATCAGGAACTTCTTTCATACATCCAAAATCGATAACAATGAGTTCATTTTTATTTGATACTAAAAAATTACCTGGATGTGGATCTGCATGGCAACTTTCTTAGCATGTGCATTTGATACATGTAAAAGTCCCATAAAGCTTGCCCTATTTTATTTAACGTTTCAACAGAATTATTTTTTAAAGTAAATTCAGATAAATGAATTCCTTCCATCCAATCCATAGTCAAAATTTTCTTTGTAGAATACTCAGGATAATAATCTGGAAACTTTAAATTTGGAATCATACTGCACTGCTCAGCAATTTCTTTACTTTGTTTCAGCTCTAATTCATAATTAGTCTCTTCCGTTAATTTATTTTCAACCTCTTTAAAATACTCATCTGACCCCTCTCCTTTAATATTAAACATCTTTATAGCTATAGGTTTAACCATAGCTAAATCAGAAGAAATACTTTCTGCTACACCAGGATATTGTATTTTAACTGCTAATTTTTTATTTCCTTTAGTTGCTTTATGAACCTGTCCAATACTAGCAGCATTTACAGATTTCGAAGTAAATGTATCAAAAACTTCTAAAGGTGTTCTTTTTAAATAGTTTTTAAAAGTTTTAACAACTAAAGGAGGAGATAATGGTGGAACAGAAAATTGAGATAAAGAAAATTTTTCTACGTAAGCACTTGGTAAAATATTTTTTTCCATACTTAACATTTGAGCAACTTTCAAAGCAGAGCCTTTTAAAGTTTTCAAACCGTCATAAATATCGGTTGCATTCGCTTCATTTAAATTTTCTTTAGCTTCCTCTTCTGATTTTACTATCTTTTCTCCATAATACTTGGCATAATTTACACCTACTTTTATACCTGTAGTAATTAATTTAGAGGCTCGTTGAATTTTTGAAGTTGGGATATTATCTATACTTTTCATACTGAGGGCATTTTTTCTTTCCACAAAAATTTAGCAAAATCAAACACACTTTGTAAAGGTGTAATATCTCTTAAATCAAAACTAGCTTTTACTGACTTTTCAATAAAAATATCTGTTTTTTCAAAGTTTTCAGATTGATCATCTAACCAAAATTGAAGTGTAAATAATAAGTGCATCCATGAAGCCTCTAAAAATCCTTTATCTTGGATTTTATTTACAGTTTTATTCTTAAAATCAATTTTATCAGTATGAATTTCAGCTGATATATAGTCTTGAAACTCTTTTCTTAACTTTGATAATAATTTTAAAGATTCTAATTTGTTTTTATTTTGTTTCAACTTTAAAATCACATACGATCTATTAGCTGATAGTAATTCGAAAAAAGTATAGTAAAAACTTAATAATTTACTTTTTGCATCATACGTTTTGTAATCGTCATTTTGCAATAATAATTGAACGGTTTTAGAACAAAAAATTGCAAAAACCTTTTTCTCAAGAGTTTCAAAACTATTGAAAAATTTATAGAAATCACTTTCGTCAAAATCATTATTTTTAGAAAAAGCATATATTGTATGTGGAGTATTATTTCCCATCAATACTTGATCCATGTATAATTCTATTATTTTGTCTGATGTTATATTTTTTTTTCTAGCCATTACTGTATATTTTAATTGTTAAAAACTATGTATGCATTTAAACTAGTAGCTATGGTCATCCATACTAAGTATGGAATGATTAATATTGAATAAAAATTAAGTATTTTTATGTATTTGAACGTGAAATAACCTATTAATAACCATAATAATATTAGTATGATAAGTCCAATTTCAGTTTGATGATTGTTAAAAAAAAACCAATTCCAACATACATTTAGTATCCACTGAACACTAAATAAAATAATTAATTTCTTATTTATAAAATTAAAAGTCAAGCTCAATTTAGTCATGTAAAAAGAAAAGAAAAACATGATTGAGACCAAGCTGCTCCAAAAACCCATCCAGGTGGAGTCCAAGGTGCTTTATTTAATGTAAGATACCATATTTCACTAGGTCCATCATTCATTAATAAAACACCCAAATAAAGTGCTAAATTATTAACAGATAAAAAGACTAAGAAATATAAAATAAGTTTATTTTTCATACATTTTCTTTTTAAAATAGTTGAACAATAATTGAATTGAAAACAATAAATTAAAGGCATAAAAAACATCCTCTAGCGGGATTGTAAATATTCTAAAGTTTATATTTTCTTTATTATTATACCAAACAACAGGTTCGTCTATAAAGCTCCCTGTTAAAACACCATTCACAACTAGAAAAGGAATCATTATCACCATAAAACTAGGCAAATAATTACTCAAAATATTCAAATATTTCTTGAGGCTATAAATTATCAACAGAATAAAAATTGAAAAATTTACAGTCGTATACAATTTACCGAAGTTAAAAAGCAGTAGAAAACTGGTTATAAGCAATACTATAACTGATATTATAATAGTTGTTCCTTTTGATAACGTAAAGTTGGGTAAATAAAATTTTAAAACCTCATGTGTAAATAAGCAAGCATAAGGAATACAGAAAAAAAACAAATATTCTTCAAAAGGCATACCTAGTATGCTCAATGACAAATGATAATCAGAATTGAATCCCCAAACTCCATAGTTTGTAAAGATACCATCCCATATCAAAAAAGGAATTGCAATCAACGCAATACTCAATATAACAGCCTTAATGTACTGTATAAAGTGAAACTCTTTCTCATAAATACTGTACAATAAAGGAATACTTAAACTACCCAAATTTAATATGAGATACAAGTAATTATCCATTGTTATTGTCTTTTTTTGAAATATTTAAAAGGAACAAACAGCATACCAAAACACTCTCCATCAGGTTTACCTAAATGTTTATGATGAATTTTATGTGCTTTCCTTAAACCTCTTAGATACCTATTACTTGTATTTTTAAACCAACTAAACCTACGGTGAATAAGTACATCATGAATTACAAAATAAGCAATTCCGTAGAGTAATATACCTAAACCAATGAAAAATAAGTAATTCAATTCAGGCCTAATACCGAAATAAAAAAGTAAAATACTTGGCACTGCGAAAACAACAAAAAAAGCGTCATTTTTTTCAAAAACATGAGGATAACCAGGCTGATGATGGTCTTCATGTAAAAACCATCCAAAACCGTGCATTATATATTTGTGTGTACACCAAGTAACACCCTCCATTGTAATAAAAGTCCCAATGGTTATAGCTATAAATATTATCATAATGATGTATTCTTTTTTATATAAAAATCTAAATAATCTGAAGTATTTTTAGTTTTCATTATTTTACTCAAAAACAATTTATCTTCTTTAATGTTTAACTTATAATTTAATAATGAAGGAATATTTTCTTGAATTACTAAACGTAGATATCTTAAATCGATATTATCCGGATGCCTTTTTATTAAACTTTCTAACCGTTTTTTACCTTTATTAAATATTGATAATTTTTTCCAAGGAAAAAATTTATATTTTGCTTGCTTCATTTCTAATGAAACTACGTAACCAAGAATGCTAATTTTAGAACTACTTTTATATTTGTTTATAAACTCAACTTCTTGTTTTTTAGTTTTAGCTGCATGATAAGACTGAACATAATCAGGTGTAGAATTAAAAATCAGCATTATAAACATTAAGGAAGAAAACAACCAATTCATTTATAATAAGTTTAATTTATACCTAGCATATCCTCTCATAAGCAAGCTTATTTTTAAACTATTTGAAATTCGTATTCTTGTATCCATTATTTGGGAAGAAGGAACAGATTTAAGCTTCTTTAATAGCCTTCTATAATACCTGTAAGCAATGTATACTCCAAATTTAGCTTCAACCGGTAATTTTAAAACTCCATTTTTGTATGCATACTCAAAATCATCTTCAATTTCTTTTATAATTTGTTCTTTAGATACTTTGTCTAATTGTTTTAAGTCTATATTTGGAAAATAAGATCTATTCAACAACTCAAAATCATCTTTTAAATCACGTAAAAAATTAACTTTCTGAAAAGCTGAACCCAATCGCATTGCTGCTTTTTTTAGCTCTTCATATTTACTGTTATCACCTTTAACAAAAACTCTCAAACACATTAAACCAACTACATCAGCAGAACCGTATATGTATTCGTTATATTCAGCTTGAGTAGTATATTCCTTTTTAAACAAATCAGCTTTCATACTTTTTAAGAATGCTTGGATTAGCTCATCTTCAATACAATATTTATTTACTGTTTGAATGAAAGAATTTAAAATAGGGTTTAAACTAATTCCTTGATGCTTCCCTAAATAATAATTTTTCTCAAACTGATGCATTAATGCTTCCTTATCATAATCATGAAATGTATCAACTATTTCATCTGCAAACCTTACAAATCCATAAATATTATACACAGCTGCTCTAATTTCTGGGGCCAACATTCTTGTTGCTAAAGAAAAAGAGGTACTATATTTTTTAGTTACCAATTTACTGCAATTGTAGGATACTTGATCAAATAATTGTTTCATTATATACGTGTTTTTAAGATTAGTTCAGAAGCTACTTTACCAGAAATTAAAGACGGAGGTACACCAGGCCCTGGAACCGTTAATTGCCCAGTAAAATACAAATTTTTTACTTTATTACTTTTAATTTTAGGTCTTAAAAAAGCTGTTTGAGTTAAAATATTAGCCAAACCATAAGCATTTCCTTTGTAAGAGTTATAATCATTTATAAAGTCATTAACACAATAACTTTCTTTAAATAAGATAGAATCTCTTACTTCTTGACCCGTTAATTTTTCAAGCCGATCTATGACAATATTAAAATACTTTTCTCTTATTTCAGGAGTATCATCAATACCTGGAGCTAAAGGAATTAAAATAGTTCCGGCCTCTTTATTCTCAGGTGCAAATGAATTATCAGTAATTGATGGAAAACTTGCATAAAATAAAGGCTTTTCAGGCCAACTAGGTGTGTCATAAATTGTTTTTGCATGTTCATCAAAATCAGTATCAAAGAATAACGTGTGATGACTTACATTTTTTAATTTTTTATCAAACCCAATATAAAACAATAAAGATGATGGAGCAAATGTTTTCTTTGACCAATACTTGTCCGAATATTGCTTTAAATTGGAAGGCAGTAGAGATTCTGTATGATGATAATCTGCTCCACTTAAAACTAAACTTGTTTCTATCTTTTTTCCATTAACCTCAATTCCTGAAATTTTATTGTCTTGATCTACCTCAATAGAGTTTATTGTAGCATCTGTTTGAAATTTAACACCTAAGTCTTTTGCTAGTTCAAACATCCCTTCAATTACCTTATACATACCACCTACAGGATGCCAAGTACCTAAAGAAAAATCAGCATAATTCATAAAATTATAAAAGGCAGGCGTATTACTAGGTTTTGCTCCTAAAAACAAGACAGGAAATTCCAAAATCTGAACTAATTTATTGCTCTTTATTTTTTTTCTTACTTGTTTTCTTATAGTTGAAAAAAACTGACTTAATCTAACCGCTGTTTTAAAAGAAACCAACTCTAGTGGAGAAACACCTGGCTTATAAACCATATCCCTCACAGCTATATCATAATTATCTTCAGCAGACTTCATAAACTTAACTAAGTGCTTTGAACTTCCTTTTTCTTCTTTTTCAAAAACATCGCATATTTCTTGAAAATTATCAGGAATGACAATACTGTCATTATCTCCAAAATAAACTTGATAAGCTGGAGATAATTTTTCTAACTCGTAGTAGTCTGAAGGCTTTTTTCCGAAATCAGCAAAAAACTTTTCGAACACATCTGGCATCCAATACCATGTAGGACCGATATCAAATGTAAATCCATCATTTATGTATTGCCTTGCTCTTCCTCCAACAGTCTTGTTTTTCTCATAAACAGTAACATCATAACCATATTTGGCTAAGTAACACGCAGCTGACAATGAAGAAAAACCTGATCCTATTATTGATATTTTATTTTCTTGTTTAATCATATTACAACAAAGTTAAACAAAATTAATATATATATATAATTTTGAGAGTTATTTTTTCATAAAAAAAAATGAGTTTAGAGAATAAGAAACTAAATTTCTTCTAATACTTTTATAACCGAAGGGTAAACTTTAATAAATGAATTGAATTGTTGATTTTCAACTAACATAGCTTTATTACCGATGCCAATAAACCTATGACTTGTTGAATTCAATATCTCGTCTATTTCATTAAAATAAGCCTTTATCTTATCTTCATAAGGCTTAACAGTCATAGAGGAAACAAAACACATTTCTGTATCGCTGTCAAAAAAGTAACTTAAATTACTTAAAGGTAAACTTTGACCTAAATAAATAGTTCTGTAGCCTCTTAATACTAATTCGTAATTTAAATACAAAAGCCCTATTTCGTGAATTTCTCCATCAGGAAGAAATAAAACGTAAGTCAAATCTTCTTTTGTAGCTGAATATTCCAAATTTTCAGTATTAAGCTGTATTTTCTGGATAATTAAATTAGATATAAAATGCTCATGAGCTGGAAGTAACGTATCAGTTTGCCATAACAGCCCAATACTTTCTAAGAATGGCACAAATACATCTTTAAAAATTTGCCTAAATGTCTTTTTGTGTAAAAGCTTGTTATATGTATTATTAAATAATATTTTATCAAACTGAAACATCGAAACCTTAAAAGAATTTAGGGCTTCATCACCAACTGCATGCTTGAAAGACAATTCACGAGCAGTAATTTTCACTTGCTCTTCAGACATTTCAGCAATTTTTGATATTTTATAGTTATGCTTGTTTAGTAAAACTACATTTAACAGCTTCAAAAGACTTTCACAAGAGTAATAACGAATATTAGTATCTGTCCTTTTAGGTTGAAATAAATTATATCTTTTTTCCCATATCCTTATAGTATGTGCCTTGATTCCAGAAATATTTTCAAGATCTTTTATTGTAAATATGGTCTTTATATTGTTCAATTTATTTTTATTTTCTTTAAACAAAGATACCTTAGTTTTCTTAACAATAAAAATTTATTTAATAAAAATTCTCAAAACAAGATTTGGAGTCATGCCTAAAGACACCTGTTCTCTTTCCTTAACTGTATATCTGAAGCCGTCCCAAACACTATAGTAACTCCTTCTTAAATAATTTGTTCTGTCATATAAATTAAGTAACGAAAACCCTATTTTTCCAGTCCATTTTTTGTTTTTATCAAAATTAAAAGAATAACTAGATGATAAATCCATCTTATGATAAGGTGGTAATCTCTTTGAATTAAGATCTCCAAAAACAAGATTTCCATTGTTTTCAAGTCTTTTAACGGGAGAGTATGGTGTTCCTGTTTTCCATACCCAAGCTAAAGAAAAACTAAAATTACCTAAATTTAAATTGTGTGCCCACAAAAAACTATTTGTCGTATCGAAGTTTGTTGGAAAGAACTTCCCTTTGTTAACTTCATCAAAAATATATCTAGATTTACTATAACTATAGGTTACCCAAGTATTGTAATTATTTATCGTTTTTTTCAATAATACATCTACACCATCAACTTTACCAGTTCCTTGATAAAACCCTCTAATATTACCTTCAGTAGCTTTAGTTGCAGAAGTTACCCCTTTACTATACTTTCTGTAATAATCAATATCAAACGTTAAACCATTAGCTTTATATATGGTTCCAAAAGTATATTGTTTATTTCTTAAAATTGGTAATTCTTCGTTATCTATTAGTAACCAAACTTCATTTTCCAAACCAAAATCAGAAGTATGAACCTCTAAGAGCCTTCCTATATTTTGTTGTTTAAATTCAAAGGATGTTTTGAATGAAAAGTTAGGAAACAATTGTTGTTGAAAATATACTCTAGGTGCAAAATAAACTTTATTAGAAAGTGTAAAATAATTTGTTCTTACACCTAAATTTACAATTGTTTTTTTGTAGTTATTATACCCATAATTAAAAAATAAGGCATGAGAATTATTATTTCCAGAATCCGCAATTTTATACTTCGTACTTGAAACTGCAGATTTAAGACTTCTCTCTATATTATAACAAATACTATTATTTGAAAACTCATAGCCGGTTAAGAAAGAAGATTTTTCATTTACTTTTTTCTCAAAAACACTTTTAAACCCTAAATCATTAATAACATTAGTTTTCAATGCCTTTTGTATATATGGACTTCCATAGTCAAACGCTCCAATATACTCATAGTTTAAATCATATGTAGAAGAATAAAAATTTGTTCTTAAAACAGAACTACTTCCTATATTACGTTCCCACATAGCCCTAACACCAGAGTTATTGATTTGTAAATCATCTTCTGTTATGTACCGTTTAGAATTTTTAGTCTTAAACAAATAATTCAATTTATTTCTAACTAACAAATAATTAAATGTAATAACGTCTTTTGAAGAAGGTTTATAAGTAAGTTTAGAATTAACATCAAAAAAATAAAAATCATTTTTACTATCATAAAATTCACTTCCAGCACTTTCATTTATAGAAATAATTGAATTTTGAAACACTTTTTTTGATAATCTATTAAATGTATTTGTTTTAAAAACATCAGTAAAAGATCTTCTACCAGATAAAGATATTCCAATTTTTTTTGAAATTGGTAAATTAACAAAAGCATCAAAATGTGTCATGTTTACACCAAAACCTCCATTAATACTTTCCGGTATTTCTTTATTTGTTTCTATATCAATTACACCAGATGTATGATTACCATATTCAGCACTAGCACCACTTTTAAAAACTTTAACTTTATCAACTATATAAGGATTAAAAGCAGAAATCATTCCAAAGAAATGAGACGAATTATACATTTTAATACCATCAAAAAGGATTAAATTCTGTTCAGGAGTACCTCCTCGAATAAATAATCCTGAAGCAGTTTCATCAGGACTATTAATTCCTGGTAATAATTGCACACTTTGCAAAATATCAGGTTCAGTTAAACCAGAGACGGTACCTAATTTTTTGGGTGAAATAACTAATGACCCATCAGTCTTTTTATCAATCCCTCCCACCATATAGTCTGACACTAAAACTTCTTCCAACAAAGTAGTAGACTCACTTAAACCTACTGATAAACAACCTTTTGCTAATTTTTCATTAACTATTAAAACCTTTGAATCATACCCTATAAAAGAAATCTCAATTTTATCATTTTCATTAAGATTAGAGAGTTTAAAAAAACCATTTTGATTAGAAATAACACCTTTACTTCTATTTAAAGAAACGACACTGGCACCTTGAATTTTTTTTTTATCTTTTAAATCAAAAATTTTACCGCATACATGAAATAATTTCTCTGATTTTGTTACTGTTATATATCTTTCAGTAATTTTTTCAAATTTTAACTTAAAGCTGACAGCTATTTTATCAAGAATCTTAGCTAAAGGAAGTTTAACTAATGAATTATGGACATACTTATTTTTAATAAGCTTATCATTGTATGAAAATTTTATTTCATATTTCTTTTCTAAAACAACAAAAAAGGACCTTAACAGTATTGAGTCCTTTTGTTTATTATTTTGAGCATGCATAGCATTTATTGCCCAAAAATAAGGCAATATTAATAAAACATAAAATTTGAAATTCATTTACTTTTTAACTAATGTAACTATTTTTGCATCCGTAAAGATAACTCCTATTTTCATAGGTTCAAAAACAGTTTTTAAAGCTACTTTTAAATTGTTATGGGTATAACTTCCTGTAAATTTTTGTTTTAAATCAATATCAGAAGTTTTTATACTTATTCCGTACTGATTTTCTAAAGATGAAACCACATGTTTCAAAGCTATGCTTTTAAAAGAAGTTTCTCCATTTTTCCATGTAGGTTCTTGCTGTTCTATATCCCACTTTTGATCTTCATCCGTACCATATTTAAAGTATCTTAAAGCTTTTCCTTTTGTTAAAATATGAGTAGACTCTCCAGAATTAACTTTTACTTTTCCTTCAAAACAATGAACCTCAATATATTCTTGATTTGATTTAACATTAAATTGAGTTCCTAATACTTTTACCTCACCAACATCAGTCGTAACCTTAAAAGTTTTTCCATGTTTTACTTTAAAAAATGCCTCTCCTACTAAAAATAATTCACGGGATTTGTTCCAATCTTTTTCATAAAAGTTTATTGAAGATTTAGAATTTAACAACACCTCGGAAGAATCAGGTAAAACAAGGGCTAATCGTTCTCCAAATTTAGTTTCATAATTTGTTGAATTATCTAAGAAATAAAAGATACTAAATATAATTAAAACAGCTGCAGCTACTGTAGATAACCAATTCAATTTAAAAACTTTTGACTTTCTTTTTTCTACACCTAATGAAGTAGTTGTTTTTGCTTTAATCCTCTTAAAAACCTTTTCCTTTTCAAATATTGGTTCTTCAAATTGGGACGATACATCCATTATTTTTTCATACAAAGCATAATCGGAAGTCTTTTTAAAATCTTCTAATTCATTTTTTGTAAGCTGATTATTTAACCACTTAGTTAAAAAATCATTATCTATCCTTTTATTCATTTTCTGCCTTTCTTATTGTATAACAAGTAAAGTATAAGCTACCCTACTTTAAATTCCTCCCTATTTTATCTCTTAACGTTTTTAATGCTAAAGACATTCTCTTTTCTACTGCTTTAACCGATATATCTAATATTTCAGCTATTTCTCTATACTTTTTTTTATCAATTCTATTTAATAAAAAAACTTCTCGCTGTTTTTCTGGTAAATCTGCTATAGCACTTTTAAGCTTAGTTAAAAACTCTTTTTCTTCAATGATAAATTCAGGGGTTTCATTTGTATAACCTTTTTTATTTTCAGAGGAATGTTTTAGTACAATCTTTTTATGAGCGACATGATTTAAAAACATGTTGTTTGCAACAGTAAACAAAAATGATTTAGCTTTTTCTACAAGTACTTTTGAACAATTGTCCCATAACTTAATGAAAGACTCTTGTACAAAATCTTCAGCTAAATCTTTATCACCACATTTGTAATACATAAAATTATGTAGTGACTTGGATTGTTTATCATAAACATCTTCAAATACTTTTGGTTGACAAATTGTTTTTTTTGTTTTCATTGCAACAAACTTACTATTTTTTTAAAAAAAAGGTAGGGTATTTTACTTTTTAATTGTTTTATCACAAATTAATTATATACTGGGTGCTATTAGTGAACCTTAACCCTTCTTAAAGCTAATAGCCCCATTTTTATTTTTTAGTTTCCTTTTTTTACCATTTAATTTACTAGTTGTTGTAATTTTGTTGAATGCATAAAACTTCAAATAATTCTAGATTAGAATTCATTACTTTGATGGCTTCTTTAATGTCATTAGTCGCTCTATCTATTGATGCTTTACTTCCTGCTTTGAATCAAATAGGATATTCTATCAATCTTAAGGGTTCAAGTGATAATCAACTTCTTGTTACAATGATTTTTTTAGGGCTTGGATTTGGTCAATTAATTGCAGGTCCCATCTCTGATAGCTTTGGTAGAAAACCAATAATATATTTCGGTTTTTTTATTTTTGTTTTAGCTAGTTTTATTTGCATAACTTCTTCTAGCATTGAAATGATGGTTGTTGGTAGAATTTTACAAGGAATCGGACTTTCTGCTCCTAGAACCATAAGTATAGCCATGGTACGAGATAGTTTTAGTGGTAATTATATGGCTAAGATAATGTCATTTATAGTTGTTATTTTTATTTTAGTTCCTGTTGTGGCCCCTTCTTTAGGTAAAATTATGCTTGATAACTACGGCTGGAAATCTATATTCTATAGCCAATTAATATTTGGAGTATTAATCATGATATGGCTTTGGAAAAGACAACCTGAAACATTAAAAAAAGAACATAAGGCACCTTTATCTTACAAACTTTTTATCAATGGATACAAAGAATTTAAAAAACAAAAACAAGCATTTGTTTTTACTTTAATATCGGGGTTAATTACAGGATCTTTTATGGTGTATTTAAGTGCTTCTCAACATATTTTTCAAGAACAATATAATTTATCTGAAGAGTTTCCTTTTATTTTTGCTGGATTAGCTATCTCTGTAGGTTTTGCTACTTTTTTAAATGGAACTTTAGTTATGAGGTTTGGTATGTTTAAGTTAGTCTATTTTTTTACTTATATTTTCATTTTAATTCCTGTTATTTATATTGTTTTATTTTTTGGTTCTAACAATCCTAGTATTGAAATTATTCTGGTATTTTTTGCTCTTCAATTTTTTTCGATAGGTTTTTTATTTGGAAATCTAAGATCATTAGCAATGCAGCCTATAGGTCACATTGCTGGGATTGGCGCAGCATTTAATGGTTTTATTTCTACAATAATGGCTGTACCCATAGCTATGTTTATAGGCAGCTTTATTACAACCACATCCCTACCTTTATTTGTTGGGTTTTTAGCTTGTGGAGTTCTTTCATTAGTTATGCTTTTATATTTAAAAAAAGAAGTACAATTATAAATTTAAACAGTATCATTAATTTTGAAACTAGAAATTATTTATCAAGACGAGTATATAGTTTGCGTAACAAAACCTAACAATGTTGTTGTTCATCATGCACATCATTCAAGAAATGTTGCTGACGAAAAATCATTATTACAATTATTAAATGAACAAATTGGGGGTAAATTCTATCCTATTCATAGGTTAGACAGAAAAACTTCAGGAATCATTTTACTCGCTAAACAAACCAAATTTGTTTCTAAATTTCAAAGTCTTTTCACTGAAAAATTAATTCAGAAAGTTTATTTCGGGATTGTAAGAGGCCATTCACCATCATTTACCACTATTGATACCCCTGTAAAAGGACGTGATTCAAATGTGTATAAAGAAGCTGAGACTCAAATTGAAACTATAAAAAAAACAACTTTAAACATACCTGTAAAACCCTATGATACATCAAGGTACAGTTTACTGAAGTTAACTCCCAAAACTGGAAGATTACATCAATTACGGATACATACAAATAAAATAAGTCACCCTCTTATAGGTGACCCAAAATATGGAGACAAAAATCATAACTTGATGTTTATTAATAATTTTGATTGTGGTAATTTATTCTTACATGCATATTCACTTGAGTTTATACATCCTTTTTTCAACAAAAAAATCAAATTAAAATCAAATTTCCCTCAGGATTGGAACGTTATTTTTAATAAGTTTGACTGGAAATTATAGTATAAGTAACAGAATAATATATTTTATAACATCAATATAAAAAACTTAATTTTTATTTTTTGCATTTAAAACAATCTTGTACAAATTACACTAGGTGTTTTTATTTTTTCTAATTTAAAGAAACTATGAAATTCAAAATTGCACTTTCTAGCAGTAACTATTACAAACCAAAACGCAAGAGATTAAACTCTTGCGCCCATAAATATAATTCTTATTTATTCATCTTAATTTACACAAAGTGTATAATTTAATTTGCTACTTCACTCATAAATCTTATTCGCATTAATCGAAGTTCATCATCATCATAGTCTCCTTCAAATTCGTCAAGTGCATCTTGTATTTTATCAGTTTCTGCCTCCATAAAATATTCACTTATCTCTTCCTGTTGATCTTCGTCTAACAAATCCTCTATAGCATAATCAATATTTAATTTTGTACCAGAAAAAACAATAGCTTCCATTTCTTTAATTAATTCAGGCATCTCTAAACCTTTTGATTTTGCTATATCTTCTAATGGTAACTTTCTATCGGTATTTTGAATAATATATAGCTTTAAGCCAGAATTTACACCAGTACTCTTTACTATTAAATCATCTGGACGCATTACCTCATTTTCCTCTACATAATTTGCTATCAACTTGACAAAATCTTTACCATACTTTTTAGCTTTACCTTCTCCAACTCCGTGAACTTTAGATAATTCTTCTAGGTTGATTGGATATTTTAACGCCATATCGTCAATAGAAGGATCTTGAAAAACTGCAAATGGTGGTACTCCTAATTTTTTACCTACGTTTTTCCTTAAGTCTTTTAACATTGTTACTAATTTATTATCTACTCCAGCACCAGCAGACTTAGTATTAGTAATAATAGTTCCATCATCATCAGTTGCATATACATGATTTTCAGTCATCATGAATGACGTAGGGTTTTCTATAAATTCTCTTCCTTTTTTAGTCAATTTTAAAACTCCATACTGTTCAATTTCCTTTCTAATTAAATCAACTACTAACACTTGACGTATTAAAGCCATCCAGTAATGATTATCCTTATCTTTTCCTATTCCAAAAAATGGTTGTTGTGTTGTTTTGTGGGATTTTAGCAATGCGTTTTCCTTACCAATTATTGTATTAACCACCTCTTTAGGCTTGTACATTTCATTAGTATCTCTAATTACTGAGAGTAACTTTACAACTTCTTTATCAGCCTCATGCTTTTTCTTTGGATTACGCATATTATCATCTAAATCAGCACCTTCACCATTTACAGCATCAAACTCTTCTCCAAAATAATGCAGTAAATATTTACGTCTATTCATTGAAGTTTCAGCATAACCAACAACCTCTTGTAAAAGGGCATGGCCAACTTCTTGTTCAGCTACAGGTTTATTTGCCATAAACTTCTCTAGCTTTTCAATATCTTTATATGAATAAAACGTTAAACAATATCCTTCTCCACCATCTCTTCCAGCTCTACCAGTTTCTTGGTAATAGCTTTCTAAACTTTTAGGAATATCATGATGAATAACAAAACGAACATCTGGTTTATCTATTCCCATACCAAACGCAATAGTAGCTACTACAACATCACAATCTTCCATCAAAAACATATCTTGATGTTTGACTCTAGTTTTAGCGTCTAATCCAGCATGATAAGGTACAGCATTTATACCATTTACTTGCAAAACTTGAGCTATTTCCTCTACTTTTTTACGGCTTAAACAATAAATAATTCCTGATTTACCTATTCTAGTTTTAATAAAGCGAATAATATCTTTCTCTATTTCTTTAGTTTTTGGCCGTACTTCATAAAACAAGTTAGCTCTATTAAAAGAAGCTTTAAAAACATTAGCATCACTCATACCAAGTGTTTTTAATATATCTTCTTGAACTTTTTCAGTAGCTGTAGCTGTTAATCCTATTATAGGAACATTATCAATTTGTTTGATAATTGATCTAAGGTTTCTATATTCGGGTCTAAAATCATGTCCCCACTCTGAAATACAGTGAGCTTCGTCAATAGCAACAAAAGAAATTTTTTGTTGCCTTAAAAAGGCTACATATTCTTCTTTTATTAGTGACTCAGGAGCAACGTATAACAACTTAGTTATTCCATTCTCTATATCAGATTTTACTTGGCCTATTTCTGTTTTATTCAAAGATGAATTTAAAACATGTGCTATTCCTTTATTCTCTGAAATCCCCCTTATAGCATCAACCTGATTTTTCATCAAAGCAATTAATGGAGAAACAACTATAGCTGTTCCTTCTTTCATTAATGCTGGTAATTGATAACATAATGATTTACCTCCCCCCGTAGGCATGATAACAAATGTGTTCTCATTATTTAAAATGCTATTTACTACATTTTCTTGTAAACCTTTAAACTTATTAAATCCAAAGATTTTCTTTAATGCTTCATATAAATCCGACTGCTCTATACTCATTTCTTTTAATATAAAAATAAAAACAGAAATCTAAGTTATAAAAAAACTATTAATAAAAAGATATAAACTTTCTTTTTATTAAAAGATTTTGTACCTAAAATATTTCTATTTTTACACTTTTAAATTATACTTAAACTATTAAACTTGAAAAACTCAAGCGATATCCTTTCAATTGCTAAAGAAACATTACTTTCTCAAAGTAATGCTATTGCTAATTTAGCAAATTTATTAAATAACTCGTTTATAAATGCTGTAAACTTTATACTAAATTCTAAAGGTCGTGTAATTGTTACTGGTATTGGTAAGAGTGCTAACATAGCTTCTAAAATTGTTGCTACCTTAAATTCTACAGGAACTCCCGCAGTTTTTATGCATGCAGCTGATGCTATTCATGGTGATTTAGGGAATGTTCAGCAAAGTGACACTGTTATCTGTATTTCCAAAAGTGGAAATACTCCTGAAATAAAAGTTTTAGTGCCTTTAATTAAAAGTTCTAACAATAAAATAATTGCAATTACAGGTAATCCTGATTCCTTTTTAGGGAAAAATGCAGACTTTTTACTGAATTCTTATGTTGAAAAAGAAGTATGTCCTAACAATTTAGCTCCTACTTCTAGTACTACTGCTCAATTAGTTTTAGGTGACGCTTTAGCTGTTTGTTTACTAGAATTAAGAGGCTTTACCAGCAGTGATTTTGCAAAATACCACCCTGGTGGGGCTTTAGGAAAACGATTATATTTACGTGTTTCTGATCTTATTAAAAATAATGAATTACCTAAAATAAAAATTTCTGATCCTGTTACAAAAGTCATTATTGAAATATCAGAAAAAAGATTAGGTGTTACTGCTGTTGTTGATACTAATGATTCTATTGTTGGAATTATTACAGATGGTGACATTAGGCGTATGCTTTCTAAAACTACCAAGATTGATAAGCTTACCGCGAATGATATAATGAGCAGAAACCCAAAGACAATACACATAGATGCTATGGCTATTGATGCCTTAGACACTCTAGAAAATAATAGTATTACACAAATATTAGCTATCGATGATACAAATAAATATGTTGGTGTTGTACATTTACATGATTTAATAAAAGAAGGAATATTTTAACAATGGCTACCAAAGAAATGTCTTTTTTAGACCATCTTGAAGAGTTAAGATGGCATTTAGTTAGAAGTTTTACTGCAATATTTATTTTAGCGATAGTAATATTTGTTAATATTAATTTCATTTTTAATGAATTTTTATTGGCACATCTAAAACCTGATTTCACAACATATCAGTTTTTTTGTAAAGCTTTTTCTTCTATAGGAATAGATAGCGATTTTTGCAACATAGAGTTTGCTCAAGAATTACAAGTTTTAAACCCTACTGAAGAATTAATGACTGCTATTTGGTCATCATTAATACTAGGTTTTGTCATAGCTTTCCCTTATATCTTGTGGGAGTTCTGGCGTTTTATTGCTCCTGGCTTGCATACCTCTGAAAGAAAAAAATCTCGAGGATTTATTTTTACCTCTTCGCTATTATTTTTTTTAGGTGTTCTATTTAGCTATTATGTAATTTTACCTATGTCAGTTTTCTTCTTTTATAATTTCTCTATTGGAGATTCTATTGTAAAAAACTTTAAATTAGGTGCCTATATCAGTTTAATTACAAATACTTTATTAGGAGTAGCTATATTTTTCGAATTACCTGTTGTCATTTTTTTCTTATCAAAAATAGGACTTATAACGCCTCAATTTTTACGTAAATATCGTAAACATGCATTAGTAGTTGTATTAATTTTATCAGCTATTATTACCCCACCAGATGTAGGTAGTCAAGTTATAGTTTCTGTACCAATTATGATATTGTATGAAATAAGTATTTATGTTTCTAAATTTGTAATAAAAAAACAACAAAAAAATGTCTCAAAAAGTCCAAGAGTTTAATGAGTATCGTTCAAAAATGAACGAAAAGATATTATCTAATGATAATAAAATAATTAAACGCATTTTTAATCTAGATACAAACGCTTTTAAAGAAGGTCACTTACCAGTGAAAACTAAAGAACTACTGGGTTTAGTTGCTTCTGCCGTTTTACGTTGCGATGATTGTATTGCCTATCATTTAGAAACAGCATACAAAAGTGGCGTTACAAAAGAAGAAGTAATGGAAACTTTAAGTATTGCTACTTTGGTTGGAGGTACAATTGTTATACCACATTTACGTAAAGCCTACGAATATTGGGAAGTTTTAGAAAGCAATTAAACAATTTAACAATGTTTTAATGCAGCTAATAACCACTTTTACCTACCTTTATTTTTTAAAATAGGTAACTTTTAAACTCACAAATGAAATTAAAAGCAAATAACATACAAAAACTTTACGGCAGACGAAAAGTTGTAAAAGGAATTTCTTTAGAAGTAGAACAAGGAGAAATTATTGGATTATTAGGCCCTAATGGAGCTGGTAAAACTACTTCTTTTTATATGATAGTGGGAATGATAAAACCTAATGGAGGAACCATTTTCTTAGACAATGAAGAAATTACTGAAGATGCAATGTACAAGCGTTCTCAAAAGGGAATTGGTTATTTAGCACAAGAAGCTTCCGTTTTCAGAAAACTTTCTGTAGAAGATAATATTATGTCTGTTTTAGAGTTCACCGACAGAACAAAAGAACAAAGAAAAAATCGTTTGGAAGAACTAATCGAAGAGTTTAGTCTTGGACATGTTCGAAAAAATAGAGGCGATTTACTTTCTGGAGGAGAACGCAGAAGAACCGAAATTGCTAGGTGTTTAGCATCTGATCCTAAATTTATTTTACTAGATGAACCTTTTGCAGGTGTTGATCCTATTGCTGTTGAGGACATCCAAGGAATTGTAGCTCAATTAAAAAACAAAAATATTGGAATTTTAATTACCGACCATGATGTTCAAGCTACTTTAGCTATTACCGATAGAACATATTTAATGTTTAATGGTGGTATACTTAAAGAAGGAACACCAGAGGAATTGGCTGAAGATGAAACTGTTCGTAGAGTATATTTAGGTAAAGATTTTGAATTAAAGAAAAAGAAGTTTTAGAATACACAACAATACATCAAGAAATATAGTACATACATTAATATTACTTCACTAAAAGTATTGATAAAAAATCTATCTAATTCTAAATCTAACATTCTTCTATAGTAGTCTATTTTTATTAATTATATTTTGAACTAATGAAACTATTATATACAATAGTATAATTAAAGGAATTGCTACAAACTTCAATATTACAAGAAGAATTAATGAGATCATTAAAAACAAATACTTAACTAAATTTTCTTTAAAAGAAAAAGTTTTAAATTTTAAAGAAAATAATGGTAATTCCATGTTCATAACAAAACTTAATAGTACTGTTATAACTATTAAAAAATATTTGCTTTGAACTATATTATTAAAAAATGAAAAATCAGAATAATCAACTATTAATGGTAATGAGATAACAAACAAACTCATTGCCGGAGTTGGTAAACCTATAAAACTATCTGATTGACGTTCATCAATATTAAATTTTGCTAAGCGATATCCCGCACCTAATGTTAATAATAAACCCAAATAAGGTAAATTACTTCCTGTTTTTCCATACTCATCAATACCAAAATACCCAACTGCATCAATGTCTATTGCATTGACTAATAATTGTAACATTATAATGCCAGGTACTACTCCACTTGTTACCATATCTGCCAAAGAATCTAACTGTTTCCCTAAATCACCTTGTACTTTTAATAACCTAGCAGCAAACCCATCAAAAAAATCTAGCCCAATACCAATAATTACCAAAACTGCTGCACCAACAAAATCTCCTTTAACTGCAAAAATCGTGGCGATTGTTCCACATAATAAATTCCCTAATGTAATTAGATTAGGTATATGTTTTTTTATACTCATAGTGTATAGAATTTAAAGGCGAAAATAAGAAATCATTTTATCAGTTTTACTTTTTCATTGTTTTTTGTCATATTTGTTAAAAATAGCTAAAAATAACATCATATGCCTAAAATATCAACCAACTTCACACCAGATTTACCTTTTAGGAACCCTCATTTCAACACAATTTATCGTCCTTTGTTTATGAAAGATACTATTAATTATCATCGGAAAAGAGTTACAACATGGGATAATGACTTTATTGATTTAGATTTTTCTTGTATTGGCTCGAAGACTCTTATTTTACTTATTCATGGTTTAGAAGGAAGTTCTAATTCAAATTATATGATTACTACTTCTAAAGAACTTAATAAAAATGGCTATGATACAGTTTGTATGAACCTCAGAGGCTGCAGTGGTGAAGATAATTTATTATTAGGCACTTATCACAGCGGTAAAACTGACGATGTAGATTTTATTATAAATTATTTATGCCAAGAATATGAATATAAAAATATTCTAATTGTTGGATTTAGCTTAGGTGGAAATTTAACTTTAAAATACTTAGGTGAATACGATACTATCCCTGAACAAATAAAAGGAGGAATTGCTATTTCAGTCCCAATTGATTTAACTGCTTCACAAGCTGAACTTTCTAAATTTAAAAATAAAATATATTTAACTGAGTTCTTAAGAACAATGAAACTAAAACTTCTTAAAAAATCTGAAATATTTCCTGAATTTAAACTTGATAAAAAATTATTATTCAAAGCAACTCGTTTTAGGCATATAGAAAAGCAGTATACTGTTCCTGTATTTGGCTTTAAAAGCTCTGAAGACTATTGGGAAAAAGCAAGCTCTAAGCCTTATATACCTCATATAAAACACACTACATTACTAATAAACTCACTTGATGACAGCTTTTTAACGAAAGAATGTTATCCATACAGGGAAGCCGAGAACTCTAATAATTTTTATTTGCTAACCCCAAACTATGGTGGGCATGTTGGTTTTTTATCCTCCTTCACAAATACACACAATTATTGGTTAGAGCATAAAATTATTAGTTTTATTAATGAAAAAATTAGTTTAACCTAAGTTTTAAATAAGTTAAAGATGTTAAAAACAATATCTACTAAAAATGGTAGTTATGTTCTTTGTATTTTAGATATTTGTATATCATTTAACCTTAACTATTGAAAACACGTTTTTTATTTATTATAGTTTTACTAACTAGTACTATTCATGCTCAATTTAGAAATTATTCAAACGAATTTTTAAATATTGGAGTTGATGCTGGTGCTTTAGGTATGAGCAAATCTGTAGTAGCTTCAACTAATGATGTTAATTCTATTTATTGGAATCCTGCAGGATTAGTAGCTATTGAAGATTATCAAGGCTCATTAATGCATGCTTCCTACTTTGCTGGAATTGCAAACTACAACTTTGCTGGTTTTGCAATGCCTTTAGATCAAAAAAGTGCTTTAGGTATAGCTATAATTCGTTTTGGTGTTGATGATATTTTAAACACAACTGAATTAATTGATAGTCAAGGTAACATTGATTATAACAGAATAAGCCTTTTTTCGGCTGCCGATTATGCTTTTAATATAGGATATGCTAGAAAAATGATTTTAGATGGTTTCCAACTTGGAATAAACGCTAAAATTGTTCGAAGAATAATTGGTGGTTTTGCCTCTTCTTGGGGCTTTGGTTTTGATGCAGGAATACAATTTGAAAGAAATAATTGGAAGTTTGGTTTAATGGTTAGAGATATTACAACTACATTTAACACATGGGCTATTAATAAGACAGAATTTGATAAAATAAAAAATGCTATTCCTGGAAAAAATCAAGAGTTACCTGAAACTACTGAAATAACAAAACCAAAAGCTCAATTAGGAATTGCCAAAAGTTTTTCTATTAATCGTTCTTTTAGTTTACTTGCTGAAATTGATTTAAACATGAGGTTTACTAAAACCAATGACATCATTGCTTCAAATTTTGTTAGTATAGATCCTTCATTAGGACTACAAGTAGACTATGAAAAAATGGTATTTTTACGTTTAGGTATTGGTAATATTCAAAATATTACTGAATTTGATGGAAGTACATCTACTAGTATTCAACCTAATTTAGGGGTTGGTTTTAATTATAAAGGTGTGCAAATTGATTACGCCTTAACAAATATTGGTAGTATTGGTAATGCTTTATATTCTAACATTTTTTCTATTAAATTTGATTACAGTTTTTTTAGATGATAACTATGCTTAAAAAATACCTTACTTTATTCTTTATATTTTTTATTTTGAATGTTTCTAAAGCTCAACAGCTATTTCAGCTTTCAGCTTACTCAGAAATTAGTGTATTAACTTACGGGCCTGGGTATGCACTTTATGAAAAGTTTGGACATACAGCTATCAGAATAAAAGACCCTGTTTTACAATTAGACTTAATCTACAATTACGGTTTTTTTGATTTAACTGAAAGTAACTTTTATGTAAACTTTACGAAAGGTTATATGAAATACAAACTAGTCCGTTATTCTTTCCCTCCTTCATTGAAACATTATAATGATGACAAAAGATGGGCTAAAGAGCAAATTTTAAATCTTACCAACGAACAAAAAAATAGTTTTTTTAGCTATCTAGAAAACAATGCTCTACCAAAAAATGCGAGTTATTTTTATGATCCTTTCTATAATAACTGCTCAACAAAACCAGCAGATATTATTAAAAATGTATTAGGGAAAAGTGTTATTTTCAAGGATGATTTTGTTGTCAAAAATCTATCTATAAGAGAACTAATGAACAATGAAATACATACAAACACATGGGGAAGCTTAGGTATTAACATTGCTTTAGGTAGTAAATTAGATAAGATAGCTACTTCAAAAGAATATTTATATCTACCTGACTATGTTTTTAAATCTTTAGCCTGTTCTAAAGTTATTAAAAATGGAAAAGAAGAAAATTTAATTGTTACTACTAAAAATCTTTTAGACTACCCTGAAAAAAAGTTACAACCAGACGCTGTTAGTCCTTTTATCATCTTTTTCATACTACTCCTTGTCGGGTTATATATAACCTATAAAGACTTTAAAAATAGTTCAAGATCAAAATGGTTAGACTTTTTAATTCTTTTTACAACTGGTCTTTTAGGCGTTTTAATTGTTTTCTTATGGTTTTTCACTAATCATTCAACAGCTCCTAATAATTTTAATATTCTTTGGGGCTTTGCTCCCAACATTATAATTTCTTTTCTTATAAATAAAAGAAATCCACCAAAGTGGATTTCTAAATATCTTATATTTTTACTTGTTTTGCTTGTATTAATTCCAATTATTTGGATATTGCGAATTCAACTTTTCCCCAAAGAATTAATTTGTTTTATTATTCTGCTTGGAATTAGGTATCTATACCTTGTGAAATTTACAAAAAACTTTGAATAGCTAGTTCATAGCTTTGTAAACCAAAACCCGTAATTATTCCTTTAACATTAGGTGCTAAATAACTTTTATGTCTAAATTTATCTCTTGAATACACATTAGATATATGAACTTCTATTACTGGAGTATTTATTGCTTTTATTGCATCAGCTATTGCTATAGAAGTATGAGTATAAGCAGCCGCGTTTAAAATTATGCCATCATAACTAAAACCTATTTCATGCAACTTATTTATGAGCTCTCCCTCAATATTAGATTGATAATAGCTTAAATTCAAAGAAGTATATTTCTTTTGTAAACTTTCATAAAATTCTTCAAAAGAGTTACTCCCGTAAATAGTAGGTTCTCTCTTACCCAATAAATTTAAATTAGGCCCATTTATAATAACTATTTTTTTCATTCTTTTAATTTAAATAAATGGTAAAGTTAGCAATTGTTATTTACATTTAGCTTTAACTAAACAAAAAACCGTTGAATATTTGAATACACAACGGTTTAGTAATTTTTAAATAAATTTTATTATCTTCTGCTATAATTAGGTGCTTCTTTAGTAATAGCTACGTCATGTGGGTGACTTTCATTAATTCCTGAAGCCGTTATTCTAACAAACTTTCCAGTGTTTTTAAGCGTTTCAATATCTTTAGAACCACAATACCCCATTCCAGCTCGTAATCCTCCTATAAATTGGTGAATACTTTCAAATAATTCACCTTTATAAGGTACACGTCCAACAATACCTTCTGGAACTAATTTCTTTATATCATCTTCTACATCTTGAAAATAACGATCTTTTGAACCCTTTTTCATTGCCTCTACTGACCCCATTCCTCTGTAAGACTTAAACTTACGTCCTTCATATATAATTGTTTCACCAGGTGACTCTTTTGTTCCAGCTAACAAAGATCCTAACATTACACAATCGGCACCAGCAGCGATTGCTTTAGGAATATCACCAGTATAACGAATACCTCCATCTGCAATTACTGGAACTCCAGTACCTTTTATAGCCGCAGCAACTTCGATTACTGCTGAAAACTGAGGAAAACCAACACCTGCAACTACTCTTGTTGTACAAATTGAACCAGGTCCAATACCAACTTTAATAGCGTCTGCACCAGCTTCAACTAAATATTTTGCTGCCTCAGCTGTTGCTACATTACCTACAACTACCTCTAAATTTGAAAACTTTTCTTTAACTGATTTTAATGCCGCAACAACAGTTTTTGTATGTCCATGTGCGGTATCTATAATAACTGCGTCCACACCAGCTTTCACTAAAGCTTCTGCCCTATCAACAACATCTGCAGTTACCCCTAGTGCTGCAGCAACTCGTAAACGTCCAAAAGTATCTTTATTTGCAATAGGCTTTTGAGTTACCTTAGTTATGTCTCTAAAAGTAATTAAACCAGTAAGCTTATAATTTTCATCAACTATTAATAGTTTTTCAATCTTGTTTTGTTGTAAAATTTTCTCAGCATCTTTTAATGATGTTCCAACATTAGCAGTAACTAAATTTTCACAAGTCATTACTTCTACAATTGGTCTGTCATTTTTATGTTCAAAACGTAAATCTCTGTTGGTAACAATCCCCTTAAGAGTTCCATTACTATCTATCACAGGAATACCACCAATTTTATGCTCTTTCATTAATCTTTTAGCATCAGAAACAGAAGCTTCTAAAGATAAAGTTACAGGATCAATAATCATCCCACTCTCTGCTCTTTTTACTTTTCTTACTTCCTGAGCTTGTTGCTCAATAGTCATGTTTTTATGCAATACTCCAATACCTCCTTCTCTAGCAATTGCTATTGCCATTGCAGACTCAGTTACCGTATCCATCGCTGCAGAAACAATAGGAACATTTATTGTAATATTTTTAGTAAATTTTGTTTGAATCGAAACTTCTCTTGGAAGAATTTCTGAATAAGCAGGGACTAATAAAACATCATCATATGTTAAACCTTCTCCTACAATTTTTGACTGGTGAGCATCCATAAACGTAATCAATTTTACTCTTGTAAAGAGTATTTAGTTGTTAAAAATTAATTACGTGCAAATATACTACAATTATTCTTAAAGTATAATTTAAGATTATGTTAAGTTTTTTACTTTTTTATTTAAAATAAATCTAAATAAACTTTGAGAATTTTAAAAAAGTTTATTCCTTTGCATTTTAAATAAATTAAATCTAAATAAAAATGAAGGTTATATTAAAAACATCACTAATGATATTAGTAGCTATAGTACTAAAATCATGTTCATCGGAAAGTGAGGAACTTCCGAAAGCTAAAGTTACAGCCAAAGAAGTCATAGCCAATTATGCAAAACTTGTACATCAAAATTACTTGGATAGCTATAATTCAGCTGTTAAAATGCAAAATACTATTAGTGCATTTACAACTAACCCAACACAAGCTGGTTTTGACAATGCTAAAAAAGAATGGTTAGCCGCTAGAGATATTTATGGGCAAACAGAAGTTTTTAGAGGATCAAATGGTCCTGTAGATTCAGAGGGTAATGAAAATTGGGTTATTAACAATGAAGGGCAAATGAATGCATGGCCTTTAGATGAAGGATATATTGATTATGTAACTCCTAGTTCTGACGCATATGCTGGTTACACTGTATATAACGGAGGGGTTATTGCTGGAACTGATGCCATAACTGAAGCTTTTTTAATTGGAAAAAATGAAAAAGAAAATGATAAATCAATCTCTACAGGATGGCATGCTATTGAATTTCTTTTATGGGGTCAGGATGAAACAAATCCTAAAGATTTAAAAGCTGGTCTAAGACCAGTAACAGACTACACTACTGATTCAAAAAAAGAAAGAAGAAAAACATACTTAAATGTAGTTACTTCGATTTTAGTTAAGGATTTAAAGAAACTGGTAGATACATGGGCTCAAGGAGGAGAATACTATAATGTTTTTATGGCTTTACCTGAAAATGATGCTTTAAAAAATATTCTTTCTGGTCCTTTCTTTTTAGCAAATGAAGAGTTATCAGAAGAAAGAATGATAAAACCAGTCGATTTAACTGATGGAATAGATGACTGTGGGCAGGAAGATGAACATTCATGCTTTTCTGACAATACACACAGAGATGTAGTTACAAATGCACAAGGAATTATTAATGTTCTATTTGGTAAATATGGTTCTGTTTCAGGTGCATCTGTATATGACTTAATTAGTCAAGAAGATAGTGCTATTGCTAAAAGATTTAAAGATGCTTCTGACTTAATGATGTCAAAAGTAAACGATGTAGACACAAAAGCTAATAATAATAAACCATTTGACTTACTATTACTAGAAGAATCTACTACTGATGCTGTTCCAGGAACGATTGTTGCAGCTGGTCAATCTTTAAAAGATTTTGGTGGAAATATTAGTGAGGTAGCTGTTAAAATTGGGGCTCCTGTACAATAAATAACTCACTTACATAAAAAAGAAAAAGATCTATTAATTTAGATCTTTTTCTTTTTTATAATTTAGATTTAATAATAATAGTGTTATTTTTGCAGAATGAAGAATACAAAATTTAAGACGATTATAACTATCAAATTAAATTTTATTTTAATTTTAGGATTTCTCTTTTTATCATGTTCTAAAGATAATTTAACTGATGAATATGTTCCTGTAAATCAATATGAAGATGGAGAGGAAAATTTGACAGGTGATTTAAGTGTTGCTACAACTAATAACAACTCTTTTGGTAAAGAAATACCTGGTTTAAATAGAACTGATAAAATACGATTTGCTTCTGGTAATTCTTTATTTAATCAGTCATGGGTTTCAGCACCAGCATCTACTACTAGTCTAGATGGTTTGGGACCAACCTTTAATTCAAGAGCATGCGCCAGTTGTCACTTTAAAGATGGAAGAGGAAAACCTTTTGAACCATCAAACATAGGTTCTAAAGGTTTTTTAATTCGTCTTAGCTTACCCGGTAACGACCCCCATGGTGGTCCTTTACCTGTTCCAAATTATGGAGACCAACTTCAAAACCATGCAAATCTGAATATAAAAAAGGAAGCAGACATTAACGTAACGTTCACTTTTATTGAAGGCACTTATCCCGACGGCTCAAAATACCAATTAAGAAAACCTAACTATTCAATAATAAACGAAAATTTCGGATCGTTAAATGGTGTTTTAATCTCTCCAAGAATTGGTCAACAAACAATTGGTTTGGGATTAATAGATGCTATACCTGATAATGAAATACTAAAAAATGAAGATGAATTTGATATTGATCAGGATGGGATTTCTGGAAAGGCTAATTATGTTTGGAATGCTATTGAAAATAAAACATCATTAGGTAAATTTGGATGGAAAGCTAATCAGCCTTCTCTAAAACAACAGATTGCTGGTGCATTTTTTGGAGACCTTGGATTAACAACTTCTATTTTTAATGATAATCCATGTCCATCTCCCCAAAAGGATTGCTACAATGCACCAAATGGAGGAGCCACAGAAGTTACTGATAAACAAATGGATAGAGTATTATTATACCAAACTTCTTTAGCTGTTCCAAAAAGACGAAATTATAAAGAACAAAATGTTTTAAACGGAAAAGCTACTTTCTCTAAGTTAAAATGTATTAGCTGTCATTCAATAAACTTTAAAACTGGCAGTTATGGTTTTAATACTTTGTTAGAAAATAAAAATATCAGACCATATTCTGATTTTTTATTACATGATATGGGAGAAGGGTTGGCTGACAATAGACCTGATTTTTTAGCTAATGGAAAAGAATGGAGAACTCAACCTTTATGGGGAATTGGACTTATAAATACCGTAAATAAGCACACTTTTTTATTGCATGATGGTAGAGCCAGAAATATAGAGGAAGCCATTTTATGGCATGGAGGTGAAGCTGAAAAGTCAAAAAATGAATTTAAAAACTTATCAAAACAACAAAGAGAAGAGCTTTTAAGCTTTATCGAATCTCTTTAAACTTATATTTATGAAAAAAGCAATTTTATTACTTACAATTGTATCTTTTTTTTATGTATCTTGTTCAAGTGACAACACTGAAACACCCGACTATAAAAAGGAGATCGTTACTTCAGTAACTAACCAAATCATTTTACCTAATTTAAATACTTTAATTGAAAAATCTACAGCTTTAAAAAATTCTGTAGAGGAATTTTCAAACAATCAGAATGCTACTAATTTATTAGACCTTAGAAGTAAACTAACTAGTATTACTGAATTTTATGCCAAAATGTATATTTTCAACATTGGACTAGCAAAAAATAATTTTATTAATCGTAAAATTAATTTTTGGCCTGTTTATAATATATCAATAGAAAAAAATATAAATGAAGGTAATTTTACACAATCTTCAATTCTGAATCTAGGGAGTGCAGCTAAAAATTTACCTGGTCTAAATTATTTAATATTTAAAGAACAAAATGCTACCGACCTACTTAAGGAATATAACTTAAACGCAAATAGAATTAAATACTTAAAATTCATTACTAATGAATTTCATGACAATATTAAACAGTTATCATCTATTTGGACTTCTACTGGTAGTAATTATGCAGAAAGTTTTAAAAGCAACAAAGAAGATGGTTTATTGAGCTCTTTCAATTTGTTATATAATGGTCTTTACAATGTTATTGATAATTGTAAGGTAGCCAAAATTGGTAAACCAAGCGGACTTGAAAAGTCATCACATACAAATCCTGAAATAGTAGAAAGTTTTTATGCAGAAAATTCCTTAGATTTAATCTATAGCAATATAAGTTCAGTAGAAGAAATATTTTTTTCTGATAAAATAACATCAATATCATCTTATATTAAATCAATCACTAAAAGTGATGATTTAAATAATCGAATTAAAAACAAAATTAATATTGCAAAAGAAACTATAGGTCTAATTAAAACTCCACTAAAAGAAGCAGTAAATACTGACACGGATAAAGTTAATGTTGCTAAGCTACATGTTACTTTAAAAGAACTACTTGTTTTACTTCATACAGACGTTCGAAGCGTACTCTCTATTATTATTACTGGAACTGATAATGATGGAGACTAAAAAATAAAATGCGGATATATTAAATATATCCGCATTTTATTTTTTACATTGAATCAAACAACAATCTTATATACTGATTTTTAGATTCTTCAAATACCTTTTTTGTCTCCCCCTGCTCTAGTACCTTTCCTTTTTGTAAGACAATAATTTCATCTGAAATAGCTATTGCATCTTTAATATCATGAGTTACAAAAATCGCTGTACAATTAGTCTTCTTAAGTATTTGATGTATATCTTTTCTCAATTGATTTCTTAAAACCACGTCTAAATTACTGAAAGGTTCATCTAAAATTAATAATTCTGGTTTTGGTGCTAACGCTCTTGCTAAAGCAACTCTCTGTTGTTGTCCACCAGAAAGTTCATGGGGATACCTTGCTCCCATTCCCTCTAATCCAACTAGTAATAAAACTTCTGCTACTCTTTCTTTTTTATTTAAGTCCTTAGAAATTCCGTACACAACATTTTGAAAAACTGTCAAATGAGGAAAAAGTGCATAATCTTGAAAAACCATGCCTATATTTCTTTTCTCAGGTTCTAAAAAAACTAATTTTGAAGAAACTGTTTTACCATTTAATTTTATTTCTCCTTCATTTACTATTTCTAGTCCAGATATTAATCGTATCAATGTAGTTTTTCCACTTCCACTCTCTCCAACTACAGATACTATTTTGCCTTTTTCTAAAGAATAAGTAACGTTATTTAAAGCTATAACCTTCCCTTTATTAAATGATTTAGTCAACCCATTTATTTCTAAAATTTTAGTACTCATTATTTTGCTTTAGATATTAATCTGTTTAAAAATATAATTGGTATAACACCTGTTAATACAATAAATAATGAAGGTAATGATGCTTCTGCAACCATCTCGTCACTTGCATATTCATAAGCTTTTACAGCTAGCGTATTAATTTGATAAGGTTTTAATATTAAGGTTAATGGTAACTCTTTCATCACATCAACAAAAACTAAAATAAAACCACTCAATATCGCTGGTTTTAATAAGGGTAGTTCAATTTTAAAAAAAGTGCTTAAATTTCCTTTTCCTAACATTTTTGAAACTTCAGAAATAGATTTACCCATTTTTAATGATGTTGCTTCAATAGGGTTGTATGCTACTGCTATATACCTAACTACGTAAGCATATACCAATGCTATAATTGTTCCATTTATTATAAAACCTATTTTTAATTCAAAAGTGTTTTTGAATAAGCTAATTAACCATTTATCTATCGATAAAGTAGGAATTAATACACCTACAGCGATTACTGCTCCAGGAATTGCATATCCAAGTGTTCCAATTTTAGTTATAGCATTAATTATAGATACCTTATTCCATTTAGCCATAAAAATTAAAGCTAAAGCTATAATAATAACAAAAAAAGCAGAGACAAAAGAAAGCATAAAACTTTGAAATGCTACAAATAAAAAATCAAAAGTAAATACTTCTTTAAATGTTAAAATAGCCCAATAAAGTAATTGTGATATAGGTAAAATAAAACCACATAAAACTGGAATTAATACAATTGTAAAAAACAAAGCTTTTACCTGATTATTAATTGGATGTTTCTTTAAACTCTGATGATTTTTGGGAGAATTAAAATATCCTATTCGTTTACGTTGCCTTTTTTCGATAACAATTAAAATAAATATAATAGCAACTAAAATTGCAGATAAGTAAATAGCAGTTTCTGGCTCTTCTAAAGAAAACCAAGCTCTAAAAATACCAGTTGTAAATGTATTTATGCCATAATATTTAGCCGCACCATAATCATTCAACACCTCCATTAACACTAGTATTAATCCACCTACAAATGCAGGTCTAGCTAATGGCAGAATAAGCTTAAAAAATGTTTTTCTTTCACTTCCTCCTAAAATTTTAGAGGCTTCAATTATGTTATTAGACTGATTTATAAAAAACGCTCTTGAAGCTACATAAACATAAGGGTATAATGAAGCACTTAAAACAAATATTAATCCAAAGTGGTTCATTATATCAAACTTAACAGGTAATAATTTATGAATAATACCCCCATAATCAAAAATTCCAGCATATGCATACGCTATTATATATGATGGTATAGCTAAAGGTAATATCAGCAACCACTCAAGCTGTTTTTTCAACGGTATTTCGTACCTAGAAACTATCCAAGCTGATGATATACCAAATAATAAAGTTAAAATACTTGTACCAACAATAAGAAGTAACGAATTACTTATGTAATTTGGTAAAAGAGTTGTAACCAAATGACTCCAAGTATCACCTGGTCCATAGAATAAATTAAAAAAGATTGTACCGATAGGAATTGCTACAAACAAAACAATGGTCAATAATAATATTGACCATTTATTTGTATCTCTCTTTATGTTTTGGAATCTAGTTTTCACCTATTATTTGTATAATAACTACAAATATATTTCTTTATTTCCAACCAGCCCTATCAAAAGTTAAAACTGCTTTCTTATTATTTTTACCTAAAAGAGTTAATGATAATGTATCTTCTTTAAATGTTCCCCAAGAAGCCAATAAATCTGATGGTTTAATTTTTGTGTTTACTGGATATTCATAATTAGCTTTAGCAAAAACTTGCTGCGCTTTTTCGCTTGCTAAAAACTCAATAAACTTTATTGCATTTTCTTTGTTAGGAGCATATCTAGCGATACCAGCACCACTAACATTTATATGAGTTCCTCTTCCTTCTTGATTTGGGAAAAAAATCTTAATCCCTTTACCTGCTTTTACTTCTTCAGGATCTTTAGAATTTAATAATTTTCCAATGTAATATGTATTAACAATTGCTACATCACCTTCACCAGCGACTACTGCTTTTACTTGATCACGATCATTTCCTTTAGGTGAACGCGACATATTTTTAACAATTCCTTTGGCCCACTCTTCAGCTTTTTCTTCTCCGATATTAGCTATGATAGAGGCCAATAATGATTGATTATATATGTTTCCAGATGAACGTATTAGTACTCTCTTATTCCACTTCTCGTTGGTTAAGTCTTCATAAGTAGACAACTCCTCAACTTTAACCTTTTCAGGATTATATACCATAACTCTGGCTCTCTTTGTTAATGCAAACCAATTGTTATCAGCATCTTTTAAATGTGAAGGTATTGTATTCTCTAAAAATTCTGAGGTTGCTGATTGAAGTAGTCCTTTGTCTTTAGCTCTTACTAAACGACCAGCATCAACTGTTATTAAAACATCCGCAGGAGATTGTTCTCCTTCTACTGTCATTTTTTGAATTAATTCATCAGCTTTTGCATTTACAACATTAACTTTAATTCCTGTTTCATTTTCAAACTGTGCAAATAATTCTTGATCAGCTTTGTAATGACGGTGTGTATATACATTAACCTCTTGTTGCTTTTTTTCTTCTTGCTTCTTGTTTTCCTTTTTACAAGCTGTAAACAAGAAAACAAACATAATTAGTGATAGTATATTTTTCATTATCCTTATAGTAATTTGAATGACAAATATAGTTATTTAGAACAAATCTAAAAATGAATATTTCTTAAGAAATTTTATCATATTTACTTTGCCAACAGTATTCACTAAAATTTTTTCCTGAAGCCACCCCATAGAACAATATAACCCCTATCATTGACTTGAATGTAAAAAGAAATATCACAATTAAATAACTAATGCTTCCTTGTTTACCATCAAAATTAAAATTATAGGAAAATATAGTAATTAAAACACTTAACACAGTAATAGTTAGTCCTAAATTCAAAACACTTTTTACAGGCCAATATTTAGTTTTCCGTAATGGATGCATATCATTACCCCATTTGTGAATCAAATAATAATAATCATTACCCATTGGTGCAAATAAGATAGGATCGTCTGCTTTTTTAATTTTAAAAAGATGATAAGGTGCCACAATTTTAAATCCTTTTATCGATGTATTATGCTTTAGTTCTAATGCTCTAATTTTTGAGATTGCTTCGGGAGGATAATCTCCTTTAAATAAAGAGGTTCCTAGGAATCTTAATCGATAATCTATACATATTTTACGTATTTGATTAATATGAAATACAGCATTAAAATCTAATTTAGTAATATTAAAACAATTAGTATTTCTTTCTCCTTCTTCAAGTAAATTATTATGAATTGTAGATCTTTTATCGGCTAAGTCATCAAAAATCTCCTCAATCCATTTTGAAAGATTTTTATTCGTTATATCCTTATCCCTTATCTTAAATAATTTTTCCTTAATGTCAACTGAATCAAACATAACCACTGTTTTTAGCTAAGATACATACAATTCAAAAATTTAAAAAACCGTGGTAAAATAGACCTTTATTTATAATCATTCTAAATTAATTATAATTTTAATTCTAAGGTAAAATAAAAACTTCTTGGTGAAGAAGGAATGATACCAGGCCCTGGATACCCTGTAGCTCTTCTTGTAAAATAACTTTGATTTAATATATTATTAACTCCTGTTTCTAATTTCCATTTTTTGAAGGAATAGGAAAAAGATGCATCAAAAATAGAATAAGATGGTATTGGACCAATTGTACCATAACTTGGGTGACTTTTATCTACAGTAGCATGTGTAGCGTCTGTTTGCTGTTCTGATAAATATGTATATTGTATACTACTTAAAAAGTTTTTATATCCAAATTTAACACCTGTTTTTAAATTTATATTAGGAATAAACTCTACTTGATTTCCAATCACCGACTTTTCTAGTGAACTTGTGTATTCTGATTGAGTAAAAGCCATATTTGCAAAATAATTTAAAGATATATGGTTTGATGAAAAATTAAATGCATTTGCTAAACTAACATCAATAAACCCTTCAAAACCATAAATAAAAGCATCTCCTACATTGGTCCTTAATCTATCTCCTTTATTTGGACCTTCATTCACCCAGAAAATACCAATACGTTTATTATACGATATTGCAAAAGCACTTAAGTCATAAGTCAATAAATTCCAAAACCTTCCTCTAGTTCCTATATCAGCGGTAGCCCCTTTTTCATCATCTATATTTTCGTCTACTTGAAATGTTGGACTTACAGAACGGATATCATTAAAAGTTACCGATCGGTAATTTTGAGAAAAATTAGCATATAATTCAACTCTATCTGTTGGCTTATAACTAGCTCCTATTCCAAATAAAGCAAAACTTCTCTCTTTTACGCGATCATCTCTAAATGTATTAATTCCATTAGGTAAAGGCACACCACTTGAAAGATCTTCATTATTCCATAGAATGGTTTTATAACTACCATTACTTTCTGTTTTTATATATTCGATTCTAACACCTGGAGTGATGGAAAACTTATTTGAGAGATTAAAAATATGCTCTCCAAACAATGCAATATTTGTATTTGGAAACTTAAAATTGGAAGATGCATATTCATTTAAATCTGTAAAATTGAAATTGGCATCCACCCCTCTTGTGCCCGGTCCCTGTTGCTCAGAGTTATTCGCTCTGTAATATTTTAGTCCTACTAAATAGGTGTTTTTTGAATCTTTAAAATTATAATTTGATATAAATCGAATCTCAGTTCCCCAATTTATATATTTTCCTGAAATCAAATTTCTAGTGGCATATTCTCCATCGAAAAGAATTTCATCTGGAAATTCAATCGGACTTGTATTGCGTGATTTATAATTACCTCTAAAACCTAAAGCTTTTCTTGATGCATCTAAACCAAATATATTTAAACTTAATTTAGAATCTTTAGAAAAACTATGATCTAATTTTAATGACCATAAATTCCAATTAATACGAAACCAATTCCTTGACCTATTGCTTTGAAGAGGATTTAGATTAAACCAAGCATCATTTAACCCTCCTGCTTGTTTGGCTAAATAATTAAGATAAGTAGCCTCAACTGTTAATGTTGTTTTATCTGATAATTTATGATCAATATGTCCATATACATTAATAGAATTAAATGTTGAATTAGGCCTGAACCCATCACCTCTCTTATAATTAATGTAACCATAATATCCTGTTTTACCTGAGGTACCTCCAATACTATTAAATGAGTTAAATAGTCCAAATGAACCTATAGATTGACGAGTAATTACTTCTAGATTTTTATTTTTATTTGGTCCTTTAAACTTAAAATTTAATAATCCTCCAAATTGAGTACCATATTGAAGCGAGGCAGCCCCCCTTACTATTTGAATTTCCTCTAGAGCTTCAGCAGGTGGAGTATAATAACTTTCAGGATATCCTAGTACGTCCGCACTAATATCATACCCATTTTGTCGTGTATTAAAATTTGAAGTTCTATTCGGGTCTAAGCCTCTTCCTCCAATATTTAATTGTAATCCAGCATCATCGTTTTCATAAATATTAAGTCCTACTACTTGATTATAAATTTGTCGTGCATTATTTGCTGCTTTGTTGCTGACAGATTCAGATAATAATACTACTTCAGTCTTTTTTCCAGCATATATAGCAGTACCTTCAACATCTTTTAATCTTTTTAAACCAAATACCCTCTTTCTTCTTTGACTAATTATAACCTCAGAAAGTTCTTCATCTAAACCTGAAAGTTTAACATTAACAATCACATTTTTGTTGAGTATTGGTACGTCTACTTGTTTTATTTTAAAATTATATGAAAAATATACAATTTTATAGTTCCCCTTTTTTAAAATTTTAGTTACGTATTTACCTTTAGCATTCGTTGTTGCTAAAACTCCCCCAGAAGCGTTAAAAATTTCAATACCGCTGATAAGATTCCCCTTTTCATCTGAAACTTCCCCCGAAATAGTATACTGAGCAGAAATACTATGTACTATAAAATACAATACTAAAATTATACTATAATCCTTTAATTTTAACCTCATGATTAAATGGTGTAATCCAATTTTTATGTTTAAAACTTTCTTTTTGTTTGTATAAATCCACTTTAGGATCTATGAATAATGAACTTAACCGACCATTAAGTGTTACATAACTATCTACATATATTTCAGGATTTTTCATTCCTCTTTTTTTGTAGGTGTCTCCTAAGAAATGAGCATATTCTAAGATGAAATCAGGTTGAAAACTCATCTGCTTTTCTTGTAGTGGTGATAAAAATTCACTGTTAGTAACATATAAATATTTGTCCGTTTCTTTATCTACTATCTTAAATTCTGCATATCCTGCTTTTTCGATTAACATAACTCTCCATGAAAAACGATACCCTTCCTCTGTCCAAAATAATTCTTCAGGATATAATAAATAACGAAAAGGGAGAGTTAATTGAATGATGAAAAAAACAACTAATACTTTTATAATAATTTTTTCCTTTTTTACTTTTAATACAGAATTAATCTCATCAAATGAACTTTTAGAAATTCTAAAAACAAAACTTATTATATGTAATATTTTATGGTGTATTTTAGAATCAAAAAATATGATAGTTGACAAAATCATTATGTAGGGGAACATCCCTATTGGGAATAAAATTCTTGTAAAAACATGAAAAAAGACAACTATTGCAAATGCAAAAAATCGCGTTCTTTTGTTTAACAACAAAAATGGTATTGTTAGATCATATATTGCTCCCGACCAACTCATTACGTAATGAAACCAAGTTTTAGACATAAGCCTGCCAACCAAAGGTAAATCATTATGAACTGGTAACCATATATTCAATGGAGAGGCCCATAAACAACCAATCTGAATTCAACTTTGCCAATCCTGCATAAAAATAAACAATAACTAATAGTAACTTGATACTATCAATCGTCCAATTGGGAACCTTTTTATATGCTAAATTCCTATTTAATCTGGCATCTACTGAGAAATAGGAATTTGCTGGTAAAAACATTAAAATAAAAGCTACTAAACTCACAAAATAGTAGTGGTTTAGATAATAACTTTTATCCATTAACTCTATATAAGTAAAACTTAGAAAGAAAATGATAATAGCTAATCTATACTTATAGCCTAAAATAATTAAGACAGTAGATAATCCACAGATAACAAATAAAATATAGGTATAATTACCTAAGGGTTTAACCCATTCGAATCCATAAAATGAAAAAAAAAATGTTGGCTTTATGTATTGCTCTTCTATCCACCCTTTAGACCAAAAACGGATGATACTACAAAACATCATAAAACCAAAAAAAACACGAAATACTGCAAGTGGAGCAGCATCCGTATTTTTTTTTAAGTATTTTTCTGTAATTCTAATCATTATCAGAATCACTAGAAGTATTTTTAATACTCATCGCGCTTATCATATCAGGCTTAAAACTTTTTAATAATGATTGCATTGAATCATATGTTCTTAAAAATACTACTTTATTACTTTGAATTTGACTCACAAAATCGTTCTCTAATGCTGTTGCTTTCTGTTCTAAATCTGCAAATTTAGTATTTATTAAATCTGCTAAATCTTTTCTCTTTAAAAACTCAAGGTATTGTTGTAAACTTTTTCCATTTGTTCCGTTATATCCAATTCCTTTAAAAAAGTTTTTAGTAGCAGTTAACCCAGTAGAAAATAATTCTTTTGAAATATCTCTTTTATAATAAGCTTCTACTAATGTAACATCAGGCACACCAGTTTTTGCACCAGAAGGATTTGCTATTTTAGGATCTCTTAATTGCTTTTCATAAAATGGAATCACATAAAAGTTAACTAATTTATCTACACTACTAGAGATAGTATAGCCATCACTATCTATAAATGATTGTCTGTAATTTCCTTTCCACTCATCATATACAGATTTTGTTAAGTCATGTACTCTGTTGGCCACATCATTTAAATATGTTTTATACTTTGTAGCATTAGTTGCTGTAGTATAAAAAGTAACTGTTTCTAAATCCGTTCCCTGACCATTTAATAAATAATCTAAAGCAGGAAACCCTTGAACAGCTAATAAATTTGGTGAGCTTAAATTATAATTTCCAGATTGCGCATAACTATTTAATTGCGTGACACTAGTTGGAATAGTATTCATACTTCCAACCATGTTAATTTCCTGAGCTTTTCCAACTTGAAATATTGAAGCTTTTTGCCAAGAAATATAAGCATTTTTCCATGCAGTCCTAGCATCTTCTAAATTGGCTTCAGTAGCGTTAGTAGTAAACTTATTTACTGCATCTTTTAACAAACTAGTTTTTTCTTCAAAGTCTTTATAAGCGGGAATAATTATATCATCCGCCCAAAAAGTTAACATTTCTTTTCTATTAAAACTATCAGGATTAGGGTTTACTTCGCCTTCTCCATCGGATCCACAAGCTATAATTACAATAGCTAAAAATGCATATATAATTTTTTTCATCTCTAGTAGGTATTTTTATTTAAATAAAATAAGCATAACAAAAATAAAAAAAATAGCTATATGAAAAACATAGCTATTTTTATTTTTTAAACTTATACAGTTAAAGTTTTAGTCTTTTAAACTTAAAGCATCTTCAACGCTAAATCCAAAATAACCAGCTAAAGCACCCGCTATTTGATCTAGTTGAGTATCTGTTACAGACCATAATCCATTGTTAGCCTCTAATGCAGAAATAGAAGTTGCTATTTGATTCGCTTGAACTTGATTTCCATTAATTTCTACATAACGTAATGACAATACAAATCCATAAGCTTCAGATAAAGCATGTAAAGTATTAGCGTCTTTAGCTCCTTTACCTTTTAATAAATAGTGAACAGCCATTACTCCAATTACTTTTGAAATAGATTCTCTAATAATCTTAGCTTGTTTACCTGCTAATTCGTAATCTTTAGCATCAACAGCAGCTCTACCTAACTTGAAAGCATTGTAGATATCATTAAAAATTCCTTTAAATTTAGTATCGTTATCAACACTCTTTAAATATGAATTTAAAAATCCTTTTCTATCTTCTTTATTTATTGAATTAACTGGAGTAGCTGGATTTGTTTCTAATCCGAAAATGTATCCATAAGCTTCGTCCCATCCATGCTGAAGACCAGTATAGTTCTTTGTAGCATCACCATTATAAGGTTTACCTGCTTCATGATCAGCTTTATTATCATCAATAAAACCTTGTGAAACATACTTATTAACAATTTGGTCAGTAATTACAGCTCCTATTAATGTTTTTGCTACAGCTTGATTATACTCAAAACCATTCGCTCCTACATAAACAGTTCTAGTACCTGTAGTTAATTTACCTGCAGTACCTTCAGAAGCGTCTGTACTCCAGTTTCCATATACTGTAGTAGCATGGTCTTTAATCCATCCATCCATCTTAAGCCTTAAAGCATCTGCTTCAACAGATGTAACATTAGTATAGGCAAAAGGAGCAGAAGCAACAGTTTCTCTTAATATCTTTTTACCGTCTAAAGACGTATTATCAAACCCTGTTCCTTTTGAAAACATGTCCATTAACTGATCTTCGGTCTTTGTATTTTCACCTAAAGCTGACTTTAACTCTGCAGCCATTTTTAAACGAATAACTTGACCAGAAAAGCTAACATTAGACTTGTTATCTGCGCCTTCAAAAGAATATGTTGCTGGAGCTACCACCTCTGGTTTCACTACCTCATCATCACTTGAACATGAAGAAAAAATTATAGCTGAAACAGCCAATACTGAAAATAGAACCCTTTTCATCTTATTTAGATTTAGTTTTAATTAAAATATTTTCGCAAAAATACAATAGTAAATAAAATGTGCAAAATTTAATTAGATTTATTTTAAATTAAAAAACAGAGACAGATATTTTTACGTTAAAAACATAGATTAAAATAATTTTAAATAAAAATCTTACGATATAAAAAAGTTGTTATCTAGTATGACATATAAATAATTTTAAGTATTAAATAAATTCTACTCAAATAAATCTAACAATTAAATAACATAGCCTAATACATAAGAATTAAAATAATTAAACTATTGTAGAAAAAATAACCATATAATTTTAAAAAAATATTACTAATAAAGTCATTTTAATTATTACATTTATAAATTAGTGTTCAATAATTTTTCACTTCTTTTATTATGATCTGTAAAATTACACTTGTAATAGTTATTGTTCCACTTAATGAAAAATCACTACTAACCTATTATCAATTATAAACTATTCAAATGACTACAAACAAAACCGAACAAAAATCAATACCAGTATCTAAAGAAAATACTGAGGGTATATCCCCGAAAGTTATTAGCGAATTAAACAAAGAAGTTAATAACATGCTTTCATATGCCATATACAATGGTATAATAATTAATACTCAGATAAATAATTTAATTCAAAACAGCAGTGTTGACGATTTAATTAATGCTCATAATTTACTATCAAAAAACATAGCACCAGCAACACCTAAATCTATCGATTTCACAAAAAAACTGCGTTCTTCAGAAAACGGAAAATCAATATTTAACAAACTTCCGTTGGTAAGGAATTTAATTCTATTAGCTGTTGTATTTTTATTTTTATTTATTGTTACTGGTTTATCTCCAAATGTAAATAATCATTCACTTAATGAAGGCATTATGAATAATAATGGTATTTCTTTATTACTAAATTTAGCTTTTCTTTCATCAATATCTGGATTAGGAGTTTTATTTTTTCTATTAAAAAAGGTTAGTGACTCTATTAAAAACACAACTCTTGTTGCTGAAGAATCAATATCTTACATAGCACAAATAATATTAGGAATTATAGCCGGGTTAATTATGTCTGAAATTATTTCTTTTTATTCAAACGACCCAAAAAACATTGACCTTTTTAGTAAAAGTATTTTAGCATTAATTGGAGGTTTTTCATCAGATGCAATTTTTAGCGTATTGCAAGGAATAATTGATAGAATTAAATCAATTTTTACGTCTCCAATCATTAAATAACTTTCTATAAAAACAAGTAAGTTGGGGTAGATATCAATTAAAAACCAGCATAATCTTAAAAGTTATTTTTATAGTTTTGATTATGAAACCTGCCCTTACTTTTTTGTTATTAAAACTTTTTATTTTTACATGCTACTGATGTACAACTTCAGTAAAAATCAATTGTAACACCTGTTAAGTAATTATTAAAGCTCACAACAGGATTATGTAAAGTTTAAACCAAATCAATAATTATTTTAAGAAATAGGACTATATTTTTTGCACTAATCTAAATTCATACTTTAATTTAAATATACCTCTTTCAACAACTATTCTAATCCTTTTATTAGGTTTTGTCTGAAATAAATTTGCGATTTCATTAAGTGTATACTCATGAGCTTCCCTACCATTCAGCTTTTTTATAATATCCCCTTCAATTATTCCTGCTTTGTGAGCAGGTGAATCTTTTACTATTTTATTAACTTTATAAGAGGGTTTAAATTTATAACTATAACTTGTAACAAAAGAAACAATATGCCCAGGTTTAGCGTCTTCATTTCTAGAGTACCCGTTATGTTTCATAGATTTTTTTTGTTCTTTTACTAATTCTTCTCCATTATACACTACTTGTAAACCACTCATATTATAATAAAATCCTCTTTTCAATGATCCATTCTTTTTTAATATGACTTTTTTATTTGGGTAATCAATCCATACTTTAAATCTCCTTAAGATATTACCTCCAATACTACCATCTCGTTTTTTAAAAGTTCTGGCATTAACTGTAGATGCAGAATCTAAAAAAGAAACCGTAGGTTCTTCAATAACATACTTTCCAATTTCAAGCTTAGGCACTCTACTACGTTTTCCATAAATTGTACCACTCAAACCTTCTCCTAAAATATCAACAAAAAACTTTTTAGGAACCTTGATATCCTTTTGAGCTCCCTCAAAAAGCCATAAAGCATCACTCCCGCCTGAATCTATAAGCATTTTTACAGGTATATTTTCTCCTGTACTATCTATTTTAATTTTTACATCTATATAAGGTTTTTTTCTATAAAACTCTAAATCTAACTTTTCACAAGAACCACATCTAGGCTCTTTATACTTCTCAGGCTTATAAAAAAACAGTTTCTTTGATGAATAATTAATTTTTACTACCACATCTTTCAATAAATCATAGCCTATAACACCATTAATTGTTACTCCCATTTTTGATGATAATTTAAAAGTATCATCTATCACAACATAAATATCTTGGCTAGATCCAAAGATGTCATTAATTTTAAAATTATTATTTTTTGACAAAATAGCTTCTACAGGATCCCCGGCTCCTAACCCCCTAATAAACATTTTTTTTGTGTTTTTTAAGATTAAACTATCTGTTTTATTTAAATTAAAAAGTATTGTTTTATTAACTCCTGTATCAAGAATAAAAGAAAGCTTGACACCATTAACTTCTAGTGGAAAAACAATTAGATTGTTGAATAATTCAAATTTAACAACCTGCTTGTTTATTCCTTTAAGGAATTGAAATTTAGATTGAGATTGAGAGTTAATAGTAAAAAAAAATAATAGGTAGAGTAGAAATTTTTTCAAAAGCATATATTTAGGGATAAATAAATATACAATCATATTTTTACAATAAATAATTTTTGGGATTTTTTTAACCTTTATTTTTCATGTTAAACAAGTATATATTGTCAAAATAATTTTGCAAATTTGCCCAGTAAACAACTAATTAAATTAAAAATGCCATCTATTTCTATTAAGGGAGGTTCAATGCCTCAATCACCAATCAGAAAACTGGTTCCTTTTGCTGAGGCTGCTAAAAAAAATGGAACAAAAGTTTTTCATTTAAATATCGGTCAACCTGATATAAAAACACCTCAAGTTGCCTTAGATGCTGTAAAAAACAATACTATCGAAGTATTATCTTACGCTAGATCTGAAGGTTCTGAACAGTATAGAGAGAAATTAGCAAATTATTATATAAATAATGATATACATGTATCTGCTAACAACATTATAGCTACTACAGGAGGGTCTGAAGCGTTATTATTTACTATTGGTAGTATTACCGACCCAGGTGATGAAATTATTATCCCTGAACCTTTTTATGCTAACTATAATGGTTTTTCAACTGCTTCTGGTGTAAAAGTAGTTCCCGTAATTTCTAAGATTGAAGATAATTTTGCGTTACCAGCAATTGAAGATTTTGAAAAATTAATTACTCCAAAAACTAAAGCTATTTTAATTTGTAATCCTGGAAACCCAACGGGTTACTTATATAGTGAGGCTGAAATTGAAAAATTAAAACAAATTGTTTTAAAACACGATTTATTTTTAATTGCTGATGAAGTATATCGTGAGTTTACTTATGATGGAGAAAAACACAACTCCGTAATGTCCTTAGACGGTTTAGAACAACATTCAATTATGATAGATTCAGTTTCCAAACGCTACAGTATGTGTGGAGCTAGGATAGGATGTATTGTTTCTAAAAATGAAGAGTTCATCGATACAGCTATTAAATTTGCACAAGCAAGACTTAGTCCGCCTACATATGCTCTATTAGCTAGTGAAGCCGCTTTAGATACTCCTCAGAGTTATTTTAACGAAGTTATTGAAGAATACCAAGATAGAAGAAATACATTAATCACTGAATTACAAAAAATTGAAGGAGTTAAAGTAGCCAACCCTAAAGGAGCTTTTTATTGTATTGCAGAATTACCTGTAGATAACTCAGAAGATTTTGCGCAATGGATTTTAGAAAAATTTAATCATAACAACGAAACAGTTATGATAGCTCCTGCTGGTGGATTTTACTCAACAGAAGGTGAAGGTAAAAATCAAGTTCGTATAGCATATGTTTTAAATAAATCTGATTTAAAACGTTGTGTAGAAATTTTAAAAATAGCTTTAGAAAGCTATAATAGTTAATTGAATATTCAAGAAAACATATCATTAAAAAAGTACAATACGTTTGGCATTGATGTAAATGCCAAACGTTTTGTTACTGTTAGTTCTTTATATGAATTAAAAAACATTTTAAAAGAAGAACAACATGTTTTTATCATTAGTGGGGGTAGTAATATGCTACTGACTAAAGATATTGAAGAATTAGTAATTCACTTAAATATAAAAGGAATTTCTATTGATCATGAAAATGAAAATTCAGTATATTTAACTGTGAATACTGGTGAAAATTGGCATGAATTTGTTCTTTGGTGTATTTCATTAAATTATGGAGGTCTTGAAAACTTATCTTTAATTCCGGGTAATGTAGGTACTTGTCCTATTCAAAATATTGGAGCTTATGGTGTTGAAGTAAAAGATACTATTACTAAAGTTGAAGCTCTTGAAATTAAAACGGGAAAATTAGTTGTTTTCTCAAATAAAGAATGCGAGTTTGGCTATAGAAACTCTATCTTTAAAAACAAAGCTAAAGGTAAATACATAATAACTTCTGTTAGTTTTGAACTTACCAAAAACAATCATAAACTAAATACCTCTTATGGAGCAATTGAACAAGAACTAACTTCACAAAACATTACTAAGCCTAGTATTAAAAATGTATCTGATGCAATAATTTCTATTAGAAAATCTAAATTACCAGATCCGAAAAAAATTGGAAACAGTGGTAGTTTTTTTAAAAACCCAGTGATATCTTCACATCATTTTGAAAAACTTAAAAACAAATTCCCTGAACTTCCACATTATGTTATATCAGAAAATAGCATAAAAATACCCGCTGGTTGGTTAATTGAACAAAGCGGTTTTAAAGGTAAACGCTTTGGTAATTATGGCGTACACGAAAAACAAGCTCTTGTTTTGGTTAACTATGAGAATGCAACAGGCAAAAACATATACCAATTAGCACAACGCATTCAAGAAACAATCAAAAATAAATTTTCTATAAATTTAGAAATTGAAGTAAATGTAATCTAATATTTAAAACCTTTTCGACTATTTTTTACCTTAATAGGTAAAGGCTGTAAATTATTTTTAACGAAAAAAGAATTAAAAAAAATTACAAAATTTTTAATTAAAATATTCATATTGCTTTTTTTAAGGGGTTAAACTATTTATTAGGACACAGTTTTTGTTAAAAGTCACTAATATATAAATTAACTTTCTTTTTTAAGCATTTTAATCTGTCTTATTAATCTTTTAATATCTATCCTTAGCGTTCCATTATAAACTCCTCTTATTCTTCCTTTTTTATCTATTAAAATAAAATTTTCGGTATGCACAAATGCATTTTCATCTTTTGTTTTAATAAAATCTTCATCTGCAAAATATGCTCTTCTAGCTAAATTATATATTTCCGCCGTGTTTCCTGTAACTAAATTCCACTTACCAGAAATAACATTATTATCTTCTGCATATTTTTTCAAGACACTAACAGAATCTTTATTAGGCATTACAGTATGCGATAGTAATAAAACTTCTTTATCATTTATAAACTCTTCTTGTAAGATACTCATGTTTTTTTCAAGAACAGGGCATATTCCTGGGCAACTAACAAAAAAAAAGTCAGCTACATATATTTTACCAGCGTAAGTTTGTTTTGTTACCTCTTTTCCTTCTTGATTAATTAAATTAAAGTCAGGGATAGTATGAATTGTTTTATATTTTGAACTTTCTTCAGAAATCCATTCGGGTGTAAACAAAGATGAATTGAAAAAGGGTAATGTTATTTTTTTATTTACTTTTTTTTCTTTTTTACAAGAAATTATTATCAAAATGAAAAAAATAAAGAGTAACACTCCTACTAAATCTTCTAATCTTATTTTATTATTTAAAATCTTCATTTATCGTATTTACAGTGTAACATTTTTTTAATCCTATTAAACCAAACCTTTCGCCATTTACAGTAACAAAGTTTGCTCTAATTTTTCCATCTATATTCCACATTTTTTGAGAGCCTTCTTCTTTTCCTTTAATATAATTAAATGCCTTTAATTGTTGTCCGTTTTTAAACCACTCATTAACCTTTCCATTATACTCACCTACATCATTAAAATGATACTCAAACCTTAACTGGTTTTCACTCCACCATGATTTATGAACACCTGATTTTTTTCCTTTTGTATAAAAACGTTGTTCGGCTAATACATTATTTTTATATTTTTTAAACTCAACACCATGTTTGAGACCTTTTTCATAGGTAGTAAAATTGTTAGTTTTATTTACTTCATCATGAAAAAACAGTGTTCCTGTAAATGGAATATTATTATAATTTAACACTCCATTTTTCATTAAAAACAAATCTTTCTGAAATGAAACCACTTTAGTTTCAGTACCCGTATTGTTACATGAAATAAAACCTATACAAACTAAAAATATGAAAATACTATTCCTCATTAATTTAAAAATTATTGAGATATATTACCTGGTGTACCATAATAGCCACTACCATTTAAGTAAGGGTCATCAGACGTTATATGATAGTGATAAATTCCGTCAGGAAAATCAGACGTTATAGAAACATGCCCATGATAATCATCTAAATCGGAACTAGTAATAGTACTCCCATTTTCTTCTGGCCCATATACAGGAAAACCGTCAGCCAATAAACCTATAAAACTAGATTTCCCTAACTTATTTGTTAAATACACTGGCTCTATATGATAATGATACTGCCCACTATTTTGAGGATGCCCTAGATATTGATCAAATGAATTAATTTCGTTTGTTAAAGGTTGATTATTTGGTCCTGCATACTGGTTATAAAACACTACTCCATTTAGCGACACTCCGATAGGCCCTAATGATGTTGCCTCTTTTGTTGATGCTTCTTTAGGATACAAAGGAATTTTAAACGTTATATTTTGAGTTTGAATCACATTGGGGTTTTTGTTCCAATTTGGATTAGTACCATTATATGCTTCATACATACTACTTCCTTGATTCCAATATGGGCTTTTATGATCTGGTAAGCCATTCGTGGTAATTTCTAAAAAATCTCCATTAATACTATAAGTAAGACCTTCAACATTATCAAACTTACTAACTATAGTTCTTATATCATATACTGTATCATTTAATTGATTATCTCCTGAATCTAAATTCTGATTTTCTGAACTACAGCCAAAACTCAATGTAATTATAAATAAAACTATCTTTTTATAATTCTTCATATTTCATATTCTATTACGTTAAAATATTTAAAAACTCTTTTAATCTATCTACCTCTCTTCCTTATTTTTTTAAACAAGCTACTAATAATCCATAATTAACCTCCTACAAAAGAAAGCGATAAAGCTTACTAGTATTAATAAACTATGGACTAGAAATCTTGATTTCATAATTTTCCTTTTAAGTATGACCCTTAATTTACAAAAAGGTTTAAAAAAAAATTAATATATTTTAAATAGTAGATTTAGTATCTTTGCATATTTAAAATTATTATTTAATTAGAATGAAGTTAATTTTTGTTACAATCGGATTGTTAGCGTTTGCTTTTGCTGGAATTGCAATCAAAATATGGGCTAAGAAAGATGGGGAGTTTGCAGGTACTTGCGCAAGCCAAAATCCGGTGCTTAATGAAACTGGCGATGCTTGTGGTTTTTGCGGTAAAACACCAGATCAGTTTGATACTTGTAACGACCCTAAACATAACTAAACATCTCTTTTTTCATGCCTTTTACTGTACTTTTCTACATTTTTGTAGCAGTTACAGTTGTTCAGGTTATTTATTTTTTGTGTTTTTCTTTTTTTGCTTTTAGCAAACAAAAAAAAATAACTACATCAACCCAAAAACCTGTTTCAGTTATTGTCTATACAAAAAATAATAGTGATGAATTAAACAAAAACTTACCTTTTATAATTAATCAAAATTATGAAGATTTTGAAATTATACTAATCAACCATGCTTCTTCTGACGATAGTTTAGAGCTTATGGAAAAGATTCAACATGAAAACAGTATTGTAAAAATTGTAAATGTTGAAAATAAGGAAGCTTTCTGGGGGAACAAAAAATATGCACTTACTTTAGCAATAAAAGCAGCAAGTAATAATCATTTACTATTTTTTGATATTAACGGAAAAACCGTTTCTAATGATTGGATTCTTGAAATGAGTAAATGTTTTTACAATAATAAAACTATTGTAATTGGCCATAAAAAATTAGCCTTTAAAAAACATTCATTTAGCAATATGTTTTTTCGTTATGCCAATTTTTTCACAGCACTAAAAATGTTTTCTTATGCCAAATTAGGATTTCCATTTAAAGCATATCAAAACAATTTTGGTTATACTAAAAACGATTTTTTTAAAGTTAATGGTTATATAAATCACATAAAAATTCATGTAGGAGAAAGTGATTTATTTCTAAAAGATATTGCTACTATAAAAAACACTTCCGTTTGTACCACTTATAACAGTTTTGTTGAGGAACAAAAAATAGTTACACTAAAGGATTATTTTTTAGAACAAAGAAAACAAACAATTCTATTTTCTCATTATACACTAAAAAATCGTTTTTTATTATCTTTTTTTAATGCTACAAAAGCTATTTTTTATTTGCTTTTAATCTATTTTTTAATTCAAAAATGGGAAGTTTCAATTCCATTTATAATTAGTTATTTCTTAATACAATATATAGTTATAGGGAAAGCAATAAATAAACTAAAAGAACAAAACTTACTTTATTTTTTACCTATATTAGATATTTGTTATGTTATATCATTTATTTTTATATTTTTCACTAATAGAATATCTAAACCTACACCTTGGAAATAGATAAAAAAATAATTTTAAAGCATATTAAAAATGCTAAACAAGGCAGTCAAATTTCATTTAATTTTTTATTAGATAACTTTTGGGGAAGCGTATACTATTTTCAGTTAAAAAAAACTGAAAATGATAATGATGCTGAAGACATCACTGTTCAAACTTTTTCAAAAGCTTTTGACAAGATTACTACTTTTAATGAAGAATATCAATTTAAAACATGGCTAATAGCTATTTCTAAAAATGTTTTTATTGATTTTATTAGAAAAAAAAATGCATCGATTTCAATAAAAACTACTACTGAAAAAGAATCTGAGGCTTTTGATGTCATTGACGATTCTCCAACTCCTGAAGATAAAATAATTACGGAACAAAATCTTGCAAAACTTTTAAGAGACATTAAACAGTTAAAGCCTAAATACCAAGAAGTCATAAATTTACGTTATTTCCAAGAGTTAAGCTATAAAGAGATTTCTGAACAAATTAATGAACCTATGAATAATGTAAAAGTTAAATTACTAAGGGCTAAAAAATTATTGGCTGAAATTATTAAAGGTCATAAATAACGTTTTAATATTTTTTAATTACATTTATCATGATTTTAACCCCCTGAAAATCATGAAAAAAACATTTTCTTCTTTAGGTCCAGGTCTATTATTCGCTGGTGCTGCAATTGGTGTATCACATTTAGTTCAATCTACACGAGCTGGGGCTGAGTTTGGGTTTGGTTTACTTTGGGCTCTAGTATTAGTTCACATCTTTAAATATCCATTTTTTCAATTTGGACCTAGATATGCAGCTGCAACAGGTGAAACTTTGTTAGATGGATATAGAAAACTAGGTAAAGGTGTTTTAATAAGTTATTATATTTTAAACTTTGCCACAATGTTTACCATTCAAGCAGCGGTAACGATTGTCACTGCTGGTTTAGCTTCGCATTTATTTGGATTTACAAATGACTTAGTACAATGGTCAGCAATAATTACCGCTGTTAGTTTTTCAATTTTACTAATTGGTAGATATAAAGTTCTAGATAACCTAATGAAATATATAATTGTTATCTTAACCATAAGTACCTTAATAGCAGTTATCGTAGCTATATTTAGTACAAACAAAGGTTTTTCTTTTACACAAATTGTTCCTTCAGGAACTGCACAAATAACCTTTTTAATTGCATTTTTAGGATGGATGCCTGCTCCTTTAGATGTTTCAATATGGCACTCTCTTTGGTCGGTTGAAAAAGACAAAACTACCTATCAAAAAATTAAACCCAAACAAGCTGTTTTTGATTTTAATGTGGGATATATTGGAACACTTTCACTAGGTATTTGTTTTGTAATACTGGGCGCAATGGTAATGTATAAATCAGGGCAAACATTCTCTAGTAAAGGAACCGTATTTGCTTCTCAACTAATTAACTTATACACTAAAAATTTAGGAGATTTTGCTCATGTTTTTATTGGTGTAGCAGCATTTACAACAATGTTTAGTACCACACTAACTACTTTAGATGCTTCACCAAGGGCTATGACAAAAGCTTCCTCTCTACTATTTAAAAGGAAAAATAAATTATCTTATTGGTTTTGGATGTTAATATTAGCTCTTGGAACCTATATTATTTTAAAATACTTTTTAGCTGACATGGGATTTCTTATCAAAATAGCAACAGTTCTTTCTTTTTTAACTGCTCCTTTTTATGCTATCTTAAATTATGTACTAATTACAGGAAAGCACACCCCTGAAAAATATAGGCCTAGTAAAGAATTAAAAATCCTTAGTATTACAGGTATTGTGTTTCTTATTGTATTTAGTATTTGGTTTTTACTTAGTTTCTAAATCTTTTCTTCGTAAATTTGTCGTTTAATTTATTTATAAGAAAGAATGGCAAACGAAACGGTTATACTTCCTGAAAGACCAAAAAAACCAAAATGGTTACGTGTAAAATTACCAGTAGGTAAAAAGTACACAGATTTGCGTGGATTGGTTGATAAATATAAACTGAACACTATTTGTACTAGTGGTAGTTGTCCAAACATGGGTGAATGTTGGGGAGAAGGAACTGCTACATTTATGATATTAGGTAATGTATGTACCCGTTCATGTGGTTTTTGTGGTGTAAAAACAGGAAGGCCTGATACTGTTGAATGGGATGAGCCTGAAAAAGTAGCTCGTTCTATTAAGTTAATGAAAATTAAACATGCTGTTATAACTTCAGTTGATAGGGATGATTTAAAAGATGGGGGGTCTATTATTTGGGCTGAAACTGTTGATGCTATTAGAAGAGCAAATCCTAATACTACACTAGAAACATTAATTCCCGATTTTCAAGGAAATGAAAAATTAATAGATAGAATTATAGAAGTACATCCTGAAGTTGTTTCTCACAATATGGAAACTGTACGTCGTTTAACACGTGAAGTTCGTATTCAAGCGAAATACGATAGAAGTTTAGGGGTTTTGAAGTATTTAAAAGAGAACGGAATGAGAACTAAATCTGGTATCATGCTTGGTTTAGGTGAAACTGAAGATGAAGTTATTCAAACAATGAAAGATTTACGTGGAGTTGGTTTAGATATTATTACAATTGGTCAATATTTACAACCCACTAAAAAGCATTTACCTGTAAAACAATTTATAACTCCTGATCAATTTAAAAAATTCGAAACTTTAGGTTTAGAAATGGGATTCATGTATGTTGAAAGCGGGGCTTTAGTTCGTTCTTCGTACAAAGCTCATAAGCATGCTAGCTAAAACCTACTATTAAATTGTATATTTCTTAACATTTTAACACTTAAAAGTTAATTAATTGTAAAATATATAAAATTCAAGTAATTTTAAGTTTAATAATTATAATTTTGGCACAGAATTTGAAATACAATATTTGTAAAACAATAGATATTGTTTTCATTGTGTAAATTATTTGAATTAGTTGATTAACAAAAGCCCGCTCTAATGAGCGGGCTTTTCGTTTCTTTATATTTTAAATTAGTATTAAATAGCGCTAATTATGTCATACTTTGTAATAATATGATACTTACCATTTTCTAAATCTACCAATACAGCCTGATTTTCTTTAGTTATCAACTTTGAAACCTCATCAATAGAAGCCGATTTTTTAACAATTGGATACTTAGCTCCCATTACTTCTTTAATAGGTTTATCTGCTATATTTTTATCTTCTAAATAACTATGTAACAAAGCTGATTCATCAACAGAGCCAACAAATCCATTAACATCTTTTACTGGAATTTGTGATATTTTAAATGCACGCATCCTTTCAATTGCATGTGAAACTAATTCTTCTGTTTGAACTGTTACCAAAGGTTTATCTAGATGAGATTTAATTAATTCTTCAGCTGTAGTTACCTCATCTTCTAAAAAGCCTCTATCACGCATCCAATCATCATTAAACATTTTACCAACATAACGACTACCGTGATCATGAAATAATACAACTACAACATCATCAGGTTTAAACTCATCTTTTAATTGTAATAAACCTTTAATTGCTGACCCTGCAGAATTACCAACAAAAATCCCTTCCTCTTTGGCAATTTTACGAGTATAAACAGCAGCATCCTTATCTGTTACTTTAGTAAAACCATCAATTAAACTAAAGTCTACATTTTTGGGTAAAATATCTTCTCCAATACCTTCAGTTATATATGGATAAATTTCATTCTCATCAAAAACTCCTGTTTCATGATATTTTTTAAATACAGATCCATAGGTATCAATTCCCCATATTTTAATATTAGGATTTTTCTCTTTTAAGTATTTTGCGGTTCCTGAAATAGTACCTCCTGTACCAACACCAACCACAAAATGAGTTATTTTACCTTCAGTTTGCTCCCAAATTTCAGGAGCTGTTTGCTCATAGTGAGCAATTGCATTTGAAGGATTATCATACTGGTTTACATACCAAGAATTTGGAGTTTCTTCACCTAAACGTTTTGATACTGAATAATAAGATCTAGGATCATCAGGTTCAACATTAGTTGGACATACAACTACCTCAGCACCAACCGCACGTAAAATATCCATTTTCTCTTTTGATTGCTTATCAGATATTACAAAAATACATTTGTATCCCTTTACAATAGCTGCCAATGCTAATCCCATTCCTGTATTACCAGAGGTTCCTTCAATAATAGTTCCTCCAGGTTTTAAGCGTCCATCTGCTTCAGCATCTTCAATCATTTTTAACGCCATTCTGTCTTTAACAGAGTTTCCTGGGTTAAATGTTTCTACTTTTGCTAATACCAAAGCATCTATTTCTTTGGTAACAGAATTTAACTTAACCAAAGGAGTATTTCCAATAGTTTCTAATATATTATTAGCGTAATTCATTATAAGTTATCAGTTTTATACTACAAAGAAACAAAAAGTTCTTCTCAAATTAGGCAAACTTAATAGATTTTGAAGGTTGAATTTTTGTGATAATAAATGATGGTATTATTAACATTAAAAAACACAATATCAATGTTCCCAAATTTAAAAATAATATAGCCCAAAAATCAATAGACACTGGTACGGTGGACACATAATAATTTTCAGGATTAAGGGTAATTATTTTCAAATATTTTTGAATACTCAAAAAAACTATTCCTATTATATTTCCATACAACAGTCCCTTCAAAATTAAATAAGATGCATTATATAGAAACACTTTTCTTATACTCCAGTTAGTACTTCCAAGAGCTTTTAAAATACCAACCATTTGAACTTGCTCTAATATAAGTACCAAAAGAGCCGTAACCATATTTATACCAGCTACCAAAATCATAATACCAATGATTACCCACACATTGTTATCTAAGATATTTAACCAATTAAATATCAAAGGATAACTATCAACTATTGTTGTACTATTTAGGGTTGATCCTATAGTAGAATAAATTTTATCTCCTTTTTCTTTCAAAGAGTTAAAATCATCTAATAATACTTCAAAACCTCCTACCTCATTATCTTTCCATTTATTCAGTCGTTGTACTTCTCGTATATCACCAATAAGCATTGTTTTATCAAACTGCTCAAATCCTGTATTATAAATACCAACTATTACTGGTTTACGAATTTTGAATGGCCTTTTACTATTTTCTACACTAAATACCATTTGAACAGTATCATTCAATGATAGTTGTAGCCTTTTTGCTATTGATTCTGATATTAATATCTCTTTATTTCTATCTAATGAAAAATTAGGTAAACGTCCTTCTTTTAAATATTCTTTAAAAAAAGTAAAATCATAATCATTAGTTACTCCTTTTAAAATAACACCTTCAAAATCTTTTGCAGTTCTAATTACCCCAAACTTATTAGCAAAAGTTTGTACATTTTTAATTCCTTCTATCTTAGTAAACTTAGGATAAAAGTCTTGATTTTTATCTACTGGGACAATTGAAACATCTGAAGTGTTATTATCATAATTAATTATCTGAACATGTCCTTTAAAACCTGACATTTTATCTCTAATCTTCTTTTGAAAACCAGCACCTATTGATACGGCTATTAACATGATAGTAATCCCCAATGTAATTGCTATTGTAGCAATTTTTATAATTGGTGATGAAATACTATTTTTATACTCTTTGCCAGCAACAATACGCTTAGCTATAAACAACTCGAAATTCAAATACTATCATTTTTTAACTGTATCAAATGTACTTAATAATTTTGAAGATTGTGATAAAAATAATATTCAAAAAAAGGTGATCTCATTTTAAAATTCTTAAAATTTAAAATAATCGTATATATTTGAAAAGTAGCTTGTACAATAAGTAATTTTTTAACGAAGAAAGAAACTATTATGTAGTGCAAATTTCAATAACAAGCTTTAATTTTACTTTTAAATACTATCAAATGAAACATTATATAAATTACATGTTCTTATTTTTTTGCTTACAATTCACTTCTTGTGCTCAACAAAAAAAACAAAAAGACACTCCCTTACAAACTGAAGATAACGTTTTAAAAATTGGAGCAGATAGAACTGATTTGTATTTGACTAAATTAAAACATAAAAATATTGCTATTGTTGCTAATCAGACTTCCACGATTAGCACTTTTCAACGTGCTGAAGTTTCAAAAAATACCAAGGGTTTAAAAGAAACAACGCAACACTTGGTTGATTATTTACACAACTACAATAGTATTAACGTAAAAAAAGTCTTTGCTCCTGAACATGGCTTTAGGGGTAAAGCTGATGCAGGTGAAGTTATTGTAGACGGTATTGATACCAAAACCAATTTACCAATAATTTCTTTATATGGTAAAAATAAAAAACCTAGTTCAGAGCAATTAAAAAATATTGATTTTGTTGTTTTTGACATTCAAGATGTTGGTGTTCGATTTTACACCTATATTTCAACTTTGCACTACGTAATGGAAGCTTGTGCTGAATCAAATATCCCTGTTATAGTATTAGATAGACCTAACCCAAATGCTCATTATATTGATGGTCCTGTTCTTGAAATAGAACACAAAAGCTTTGTTGGAATGCACCCTGTTCCTGTTGTTTATGGGATGACTATTGGAGAGTATGGCAAAATGATTAACGGAGAAAAATGGTTAAAAAATGGAATTCAATGTAATTTAATTGTTATTCCTCTTGAAAACTATGCCTATGACAAAAAATATAGCTTGCCTACCAAACCATCTCCTAACTTGCCTAACGATACTTCTATCAATTTATACCCAAGTTTATGTTTTTTTGAAGGGACTAATGTTTCAGTTGGTAGAGGAACTAATAAACAATTTCAAATTTATGGATCTCCTTATTTACAAAACTTAAACTTTAAATTTACACCTCAACCTAACGAAGGCGCTAAGTATCCAAAACATAAAGAAAAATTATGCTTTGGTGAAAACCTAGAACAAACCGATTTTTTATCTAGTTTACAATTTGAATGGTTACTAAAAGCATTTAAACAAACAACTCAAAAAGAAAAATTCTTTAACTCGTTTTTCACAAAGCTTGCTGGTACTGAAAAACTCCAAAAACAAATAGAAAATGGGTATAGTAAGCAACAGATTAAAGATTCTTGGGAAAAAGAATTAACCGAGTTTAGAAAAATTAGAGATAAATACCTACTTTACAAATAAATAACTAAAGTATATTAATGGTGAATGAACTACTTAAATAAGCAGTTATTTTTGTTGTTTCCAATAGTGTTTTACTTTTCTTATTGCAAAATGAACCTCGCTTTATATTCTCTCTAGCAATAGCATAGAAATATTGCTAGAGAATGGCTAACTGTTAAAAAAAGAAGACTAGCTATTAATTTAAAATATATTCACTGTGGCCCACTAAACTTGTAAATGAAATAGTATACAATTACACAAACGTAGTAAAGATTACTTTAGAAATCTAACACTTTATTTATCATTTAAGTTTATTTTAATATTTTCTAACAGAATTTCAGAAACCTTTTTTAATTTATCCTCTTCGTAAAGTTTGTCTATAGAAATAAAATCAACATTTTTATTCATAGGCTTATAATTATTATAGTCTAATAAACGAACTCCTTCTACAAAATGTTCTTTCTTAATATCTCTAAATCGAACTCCCCCACCACTTGTATGGTATTTATATGCTAAAAATTCTAGATTAAACGTTTTCTTATTAAACCAATATAAAAAGATATCATCAAAATCATCTCCTCCTCCATCTTTATTAAATGTTACTTGAACTTTGTAATACTCTTTTCCTTTAATAGTAACTGGTTCTAATAATTTTTTATTTACAGCTTTATCATTTAAACCTAAAGGTAACACAGAAAAATAATGTACTGAATTTACTGAATTACTATACCTATTTTCATCCTTATTTGATAATATAATTAATTCATTATTATTATAACGTTCAAACCCCTTGTTAGATAATACATCTCTTATTAGTAGAGTATCAGATTTCGTGATTTTAGTATATTCATAATTTCCATCACTTCTTTTAGCTTCATATAATTTATCTCTAAATGTAAAAGATAATGTAGCATTTTTAATTTTATTGACTCCTGATTTTTCTAGTGACAAATCAACAATTTGTTGAGCAGTATACTCAGGTTTACAAGCAACTAATACGAACAGTATTATTAGTAAAAAATATCTCATAAAGTTTTGTTTATCTTGGTCGAAGTTATATTTCAAAATTACAAGAAAGTTTATGGAGTATAGCATAAAATTCTGTTAATAATAGATTATGAGCACTATGCATTTAGCAGGTTGTGAAAAATTTAAAAGTCTTGTTATAAAAAATATTCTTAGCCCTAGACATTTCAAAGAAACCAATAAGCAAATCAATCTATTATTGAAAGGTTAAAACTAGTTTATAAATAAGTTATTGAGTTCAAATTTCTGAATTTTAAACTCACCTAACCACACCATTCTTGTATCTGTACATGATTCTCACATACTTTTGCCCTGATTTAATTAGAATCTATTATTATTTAATGAAACTGAAGTTTCTCATATTAATTTCTTCTTTGCTTATACTTCCTCTAACTTCAGGGGAAATATTTAATACACAACCATTAGAGAATACTACTTCAAAGGTTGAAGAAGAATCGTATGCAGATATAACTACACCTATATTTGAAGATATTACAATAGAAGATGGAGGGAATTTTGGATCTGAAGCACTATTTCAACCTTATGTTGGCATACAACAAGTAAAGATTCTAGTTCAACAAACTATTGGTTCTTTCTCCAATATTACACATCTAAATCAAACACCAAATTATATCAAGTATTGTCGCCTAAAGATTGCTTGTAAATTCTAAACTATAATGCCATAATGACTTAGGCATTTATCAACATTTTAAAATTTCAATTCAAATAATTAATTGAGTACGATGCTATATAATCGTACTCACAATAACAATTCATTTAAACAATTAAAGTAATGAAAAGAATTTCTATTGTTATGGTCTTACTGACTTTTTTAAGCTATACAAGCTGTGATAAACACAAAAAAGAACATAAAAAACAAGTCAAACATTTAGTAACCAGTCCGGTGAAAATGGATACTATAATTACCAAAGATTATGTATGCCAAATACATGCTATTAGGCACATAGAATTAAGAGCTCTTGAAAAAGGGTATTTACAAAAGATATCCGTGGATGAAGGACAGACAGTAAAGAAAGGACAACACATGTTTAAAATAATGCCAAATGTTTATCAAGCAGAACTTGCAAAGGCAGAAGCTGAGTCTGAGATTGCAAAGATTGAATATAAAAACACTAAACTACTAGCAGATAAAAATGTGGTTTCCCTTAATGAATTAGCAATGTCTAAAGCAAATTTAAAAAAAGCGAATGCCAACGTCACTATGGCTAAAACTCATCTAGGATTCACTAATATTAAAGCTCCGTTTGATGGTATTATGGATCATTTGCATGTAAGGAAAGGAAGCTTATTAGATGAGGGAGAATTACTCACCACCTTATCTGATAATAGTAAAATGTGGGTCTACTTCAATGTTCCCGAAGCTGAATATTTAGATTATATTACCAATGGACATAAAGATGATAGAACACAAGTAAATCTATTAATGGCAAATAACAAGGAGTTCAACCATAAGGGGTTTGTTGAAACTATTGAAGGAGAATTCAACAATGAAACAGGGAATATTGCTTTTAGAGCTACTTTTCCAAATCCAGACAAAATACTAAGGCATGGAGAAACGGGAAGTATTTTAATGAAAATTCCATTAATGGACGCTCTTATAATTCCACAGAAAGCGACCTTTGAAGTACTAGATAAAAAATTTGTTTATGTACTGGACAAAGATAATATAATTCAGCAAAGAGAAATTTTTGTCGGATTCCAACTACCTCATTTGTTTGTGGTGAACAAAGGACTTTCCGAAAAAGATAAGATATTATTGGAAGGGATTCGATTGGTAAAAGAAGGAAAACATATAGACTATGAGTTTATTGCCCCCCTAAAAGTTTTGTCGAATTTAAACCTCTACGCAGAATAATTCATCAATAAATAACAAAAAAATGTTCAGTCAATTTATAAAACGGCCAGTATTGGCCATAGTAATCTCTGTAATTATTGTTTTTACAGGTTTGCTTTCGATTAATAAATTACCAACATCCCAGTTTCCACAAATTGCACCAACAACTGTAAATATTTTTATAGCCTATCCAGGAGCAAGTGCAGATGTATTGGTAAAATCAACGTTGATTCCTTTAGAAACATCTATTAACGGAGTTCAAGGCATGCGTTATATAGCTTCAGATGCTACCAGTGCAGGTGAAGGAACTTTACGTATTATTTTTGAACCTGGTACAGACCCCAATCAAGCGGTAGTTAGAGTGAAAACTAGGGTAGATCAAGTAATGCCTCTATTACCTCCATTAGTTCAGCGAGAAGGTGTAATTATCACCCCCGTACAACCAAGTATGCTGATGTACGTTAACCTTTATAGTGATACAAAGAAGAACGATGAAAAATTTCTATATAACTATGCTTATACTAAAATTGTACCTGAATTACAGAGAATCAATGGTATAGCGAGTGCCAAAATACTGGGTAGTCGAAAATATGCAATGCGCGTATGGCTTAAACCAGACCGCATGCGTGCCTATAATATTTCAGCTGAAGAAGTTTTGAAGGCGATGGATGAGCAAAGTGTTATTGCTCGACCTGGTAGGCTGGGAAGAAGTTCAGGAAAACAAGCACAATCTCTGGAATACGTTCTGACTTATGAAGGTAGATTTAATGAAGCTGACCAATACAAAAACATTATTATTAAGGCAAATGAGGAAGGTGAAATCCTTAAATTAGGAGATATTGCAGAAGTAGAGTTGGGAAGTGAGTTTTTTGATATCTATTCAAATCTAGACGGAAAACCTTCCGCATCTATAGTCTTAAAACAAACATTCGGTAGTAATGCTAGTGATGTTATAGATACGGTAAAAGATAAACTAAAGGAACTCGAAGAATTTCTTCCACCAGGAATAGACTATAAAATCAGTTATGATGTTTCTAATTTTTTAGATGCATCTATGGAACAAGTAATACATACATTAAGAGATGCTTTTATCTTAGTAACTATTGTAGTATTCGTATTTTTAGGTGATTGGAGATCTACTCTTATTCCTATTATAGCCGTACCTGTTTCATTAATAGGAGCATTCTTTGTGATGCAGTTGTTCGGACTCTCCATTAATCTGATTACACTATTTGCATTAGTGCTTGCCATTGGTATTGTAGTAGATGATGCTATTGTTGTAGTAGAAGCTGTTCATGCCAAAATGGAGGGAGACCATACCCTTACCCCCTATCAGGCAGTAAAAACTGTAGTGAGTGATATTGGTGGCGCAATTATCGCAATTACACTAGTCATGGTATCAGTTTTTGTTCCCGTATCATTTATGACTGGCCCTGTTGGGGTATTCTACAGACAATTTTCAATTACAATGGCAGGTTCTATTATTATTTCAGCCGTTGTAGCATTGACACTTACACCTGTTTTATGTGCCATGATATTAAAAAATGACCACAATAAACCAAGAAAGAAAACACTAATCAACAAATTTATTAATTGGTTCAATACCAGATTTGATAAACTAACAGGATGCTATGTTGGTATTTTAAAACTTATTGTCAACAGAAGAGTACTAACATTTGGAATCCTAGTAGCATTCTGTGTAGGAATTTTTGTAACAAATAAAATATTACCAGCAGGATTTATTCCGAACGAAGATCAAGGTACTATTTACGCTATTATACAAACACCACCAGGGGCTACGTTAGAACGTACCAATGAGGTTGCTAAAAACCTACAATTAATATGTAAAGAAATGGAAGGTATCGAATCCGTTTCGTCGCTTGCAGGATATGAAATTATGACAGAAGGACGCGGTTCTAATGCAGGTACTTGTCTAATCAATTTAAAACCATGGTCAGAGCGAGACAAATCGGTGCATGAAATCATGGAAGAGTTAGAGGAAAAAAGTAAGGATTTAGGAGCAATAATTGAATACTTTGAACCACCAGCTCTTCCAGGCTTTGGTTCATCTGGCGGATTTTCAATGCGTCTTTTAGATAAAACCAACGGAACTGACTATCAAGAATTCGAGAAAATCAACAATACCTTTATAGATGCATTACGAAAACGAAAGGAGCTTACAGGTTTATTTACCTTTTTTACAGCAAATTATCCTCAGTATGAACTTAAAATAAATAATAAAGTAGCCATGCAAAAAGGAGTATCCATTGGTAAGGCTATGGAAAACTTAAATATTCTTATAGGTAGTACTTATGAGCAAGGCTTCATTAAGTTTGGAAGATTCTTTAAAGTATATACACAGGCAGCTCCTGAATATAGAAGATTACCATCTGATTTGAAAAAATTATTTGTAAAAAATGAAGCTGGAGGAATGGTTCCATATTCTTCTTTCATGACACTTGAAAAGAAATTGGGTCCAAACGAAATTACACGGTATAACCTCTACAATTCGGCAGCTATTAGAGGGCTTCCTGCAACTGGATACACAAGTGATGACGCTATCAAAGCTATTCGCGAAGTAGCTAAAGAAACCTTACCACGTGGTTATGATATTGCATGGGAAGGATTATCATACGATGAAGCTAGTCGTGGAAATGAATCTATTTACATTTTTGCAGTGGTTTTGATATTTGTCTATTTAGTATTGGCTGCACAATATGAAAGTTTCTTATTACCCTTGGCGGTTATTCTGTCTCTTCCTATTGGTATTTTCGGTTCATTCTTAGTACTTAAAATCATGGGCTTAGCCAACGATGTATATGCTCAAATAGGACTCATTATGCTGGTTGGGCTATTGGGCAAAAATGCAGTGCTTATTATAGAATTTGCCGTACAAAGTAAACGTGAAGGAGCTACCTTATTAGCCGCAGCAATTGAAGGAGCAAAAATGCGTTTTCGCCCAATTCTAATGACTTCATTTGCATTTATTGCTGGATTAATTCCTCTAGTAATTGCTACAGGCGCAGGAGCCATTGGTAATAGAACCATTGGGGGTTCTGCTATGGGAGGAATGCTGATTGGAACATTACTAGGGGTTTTGGTAATACCTGGACTATACTACATTTTTGGAAAAATGGCTGATGGTCGTGGACTGATTAAAAACGAATCAGATGAGCCTGTTTCTGAAGAATTCATGAGAATATCGGAAAGCAAAAGTGAAACCAAAAAGGAGTTAACTCGCATACAGAAACTATTAAAAAAACTTACCACCAGAAAAAAAACGAGCAAAAAATGAAAAAAATAGTCAAAAATAAATCGTCATATGTTGTCCTTTTTGGTTTGGGAATCTTGATTCAGTCATGTGTGCCAACCAAGAATATTAGAAAAGCGAATACTTCTGTTCCTGAAGTATATCAAAAACAACTGAACGATACTCTTAATAGTGGGATGACTCATTGGAAAGATTTCTTTTCTGACACATATTTGAGTGCTCTTATTGACACTGCACTTGTGAAGAATCAGGAGTTGAATATCATACTACAGCAGATTGCGGTTGCCAAAAATGAAATTAAGGCACGAAAGGGAGAATACCTTCCTTTCGTGAACTATCAGGTAGGAGCGGAAGTTGAAAAAGCTAGTGAGTATACTCGCAAAGGTGCAGTGGAAAAAAACTTGCCTATAAGGGAAAAAGAAGCATTTCCAAACCCTTTACAAAACTATTCTGCCAGATTGTTTGCTTCTTGGGAGATTGATGTTTGGAAAAAGCTCCGTAACTCAAAAAAAACAGCAGTCATGGAGTATTTAGCAAGTATAGAAGGGAAAAATTTTATGGTAACTAATTTGGTGTCAGAAATAGCTAATGCTTATTATGAATTGATTGCCCTAGATAATCAAATGGCTATTATAGAACAGAATCTTGAAATCCAGCAAAATGCTCTGGAAATCGTAAAACTCCAAAAACAAGCCGCTCGAGCTACTGAATTGGCTGTAAAACGTTTTGAAGCAGAGGTATTAAAAAACAAAAGTGGTAAATATGAAATCAAACAACAAATTGTTGAAACTGAAAACAGAATTAACTTTTTGCTTGGGAGACAGCCTAGACCTATTCATAGAACCTCTGAAAATTTCTTGAACACTACTATCGGAACTATTTCAACAGGAATACCCTCACAATTATTGCTAAATCGTCCAGACATAAGAAAAGCTGAGTATGAACTCGCAGCCTCAAAATTAAATGTAAAAGTAGCAAGAGCCAATTTTTACCCATCATTCAGTTTAAAAGCGGATGTAGGTTTAAAAGCATTTAAACCAAAATTTTTGACTTCAACTCCAGAGTCACTTCTTTATAGTTTTGCAGGAGATGTTGTTGGTCCCCTAATTAATAGGAACGCAATTAAAGCAGAATATGCCAATGCTAATGCACTACAATTGAGAGCTGTTTTTGAATATGAGAAAACAATTTTGAAAGGGTATATGGAAGTAACCAATGAGCTGTCCAATATTGAAAACCTGAACAATAATTATGAATTTAAAAATAAACAAGTCGATGCGCTTACAAAAGCTATAGAAATATCAAATCAACTTTTTCAATCAGCTCGTGCGGATTATATGGAAGTATTACTAACACAAAGAGATGCTTTGGAATCTAAAATAGAACTTGTAGAAACTAAAAAAGAACAAATGTTGGCTAAAATTTCAATATACCGTGCTCTTGGAGGTGGCTGGAAATAAAAATTTTACAAAAAAATAATAAAATGTAAAACTCTTAATAATCATTGATTAGAAAATGAGTTACTCACGAAAACCATTAGTATATTTTGATTAGTAAATGGTTTTATTATACCCAAAGAATTAAAACACTATAAAAGAATATAAAATGTCTATATCACAACTATATGAATCAGGAACTCAGAAACGCAATGTACTCCATTTTGCAGCTATAGCTAATATAGCGCTAGTGGATGGAAAAGTTAATATTGCAGAACAAAAAATGCTGAACAGTTTTTCAAGAAAACTTGATATCAGTGAAGAACAATACAAAGAAATAATGAATAATATTTCTAGCTATCCTTTGCCTTTGGTTAATTCTATTAAAGAGCGATTTGAATACATCTACGAATTTTTTTGTATGATTTATGCAGACCACGAGATTGACGAACTTGAAATGCATTTAGTTAAAAAATATGCAATAGGTATTGGATTTAATGATGCTATGTCAGAAAAATTGATACGGATATCTATAAAGATATTTAGTGGTAAGTTATCTTTTGATGAATATACTCTTTTCGTTAAACAGCTATCAGAATGAACTACAACTTTGCAAGATTAGCAAAGAGCTAGTGTGCGCAACAGCTTTAAAAAGTTGTTGCGCTATTTTTTAATTTCATAAATTAAGACATACTCTAAGGGCGTATCAAAAGAATCAAGAAAGAGAAAGTGAATAATACACTAAAAAAAAGTTACTATAGAACCCTATAAGTAAAATTGAAAATATTATCGATGATTTGTATATATCAATTTAAATGCAATATCTTTTTGTTGAACGTCAACAACTGAGTAGTGAGTAATCACAATTTATGTAATCCTAAAATTAGCCCATCTTATTAAGAATAAGTATATTTTATTCTATCTAATGAAAATAAACAACTATTAAAATGTAATTTTGTGCCCCTTAATGGAATATTCGTATAACATAATAAGTATTATAGATATCCTTGGAGTAATTCAGGGACTACTTTTTGGAATAATGCTATTATTAATACATTCTAAAAAGAATAAACCTACTCTATTTTTAGGACTATTTATACTATTGTTTTCAATGGAACCAATTCCAAACATATTAGAAGATATGGGAATTTTACACCAGTATCCAATATTAGAACTCCCCCCTATTCATTTTCATTTTTTAGCCTATCCATTATTTTATATCTATATCCAAAAAACATCTGTATTTAATGATAAAAAACTTAACTACTGGACATTGATACCAGGTGCTTTTGAAACTCTAGTAGGGTTCATAATTTTCTTACTTCCTATTGAAACTAAATTACAACTTAAATTTTCATCTTATGCGCTGATTTATTTTGTTTTTGGTCTTTGTTATTCAATTTTTATTGGAATGCTGACCATTCGTTGGATTATCTTACATCAAAAAGAAGTAGCGAATCAATTTTCCGATACAATTCATAAAAACTTAAATTGGTCCAAACTTTTTATATACGGTAGTATCTTTTTTCAACTATTATTATTACTTCATCACTTCATAGATAACCATACGCTATATTTCTTTGTTACCTTGGTTAATGTGATATTAATTTATTGGGTATCCTTTAAAGGAATTACCCAAGACAATATAGTATCACTATATGTTATAATTCCTGAACCAGAACAAAATTTTACATCCTATGAAGAAGTCAGTTCTACGATAGGAGTATCGGTTCCATTGTTATTACAACCATCCTCAAATAAAAAAGAAAAGGTACAATTTATGAATTCCGAAGAAATGCTGGAGGTTATAAATATAATAACAAACAGTATTCATGATACGCAAATTTTCTTAAAACATAATCTAACCATCGTTGATATTGCAGAGGCAACACAAATTCATCCTAAACGAATCTCCTATGCTTTAAACAATCAATTGAAGCTAAACTTCAACAATTTTATAAATAAGTTTAGGGTAAACAAAGCTAAAGAGCTTTTAGGAAATGAGAAATTCAATCATTTATCTATAGAAGGTATTGGAATGGAAGTAGGTTTTCGTACTAAAGCTACATTTTATTCGGCATTTAAAAAATATGAAGGCTGTACACCTGCAAAGTACCGTTAAAGTTTTTTAATAATTTATAGTGGAAAAACATCTTAAAAAGTCTTGTTTATTTTGGTCGTAGTTACAATTCAAAATTACAAGAATATTTAAGTATACTTCCATTAAGTTATGTTAATAAAAGACTGCCCATTTAGGACAGTCTTTAGTTAGTACTCGTCTGTTAGAGTTTTCATAAAAGCCACAATTTCTTTTATCTCTTTATCTGATAAATTTAATTCATCAAAAGGCAATGTTTGATTTGGTAAATTAAAACCTAAACCTACTCCGCCCCCTTTGTTATAAAAGTTTACAACCTCTTCTAACGTTTTATACACACCGTTATGCATATAAGGAGCTGTTTTAGCTATATTTCTGATTGTAGGAGTTTTAAAAAAGTGTTTTCTTTCCTCTGTATTATATAAATAAAACCTCCCTAAATCTTTACTTAACTTAGTGGTATCAATATCAGGAGTTCCTATGGCTTCTAACTCTGTATCATTATAATTTGGTGGCACTGTACCGTTAAAAACAGGAGCAAAATGACAAGTTGCACATAATGCTTTTCCCATAAATAAATTAAACCCATTTTTCTCTTCTTCGGATAAGGTATTAACTTCACTTCTTATGTTTTTATCAAATTTAGAATTAAATGTATTTAGTGTTCTTACATAAGATGCAATCGCGTGTCTAATATTATATCCTATGCGTTTATTCTTATAAAGTTTTTTAATTTTCAGCCTATAAATATCCTTATTCATAACTCTTGCTACTACTGAGTCCATAGACATATCAAATTCGTTATGATTTTTAACAACACCAACAACCTGACCTTCTAAACTCCCAGCTCTAGAGTCCATAAAAAAACCTCTTTGGTAGGCAGCATAAGTAACTGTTGGTGTATTTCGGGTTTGATGCTTATTAAATGTTCTTTTTCCATCTGCAAAACCTAAATCTTTTACATGACAGGTAGCGCAAGACATATTAGATTGTTTAGAAAGCGTAACATCATTAAATAATTGCTTACCAAATTTAATTTTCTCTTCTAAAAAAATGGTATCATTTTTTACATCTGAAAAATAAGTTTTATTTAATGTCTTTTTTGAAAAAAGTTCTGTCATAGTATTAGAAAGTGCCATTTCAAAGGGGAACTTAACTTTCCAATCTTTTTGTACTTCTAGCAGTGCTTTCAATTGTTTAGAAATACAATTCTTTATAAAACTATACCTATCAAAAGTATCATAATCGTAAGTTAATTTTTCTTTAGCTTCTTCTATTAATTTTATAAACCTATTTAAAACGTCTTTGGATGAAAATTTAGATTCACTTATTTTAAGAATATCTAATACAGTTTTATAGGTATATATTGATTCCTTTAAAGACTCATTTAATACAGGTGAATCAAAACCTGTAATTCCAGTAGTAGCTATTCGTGTAATATGCTCACGTAATAACCATATTATATGGTAATCTTTTAATTGTAAGACTACATTGTTTTTAATTAACTTTAATCTAGCACTGGTTACGCTTACTAAATTTGTTAATGCCAAAGTATCTAATGAATCTTCGTAAAGAGTTTCCTCTAGTACTTGAAAACCAATTGGATTCATTACTCTAGTATCTAAACTTTCTTCACCTTTTACTATTAAAATATTAGGAGCATTCAATGACTTGTAGTTATTTTTATCAGAATAAGCTAGAATAGGTTCAAGAAATTTAAAATTCTTTCTTGCATTTAAATAGTGCTTCTTTTTATCCTTAATATTTTCATGTGTATTTATACTATCTAAATAATTAACTGTTGACAGCAAATGCTTTTTATAAAGCTTTTGTATCTCCTTATTAATTAAATTAATAGACGTATAATTATCTTTCTTTTTACCGCATGAAATTGCTAAAAGCAAAAGACATACACAAAGGTATGCCTTAGGTTTATTCAACGTATTTTTCATAAAAAAACTATCTCTCTAATCCTGTAATTATATGTAATACAGACCCTTCTTTTCTACTGTTGGCTACATCAGCATTTGCTAATGGGTCAGTAAATGCAGTACCGTCTAATGGGTCCCATCCGTGATTTTGAGTAATAACCATAAAAGTATTCTTTCCTGTATTTACAACATCTGTAACATCTATCATTCCAGTAATTTCCCATGCTTTCCCAGTATTACCATATCCTTTTGTTGCTGCATAATCTTGATTACACTCTAAAACTACTTTTAATTCACTTGTAGTTAAATTATATTGATATAATCTTGCATAATGATTTTTCTCAGTTACATCAAAGTATCCATTTGGATCTTCTTGTATGTATGCATAATTCTCGGTGATTAAAATATTATCAGGACTATGAAAATCTTTTGCTTTTCCAGTTAATTTATCACCATCTAAAATACACGTAATTTTTGCTGCTCCTGTTGGATCATTATCGTTTAAAACCACTTTATAGATACGCCCATAATAAGTACCTTTATTTTTTAAACCATCTTTTCTTCTTCCTGTAACACAAAAATATATTTCTCTATTATTTTTAGCTGATCCTCTTCTCCAATCAATATCTTCTAATCTAGAGAACCCCATTACACCTTTAGTTTTTGCCTCAGTATCTAATGCATTTATCTCTTTTTCTTTTAACTCAACAAATTCAGCATTATATTCAACCCCTTCAGTCATATCAACTTCATAATTAATACCTGCAGATGTTACTTTTAAACCGTATAACTTTCCTCCATTTAAATCTCCTTGATTTCCAACATACATTCCTAACTGACCAGAAGGAGTATTATTATCACTGTGATCATCTCCAATAAATACAACAGTTTTTCCTGCATAAGCATCTTTACCTATTGCTACTGCATTTTCAGTTGACCATTGTCCTAACGCTGGTAACATAGTAGCGCTTCCTGCTGCAGTTGCATTTTTTGTTGGATCTGTAGAAAAAACACCTTTAGAAGATCCTCCCCACTCTCCACCTGACAAATACAACGGACCAAATCCGTGCTCTTGTGGTGTTATTAAAGATCCTGAACACTGTGCTGTGTTCCCAGTAGCTTGAGCATTTAAAATATAGTCACCTGAAGTTGGTCTTAATTTATCATTTAGCCTTATTCTAGCTATTGAATAATCAGCCTCTATATTATTAATTAGTGTAAAGCTTCCGTCTGATTCTGCCAATAACCCAGCACCATCAGCCATAGAACCATACACAAAATTTGGACTGTTTGGAATTACATCTTCCGATGATAAAATTGGAGTAATTTTTAAATGAGAAAACTGCCCTGTAACTTTTAAAAAATTAGGCGTTTTGGAAGCTGTTAAATATACTGATGAATCGGAACCGTCTGCTCCATTATTTCCATCCTTACCATCTTTTCCATCAATCCCATTTACACCATCAATTCCGTCTTTACAAGACATGAATCCTACAAAAATACATGTTAAAGTTATTAATGTAATTTTACTTAAATTAAATTTTTTCATTGTTTTATATTAGTTTTGTCTTTAATAATTCCACAAATCAACGTTTGTGAAATTACCTTATCCTTAACTTAATTTTAAATTCATATAAGCTAAAGGTTAACAACTTTATTAAAACATGAATAATTAGAATTGCTTTAAATAAAAGCAATATTAAAACAAAAAAAACGCCAAAATTGACGTTTTTCCCTTTCACACCCATATAAATATGGAAAAATATAAAGAATCTTCACTAATACTTAAGCAACTATAATTCAAATAATGCTTCGATTTAAACAATGAGAAATTCAGATTCTTTATAAAGCTTTTTCATAGAAATTTTCCCCGACGACTCCTAGTATTATTTTTTTACATTGTTTATGTTAATCTTGTTTGATTAAGATTTTTAGTACGTCACAAAGATATTTAGACTTTTTTGTAATGTGGTAAGTCAGTGACTTACTTTTAGTAAGTCACTGACTTACTTTTTACCTTTTTTACCTACTTATTTATGAGTATTAACAAAAAAGAACTTTTTAATCTTTTAAAAACCAATATATTTGCCGCTATAATGAGAGAAATAAATAAGCACATAGAACCAAAAGCACTAACCAGTGGTTGTCAATTTAAAGGAATTGATAAAACAGATGCATTAAATAGGTCGCTATATGTACATTCTAGTAATTATTTTAAGATGAAATAACACTAAAGAATTAACTATATATAAGCGTCCAAGTAAATTTGGACGCTTTTTTTTATATTTTTTTTAACATAATGATGGAAATTTAAATACATAAAATACAATTGAACTTGAACGCTAAGCAATTGAACACCAAAATATTGCACATTCAACTATAACTTAGATACTTTCTGAGGAGGAATTCTACGTTTAAAAAATAATTTCAAATTACTGATTTACAAGTATTTAACCTAAAATAAATTTGTGTATTCCAAAAAACAGTATAATATTTGCACCATCAAAAAAATAAATAATTAACAATAACCATATGTATTTACACAGAAAAATAAGTAATGAGTTTGTTTGGCTAATTGGAGCAGATTCTGGCGTAATAATAAATAGGGATGCAATTTGTAAAATAAAATATAGAAAATTGAGGTAACAAAACTCACTTACTATACACAACATACCAAAGGCGTCTTTTTATGAAAGATGTCTTTTTTTTTTACAGAAAAACTAACTAAACATCCAAACTAAACAGTAATCCATTTTTAAAATGTTAAAATACGTGAATTTATTGCTTATATCACAAAAAATACGTATATTAGGTATATGAAAAATTAAAAAACTATGAGAACATTAAAATTGCACATACTAAATGAAAAAGGACGTTTACTCATCCAAATGCAACGCTTACTAAAATTACGCACACCGTAAGATTGAAACCCGCTAATTTAGGGTTCAATTCAACTAGCGTTCATTTAAAAATTACAAACGCTTCCTAATTTATCGACAAAGTAGAATTTACATGAAGTCTGTTGTACTCAATAGGCCTTATCAGTAATACATCTTCATTAAGTTGGCATTCGCCTACTATTAATTCTACTAACACTCTCAATTACTGAGATGTATGGTTGTACCGTTAATACAAAATTAACGATGCAACACTATCGACGAACATTCGATATAACGATTGCTGCATCTGCGGCATGGGAAATTAATGTCAACTATTAAAATTGAAAATTATGAAAACTTTAAAAAATATTCTAGGTCTAATTGCTATTCTATTAATAACAACTTCTTGTACTGATTTAAGTGAAGACTTAACACTACAAGACAAAATAAAAAAAGATAATATTACAAACTCTATAAAACAAGATAACTTGCCTCCTGACACTGGTGGAACTTCAGGTAATGGATCAACTCAATATACTGGAGGTAATGATGGTGAAACTGGTGATGGTGGTAAGGATAATTAATACATTTAAAAAAGTCTTTAACATTTGTTAAAGACTTTTTTTTTAGCTTTGTTAAAAATAAAACTCAATTGAAATCTTTAAAAAAACATTTTTTTTTTATATTAATATTATACTTAAATTTTTCCTATGGGTCCCAGAATGATAGTATTGATGTATGGATAAAGCAAGCTAAAAGTAGAAAGTTAGATAAAACTATTAGAAAAGAAATATTATTAAAAGCTTATAATCATATTATATCAAATAAAAATGAACTCCCCTTAAAACTAAGTTCTATTGCATATGAATTCTATAACTTAAAAGATACAGTTACTTTTTTTAAAATAAACAGACAAGCATTAAAACTTGCTCAAAGAAATAATCACACCTATGCTATCGGAGATGCTCAATGGAATTATGCTACTTTTTATACACGTATAGAAATCTTTGATAAAGCTTATTTTCATTTTAATGAAGCATATCAAGCATTCACCAAAAAAGGATACAAAAAAGAAGCTGCCCAAACATTGCATGGAATGGCTAGAATTAAGGGAAAATATCGTGATTACACCGGTAGTGAGTCATTAAATATAAAAGTTATACAATTATTCAAAGAATTGAGAAGTTATATGCGTCTATATTCTGCATACAACCATTTAGCTAACCTACAAAAAGATATTAAAGAATATGACAGATCATTATTTTACTATAATAAAGCTTTACAATATTTAAACAAGACTAAGTATAAAAAAAAATACTATGAAATACTTTTAAATAATATAGGGAGAGTTTATTTTAAAAAAAAGAACTTTAATAAAGCTATAGAATACTATAATAAAGCACTAGAATATAATTATCAAAAAGAAAATTTTGCCAGAATAATAAGTAATCGAGCTTACTGTAAATTATTTCTAAACGATACTTTAGGTGTAAAAAATGAATTATATAAAGCTTATTTTATAAGAGATAGTTTAAAAGATAAAACAAATATTCTTGCTTCTAAATTATATATATCAGATTATTATAAATATATAAAAGACACTATTAAAGCAATACAGTATGCTAAAGAATCGAACTTGTTAGCTAAACAAATAAAAAATGGTGGTGATTATTTAACTTCTTTAAAACAATTAGCGAATTTAGATGTTAAAAATTCAAAAAAATACTTAGATCGGTATATTGAGTTTAACGATAGCTTAATAAATGCAGAACGTAAAATTCAAAATAAATTTACTCGTATTGAATTTGAAACTGATGAGTATATTGAAGAAACGGAACGTTTATCGCAACAACGTATTTGGATCATTGTTACTAGTATTGGTGGGGTATTAATTTTAAGTTTATTATACTTTTTACGTGTACAGAAAGTACAAAATGAAAAATTAAGTATTGAAGCTGAACATCAAAAAGCTAATGAAGAAGTATATGTTTTAACGCTACAACAACAAGCCAAACTTGAGGAAGAGCGTATTAAAGAACGTAATAGAATTTCAGAAGAACTACATGATGGAATTTTAGGAAAACTATTTGGAACTCGCTTTGGATTAGGTTTTTTACCTATAAAAGGTGAAGAACAAACGCTTGAGAAGCATCAAAGTTTATTAAATGAGTTACAAGATATTGAAAAAGAAATTAGAGATGTGTCTCACAAATTAAGTGATAATTTTAGTGCCTCTAATATTAATTTTACCTCTATCATTAAACAGTTATTGGAAGACAAAGGTGTTATTGGTAACTTCACGCATACTATTGCATTTTCTCCTGATATTGTATGGAAAGATATTAATGAAATTACAAAAGCTAATGTATACAGAATCATACAAGAGGCTCTACAAAATATCATTAAGCATGCTAAAGCAAAAAACGTTACCTTAGACTTTTATTTAAAGAATAAAAATTTAGTTCTAAAAATTCAAGACGATGGTGTTGGATTTACGAGTAAAAAAGGAAAAAAAGGAATTGGATTAAAAAATATAAAAACTAGAATTGAAAAATTAAAAGGAAGCATTGAAATAAAATCCGAAATTAATGTAGGTACTACCCTACTCATTAACACCCCTTACATCCAAAAAGATGGAAAAAAAACAATTAACAGCGTTAATAATTGATGATCACCCTTTAATATCAGAAGCTTATAAAAGTGCTTTTCAATACATAGAAAGTCAAGAACATGAATATCGTTTTGAAATTCATGTAAAACACAATTGCGATGATGCTTGCACTATTATCAAAGAATATTCTCGCTTAAAAAATACAATTGATGTTATTTTTTTAGACATGCGATTACCGGCATCAAAAGATGGAACCATACTTTCTGGTGAAGATTTAGGTTTAAAAATAAATCAACTTTTACCTGATTCAAAAATTATTGTTTCTACCACTTTTAATGATAATTTTAGAGTACACAGTATTTTAAGAAACATTAACCCTGATGGTTTTCTGGTAAAAAATGATATTACTCCGCAAGAATTAGTAACTGCTATAAAAGAAGTTATTACTGCTCCGCCATACTACAGTAAAACAGTAATGAAACTTATAAGAAACCAAATTTCAAGTGATTACGTATTAGATGATATTGACAGAAAAATATTGTATGAACTTTCAATAGGAAATAGAATGAAAAAATTACCTGAAGTTATTCCGCTTTCTTTTGCTGGTATTCAAAAAAGAAAAAGACAATTAGCTAAAGTATTTGATGTAGATGGAAATGATGATAGAGAATTAATTTTAGTAGCAAGAGATAAAGGTTTTTTATAAAAAATAGTATTTAAAAACAAAAAGGGAACTATTAAAAATAGTTCTCTTTTATAATTTTTACTTAAAATTTATATATTACAGAAGCTTAAAAAAAACTTCGTTTTTAATATATTCCTTATTTTATTTAGCCGTTTTTGATGAACAATGATAAATACTAATTTTGATTGTATAAAGAATTATATGAAACTGTAATCATCAACACTCCATCAACGAAAAAAGATTTTCTTGATCTAAATTTTCTGAAGTATCCTTTGCTAAAATAAAAAAGATATTTCATCCCCTCATGCTAAAATCAATTTAGCATACAACTATTACAATCTGAAAGTCTAACTTAAAACCTAGAAGTTATCATAACATTAATAAAGAAACATCAAAAATAAAATTCCTTCTTCTTTGTAATGTAAACTTACATCTATAAAAACAGGGTCGGAGACTAGAAGCTAAAAGAATACAAATTAAAAAACTGAACACTCATGTGAATGTTCAGTTTTAATTGATTCATATAATACCACTCTTGATACTTTACTTACTAGTACCTAGAACAAAATTTATATTAGTTCTTTTTAATTATTTTACAAACTTTTGTTAATCTTTCTGTAGAAATTCTTACAAGATAAACACCTTCACTAAAATTATTAAAATCAATATTCATTCTTAATTCAGACCCATTAGTATCAAATACTTCTTTACCTAATAAATTGAATATGGTGACTTTACGTATTTTTGATATATAAGATAGTTTTAATTCATTAACAACAGGGTTAGGATATATTGAACTATTTCCGCAAAGTCCTGTTTCTCTAATTACTTTCTTATTTATATAATCAATCATAGCTTGAATTTCTGCTACTGTAGCTGGTGATGAAAATAACTGAGGATAAGAATCAATATAATCTTGGTATGCTTCTTCATTATAATCCTCTACACCAGTTACTGAGGGGGTTATCAAATTAATTTGATCTACAGTTACAATAGATTCTATACTCAATTCATCACTTTCAATTCCTATCTGTGTTAATACATCTTGTGACGCATTCACTATATCTACCATGTCTTGAATTTCTTCTATAGTTGCTGGTGAACTAAATAACTCCGGATTCGCATCGATATAATCTTGATACGCCTCTTCATTTAAAGAATCTGCTCCTTCAATAGCTGGTGATAATGAATTTATCTGATCAACTGTAATTTCTGATATTACGGTATCATCAATATCTCCCTCTAAACCTATCTGTGCCAATACATCTTGTGAAGTATTTACTGCATCTACCATGGCTTGAACTTCTTCTACAGTTGCTGGTGAACTAAATAACGCTGGATTCGCATCGATATAATCTTGATACTCTTCCTCATTTGAAGAGTCTGCTCCTTCAATTGCTGGTGATAATGTATTTATCTGATCAACTGTAATTTCTGATGTTACAGTATCATCAATATCTCCCTCTAAGCCAATTTGTGTTAATACATTTTGGGAAACATTCACTATATCTACCATGGCTTGAATTTCTTCTATAGTTGCTGGTGAACTAAATAACTCCGGATTCGCATCGATATAATCTTGATACGCCTCTTCATTTGAAGAATCTGCTCCTTCAACAGCTGGTGATAATGTATTTATCTGATCAACTGTGATTTCTGATGTTACAGTATCATCAACATCTCCTTCCATTCCTATCTGTGCTAACACCTCCTGTGAAGTATTCACTGTATCCACCATGGCTTGAACTTCTTCTAAAGTTGCAGGTGAACTAAATAATTCTGGATTCGCATCGATATAATCTTGATATGCCTCTTCATTTGAAGAATCTGCTCCTTCAATTGCTGGTGATAATGTATTTATCTGATCAACTGTAATTTCTGATGCTACGGTATCATCAACATCTCCTTCTATTCCTATCTGTGCTAACACCTCTTGTGAAGTATTTACTGCATCCACCATGGCTTGAACTTCTTCTACAGTTGCTGGTGAACTAAATAAATCTGGATTTGCATCGATATAATCTTGATACTCTTCTTCATTTGAAGAATCTGCTCCTTCAACAGCTGGTGATAATGTATTTATCTGATCAACTGTAATTTCTGATACTACAGTATCATCCATATCTCCCTCTACTCCGATTTGTGCCAATACCTCCTGTGAAGTATTCACGGCATCCACCATGGCTTGAACTTCTTCTACAGTTGCTGGTGAACTAAATAACTCCGGATTTGCATCTATATAATCTTGATACGCCTCTTCATTTGAAGAATCTGCTCCTTCAATAGCTGGTGATAAAGTATTTATCTGATCAACTGTAATCTCTGATGCTACAGTATCATCAACATCTCCCTCTAAGCCTATCTGTGCCAATACCTCTTGTGAAGTATTTACTGCATTCACCATAGCTTGAACTTCTTCTAAAGTTGCAGGTGAACTAAATAACTCTGGGTTTGCATCTATATAATCTTGGTACGCCTCTTCATTTGACAAGTCTGCTCCTACAATAACTGGAATCAACGTATTAATTTGTTCAACAGTCACTTCTGAATCAACTATATTATCAATATCAGCCTCTAATCCGATTTGTGCTAGTACTCCTTCAGATGCATTTACTTCATCAATCATAGCTTGAACCTCTTCTAAAGTCGCTGGTGAACTGAATAAATCTGGGTTCTCATCAATATAATTTTGATATGCTTCTTCATTCAATAAATCTGCTCCTTCAATAGCTGGAGTAATCGTATTAATCTCAGCTACAGTTACTACTGCATTGGTTACATCTGGGTTGTCTCCCTCTAATCCGATTTGTGCCAATACACTCTCTGAGGTATTTACACTATCAATCATTGCTTGTACTTCCGCAATAGTTGCTGGCGAACTGAATAAATCTGGATTCGCATCGATATAATCTTGGTATAAGCTCTCCTTTGAAGGATCTGCTCCTACAATTGCTGGGGTAATCGTATTAATCTCAGCAACAGTTACTACTGCATTGGTTACATCTGGGTTGTCTCCCTCTAATCCGATTTGTGCCAATACACTCTCTGAGGTATTTACACTATCAATCATTGCTTGTACTTCCGCAATAGTTGCTGGCGAACTGAATAAATCTGGATTCGCATCGATATAATCTTGGTATAAACTCTCCTTTGAAGGATCTGCTCCTACAATTGCTGGGGTAATGGTATTAATCTCAGCTACAGTTACTACTGCATTGGTTACATCTGGGTTGTCTCCCTCTAATCCGATTTGTGCCAATACACTCTCTGAGGTATTTACACCATCAATCATTGCTTGTACTTCCGCAATAGTTGCTGGTGAGCTAAATAAATCTGGATTCGCATCGATATAATCTTGGTATAAGCTCTCCTTTGAAGGATCTGCTCCTACAATTGCTGGGGTAATCGTATTAATCTCAGCTACAGTTACTACTGCATTGGTTACATCTGGGTTGTCTCCCTCTAATCCGATTTGTGCCAATACGCTCTCTGAGGTATTTACACTATCAATCATTGCTTGTACTTCCGCAATAGTTGCTGGTGAGCTAAATAAATCTGGATTCGCATCGATATAATCTTGGTATAAGCTCTCCTTTGAAGGATTTGCTCCTACAATTGCTGGGGTAATCGTATTAATCTCAGCTACAGTTACTACTGCATTGGTTACATCTGGGTTGTCTCCCTCTAATCCGATTTGTGCCAATACACTCTCTGAGGTATTTACACTATCAATCATTGCTTGTACTTCCGCAATAGTTGCTGGCGAACTAAATAAATCTGGATTCGCATCGATATAATCTTGGTATAAGCTCTCCTTTGAAGGATCTGCTCCTACAATTGCTGGGGTAATCGTATTAATCTCAGCTACAGTTACTACTGCATTGGTTACATCTGGGTTGTCTCCCTCTAATCCGATTTGTGCCAATACGCTCTCTGAGGTATTTACACTATCAATCATTGCTTGTACTTCCGCAATAGTTGCTGGCGAACTAAATAAATCTGGGTTCGCATCGATATAATCTTGGTATAAGCTCTCCTTTGAAGGGTCTGCTCCTACAATTGCTGGGGTAATGGTATTAATCTCAGCAACAGTTACTACTGCATTGGTTACATCTGGGTTGTCTCCCTCTAATCCGATTTGTGCCAATACACTCTCTGAGGTATTTACACTATCAATCATTGCTTGTACTTCCGCAATAGTTGCTGGCGAACTAAATAAATCTGGGTTCGCATCGATATAATCTTGGTATAAGCTCTCCTTTGAAGGATCTGCTCCTACAATTGCTGGGGTAATGGTATTAATCTCAGCTACAGTTACTACTGCATTGGTGACATCTGGGTTGTCTCCCTCTAATCCGATTTGTGCCAATACACTCTCTGAGGTATTTACACCATCAATCATTGCCTGTACTTCCGCAATAGTTGCTGGCGAACTAAATAAATCTGGGTTCGCATCGATATAAGCTTGGTATAAGCTCTCCTTTGAAGGATCTGCTCCTACAATTGCTGGGGTAATGGTATTAATCTCAGCTACAGTTACTACTGCATTGGTTACATCTGGGTTGTCTCCCTCTAATCCGATTTGTGCCAATACACTCTCTGAGGTATTTACACCATCAATCATTGCCTGTACTTCCGCAATAGTTGCTGGCGAACTAAATACATCTGGATTTGCATCGATATAATCTTGGTATAAGCTCTCCTTTGAAGGATCTGCTCCTACAATTGCTGGAGTAATGGTATTAATCTCTGCTACAGTTACTACTGCATTGGTGACATCGGGGTTGTCTCCCTCTAATCCGATTTGCGCCAATACGCTCTCTGAGGTATTTACACCATCAATCATTGCTTGTACTTCTGCAATAGTTGCTGGCGAACTAAATACATCTGGATTCGCATCGATATAATCTTGGTATAAGCTCTCCTTTGAAGGATCTGCTCCTACAATTGCTGGGGTAATCGTATTAATCTCTGCTACAGTTACTACTGCATTGGTTACATCTGGGTTGTCTCCCTCTAATCCGATTTGTGCCAATACACTCTCTGAGGTATTTACACTATCAATCATTGCTTGTACTTCTGCAATAGTCGCTGGCGAACTAAATAAATCTGGATTCGCATCGATATAATCTTGGTATAAGCTCTCCTTTGAATTATCTGCTCCTACAATTGCTGGGGTAATGGTATTAATCTCAGCTACAGTTACTACTGCATTGGTTACATCTGGGTTGTCTCCCTCTAATCCTATTTGTGCCAATACGCTCTCTGAGGTATTTACACTATCAATCATTGCCTGTACTTCTGCAATAGTTGCTGGCGAACTAAATAAATCTGGATTTGCATCGATATAATCTTGGTATAAGCTCTCCTTTGAAGGATCTGCTCCTACAATTGCTGGGGTAATCGTATTAATCTCAGCTACAGTTACTACTGCATTGGTTACATCTGGGTTGTCTCCCTCTAATCCTATTTGTGCCAATACGCTCTCTGAGGTATTTACACCATCAATCATTGCCTGTACTTCCGCAATAGTTGCTGGCGAACTAAATAAATCTGGATTTGCATCGATATAATCTTGGTATAAGCTCTCCTTTGAAGGATCTGCTCCTACAATTGCTGGGGTAATGGTATTAATCTCTGCTACAGTTACTACTGCATTGGTGACATCTGGGTTGTCTCCCTCTAATCCGATTTGTGCCAATACGCTCTCTGAGGTATTTACACTATCAATCATTGCCTGTACTTCCGCAATAGTTGCTGGCGAACTAAATACATCTGGGTTCGCATCGATATAAGCTTGGTATAAGCTCTCCTTTGAAGGATCTGCTCCTACAATTGCTGGGGTAATGGTATTAATCTCAGCTACAGTTACTACTGCATTGGTGACATCTGGGTTGTCTCCCTCTAATCCGATTTGTGCCAATACACTCTCTGAGGTATTTACACTATCAATCATTGCCTGTACTTCCGCAATAGTTGCTGGCGAACTAAATACATCTGGATTTGCATCGATATAATCTTGGTATAAGCTCTCCTTTGAAGGATCTGCTCCTACAATTGCTGGAGTAATGGTATTAATCTCTGCTACAGTTACTACTGCATTGGTGACATCGGGGTTGTCTCCCTCTAATCCGATTTGCGCCAATACGCTCTCTGAGGTATTTACACCATCAATCATTGCTTGTACTTCTGCAATAGTTGCTGGCGAACTAAATACATCTGGATTCGCATCGATATAATCTTGGTATAAGCTCTCCTTTGAAGGATCTGCTCCTACAATTGCTGGGGTAATGGTATTAATCTCGGCAACCGTTACTACTGCATTGGTGACATCTGGGTTGTCTCCCTCTAATCCGATTTGTGCCAATACACTCTCTGAGGTATTTACACTATCAATCATTGCCTGTACTTCCGCAATAGTTGCTGGCGAACTAAATAAATCTGGATTCGCATCGATATAATCTTGGTATAAGCTCTCCTTTGAAAGATCTGCTCCTACAATTGCTGGAGTAATCGTATTAATCTCAGCTACAGTTACTACTGCATTGGTTACATCTGGGTTGTCTCCCTCTAATCCGATTTGTGCCAATACGCTCTCTGAAGTATTTACACTATCAATCATTGCCTGTACTTCCGTAATAGTCGCTGGCGAGCTAAATAAATCTGGGTTCGCATCGATATAATCTTGGTATAAGCTCTCCTTTGAAGGATCTGCTCCTACAATTGCTGGGGTAATCGTATTAATCTCGGCAACCGTTACTACTGCATTGGTGACATCGGGGTTGTCTCCCTCTAATCCGATTTGTGCCAATACGCTCTCTGAGGTATTTACACCATCAATCATTGCTTGTACTTCTGCAATAGTTGCTGGCGAACTAAATAAATCTGGATTCGCATCGATATAATCTTGGTATAAGCTCTCCTTTGAAGGATCTGCTCCTACAATTGCTGGGGTAATGGTATTAATCTCAGCAACCGTTACTACTGCATTGGTGACATCTGGGTTGTCTCCCTCTAATCCGATTTGTGCCAATACGCTCTCTGAGGTATTTACACTATCAATCATTGCTTGTACTTCTGCAATAGTTGCTGGTGAACTAAATACATCTGGATTCGCATCGATATAATCTTGGTATAAGCTCTCCTTTGAAGGATCTGCTCCTACAATTGCTGGGGTAATGGTATTAATCTCAGCTACAGTTACTACTGCATTGGTGACATCTGGGTTGTCTCCCTCTAATCCGATTTGTGCCAATACGCTCTCTGAGGTATTTACACTATCAATCATTGCTTGTACTTCTGCAATAGTTGCTGGTGAACTAAATACATCTGGATTCGCATCGATATAATCTTGGTATAAGCTCTCCTTTGAATTATCTGCTCCTACAATTGCTGGGGTAATCGTATTAATCTCGGCAACCGTTACTACTGCATTGGTGACATCTGGGTTGTCTCCCTCTAATCCGATTTGTGCCAATACGCTCTCTGAGGTATTTACACCATCAATCATTGCCTGTACTTCCGCAATAGTTGCTGGCGAACTAAATAAATCTGGATTCGCATCGATATAATCTTGGTATAAGCTCTCCTTTGAAGGATCTGCTCCTACAATTGCTGGGGTAATCGTATTAATCTCAGCTACAGTTACTACTGCATTGGTTACATCTGGGTTGTCTCCCTCTAATCCTATTTGTGCCAATACGCTCTCTGAGGTATTTACACTATCAATCATTGCTTGTACTTCTGCAATAGTTGCTGGTGAGCTAAATAAATCTGGATTCGCATCTATATAATCTTGGTATAAGCTCTCCTTTGAAGGATCTGCTCCTACAATTGCTGGGGTAATCGTATTAATCTCTGCTACAGTTACTACTGCATTGGTGACATCTGGGTTGTCTCCCTCTAATCCGATTTGTGCCAATACGCTCTCTGAGGTATTTACACTATCAATCATTGCTTGTACTTCTGCAATAGTCGCTGGCGAACTAAATAAATCTGGATTCGCATCTATATAATCTTGGTATAAGCTCTCCTTTGAAGGATCTGCTCCTACAATTGCTGGAGTAATCGTATTAATCTCAGCTACAGTTACTACTGCATTGGTTACATCTGGGTTGTCTCCCTCTAATCCGATTTGTGCCAATACGCTCTCTGAGATATTTACACCACCAATCATTGCCTGTACTTCTGCAATAGTTGCTGGTGAGCTAAATAAATCTGGATTCGCATCGATATAATCTTGGTATAAGCTCTCCTTTGAAGGATCTGCTCCTACAATTGCTGGGGTAATCGTATTAATCTCAGCAACCGTTACTACTGCATTGGTTACATCTGGGTTGTCTCCCTCTAATCCGATTTGTGCCAATACGCTCTCTGAGGTATTTACACTATCAATCATTGCTTGTACTTCCGCAATAGTCGCTGGCGAACTAAATAAATCTGGATTCGCATCTATATAATCTTGGTATAAGGTCTCCTTTGATGGATCTGCTCCTACAATTGCTGGGGTAATGGTATTAATCTCAGCTACAGTTACTACTGCATTGGTTACATCTGGGTTGTCTCCCTCTAATCCGATTTGTGCCAATACCCTCTCTGAGGTATTTACACCATCAATCATTGCTTGTACTTCCGCTATAGTTGCTGGCGAACTAAATACATCTGGATTCGCATCGATATAATCTTGGTATAAGCTCTCCTTTGAAGGATCTGCTCCTACAATTGCTGGGGTAATCGTATTAATCTCAGCTACAGTTACTACTGCATTGGTTACATCTGGGTTGTCTCCCTCTAATCCTATTTGTGCCAATACGCTCTCTGAGGTATTTACACTATCAATCATTGCCTGTACTTCTGCAATAGTTGCTGGCGAACTAAATAAATCTGGATTTGCATCGATATAATCTTGGTATAAGCTCTCCTTTGAAGGATCTGCTCCTACAATTGCTGGGGTAATCGTATTAATCTCTGCTACAGTTACTACTGCATTGGTGACATCGGGGTTGTCTCCCTCTAATCCGATTTGTGCCAATACGCTCTCTGAGGTATTTACACTATCAATCATTGCTTGTACTTCCGCAATAGTCGCTGGCGAACTAAATAAATCTGGATTCGCATCTATATAATCTTGGTATAAGGTCTCCTTTGATGGATCTGCTCCTACAATTGCTGGGGTAATGGTATTAATCTCAGCTACAGTTACTACTGCATTGGTTACATCTGGGTTGTCTCCCTCTAATCCGATTTGCGCCAATACGCTCTCTGAGGTATTTACACTATCAATCATTGCCTGTACTTCCGCAATAGTTGCTGGCGAACTAAATACATCTGGATTCGCATCGATATAATCTTGGTATAAGCTCTCCTTTGAAGGATCTGCTCCTACAATTGCTGGAGTAATCGTATTAATCTCAGCTACAGTTACTACTGCATTGGTTACATCTGGGTTGTCTCCCTCTAATCCGATTTGTGCCAATACACTCTCTGAGGTATTTACACTATCAATCATTGCTTGTACTTCTGCAATAGTCGCTGGCGAACTAAATACATCTGGATTCGCATCAATATAATCTTGGTATAAGCTCTCCTTTGAAGGATCTGCTCCTACAATTGCTGGGGTAATCGTATTAATCTCAGCTACAGTTACTACTGCATTGGTTACATCTGGGTTGTCTCCCTCTAATCCGATTTGTGCCAATACACTCTCTGAGGTATTTACACTATCAATCATTGCTTGTACTTCTGCAATAGTTGCTGGCGAACTAAATACATCTGGATTCGCATCGATATAATCTTGGTATAAGCTCTCCTTTGAAGGATCTGCTCCTACAATTGCTGGGGTAATCGTATTAATCTCTGCTACAGTTACTACTGCATTGGTTACATCTGGGTTGTCTCCCTCTAATCCGATTTGTACCAATACACTCTCTGAGGTATTTACACTATCAATCATTGCCTGTACTTCTGCAATAGTTGCTGGCGAACTAAATACATCTGGATTCGCATCGATATAATCTTGGTATAAGCTCTCCTTTGAATTATCTGCTCCTACAATTGCTGGGGTAATCGTATTAATCTCAGCTACAGTTACTACTGCATTGGTTACATCTGGGTTGTCTCCCTCTAATCCGATTTGTGCCAATACCCTCTCTGAGGTATTTACACCATCAATCATTGCCTGTACTTCCGCTATAGTTGCTGGTGAGCTAAATAAATCTGGATTCGCATCTATATAATCTTGGTATAAGCTCTCCTTTGAAGGATCTGCTCCTACAATTGCTGGGGTAATCGTATTAATCTCAGCTACAGTTACTACTGCATTGGTGACATCTGGGTTGTCTCCCTCTAATCCGATTTGTGCTAAAACATTATCCGAAAACGTTGAAATATCTACTACCACTTGAAAGATATTACTAGAACATGGATCAGTATATTGGATTCCATAATAAGTGTTACCATTTGTTAAAACATCCGTAGTTGCTAGTTTATTAGTTCTTGTATCAGCATCACTAGTTGAAGTATACCATTCAGTACCTGCCGGTGTAGACACTAATGAGGCTACAGTTGCATCATTCAAATTAGTTACTATAAATTCCTGATTAGCATCACCTGTTGGTGTATCTGGCTTATCATTGGTTGTAAAAGTTGCATTTGATACTGGCCCAAATACATCAGACGAACCGTCATTATATTTTGTAACTGAATATACAGTATATTCAGTATTCTCAGATAATCCTGAGAAACTAAATGTGTGATTTACGTTTGCCGTTGTTGATGCACTACCATTATCCACTAATGTTACTCCTGAATAATTAACACCTGCTTCAATCTGAGCCTCTGTAGGAGCTGTAGCTGAACTTGGAACAATAATATAGCTTGTAGTACCTGTTTGACCAAAAGAGTAATCATAACTAGCACTTTCGCATAATATGTCAGTTACAGCCGCAGCAGCATTGGCTACTTCTTCTATAATTGTATTAATATCTGCCAAGGTTCCCGCGGCATAGTACAATTCAAGTTCATCACTCTCATTATTTGCTAAATCATTAAAACGAACAAAAAGTGTATATGATCCGTCACCAGTTGATGAAATGCTTGAAGTTGCCGGGTTTTGATTAGCTGCATTATCAAAATTACAGCAATCTTTAATAGCGGTATGAGCCCTTTCAGAATTACTATAAAATAACACAGCCTCATCTCCAGTAGATATTTTAATTGCCTTGGCTTGATCTACAGCACTGGTGTTTAATACAAATTCCCCGTCTATAAGATTACCTCTATCTTTCGTTGGTTCGATCTGTAGTACCCACCCAATCATCTCTAGTACCAAACCATAAACGAATATTAGAAGCCCCATTACCACTTACATTGGTAATTTTAACCTTAATTCGAATGTAACCCGCTCCTTGATCTAGAGAATATGTATTTTCTACTAAAAATAACTGAGAATTGATAGTTATGTTACCTGAAAAAATCACTGTACCATACCCGTCTCCTGTTCCTGGGTTTGTAATAGTTAAATTAGTATAATCATAACTAACATTGGAAACTGTAGGATTTTTGGCTAATTGACCATTAGTATTCCAATTACTGGAACCATCACCACCTACTCCCCATCTTATATCTAATGGATAAGTGGCATAAGTTAGTTTTCTCCATGCATTATTAGTACTATTGAAATAAAAAGGTTGCTGCATATTACCTAATGCATTTATTGAATTTTCATTACCGTTTCCAACCCTTAGTTCTCCATTATTCATTATATTATTTTGGGAAAATAATTGGGGACCTATGAGTGAAAGAATTAAGAATATTTTCAAAACGTTCTTAATGTTTAAGAAATACATCATTTAAATATGGTTTTAAATTAATTATGAAAGGGAGTAAAAACTATATTTTTTTATATTTATAAGTTAATAAATTAACAAATTTGGAAACAGTGAATAAAAAAACAGTGAGAAAACAAACTACAAATACGTAGATAAAATAGAAACCAAATAGCGTCTCTTTTAATCTAATCAAATTGGTTTATGGAATTTTATTAAAATTATTTAATCGCTACGAATTAGTAGAAATAAAAAAACTTTTAAATAGAAGCATAAATAGAAAAAAGTTATTGTAAAGTATTTTAATTTCATACACATATATTTTAGAATTACTCTACTTTAAAATTAAACTATATTTAAAGAGTTAGAAATTTCAAAAGTTATAATAAGTGTGTTCTGTAGACTAACTACATGTTTTAGGGGTTAAATGTCAATTAATTAAATATTAACCTCTTACAATAAAAATATTTTAATCTCTAATTTACTTTTTCGATTTAAATAAAAATTCGAATATTAAACAATAACTTAATTAAAGAATTATTCAATATGTAGATAAAAGGTTAAACTGATGGTGTTTGCCCCAAGAATATATTCACCTTAGTACTTAGAAGTACTATAAATGTTAAAGTTAATTTATCTCTTAGGTTAGCCTTAAAAAGAATACTGTATATAATAATCCTCTTTTACTATTTATGTATGTAGAAAAAACATTTTTAAAACACTTAATATTTTAAGATATTGCAAAAAAGTAAGGCTGCTGTAGAAGGAATAATTAGTAAATATACAATTGATGTACTAATACAACTAAAAATGGATACTAAAAACTGAATTAAAAATAATGGAAGTACACGTGATTTGAAATTAAAATATTCATTTATAAAAATTAAATGTATATTAATTTGATAAGCTGTTAAAAAACATAACGCATATTAACAAAACAAGGACTTAATAGTGATTAAAACAGAACAAAAACCTCTAAGACTTAATAGAAAGGAATTTAGCAATTTTGCTATTATAAAAGGAAAAACTAAAGTAGTGAAATAGAAATATAACGAAAAGAGTATTTAAATTTAAAATACCTTAAATAATATAAACAAAAAAACCATCTAAAAATATATTTTTAGATGGCTTGTTTAATTTTCTACTTTCTACAAGACTATAAAGAGAAAGAATACGTTCCTCCAAGTCCGAAAGATGCAAATGTAGAACTTAAATTACCTTCACTTACATTATTCGCAGAATAATCAAGGTGTACCGTAATTTTGTCAGTTACTTTGTAACCTACAAGAGCACGGTAATAAAATCCTCCATCATTTCCTTCTGGACGAATTCCAATACCATAACCTAAATCAGCTCCAACAGAAACTTTATCAGCTACAGCATAACGAGCAGCAGCAGCTAATGGTAAAAACGCTACATCAGCTCCTTCTCCATTAAAATGAATGTAAGATACAGATGGTTCGTACTTGAAACTTTTCAGAAACATTAAATAAATAGTTTGCTTCGATTGCTCCTGTAACACTAAGTCCCATGAAGTCTTCACTTGCGTCACCTGCTGGTAAACCAATAGTACCTCCAACGTTAAGTTGTCCTTCTTGAGCATTAACAGCTAATCCGAAAGCCATCATTGCAACTAATAATAATTTTTTCATAATTTTTTAATTATATGTTTGAATCAACAAATGTAATTCTATAGTTTAAATAATCCCTATTTTTTTTGTCTTTTTTTGTTAAATATTAGTTTCAAATTAGCTTGTATTTTAACCATAATTTAACAGGAATATAAGTAAGGGTGCTACAAACTTGCACTTGAGCAACTTATTACTACAAAGTAAACGTCACTCCTATTTTTAAATTAAATATTGTACACCCATTACTTTAAATCTTGATAACATAAACTTTAGTGTTTTTTATATAAATTTAGTATACTACTAACATTCGTCTGTAAAGAACACCTCCTTGATTATCAGCATTAAAACCTATTATATATCCTAGATCATCACTTAAAAGTAAATTTATCAGAACAAATAAACCTTGCTAGTATAAATATTGGTGAAAAATAAAAATCACTAATACGAACATTCCTTATTGTTTTTCAAAACTGTTTACAAATGATACTAAAGAGCATCACTATAAATTGATCATATAGGTACAAATAATAACTTTCTTTGACAGCACGAAAAAATAAAATAACATTTTTTATATACACTATAGGAGCATCACTATTAAGTGTAATAATAAAGTACTAGTATAATGGTACCATCAAAATAAATTCTGGTAGTAGTTTTGTAATTTAATTTTTAATCATTTAAGTAACTTCATTTATTGTAATCAAAAGAAATACCCGATTAAAAAATCATTTACATTTCAATGAATGTTTTTAAAATATAAGTACAAAAAAAGGAGAATGTAATTATTCTCCTTTTTAAATTTTATTATAGATATTAGCTTAGAATCTATATCCTAACCCAACTTGAAAGTAATCCATTTTAGTAGACACTATATCACTATCTACTCTATTAGTTAACCCAAAAGAATATCTAGCAGTAGCAAATAAATTATCTGTAAAATCATAACCAGCTCCAGCTGCTAATCCTAAACCAAATGAATTGAATTCATCACCAGTTTCATCAACTATTAAGTCTAACATTGGACCTGCTAAAAGAGAAAACTTTTCAGCTACATAATATTTTGCTAAAATTGGCATAGTGATAACGTTCGTAGATTCATCATTCTTAAATGCTGCAGTATAAGCTAACTCAGGTTGAAGATTAAATTTTTCAGATATTTTAATGTCTGCAAATAAACCTACATAAAATCCAGATGCTCCATCAGAAATTGAAATTCCATTTGAAGAAGCTTTCACTGTCATATTGCTAAAACCTCCAGTAATACCAAAAGATGTTTCTTGTGCGTTAACAGTTAAACCAAACGCCATCATAGCAATTAATAATAATTTTTTCATAATTTAAGTTTTAATGTTTTAAGTTATTTCATCTACTTTTATCAAAAGACATGCCAAAATAAAAATCACTTAATCTTTTAGAATATTTTTTTAATTTAAGTACAAAAAAAGGAGAATGTAATTATTCTCCTTTTTAAATTTATTACAACTATTAGCTTAGAATCTATATCCTAACCCAACTTGAAAGTAATCCATTTTAGTAGACACTATATCACTGTCTACTCTATTAGTTAACCCAAAAGAATATCTAGCAGTAGCAAATAAATTATCTGTAAAATCATAACCAGCTCCAGCTGCTAATCCTAAACCAAATGAATTGAATTCATCACCAGTTTCGTCAACTATTAAGTCTAACATTGGACCTGCTAAAAGAGAAAACTTTTCAGCTACATAATATTTTGCTAAAATTGGCATAGTGATAACGTTCGTAGATTCATCATTCTTAAATGCTGCAGTATAAGCTAGCTCAGGTTGAATATTAAATTTTTCAGATATTTTAATGTCTGCAAATAAACCTACGTAAAATCCAGACGCTCCATCAGAAACTGAAATTCCATTTGAAGAAGCTTTCACTGTCATATTACTAAAACCTCCTGTAATACCAAAAGATGTTTCTTGTGCGTTAACAGTTAAACCAAATGCCATCATAGCAACTAATAATAATTTTTTCATAATTCTAAATCTTTATAATTTTATTGTTAAAGCCGGCAAAATTAACATTTATTTTAAAAAATCAATATGATTTTTATAAAAAAAACTGGACATTTTGATAAATAAAACATAGTACTACTAATCAAATATTTAAAAAAACAAAAAACAGTTAAAAATTAACTTTTTAACTGTTTTTATAAGAAAATATAAATTTTATAGAGATTAAAAAAAACTCTATAGTTGATTAGAATATTTTATATTTCTTTTTTAATAAATAATTTTCTGGCATTTTTAACCTTTTGCTTAGTTAAAGCAATATCAATTACCTCACTCATTTCAGTTACAAAATGAAACTTTAACCCTTTTAAATAACTTTGCTTAATTTCTTCAATATCCTTTTTGTTTTCTTTACACAAAATTATTTCTTTAATGTTAGCTCTTTTAGCTGCTAATATCTTTTCTTTAATACCTCCAACTGGTAACACTTTTCCTCTTAAAGTTATTTCTCCAGTCATGGCTAACTTATTTTTTACTTTACGTTGAGTAAATACAGAAACTAAAGAGGTTAACATCGTAATACCTGCACTTGGTCCATCTTTAGGCGTAGCTCCTTCAGGTACATGAATATGTACATCGTAGTTATTAATAATTTCAGGTTGAATACCAAAATCATCAGCATTAGCCTTAATATATTTCATAGCAATTGTAGAAGACTCTTTCATTACCGTCCCTAAATTACCTGTAATAGATAAATGTCCTTTTCCTTTTGAAAGTATAGACTCAATAAATAAAATATCTCCTCCTACACTTGTCCATGCTAAACCTGTTACAACACCTGCTGTGTCATTATTCTCATACTTATCTCTTTCTAGGCGTGCCGCTCCTAAAATAGTTTCTATATCTTCCGAGGTTAAAGCGATATTATACTCTTCCTCCATAGCTATAGATTTTGCAGCGTATCGTACTACTTTTGCAACTTGTTTTTCTAATCCACGTACCCCTGATTCTCTTGTATAGCCTTCAACAATTTTTTCAATCTGAGCTTTTCCTAGTTTTAAATGATCATTATTTAACCCATGCTCTTTTAACTGTTTGGGTAATAAATATTTTTTAGCAATCTCTATTTTTTCTTCAATAGTGTAACCAGTTACATTTATAATCTCCATACGGTCACGTAATGCCCATGGAATTTGCCCTAAATTATTTGCTGTAGCAATAAATAATACTTTAGAAAGATCATAACCAACCTCTAAATAATTATCATAAAACTCAGTATTTTGCTCTGGATCTAACACTTCTAGCATTGCAGATGAAGGGTCTCCTTGATGACTTTGACTTAATTTATCAATTTCATCTAATACAAATACAGGATTAGAAGTTCCTGATTTTTTAATATTTTGAATTAAACGACCAGGCATAGCTCCAATATAGGTTTTTCTGTGCCCTCTAATTTCTGCTTCATCACGTAATCCACCCAAAGACATACGAACATATTTTCGACCTAATGCTTCTGCTACAGATTTACCCAATGATGTTTTACCGACACCTGGAGGTCCATATAAGCAAATAATTGGCGATTTCATATCACCACGTAACTTCAAAACCGCTAAATGTTCAATAATACGCTCTTTAACTTTTTCTAATCCAAAATGATCTCTATCTAGTATCTTTTGAGCTTTCTTTAGGTCAAATTTATCTTTAGAATATTCACCCCAAGGGAGTTCCAACATTAACTCTAAATAATTCCTTTGTACTCCATACTCTGCCATTTGAGGATTCATTCTCTTCAAACGACTTAACTCCTTTTCAAAGGTTTCAGCAACTTCTTTACCCCACTTTTTAGATTTAGATTTAACTCTCATTTCATCTAACTCTTGGTCATTTGAAACACCACCTAATTCATCTTGAATGGTTTTTAATTGCTGATGTAAATAATATTCACGCTGTTGTTTATCTAAATCAGATCTTGTTTTAGACTGAATATCATTACGCAATTGTAATCTTTGAAGTTCTTTGTCTAAATTCTTTAACGTTAAAAGAGCACGTTCCTTTAAATTATCTTTTTCAAGTAATACTTGTTTCTGCGCAATACTTAACTCCATATTTGATGAAATAAAATTCACCAAAAACGAATTAGATTGAATATTTTTAATAGCAAATGAAGCTTCTGATGGTAACATCGGATTTTCTTTAATTACTTCAAGAGCCAACTCTTTGATAGAGTCAATAATGGCATTGAACTCTTTTTCATCATCTATTTCTCTCTCGTCAATTGCCTCTTTTACGGTAGCTTTTAAATATGGTTCTTGTTGTGTTACCTCAGTTATTTCAAAACGTTTTTTACCTTGAATAATAACTGTAGTATTTCCATCTGGCATTTTTAACACTCTTAAAATTTGAGCTACTACACCAGTTTTGTGAATATCATCAATTGTTGGATCTTCAACCTCCCCATTTTTTTGCGCTACTACTCCTACAACTTTATCTCCTTTATTAGCATCTTTTATTAGTTGAATAGATTTATCTCTACCAGCAGTAATTGGAATTACAACTCCAGGAAATAACACTGTATTTCTTAAAGGAAGTATTGGTAGTTCACTAGGAACATCTTCATTATTCATATTTTCCTCATCCTCTGGTGTTAATAAAGGAATTAATTCAGAATTTTCGTTAAAAACGTCTTGAAGCGACAAATTGTCTAAATGTATAATTTTTGATTTACTCATAATTTTTTATCTGTCATGTTGGCATTTTGTTTATTTACAGTATAATAACAAAAAGCCAATTAAAAATATAAAGTCTTTAAATACAGTTAATTAAAAGCATTAACTTTTATTAAGACACTTATATAGGTCAATTCTTATGCCAAGAACAACCATACATACTTTAATTATTTTGTAACTATTTTTGTAATATCGCGTCAAATATTGACATAAACAACCTTAACTATGAAAGCTACTTATTTTTTTATTATTTCAATTATTGTTTTTTCAACTTTTAGTTGTACTTCAAAAAAAAACTCACCAGATTTCATTAAAAAAGTTACTGGACGCTACTATTTTAATGCTGACGAAGTTATTGAAGTTCACTTTACTGATGCTAAGTTACTTTTAAATTGGAGGAATCAAAATTTAAATCCCCTAAAATTAAATGACTCTACTTTTTATGTTAGAGAATTGAATGAGAAATTAATTTTTAATCCTTTAAAAAACAATATTGAATTAGCTATTAAAAGAGAGCACAAAGGAAAAAAATATGTTTTTAACAAATTAACAAAAGGAGAAAAAACACCAAGTGAATACTTAACTGAAAACAATTATAAAATGGCTTTAAAAGGATATCTTAAAATTAAAAAGAACGACAGTTTGAGTCCTATCATAAAAGAAAGAAATTTAAATAAACTCGGCTACATGTATTTAAGAAACAATAACTTTGATAGAGCTATTAATGTTTTTAAAATAAGTACTGTCTTGTACCCCAAAAGCTCAAATACTTTTGATAGTTTAGGGGATGCATATTTTAAAACAAAAGACACAGTCAATGCTATTGATAATTATAAAAAAGCTTTAGCTATAAACCCAGAAAACAGGAGCTCCAAAAGAAGCCTAAAAAAATTAACTGTAAGATAATTTCTTTAAACGAGTATTAACGCTGCTATACCTATAAAAACTATAATTTGCGCCCATTTTAAATACCCCCCAACTCTATCATTTTGTTTTAAATATCCTGATATAGAACCAGCTAAAATTGCGATTCCTGAAAAAATAATAAAAGAAGTAATAATAAAAACGCTCCCAAGTATATAAAATTGTAGTACTGTAGACATTGATTTAGAAAACAAAAATTGTGGAAAAAAAGCTAAAAAGAAAATAGTTACTTTAGGATTTAATACATTCATCCAAAAACCAGTTTTAAATAATTGTAAGGTTGTTTTCCGTTGCACGTTTTCAATTGAAAATGCAATTTTAGCATCACTTTTATATACTTTAAAAGCTAGATATAATAAATACACAGCTCCAAAAAGTTTTATTATAAAAAACAGGTTTTCATTTCTTTTGATTACTTCAGAAACCCCAAAAGCTACTAAAGTTGTATGAATAATACACCCTGTCATCAATCCTACAACAGTTGCTAAACCATATTTTTTTCCATTAACGATGCTTTGTGTGAGAACAAAAATATTATCAGGTCCCGGCGAAAAAGCCAATGTTGTGGTTGCTAACACAAAAGATATTAGAGTTTCAATCATTATTTTTATTCTTATTTTTTTTCAAATTTAAACGATTAATTATATAATTTTATAATCGATTTTGTTTGTTCTACTAGTAATATTATTTTAGCCCCATGACTACACCTCCAACACAAGGTAAATCATACTTTTTTTTGAATTAAAAAATGATACTTTAGTATTTAAAGTAAGAATAAACCCTTATTAATTTTTATTAAAATAGTATTTACATTTTAATATTATATATCCCTCATACTAATTAACCATAAGGGTTTATAAAAAAAATAGGTTCTCTATTTTAATACTTTTTTAGAATAGCTTTATTTATTCGCTTAACTAAACTTGGGCCTTCATAAATAAACCCTGTATAAATTTGCACTAAATCAGCTCCTGCTTCAATTTTTTCAAGAGCATCTTTTTCAGAATGAATTCCTCCTACCCCAATAATTGGAAAAGATTTATTTGACTTATCAGCCAAATACTTTATTGTTTTCGTGCTTTTATTTTTAACAGGTTGACCGCTTACACCTCCGTTTCCGATTTCTTTCAATCTCTCTTTTGATGCTTTTAACCCATCTCTATCGATTGACGTGTTAGAAGCTATTACACCATCAATTTTTGTTTCATTAACCAAATCTACTATTTCATCTAACTGATTATTATTTAAATCAGGAGCAATCTTTAATAGAATAGGTCTTTGTATTTTTTCCTTACTATTCAATTTTTGAACTTCAGAAATCAACTCTAACAAATATTCTTTGTCATTCAATTTTGCATGACTTCCAACATTAGGACAGCTAACATTTAATACAAAGTAGTTAACAAAAGGATGCAACTCTTTAAAACAAGTTACATAATCTTCAGTATAATTCTCAGGAGCTGTATCAGTATTTTTACCAATGTTTCCTCCAATTATAATCTTCCCTTTATTCTTTTTTAATTCCTTAATTGCTGATTCTAAACCGTCATTATTAAATCCCATTCTATTAATAATTCCTTGATCATCTTTCAAACGAAACAATCTCTTTTTAGGATTCCCTACTTGTCCTTTGGGAGTTACTGTTCCAATTTCAACAAAACCAAACCCAAAATCAGCCAATTCATTATACAATACTGCATTTTTATCAAAACCAGCAGCTAACCCCACAGGGTTTTTAAATGTTAATCCAAATAAATTTCTTTCTAACTTTTTATCATTAACCTGATATAAACTCCTAAAAAACAAAGACACTAGGGGGATTTTTGATAAAAACCTTACTAATGAAAAAGTAAAGTAATGAATCTTTTCTGGATCAAAAAGAAAAAAAATTGGACGAATAATTAATTTATACATTTATTTTTAATTTAACTCACAACCAACCTTGTATTGATTATTTTTAATTAGGTACAAAAAAACTCCAAGTTAATGGAGTTTTCAAATTATCTTAGTACAGCTTCTAAATTTTTTTCAAATGTTTGCTGTAATTTCTGCATTATTTTATCAATTTGCTTATCTGCTAATGTTTTGTTCTCATCTTGAAGTAAAAAGCTAACCGCATAAGATTTTTTACCTTCAGGTAATTTATCTCCTTCATACACATCAAACAAGTCAACACCTTTCAACAACTTTCTTTCTGATTGAAATGCTAAGTTGTATATTTCCTTAAACTCAACTTTAGCATCTAATAATAAGGCTAAATCTCGTTTTACAGATGGAAATTTAGGTAAGTCAGAAACTTTAAGTTTTTTATTTCCTATTAACTTTAAAACGTTCCCCCAAATAAAATCAGCAAATAATACTTCTTGTTTGATTGAAAATTCTTTTAAAATAGTTCTTTTTACAACTCCTAACTCTACTAATTTTATTTTCCCTACACTTAATACAATACCTTCAGAAAAAATATCCGTCTTTACAGGTGTAGTTTTTAATGAACTTATTCCTAGCCTTCCTAATAAAGAAGTTACAATTCCTTTTAAGTAATAAAAATCCGATAACTGTGAAGCTGTTTTCCAACTATCTTTAGTTCTATTACCAGTAACAAATAAAGTTAAATGTTTATCTTCCTGATAACCACTTTCATATTTGTGATATGTTTTTCCAAACTCATAAAACTTTAATGAGTTTTGCCTTCTGTTTATGTTGTAAGCTACACTCTCTAATCCGCTAAATAATAAAGATTGACGCATCACTTTCAAATCATTACTCAATGGATTTAGCATCTCAACATTGTTATCAATGTTTAAATTTTCAGATAACCCTATGTAACTTTCCTTTGTTAAAGAATTTGCCATAGTTTCATTGAAACCTAATGATGTTAATTGATTAGCTGTAATATTTTCAATTTTAGTTTCTTTATCACTATCAAATGAAATTGATGTATTTAATTTGTGAGAAAACTCAATATTATTATATCCATAAACTCTTAAAATTTCTTCAATAATATCAGCTTCACGCTGAACATCTACCCTATAAGAAGGAATAGTCAATCCTAAACCTGCCTCGGTAGAACTACTGATTTTAATATCTAAAGAAGCTAGGATATTTTTTATTGATTCTTTAGGGATTTCTTGACCTATTAATCGGTAAGTATTCTCGAATGTCAAAAAAACTTGAAAATCTTCTATTTTTTCAGGATAAAAGTCTAAAACATCAGAAGATAGTTTTCCTCCTGCATATTTTTCTATTAACAAAGCAGCACGTTTTAAAGCATATTCGGTCATGTTAATATCTATTCCTCTTTCAAAACGAAAAGAAGCGTCTGTATTTAAAGAATGTCTTTTGGCAGTTTTACGAATAGATACAGGATTAAAATAAGCACTTTCTAAGAAAATACTAGTAGTATGCTCAGTAACTCCAGATTTAACACCTCCAAATACTCCTCCAATACACAAAGGGTTATCATCAATATCACAAATCATAATATCTTCAGAAGATAACTCTCTTTCTACTTCATCTAAAGTAACGAACTTAGTACCTTGCTCTAAGTTTTTAACAACCACTTTATTTCCTTTTATTTTTGAAGTATCAAAAGCATGTAGTGGTTGTCCTAATTCGTGTAAAACATAATTTGTAATATCTACAATGTTATTTTTTGGTGTTAAACCAATTGCTTTTAATCTATTTTGAATCCATTCAGGAGACTCTTTAACTTCTACGTCGGTAATTGTAATACCACAATAACGAGGAACTAACTCTTTATTTTCAACTTCAATATCTATTTTCAAAGTTCGTTCATCAACATGAAAATCGGAAACAGATGGAGATATTAACTCTAAACTTGTTCCTTGTTGAATTAAACCAGCACGCAAGTCTCTAGCAACCCCATAATGACTCATGGCATCTGCTCTATTAGGAGTTAAACCTATTTCAAATACATGGTCTGTTTCAATTTCAAAAACTTCAGCACAAGGAGTACCTACCTTTAAATCTTCATCTAACACCATTATACCATCATGTCCTTTACCTAAACCTAATTCGTCTTCGGCACATATCATTCCATGGCTCTCCTCTCCTCTTATTTTTCCTTTTTTAATTTTAAAACCTTTTCCATTATCATCATATAATGTAGTTCCAATGGTTGCTACAGGTACTTTTTGACCTGCTGCTACATTAGGAGCACCACATACAATTTGAAGAGGTTCATCCCCTCCTAAATCAACAGTAGTTACATTTAACTTATCAGCATTCGGATGCTTCTCGCAAGTTAAAACCTCACCTACAACAACACCTTTTAAGCTTCCTTTAATACTTTCAACTATTTCAATCCCCTCAACTTCAAGACCTAAATCTGTTAATAGCTCTCCCGTACTTTCAGCTTCTTTTTCTACTTGTAAAAATTGTCGTAACCAATTATATGATATCTTCATCTTTTAAATCTCGGATTTAGCATGCAAATTTACATAAATTAAAACAAAAAACCAGCCCCTCCCCCCCATGTTTATATTCACTTAGTTATTAACCATTTAATAACATTGAAGAACATACTTTTTCTTTACTTTGTTCGCGTTTTAAAAAAATAACAAATAGATTTTCACATGAAAAAATTATTACCCTTCTACGCACTGCTATTAACATCAATTGCAGTTTTTTCTCAAATTCCTTCCTATTACAATAACATGAATTTGAACCAAACTGGAACTTCTTTAAAAGATGCTTTAGCAACAAAAATTATTACCACACATACTACAAACTTGACATATACGCCAGGTGTATGGGATGCACTTAAACAAACTGACCTTGATCTTACTAACAATACTAAAGTTCTTTTAATTTACGGCCATAATGATTCTGATGGTAATTATATTACTGATAGAACCAGAAACAAAGACGATAATGGTGGTAGTGCAGGAACTCAATGGAACAGAGAGCATGTATATCCAAAATCACTAGGAAACCCTAACTTAGGTACTTCAGGAGCAGGTGCTGATGTTCATAGTTTAAGACCTGCAGATATTTCTTTTAACTCTCAAAGAAGTAGCAAAAAATTTGCTCAAGGTTCAGGTAACGCTGGAGATTCTTCGGGAGGATGGTACCCAGGAGATGAATGGAAAGGTGATGTTGCTCGAATGATGATGTATATGTATTTAAGATATGGTAATCAATGTTTACCAAAAAATGTAGCTATAGGAAGTACAGCTACATCTGATGCCAACATGATTAATTTACTTTTACAATGGAATGCCGAAGATCCAGTATCTAATTTTGAGAAACAACGAAATCCAATTATTCAAAACTTACAAGGAAATAGAAATCCTTTCATTGACAACCCTGCTTTTGCTACTAAAATTTGGGGAGGTCCACAAGCAGAAGATTTATTTGGAAATGGAAACTCTAACGATACTCAGGTTCCTACTGCTCCAACAAGTTTAAATGCTTCTAACATTACCAAAACAACCGTAAACCTATCTTGGAATCCTGCAACAGATAATACGGGAGTTACTGGGTATGATGTATACCTAAATTCCATAAAGTTAATTTCTGTTACCTCTACAAGCCACCAAGTAACTAGTTTAAAAGCTTCTACTAATTACAGCTTCTATATTAAAGCTAAAGACGCTGCTAACAATATTTCAGAGGCTAGTAATACGATAAATATTACAACTACATCTGCTCCTGTAACAACTGCTGATTTATTGATTTCAGAATATGTTGAAGGCTCTTCTTATAATAAAGCTATTGAACTTGCTAATTTCACTGGAAATACATTGAATTTAAGCAACTATAAACTTAAAAAAGCTTCTAATGGAGGAGGGTGGACTAGTACTCTTTCATTAAGCGGACAATTAGCAAATGGTAAAACCTACGTCATTGCTCATTCAAGTGCTTCGCCATCTGTAAAAAGTAGAGCTCAAAAAACTGACACTAATGTGTTATCATTTAATGGAAACGACGCTATTGGTTTATTTAAGAATAATGTTTTAATTGATTTAATTGGGAATCCAACCAATTCGTCAGCTTTTGCTAAAGATAAAACTTTACAAAGAAAAACATCTATCAAATCACCTAATTCAAACTACACTGTTTCTGAATGGAACAATCTTTCCAAAGACACATTCAATGGTTTGGGGTTGCATTCTATTGATGGCGGAAGTACTCCTGACACTCAAGCTCCCTCTACCCCATCTGGTTTAGCTGGTTCATCTATCACCAAAACATCAGTCAACTTATCTTGGAATGCATCTACAGATAATATTGCAGTTTCTGGCTATGAAGTATATAAAGGAACTACTAAAATAACTACAGTTACATCAACAAACTACAATGTTACTGGATTATCAGCAGCTACAAGCTATAATTTTTATGTAAGAGCCAAAGATGCTGCCAATAACATATCATCTTCAAGTAACACTATCTCAATTAAAACCTTAGCTAATCCTATTAATTACTGCGATTCAAAAGGAAATAATGCTAGTTATGAATTTATAGACAATGTAGCTATTGGTGGGATTTCAAATACTACAGGAAATAATAATGGGTATGCCGATTTTACCAGTAAAATAGGTAATCTTACGTACGGAAATAATACAATTATTGTAAGTGCTGGTTTTTCTAGTTCTTCATACACTGAATTTTGGAAAGTTTGGATTGATTTCAATCAAAATGGAACTTTTGAAAATAGTGAAGAAGTTGTTAGCGGATCTTCTTCTAGCTCTGCAAACTTGACAAGTACTTTTTCTGTACCTTCCTCAGCTTTGGCTGGTAAAACCAGAATGAGAGTTTCCATGAAATGGAATACTACACAATCAGCTTGTGAAAATTTCGCTTATGGAGAAGTAGAAGATTACTCTGTAATCATTGAAAATTCCTCTGCTAGAAATAACAAAAACTCAATTCCTAAAAGTCATAATAAATTAGGGAATGAAGCTCTTTTATTTAATGCTGATATTTATCCCAACCCTACCTCTAAAAATATATCTATTAAAGTAAATGATTTAAGAAAATATAACTTTAAAATAAGCAATGCTGTAGGTCAAATAATTAAACAAGGAAATGTTTCTAAAGCTATTAATGTTTCTAATCTTAATAATGGTATTTATATTATTGAAATAAACGATGGAAATAAATCTATCATTAGAAAGTTTGTTAAAAAATAAAAATCTAATTTAATTGATTTTTAAGGGTAATGGTTTTAACCATTGCCCTTATTTTTTTTAATACTACCTATAAAAATTTACTCCTATGAACTCAAAAAGTTCACTAATTAAATTATTTGAACAAATTTGATTATAGAAAAGGTTAAATACTAAACCATTATTACTCTCCACTAACTAGTAGTTTAATCAACCACACAACTTCAGTTTTTTTTAATTAAAAAACCTAGAAATATTATTAAAACTTCAAGTAGAAGGAACATTTTGAATAAATTCTTGCTCAATAAAATTCTTTATACTATTTTTCATTTTGAAACCTTATAAACATTAAAGTTTAAGTGTATGAGTTATAATGCAACGATAGAAGAGGAAAATAAAGAAATAGCCAGTAGATACAAAGATTTACTTAAAGGAACTTATCAAACACTTTCAGAAGATGATAAAAAACTTATACGTAAGGCCTTTGAAATTTCTGTTGAAGCACATTCTGAACAACGAAGAAAAACAGGAGAACCTTATATTTATCATCCTATAGCTGTTGCTAAAATAGTTGCCTACGAAATTGGACTTGGAGCAACTTCAATTGCTGCTGCTCTACTTCATGATGTTGTGGAAGATACTCACTACACTATTGATGATATGGAGCGCTTATTTGGTGAAAACATTGCTCGTATTGTGAGTGGGTTAACTAAAATATCAAGTTTAAGAAAAGAGCAAGACTACTCTATTCAAGCAGAAAATTTTCGTAAAATGCTGCTTACTCTCCATGATGATGTTCGTGTTATTTTAATTAAAATTGCCGACAGACTCCATAACATGCAAACAATGGACTCTATGCCCCCGCATAAACAGGTAAAAATAGCATCCGAAACTTTATACATATATGCTCCTTTAGCTCATAGACTTGGTTTATACAATATAAAAACAGAACTTGAAGACTTAGGTTTAAAATATACTGAACCTGATGTATATAGTGATATACTTAGTAAAATTGAACATAGTAAAGAAGATCAACAGAAATATATAGATAGTTTTACAACTGTTTTAAAAGAAGCTCTGAATAAAGAAGCTTTTTCTTATGAAATAAAAGGTCGATTTAAGTCTATTTTTTCTATCAGAAGAAAAATGCGCAAACAAAATGTAACTTTTGATGAAGTCTATGATAAGTTTGCCATCAGGATTATTTATGAACCAAAATCTAAAGATGAAAAATTTGATGCTTGGAAAATATACTCTATAGTAACAGATTTCTTTAAACCTAATCCTGCTCGTCTACGTGATTGGATTTCACAACCTAAATCTACTGGATATGAAGCCTTGCATATAACGGTTATAGGCCCTCAAGCTAAATGGGTAGAAGTGCAAATTCGTTCACAAAGAATGGATGAAATAGCTGAAAAAGGATATGCAGCTCACTTTAAATATAAACAAGGTAATGTAAGTGAAAATGGATTAGATGGTTGGTTGAACCGATTAAAAGAAACTTTAGAAAATCAAAGCATAAATGCGGTTGATTTTGTTGAAGATTTTAAATTAAACCTATATGCTAAAGAAATATATGTTTTTACTCCTAATGGAGATTTAAAATCCTTACCTAAAGGTGCTTCAGCTTTAGACTTTGCTTTTTCTGTACATACTGATGTAGGCCTTAAATGTCGTGGTGCTAAAGTAAATGGTAAATTGGTTCCTTTAAGCCACGAATTAAAAAGTGGAGACCAAGTTAAAGTACTTACTGCTGCAATTAACAAACCAAATGTAAGATGGTTAGATTTTGTTTTAACAGCTCGTGCTAGAACTAAAATTAAATCTGCTTTAAAAGCTGAAGAAAAGAAAATAGCTGAAGAAGGAAAAGCAATCTTAATGCGTAAACTTAGACATTTAAAAATAAATACTAATGAAAAAACGATTCATGAGATTGCTAATTATTTTGGACTAAAAACAAGTTTCGATTTATTCTTCAGAGTTGGTAATGGAGCCATAGATAATACGAAACTAAAAGAGTTTTTAGCTCAAAGAAGTGGTCCTTTAATGAGTTTTATTAGGAGTACCTTTAAAAGAAGCCCTGGTAAAAATGTTACAGATAAAGAAGAAGTTACTAGTAACTTTGATTCTTTAGTTTTTGGTAAAGATGAACAAGTACTGGATTATACACTATCTAAATGTTGTACGCCTATACCTGGTGATAAAGTATTTGGATTTGTAACAATCAATGAAGGTATTAAGGTGCATAAAAATGATTGTCCTAACGCAATTTCATTACAATCTAATTATGCTTATAGGATAATGCCTGCTAAATGGATAGATTCTACCCAGCAAGAATTTAAAGCTTCATTAGAGTTTTCTGGTATCGATAAAAAAGGAATTGCTAATAATATCACTCGTATTATTTCTAACACTACAGATGTTTATATATATAGTATAAATATAACTGGTGACGATGGTGTATTTAAAGGAAACTTAACTTTGGGAGTTAAAAATAAAGTTCAATTAAACAAATTAATAGACAGTATAAAAAGAATTGATGGTGTACAAAAAGTAGAACGTGTTAATACTTTGTAAATATCATTTTAACATCATCCTTTTTTTATCAATAAATAAACGTAAATTTGCCCTTTCGTAAAATTCTAATTTAATGAATAACTCTATAGAAAATCAAGAAATTGTAAAAAAAGTATTTACTTCTTACCTAGAAGAAAAAAAACATCGTAAAACGCCTGAGCGTTACGCTATTTTACAAGAAATTTATGATGCTGAAGAACATTTTGATATTGAATCATTATATATCAAAATGAAAAATAAGAACTATAGAGTTAGTAGAGCCACGCTATACAATACAATAGACCTACTATTAGATTGTGGTTTGGTAAGAAAGCATCAGTTTGATGGACAGTCAATGGCTAGATATGAAAAGAGCTATTTTGATAAAAATCATGATCATGTAATTTTAACAGATACTGGTGAAGTAAAAGAATTTTGTGATCCTAGAATACAAATTATCAAAAAAACAATTGAAGAAGTTTTTGATATTGATATTCAAAACCATTCATTATACTTCTACGGAACAAAAAAGAAACCAAATTAACAACAACAAAATAACTTATTAACAATACACAACTAGATGGCAGTAGATTTATTACTCGGATTACAATGGGGAGACGAGGGAAAAGGTAAAATTGTAGATGTACTAACGAAAAACTACGATATTATTGCACGCTTTCAAGGAGGTCCAAACGCTGGGCATACTTTAGAATTTGACGGTATTAAGCATGTTTTAAGAACAATTCCTTCAGGAATTTTTCATGATAAATCAATTAATGTAATTGGTAACGGAGTAGTTATTGATCCTGTAGTTTTTGTACAAGAACTAGACGGATTAAATAAATTTGATATTGATTACAAATCAAAATTGATTATCTCAAGAAAAGCGCACGTTATTTTACCAACTCACCGTTTATTAGATGCTGCTTCTGAAGCTTCTAAAGGAAAGGCTAAAATTGGTTCTACTTTAAAAGGTATTGGTCCGAACATACATGGATAAAACTGGTAGAAATGGTATTAGAATAGGTGATTTAGAACTAGATAATTGGAAAGAAAAATATAGAAGCCTTGCTAACAAACATGAAGCAATGATTAGCTTTTATAATGTTGATGTTCAATATGATTTAAAAGAAATGGAAGCTGAATTCTTTACAGCCGTTGAACGCTTAAAAGAATTACAATTCATTGATAGTGAAGAATATTTAAACAAAGGATTGAAGGAGGGTAAAACTATCTTAGCTGAAGGAGCCCAAGGGTCTTTATTAGACATTGATTTTGGAACATATCCTTTTGTAACATCTTCAAACACAACAGCCTCAGGAGCTTGTACAGGTTTAGGAATTGCTCCTAATAAGATTAAGGAAGTTTTTGGTATTTTCAAAGCATACACTACACGTGTAGGTTCTGGACCATTCCCAACTGAATTATTTGATGAGGTAGGAAGTGAAATGGCTAAAATTGGTCGTGAATTTGGAGCTGTAACTGGTCGTCCTCGTAGATGTGGATGGTTAGATTTAGTTGCATTAAAATATGCTGTTCAAGTAAATGGTGTAACGCAATTAATGATGATGAAAGGAGACGTGCTTTCTGGTTTTGACACTTTAAAAGTATGTACTTCATACAAATATAAAGGTGAAGAAATCTCTCATTTACCATATAACATTGAACCTGAAAACATCGAACCAATTTATACTGAGTTCAAAGGGTGGAATGATGATTTAACTGCAATGACTACCAAAGAAGAATTACCTAAAAATCTATTAGATTATATCGATTTTATTGAGAAAGAAACTGAAGTGCCTATTAAAATAGTATCTGTAGGACCTGATAGAAAACAAACAATTGTAAGATAAAATTAAGAAGAGCTCTAAAAGGGCTCTTTTTTTTTAGTATAATAATGACTTTTTATAAACTCGTGGCAATATTTATAAAGAAGGAATTAAAATAAAAAAAGAGCTTTAAAGCTCCTTTTTTATTTATTACCTAAAATTTCATTTGCAAAAGAATTACACAATAAAAAAGTATCCTCAACATCCTTAAATGTGGTTTTAGGATTTATTAAGCACATTCGTAAAACAACTTGCTTATTTAAAACTGTAGTTACCAATAGAGCCTCCCTAGAATCCATCACCTTTTTAGATATTTTTTGATTTAATTCATCTACCTCTGGTTCTGACAAATCTAATCCAAGTGGGTTGTACCTGAAATTAATAACTGCTAGATTAGCTGGAGATATAATCTCCCAATTTCTGCTTTTACGTAACATTTTTTCAACATCATCCGTCAATTGAATATTGTAAGTAACCGCTTTTTTAAAAGTATCTAAACCATAAGTTTTGATAGACATGTAAAACTTTAAAGCTCTAAAACGTCGTGATAATTGAATTCCATAATCATAAAAATTGATTTCAGATTCATTTCCCTCTATATCACGTAAATACTCAGGTTTTTCACTAAATGTATTACTTAACCATGAAGCGTCTTTTACTAATAAACACCCTATTTCATAAGGTTGATAAAACCATTTATGTGGATCAACTGTTAGTGAATCTGCTCTCTCTATCCCTCGCAAAGCTTTCGCTCCTTTATCAGATAGAATAGCAGCTCCTCCATAAGCACCATCAACGTGCATCCATAATCCTTCTTCTTCACAAATGTCTGCTATGTCATTTAAAGGATCAACTGTTCCTGTATTAGTTGTTCCAGCAGACGCAATATAACAGAAGGGTTGTAATCCTTCTAATCGATCTTTAGCTATCGCATTTTTTAACTTATTAATGCTTATTCTAAACTCTAAATCAGTAGGTAAAACTCTAATTTGTTCTTTCTTAAAGCCCAAAACACGTATAGCTTTAATATTTGAAGAATGGGCTTGATCTGATAAATAAATAACAGCTTTAGAAAAATCATCACCGCATTTAAGACGTCTTGCTGTTACCAAAGCTGTTAAATTAGCCATAGAACCACCACTTGTAAAAATTCCTCCACCTTTCTCTACAGGAAAATTATACATTTTAAGTAACCAATTCATTGTTACTATCTCTAATTCCGCGGCAGCAGGTGAAACCATCCAACCCCCAGAAAAAATATTGAAACCAGTAGCTAAACTATCCGCCATTGTACTAATAAAATTACTAGGTTCAGGTACAAATGAATATGACTTTGGGTGCGAAGTTATAATACTATTTGGTATTACATTATCCATTACAAAATCTAGTACATCTTCAGCAGGCATACCTTTACCAGGTGCTTCCTGCAAAAAAACTGTATCCATTTCTTTTCTAGAAGCACTAACAACAGGCTTTTTACTTTCAAGCGTATCCCAATGTTCAGCTATTAAATCAACTATTTTATATCCATAAGACTTCATTTCTTCTTTTGATAAATCAAAATGAGCACTCATATCATTATATGTTTTTAATTTATTACAAAATTAAAACATTTGACATCCTTAAACACTTTTAATCTTAAAAATTAATCATAAAATTTAAGTATAAAAACTAGTAAATCATCAATAAATTATACTTTTAAAACAGTAAATAGTTAAAAAAATAAAGTTCAAAGTAAGTTTTAACTTCTAAATTATAAAATTCATAAAACAGCAAATAGCAAAACATCTAATAAATGATATTTAATTTTTGTAATTTTTAAATATTACAACACATAAATCATAAAATATGTTTTAAAATGTTTACCGTAAAATCAGTAAAATATTAAAACAAGAAATCAATCATTACAGGAGAGTATTTATTATAAAAACTTTCACTTTTTAAACAACTTTATTCAATGAAGTTTTCCTTATTTTTGCTGAAAACAATTTTATTTTGAAAAAACTATTTATTTTATCATTTCTATTATTAATTTTTAATAGTTTTTCTCAAACAAAAAAAATTAGAATTCTTTCCAGTGAATTTTCCGAAGTTGATGAAAAAAAGTATCCTGGAGCTACTATTTTAATAGGTAATGTTAAAATTGCTCATGAAGGAGCTACTTTAGACTGTAAACAAGCTTTACTTTACAAAAAAGAAAACTTATTTAACGCTATTGGTGAGGTAGTCATTGAACAAGGCGATAGTATTATTCAGTATAGTGATTTTGCTATTTACAATGGAAATACAAAAAAAGCGATTTCTTGGGGAAATGTTGAAATCAATGACAAAGAGATGAAAATGAAAACAGACACTCTTCATTTTGATCGAAAAGACCAGGTATTATTTTACCAAACTGGTGGTACTATAAAAGATAAAAAAAACACCTTAAAAAGTTTAAAAGGAACCTATTTTTTAAAGGAAAAAAAGTTTATAGCTAAATCCAAAGTAACTGTAGTTAATCCTGAAAATTATTTAGAATCTAATCATCTTGATTATTACACTAATACAAGTTTAGCTTACCTATACGGACCTAGCACCATTACTAATTTAAAAGACAGTACCAAAGTATACTCCGAAAGGGGATTTTATGATACAAATACTGAGGTTTCTTATTTTGTTAAAAGAGCTAAATTATTTTTAAAAAACAGAACTATAGAAGCTGACAGTTTATATTACGACAAGAGAAAAGGGTTTGCTTCTGCAACTAACAGAATAAAGATAATTGATACTATACAAAACACTGTTACCAAAGGAAATTACGCTGAATTGTATGAACAAAAAGATTCCATATTTATTATTGATAGAGCTGTAGCAATTACTGAGCAAGAAAAAGACTCTATGTATGTTCATGGAGATAAAATTTTAATAACTGGAAAACCTGAAAAAAGAATAGTTAGAATTTTTAATAATGTAAAAATATTTAAATCTAATTTACAAGGGAAATGTGACTCCATACATACTAGTCAAGTAACTGGTTTAACAAGAATGTTCAAATCTCCAATTTTATGGTCTGGTAAAAGCCAAATTACTGGAGATAGTATTCATTTAGTATCCGACAAAAAAACAAATGAATTAGACTCTTTACGAGTATTACAAAATGCTTTTATCATTCAAAAAGACTCATTAGCAGATGATAATTATAATCAGATAAAAGGAAGAAACATTTTCGGTAAATTTATTGAAAACGACTTAAGAACCATGCTCGTTAAAGGAAATGCAGAATCTTTATATCACAATAGAGATGATAACACTCAAGAACTAGAAACTATTACAAAAGAAATAGCTAGTGATATTGAATTTAAACTAGAAAATAATGAAGTGGTTGAAACCAAATATTTTAAAAAATCGGAAGGCAAAACATTTCCTCCTTCTGAATTCCCTAAAGAAGAAAAAAAGTTTAGAGGCTTTGTATGGCGTGGAGATGAACAACCTCTAGTTATGGAAGATATATTTATCAAAGACAAAGCTTCTGTTTTTCTTAAACCTAAAAGAAACAACAAAGCTGTTATAAAAGCCAAGAGAAAGCTTAAAAAAGAAAATGATAAAAGAAAGTCTTTACCAGAATATGATTTTAAACGGGAATAGTTTTTTTTAATGAAAAAAGATTTTTTAAAGTATCAAGCACAAACAACACCTCACCCATTAGCTATTGAAATTTCACATGCAAATGGAAATTACATTTATGATAATTCAGGAAAAAAACTTCTAGATTTTGTAGCTGGAGTTTCTGCAAATAGCTTAGGGCATAATCATCCAAAGGTAAACAAAGCCATTCAACATCAATTAACACAATATACTCATGTAATGGTATATGGTGAATTTATTCAAAAACCACAGTTAGATCTTTGCATAGCATTAACTAATACATTACCAGAAAACCTTAACTCTGTATATTTAGTAAATTCTGGAACTGAAGCCACTGAAGGCGCTTTAAAACTGGCTAAAAAATTTACTGGTAGAAGTGAAATCATTGCCGCTAAAAATGCTTACCATGGAAATACTCAAGGAGCCATGAGTGTTTGTGGGGCTGAGCAACAAAATCAAGCCTACAGACCTTTATTACCTGGGGTTAAATTTATTGAATACAACAATGAACTTGACATAGATAAAATAACGAAAAATACTGCTGGAGTTATTTTAGAAACTATTCAGGGAGGAGCTGGATTTATTGAGCCCAAAAACAATTATTTAACTAAAGTTAAAAATCGTTGTAAAGAAGTCGGAGCTTTATTGATTTTAGATGAAATTCAAACTGGAATTGGAAGAACCGGAACCTTTTGGGGATTTGAAAATTTTGAGGTGGTTCCTGATATCATTATTACTGGAAAAGGACTAGGAGGTGGAATGCCTATTGGTGCTTTTATTTCTTCAAAAAAAGTAATGAATTGTCTTAAAAACAACCCTAAATTAGGACATATTACTACTTTTGGTGGTCATCCAGTTATTGCTGCAGCTAGCCATGCAACTATCAAAGAAATCACAGAAACTAATCTTGTAAAAGAAACATTAAGGAAAGAAGAATTAATTCGTAATATTTTAGGAAAACACCCTAAAGTAAATAAAATTAGAGGACGTGGCTTAATGTTAGCTTTAATAGTAGATAGTCCTGAACTTGCATCTGAAATAATACTAAACTGTCTTTCTAACGGATTAATTTTATTTTGGTTACTATTTGAAGGAAAGGCTATTAGAATCACCCCTCCACTAACCATAAGTGACAAAGAAATACAAGAAGGATGTAATATCATATTAAATGCGTTAAACAATTAATTATTTTTTTTAGTAGATTTATAGCAAACAAGCCTGTATGCAAAAATCTACATCAGTTCAACGCCTTTTTGATTTCCCATATTATCAACTAAACAAGTATCCTCAAAATAAATGTTTTGCATATAAAACTCTTAATTCATGGAAACCTATTTCAACGCATGAGTATATAGAGCAAGCGAATAAGGTTAGTCGTTCACTACTTAGGTTAGGTATAAAACCGGGTGACAAAATCGCGGTGATTACATCAACAAATCAACCTAAATGGCATATTTTAGATATTGGAATTTTACAGTTAGGAGCTGTTAATGTTCCTTTATACCCTACATTTTCAGAAAATGATTACGGTTATATCTTACAGCACTCCGATAGTGTTTTGTGTTTTGTTTCAGATAACGAGTTATATAAAAAAGTTAAAAAAACACAAAATAAAACTAACTTAAAAAAAGTATATTCTTTTGAAGAACTTACCACTGAAAACGGTTGGAATTCTTTTTTAGAATTAGGAACCAATAAAGAACTTCAACTAGAAGTTGAACATTTAAAGAAAGAAGTTAAACCAACTGATGTAGCTACTATTATATATACATCTGGAACTACAGGGACTCCTAAGGGAGTTATGCTATCTCATACTAATATTGTAAGCAATGTTTTTGCTGTTGGAAACAAAATTAACTTGCATGATAATAAAAAAAGAACCATAAGTTATCTACCAGTGTGTCATATATTTGAAAGAGCCTCTTCCTATTATTGTCAATACATGGGATTTGAAATTTATTTTGCTGAAAGTATTGATAAAATTGGAGATAACTTAAAAGAAGTTAAACCTCATTTCATGGCTGTTGTTCCTAGATTATTAGAGAAGATTTTTGATAAAATTATAGATAGAGGTAGTAAGCTAAAAGGAATAAAAAAACGACTCTTCTTTTGGGCTTTAAAGTTAGGAGAAGCTTACCAACCATACAAACAAAATGGTTGGCTATATGAAAGAAAATTAAAAATAGCTCAAAAAATTATTTTTTCAAAATGGAAAAATGCTTTAGGTGGTCATTTAAAATTTATGATTGCAGGGAGCGCTCCAATGCAATCAAGATTAATAAAAGTATTTACTGCTGCTGGAATACCTGTTTTAGAAGGATATGGGCTAACCGAAACCTCTCCTGCAGTATCGGTTTCTGACTTGCGAAATAATGGTTTTAAAATAGGTACTGTTGGTAAAGTACTTAATGAAGTCACAGTAAAGATAGCTGAAGATGGTGAAATTTTAGTTAAAGGTCCAAATGTAATGCTTGGTTATTATAAAAACATTGAATTAACTAATAATGTCTTAAAAAACAACTTTTTTTATACTGGTGATATTGGAGAATTGGATAGTGGTGGATTCTTAAAAATCACTGATAGAAAAAAAGAAATTTTTAAAACATCCGGAGGAAAATATATTGCACCAGCAGTTCTTGAGAGTGAATTTAAAAAATCTCGTTTTATTGAACAGATAATGGTAATTGGTGAAGGCGAAAAAATGCCCGCTGCACTAATACAAATTTCAAAAGAATTTGTAAGAGAATGGGCTAAAAGACGCAACTATCAAATTTCTAATTTCACTACTGATGAAAAACTTATTGAAAGAATTTCAAAAGAAGTAAATCATTTCAATAAAAAATTTGGAAAATGGGAACAAATAAAGCGTTTTGAAATTACTCCAAATGAATGGACTATTAAAGAAGGCCATTTAACACCAACTCTCAAAATGAGAAGGAAAATTATCTTAGAAAAATACAACTATTTGTATAAAAAAATATATAATCAGCAATAAATCAAACATTAAAGCTTTATTTGTGCAATCGACTTTATTTTTATAATTTGCAGAGCCCTAAATATGAATTTATGCCGACTGAAATTACACGTCTTTTTGACTTTCCTTATTACCAATTAGAAAAATACAATTTACCAAAAGCATTTACCACAAAATATAATGGTAAATGGGAATCTATATCCACCAAAGAATATATCGATAAAGCCAATACTTTAAGTCGTGGTTTAATTCGTTTAGGTGTAAAGCCTAACGATAAAATAGCTGTTATATCTACTAACAATAGAACGGAGTGGAATATTTGTGATATTGGGATCTTGCAAACAGGAGCTCAAAACGTTCCTATTTACCCAACTATTTCTAAAGAAGATTATGAGTATGTCTTAAATCACTCTGAAGCTACCTATTGCTTTGTTTCAGACTCCTCTATTTTGGAAAAACTTAACCAAATAAAATCAAACACAAAACTTAAAAAAGTGTTTACGTTTGATGATATACCAGGAGAAGAAAATTGGACTGAAATTTTAACACTTGGTAAAGATGAAAGTAACCAACCTGAAGTTGAAGAAAGAAAGGAAGCTGTTACCTCTGAAACCTTGGCTACGCTGATATATACTTCAGGCACCACTGGTAAACCAAAAGGTGTTATGCTTTCTCATGGTAATATTGTATCAAATGTATTAAGTAGTGAACAACGAGTTCCTCTAACATATGGTGAAGAAAAAGGATTGAGTTTTTTACCCGTATGTCATATATTTGAACGTATGATATTATATCTATATCAATATTGTGGCGTTTCTGTATACTTTGCTGAATCTATAGAAAAATTAAGCGAAAATGCACAGGAGATCAAACCTAATGTTATGACTGCCGTTCCTCGTTTATATGAAAAGATTTATGATAAAATATACGCTAAAGGAGCTGAATTATCAGGATTAAAGAAAATACTTTTCTTTTGGGCTATTGATTTAGGTTTAAAATATAAACCTTATGGAGCCAATGGTTGGTGGTATGAAAAACAATTAAGCATTGCACGTAAACTAATTTTCTCAAAATGGCAAGCTGCCTTAGGAGGAGAATTAAAACTAATGGTATCTGGATCTGCTGCTTTACAATCTAGATTAATAAGAGTTTTTGCTGCAGCTGGTATGCCAGTAATGGAAGGCTATGGACTTACCGAAACCTCTCCTGTAATTACTGTAAACGATGTTAGAAATGGAGGTTTTAGAGTGGGTACAGTAGGTAAAATAATAAATGGTGTTGAAGTTAAAATTGCTGACAATGGAGAAATTTTAACAAAAGGTCCCAATATTATGATGGGATATTATAAAGATCCTGAAAAATCAGCTGAAGTACTCAAGGATGGATACTTTCATACTGGTGACAAAGGTGAAATTTGTGAAGACGGCTTCCTTAAAATTACTGGAAGAACTAAAGAAATGTTTAAAACATCTGGAGGTAAATATGTAATTCCTCCTTTACTAGAAGGAAAACTAAAACAATCTCGTTTTATCGAACAAATAATGGTTATTGGTGAAGGTGAGAAAATGCCTGCTGCATTTATACAACCAAACTTTACATTCGTTCGTGAATGGGCTAATCGCCATAACATTAAATTAAATGATAATAAAGAACTTATAGCAAATCAAAAAGTAATTGAACGTATTCAAGAAGAAGTTGATGCTTGCAATGCTAAATTTGGTAAATGGGAACAAATAAAACGTTTTGAACTTACCGCTGAGGAGTGGTCTATAGATGGTGGTCATTTAACGCCTACAATGAAAATGAAACGTAAAATTATCAAAAATATCTATTCCGATTTGTATGATAAAATTTATAGATGCTAATTTTTTAAGATACTAACTCATAACATCACTGTATATTTGTAATAACAAGTATACAGTGATTTTTTTTTGAGCAACTCTATGGATAAGTTACATTATTTTAATACCCATATCACGAATATTCAATTACCTGAAAAATTAGGGTACCCACATAATTATACTCCGCACCCAATAGCAGAGATAGCTGCAAAAGAACTACAAGAATACCTATTAACACAAACTGACTTTAAACATAATTTCGGGTTATCTACTAATAGTAGTGATGCTCTAGGAAAAATGTTTGGAGTTTTAGTTGTTAAAACCACTATAGGAGAAATAGGTTATTTAGCTGCTTTTTCAGGGAAAATAGCTAATAAAACACAACATTTATTTTTTGTTCCTCCTGTATTTGACATTTTAAATCCTGATAGTTTTTACAAACAAACTGAAAACGAATTAAACAGTATAAACCAACAAGTAATTTCATTAACGAGTAAAAAGGAATATATAAAATTAAAAAAACAGTATTATACCCAAAAAACAAATCATCAAAGCCTATTAAATGAAGAATTTGTTAAAGTTAAAAAGAAACGTAAACTTAGAAAAGAACAACACTTAACTAACAATCAACTGAACATTAATGAAGAATTTTACTTACGAGAATATGAGGTATATTTAAATGATAAGCTTTATTCATTAGAACAAGCTTTCTTGAGCTATGAAAATAAACTTGAATTACTTAAAAAAAAGCGAGCAGAAACTTCAGCAAACATTCAACAAAAAATATTTCAAAATTACCTTTTTATAAATGCTAAACAACAATCAAAAAATTTATTAGAAATTTTTAATAATAACTCTCAAAAAATCCCTGCTGGTAGTGGTGATTGTTGCGCTCCTAAACTTTTTCAATACGCCATAAAAAATCAATTAACCCCAATTGCTTTGGCTGAATTTTGGTGGGGAAAACCATTATCTACCTCTATCAGAAAACATTTACATTACTATGTTGCTTGTTCTGGAAAATGCAAACCTATTTTAAATCATATGTTACAAGGACTATCGGTTGAAGATAATCCATTAATAAAAAACCTAAACAAACCACAAAAGCTAGATGTTATTTTTGAAGACGAATATATGTTAGCTATTAATAAGCCTGTCGAATTTTTAACTGTATCTGGCAAAGAGATCGACCTATACAATTGAAAGCTTGGTTCGTAAAAAATACCCGAAAGCTACTGGCCCGTTGATTGTTCACAGATTAGACATGTCGACATCAGGTATATTACTTATTGCAAAAACTAAAGAAGTTCATAAAGAACTTCAAGCCCAATTCATAAATAAAACAATTAAAAAACGCTATGTAGCAATAGTTAATGGTATTTTAAAAAACAAAAAAGGCACCATAAACCTCCCTTTACGTGTAGATCTAGAAGATCGTCCAAAGCAGTTAGTCTGTTATCAACATGGGAAGAACGCATTAACTCACTGGGAAACAGTTCATATTAATAATGGAATGACCCTAGTTTATTTATACCCTATAACAGGTAGAACTCATCAATTACGAGTGCACATGGCCCATCATTTAGGCTTAAACACTCCAATTGTTGGTGATGATTTGTATGGCTTAAAAAAAGATAGACTTTATTTACATGCTGAAAGTATTTCTTTTATTCATCCTATTACAAGAAACGAAATGAATTTAAAGGTACCTGCTCCTTTCCTAGATAAAAAAATCAAATTTTAAACAAAAAATCTCCCTTCATTTCTGAAAGGAGATATCCCTTAAATATTAGCAGAATGTGTTGTGTTTGAAACTCTTAGACAAACACATTGCAATTTATACAAAATATAAACAACAAACACTAAGGGTTATCCCTATAAAAAAACTAAGGGTTTACCCTTAACACACTACACACTAACCATTAGTTAACAATTAAACAAAGCCATAAATAGCTCATTAAAAGTTACTTATATAAAAATTTTAATTTAACTAAAAAAATAAAAGTAAATTATACAAAACATTTTATCAGTAAACTCTCTTTATATATATTTACAAAATGGACGTTATCATTATTACAGGAGGAAGTAAAGGGATTGGGAAAGCAATAGCGAAAAAATATGTCAATAAAAACTATAAAGTATATTCATTAGCTAGAAGTACTTCAGATTTAAAAAAAGTTACACAAATTACTGTTGATTTAAGTAATTTAAACGATACTGAAGCTTGTTTTAAAAATCTATTAGAAAAAATCAAAAAACAAATTATTACTTCAATTACGTTAATCAATAATGCGGGTAGACTGGGAAAAATATCAACAATTGAAAATTTAACTTCTAATGATATTACTAATACCATCCAATTAAACATAGCTACTCCTATTATATTAACTAGTTTATTTATAAAATCAACACAAAGCATCACTTGTAAAAAGCAAGTAATAAATATTTCATCTGGCGCTGCTACTAAACCTTATGAAGGATGGAGTGTTTATTGCACATCTAAAGCTGCAATTGACATGCTTACCAAAACAGTTGCTTCAGAGCAAAAATTAATAAAAAATGGTGTAAAATGTATTGCTTTATATCCTGGTGTAGTTGATACTAATATGCAATCACAAATAAGAGAAACAAGTGAAAGTGATTTTAAAAACCTACAACGTTTCATTAACTTAAAAGAAAATAAGGAGTTATATACGACTGAATTTGTGGCTGACACTATATATAAAATTGACACCGAAAATAGGTTGGAAAACGGTGCTATTTTTGATATTAGAAACGCTTAATTTAACTTGAGTAAGATTACTTCTTTAATTCCTAAATCGTAATAACAATGAAAAACGTTATGACCAGAGTAATGAAACTATCTTAAAATTCAAAACTCCAAACTGAAAGATTACTTCACTCTACTGAGTTTCATTCGCAATGACAAGTATAACATCTTAGCAAAATCAACGAAGCTATCTATATACTCTAAATAAAGAGATTACTTCTTTCGCTCCTAATTCGTAATGTCAAATTGTAACGTCCTAGCGAGAGTAATTAAGCTATCTTAGTATTATTATAATTAATATTTTATCTAAAAATAGTATTATCTTTTATAAATGCATTTTTGTAACGCTCACTAAAAGGTATTTGACTTTCATTTTGGAGTATAATTAAATTATCTTCAAAATAAATTTCTTTTATCTTTTTAATATTCACTAAGTAGTTTCTATGCACCTGTTTAAAATCAGGATTTGACAACATCTCCTTCAATTTTGTTAACGATAGTTTTATTAAGTAGTTTCCTTCGTCACATAGTAAACTACAATACTTCTCTTTTACTTCAATATAATTTATAGAACTAACATCCACTTTAACAACACTTCTTTTCTTTTTTATAAATAAAAACGAAGGACTTAACACTGCGTTTTGTTCATTAAAACTGATACTATTAGTTTGCTGGTAACATGATTCAATAGCTAATTCTAATGAATATAGAAGTTCTAATTCGTTATATGGCTTCAACAGATAAACCATAGGGTTAGTAAGCTTAGCTTCATCAAAAACAGCTTTACTTTGCATACTTGTTAAAAATAAAAACGGAACATTTATATCACGTTTATTCAAACGTTGAGCCAACTCTATTCCTTCTGGCCTCCCATCAATCATGATGTCTAAAATAATAACATCAAAAAACCGATTCTTAATTTCTTTCTCAGCCTCTTCTGCATTTTTCACTCTAATAACCTCATAATTATGTGTTTCTAAAAAAGAAATGAGTGCATTAGCTTCATTATCTAAATCTTCAAGTAGTAATAGTCTTAGTGTGTTCATAGCATAAAAATATAGCTAATTTGTTAACAAAACCAACTTTTCTAGTTCTTTGTCACAAATTTTAATATATGCGTTTATTTTTCTGATTTTTATAATAGCCGTTTTAATAAAAAAACATTGTTCAGAGATACTAGAAACCTCACTTATAAGAACAAAATAATACCCGTTAATTATCTAAACATAGAAATTTAATAAAACACACTACTATACAAACATAGGTTGAAAATTATAATATAACAACGAGGCTCGAAGTTATCTTAAAATTCAAAACTTCAAATACAAAAATTACTTCACTCCACTAAGCTTCATTCGTAATGACGCAATTATAACGTCATAGCGAGGCACGAAGCTATCTTAAAATTCAAAACTTCAAATACAAAGATTACTTCACTCCAATTCGTTTCGTTCGTAATGACACAAGTATAACTTAATGGCGAGGGTAACGAAGCTATCATAATATTCTAAACTTTAAATACAAATATTACTTCACTCCACTACGTTTCATTCGTAATGACAAATTGTAAAGTCATGGTTAGGGAAACCAAGCTATCTCAAAATTTAAAACTTCAAATACAAAGATTACTTCACTCCACTTAGTTTTGTTCGTAATGACACAAGTATAACGTCATAGCGAGGCTCGAAGCTATCTTAAAATTCTAAACTTTAAATACAAAGATTACTTCACTCCACTACGTTTCATTCGTAATGACACAAGTATAACGTCATAGCGAGGCACGAAGCTATCTTAAAATTCTAAACTTTAAATACAAAGATTACTTCACTCCACTACGTTTCATTCGCAATGACAAATTATAACGTCACAACGAGGTACGAAGCTGTCTTTGTATTACGTATTCCTAACTAAAAGATTACTTCACTTCACTGCGTTTCGTTCGTAATGACACTAGTATAACGTCATAGCGAGGCACGAAGTTGTCTTTGTATAATGCACTTCAAATGCAAAGATTACTTCACCCCACTGCGTTTCGTTCGTAATGACATAAAAAAAGAGATTGCAAATTGCAATCTCTTTTTTTATTTAAACTGGTATACTTGGCAGTAAAATAGTAATTTTTGTTCCTTTACCAACTTCACTGTCAAAAGTAAGTGTTCCGTTATTTTTCTTAATTAATGTTTGACAAAGTATTAATCCTAGTCCAACACCTTCAGACCTATCTATTTTATCAATACTTAAATCTTTAAGTGCATTAATTTTCACTAATCTATCTTTAGGTATTCCAACGCCAGTATCTTCTATTGATATAAATGCTTCTGTTTCAGATTTAACACCAGTAGTTACCTTTATCTCTCCTGCCCCATTCATATACTTTACAGCGTTGTCTAACAAATTTCTCAATACTATTTTCAGCGACTCTTTATCTGCTTTTACTAAAGCATTTTTTAAATCACTTTCAATACGAATACTTTTAGCTTCTACTAGTATTGTATAATCATGCAATACATGTTGCACCATAGGACGTAATGCATACTCTTTTTGATCAAATACTAACTGATTACTTTGTTCTAATGACCAATGTAATACATTATTTAATAAATGACTTGTACTATTAGTTACAGCAATGGCAGCATTAGTGGCTTCTTTTATAGCTACTAAATCTTTATTATCAATATGATTTTTTAACTCTTCATGCTGATACCGAATAGTATTAATAGGCGAACGTAAATCGTGAGAAACTACAGAAAATAAATAATCTTTGGTTTTATTAGCTACATTTAAATCTTCTTTCTGTTGCGTAATTAACTTATTTTTCTTTTTAAGTTTTCTATAAAAAAGGCCTAAGAACCCAATAAATAATAATAACCCAGAAGAACCAATAATCAAGCCATCTCTTTGTACTTTTTGACGCTTTAATTTTTCATCTTGTACAGCTATTTCCTTTTGCTTTTGGGCAACTGCTAACTTCTTATCACGCTCTGTTAACTCCCAAATACGATCTCTATTTCCTATTGAATCTTTCCAATTTCCATACTCTATATAATAGTCAACACTCTCTTTATAACGCTTTCGATTTTTCTCTACAACCGCCATGTTTTTGGCTGTATATTGTTTTAACTCGATATCAGAAAATGATTTTGCAAGAGTATATGCTTCTTCAAATAAAGGGATAGCTTCATCATCTAGGTACTGGTTATAGTATACATTTGCTAATTCTATTTTGGTTCTTATAATTGATGCAGTATCATTTTTTTTTATGTAATCAAATTCTTTATTAAAGTATTCTTTTGCTTTTGAATATTTTTTTTTGTGAATATAACACAACCCTAAATTATGATAAGCATTTTTCTTCAAACTTAATTTTGTGTTAGAATTTTTTTCTTCCCATTTTAAATAATGATATATCGCTTTATCAAATTTCTTTAAACTTAAATAAATCAATCCTAATTTAGATTCTTTTAACCCCTGATAACTACCTTCATTCGTTATTAAAAGAATATTAATTAATGCTTGTTTATATAAAGATTTTTCAATAGCACTAACTCCTTGGATATAATTTAAAACATCCCTTCTTTCTTTACTATTCTTTTCTATCAATAAAGCTTTACTACTATATACATAGCACGAATCATACTCTTTATCCTTATAAAAAGCATATGCCTTACAAAATGAGGAAAAACTATTATTTTTTTTACATATACTATCACAATTGGATTTTAATAAATCCAATTGTGATTGAGAATATATAAAAAAAGGTATTGATAAAAATATAAAATAAAATAACTTCTCTTTATTCTCCATCTTTAACAGGAACCGTTACCGTACCTCTATCAGTTTCAGGATCATCATCTTCGTCTCTTACCCAAATCATATCAGCGGATGCTCCTGATTCTACTTTGTACGTGAATTGAATATAATATAAATCATAATTGGTAGCTTCTTCTTCGCAATTAAACTCTACTCGAAACTCCCTACCCTGAAGATTATCTGTTCCTCCGTTTTTATTTAAAACTTGTACTGGATTTATTCCATAATAATTTAAATAAATTTGATCTCCTTGTAATTGTAATCCACTTGTATTATCTACTCTATTCAAAGTATTGTCTGGTAAATATGCTAATACTGTTACGGTGTATGGAGTACTATTACCTCCTTCAGCTCCTGATATGTTTACTAAAGGGCCATTGGGTTTATTTGCAGCTGGAATATTCGAATCAAATTTTTCAAATTTTACTAATGATAACGTTACATGATTAACTGTTACTGGATTTCCCATAATTTTTATTTTGTTTGGTTTGACTATTGAATCAAAAATACAATAAAAAATGAATTATGAAATAAAAGTAAAATATAGTTTTTAGCCATTACTTAAAAAAAATTAAGTGCTTTTATCGTTAGTAGTTACTATTTGTCTTTGAGTTAATCAATAAACAGATTACTTCACTCCACTGCGTTTCGTTCGTAATGACGAAATTAAAATGTCACTGTGAGGTACGAAGCAGTCTTTATTATTGTTTTCTCATAATATTATTTTCTTCTATTGTTCTAAATGTTAAATTTATTCGAGGTCTATGAACTTTTTTTGTAGGAGGCAATCTATGTAGCCAATTACTTTGTGTTTCATCTTTCATAACTAATAATGATCCATGTTGTAACATTAATGAGACTACTTCTTTTGTTTTTTTATGTTTAAACCCAAATTTACGCTCCGCACCAAAAGTTAATGAAGCAATCGCCCCATTTTTCTTTAAATCTTTTTCACCATCAGCATGCCAAGACATCCCTTCTGAACCATCATGATATAAATTTAATAAGCATGAATTATAGGTTTCATTTGTTTCTTCTTCAATAAGTTTCTTGAGTTCTAATAACTCTTTAGTAAACGTTAATGCTACTTTGGTAGTATTAGAATAAGAATACTCAAAAGGCTCAGTAGCATACCAAGCAACCTTGCGTTTAGTTACAACACGTTTTCCAAAAATAATAGCTTCATCATTTCGCCATTCAATAGCCTCTAACAAATGTTTATAATACCAGTCTGCTTTGACTTTAGAAATAACCAAACCATAGTATAAAACTGTTCCCTCTTTAGGAAGTAGGTTTTTAGGTTGCTCATCAAATTGTGAAAACAAATCCATTAATTTCTTTTGTATCAAAGATACGTGTTTTAATTATCTAACGTTAATTCAAACTTGGTTTTACCAATAAGCTTTTTATATAGTACTTGCTTATTAATAATTAAAAGTGCTACTATAAAGAACGAAATAGTCTAACTGTAAACAGATTAACACAAACCTATATAAACTTAGAAATACTATTTAGTTATGTTGAGTTAAACATTGTTCACAACTTTCATTTTCACTTTATAAATATGTTTGTGTGTTGTTGCTGGGTTTTCTATTTTTGTTCAAGTAAACAATAAGAGTTAATGGAACATTTTATAGTATCAGCACGTAAGTATCGTCCTCAAAATTTTGAAGATGTAGTAGGGCAACAAGCCATTACTAATACGTTAGAGAATGCTATAAAAAATAATCATTTAGCGCAAGCTTTATTGTTTACAGGGCCTCGTGGAGTTGGTAAAACTTCTTGTGCGCGTATTTTAGCAAAACGAATTAACCAAGAAGATGCTACTACAGATGATGAAGATTTCGCTTTTAATATTTTTGAATTAGATGCTGCTTCAAATAACTCTGTAGATGATATTCGAAGCTTAACAGACCAGGTGCGTATTCCTCCTCAAACTGGAAAATACAAAGTATATATTATTGATGAGGTTCACATGCTGTCTCAAGCAGCTTTTAACGCTTTTTTAAAAACATTAGAAGAACCGCCAGCACATGCTATTTTTATATTAGCAACTACTGAAAAGCATAAAATTATACCTACTATTTTATCGCGTTGTCAAATTTTTGATTTTAAGCGTATTGGTGTATTAGATGCAAAGGAGTATTTAAAAACTATTTGTGCTAAAGAAAGTATAACAGCTGATGATGATGCTTTGCATATTATTGCTCAGAAAGCAGATGGTGCTATGCGTGATGCATTGTCTATTTTTGATAGAGTTGTAAGTTTTTCAGGAACTAATTTAACGCGTGAAGCAGTTACTCAAAACTTAAATGTTTTAGATTATGATGTTTACTTTCAAATAACTGATTTACTGTTAGAAAATAAAATTCCAGAAGTTTTAATGGCCTATAACACTGTTTTAAGTAAAGGTTTTGAAGGACATCATTTTATTAATGGTTTAGCTAGTCATTTTAGAGATCTACTAGTTGCTAAAGACACTGCAACAATAGCACTCCTTGAAGTAGGCGACTCAACTAAAAAGAAATATTTAGAGCAAGCCACCAAAGCTAATATGCAGTTTTTAATACCTGCAATTGATAAAGCTAATGATTGTGATTTAAAATATAGGGCTAGTAAAAACCAACGTTTGCTGGTTGAACTAACATTAATGCAAATAGCCTCTATCACTTTTGATGGAGCAAAAAAAAAATCTAGCAACTACATAATTCCAGCTACTTTTTTTACATCATTATCACCAGCCAAGCCTAAAGTTGTTAAACAACAAGTTGATACAATTGTAAAGGAAGCTGTTTCAAACTCTAAACCCGTCTCTCCTAAACCAAAGGAAACTAAACCTAAAGAGGAATCAACTAAACCTTTACTTAAAAATATAAAAAGACGTACCTCTGCCCTATCTTTAAAAAGTATACATCAAAAAAAAGAGTATAAAAGTACTCAGGAAGAAGAAAACTACGACAATCACCCTAGAACCCCTTTTACTCAAGAAGAGCTAAAAGATGCTTGGAAAAAGTATTACTTTAAGCTACAAGATATGGGTGAGCGAAGCATTGCTGCAATTATTGCTTCTGATGAACCACAGTTAAGAGAAAGGTTTCAAGTTGCAATATCCTTACCTAACGATTTGATGAAATCTCAGTTAGAAAAAGGGAAACGTAAATTATTAACTTTTTTACGTGAAAAACTTAATAATTATGGTATTCAAATTGTGATTACTGTCAACGAAACTGTGGAGAAAAAATTTGCCTACACTCCACAAGAGAAATACCTAAAGTTAAAAGAGAAAAATCCTCTTCTAGAAAAATTGAAAAATACTTTTGGTTTAGATGTTTGATGTTTTTTAGTAACAAAACAACTTTTTGTGATACTAATAATTCATGCTAGTAAACTATGTAAAAAATTAAAAATAATATGAATTATATTTTAGGAGTTGTTTTTATATTAACTTTATTATTTCTAATTAATAATTTCTTAAAAAAAAGACAATTAATCAAATTAAGAAAGCATCTAAATAATAATTGGGGGAAGAAAAAAGAAAATGAGCACTATAATTTTTATGTAATCAGTAAATATTTTAACAACAATTTTCATAAAGACAAAGCGTATCATATAATTAATGAAAAAAGTAAAGATGATGTTGATCTTGATGAGGTTTTTAAATTTATAGATAGAACTTCATCAAAAATTGGACAGCAATATTTGTACTTTAAATTAAGAACAATTGACTCAATAAATAACTTGATAAAATTTGAAGCTTTAACTTCTATGTTTCAAAATAATAAATACCTTAGTATTTCATGTCAATTAGAACTTTCCAATTTAAATAGTAATAATTCATATTACCTAGAAGAATTAATTAATGGGAAACAACTTACGAAACCCAAATTTTTATGGTTAGTTAAATTATCAACACTAATGGCTATTATTTCATTTATTGTAATGTTTTTCTACCCTATTATTGGTCTCTTGTTAGTACCCATTCTAGCTAGCAATATGATTTTACATTATAAAAATAAAAATAATATTGGGTACTATTTAAATGGGGCTTATCAACTAACTAGAGCATTAAAAGTAAGTAAATCATTGAAAAAGAGGAATGAAATATCATCTCATTTTAAAGATTTCACCTTTATAAAAAAGATAAATTCAATTCAATTTAAAACAGAATTTATTGCTTTTGAAAAAAATATTGACAATGAATTCTTGTTTGCTTTTTGGTTAGTAGCTGAAATTTTTAAAATATTATTTAATATTGAATATTTAGCTTTTTATAGTTTTGTTGGTGCGATTGAAAAAGAGAGAGAGAGTATAGAAAACATGTTTGTCTTTTTAGGTAAAATAGATGTTGCTATATCTACTGCCTCTTTAAAATCAGGTAATCTCAAAACCTGTACTCCAATATTTAATAAGAATAATGATTTAAAAGCTATAGATATAAAACACCCACTTATTGATAATTGCGTGCCTAATACTATTAATTTAACAGGTAAAAGCATGCTATTAACTGGTTCAAATATGTCAGGTAAAACAACATTTATTAGAACTATTGCTGTGAATAGCATCTTAGCACAAACACTACATATGTGCTTTGCCAAGGAATACTCTGCTCCTTTTTATAAATTATTTTCTTCAATTAGAATTGCTGATGATTTATTAGATAATACAAGTTACTATTTACAAGAAGTATTAACTATTAAAGAGTTAGTGAAAGCATCTGAAAATACCTATCCTTGCTTATTTGTTTTAGACGAAATATTTAAAGGTACCAATACTGTTGAAAGAATATCTGGAGGAAAAGCTATTCTTAAATATTTAAATAAAATACAACACACTGTTTTTGTTTCTACCCATGATATTGAACTCACCGAACTTTTAGTTGAAGAGGATTATGACTTATTTCATTTTAGTGAACAAATTGAAAATGAAAAGTTAGTTTTTGATCATACGATTAAAACTGGAAAATTAAAAACACGAAATGCAATTAAAATTTTAGATTTATACAAATACCCAAAAGAAATAATTGTTGAAGCAAAAAAAGTAGAAACTACTTTAGATAAATAATTACTATAAAAATCTAGACATAAAATAATTTATAATCATTTAGTTATAGAATATAAAAATATTAAATTATAGCAAAAACTAATTAATATTTTTCCACTTATCCTCATACGTTGGGGCAATCTTCTGAAGAACTTGAATCATTTTTTGCTGATTTCTAGTAGGCTTACCATCAGAGAAAACATTTACAATTTCATCACCTTTAGCATCTAGAAAAATTCGAATCATGTAATTACCTACAGTTATATTATGAAGTCTATCTAGTTGAATTACATTCGTTTCAATAGTTTCTTTTGCTTTATCCTTATTATCAGCAAAGTTATCAAAACCATTTCTATGATAATTATAATATATATTTCTAAGCACAGTAAACTTTTGTGATAATAAATTATCTATTAAACTAAATCTATTCTGTTTACCAATGTTATTTTGCCATCCACTCTCTCCATTAGATTGTGCTTGTAGCATAGCATTTTCAGCTTGTTTCAAATATTTTTCACCACCTTTTTTAGCAAATGTATCGGCATCAACTCCTACAATTACATAGGCATAAAATGCTATGACAGATACCAAATTAGAATCGTATGAATTTGGATTATAAATCAACGGATCAAATTCGTTATACTTAAAGTTAAAATTAACATCATTAATATTTAATACAGGAGTAGTATAAGAAGATTTATATACTGGTCTAGTAGCCTGTACTTGCAAACTTGCTGAAAAATTGTTACCATTTTGCTCATTTATAATTATGGTAAAAGCACAATTTATGCGTTCTTGTATTTTAAACGTTTTACTCGTCCATTGCTTTTGATTTAAAAACTCAGTTAAAGAACTTTGAAGAGTTTCGTAAACCTGCTTATTAGAACTTTGAATTTTATCTGAATTTATAGTTACTAAAGCATTTAACTCTTGTGAGTAAATTGAAGTTGTTACTACTAATGTTAAAGCAAAAATGAAAAACTTACGCATTTAATTTGTTTATTATTTCGTTAATAATGTCTTTAGAAACTTCTTTTTTAGATTTTAATTCAAACACATTTTGATTAAAATCAACATCAATAATATTAATTTTATTAGTATCAGTAGCAAAACCAGCTCCTTTATCTCTTAAAGAATTCAATACAATCAAATCTAATTTTTTGCGTTCTATTTTACTTTTTGCATTTTCTACTTCATTATTCGTTTCTAATGCAAAACCTATTAATAGTTGATGCTTTTTTATTTGTCCTAATGATTTTAATATATCTTTAGTAGGTTCTAATTCAATAGTTAACGCTGCATCCTTCTTTTTTATTTTCTGAGTAGCAATATTTTTTGGTTTATAATCAGCAACAGCTGCAGCCAAAATAGCAACATCAACGTCAGTATAATACTTATGACAAGCAATATACATATCTTCAGCAGATTTTACATCTATTCTATGAATAAGTGAGTGGTTTACTTTTTCAAATGATGAACCAGAAACTAAAAATACTTCAGCTCCTAAATTAGCCGCTGTTTTTGCAATTTCAAAGCCCATTTTTCCAGAGGAATGATTTCCTATGAATCGAACTGGATCAATTGCTTCATATGTTCGGGACCAGCAGTTATTAAAAACTTCTTCCCTTTCAATGGAAGTTTCGATAAAATATCGTTTGAAATAAACGATACAATATCTTCTGGTTCAGCCATTCTTCCTTCTCCTACTAACCCACTAGCTAATTCACCTGAAGTAGCTGGTATCATTATGTTTCCAAACGATTGTAATTTATCTAAACTACTTTTTGTTGATGCATGTTTATACATATCTAAATCCATCGCAGGTGCAAAATAAACTGGACATTTAGCTGATAAATACGTTGCTAACAATAAATTGTCGCAAGTACCACTGGTCATCTTAGATAATGTGTTTGCTGTAGCAGGTGCGATAATCATTATATCCGCCCAAAGTCCAAGATCTACATGATTATTCCATAATTCATTTTCTTCTTCTTTATCGTAAAAAGTAGAATGAACAGGGTTCTTAGACAAGGTTGATAAGGTAAGAGGCGTTATAAAATCTTTAGACGCAGGAGTCATAATAACTTTGACTTCTGCGTCTAATTTTATAAATAAACGAACTAAGTTCGCTGTTTTATATGCGGCAATACCAGCAGTTACGCCTAGTAATACTTTTTTACCGCTTAATACAGACATATTATTCTGCGTCTGGTGTTCTATAATATACTTTTCCGTCTAACCACTCATCAACTGCAATAGCATGAGGTTTTGGTAAACGTTCGTAGAATTTAGAAACTTCTATCTGTTCTTTATTTTCAAAAACTTCCTCTAAACTATCATTGTAAGTAGCAAACTCGTCTAACTTATCAACTAATTCTTTTTTTAAATCAGAGTTAATTTGTGTAGCTCTTTTTGCTATTACAGATATTGCCTCATAGATATTATCAGTAGAAGCTTCGATAGCTTCTTTATCATAAGTTATTGTACTTACAGGTGCTTTCGTTTCTTTATAATCCATTTTTTAACTTTTAACTAATTGTTCTTGTTCCTTTTGTAGTGCTGATAACATCTCATTAGAATCTGTCATAAATTTTGATTCAGGAAAGTTTCTTTTTAATTTATCATATGCTTTGACAGCACTTTTTATTCTTTCTGATTTTTTTCTTAAGCTACTTTTCATCGCAAAATCATGAGCTGCTTTTAAACGATAAAATAAAGCTTCTTCTTTAAAACTTGTACCTAAATAATCAGATAATAAATTATCAAATGCCACTATAGCTGCTCTATAATTTCTTGAATCATAATCAGCAGTTCTATAATATGTTTTGGCTATTTCAAATGCTTTCTTTTCTAATTTATAACGTAATTCAGCATAATATTTATTAGCTTCAGGTAATTTATCAGAATTAGGATAATTATCTATAAACCCTTGAAAAGATTCCAATGCCTTATCAGTATCAGTAGGATCTAAACTAAAGACTGGAGCTGCTTTGTAATAACTTAATGCAGATAAAAAAGCTGCTTCTTCTTTTTTAGAACTTTTAGGGTAATTTCTGGTAAACCTATTAAAATAATACCCTGCTAAACTATAATTTTTCTCATTAAAATTTGATTGAGAAACCATAAATTGGATACGTTCCATTTGTGGTTTTCCCCTGTATGATGGTGTTATTTTTTCAAATAAACGTAAAGCTTTACTGTATTTTTGAGATTCGTACATTTTAACAGCCATCTTATATTGCTCTTCTACTGTACCCCTATTTAATACTTTTTGATACTGACCACATGATGTTAGTATCAATAACATTACAATTATATACGCTAAATTTTTATTTTTTTGCATTTGGCAAAATTAATGATTAATTATGGATTATTAAAACGATTTTCACACTCAATATTAAGTATTGCAATAAACCACAAAATCTGCTATAAAAACTAGTGACAACTCCTAAATCTTTGTTAATCTTATTGAGGTGGTTCAGACGCTTGCTGCCCTACCAATTGTTTCACATCATTATCAAATAAATACAATCCACCTTTATCATCACCTATTAAATTAATTTTATCTAAGATATTTCTTGCTAACGCTTCCTCTTCTATTTGTTCAGACACATACCACTGTAAAAAATTATGAGTAGCATAATCTCTTTCTTCTAGCGTAATATGAACTAAATCGTTAATTGATTTAGAAACCATAACTTCATGATCAAACAATGTTTGAAACATATCTTTAAATGAGCCAAATTCAGTTGGTGGTGCAGCTAACTCAGAAATTTGCGCATGTCCTCCACGTTCATTTACAAACTTTACCAATTTTAACATATGCATACGTTCTTCATCTGAATGTGCATACATGAACTGAGCAACCCCTTCAAACCCTTGAATTTCAGCCCAACATGCCATTGATAAATATACTTGAGATGACTCTGCTTCTATTTTTATTTGTGTATTTAAAACTTCTTCTATTTTTTTTGACAACATACTTTGGTGTAATTTATTTCTTTATACAAAGATGCTAAAAAAAGACTACAATTAAGTAACTGTAGCCTTTTCAATATTTAATTTTTGTTTAGACAAATTATAGATTGTCTATAAAGTCTGATATTTTAGTTTGTAACTCTTCAGAAGCTTTAACTAAAGGTAAACGAACTTCATCTAAACATATACCTTTTTTCATTAATACTGCTTTAATTCCAGCCGGATTATTTTCTTCAAAAATATAATCAACAATATCCATCAATTTATAATGAATATCAAAAGCTTCTTTATTTTTACCAGCTAAGCCTAATTTAATCATTGAAGAGAATTCTTTTGGAAGCCCTTGACCAATTACTGATATAACTCCTGCTCCGCCAGCCAAAACAACTCCTAAAGCTAAATCATCATCACCAGAAATAACTAAAAAATCTTCTGGCTTATCTTTAAGCAACGAATAGTATTGCTGTTGAATATTTGCTGCTTCTTTTACTCCAATAATATTTTCAAAATTATTTGCTAATCGTAATGTAGTTTCAGGCAACATATTTTTTGCTGTTCTACCAGGCACATTATATAATATTATAGGCTTAGGACTAGCCAATGCCACTGCTTTAAAATGCTGGTAAAAACCTTCTTGTGTTGGCTTACTATAGTACGGAGCTACCGATAATATAGCATCAATATCAGATAAATCTAATGTTTGAAGCTCTTCAACAACGGTTTGCGTATTATTTCCTCCAACGCCTAATACTAAAGGTAAACGACCTTTATTCGTTTCAGAAATTACATTTATTATCTCTTTCTTTTCCTCTTTTGTTATAGTTGCACTTTCAGCTGTTGTACCATTAATAACTAAATAACTTATTCCGTTATCAATGTTATAATTCACTAATTTTATAAGTGCATCATAATCTACTGTTAAATCCTCATTAAAAGGAGTTACTAAAGCTACTCCCGTACCTATAAACTTTTGCATTATATTTTATTTAAAATCGTTAAATATTTTTTTAATTCTTGATTTAAAATTGCTTCATTAAATGTAGCATCTGCTACAACTAAATCATATAATCTATCATCAATTTCAGCAAACCCTACTTTTAACTTTGCTTGCGATTGCAAAGTTATTACATTAGTGTATAAATTTGATGATTTTGTGTAATTTATAAGTAAGTCATATTCTTTTTTAACAAATCCCTTTAAATTGTCTGATTTTAAACTAGCTTTGTACCCTACTTCTTCTTCTGTAAAAAACATTGGCGCTACTTCTTGCTTTTTTGAAAACTCTCTATGTACTAAAAAGGTTATATCTTGCTTTTTAAAAGATAATTTATTGATTAAATTGGCCTGTATTACATTAACTAACGATTCATTATCAAGTATTATAGCTATTGATTTTACTTTCCCTCCTTTATTTTTAACTATAGGTTTTCTTTCTAAGAATTTATTATAGTATTTTTCTATCGACTTCTGCTTAAGTTTACCTATCATTTTACTTTATTTCTTCTGCTAAAATAATTTATTTATTTTCAATCTCAAGCAATATAACTTGATTAAGTTGTTTACCAAACTTCTGGAAATTATCATCAGAAACTAACAATAAAGATTGATTTCCATTTGGCAAAACTGGTCCAAATGTTATTCCTTCTATGTTATCTATAATATTATCTGTTAATTTTTCTTTTACCGAAGCAAAATCAAACAACAATTCTTTTTTTAAAGGAATAAACTTTTCATTTTTCAAAGATTGAATATTTAAAGTGTTTGTAGTAGTACCCTGAACTGTTGCTTTAAAAATTCTTATTGTGTTTCCATAACTTCCATAACCACTTTGATATATTCTTTCAACAACAAAAAAACTAGTATTGTTATATTGTAAAATGGCAGTCACGCCATTAAGGTTTATATTACCTCTTGCAGGCTTATCAATTTTTTCTAATTGATAGGCAAATTGTTTTGTTGCTTTATTCAAAGCACTATCAAAATAACTAATTCTAATGGGTGAAATTGTAGTTTTAAAAGTAGGTTCTTCTCCATCAACCCCTAAAGGCCCTTCCATAGCAACCCAAAAACCTTTTTTATCAATACTCTTTGTTGAGCTTTCAAATGCTGCATTATGCTTGGGCTTTCCTAAATCTATACTATCAAAATAACTAGGTATTTTAACTTCTTTTTTAAACCTACCTAATGAGTCTATTACAAAAACTGATGGACGTTTACCTCCATTTATATTTCCCTCACTAGTTAAGTTTATGTTATCTTCATTATCTATAAAAACAGACTCTAAATCTAATGCATTGTTCACTAAAAATTGGCTAGTACTATCTTTTACAGATATAACATCTAAAAAATTAATAGCCGAAATTTTATTTTTTTTAATAGTTATTTTACTAACTAAAATTCTAGGATTATAAGAGTCATCAACTACCATATAGTACTTATTATTTGAATAATCTATACCAGACAGCCCTCCTACCAAACTGTTTCTAAACACTATAGAATCATCAACTATATATTCGTCTAAATAATTTAATTTAATCGTTGTTTTTTTACAACTTGAAAATATCAATAAGAACGCAATTAATAGGTTATAACGCATACAAAAAAGATTTTTATCTTAAAAAACACAAAAATACTGTTTTATCCTTGTAAGATTTACAGTTTTAATCGTCTAAAACCAAAAAACAATTATCATGAATAAATACTTCCCCATAATTTTAAAATTAATAATTGCTGTAATTATGTTACAAACGTTATTTTTTAAATTTACTGGAGCTCAACAGAGTATTAATTTATTCACTAAAGTTGCTGGAGAGCATGAGGCTATCGTTCGAATTGGAACAGGAATTTTAGAGCTAATAGCTTCAATTTTATTGTTTACACCAAAAAAAACTTGGATAGGTTGTTTCTTAACTATTGGATTAATGAGCGGAGCCATTATTGGGCACATTACCAGAATAGGTATTGAGAATAATGGTGATGGTGGTCTTTTGTTTTTACTTTCAATATTTACATTACTTGCAGCAATAGTATTACTTTATATAAATAAAAAAGATATACCCTATTTAAAATAAGCTTTTATAATTATTGTTTGTTTAATACAGTACTTCATTGAGTTTATATAAACTCAATGAAGTACTTTTATTTATATAGTTTGAAAGCTATATAAAAAATTTGGTGAATTTTATTCACAGGAACATCCTCATTTGGGTTTATATACAACAACTTTACAAATGTTCTATTGCCTTTTACTAAATCAGGATGTTCCATTTCTAACCCTCTTCCAATAGCTATATATGGAAATTGTGTTTTTTTCAACCCACAAATAACAAAAAAGTTTATTTTGATACATAAAACAGGGTAATCTGTAATACCATTTTTGTAACAAACTTTGGTTGTAATTTTGAATTATATTTTTTAATGCTAACACCCCCCCTTTTAATGGCTCTTTTTCATTGAAATAAAAGCAATCAATATCAGTTATAAAGCTAGTATAATTTTAAAGCTTTTTTTAAAAGTGCTTTAATAATATCAATTGGAATATCTTGATTTGCATCTACTCTAAAAATTTTCATTTTTGAACGATTTCCTTTTTCTAAACCAGGATACTCAAGAGACGCTCCTTTTACCATTAAAATATATGGTTCTAAAGTTTTTTTATCAATCCATAAATAACAGAAAGGTTGTTTTTTATATAAAAAACAAGGCATTCCCCATTTTTGAGTTTCAGTTATAGCATCAATATCTAAAATAATTTTCCTCAATGCAAGTAAACAACTTTTAACAGGTTCTTTTTTTTCTATATAAAATGTATTAATATTTATCATATTTACTTTACAGCTATATAAATATCTACTTCACCATTGGTAGGATCCTCTGCTTTTTTACCATATAACTCAAAATCGGCAGTATATGTTCTATTTAAATCCATATTCCAAATGTCCATCCATTTATCTACTACTGCATTCTTAGTTAAATCGCCTTTAGCCATAAACTTCTGGTAATTAGATTTTAATATAGTTACTCCAACCATTCCTTCAGGAATACTATTTAAATCGGTTACTTGAAATCCAAGAATTGTATCATAAGGCTTAGTATGATCTGATTCATAATTGGTATAAACCGCACAAATAGCGTCACTAATTCTATTTTGTATTATACCAAACATATCTTCACTCATAAATTGTCCCCATAACTTACCTATGTCTTCTTTAGCTTTCTGGTTTTCATTGGTTGTTCTCACTGAAATTCCAACTACATAAAACTCATTTTTTTGTACTACTTCCATTGTATTATTTTTTAATGTTGGTACAAAAATAAATGAGGCTTATGACAGGGGTTTGTCAAGGGTATTCAAATATTTTTCTTTGCATATCTCAAAATACTCTTCTAAACTCATTTTATGAGGTTCAAAAGTATCTTTTAAATTCATTATGCTCTTAATACAATCTATTCTAAATGCTCTAAATTCTTTACGAAGCCTACAATATCCAATCAACAACCAATTTTCATTAGTACTATATAAAGCAAAAGGTTCTACCACTCGTTTTGTAAAATTACTTTCTAATGACATATATTCAATAGTTAATAATTGAAATCTAGTTATTGCCGATTGTATTTGCATTAAATGATTACTCGTTTTTTCCTGTTCTTTATTAGCTCTAAAAATAATTCGCTGCGATAGTAAGTCAACTTTATCTTTTTGAGAATATTGAAGTACTGCTTTAATTTTAATAATAGCATTTGTATAATTTTCAACAAATGAAGTATCTTTATTTTTAAGTATTAACTGTTCAGCAGTTATCAGAGCATTGGCCTCATTTTCTGAAAACATGACCGGAGGTAAATGAAACCCTTCTTGTATTGAATATCCTTTACCTTCTTCTGTAAAAATAGGAATACCTGAGCTTTCTAAGGTTTTAATATCTCTGTATATCGTTCGAACACTTACATTATATTTATTCGCTAATTCACGGGCTGTTACTATTCTTTTTGACTGAAGTTGCGTAAGTATTTGAGTTAACCTAGCAATTCTTGGCTTTTCCATACTTAATCATTTTTAGCAATCATAGCTCTACAAATGAAATATTGAGAAATTATATACAACACTATAATTGCAATATCAAAAAGGTGTTTGGCTGCATAAAAATTATTCAAAGCAATTAAACTATCAGATGCTATAAAAAGAATAGCACCTAACAGTAACCATGAATTAGCCATTGATTTTTCTTGTCGATAATTTAACAATGCTGAAGCTCCAAATGTTGCTATTGTTACTCCATATACAATTACAGGTATAAGCATTTCTTCTAAGTTATCATAAATTAAAAATAATAAACCTGCTAACAACAAAACAAAAGGTATTGCTGATGTTATCATTTTAGCCGTTAAGTCTTTTTGCAAAAAACCTGTTGTTATTTTTATATATATAACATGAGCGAATAAAAATGAACCCAATCCGAAAACAAAAAAAGACTCTTTATCCAAAAGAAATACATCTCCCCAGAATGAAAAAAACAAACCACTTACAAACCAGAAATTAGGTTTTTTTACAGATAACAAATACACCATAACCAATATTGTCATTAATAAGGGCTTAAAAATCATTTCCATGACTTTATTTTGAGTAATTACTGCATAAACATCTGCAATAGCTACAAGCAAAAAAAGCATAGAAGCTATTGTTATTTTGGTTTGTTTGGTCATTTTTATCTAATTTAATAATTAAAAGAATTTTACAAAAAAAAGTTATTCTTATATCATATCAATAAAGTCTTGCTCAGATATAATAGGAATATTTAAACTTTCAGCTTTAGTTAATTTACTTGGTCCCATATTATCACCCGCCACAATATATGTTGTTTTCTTAGAAATTGAAGAACTTACTTTTCCTCCATTATCTTCAATTGCTTTTTTAAGTTCATTTCTACTCATTTGGTGGAAAACACCAGAAACTACAAATACTTTTCCTGCAAGTTTATCTGTTTGACCTTCCAAACTTTCTGCTGATACTTCTAATTGTACCCCATACAATTTTAACCGTTCTATTAACTTCCTATTTCCTTCGTTTACAGAAAAATCAAGAATACTTTGTGCTATTCTATCTCCAATTTCATCAACACCTATTAATGTATCAAAATCGGCATGCATTAGATTATCTATTGACTTGAAGTGTTTTGCTAATTTTTTAGCTACAGTTTCACCTACAAATCGAATTCCAAGTGCAAACAATACTTTCTCAAACGGAATTTCCTTTGATTTTTCAATTCCTTTAATCATGTTTTGAGCAGATTTCTCAGCCATTCTTTCTAAAGGAATGACTTGATCTACTTTCAAATCGTATAAATCAGCGTAATTCTTTATCAATCCTTCTTTACGAAGTAAATCAACCGTTTCTCCACCTAAACCATCAATATCCATTGCTTTTCTGCTAATGTAATGTTGAATTCTTCCAGTTATTTGAGGAGCACATCCAAATTCATTCGGACAATAATGTTTAGCATCACCTTCGGTTCTAATCAATTCTGTTCCACATTCAGGGCAGTTAGTTGCATATTGAGTAGCTTCAGAACTCTCTGGACGCTTTGTTAAATCAACTTTAATAATCTTAGGGATAATCTCTCCTCCTTTTTCAACAAAAACAGTATCATTAACACGAATATCTAACTTTTCAATTTGATCGGCATTATGCAAAGATGCTCGTTTTACAATAGTTCCTGCTAACTGGACAGGCTCTAAATTTGCGACTGGCGTAATTGCTCCAGTTCTTCCTACTTGGTATGTAATTTCATTTAAAACTGTTGAAACTTGCTCAGCTTTAAACTTATAAGCAATTGCCCATCTTGGTGATTTTGAAGTATACCCCAACTCTTCTTGTTGCTGTAAATTATTCACTTTTACAACAACCCCATCTGTTTCATACGGTAAATCATGACGTTTTACATCCCACATGTTTACGAAATTAAATACTTCATCTATTGATTTTGCCAAAACAATAGTATCTGGAACTTTAAATCCAACTTTTCTAGCCGCTTCTAAACTTTCAAAATGTGTTTGATATTTACGTTCATCTGTTACTACTTGATACAATAAGCAATCTAACGGACGTTTAGCAACCTCTGAGCTATCTTGAAGTTTTAAACTTCCACTAGCAGTATTACGAGGATTCCTATAAGCCTCTTCTCCATTAGCAGCTCGTTCTTCATTCATTTTATTGAAACCTTCTAAGGGTAAAATTATTTCACCGCGCATTTCAAAATTTGAAACATAATTTCCATTAGGAACTAAAGGAATTGATTTTATCGTTCTAATATTGGTAGTTACATCATCACCTTGAAATCCATCACCACGAGTGACTGCTCTTACAAATTCCCCATTCTCATAGGTCAAATTAATAGAAGCTCCATCATATTTTAACTCACAAGTATATTCAATAGCTTCAGTTCCTAAGTTTTTTTGAACTCGTTTTTCCCAGTCTAATAAATCTTCTTTAGAATATGAATTATCTAAAGAATACATTCTATTTTTATGGGTGATAGTTTCAAAATTCTTGGTTATGTCTCCACCTACACGCTGAGTTGGTGAGTTAGCATCAAAAAACTCAGGATATTCATTTTCAAGTTTTTCTAACTTTTTTAGTTTAATATCAAAATTATAATCAGAAATAGTAGCATTATCCAATACATAATAATTATGATTATGTTGACGTAATTCTTCTCTAAGTTGTTGTATTTTTTGTTCCGTGGTCATTTATTTTTCTTTCAAAAAAATTTCTATCTGTCTTCTATGTCTTAAAACATGTACAATGGCATGTTCTAACAATTGTTCTATATCATACGTAACATTCCATCTAGTTTTAAAAGAATATTCCTCCAACTCTTTGGTTGTTTTGTACCAATTATTCTGAAATGATTTTTTTGTATAAACCATCATTTCGCCTAATTTTTCAATCGCAATATTAACACTATCTATTTCGGAATCATACTCTAACCATTCTTTTGAACTTATTGATTGAATATAGTTAGCGTATGTATAACCCGACTGAATAATATGAAATGTTACTGTTTGAATGGACAAACAATCCTTGTCCTCTGTTTTGTCGTCTCTTGTAAGCAAAAAGTCTTCTTGTGAAATACTTTTTAAAACCAATTCATAATCCATTAACGCTCTTTCATACTCATCAATTAAAGCAACTAGCATTCCATTTTTCTTCATTTATTGCTTACTTACTTTACCGGTTAATAAACCAACTCCTTTAGGAAATGGATTCCCCGATGATCGCCTGAAAGTAACTACTTGACCTACATGCCAAATTGCATCAGCTATAGGACCATTTAATTGATTCCAGAATGGATACTCTTCAATAACACCACTTTTTCTCTTTATTTTCATTACAAAAGTTGACAAATCTTTAGTTTTCTTTAAAATTTCACTTGATTTCTTGAAGTTCTCCAAAGTTATTTTACGAATATCTTCAAATGATAAGGCTTCATTCTCAGAAAAATCTACTTCTTTCCCCTCTAAAGTACTCAATGTCATTACTGATAGTATTAAAATATGATCTATAGTTTCTAAAGTTGTCCTTGCTTCTTTAGTAGGTCTATACTGTAAATCATTATCTGTCAACCCTTCTGTTGCCCAATAGTAACGAAAACCTAATCCATCAATCATCCTACTTGCTACTGAACCTGCTGTGAACTCTTTTGGTGCTTCAGCTAATTCATAATAAGGTAATTTTTGAGCACTAATACTTAATGATATTAATAAAATGAGAAAAGCTACAATTGATTTCATCTAAATATATTTGATGCTAAATTACAGAAAAGTTTTTGAGATTTTACCTCCTTTTTATTTCATTATAAACAAAAAAAACCGAAGCTGTTACTTCGGTTTATATTTACGTGTGTGTGTAAATTATTTCTTTAGCGTCATGGTATAAACTACATCATTTTCTTTTGTAGAAAACAATAGTTCTTTATCATTTAATTTAAGTATCTGAAAACCATTTGTATCATCACCTTCATTTTCAAATTTTATAGTTTGTTTGTCTTCTAACAATTTCCATTGTCCTTTTTTTTCAGTTTTCCTAATCACTAATTGGTAATTACCATTTTTTTCAAAAATCATCCAGCTATTTTTACACTTTGAAAAATCTTCTTTTTCTTCTCCAATTTTAAGAGATTCGATACGCCATTTTCCTGAAGTTAAAGATACTGACTTATTTGTTTCTTGTGAATGCATAAGAGCTGAAAAGCTCAGTATAAACGCAATTAAAAGTATTGCTTTTTTCATTGTTTAAGGGGAATTGAAGTTTAGTTAAAATCAAATATAATAAAAAAACCGAAACATTAAAAATGTTTCGGTTTTTTATACTATCAAATAATAGTATGTTAATAGTACGTAAAACGACGTACTTTGGCTATATGCTTTGCTAAACGCATTACTTGATGAGAATATCCATATTCATTATCATACCATACATAAATAACAATTGTATCTCCGTCAGCAATAGTAGCTTTACTATCAAAAATTGATGGCGCAGTAGTTCCTACAATATCTGAAGAAACCAACTCATTACTCATTGAATATTGTATTTGCTCCACTAAATCTCCTTCTAAAGCATACTGCTTCATTATAGCATTAACAGCTTCTGCTGTTGTAGTTGAATTTAATTGTAAATTTAAAATTGCTAATGATCCATTTGGTACAGGAACACGAATAGCATTTGATGTTAATTTACCTTCTAAAGCTGGCAATGCTTTTGACACTGCTTTACCTGCTCCTGTTTCAGTAATTACCATATTTAATGCAGCAGCTCTACCCCTACGGTATTTGTTATGCATATTATCAACTAAATTCTGATCATTTGTATACGCATGAATAGTTTCTAAATGTCCTTTTTTAATTCCGAAATTATCTTCTAAGACCTTTAAAACTGGAGTTATAGCATTTGTTGTACATGATGCTGCTGAAAAAACATCAACAAAGTCAGGATTATTCTCTACATGATTAACTCCATGTACAATATTTGGAATTCCTTTACCTGGCGCAGTTAATAAAACTTTACTGGCTCCTTTTGGTACTAAATGACGACTTAATGCTTCTTTATCTCTAAAAGCTCCAGTATTATCAATGATTAAAGCATCATGAATTCCATATTCAGTATAATCAATATCTTCAGGCTTAGCAGCTGATATCATATATACAGTTGTTCCGTTAATTATTAAAGCATTATTTTCAGCATCAACCTGAACAGTTCCTAAAAAGTCTCCGTGTACAGAATCAATACTTAATAATGAAGCTCTTTTTTCTAAAACAGACTCATCTATTTTTCCACGAGTAACAACTGCTCTCAATCGTAATTGAGAACCTTTCCCCATCTTACTACTTAACTCACGAGCTAATAAACGCCCAATACGCCCAAAACCATATAAAACTACATCTTTAGGCTGAATTCCACTAGCTTCCGTAGCTCCTTCTAATTGTTTTTTTACAAAATCAACTTTATCTATATTTTCATTTTCAGATAAATGAAACTCATAGGCTAATTTACCGATATCTAATTTTGAAGCAGGCAATTCAATTGACTGTATTGCTTTAGCAATATCTAACGCATCTTCAATAGAAATTGGTTTAGCTACAAACTCTTTTGCATAATCTATTAAGTTTAAAACCTCACTAGCCCTTTTATCTACTAATGGGTTTCTAAATAAAACTAACTCAATAGATTTATCGTACCATAAATCATTAACAATGTTAATAAATTCAACGGTAGCTCTTCTTGTTTGAGCCTGATTTACTACCTCGTTTTCGTAATTTGTTATTGTTGACATAGTTGTGTGTTAACTAAGATTTAAAAAATTTGTGCAAAAGTAATTGTTTTCAATTAATTTTTAGGATTATTTTAAAAAGAAAAACGCTTTTAATAAATTATTAAAAGCGTTTTTCTTAAACTGTTCATCTATAATAAATATCTTAAAATTAAAAACCGTACCTGACTGTTTCTCCTTCTAAATTAATTACTTCAATAATAAATGAACTTTTATCTCCTAAATTTAATAGTTTCTGTCTTGCATCAACAGAATTTAAAACTTTTTGATTGTTTATTTTTGTAATAATAAAACCTTCTTTTATCCCTAGACGATTAAGAACCCTATTTATATTAGTAATTACTTTAGCTCCTGAACTTATCTTATTTTTTTTAATTTCACTTTTAGAAAGATCTTTAAGAACTAACCCTAAACTTCTTACTTCCACAAAATCTTTCTTACTTAAAGTAACCACTTTTTCTACCTTATCTCCATTTCTTAAAACGGTAACTACGACCTTTTCCCCTGGTCTTTTGGCTGTTAATTGACCTTTTAACTCTGAAAACTTCGTGATTTTCACGTTATTTAGTTTAGTTATTACATCTCCTTTTAGCAACCCAGCTTTTTCAGCTCCACCTTTTTCAGTAATACGAGTAATTTTTACACCTTCTTCTACATTGTCATATGTTATTCCTATTAATGCCTCTTGAACAGTTCCATATTCTAATAAATCATCAATAATTTTTTTAGCAATATTAGAAGGTACTGCAAAAGAGTACCCAATAAATGAACCTGTTCTTGATGAAATAGCGGTATTAATACCTATTAATTCTCCTCTAGTATTCACCAACGCTCCTCCACTATTACCGGGATTAACAGCTGCATCCGTTTGAATAAAAGATTCTATGTTTCTGTTCCCTTCAAGATCTCTTCCCTTTGCACTTACTATACCAGCTGTAACTGTAGAGGTTAAATTATATGGATTTCCAACTGCCAGTACCCATTCTCCTATTTTAACATTATCAGAATTCCCAAATGAAACAGTGGGCAAAACAATATCAGACTCTACTTTTAATAAAGCAATATCTCGTTCTTTATCAGTTCCTATTAACGTAGCTTTTAATTTTTTACGATTATTGAGTGTAATTTCTATCTCTGAAGCTCCCTCTATCACATGATTGTTTGTTACAATATAACCATCAGGAGAAATTATTACTCCACTTCCTGTTCCAACTTGCTCATATTTTCTTGAACCACTTCCTCCAAAGAAAAAACTCATAGGATCTTGCTTGGTTCTTATTGCAGTATTTTTAACGTGTACAACAGCATTTACAGTACTTTCAGCAGCATCAGTAAAATTTGTAGGTACAGATGATGTATTCATTACTGGTGTTGTATAACTTGCCTTTACTGTCTGTAAAGTAGGTTCTTCAGATTTTTGAATTACAACCTGAGGTTTTTCTAATAATACTTTGTAGCCTGTAAGCGCAACTGCACCACCTATAAACGCTACTCCTAGAATTCCTAATATTTTCTTCATATGCTTATAAATGTTTTAATTACTCAAATATACAATTTTAACATTTTAACAAAATGTGTTTAACTTCGTTTTAACGATTTTAACCACTATTTAACAGTCTTTTTTACCCAATGAAATATGTATATTTGCCCTACTATGGAGGTAATTTTTTATAAATATCAAGGAACAGGGAATGATTTTGTAATAATAGATAATAGATCAAAAACATTTCCAAAAGATAAAACTCATGCTATTTCATTAATATGTGATCGAAATTTTGGCATTGGTGCTGATGGCTTAATTCTATTAGAGGAAGATGAAAAGGAAGATTTTAAAATGATCTATTTTAACTCTGATGGTAATGAAAGTACCATGTGTGGTAATGGAGGGAGATGTATTGTAGCTTTTGCTCATAAGCTAGGTATATTTGAATCTAAAACAACATTTACAGCTATTGATGGCTTACACCATGCTTCTATTAAAAACAACACTGTATCATTACAAATGATTGATGTAAACGCTATTGATGTATATGACACTTATTGTTTTGCGAACACAGGTTCACCTCACCATGTTCAGTTAATAAATAATCTTGACGATTATGATGTTTATAATTCTGGAAAAAGGATACGAAATGATATTTATGGAAAAGAAGGTAGTAATATAAATTTTGTAGAACAAATAAACAATACTACTTTTAAAGTTAGAACTTACGAACGTGGTGTTGAAAATGAAACTCTAGCATGCGGAACCGGAGTAACTGCTGTAGCTATGGCAATGCATAAAATAAAAAAAACAGATAATACTACTGTTAATCTTCCTGTAAAAGGAGGAGAATTACAAGTTACTTTTAACGAAAATAATGGAACATATAGTAATGTTTTTTTAATAGGACCTGCTACTTTTGTTTTTAAAGGCCAAATAACAATTTAATGCAAACTCTTAAAGGTAAATATATTAGTTTACGTGCTTTAGAACCTGAAGATTTATCTTTTCTTTTCTCAATTGAAAATAATGAAGATTTTTGGGAAATAAGTCATACACAAACTCCTTTTTCTAGGTTTTTACTAAAACAGTACATAGAAAATGCTCATTTAGATATATATGAAGCAAAACAACTGCGATTAGTTATTCAATTAAAAAAAACCAATCAACCCATAGGTACAATAGATATATTTGACTTTAATCCACAACATAAAAGAGCAGGTATTGGTATACTTATTGATCCTGTTTTTCAAAAAAATGGGTATGCTTCTGAAGCTTTAGATATATTAATTAAATATTGTTTTTCGCATTTACAGCTCCATCAATTGTATGTTAATATTACTGCTGATAACTTAAATAGCTTAACTTTGTTTCAGAAAAAAAACTTTTCGAAAGTTGGATTAAAGAAAGATTGGATTTTTAGCAAAGGTACATTTAAAGACGAAATTTTATTTCAATTAATTAATGAATAAAAAAATCATATACGGAAGCGTTATTGCTATTTTACTAATAGGAGCAATAGTTGGATTTAATTATTATCATAAAATTTTTGGCGCAGTAGTAACCAAAGAAACAATACTATATGTAGGATCTAAAGACTCCTTAATTGATGTAAAAAAACAACTTATCAAATCTATTGAAAACACAGAAAATTTCATTTGGGTAGCCAATAAAAAGAAATTCACAACTCCTAAAGGAGGTAAATATATTCTTAAAAAGGGAATGAGTATGAATGACATTGTCAATCTTTTGAGAAGTGGAAATCAAACTCCCATTAAAGTTTCTTTTAATAACCAAGATACTTTAGAAAAACTTGCTGGAAGAATTTCCGAACAAATAGAAACTGATTCAGTTTCATTACTTCAAACAATGCGTGATGATACATTTTTAAAAGCCAATGGTTTTACAAAAAAGTCGGTTTTAGGTATGTATATTCCTAATAGTTATGAATTTTATTGGAATACTTCTGCTGAAAAGTTTCGAACTAAAATGTTACGAGAATACAAACGCTTCTGGAATGAGTCAAGAATAAAAAAGGCTAAAGAATTGCATCTAACTCAAGATCAAGTTATCACTTTAGCTTCTATAGTTCAAAAAGAAACAGCACAAAAAGCTGAACGCCCTGTGGTTGCTGGACTGTATTTAAATCGCTTAAAAAACAATTGGCCTTTGCAAGCTGATCCAACCATAATTTATTGTGTAAAAGAAATAAATGGTCAAGATTTTATTGTAAAAAGAGTACTAACGAAAGACCTTGAAATAACATCACCATATAATACTTACAAAAACACCGGATTACCTCCTACTCTAATAGCTATGCCAGATATCAGCGCTATTGACGCAGTACTAAACTATAAAAAACACAACTATTTTTATATGTGTGCCAGTGTAGAAAGCATTGGTTTTCATGAGTTTGCAAATTCATTAGCACAACATAACAGAAATGCTGCAAAATATCAACGTTGGATTAGTAATAGAGGTATAAACCGTTAAACTTTAACAAAATTTTATTTACAAAAATTAATTCATTTTATTTTGTTTTAAATAATAAAAAGGTCGTAAAAGTTTTTTTTTCATAATGTAATTTATGAATTACTAAATAAAACACATCCTTGCAAAAAACACAAGTAATTAATAAACAGTTATTTATATTTTTTGTTATATCTTTGCCCCCGCTAAACAGAAAGTAACTAATTATCAGACATTTAGTTTTTACATTTTTAGGATTTGTTATACTAACTAGTTTTAACACAAATTCAACTAAGAAAGAAAAAATTACTCCAAAACCTTTAATAGAGGTTACAAACAAAAGGAATTTCAATTTTCCTTTTCTACAAAAAAATTTTATTGGATTTCGCGAAGCCTTAGCTTTTAAAGAATCACAGGGTAGATATACAGTAGTTAATAAACTTGGCTATCTTGGAAAGTATCAATTTGGGAAATCTACTTTAAAAAGATTTAGAATATACAATACTCAAAAGTTCCTTCAAAACCCTGAATTACAAGAAAAAGCTTTTATTGCCCTTTGCAAAGTTAATAAGTGGATTTTAAGAAAAGATATTAGAAGAAGTGTAGGAAAAAGAATTAATGGTATTAAAATTACAGAGTCTGGAATTTTAGCGGCTGCACACCTAAGTGGAGCTGGTAATGTCAAGAAATTCTTACGCTCAAATGGTACCATAAAATTTAATGATGCCTTTGGAACATCGATAGAGCAGTATTTAAAAAAATTTGGTGGTTACAATGTATCCAACATATCACCCAATAAATCCCCAAATATTTAGCAGAAATCCGGTTTACTTGTGCACTATGAAAATAGTTGGACGTTTATGTAAATCGGTTTTTACATTTTTCCATTCCCTTACTGTCAATGTTTTAATGTACTCTGATGGTAGCGTGATATCACAAGCCACGCAAATTCTTGTTTCTGGAGCCAATACCGAACGTAAGTCATCTAACATTTTTTCATTTCTGTAAGGCGTTTCTATAAAAATTTGTGATTGATTTTTATCTCTGGAAATTTTTTCTAAATCTTTTATTGTTTTTTTTCTATCAGATTTATCAATAGGTAAATATCCATTGAATGCAAAGCTTTGACCATTCATTCCAGAAGCCATCATAGCCATTAAAATTGATGACGGCCCTACTAATGGCACTACTTGAATTCCTTTTTGATGTGCAAGTTTAACAATTGTTGCCCCAGGGTCTGCTACAGCTGGAACACCAGCTTCAGATAGTAATCCTACTGATTTCCCTTCTTCACAAGCATCTAAATAATTCCTAGTCTCTAACTCGTCTGAATACTTATCCAATAACATTAACTGCAATGAAGGCTGAGCTTTTGTAGGTGTTATTTTTTTAATAAATCTTCGAGCTGATTTTTCGTTTTCAACAATAAAAAAATCTAACTGTTCTATAACTTTTTTTACAGATATAGGCATTACTTCTAAAGGCTCAGTATCGCCTAAAGTAGTTGGTATTAAGTACAGTTTACCTTTCATTATTTATTTATTTTAGAAACAATTACTTCGCAAGCTTCATTAAGCATTTGATATACATTTTCAAATCCTAATTCTCCACCGTAATAAGGGTCTGGTACATTTAATTTTTGACTTGAATCCAATTCTTGTAAAATCATTTTTACTTTATTTGCTTCTTCTTTATTCCTTGAAAGGGCAACTATATTGTCGTAGTTGCTTTCATCCATTGCATAAATTACATCAAAATTTTCAAAATCTTTTACTAAAAATTTTCTAGACCGTTGATCTGTTATATCAATACCATATTTTTTCGCAACAGCTATAGATCTTTTATCAGGTAATTCTCCTTCGTGATACCCAGCAGTTCCTGCGGAATCTACTTGAACATACTCCGAAGAAACTTTAGACTTTAAAATACCTTCAGCCAATGGAGAACGACAAATATTCCCCAAACAAACCATTAGTATTTTCATTTGTATATTTTTTTATAAAGTTAACTTCTTAGTAAGATCTTCAACATACTTCTTAAACTGCTTGTCAGTTTCTGTCAAATTATCAACTGTCTTACAAGCATGCAAAACTGTTGCGTGATCTCGTTGACCTATCTGACTTCCAATACTAGCTAAAGAAGATTTTGTCATTCGCTTAGCAAAATACATAGCTAACTGACGAGCTTGAACAATATGACGTTTTCTTGTTTTAGACTGTAAAGTGGCAACGTCCATATCAAAATATTTAGACACTACTTTTTGAATATAATCAATAGAAAGTTCTTTCTTAGTATTCTTTACAAACTTATCAACTATTTGTTTTGCTAATTCAATTGTAAATTCTTTTCTATTAAAAGAAGCTTGAGCAATCATTGATATAATAACTCCCTCTAACTCTCTAACGTTCGATTTTATATTCTTTGCTATGTACTCAACAATCTCCTCAGGCATTTCAACACCATCTCTATATAATTTATTTTGAAGTATCGAGATACGTGTTTCATAATCTGGCGATTGTAATTCTGCTGATAATCCCCATTTAAAACGAGATAACAATCGTTGCTCAATATCTTGCATATCAACAGGAGCTTTATCAGAAGTTAAAATAACTTGCTTCCCATTTTGATGCAAGTGATTAAAAATATGAAAGAAAACATCCTGTGTTCCTGATTTACCAGACAAAAACTGAACATCATCAATGATTAGTATATCAATCATTTGATAAAAGTGAATAAAATCATTTCTAGTATTTGATTTTACAGAATCAATAAATTGTTGTGTAAATTTTTCAGATGATATATATAAAACTGTTTTATCAGGATACTTATCTTTTATTTCTACACCAATAGCATGAGCTAAGTGAGTCTTTCCTAGTCCAACTCCTCCATATATAAGTAATGGATTAAAAGAAGTTCCACCTGGTTTATTAGCGACAGCCATACCAGCTGACCTTGCTAAACGATTAGAATCTCCCTCAATAAAATTCATGAAATTATAATTTGGATTTAATTGAGATTCTATCTTTACTTTTTGCAATCCAGGAATCACAAAAGGATTTTTAAGTTCACGTTTAGATTCTAAAGGAACTGTTACCTTTTGAGGTTTTAATGGATTTCTGTTTGAGCTAGGAATTTTTACAGTTTGAGGACTGTTACTACTATACGTATTTTCCATACGCACATCATAGACCAACTTTGCGTCATTGCCCAATTGCCTTACCAAGGCAACTCGTAATAATTTAATATAATGTTCTTCTAACCATTCATAAAAGAACTTACTTGGAACCTGAATAGTCAAAGCCGCCCCCGATAATTTAATCGGCTTTATAGGTTCAAACCAAGTTTTATATGCTTGAGGTTTTATATTGTCTTTTATAAAAGACAAACATTCCATCCAAACTGAATCAGCTGTTTTAGTCATACTGGTTAAAAAACGATTTTTTTGTTAAAATTATTTAGATTATAGGGGATTCTAAACGTATATATTTGGTTAAACAAAAGTGTGAATAAATTTTAGTATA